>CAWKFD010000039.1:0-211614 GCA_963848805.1 uncultured Acidobacteriaceae bacterium | reverse complement strand
TGGTACGACAAAAGCTCCGGATCGCGCAGATACAAGAAGCAAATCATAGGGAGCGTTATTGAGCTCCGCAATCGCCGGGAAGCAGAAACGTCTGTCATTGCTCTCCGGACTTCGATCAATGCTGATGTCGGAACTCCGAGATCTGTGTGTGATCTCGCTGCTCACTATCGACTGCACGAACTTACCGTTGAGAAAAAGGCCTTTTCAACAATTGAAGGCCATCGATTCTTGTTTGAGCGATACATTGAACCTCGCTGGGGACACTTCCGGCTCGGCGCTGTTCGAACGATTCAGGTCGAGGAATGGCTGGATTCTCTTGCGCTGGCGCCAAGTTCGAAGGCGAAACTGAAGAGCATTCTATCGACGCTGTACAACCATGCCATCCGCTATGAATGGCTCACTTTCAATCCAATCAGCCGCGTCAGGACTTCATCGAAACGTCTCCATGACAAGGACGTTCTCACCCCAGAGGAGTTTCAGCGCCTCGCAGAACAACTCTCCGTACGCGATCGGGCGATGGTATTGCTTATCGGAAGCACTGGCCTGCGCCGTTCGGAGATGATTGCCTTAACTTGGTCGGACCTGGACACAAGGTCGATGGAAGTCAATGTACTGCGGTCCTGTGTGCGCAACCGAATTGGGAAAACCAAGACAGAGTCTTCTCGTCGCCCTGTACCTCTCCATCCGATCGTACTCAGCGCGCTTCTGAATTGGCGGGCTGAGTCGCATTACCCCGCGGAAACCGATTTTCTCTTTCCTTCAATTAGGCTCAAAGGCACCAGACCTCTCAGTCCGAATAGCGTATTGAAGAAGAGCATTCGTCCCGCTCTTGCGCGTACCGGCATCACGGGCAAACAGATCGGCTGGCACAGCTTCCGTCATTCGCTCGCGACGAATCTGCGAGCGCTGGGCATCGACATCAAAGTAGCTCAGGAATTGTTGCGCCACGCGAGTTGCCGGACGACGCTCGACGTCTACACCCGTGCCGTATCCGAGCAGAAGCGGGATGCAAATTCAAAAGTTGTTGAGATGATGCTCCCTGCAGAGGTGAGGAGATTTCAGCACCCGTCCGCACCCTCGTCGGGAGCGGTGCCCTTGCAAGTTGTTGATTCTGGTGGACCTGGTCGGGATCGAACCGACGACCTCTTCCATGCCATGGAAGCGCGCTCCCAAACTGCGCCACAGGCCCACTGGGGCAGGCAACTCTTCTATTCTCTTCGCTTGCAATCGATTCGTCAAACCGCCCGGGAGTGTTTTCTATGCTGCATCGCGCCTCAAGTGATTGGCTCGCCTGCCTGTCGCCTTCGAGTTAGTTGGGCTTTGAGGAGTGCGTCACTCCGAACCGGCGCAGCCTTTCGACCGTCGCTGCGGCCTCGCCGGAGTCGATGGCTTCGGCGCCAAGGGTTACGCCTTGCTTGAGATCGCCGGCGAGACCGGCAGCGACAAGCACCGCCGCAGCATTGAGCAAAACAACGTCGCGCCGAGGGCCGGGAATGCCCGTAAGCACGTCATAGAGCAGCGCCTTATTTGTGGCCACATCCCCGCCGATGAACTGATCGATGGTGGCGCGATTGAGGCCAGCCATCTCCGGCGTGATGCGCGCGGCCCTCAGCTCCGGTTCGCCACTTTCCCCCTCAATAATCCGCGCTACCACCGATTCGCCCGTGGTGGTCAGCTCATCGATCCCATCGGTCCCGTGCACCACGAAGGCGCGTTTTGCTCCCAGCGCCGCCAAGGTGCGGCCCACGAGGAGTACGCGGCTGGGCGCAAGCACGCCCACCACCTGAGTGCGCGCGTGGGCGGGATTCGTAAGCGGTCCGACGAGATTGAAGATGGTGCGGAAGCCCAGCGCGCGGCGAAGGGGCGCAAGGGTTTTCATGGCCGGGTGATAGAGCGGTGCGAAGAGGAAGACAAAGCCTGTCTGGCGCAGGCATTCGACGGCCAGTTCGGGCTTGAGGCCGATGGGCACGTCGAGAGCCTCAAGCACGTCGGCAGCGCCGCAGCGCGAGGTCACGGCGCGGTTGCCGTGCTTGGCCACGCGGGCGCCGGCGGCTGCGGCCACCAGCGCGGCTCCGCAAGAGATGTTGAAGGTCTGTGGTCCGCCGCCCCCTGTGCCAACGCAATCCACGAGTTCGCCGCGTTCGGTATCGGTAAACGGCAGCGGCGTCGCGTACCTGCGCATCGCATCCACAAAGCCGGACAGCTCCGGCGCCTGCTCGCCGCGGGTGGCCAGTACGGTGAGCAGCGCCGCTGTTTCCACTTCCGGCACGCTGCCGCCGAGGATCTCCTCCAGCGCGGCGGCCGCCTGCTCCCGGGTCAGCGCCGCACCATCCTCGGCCAGCGGGCGCAGCAAATCTTTCACCAAAGACATGGAAAAAGTATGGCAGAGGAGAGCCCCGGGCGCGAAAAAGGCCCTCGGGGACGAAAAAATGCGATCCTGAATCCATTCCAATGATCATTGAAATAGACTGTGGCAGTGAATGGGCCTGGTTGGGCGAGCTGAATCGCTGCGTACGCGCCAAATGAAGGGAATGGTAAAGCAAACGATGTTCTACACGAAGAATGTTCCAACCCGGCATCGGATCTTTCGCATTGTGCTGGGAATCTTGATGACTGCGGGTGGACTTTACTCGTTTCACCTGTCGATGCAGGCGCTGACATTCGCAATCGCCGGCGTCATTATGGCGATAAGCGGGTTTATCGGATATTGCCCGTTCTGCTCGATTGCGAACCGGATGAGCGCACCCAAGTGAGTAGCTTCGCGGCAGAAGGATAGAACGGTTGCCCAGCGCTCTGATTGCATGAACGCAGAATCGCGGCCAATTGCCCTTCCCACTTACTGACACGCGCTCAATTGGCCGAGATAGTATGGATTTGGACGGTTGCCGCCATTATTGATTACCGTATCCCGTGGCCGTGACCGCTCAATTTAAAGCAATCTGGTTGGTTCGATCCGAATGAAAATTCACGAGTACCAAGCAAAGGAAATCCTGGCCCGCTACGGCGTACCGGTGCCCAGGGGCGAAGTCGCAAATACCCTCGAAGAGGCCAACGATGTGGCCCGCAAACTGTTTGCTGAGGGCGCGTCCGGCGTTGTTGTCAAGGCGCAGATTCACGCCGGCGGCCGCGGCAAGGGCGGCGGTGTAAAAGTGGCCAGAACGCGCGAAGACGCCGATCTCTATGCCAAGAACATTCTCGGCATGCAATTGGTGACGCACCAGACCGGGCCCCAGGGACAGAAGGTGCGGCGGCTGCTCATCGAGGAGACCGCGGCCATCGAACGCGAACTCTATCTCGGCATTGTGCTCGACCGCGCCAAGGGTAAGGTGGTCTTTATGGCTTCGCAGGCGGGCGGTATGGAAATCGAGGAAGTCGCCGCCAAAACGCCCGAGGCCATCTTCAAAGAGACTATCGACCCGGCCGTCGGCTTCGGCAGTTGGCAGGCGCGCAAGCTCGCCTTCGCGCTCGGCCTGAAGCCCTCGCAAATCAACCGCGCCGTCGAGTTCTTCGAAAGCCTTTACAAGGCCTATATCGAAACCGACGCCTCTCTGATCGAGATCAATCCCTTCATCACCACCACCGACGGCAAGCTTTTTGCTCTCGACGCAAAAATCAACTTCGACGATAACGCGCTCTTCCGCCATGCCGATATCAGGGAACTGCGCGACGTCGCTGAAGAAGACCCGCTCGAGGTCGAGGCCAGCAAATACGCGCTCAACTACATCAAACTCGACGGCACAATTGCCTGCATGGTCAACGGCGCGGGCCTGGCGATGGCTACGATGGATATTGTTCAGTACGCCGGCGGAAGCCCCGCGAATTTCCTGGATGTGGGCGGGGGCGCCACGCAGGAGCAGATCGAGCACGCCTTCGAGATTCTGCTCTCCGACGCGCACGTGAAGGCCATCCTCATCAACATCTTCGGCGGCATTTTGCGCGTGGACCGTCTGGCCACCGGCGTGGTGGCCGCGGCGCGCAATCTCAAAGTGAAGATTCCCATCGTTCTGCGGCTTGAAGGCACGAACGTGGAGGAGGGGCGCAAGATTCTCAAGGAGTCGGGCTTGAACTTCCGGGTGGGCGCATCGATGAAGGAAGCGGCCGAGTTGGCCGTCGCCGCGGCAAAATAAGACCTGGATTCCTGGAGGACCTGTGCAGAATTCCCGCGATCGACAAGAAGATTCAGCCGAGCAGCCCCCCGGATTTTCGGGTGAAGCTCAACAGGAAGCCGAAAAAGAGTCACGCCCATTCGGCGAAGTCGGATTATGCATCGTTCATGCCTCTTTGAACTGCCGCGATGCGATCAAATCATGGATCGAAGCCGAAAATGAAACCAAGCGTCGACAGACTGAGTTCCAGTTATTCGATGAGTTCCTCTTTTTCTTCACGCACATGGCGACGCGAAAGATCTCTAGATATGCCGGAGATGCGCTCATGGGCAGGCTCGTGAACTACCTGGGAGGGGCAATTCCTTCCGTGGCAGTCGAGAGCTATTTTTCAAACTGGCCAATCGATTTCAAAAACAACATGTTGAGCGAATTTGTCGATTTATTGAACGAAGCGGAAAAACAATATACTGCGCTCGACGCAACAGGCGAGATCATGCCGGTTCTCATGCTTCTTACCCGTCATGTGCTTGAAATGCTCGGCGTGAAAGAAGCTGACGAAACCAAGGCTTCGGAGGTTCTCAAGGTTGTGGCCGGAGAGCTGAATGGAATGGACATGGATCGACTGATCCTGAATCTGAAGCAGTTGGAAGATTGACCCATCGCCGAAGCGCGGCAGATCGAAAAGGAGACCCATGGCTGTACTGGTAGACACGAATACACGGTTGATCGTTCAAGGGCTCACCGGCAAGGAAGGCACATTCCATGCCAAAGGCTGCGCGGAGTACGGCACCAAAGTAGTCGGTGGCGTCACGCCCGGCAAGGGCGGAACTACCCACGAGGGCTGGCCGGTATTCAATACGGTGGCCGACGCGGTGAAGGAGACCGGCGCCAACGCGACAATGATCTTCGTGCCGCCGCCGTTCGCGGCCGGGGCCATCCTCGAAGCCGAAGATGCGGGCATTCCCCTCATCGTCTGCATCACCGAGGGCATTCCCACGCTTGACATGGTGAAGGTCTGGGCCAAGCTCAAAACGTCAAAATCTCGCCTCATCGGCCCCAACTGCCCCGGCATTATTTCGCCCGGCAAAGCCAAGATCGGCATTATGCCGGGAAACATCCACAAGGAAGGGTCCATCGGGATTGTGTCGCGCTCGGGAACGCTCACCTATGAAGCCGTGTACCAGTTAACGCTGCGCGGTATTGGGCAGTCGACCTGCATCGGGATCGGCGGCGATCCCATCATCGGCACCAAGCACATCGACGCGCTGCGGTTGCTGAACGACGATCCCGGCACTGAAGCCATCATCATGATCGGTGAGATTGGCGGTTCTGCCGAGGAAACCGCGGCGGAGTTCGTGAAGCAGAACGTCAAGAAGCCAGTGGTGGGATTCATAGCCGGGCAAACCGCGCCCCCGGGGCGCCGCATGGGCCACGCAGGCGCGATTATTAGTGGCGGCCAGGGTACCGCGGCCGAAAAAATGAAAGCCATGACCGCAGCCGGCATTCACGTGGTGGTTTCGCCGGCTGAGATCGGCGCAACGCTGGCCAAAGTCATCGGCAGATCCTGAATGCGGCTTCGAACTTCTGGCACCTGGCCTTCAGCTAATTCAGGGCCGATCGAAGAGTCATAGAGTGCTGGTGCCCGCAGCCACAAGCTTTCTTTCCAGTTCCTCCGGTAACCTGTCTCGGATTACTTCGGGCTTCGGATTCGCTTCTGCGGGCCTTCTCTCTCGCCTTTCTGGCGGTGGATAATCGACAATCAACAGCGTCAATGGATTGAACCACCATTGCAGGGCCTGGCCTTGGGTTAAGTAATGCGGATTGTTGCTACCGCTGCGGGAAACGGATCGCTTTGACAGAGATCGATTGCGGCCGGCCAGTGGCGTAGGATCTTTCGGAAATGCGTTGGTTTCTATGGGCAGTTTTTTAGCGGCGGCGGCCGACTTGGTGCCGTGCGCATACCGGTTTGTGGGTTTCCGGCTTGAGGTTGATGGGACGCTCCTCCGCGGGGAGACGCCGGTGCGCTTGCCAACAGAGGAATTGGCAGCGTTGCGTCTTCTGCTGGCGCGGGCCGGCGAGATCGTTACTCCGCTCGAACTGAAACGCAATCTTTGGGGCGGGATGCATGTCGCCAGCGATAGCGTTTCCAGGTGTGTCGCCTCGCTGCGCGCCCGGTTGCAACCCGAAGATTGCATTCAAAACGTTTACAAGCGCGGATACCGCATCTCTGCCAATGTGCAAGTGGCTGGCCTGCGGCCCGCCGGCGCGTTGCCGAGGCTGGCCATTCTGCCCTTTGCCGCCGGACGCGGCGTTCCCGAATATTTCGGAATGGCTGTGACCGAGGAACTCATGGATTTGCTGAGCGGCGCACGCTACGCGATCGCATCGCTCGTGGCCCAGGATTCGGTTTTTACCCTGGCCCGGCGCGGGCTGTCCGCGCAAGAGATCGGCGCCGCTTTGAGTGCGGATCTTGTTCTCACCGGACAATTGTTCGCAATCCAGGGGCACGACCGTCTGCGCGCCGAGATGATCCGGACCGAAGATGGCGCGCGGCTCTGGATAGAAGACCTGCTTCGGGAGCGCGGCCGAATTGGGGCGCTGTCCTGGGAGCTGGTGAACCGCCTCAACTCCCGTCTGCATTCCGGGGGGCTTTCTATCGCAGCTGCCGCCGCGCCCGCCGCGGAGGTTGAATCTTTTCCCCATCGCAATGAAGCCCATGAACTTTTCTTGCGCGCGCATTATGAGTGGCAGACATTGGAGCGGCACTGCATGCAGGACAGCATGGCCCGCTTGCTCCGCGCCATCGAACTCGATCCATCCGCGATGGCGGCCCGTGTGGACCTTGCGCATCTAGCCGTAGCTCAGGCCTCCCACGGCTTCATGTCTCCCGTGGTCCAGGCCGGCCTGGTGCGCCGGGCGGCAGAGCGCATTCCCTCCGGCAGCGAAAATGACGCCGGTAAAGCTGAAGCCCTGCTGCCTGCGCTCGGATGGGTCGACTTTCATTTCGATCACAATCTGCCCACGGCCCTCAGGGCTTTTTCACGTTCCGCCCATCTGCCGCACGATCCGTGGACAACGCGCGTGCGCGTTCTGTTTGCGCTCAGCCGCCGGCGTTTCGGCGAGGCCATCGATCTGCTCAGCGCGGCCATCGCTCTCGATCCCTATTCCCCCTGGCTGCAGGCGCTCCTGGCATGGGCTTTGCATCTGGCCGCGGACTCCGCCGCCAGTGTTGCGCAGACCCGCAAGGCGTTGACGCTGTTTCCCGGGCATGACGGCCCCAGTCTCTATGGGGCGATGATTCTGGCCTATAACGGACACATCGAGCAATCCTTGGAGCTGGCAAATGATTTAACCGCGCGCTCGCGCTATTTTGACCTCGCTACTGCTGTCCACGCCTATGCGCTGGCCTCTGCCGGGTGTGGCGACGAGGCGCGAGAGCTGCTCGAACGGCTGCAATGGCTCAGCCGCGAGCGCTTCGTGATAAATACCTTCAATGCTGCCGTTTATGTCGCGCTGGGCGAGCCCGATGCTGCAATCGCCGAACTGCGCGCCTCGCTCGAAAACCGCTGCCCCTGGTTCTTCCAGATGCTCGCCGATCCGCGCCTTAAGCCTCTGCATGGCCGCCCGGAATTCGAGCGGATGGGACGAATCCTGCCGGAAATGGAGGCCGAGGTCGAGGAGGGTGCGGCGGGGTAGCTGGTCCCCTGACAGCAGTCACCATGAAAGTGACCTCATAATCTGCAATCGTAGCGCCACAGCACGGTGCTTCGCGGTTTGACCTATCCGTCGTAGGGGCGCTGCCTGCCATCGGTTCGCGCTCGCAATGCGTCCGGTTCAGCTGGAAAGGTGCTACGGTCCACTACCGGAGGCGCTGCAGGTTCATCTCTCGCGACGGCTGCCATCGTTGTCTCCTTTGTTCCAGGGAATTTGGTCAGGGGGTGCCGCGCTCAGGAGCAACTGCACCCCTTCGCCTCTTCGGCGGCCCTTCTCTCAGCGGCGCCTTGAGGGTCGGTGATAATGTCGACCCACTTCGGATGAGGCGTGGGCTCGGCATCGTAGTTGTCGTGCCAGTTCCACCACTTGTATGGCTTGGTCTGGGGATAGCCTTCCGGCGAGTCCTCCCACGTCTCCTGTCGCCCGAGCGCGGTCATGTCGAGATAGCTCCACGTGGTACCCATCGCCTCGTCGCCGCGGCTGTTGATGAAGTAAGTGCGGAATATTTTGCCGCCATCGCGGATGAACGCGTTATGGCCGTGCCATTGATCCACACCGAAATCGACATCGAAGTTGTCCGCGAAGGTGTACCAGGGAAACTCCCAGCCCATGCGCGCCTTCAGGCGCACGATGTCGGCCTGCGGTGCGCGCGAGACCCAGGCGAGGGTCGTGTCTCGCGCGTTAAGGTGCGCGAGATGGGCAACCTGATCGGCGCCGAGAGAGCAGCCACGGCAGGCATGCTCGGGCCAGCCGAACACGCCCGGCTCGAAAAAGGCGCGATAGACGATTAGCTGCCTGCGCCCCTCGAATAATTCGAGCAGGCTCACTCTGCCCTGAGGTCCTTCAAAGCTGTACTGCTTCTCGACAGCCATCCACGGCATGCGGCGGCGCTGGGCGGCCATGGCGTCACGGGCGCGGGTTAATTCCTTCTCTTTGACGAGCAGTTGCTGGCGCGCCGCCTCCCACTCCTGCGGCGACACGATCGGTGGCGTATTCATGGCGTGCTGTTCTTGTTTCTTTTGCGGCGTCATCGTCTGTGTCGACATTTCTACCCCCCTTTGGACGTTATTTTGTGTCGAGTCTCAGTTTGACCTGGCAGTTTGTGGTCATGAGATATTCGATGCTGTTTTCGCTCTCGATGTGTGCGGCCGGGTTCGGGGAATTACACGAGATTTGCCGGGCCTCCGGCACGATAGCCGCGAAACCGGTGTGGCAGCCGAAACCCATCCAGGCTCGGCGCATTTTTCGTCGGTCGGCGGCGCCTCGGCGAGGCCTTCGCGGGACAGCCGTTGGGTCATTCACGTAAGATTCGTTTCTCTTTGAACTAAATTGAACGGACGCGCGCCAGTTCCACGATCTTGTCGACCTGTGTTACTTCCCGCCCGTTACTGCATCTGCCGGCTTCTCGGCCGGCTCGACGGCGTGCCCCGTGACAATGGCTCCGGCTTTCGGATCGAGCCCGAAGATGTCGTAAAGCGAAGCCACCGAGACCACCGCAATCATGATGAATGCAAGGTGGAAGTCGCTCACCGTCAAAGTACTGTGCCCGCCGTGAATATGAGATGACATCTCGAGCGCGACTGCCCCAACGGCAATTCCCATGCCATTGGACATCTGCCACGCAATGCTGAACAATGTGTTCGCTTGTGACATCTGTGGCGCGGGAACATCCGCGAATGCAATCGTGTTAATGGAAGTAAATTGCATGGATCGGCACAATCCACCCCAGAAAAGAACAGCGAGAATCATAAAACGAGGCGTACTTGGATTCAGGAAGGCGCAGGCCAGCACCGCGGCTGCGAGCAGCACTCCATTCCATATCAGAAGCTTGCGGAAACCGTAGCGGCGCAGGGCAGGCGTGGTCAGCGGCTTCATGGCAACGTTGCCCAGGAAGATGGCCAGGACCATCAACCCGGAGTTGAACGCATTCATTCCAAAGCCGATCTGAAACATCAGTGGCGTCAGGAATGGAATGCTCTGGACGGCTATGCGGAATAACGATCCGCCCCAGATAGACATCGCAAAAGTCGGTATCTTGAGCGCGGAAAACTCCAGCAGAGGATGGGGATGATGCCTGGCATGCCATACAGCCAGGTAACCGAACAGAAGCGTGATGCCTCCCATCGGAGCGATGAGCGGCCAGGGCGCATTGCGCCGGCCAATCAATTCCATCCCGTACATCACGGCGACACAAGTCACACCGGCGAAAATAAATCCGGATAGGTCAAGGCGGATCTTCTCATCGGAATGCGTATTGGGAATCAGTATCAACGCGCAGATAATCCCGGCGATTCCTAACGGGACGTTGAGAAAGAAAATCCAGCGCCATGTCGCATAAGTGGTGATAAATCCACCAAGCGGAGGCCCAATCACAGGCGCCAGCAAACCCGGCCAGGTGAGATAGGCGATCGCCCGGATCATATTTTTCTTTTCGGTATTGTGCAGCACGACGAGCCGTCCCACAGGCACCATCATGGAACCGCCAATGCCTTGCAAAACCCGGGCGGCGATGAACTGGAATGCAGTATTGCTGATTCCGCAGAGCATCGAGGCGACTGTAAAAACGCCAATCGCCGCGCTAAACACGGTGCAACTGCCGAAGCGGTCGGCCATCCAGCCGCAGATGGGGATAAACACAGCGAGCGCCAGCATGTACACGCTCATTCCGGCGCTCAGGGTGATTGGACTCGTGTGGAAGGTTTGAGCCATCTGCGGCAAGGCAGTGGCGATTACCGTCGCATCGAGATTCTCCATGTAGAAGGCGCCCGCAACAAGCACGGCAATCAGAGTCGAACGCTTCTCCGCATGATTCATCGCTGTCATCGGCTGCATCGGGCTGGCTTCAAGTACCGATCCTCCGATCCACGCCAGCGCGCTATCGATCATTCTTCAAAACATGTGTTGGTAGAATTATGCGCCCCTGAACTCTCGATACCAAGCCAAGATAGTGTCACGCTACGTCCGCCGCCACGCACCGCGGCCTCCTGCTACACTGCGGGGCATGAACTCTTTCGCGCGGTCAACTGCGTTGAGCGGCCTTCTGGTCTGTGTCCTGGCACTGCATGCGCAAGCCCCGCCACGCCGCGCCCCGCATCCCGCCGCGCCCGCCACCGGCCCTCTTGCCAACCGCATTCAGGCTATTCTCGCCGACCCCGCGCTGAGTCACGCGCAGGTCGGCATCAGCGTCACCACCCTTGACGGCCGGCCGCTCTACGGCCTCAACGATGCCCGCCTGTTCACGCCCGCCTCGAATAACAAGCTCACCACCACCGCCGCAGCCTACGCCCTGCTCCCCGTTGACAAACTCACCTGGACTACATTTGTCGTTGCCGGCGGCGATGTGGACGCTTCCGGCACGCTTCACGGCGACGTCTTCATTCTTGGCGTGGGCGATCCCACGATCAGCGCGCGCCATTACCCCTATGCCGAACCTGGGACCGCGCCTCCGCCCTCGTCCGAAACCCAACCCGGCGAAGGGTCGACCCAGGCAAGCCCCGCCATGGCTGTGCTCGATCTGCTCGCCCAGCAGGTCGAGGAATCCGGCGTCCGCACCGTCGAAGGCGATGTGGTCGGCGACGATACCTACTTCCTCGACGAGCCATACGGCGAAGCGTGGGGATGGAACGATCTGCAGTGGAGCTACGGCGCGCCTGTCTCCGCGCTCACCTTTAATGAGAATGCCGACGATCTAACCCTCGCCCCCGATGCGTCCAACCCAAATGCAACTCTGGCGACGTGGTCGCCCGATGTCGATTACTACACGGTTGACAACCGCATGACGCCGGCGCCGCCCGGCGAAACCGCCCATCCCGGCCTCGCGCGCCCGCCCGGCTCCCTGCTGGTGCGCTCCTGGGGCACCGCTCCTGCCGGGGGGCTCCATGTGTCGATGGCCGTCGAGGATCCCGCCCAGTTTACCGCAGCCGCATTCAAGCAAGCCCTCCTGCTTCGCGGCATCAAGGTGGACGGAAGCCCCGAGTCGCGCCACAGATACCCAACCGGCGCGGGCAACTTTGCCGATGAACGCGCGGAGCCCCTCAAGCTCGCGCCCACTGCACCAGACACCATCGCCGCCCCGGCCGAGGGCCGCCATATCCTCGGCGCGCACCGATCTGTTCCCATGGCCGAAGACATTACCGTTATTAACAAAACCAGCCAGAACCTCCACGCCGAGCTGATCCTTCGCCTGCTCGGCAAGATCTACGGCGCCGACGGTAGCTTCGAACAGGGCACGCGAGCGGTGCGGCAGTTCCTCGTCAACGCCGGCGTCAGTGACGGCGACTTCTTCCTGTACGACGGTTCCGGCATGAGTCCCGACGACCAGATCGCCCCGCGCGCCTTCACGCAGCTCTTGTCCTATGCCTCGCGCCAGCCCTGGGGCGCTGAATGGCGCAATACGCTGCCCGTCGCCGGTGTCGACGGCACGCTTGACAGCCGCTTCAAAGTCTCGCCGCTCAAGGGGAAAATGTGGGCCAAAACCGGCACGCTCGACGAGGTGAACGCGCTCTCCGGCTACCTGACCGCTGCCAGCGGGCGCACTTTGGCCTTTTCCATCATCGTCAACGGCCGCCGTCCCGGCAGCGACGCCGAGCAGCAGGCCCTCGACCGCATTGCCGAAGCCATTGCAGCGGCAGAATAACGATGTATGATCGAAGCAAATGCGCTTGCATAATTTAGTTGCGTATTCGTTCTTACCCGCCAGTGTCATCGTTCTGGCGGGCTGCCGCCCGTTGCCGCCCTCCAAGCCATCCTCGGAGTGGACGGCCCAGGAGGCGCGCGGCGCGGCGGTCTATCAGGCAAAGTGCGCCCGATGCCATTATCCCACCAGCACGCGTCCCCTCCACGGGCCCGGTCTGCAGGCGCTCACCAAGCTCAAGTCCATGCCCTCTGGCGCGCCGCCTACTGACGAGCGCCTCGCAGCCGTAACTCTGCATGGCCGGGGCGAGATGCCCGGCACACCGCTGACCGACGACCAGCTCGCTGATCTGCTTGCCTACTTGCACACGCTATGACTGAGACCATCAAAACGAACGCCCCCGGAACCGGCAGACCACCGGTCCGCGTCGCGCCCAAATCGCAGAAGACCAAGCTGCTCCACCTTCCCGGTCTTGTGGCCACAGGCCTCTACATGCTTCTGCTCGCCTTCACTGTCGTTCTAGGCGTGGTCAGAGGCCATTTCCCGCCCATCTGCCTTGTGTTCCCGGTACTCTTCGTCGCCGCTGGACTCGGCTTGCTGAAGCTTTTCCGGTGGGCCTGGACGCTCACTCTCGCCGCCGTAGCCATGCTGGCGGGATTATTCTTCTGGAATTACACCACCCAGCACCAAATCGCGTCCCTGATGCAGGGCCTTGTCAATCTGATCATCTTTCTCTATTTGGTGCGGACTGATATCCGCGACAGGCTGCGCTAGCTATAGATATTCCGTAGCGATGGGGGGCGGAAGCCCATTGAGGGGCAGGTGCGCCGTCCCGGCGCCGAATAGGACCTTCCCATGCGCCCCCGTCTTCAATCTCCCGGATCCCCTTGCCGCGACAGCCCACACGCCCGACGCACCAAGCTCACGCCGCCGTGGCCCAACGACCTGGCTTCGCTGGCAGGGTGGCGATTTCCTTGGCCGTCAGATTGACCCTCAGTCTCTTTCCGGCGCATCCGTTTGCCATCATCTCCCGACTCCCGCCTTAACCTCGTTGAGATCGCTGCTGGCCTGCGCCATGACCGCGATAGCGAAGTCGGGATTGTGCGCGCTTCTGGATCCGTCTTTCTGGAGGATGAACAGATT
The DNA here is from genome assembly GCA_963848805.1 of uncultured Acidobacteriaceae bacterium. Lineage (GTDB taxonomy): Bacteria > Acidobacteriota > Terriglobia > Terriglobales > Acidobacteriaceae > Telmatobacter. Next base: position 198,018 of record CAWKFD010000039.1, on the reverse strand, counting down.
CTGCTTCACCCTATCGAGCTTGGCCTTCAGGTCTGCATTCAGCAGGTCGGGTTTGTCTTTTAAGGTGGCGTTGACGGCCGTTAGCGTCGCCTGCAGTTTGTCCATACTTTCTTGGTATTCGGCCTGCCACTCCTGCAACTCTTTGGCACGGGTCTTCCCGTTGCCGTCTTTGTGACAGGCCGTGCAGGTGTCGAGGCGAGTCGCGGACAGGTTGGGATCGTCGGGCCGCAGAACCTGCATGCGATGATCGCCTTCGCTCATATGACAGGACACGCAGGAGACGTCGGAATGGAAGCTTCTCATATCCTCAATGCCCTTGGCCCCACGGCCCTGCAGCACGGCCCGCTGGGTATGACAGGATTCGCAAAGCTCGTCCCGATCCATGACCAGTTTGTCCGGATACTTGGCGCCGCGTGGATCGTGGCAGGTCAGGCAGCCTATGCTATGAAGGCTCTCCTGGGCGGCGAGGTCTACCTTCTTGCCCTCCCGTTTGGCGGCGAAGCCTTCGGCCGAGTGGCAGCCGTAGCAATCGGCGGTAGCATGGGGGGAGTTGGTGACCCGGCTAATGGATTTGCTGTGGCCGGAGGCTGCCCACATGCTGTGTTGTTGGTCGTGACAGCCCTCACAGGATTGGAAGCCGGCATGGTCCGGGATTTCCTTGGTTTCGCCGGCAACGGCAATCGTGGAAATCCCGGCAATGAGGGCCAGGACAACGCAAGCCCGAGCGGCCTGCGCCGCATTCCCCTTATGCATGGTTGGCATCTCCCCGGATCACCCCAGCAGTTCCTGGGCGCGAATCATGCGCTCCTGGACATGCACCCCATTGGGACATTGGACGGCGCAGGACGAGCAATCGCTGCACCGCACGTCCCGGACATCCTTAGTCAGGTCCCGGAAACTCGCGGCCGCCTGATGGTAGTTGCCGCCAAAGTCGTGGTACGCGAGGGAGCGCAATGCATCCGTGATCGGCACATCCTTAGGGCACTGTCCCTTGCACTCGTAACACATGCGGCAGTAGAAGGGGCGGATCTGCTCGTTGCGCACGTAGATCATCTTTTCGTCCGCCGGAGTGTAGGGTTCCGACATGGCCCGGAAATTCATCTCCAGTTCCGAGATTTTCTGCATGAACGGGACCGTGGTCCCAATGGCAGGATTATTCAGCACCCACTTGATGCCCGCGAGCGGACCCTCGCCCGTGCTGTGGGGTGGGTTGTCGAAGCCCTTCAAATGCAGGCCCGATAAGGCCACTACCACCTTCATGGCGATCACGCCGATGCCCGCCGCGTGCAGCTTGGCAATCGCCTGGTCCCGATAATATGAGCCGATGGCAAAGCTGTAGGTCGTCTGGACGACGTCGAAGTTGTTCTTGATGGCAAAGTCGGCCATGTTATTCGTATCGTGGCAGCTAAAGCCGATGAAGCGGGCCTTGCCGGACTGCTTGCACAGTCGCATGGCTTCGACGGCTTCATCCGGAATCGCCGCCGGCGTGTCCCGCGCGTGCAGGTGCCAGATGTCGACATGATCGGTGCCCAGCGCCTGCAGGCTGGTATCCAGGTCTTTCAGAATGTCGGCCTTTTTTCGCGAAGGAGATTTGGTGGCGATAATGATTTTGTTGCGCTTGCCTTTGACGACGCCGGAGAAGATCTTTTCGCTATCTCCATAGTCGCGGGCAGTATCGTAATAATTGATGCCCATGTCGAGGGCCCGCGCCACCACCTCGGTCACCGGCACAAAACCGATACCGTAGCCGACCCCCGAAACCTTCAAGCCGGTTTTGCCCAGCGTGCGGTAGACGACCTGTGGGGTCCCTTGAACTGCCCCCAGCGCAGCCTCCAGCCGTGGAGATGAGAGCAGTCCGGCTGCAGGTAGGGCGAGTCCAGCTTGCAGGAACTCTCTTCGTGACCGATCGTTACTCATGACAACCTCCTTTGCCGCTCGGGCAAACGCAATACCGGGTCCTTACCGGAGGGCGAGCGAATTGAAGCTCAACCCAGAACATCATCGGCATCCACGACGAGAATGTCCGGCGCGGGTGGTGGAAATGAACCGAGTACGCTCGCAGACCTGGTGCTTGATTGGGTCCATCTTAGCATTCTTTTGAAAATCCGCAGCGCAATATTTCATATGGCGCTTCATGCAAAGCGCCATGGCCCGTTTGAGCGTTGGAATTGGTTTCCCGTCGTTCAGGCTTGCCTGGCACAAGCCCCAGCATGTCTCCGGTCACTTGCCGCGCGGCGGTCCGGGTACTCCAACCTGGGCGAAATAGTTGGTGATGCCGTCCGGATCGTCCAACCATATCGTTGTAAGCGAAAAACCCTGCAGTGTGCTGAGAGGTTGCTCGACGGTGACTTGCCAGGCTTTGCCCAGCGCCTCCACCGCTTTGACGTCGGAGACCACATACTGAATGCCGCCGCTCCCGGTGTCCGCGGGCAGCGGTTTGTCGAAGCACCGCAGGTTGATGATCGTCGAGCCGTGACGATATGGATATTTGGTGACGTGAAAAACCGGATCCTCTACCGGCGGCAGCTCTTCCAGACCCACAAACTCACGATAGAACTTTCGGCTTGCGGCAAGATTCGACACCGTAAGGCCGATTTCAATCTGCTTATAGACCTCGGCTGGCGCATCCGGAGCCACCAGCAACTCAACCCACTGCCCGTCAGGATCTTTGGCCAGCGCACTGCTGCGGTTCGAACCTGCAATCGGTTTAAACTCTGGCACCGGTAGACCGTGGGTGCGAAATCTCTCGGCCAGCAACTTCTGATCCGGGAAGTAAAGGGTGATGAGGCGCACTCCTGTAGCCTCCTGGACGTCCCCCGGATGATACTGGCGGTTCGGTGTCCTCGCTGTCAGCTTGAGCTGGGAGTCGCCGGCCTGAAACCGGGCTACGTTCGTATTCTTCCCCACATCGAAGGTTGTCAGTTGTTTCAGCCCCAGCACTTCGCCATAGAACTCATACATGGCCTTGGGATCGGCTGCGAAGCGGCGGAAAACATTCATGGAGTTTTGCGACAAGACCGGGCCGACCGACGTCAGCGGGCGCGGCGAAACCTGGTCCTGCGCCACCCCGGCCAGAGATGCGATGGTCAGAATTGCCGTGCACGAAAACCACTGGATACGCTTATGCATGATTTCCTCTTGAGGTTAGTGAATTCCTTCCTGCGGCTTGCGCCGCAGGCTGTAGACTAATCCGGAAGCCCGTTCTTTGGCTTGCTGCTCGTTCCGCACGTTTGGCGGAAAACCAGAATCGCCAATTAGCCCCTGCAGCCACGGCCCTGCATTAACAGGTGTAAACTGGCCTCATCGACCGGAGAAACCGTGGAGGGACGAATTTGTTTACTGTTTCCCTGGTGCCGGTCGCGGGAGCGGCGCGATTGAATGCACTTGGATGCCGGTCCCTGAAAGGTAGCCCATGGATTCATCTATGCTTGACCGGTACTGTTCCCCTTGCTACTCCGGCGCCATGTTTTACCGGGACTCGCGTTGCGGGGAATGTGCTGTGCTGAGACAGTTCCTGCTGGGCCGACGGGAAGGCAGCACACTTGTAACGATAGCCCTTGCGCAGCCCAAGAAGCCGGTGGAGCGCAAGCTAATCCCGAAGCCCCAGAGGAAGCGTTGGGCGGCGGCCAAGGCGGCGTAAGCTGCTCCATTAAGCCGTCTCCTGCACCTTCATCACGAGACTCGCGATTTTCTCCTCGCCCTTTAGCAGCATCTGATGCGGCATGCCCGCCGGGACGTGCGCAACGTCGCCGGCCCTCAGGGTTTGGCTCACGCCGCCCTCGATCGACGTCCCGCGCGTCTCTCCCGGCGCAACCGTCCGCACCCCGGCCACAACTCCGCCCGTCACCAGCGTTGCGCTTCCTGAAAGCACCACAAATAGATCCGCCAATCTCTCATGCACCTCAGCCTCGCTGCTCCGGCTGCGAAACAAAAGCATGGCGAAGTGTTGCGGATACTCCTTCAGCGTCTCCGAGGCCGAACCGTCACCGTGCCTGGCCATCTCGCGCAGGTACGCCGCCCGCTCCAGCAACACGGCATGCGTCCAGTGATCTACCGGGCTCTTCGGTCCACGCGGCTTTGGCGTCACTTCGTCAAGCGCCACATCCTTCAAAATCTCTCTCGCGATCCGTTCCATCTCTTTTCCTCTTGCCTCGGCGAACTTCAAGCCGGGGCTTGTTCCTTCACAGCCCAGCCAGTTTTCGCGCTCGCGTAAAAACCTTGAGCAGCATTTCCCGCGTCAGTTTTCCGGTGTTGGTGTTTTGCAGTGAAGGATGATAACTGGCAATCCAAATCAATCCGCCCGGCAACTCGTACTCGGCTCCATGCGCGAACACAAATCCTGACCGCGACGTCAATTTCCCCGTTCGCGCCAGGTGCGCCAGCAGCCCGTCGAACGCAATACGCCCCAAACAAACCACCACCCGCAAGTTTGTCAGAAGCCGCATTTCCTCATCGAGCCATGGCGAGCAGTTGCGCAGTTCCTCGGTTGTCGGCTTGTTGCCCGGCGGAGCGCAGTGCGCCACGGCGCTGATCCGCAAGCCGTTCAGCTTCATCCCGTCGTTGCGCGAGGTTGCCGTGGGCTGCGACGCAAATCCGGCTGCGTGCAGTACGGGGAACAGAAAATCGCCCGATCCGTCGCCCGTGAACATCCGCCCTGTACGGTTGGATCCGTGCGCTCCCGGCGCCAGCCCGAGCGCCAGCACGCGCGTTTTTTCGTCTCCAAACGACGGCACGGGACGGCCCCAGTACTCCCAATCGGCATAGGCCCGACGCCGCACCCGCGCCACCTCTGCCGAATGCGCGCGCAGGCGCGGGCAAAGCTCGCACGCGACAATGCGCTTATTCAGGATTGCGAGGGTTCCGGCCGTTGTCATGAAAGAATTTTACTGCCGATCGTTCACTCTCGCGGCGCGCGCCTCCGAAACAACCGCGGCAGATTTTCAGTACACCCCGGGCATCAGCCGCTTCGTCGTCCGCATATACTCAGCGTACTCGCTGCCAAACGCGCCGAGCAGAGCTGCTTCCTCGATATGAATGCGATAAGCGACCGCAAGCGTGGGAGGCACGAAAGCAGCCGCCAGGCAGGCCCAGTCATGCGCGTGCAATCCGATCGCGAAGAAGACGATCTCCAGCCCCAGATACGACGGATGCCGGACGAACCGGAACAGGCCGTTGCGCTGAATGGTCTGCTCGGCGTGCGTGGCCACATTGGCGCTGAACCATCTGCCCAGTGTCAAAATCGCGGTCATGCGCACCGCCAGCCCCGCTGCCAGCAGAGCAACACTGGCCGGCCGCAGCCAGCGTTCCCCGGCTCGCATGTCGGCGAGTTCAAGATGCTGCATCCAGCCGGTGAGTGTGAGCGAAAGAACGATCACCACCCAAAGAAGAATCTGCGTTCCCTGGTCCTGGACCTTTGCTTCGCCGCGGCGGGTGCGCGTGGCGACGGCGACCACAACTTCAAGCACGATCCACGCCCAGTACAAGCAGGTCCACAGTATTGCCAGGCTCATGTTTTTGAACTCCCGCATTTCTCTTTGGCAGTATACGCGCGCCCGGAAAAGGTGGTTCCATCGCCGCATCGCCTCGCGAATGCCCAGCGCCCGCCGCGACGCGCGCTCAGCGTTCTGTGGCAAACTTAGTGCGGAGGAATTTGCGCCATGAAACCCGCGAAACTGTTGCTGCTGGCCGGCGATTTTGTCGAGGACTACGAGATCATGGTTCCCTTCCAGGCCCTCCAGATGGTCGGCCATACCGTCGATGCCGTCTGCCCCGGCAAGAAGAAGGGTGAAGTCGTGCGCACCGCGATCCACGACTTCGAAGGCGATCAAACCTACACGGAAAAACGCGGGCACAACTTCACGCTCAACGCAACGTTCGACGAGATCGATCCCGCGCGCTACGACGGCCTCGTCGTTCCCGGCGGCCGCGCGCCCGAGTACCTTCGCCTCAACCCTAAGGTTCTCGACATCGTCCGTCATTTCACCAAAGCCAACAAGCCCATCGCCGCATTGTGCCACGGCCCGCAACTGCTGGCCGCCGCGGGCGTGCTGAAAGGCCGCAAGCTCAACGCCTATCCCGCCTGCGCGCCGGAGGTGGAGTTGGCCGGAGGCACGTTTGTCCCTGTCGATTTCACCGGCGCGGTGGTCGACGGCAACCTCGTCACCGGCCCGGCATGGCCCGCGCATCCGGCCTGGCTCGCCCGCTTCCTTCAAGTGCTCGAAGCGCACGTGGCAAGATGAGGGGCGATGGCAATTTTGCCTTGCACGTCTGCTCATGCGCCAACGCGTGCAGCCTGGAATCGACCGGGAAGGCGCATTCCCTGTGCCATACTGAATCTGTCTTCGCATTCCCCGGGATTTGAAGTCGCTCCGCATGCCCAGTCAACCCAATCCGAAATTCCTCCGCCATGCCATCGCGCTGGCTACACGAAATGTGGAATCCGGCGCGGGCGGGCCGTTTGGCGCGCTCGTCGTGCGCGACGGCAAGATCGTTGGCGAGGGCGTCAATTCCGTCACTGCATCGCACGACCCCACCGCACACGCTGAGGTCAACGCCATTCGCGCCGCCGCCAAAACTCTCGGCAACTTCACCCTCGCCGGCTGCGAGCTCTACACCAGTTGCGAGCCCTGCCCCATGTGCCTCGCTGCGGCCTGCTGGGCACGGCTCGACGCTGTCTACTACGGAGCCAGCGCCGCCGACGCGGCGCGCGCCGGCTTTGACGATGCTTTCCTTTACGCGGAGCTTCGCAAGGCTCCATCCCAGCGTAAACTGCGCTCAATGCAACTCAACAGCGACGAGGCGTGGACCAGCTTCGCCGCGTGGATCGCCTCGCCCAACAAAATCGAATACTGAGAGTCGTTATGAGCACTGCTGCCACAGCCGCAACTACCGCACCACGGCTTGATGCAAAGCCGTTGCTCGTACGCCGCGCCGCCGTTCTCGGCGCTGGAGCCATGGGTTCCCGCATCGCCGCGCATCTGGCCAACGCGGGAATTCCTGTCCTCCTGCTCGACCTACCTCCAAAGCCCGGAAGCAACGAGCCCCAGCTCGCCCGCGCCGCACTCGATATGCTGACCAAGTCAAAGCCGGCCGCATTGTTTGAGCCTTCGCTCGCCCGCCTCATCGCTGCCGGCAACTTTGACGACGACCTGTTCAAGCTCGCCGATTGCGATTGGGTCATTGAAGCCGTCGCCGAAAACCTCGAAATCAAAACCGCGCTGCTGGCTCGCGTTCTTCCGCATCTCGGCGCGCAGGCGCTGCTCACCACCAACACCTCCGGCCTGCCCATCAGCCACATCGCCGCCGCTTTGCCGGGGCTGCGCGGCCGCTTTTTCGGCACGCACTTCTTCAACCCTCCGCGCTACATGCGCCTTATGGAAGTCATCCCCGCCCCTGACAGCGACCCCGCCATCATTGCCGCCTTCACCGCGTTCGCGGATCGCAACCTCGGCAAGCAGGTGGTCTTTGCCCACGACACGCCCAACTTCATCGCCAACCGCGTCGGCGTCGCTGTCATGTTTAACGCCGCCAATCTCATGCTGGAGCAGGGCCTGTCCATCGAAGAAGTCGACGCGCTCACCGGCAGCGCCATTGGCTGGCCGCGCACCGGAACCTTTCGCCTCGCCGATCTCGTCGGCATCGATATACTCGCGCACGTCGCCGCCAACTTCCCCGAGGGCGTCATTGGCGGCAAGTTCCCGGCAATTCTCGAAGAACTGATGAAACGTGGCTGGCTGGGCGACAAATCGAAACAGGGCTTTTACAAGAAGACTCGCGGCGCCGATGGTAAAGACGAGCGCCTGGTACTCGATCTCTCCACCTTCGACTACCGTCCTGCCGCCAAACCCGACCTGCCCGCGCTCGCAATGGCGAAGAACGCCGCCACGCTCCCCGAGCGGCTGCGGCTGCTGCTTGCGAACGATCCGGCCAAAGACAAAGCAGCGGCTTTTTTGTGGCCGTTTTTCGCGTACATGTGGAACTACGCCGCCGAACGCATCGGCGAAGTTGCCGATGACGCTCCCTCCATCGACGCCGCCATGCGCTCCGGCTTCAACTGGGAGCTCGGCCCCTTCGAATTGTGGGATGCGGCGGGAGTGGCCGACAGCGTTGCGCGCATGAAGGCTTTGCATTTGCCTGTCAGCGCTCCAGCGCAGGCTCTGCTCGCCTCTTCGCGCACAAGCTGGTACTCGCCCGGCAAAGCCGACTGCTTCCAGCCGGCAACCGGCCAATCCGACCCCATCCCCGCCATTGCTGGCCACGCCCGGGTTGCCGATTTCCGCCGCACCCATGCGATCGTCCGTTCCAATCCCGGTGCTTCGCTGGTCGATCTCGGCGACGGCATCGCTTGTATCGAGCTGCATGCACCCAAAAACGCCATTGGCGGCGATTTGGTGGCCCTGGTGTCCGCCGCTCTCCATCCCTCGTCCGATGCCATCCGCGACTTTGCCGGGTTTGTTATCTCCGGCGACCGCGAAAACTTCAGCGTTGGCGTCAACCTGATGCAACTGTTGCTCGCCGCGCAGGAGGGCGAGTGGGACGAGCTGGCTGCGCTCATTCACAGCTTCCAGCAGATGAACGCGGCCATTAAATTCTGCCCGCGACCCGTGGTCTCCGCACCCTTCGGCCTCACCCTGGGAGGCGGCGCGGAGATTTGCATGCACTCCGCGCGCCGCCAGCCCCACGCTGAAACTTACATTGGCCTGGTCGAGACCGGAGTCGGCCTCATTCCCGCCGGCGGCGGCACGAAAGAAATGTTGCTTCGCGCCTTCGACACAGCCGCCGCGCTCGCTCCGCCCGATCCGCGCGAACCACCTTCGCGCTTTGCCCAATCCGCCGAATTCGCCACGGCGCTCAAGCGCCCTCTCGAAACCATCGCGATGGCCAAGGTCTCTACCTCGGCCGCCGATGCCCGCTCGCTCGGCATGCTCTCGCCCGCCGATCGCATCACCATGAACCGCGAGCGCCTGCTCCTCGACGCCAAAACGCAGGCGGCGGCTCTCGCCGACGCCGGCTACATTCCGCCTCAACCGCGCACGGTTCCTGCTCCCGGCACGGCCGCATTGGCCACGCTCGAAACCGGCATCTATCTGATGGGCGAAGCCGGCTACGCCTCAGAGCACGACCAGAAAGTCGCCCGCTGGGCCGCGTATATTCTCGCCGGCGGCCGCGTCACGCCCGGGTCGCTCGTCACCGAACAATACCTCTTCGATCTCGAGCTTGAAGCATTCCTCTCCCTCTGCGGCGAGCGCAAAACCCAGGAGCGCATCGCCTTCACCCTCAAGACCGGCAAGCCGCTGCGCAATTGAATTCTTGTCGCGAAAGGTTGCGGTTCTGCCTCGCTGAGCATAGAGTGCTCGTAAGACTCTTCCATGGTTCGCGCGAGATTCAAAACGGAGCTGATCTTCGTTCCGCTGGTTCTTTGCTTCTGCTTCCCGCGCATTCGCACGCAGGACGCACCCGCGGCTCCTCTCGATGTCTCCGGCCAAGTCACCGTCGCTGGCCGCGCAACTCCTTACCTCATCCGCCATCTTCCGGTGAATGCATTTCCCCAGCTCCCGCCCGGTGTCCAGCAGACGCTCACCCGCCGCGGCTGCCTCATTCCACAAACTCACGAAGCGCACAGCCCGGAAAATGTTGTCCACGCCAGCCTCGAAAGCCGCGGCTCCTCCGATTGGGCCGTCCTCTGCTCCGTCAACGGCACTGTCTCGCTGCTTGTCTTTTTCGCCGGCGGCAGCGGCGATCCCGCGATCCTCGCCACGGCTCCCGAAACCGAGCACCTGCAATCCCACGGCTCAAGCAATATCCTCGGCTTCGACTGGGCCATCGATCGTGCATCCCCTGAAGACGTTCGCGAAGCGCAGATCGGCATGCGCCATCCCCCGCCGCGCCTCGACCACGACGCCATCGCCGACTCTGTCATCGATCAGACCACCATCTACCACTTTTATTTGAAAGGCGCCTGGACCCTCATCGACACGCAGGATTAGCATCGCGTCAAGGGCTAACGTTTATCCTCTACCCATCGGTCGCGTAACCCCAATCGCCGACTCGCCGACTTACTAACCTGCTAACTTGCTTGTAGGAGCCACTCATGCCGGAATCCGTCCTCGTCGCCGCCGTTCGCACCCCCGTTGGCCGTGCCCCCAAAGGAGCGCTCTCGACCTTTCGCCCCGACGACCTCGCGTCAACGGCTCTCACCGGCGCTCTCAACCGGGTTCCCGCAGTCGACAAATCGACCATCGACGACGTAATCCTCGGGTGCGCGCAGCCCGAAGGCGAGCAAGGCTGGAACGTCGCCCGCTGGGCCTCTCTGCGCGCTGGCCTTCCCGTCGAAATCCCCGGCGTCACGGTCAATCGCCTTTGCGCCTCCGGCCTGGAGGCCATCGCGCTGGCCAATCAGCGCATCAGCTCGGGTGGCGCGCGCGTCGTCGTGGCCGGCGGCGCCGAATCCATGAGCCTCATTCCCATGGGCGGCATCAAGCCCAGCCCCAATCCGTGGCTTGCCGCCAACTACCCCGCATCGTTGCTCACCATGGGCCTCACCGCCGAGCGCGTTGCCCGCCGGTACGGAATCTCGCGTGACGACCAGGATGCCTTCGCCCTCGCGAGCCACCAGAAAGCCGTTGCCGCGCAAACCGCCGGCCGCTTCAATGAAGAGCTCGTCCCCGTCCCCGTCACAACCGCCACGCCGGGAACGAAACCGGGCCAGCCCGTTATTCAGGAAAAGGCTTTCTCCGCCGACGAAGGACCGCGCGCCGATACGTCTGCCGACGCGCTCGCCCAACTCAAGCCTGCCTTCCACGCGCAGGGCACGGTAACCGCCGGCAACTCCTCGCAAACCTCCGACGGCGCAGCCGCAGCCGTGCTCATGGAATCCGGCCACGCGCGCGAGCTCGGCCTTCAACCCCTCGCGCGCCTCGCCGCCTATGCCATCATCGGCTGCCTGCCTGAAGAGATGGGCATCGGTCCCATCACCGCCATCCCCAAAGCTCTCGCGCATGCCGGCCTCACGCTCAACGACATCGGGCTCATCGAATTGAATGAAGCCTTTGCCGCGCAGATTCTGGCCGTGATTCGTACGCTCGATCTCGATCCCACCCGCGTCAACGTCAACGGCGGGGCCATCGCGCTCGGCCACCCCCTCGGCTGCACGGGCGCCAAGCTCACCGCAACGCTTCTCGCCGAGATGCGCCGCCGGCATGTCCGCTACGGGATGATCGCCATGTGCGTCGGCGGCGGTATGGGCGCCGCAGGCATCTTTGAGCTGCACTAGGGAAACTCTGATTAGGCCGGTGCCTTGAAGGGGCACGGCTTCTTCAGCCGTGCCGTAAATGTCACAAAGTCAACAGGGCTTTAGCCCCTGAGGGATGGTTTCGGTTCAACGGACCACTTAGTCAGAGCTTCCCTAAGTGAATTTCGCCGCTGGTTTCTCCTCATCCCTCATCCCTGTTCCCTAGTTCTTAAAGAACTCCCCGTGCCCCCCATTCGCCCAGGGGTCGTGGTGCAGGGCAAAGTTGGCGCGGTGTTCCGTGCTGGGATGGTTGTAAAGCCAGAACTCGATGAATGGGCTGGGATTGGGATCTTCCAGCCACGCCTGCCCCAGGGCGTTGAACGCGGCCACGGCAGTCTTTTTGGGGTCGGCCACGATTCCGTGGATTGCCTCCTGTCCATAGACATCCGCCTGGTGCTCAAAGTGGCGGCTGACGGCGTTTACGGCAGGCTCCAGGACAAACCCGGCGATTGAAACCGCAAACAGCAACACCACAAATCCCGTCCGCGAGGAGAGCTCCGTCGCGCCCCATCCTGCACCAGAGAGCTTCACCATCCAAGCCGCGAACCTGGCGCAGCCCCAAAAGATGAAGAACAGCGCGACAACGGTGCAGGCAAACCCCTTCCAAATGTGGTGCAGCACATAGTGGCCGCTCTCGTGGCCGAAGATGAACAGCACCTCGTCGTCAGGAATGCGCCCGGCTGTCGTATCCCACACCACAATCCGCTTGGTGGCGCCGACCCCGCTGACGTAGGCATTCAGGCCGTTGGTCTTCTCGCTGGCCTTCATCAGATATATACGGTCGGGCGGGATGCTGGTCCCGGTCCGCGCAACCACCTTCTCAAGCTCATCGACCAGCGCGGGATTGCTTTGAGAGAGCGGCTCAAACTTGTCGAAGAGGGGTTCGATGATCACAGGCTCAGCAAACAGAACCAGAAGCAGGATCGGAATGGTGACCAGCCAGATCCCCAACCAGTAGCGCCGCGGCCATCGGCGCACAATCCAGTTGAACAGGAGCAAAATCGGCGCGCCGAACAGGATCGTCAGCCCCAGCTCCTTTGCCTCGTCGCCAAACCAGCCGCCCCACCCCTGCACACTGATCCCATAAACCCGGCTGTAGTGATGCCCGATCCAATCCAGCGGCAGGCTGGCTAACGAAGTGATAACTATGAAGGCGGCGAAAAAAAACACCCCTTGAATCCATCTGAGGCCCGAGATTCTCTGCGCCCAACCTTCCAGCCCGGCAGCGCCTCGCGCAGCCAGCAGCAGCCACAACACGGCGATGCCCCAAATCGATCCGGCAATGTCCAGAATGTTGCGGATGCGGCTGAGCGCAATGGCCTTAGCCAGCTTATCCGGCGGCAATGTGTACGCTTGCCGGGGATTTCCGGGCGCGGCAGGCGCGGCTGCGGGCACCGGTGCGGCCTGCGCTGCGACAGGCTGGACGGCCGGCGGCAGGCTCGACAGCCCGGCAAGCGGCGCGGCCAGAATCACCAATAGTATCGCTCTGCGTCTAAATCTCATCCCCATTCCCCGTTCGACGGAGGTTGCGACAATTTTCATGATTTCTGCGACAATTGAGCTTAAAGATGTCCTCACCTGAAAACCTACCCCCCACGCCAAGCACTTCCATAGCTGTATCATGTGCGCGCGCGGTACGATTTCTGATTCTCGTTCCCGCGGCTGTTGGCATTGCACTGCTCGCGCTCCCCGCCGCAGCCCTCGCACAACAGCCCGCCACGCCCGTCCCCCACCCCACGGACCCCGGCTCTTCGAGCCTCCCGTCCGCGGGGGCCCCGGTCCTGCTCGACGCCATGACCAGCGAGTTGCACCGCGCGTTCACCTCGCTCGGCAAGCCTGCGATTGCCCCATCCCTGGTACCGGCGGCAGCGGACGCCAAGGGCGGGATAGCGTCCGCCATCGACAGCCAGCAGTTGCCGCCCTACTTCCTCAGTTACTCGGTCAGCGATGCCAGCTATGTCTCCATTCGCGCGCAGTACGGAGCGCTGGCCGAGAGCTCCACAAACCGCACCCGCGTGGCCGACGTGCAGGTGCGCATTGGCGATCGCAACTCTCGACAATACCCACGGCACGCATCGCGCCTCGGCCGTCAACAGCCTGCAACTGCCGCTCGGCGACGACCGCGAAGCCCTGGCGCGTTCGCTGTGGCTGGCCACCAACACCGGCTACGGCAACGCGCTCGACAGCTACCTGCGCGTCAAGACCGAGGCCCAGGTGCGCGCCAAGGAAGAAGACAACTCGCCCGACTTCAGCCAGCAATCCCCGCAGACGCACATCGGCGCCGTGGCGCCGCCCATCGTCATCGACCGCGCGGCATGGGAGCAGCGGGTGAGGGAACTGTCGCGCAGTCTTCCGCGACTACCCTGACGTGTATCAGAACATGGTCATTCTCACCGTCGAGAACGAGACCGATTATTTTGCGTCGTCCGAGGGCTCGCAAATCGTCGCGCCGCATCTGCTGGCGCGGCTCGTGGCTGTTGCCGTCACGCGCGCCGACGATGGCATGGATCTCTTCCGCGAGCAGACCTTCGAAGCCGAAACCGTCGACGGGCTTCCCAAACAGGCCGACCTCGAAGCCGCCATGCGCGATCTGGGCAAGAGTCTCGAGGCGTTGCGCAAAGCCCCGGTCACCGAACCCTTCGACGGCCCCGCGATTCTCTCCGGCCGCGCCGCCGCCGTCTTCTTCCACGAGGTGCTTGGCCACAGGCTCGAGGGCCAGCGCCAGCGCGGCGACGAGGAGGGCCAGACCTTCACCAAGGACATCGGCAAAGAGATCCTGCCCGACTTCCTCTCCGTCGCCGACGACCCCACCCTCACCACCTTCGGCAAAATCTGGCTCAGCGGCAGCTACCAGTACGACGACGAAGGCCAGAAAGCCGAGCGCGTCGATCTCATCCAGGACGGCGTGCTGAAAACCTTCCTCATGTCGCGGCTGCCCATCGCCAGCTTCAGCTCGTCGAACGGCCACGGCCGTGCCGAAACCGGCCACATCCCCACCGGCCGCCAGGGCAACCTCATCGTCACTTCCACCAAAAGCGTCTCCGAGGCCGAACTGCGCAAGCAGCTGATCGAAGAAGCCAAGAAGCAGGGCAAACCTTACGGCCTCTATTTCGAAGACATCTCTTCGGGCTTCGCTGTTACGCAGCGCTCCTCGCCACAGGCCTTCCAGGTGATTCCGCTCGTGGTCTGGCGCGTTTATGTCGATGGCCGCCCGGACGAACTGGTGCGCGGCGTCGGTATCGTTGGCACGCCGCTGGCCGCCATGAAGCGCATTCTTGCCACCGGCGACAAGAGCGAAGTCTTCAACGGCGAGTGCGGCGCGGAGTCGGGAACCATCCCCGTCAGCGCCGTCGCTCCCGCCATGCTGGTCAGTGAGATGGAAACGCAGCGCCAGCCGCAAGGCGCCGCGCGTCCACCCATCTTGCCCATCCCCGGCGCGGAATCGCAGGCGCCTGCAACCAGAGAGGCGAAATGACTCAAATACGCCTGACGCCCGCACTCGCCTTCGTCGCACTCGTTGCCTTCTTTTTCTGCCTTCCACATCCGATCGCTGCGCAACAAACCCGCGCCGACGCCGGGGCCCCCGCGGACAGGTCCAGGTCCGTGGGGTTGGACGCGGAAAAAGATCCCGTCCTCGCCGCCATGCTCACTGAGCTCGACCGCAGCATGAGCCAATTGCAGTTGCCCGGATTCGCCAAGCCCTTCTTCATCCAGTACCGCATCGAGGAAGTCGACGACTTCGAAACCAAGGCCGAGTTCGGCTCGAGCGAGGGTTTCTCGCACGCGCATCAGCGCGTGGCGCGCGTCACGGTGCGCGTCGGCGACTATAAGATCGACAGCTCCGGCGGACGCGGCGACGGGTCTATCGAGTTAACGGCCCTCGACAACGATCCCGTCGCGCTCCGCTCGTCCCTTTGGATGGCAACCGACCAGGCCTACAAGAATGCGCTTTCCGCCTTCGCGCAAAAACAGGCGGCGCTCAAGCAAGTGCAAACGCCGCCGCAAGCCGACGACTTCAGCCGCGAAAAGCCCGTCGTCTCGCTTGGCCCTCCGCTCGCCCTGCACCTCGACGAGGAAGAATGGGCACGGCGCGTCGCCCGCGCGAGCGGCCTCTACCGCACCGATGCTACAGTAAGCGCAAACCATGCTGACGCTCCCGACGACAGGTCTTTGCCGTTAGGGTGGAAGAGCGACGTGCAGAACTCGACGGCCAGTTTTCACGCCCGTTCCATTACCACATGGCTCGTCACCAGCGAGGGAACCATCGTCCGCAAATCGACTGCCGAGTTTCAGGAGGCATTCGCCGTGGACACGCAGGCCGCGGACGGCATGCGTCTCGAACGCTCATTGGTCTCGGCTGGCCCGTCGCTTGCCGATCTCGACTCCGAAGCAACCTTCAGCAAGCACGCTGTTGACGAGATCGCTTCTCTCGACGATCTGCGCCAGGCCCCGCTCGTCGAAGAGGAATACCACGGCCCACTGCTGATGAGCGCTGACGCCGCCACCGATACTCTGCACAATTTGCTTGCCGCCGCAACCACGGCCACGCGGCCGGCCCTGGGCACTGAAGCGCGCACCAACGGCGCTTTTGCATCGAGTTTTCACGCCCGCGTGCTACCCGATTTCATGAATGTAGTCGACGACCCAAGCCTCACAACCTTCTCGGGCAAAGGCATCCTGGGCGCTTACTCGGTCGACGACGAAGGTGTTCCCGCACAGGCCGTCAAACTGGTCGAAGCCGGCCGCCTTGAAAATTACCTTATCGGCCGCCAACCGGTGCGCGACTTTCCGCAATCGAATGGCCATGGCCGCGCGGGAATCACCGGCGCCGCCCGCCCCATGATCGGCGTGCTTAAAATCACCGCGGAAAATGGCCTCTCCGATACCGAGATCCATCAAAAGCTGCTCGATATGGCCAAGGATCGCGGCCTGCCCAGCGTCTATTTTGTTGAGACCCTGGGCGGCGCAGGCAAGCCGCGCCTGCTCTACCGCATAACCCCCGACGGAAAACGCGAGTTGGTGCGCGGCGCCGTTCTCGCAGACATCGACGACCGTGCCCTGCGCTCCAGCATCGAAGCCGCGGGCAAAGATTTGTGGGTTGCCAATTCCTTTGGCGATCCGCCGGTCACGGTTCTGGCCCCGGCGCTGCTCTTTGACGATGCCACAGTGCGCCGCGCCAACGAGAAAAACGAGAAGCTGCCCTTCTATCCTCCGCCGGAGTAGCGCGAATGAACTCCGGCGCGGTTGGCCCCGCTTCTCGGCTTTGTCGAAGAGCTTTATCCTTGAGCGCAAGGGGCGCGATGGCACCGGAGAGCCAGCAAAATACTCGAGGACGCGCGGCGCTCCAGCTTTGGTACGGCTGGCCCGCCGATCTCTCCGAAGCCGGCGTTGAAGCAGCCTGCGCGGCGCTCGTCAACGACGCTGAGCGCGAGCGTGCCGCCCGTTTCCGCTTCGACCGCCATCGCTGCGAGTACCTGGCTTCGCATGCTCTGGCGCGCAACGCGCTTTCGCACGCCTATCCCCTGCCGCCACATGCCTGGGGTTACTCCGTCAACGCCTACGGCAAGCCGTCGCCGCTTCCCGAGTGCGGTCTGCGTTTCAATCAGTCGAATAGCATGGAACTGGCCGTTTGCCTTGTCGCGGCCCATCGAACAGAAGCCTCGCTCGAAGCCGGTCCCGAAGTCGGTGTTGACGTGGAGGCTTTCAGCCGCGCCGAGCAAATTCTCCCGCTCGCCCCCAAGGTCTTTTCTCTCGCCGAGCAGACGCAACTCAACGCTTTGCCCGCCGCCGAGCGTCTCGATCGCGCGCTCTCTCTATGGACCCTCAAAGAGGCCTACATCAAGGCGCGCGGCATGGGGCTTGCTCTTCCGCTACGCGGCGTCTCGTTCCTCTTTGGCGAACCGCAGGGAATCCGTCTCGAAGTCGATCCCGGCGTGGACTCGAACCCCTCCCGCTGGCGTTTTTGCCTCCTTGAGCACGTCCAGCACCGCATCGCGCTGGCGGTTGAAGCGGCCGCAGCCCCCGATGAGACCAAACTCGCCGGCATCGAAACCCCTGACTTCGAAGTCCCCAAACTTGAAATCTTTGCCGCGCGCCCCCC
Source organism: uncultured Acidobacteriaceae bacterium (assembly GCA_963848805.1). GTDB lineage: Bacteria > Acidobacteriota > Terriglobia > Terriglobales > Acidobacteriaceae > Telmatobacter. The sequence continues at coordinate 180,628 of CAWKFD010000039.1, read as the reverse complement.
CTTCGCCGAGCCCACGCGTCTGCCCTCCGGCTCTGAATCCTGGTTTCCCCTCCTCCCCGCCGCATCCCGATCCCACACCTTGGGATAGCCGGCAACCGGCTCGCCCCGTCGCGCCCCATGCGGCAACTTTCCCGCACCCCAGCGTTAATTTCCGCATCCAAACATAGGGTCGTGCAGTCGTGCGCGGCCGAGGCTACTGATCCGCAATGGTCCCCCGGTCCATAAGCCCTCTGTTTTGTTGACCATTGGTCCACGATTCACAAAGCACAATCTGAACGAAGGAGAACTTCTCTCGATGGCATACGAATTACCGCCGCTTCCCTACGATTACAGTGCGCTCGAACCCTTCATCGACACTGAAACGATGAAACTCCACCACGACAAGCACCACCAGGCCTACATCAACAACGTGAACGCCGCCCTGGCCAACCACCCCAATCTTGCCGCCAAATCGGTCGACGACCTGATCAGCGATCTCAACGCCGTCCCCGAAGACATTCGCGGCGCCGTCCGCAACAACGGAGGAGGCCACTCCAACCACACCATGTTCTGGAACATCATGGGCAAGGCCAATTCTTCCGGCATCGGCGGCAACCCGACGGGTGACATCGCCAAGCAGATTTCGTCCGATTTTGGAGATTTCGAGGCCTTCAAGAAGACCTTCAACGAGACTACGGCCAAGCAGTTCGGTTCGGGCTGGGGCTGGCTGGTTCTCACCGGCGGCAAGCTCAAGATCATCACCACCCCAAACCAGGATTCGCCGCTGTCACAAGGTCTGTATCCGATCCTCGGCAACGACGTCTGGGAGCACGCCTACTACCTCAAGTACCAGAATCGCCGCCCCGACTACCTCGCGGCCTGGTGGAACGTGGTGAATTGGGCCGAAGTCAACAAGCGATTCGCCAAAGCCAAGGCCTGAACGCAGGTTTCAGGTGTCAGGGGCCAGGTTTTAGGGATCGGTGAATAGCTTATGCCGCGTGGAAACCTGAAACCTGACACCTGAAACCTGAAACCTGCCGGAGGCACTATGGCCACCATGCAAATGAGCGTGCGCGCCGAGGATCTTTCCCAGGTCCGCAAAGGCGTCGAACGCGTTCCCGATCCCTGCGCTCTCGTCATCTTCGGCGCCTCGGGCGACCTCACCAAGCGCAAGCTGCTGCCCGCGCTCTATCACCTCTTCCAGGCCAACTTGCTGCCCAGTCAATTCGCCATCGTCGGCGTGGCGCGCCGCCCGCTGGGCGATGAGTTCGCTACCGACATGCGTCAGGGCATCGTCGAATTTGGCGGTGCGGAAGCCGCCGATCCACGGCTCGACGAGTTTCAAAAACACATCGGCTACTCCGCGCTCAACTTCGACGATCCGGCAAGCTACGCGGGGCTCAAAGCAGAGCTGGAACGCATCGACGCGCAGCAAGGGGCGAACGGCAACCGGCTCTTCTATCTCGCCACGGCGCCCGAGTTCTTTACCGGCATCGTGGAAAACCTGGGCGCGCAGGGAATGGCGCGGATGACGCCGCAAGGGAAAAACCATGTCGGAGTGGTGATCGAAAAACCCTTCGGCCACGACCTGAGCTCCGCGCGCGAACTCAACCGCCAGGTCAACTCCGTTTTCGACGAGAGGCAGGTCTTCCGCATCGACCACTACCTCGGCAAGGAGACCGTCCAGAACCTGTTGGTCTTCCGCTTCGCCAACGGCATCTTCGAGCCCATCTGGAAACGCAACTACATTGACCACGTGCAGATTACCGTGGCGGAAACGCTCGGCGTCGAAGGCCGCGGGCCGTTTTACGAGGGTGCCGGCGCCCTGCGCGACGTTGTGCAGAACCACATGATGGAGCTGCTCGCCATGATTGCGCTCGAGCCGCCCTCGAGCTTCGAGGCCGAAAGCGTGCGCCGCGAAAAACTCAAGGTCTGGCAGGCGATTCCGCCGATTCCGATTTTGCATGCCGTGCGCGGCCAATACGGTCCCGGCATTGTGGAGGGCAGGCGCGTCGTGGGCTACCGGGATGAAGACCGAGTTAATCCCGAGTCGGGCACGGAGACCTTCGCGGCGCTGCGCCTTGAAATCGAAAACTGGCGCTGGGCCGGCGTACCCTTCTATCTCCGCGCCGGCAAGCGCATGAAGAAGCGCGCCACAGAGATCTCCATTGTCTTCAAGCAGCCGCCGTTGCTGATCTTCAACCGCATGGGCTCGACCGGCCCTTGCAGCGACATACAGCCCAACCTGCTCACCATCCGCATCCAGCCCGACGAGGGCATCGCGTTGCGCTTTGGCGCCAAGGTTCCCACCAGCTCTGAGATGGCCGTCTGCCCGGTCAACATGGATTTCGATTACGAAGCCGCCTTCGGCAAATCATCCGCCAATGGGTATGAGCGCCTGCTCCTCGACGCCATGCTCGGCGACCAGACGCTTTTTGCGCACCGTGACGGCGTCGAAACCAATTGGGCTCTCTACACACCCATCATTCAGGCCTGGGCCGCCAAACATCCTGAGGTTTTTCCCAATTACTTTGCCGGTTCCTGGGGGCCCGAGTGCGCCGACCACCTGCTCGAGGGCGACGGCCACGCCTGGCGCAACGACCTCGGCCGCAAGTAACAGGGGTCAGGGAACAGAACTCCATCTTTAGGAGCTGTCATTCTGAGCGACCGGAGTTCGCGTAGCGGACGAAGGGAGTCGAAGAATCCGCGGTTGCTTTTAGCTTCGGAAAGCTACGCCAATGTGGCGCGGCGGGCTTTGCCCGTAATCCGCTCGATCCGAATTCGGATCACGGCCGTGCGGCTGCCAAATCCGTTCTGCGCAAGATGCTTTTCAAACCTTTCGTCCTGCTCCGCGCCCTGCCCGCAGAATCGTTCGGTCAACAGCTTCAGTGCTCTGCGCTTTTCGTCCTCGTCTGTAACCAGCGCCGCGCGGCCAAAGACGATGGCGCATTCATACAACGTCGAGAACGATGACGGCGCCACTGTGGCGCTTGCCACCGCGCAGAAGGAGACTCTTTCTTCATGCGCAATGTTCCTGAGCTTGTGCCCCTCGAATGCGCTGTGAACATAGAGCGCATCGCCAACCAGCACGTGGTTGAGCGGGACAGCATAGGGCCAGCCGTCTTCTCCGGCGGTAGCCAGAACGCCATGATCGGCGCGCGCCAGAATCTCACGTGCCTCCGCTTCGGGCAGCGCCCTGTCACGCCTTCGTATCTCTCGAAACGTCATTGTCCCCAACTTTTGGTGGTAGCGCTAGCCCCCAGGCCGGCTGTACTGGCGGCGTCCACGCCGCCAGATTAATTCACGACCGCAGTGCAGATGCAAATTCATCGGTCGAAATGATGATTTGCCCTGCCCCTTGCATGCTTAGATAAGCCGAAACCCGTTCAGACGTTTCGCGGCGTTTCGGTCGAACGTCAAAGTTGCCGAGCAACCCCTCCAGATGCCGATGCTGCCGATCAACGCATCTTCGAAGGCCCCAGTTCCATTTCTCAGTGCGACCACAGCCTGATAGACTTCCTGCTCGTTCTGCACTTTGAGCGTATCGGCAGCCAGGATCATTTCGATGTGATCGGCAATCTCCCCGCGCGTGCGTTTGTACAAACCTCCAAGAACCCAGACGATTTCGAGGATCGAGACTAGGCTGACGAAACCAGGATTCTCATCCGTCAGGCGGCGTTCGACGATCTCCGTTGCCTGGCGCGACTGCGCCGGATCATCTTGCGTCAGGTAACGCAAAAGAACGTTCGTATCGAGTCCCAGCATTTTCAGGTCCGATCGTCTTCAGGTCCGATCATTTCTTCCGCCGGAATCTCTCGGTGGCGCCTGCCCCGATTGCCTTGTCAATTTCCTCGGCGGATACCGGCCGTGCCAGCCTGGGAACGCTGCCTTTCAGGCGTTTCGCCGGAATTTTGGGCAGAATCATCACGCCGTCCGGATGGAAAAAGAACTTGAACCGATCCCCGGGATGGATCTGCAGCCGTTCGCGAACCGCCTTGGGAATCGTGGCCTGCCCTTTGCTGCTGAGTGTGGCTTCCATGATGAGGCACCCCTCTTTACATTTTATCAAAAGTAAAGGATTTCGGGGCGGCTCGCCGAACCGCCGACTCGCTACAGCATTTTCGGAATTGGTGTAGATCGAAAGCACAAACTCAAGTGGCTTTTTCCTCAAGAAAAAGCCACCTTTCACGGCTCCAAAGAAATCTATATGTATTCCGAAAATGCTCTAACCTGCTGACTTGCCGACTCGCTGACCCTTATCCATTGCCGCGTTCGCCAGCCGGTCCGCCTCCTTGTTCCCCCCGCGCAGCGTGTGCTCGATCTTAAACCCATCGAGCCCAAGAGCCAGCCGTTGCGCCTCATCCCACAACGGCAGCAATCCGGCATTTTTCACCCGGTAGACGCGCTTGATCTGCCGCACCATCAGCTCCGAGTCCGAGACCACCCGCAACCGCCGCACTCCCTTCTTAAGCGCCCACTCCAGCACCGCGAGCAGCCCTTTGTACTCGGCGTAGTTGTTCGTCTGCCGGCCCAGATATTCGCTGAGCCGCGCCACCACCTCGCCTTCGGGGTCTTCGATCACCGCTCCATAGCCCGCCGGCCCCGGATTCCCCCGTGACCCCCCATCACAATGCGCCGTGTACCACCCGCCGGCCGCCTCCGCCCGCTCATCCCGCACGCCATCAAAGAGATTTCCACTCATCGCCCTCCCAGTGTAACGGGGCAGCCGCCCCTCTGGTCCCTTGTTCCCTCGTTTCCTGCCTCGTTGACCAAACTCATCATTCCGCGTCTATTAACTACGCACAGGCTTTTGTCTTCCGGGAGCTGAGCCAATGGACGCAGACGCGATCGATTTCCCTCTCGCCTCGGTTCACGCGGCGGGAGTTTTGGCTCGGCCCACTGGGCGAAGGGTACAATCTTCCCCAGGTATGGCCGTGTCCAGGGCAATAGGCGGGGCAAGCCGGCGTAGCGAGGACGAAGCGAGCCGGAACCAGGTGCGTCTGCAAGCCCGCGCCCACGAGGCGGAACTGATTCGCGAGGCGCAGGCGGGGTCCCGCGCTGCATTTGACGCTCTGGTGCGTCAGTATGAGCACCAGGTTCTGCGGCTGGCGCTGCACCTTACCGGCTCCGAGCATGACGCCGAAGACATTTACCAGGATGCCTTTCTCAAGGCCTACCGTTATATCGGCAACTTCCGTTTCGAGTGCTCGTTTTATACCTGGATCTACCGCATCGTAACCAACCTCTGCCTGGACCAGTTGCGCCGGCGCAAAACCCGCCGCGAGGACCACGCAGTGGTGCTTGACCGCGCCGGAGACGAGATCGATGTGCTCGCATCCATCTCTGATACCCGGTCGTATTCCAATCCCGCCCGCGAGCTGGACCGCAAGCTGCTCGGCGAGAAAATTCAAAAGGCGCTGACCAGGCTCACGCCGCGCGAGCGCATGGTCTTCGAGCTCAAGCACTACCAGGGATTGCGCCTGCGCACCATCGGCGAGATGTTGAACACCACGGAAGAGACCGCCAAAAACACCCTTTTCCGCGCCACCAAGAAATTGCGGGCGCAACTGGCGGAGTTGAGATAGCTGTGAACTGAGAACAGCGAACTGTGAACTGTTTTATTTGGGGCTTAAGAGGACGTAACTATGAATTGCGAACTTGCGCACGAACAAATCGTATCGGCGGCCTACGGGGAGCTTGCTGACGAACATATGCACGAGCTCGAGCGGCATGTGGCCGGCTGCGGGGAGTGCCGGAAAGAGCGGGAGCAGGTGCTGGCAGTCAAAGTGCTCGCCGATGCGCATCCCGTCGCGGAGCCGGATCCAAATCTCGTTACCCGCGCCCGGCTGCGCTTGGACGAGGCGCTCGACACCCTGCCGCCCAGGCGCTGGTACGAGCAGTTGGGCCAGCGCATTTTGAATAATCTTGCCAGCCTGCAGGCTGCGCCCGCCGCGGCGCTGCTGCTGCTGGCCGCCGGAGCCGGAGCGGGCGTTCTGGGCGGATATGAGTACGCGCAGAACCGGGCGGCGCATGAGGCAGCGGCGCAAGCCGCCGCGGATATGCCGGCCAGAGTCACGTCCGCCGCCGCGTTGCCGGAATTGGCGAACGTAGCCGGCATTTCCGGCATCGTGCGCCATCCCAACTCTGAAATTGTCGATGTGAGCTACAACCAGCTCGTCCCGCGTCAGATCGAGGGATCGCTCGATGACCCGGTCATCCGCCAGTTCCTGATGCTGGCCACGCAGGATGCGGCTTCGCCGGGCCTGCGCGACGACTCCGTGGCGCTGCTCGCCGCCGAGTGCCGCGCCGGGCACAGTTGCCAGCCCTCGGGCATCCGCGATGCCCTCATGGTTGCGCTGCGCTACGACAAAAGCGCCAAGGTGCGTGAGAAGGCGCTCGAGGGCCTCGAACCGTACGTAGCCGAGGACGTGCGCGTGCGCGACTCCGTTCTCGAAGCAGTGCTCAATGACAGCGATCCGGCCATTCGGACCGAGGCCATCAATTTGCTGGAGCCCGTCGAGGCCGACACCAGCGTCCGGCAGGTGCTTTATTCGGTTTCCAACTCGGACGACAGTCCGCAAATCCGGAATGTTTCCCGGCAGGTCTTGAGCCGGCTACCGGAGACTCAGTAAGCCCGCATGACATTCCGGCCCCTGCGCCGTCTTAAAGAGCGCGGACCGGACGAATACAATCGGGAGAAAAACCAGTATGAAGCACTTTTTGAGGCCTTCCCGCAGTTTCCAGTTGAGTCTTGGTCTAGCCGCGATCGCCGCTGCAGCGGCAGTTTTGGCCCTCACACCGCGTGTGGCCCACGCGCAGGCGCAGCAACTGGCGCCATTCTTTTCAGATCTCAGCCCCTTGGCGGCCCACGCCGCCGCCGTGGGTTACCTGGGCGTCGACGTGTCCGATGTCGATGCCGACAAGGCCCAGGCGCTCAAGCTCAAAGAAGCACGCGGCGCTCTCATCACGCTCATCGATCACGACGCGCCCGCCGGCCAGGTCGGGCTCAAGGTGAATGACGTTGTGCTCGCGCTCAACGGCCAGAACGTCGAGGGCGCCGAGCAGTTGCGGCGCATGTTGCGCGAAATTCCGCCCGGCCGCCAGATCAGCCTCGAAATCAGCCGCGACGGCAACATCCAGACTCTTGCTGTGCAACTTGCCGACCGCAAGGTGATGGAGCACGACGTTTGGGAGAAGATCGGTATCGATGCCGGCGGCATCTCGCCCATTCCGCCGTTGCCGGCGATGGGCATGATGGGCGGTGCCAATGCGCCCATGCCGCCCAGCGGCCTGCATATGTCCATCTTCACCGGCAGCCTCAACGTGGGCGCGCTGGTTGAGCCGCTCACCTCGCAAATGGCCGAGTACATGGGCGTCCCCGGCGGTCTCATGGTCAAGCAGGTGGCGCGCAAAAGCGAGGCCGCGGCCGCCGGCTTGAAAGCCTTCGACGTCATTCTCAAGGTTGGCACGGACTCGATTACCACCTCGGCCGACTGGGACCGCGCCCTCCGCTCGAACGTCGGCAAGCCCGTGCAGGTTACAATCCTGCGCGACAAAAAGCAGCAGACGCTCACCCTCCAGGTGGATTCGAAGCATCGCGGCGCCGTGGAATATCAAGACCTGTTCGGACCCGGGAGCGATTCGATCACTGACGCGATTGTTGCCGAGGTGTCTCCGCTCCTCGGCCCGGATTTTGCGCAGGCGCTCTCCGCCCAGGCGGAGGCTCTCAGTGAGAGCATGAAGGATTTCAAGATCGACCCTAAACAGATAGAGCAGTTCCGCCAGCAAATGGAAGAGTTGCGCAAGAGCTTCGGTCCGGAGCAAATGAAGCAACTTGAGCAGCAGATGAAACAGTTCCAGCGCCAGATGGAGTATTGGAGCGAGCAAATCCCCGGCAACTTCGTTTGATGGAGACTCAAGTTCACAGCGCCAAGCTGTCCTCATGGCACTCACGCCAACTAAACTATCCGTAATGGAAATTCTCTACGGCCTGCACCCGGTCGAGGAAGCACTCAAGGCCGGCAAGCGCCGCTTCGATCACGTCTTGGTAGCCCGCGAGCGCCGGGATCCACGTTTGGCCGGTCTCGTCTCCCAATGCCGCGAGAACGGCGTCCGCGTGCTGGAGCAGCCGCGCGAGCAACTCACCCTCACCGCCAAAACTCCTGCCCACCAGGGCGTCGTCGCGTTCGTCCGCCCGCAGGAATTTCTCTCCATCGAAGATCTGTTTGCCCCACCGGCGGCCAGCACCGTCGCACGCCTCATCCTCGCTCTCGATGGCGTCGAAGACCCGCAAAACCTCGGCGCGCTTCTCCGCGTTGCCGATGGCGCCGGCGTCGACAGCGTCATCCTCACCGAGCGCCGCGCGGCACCTCTTAGCGCCGTGGCCGTCAAAGCCAGCGCCGGCGCCGCCGAGCACCTGCGCATCGCCCGCGTCGTCAATCTCGTGCACGCCCTCGAAGACCTTAAGCAGCACAACCTCTGGATCGCCGGACTCGATGAGCGCGGCGCCACCAATTACGACCAATTCGACCTTACCGGCGATCTCGTCATCGTGCTTGGCCGCGAGGGCGCAGGCTTGCACGATCTCGTCCGCCGCACATGCGACCACCTGCTGCGCATTCCCATGGCCGGCGGCGTCAGTTCTCTCAATGTCTCTGCCGCCGGCGCCGTCGTCCTTTACGAAGCTGCCCGCCAGCGCCGATCCGCCGGGCCGCCCACATCGCTTGTCCAAAAGTCTGCTGCACGCAGTGCTGCTGCTCAACCGAAGAAGCAAAAAGGCCTCGGTTCATGAATCTCCATCTCGCCCGCCTCGCGGAACAGCGCAGTTTAGGAACGCAGATTCTCCGGCATGTGAAGGGTACGGGCTTCAGCCCGTACATCAACTCACCGAAAATGAATTGGGCTTTAGCCTCTGAGGGAAACGCTTCAGTTCGCCCGCGCCTCGCGCGTACAGCACTGGCTCTCTGCGCGGCGTTCTCCATCTTCCTGCTCGCAATCCCCGGCTCATCCCAAACCACGCCCGCGCCGCCCGCCGAACAAACTCCCCAACCCCACGGCCAGGTCATCTTCTCCCGCTCGACAGATGAGACCGGTCAGACAACCACCGCCGCCGGTCCCGCCGCGCCGCAACCCGGCGGAAAGATTGTCACCGAGCCCACCGCAACCGACGATGAGCGCCAGGCCCTCACCTTCACCGCTTTCGACATGGACGTGCACCTGCATTTGGCCGAGCGCCAGATCGCCGCCCGCGCCCTCCTCACCGTACGCAACGACGGCAAATCACCGCTCGCGCACATCCCGCTCCAAATCTCTTCCTCGCTCAACTGGGAGCGCATTCGCATCGATGCCCACGACGCCGCTTACACCGTCGCCACTCTGAACTCCGACGTCGACCACACCGGCCAGCTTCACGAAGCAGCCGTTCCGCTCGCTCAACCCCTCGCCCCCGGCGCAACCCTCCAGCTCGACGTCACCTACTCCGGCGTCATCGCTCCATCTGCGCAGCGCCTCATCGTCATCGGAACTCCCAACGATGTCGCCCTCCATTCCGATTGGGACTCCATCGGCGTCGACTTCACCGGCCTGCGCGGCTTCGGCAACGTGGTCTGGTATCCGGCCTCCAGCGTTCCCGTCATCCTCGGCGATGGCGCGCGCGTCTTCGATGAAATGGGCGAGCACAAGCTGCGTATGGCCGGCGCCCACTTTCGCCTGCATCTCACCGTCGAGTTTCCTCACGATCACGCGCCCACGGTCGCTCTCATCGACGGCCATCCCGTCCCGCTCACCGTCACTGAGCCCTCGACCGGCGGCGCTGAAGTCTCCGGCGTCGCCACGGCCAACCTTGACAGCGCAAACCTCGGTTTTGAAGCGCCGAGTCTTTTCGTTGCCGTGCGCAGCCCGCACCAGGCCACCAACCTTACGCTCTGGATTCGCCCCGACTCCAAGTCGCCACCCGCAGCGATTCAGGCCTGGTCGGATGCTGCCGCCACGGTCACGCCGTTCTTGCAAGGTTGGCTTGGTCAGGCGCCCCGCTCCCAGCTCACCATCCTCGATCTGCCCGACCCCGAAGACGCGCCCTTTGAAACCGGCGCGCTACTCGTAACAACGGTCCGCCAGGCCACGCTCGAAGATCTCACCGGCGTTCTCGTCCACGCCCTCACTCACGCCTGGTTGCGCACATTGACGCAAAGCCCCCCCGCCTGGCTGGACGAAGGCGTCGCCCACTTCATGGGAACCCTCTGGCTTGAAAAACAGTCCGGCCGCCAGAAAGCCCTCGAGGCGCTCGAATCCGGCCGCACCGCTCTTGCGCTGGCCGAGCCCTCCAGCCCCGGCGAAAGCCCCGGCCAGCCGCTCGCCCAAGCCATCGCGCCCGTTTACTACCGCACCAAAGCCACTTACGTCTTATGGATGCTCCGCGACCTCGCCGGCGACCCCGCGCTCTCGGCCGCCCTGCGCGCCTACTCGCCCGCCGAGGACGCCGCGGCAGCGCAGCGGGGGGGCGACAGGTCTTCATCGCCGGGGAGTGGGGGCTCCGGCTACTTCGAAAAGCTCGTCGAACAGGCCCCCGCGGACAGGTCTCCGTCCGGGGGGTGGGAAGCCGCGCCGCCCCGCGATCTCTCCTGGTTCTTCGCCGATTGGGTCGATGCCGACAAGGGCCTGCCTGACATTGCCATCGACAGTGTCTTCCCCACTCCCGCCGCCAGCCCGCCGCCGCTCATTCCACATTCCACCAGGGAGCAGTCCAAGGCTTTACCTCCAGGGACTGAAACAGTATCCGGGCCGGATGCCGGCGACTGGCTGGTCGCTGTCAGCCTCTCCAATTCCGGCTACGCTGCCGCGGAAATTCCCGTCACCGTGCGCAATGCGGAAACCTCCATCACCCAGCGCGTTTTCGTTCCCGCACGCGGCAAAGCAACCGTCCGCATCCTCATCCAGGGCAAGCCAACTCAGGTCCAGGCCAACGACGGCACCGTGCCGGAAACCGAAGCCAGCGTGCACATCCGCAACCTCACCGACGCCGATAGCTCCACACCCCCAGCCCCTCCCGCCGGCGCGCAGCAATAGCCGAACCGGGAATTTCTTCGGAGGGAGCAGCGGGCCTTACAGGCTGCGGAAAAACTCAATCGCAGAAAGCTTTGTAACAAGGGCACGGCTTTAGCCGGGCCGTAAGTGGTGTAAAACCAACGGGGCTTCAGCCCCTGCCAAGCCCGCTTTTGCCTTCCGCCCGGACTTTTTCCGCAAGCTGCCCATGCCCGAGCGCTGTGCCGCAATAGCCAAACCGGGAAATTTCTTCGGAGGGAGCAGGGGCCTTCGCGCCCCTGAAACAGAACCTTCATCGAAACGGGCTTCAGTGCCTGCGTGAGAACTCATTCCAACCGCGAACTTGCGAACTTGCCACGCCGCAAAGCGGCGCGAACTCGCGGTATTTTCCTGAAAGACACCCTCCTTCACTACGTTCCCGCACAAAAGAATCTGTTCTCACGCAGACACTTTTAGCCCCTGAGTGAGAGCTCGCGAGACCGGGGTTCGGCGCCGCAAAAAGCATCCCGGAGGGATGCCGGGAAAATAGCCCATGGATGGAATGCGCCGTCCGCTCGGCGGACGGCGGATGAAATCCTGGGAAAAGGCGCAATACAATCTCTCAAGCCCCGTAGGGGCGACGGAACCGTGTCACAGTCGAATTATGCAACCCGAGTTCTCGCGCAGTCACTTCAGGCCCCTGAAACAGAACCTTCATCGAGACAGGCCTCAGCCCCGGAGTCTGGCCGCTGACCGATGTCCACTGCTTAGGCGGCATGCAGGAACCGCCGGCTGCTGACCGCGCGGAAGCTTCCGACAAGGCGACCTTGAAGGACCTATCCCGAGCTCCCAAAAAGGCCAGATCTGGGAAATCCGCCTTCCCTGATGTATCCTTCTCACAACCCCCGGGTCGCATCAGAATCACCGGAATTCGCGACAGATAGGTCGTGTGATGATCTCAGTCTGCTTTTTCAACAACAAAGGTGGCGTTGGCAGAACGACCCTGACTTGTAATATTGCGGCACATTTTGCTTTGAAATATGGCAAGCGCGTCCTCGTGGTAGATTGCGACCCGCAATGCAACGCTACACAGCTCATTCTCGATGAGGAGACGACTTCCAAGCTTTACAGGCGCAAGGAGACAAGTGGAAGGACCGGAACCGTTCTGGACGTGCTCAGACCCCTCCAGGTGGGCGAGGCCTCAATTGACTCGAGCACCCGGCCGAGGAAGGGATCTGAAAACCGGTTTGGAGTAGATATTCTCGCTGGACATCCGCGCCTTTCCATTTTGGAGGACGTGCTTAGCCAGGCCTGGAGCGAGGGATCGTCGGGCAAGATCGGCGGCATTCGAAGGAGCAACTGGTGTGCTGCCCTCACTAGTCACCTTGATGCAGATTATGACCTCGCCTTTTTCGACATCGGCCCAAGTCTTGGCTCCTTGAATCGAAGTGTTCTTCTAGGTGTGCGGCATTTCGTAAGCCCCGTCGGGGCCGATCTCTTCAGCATTTTTGGCATCCGAAATATTTCAGATTGGTTTGTGCAATGGCTAAAGGTATACGAGGTCGGCCTCAGCCTTGCCGAAGATATGTCGCCTAGCTTACTTGCCCAATACGGGATCGCCCTGGAGCCCCAAATTAAGAAGGGGTTTGCAGGATATACCGTGCAACAGTACATAACGAAATCCAAGGAAGGCGTCCGCCGGCCCACAGTTGCCTATGAAAGGCTCTTGAAGGTTATTCCGCAAGAGATCGAGTCATCACTTGGCAGATTTTATAGTCGAGGAATCACAGAGGAAACCGCTCACCTTGGAGACGTGCCCCACATGTACAGTCTTGTGCCCCTGGCCCAGTCCGCGAACGCCCCGATAAGCGAACTCATATCCTCCGATGGCCTCGCCGGCAGTCAATTCAAGCAGTCAGAGAAATATGTCGGGAACCTGGACGGAATCGTGCGTACCCTCGCCAAGAACCTGCGGGTGCCCTTGAGGAACTAAAGGTGATTAAGTGGCCTGACACATTATCGACAGAACTTGCAGAGCGCAGGTGCATTGTGTTCATGGGGGCGGGCGTCTCAATGGGCAGTTCGTCAGCAGGTGGCACAGACCATCCACCAAACTGGGAAGACTTTCTGAAGGGGGCATTGCCAGCGGTCCCAAAGAACGCAGATAGGGCGTACGCGAGGAAGCTGATCGCAGCGAAGCAGTTCCTTGACGCTGCGGAAGTGATAACCGAGTGCTGCGATCACGCGGATTTCGACCAATATTTGCGTCGCACCTTCGTGCAGCCGCGTTTTGTGGCATCGGAGATGCACAAAATCATCTTAGAGATGGACCCTAAGATTGTGATCACAACCAATTACGATCAAATCTATGATCACTATTGCAACTCGGGCATAGCGCAGAGCGGGTACAACGTCGCGAACTACACGGACAGCTTTGTAGTGGAGAATATTAGGTCGCGTGTCCGCCTGATTATAAAAGCGCATGGATGCGTTTCGGACCCTCGAAACATTGTTCTCTCGCGGTCTAGCTACTACCGCGCACGCAGGGATTGCCCTGGCTTCTATAACGTTTTAGATGCTCTCTTCTTGACAAATACTTTACTATTTGTAGGCTGTAGTCTCACAGACCCAGACATTCAGCTGGTCTGGAGAATGTGCATATTTCGGCACCGAGCTCGCATCCGCACTATGCCCTTGTAGAGAAGTCTGACCACCGCTCGATCAAGGCCGCGATAAGGACAACCCACAATATTGAGCTAATGGAATATCCAAAGGGATCCCACGGCCTTGCCCTGCAAGCGCTCGTATCTCTCAAGGACAAGGTCATTGCGGCCCGATCCAGGGCGGTCTAAGGAGACGCCCAGCGGACGGGTCACCAAGCTTTCGTAAAATGCCAATTTCTCTCAAGAGCGGACGCCTATCCATCTTCGCTTCCCGTGCCCCCGGGCAAAAGCGCCGATCTCACTCCCGACCCCAACCCCAATTCTCTTTACGCCCCCTTGCCGCTCACGCCTGTCAATCCCCCGTTCCCCGCAACCCCCTGAACCACGGCCCGAAAACCTTCTGCGCCATTGCAGAGAATTTCCCCCTCCCGGCGCACAATGAAATCAGAGACCGGAAAGACACGGACCAAGGCAGCAGGGACCAGGGGACTCGGGGCTGGGAGTCCAGCGGGCTACTGGCTACGAGCTATCCACTGGCCACTGACAACTGCCTCTAAGTCTTTATTCTGAACCGTTTTGCGATCTAAACCGTTTGTGTTTAATGGGCTAAACGGAAAGGTGGAAGGTGCAAATGTATGAAAAAAACCTCTTAGCCCCTAAGAAGGCAGAGGGGAGGTTACCATTTCACGAACCACGATTCGGGGAAAGCGCGGAGATATGCAGGGGTATATGTCATGCACGCAAGCCCTTTGTTTTCAAATATGGAGGTATGGCATATGGGGTGGGGGGTAGCCAACATGGTGGTGCAATCTGATGCTGACCAATGACCCCTGATCTCTGATCTCTGATCTCTGTTCTCCGATCTCTGATCCCTGATCTCTGATCTCTGATCTCTGTTCTCTGTCCTCTGTTCTCTGTCCTCTGTTCTCTGTTCCCTATTCCCTATTCCCTGAATTTCTCGCCTTCACCTTAAACCACACCGGCGTCCCCTTGAATCCAAACGCCTCGCGAATCTGGTTCTCCAGAAACCGCTCGAAAGCGAAGTGCAGCTTGATCTTGCGGTCGGTAAAGAGCACAAACGTTGGCGGAGCCACGGCCGCCTGCGTCATATAAAAGATGCGTATGCGCTTGGCCATCGGCACCGGCGCGCGCTGAAAGTCGATCCGCTCCAGGAACCGGTTCATCTGCCCCGTCGACACGCGCTTGCGCCGCTCTTTGGCCACGCTCACCACCTCGCGCAGGACGCGCGTCATGTCTTTGCGCTTCGGGCCGATCGCTTCAAGCGCCGAAAGAAAGATTACCGGCGCATAGTCGAGGTATTTCAGCGTTTTGCGCAGTTGCCGCTCGAAGATGTCGCGATCGGCCGGCGGCTTGCCGTCCGTGCGGCCTGTTGTCACAAGGTCCCACTTATTCACGACCAGAATCACGCTGCGCCCGCTCTCGTGCGCGTAGCCGCCGATGGTCGCATCGCTCGCCGTCACGCCCTCAGTAGCGTCAATCACGAGCAGCGCCACGTCTGCCGCTTCCAGGTGCCGCCGCGCCATCACCACGCTCAGCTTCTCCGCCATCAGCTTCGTCTTGCCCTTGCGCCGAATGCCCGCCGTATCCACAAACCGCAGTTGCGAGCCGTCGAACTCCATCAGCTCATCGACCGCATCGCGCGTGGTCCCGGCGATGGGCGACACGATCGCCCGCGTCGTCCCCGTCAGCGCGTTCAGGAGCGTCGACTTGCCCACGTTCGGCCGCCCGATAATCGCCACCGATGTCTCGCGTTGCTCAAACTCCCCATGCGTGCGGATTCGCTTCTCGCCCTTCCCTTCATCCAGGGCTACATCGAGTTCATCGCTGACTCGCTGACTCGCTGACTCGCTGGCTTGCTCCCTTGTTCCCTCGCTCCCTTGTTCCCTTGTTCCCCGTCCTTCCGGAATCGCCTCCGCAATGGCATCCAGCAACTCGCCGAATCCCTGCCCGTGTTCCGAGCTTACTGCAAATAGATTTCGAATTCCCAGCCGGCGAAAGTTCTCCGCCCCTGCAGCCACCGCCTCGCCCTCCACCTTGTTCACGGCCAGGAAAAGCGGCTTAGCTACATTGCCGGCCTGCTGCGGCGCGCCGGGTTTGCTGCCGCGTTGCAAGATGCGCGCCAGGTCGTAATCGGGCGGCGTCAGCTCCGTGCGCGCGTCTACCACCATCACCAGCGCGTCCGCCTCCTCGAGTGCCACCTGCGCCTGCTCGAAGATCGCCACCGGGATCAACTCGGGATCGTCGGGCACAATGCCGCCCGTATCCACCAGGCGGTAGCGCCGCCCCGCCCACTCGTACTCGCCGTAGATGCGGTCGCGCGTAATCCCCGGCTCGTCGCCCACAATCGATCGCCGGCTCCCCGTCAACCGGTTGAAGAGCGTGCTCTTGCCCACGTTGGGCCGCCCCACAATCGCCACCAGCGGCAGCTCACCCCGCGGACGAAGACCTGTCCGCGGGGACCCCGGCAGCGCCGCGGCGCCCGCGCTTACAGGCATAACCGATCTGCGATACGTCGGCAAAATTCTGTCTCCAGTCGCCGCCAGTCAACTCCAGCGTCGTTTTCACCCTGCATTAGCATTCTCCCATCTTTCAGTACCGTTCCCAGCACTCCAATTGCCCTCCTCCGCGTTCGGAGGGTACGATGCACATTCACGGGAGCTCCACGAGCATTCAATCCGCCAGCCTTTACGCCGCCGTCCAAGGCGAAAAAACCGCCGCTGCCCAGCGCGCCGCCGAGGTCCGCAAACGGCTGCTCAAATCCGCCCAATCCATCGAATCCGGCGCCGATCCCGACGCCACCTTCCTCGTCGGCCAGTGGCTCGATTCCCGCCACAGCCAGGTCCTGCCGCAGGACGAGTACCACACCGCCGCAGCGGGCAAGGACTCAGACTTGGGCTGACCGCACTTCCTGCTTCTCTCATCCCTGACACCTGCCCCTGTTTTCCCGCCGCATCGCGACTAGCCCGTATTGGCTCGCCTGTTGTATACACTTGAGCAACGCCCTTCGGGCAAAGGAGGTCGTCCCCATGCCAAAGTTCGTAATTGAGCGTTCCGTTCACGGAGTCGGTTCCATGTCGCCGGAGCAGATTCAGGCGATCTCGCAAAAATCCTGTTCGGTGCTGCGCGATCTTGGCCCCCAGATTCAGTGGTTGCAAAGCTTCGTCACAGACAACAAGATCTACTGCGTCTACATTGCGCCCAATGAGGAGATGGTGCGCGAGCATGCGCGCCTGGGCGGCTTCCCGGTAAACAGCATCTCACAGGTTAGAAGCATCATCGATCCCACATCGGCAGAAGCCTGACCCGACGCGCCCCCTGCATGCACAAGCACTCAAGCGGGCCGGGGGACCGTATCGTCCAACGAGCCCGCTGTCTTCTTATTCCCTACTCCCTGTTCCCTGCTTTTCTGACACCTGAAAACTGACCCCTGTCCGCTGCCATCTCGCCTCCACACTATCATTAGATAAGCGCCCGCCACTGATGCCCTCCACCGACGCCACAACCCGCTCGTTGCCCACGCTCCATGAGTTCTTCGCGCCGGGCGGCATTCTCGCGCGCTCGCCGCTTCCTTACGAATACCGTCCCGGCCAGTTGCAGATGGCCACGGCCGTTGAACAGGCGCTTGCCGAGCGCCACCATCTCATCGTCGAAGCCGGCACCGGCACCGGCAAAACCCTCGCCTATCTTCTGCCCGCCCTGCGCACCGGCCGGCGCGTCATCGTCTCCACAGGCACCAAGGCCCTCCAGGATCAGCTCTACTTCCGCGATGTTCCGTTCCTCGAAACCCTTCTTGGCGAACTGCGCGTCTGTTACATGAAAGGCCGCGCTAACTACCTCTGCCGCCGCAAGCTCTTTGCCCTGCGCGACCAGCCGGTTTTGTCGGGATTGGAAGAGATCGACCAATACCGCCAGATCGCGGAGTGGGAAAAGATTACCGAGACCGGCGACCGCGCGGAACTGTCAGGCATGCCCGAATCCAGCGCGCTTTGGCAGAAGCTCGATGCGCGCACCGACGCCTGCCTCGGTTCCACCTGCCCCGACTACCGCCGCTGCTTCATCACCGAGATGCGGCGCCGCGCCCTCGAGTCCGACATCATCATCGTCAACCACCATCTCTTTTTCGCCGATCTCGCCGTCAAGCGCGAGGCCGTGGGCGCGCCTGATGCCGGTGTTTTGCCCGAAGCCGCCGCTGTGGTTTTCGATGAGGCCCACGAGCTCGAAGAGGTCGCCTCGAGTTATTTCGGCCTCTCCGTCTCGAACATTCGTTTTGAGGAGCTGGCCCGCGACATCGACGCGCTCCTGCGCGGCAAGCAGGGCGCCACGGCCATCCCCGCCCTCACCCAGCAACTCCGCGAGCGCGCCCGCATGTTTTTCGCCGCGCTGCCTCTGGCCGCCGACGGCCGCCATCCATTCGACAATCGCGAGGAATTCCTTGAAGCCTCCGGCGAGCTTTACCTCGCCGTCCGCGCCACGCTCAAGTTGCTTGAGGCTGAGATGGAGCGCCTCATCGAAGTCGACGAAGCATCCGGTCTCGAGAAGCGCATCGCGCGCCTCCGCTCCGAGCTCGAATACCTCCTCGAATCCAACGCCTCCAACATGGTGTTCTGGCTCGATCGCCGCAGCGGCAGCGCCGCCTCCGCATCATCGGACCGGCCCGCGAGCGGCGGGCGTCAGACCGGCCCACGCTTCCAATCCCGCACCACCTACATCCAGGCCACGCCGATCGACGTTTCTTCGCTCGTGCAGGAACTGGTCTTCAACCAGGTCCCCACCGTCATCCTCACCTCGGCCACGCTCACCGTGCAGGGCGGCTTCGAGCACCTGCGCCGCCGCCTCGGCCTCACTGAAGCCCGTGAGCTAGTCGTCCCTTCTCATTTCCGTTACGGCGAGCAGGCCCTTCTCTATCTGCCGCCTGAGATGCCCGACCCACGCGACCCCGAATTCCCCGAGGCCGCCGCCCGCTGCATCGAGCGCGTCCTCCGCATCACCCGCGGCCGCGCCTTCTGCCTCTTCACCAGTTATGCTCAAATGCGCGCCCTCTACGAGCGCCTCGCGCCCGTGCTCGATTTCCCCATCCTTCTCCACGGCAACGCTCCGCGCAAAGCCCTGCTCGAGGAGTTTCGCGCCACGCCCAACTCCGTCCTCTTCGGCACCGCCAGCTTCTGGCAGGGCGTCGACGTGCAGGGCGAAGCCCTCAGTTGCGTTATCATCGACCGCCTGCCCTTCGCGGTCCCGTCCGATCCTGTTGTCCAGGCCCGAATGAAGGCCATCGAGGAATCCGGCGGCCGTCCCTTTTTCGACTACCAGGTCCCCGAAGCCGTCCTCACTCTCAAGCAGGGTTTTGGCCGCCTCATCCGTTCGCTCTCTGACCGTGGCGTCCTCGTCCTGCTCGACCCCCGCATTCGCCGGCAGCGCTACGGCCAAACGTTTCTTCAGAGCCTCCCGCCCTACCGCATGACCGGCTCCATCACCGACGTGGAAGCCTTCTTTTCGTCGTAATGTGCGAAGCCGCCAACTTGCGCGTATTCCCATTTACAACGCCCTCCTGATACACTCCGCATGGGCCCACCCAAACCCATTCCCCAAAATCACAAACGGAAATCACCGATGACCACACCCTTCCGCTTCCTCGGACTGCCCACTCGCATATTGTCCACAGGCGAAACCACTGGCGAAGCCTTCGGGCTCCTGGAACACTGGGACATGCCTCCCGGGTGGGCAACGCCCTACCACACACATCATCGCGAAGACGAAGCGTTCTACGTTCTGGAAGGGGAATTGGCCATCGTCTCCGACGGTAAGTGGTCTATCGCAGGCTCTGGCTCCTATGTCTTTGCACCGCGCGAAATCCCACACGGATTCAAGGTCTCTGGTGCGGCTCCCGCAAAGATGCTCGTCCTCTGCGCTCCCGCGGGATTCGAGCATTTCGTTCTGGCGCAGGCGGTAGACATCGCTTTGCCTCCGGCTCCTCCTGACATGGCAAAGCTCATGGAACTGGCCGCGAACTATCACATCGACATTCACGGCCCACTGCCTGAGCAGCCCCAAGCCTAGAGCAGAACGCGAGTTCACGCGCCCAGGTGGAAAGTCTGCGGCGAGCTACACGGAGGGCGTGCGCTGGGTATCTCGCTTCTGAGGCCCTGGAGAGCACGCCCCAAAATCCCGTACCCCGCTCAATTTAAACGCCGACGCCCGCAAAACGCCTCGCGGCTACGTTTCATGCGAGCTTCGCCGTAGCAATTCCTTATACGATCCTTATTTTCGATGCCAACTCGCATGTTATGATTTGTTAAATTCTGACATCTACGTTCAGCCGCTTGCCATAGCAAGGACTGCAGGAGCAAGGCATAATGAGAAGCCGCTCAATCCTATCTTTATTTGTCCTTTTTGTATTCATTTTCGCCAGTGCCGCCGTTGCGCAAACCTTTCGGGGAAGCATCCGGGGCACCGTAACCGACAGTTCCGGCGCGGCGGTTGCAGGCGCGCGGGTCAAGGTCTTCAGCCCCGATACAGGCCTGTCCCGGACCATGTCGACAAATGACCAGGGCGAATACGTGGCCTCGGAACTGCCGCTCGGCGCCTACAGCGTAACTGTAGAAAAGGAAGGCTACGGTGCCACTACGCTCGACCACATTCCGGTCAGCGTGGGAGCGCCCTCCCGTGCCGACTTTAAACTCACCGCGGGCATGGTTCACGAAGCAGTCGAGGTCACCGCCAACGTGCCCCTGGTGGAAACCAGCAACAACACCACGGGCGCCACTCTGGAGGCCTCCGAGGTCACTGATCTGCCTGTGAATGGCGGCGATTACACCAAGCTCATCGAAATGGTCCCGGGCGCAACCAGCGATCCGGTAGGATCGACCGAATCGGCCGGCTCCTACGGTCTTTTCAGCCTCAACGGCAACCGTGGGCGCTCCAATAACTATCTGCTCGACGGCACCGACATGAACGATGGCTACCGCAATCTGCCGACGGTAAACCAGGCGGGCGTCTGGGGCGCCCCCGGAACCATTCTTCCCGTCGACGCGCTGGCCGAGATCCCCGTCACCGGGAACCCTGAAGCCGAGTTCGGCCGTAGCTCGGGTGCCACCGTAAACATCGTCACCAAGAGCGGCACCAATCAATTGCACGGCAGCTTCTATGAGTACTTCCGCAACGGCGCGCTGGCCGCGCGCAACTTTTTCAATACCGATGCGCAGCCCAAGAACTCCTTCACAAACCATCAGTTCGGCGGCTCGGCCGGGGGACCCCTCATCAAGGACAACATGTTCTGGTTTCTCTCTTACGAGGGCCAGCGCGAAAACGGCGGCCTGCCCCAGCTCGGCACCGTGCCTGTCGAATCCGACATCAATGCCTGGGAAGAAACGAATGGAGCCGCGAATCCGGTCATTCAGAATCTCCTGAACAGCAATCCCTGGGGCCCTCTGCCGGCTACTGGCGACGGCGCCGAGACCTTCACCACTTCATTCCTAAACAACAGCGACAACGTCATCGCCAAGGTCGACAAGCACCTGCACCTGTTCAGCGCCGGCGATCTGTTTACCGGCCGTTACTTTTACTCGCACGGCATACAGAGCTTTCCGCTGGGCATGCTCTACACCGGTTCCAGCGCTCCCGGATACAACACCACCACGCCCACGCACATCAACATTGCGTCGCTATCTTATACATCGATTCCCCGGCCGAATGTTATCGTCGAGATTCGCGGCGGATACAACCGTTTCCTGCAACAGTTTCTTCCCGAAGACGCGGGTCTCAATCCCGAAACCGCGTTCGGCCTGGATACTCTGTCGCCGGACTATTCGCAGCACGATCTCGGCCTGCCGACCATTTCAGTCAGCGGCTACAGCCCGATTGGCTCTACATCCAGCGACGCGCGTGGCCGCGTCGACACCAATTACCAGCTCTTTGGCAACGTCTCACTGGTCAAAGGCAGGCACAGCTTCAAGACTGGCTACGAGTGGCGGCGCACCTTTATCAACAGCTTCATCAATTCAGGCCATCGCGGCACGTTGGACTTCAACAGCCTGAGTGATTTCCTCTCAGGAACCATCGACGGCGGCAGCTCTGCGGATGGTGACGGCACGCGCTACTCATTCCAGAACAACAGCGGTGCCTATCTGCTCGATTCATGGCGCTTATCGAACAAACTCACTCTCAACTACGGCCTGCGCTGGGACTATTACGGCGTTATCGGCGCCAAGAACAACGCTTTCAGCATCTTCAATGTGAAGACAAGCGAGGTTGAAACCATCGGCGCTTCCGGCGGCCCTTCGTTGCTCTATCCCAGGGACTTGCTCAACTTCGCGCCGCGCGTCAGTATGGCCGACGACGTGTTGGGCAATCAAAAGCTAGTCGTCCGCTCGAGCGTGGGCATTTATTACGACGGCCCCTCACAGGATTTCTTTGTCGGCAACGAAGCCTACAACACCAGCCCCTCCCAGCAAGGCCCGGCCTTCAATACCATCGGCTTTGCCTCGCCGGCGGTGGCGACCATTACCTCAGGCACGCCGATCTTCGGCGATACCACAAATTATTCGCCCAATAGCCTCTTTAGCGTCGAGCAGAACCTGAGAACGCCCCGGTATTATTCCTACGGCCTCAATATTGAGTCCCAGCTCACGCCCAAAATCGCTGTACAGATTGGTTACGTCGGCTCCGAGGGACGCCATCTCTTCCGCTTCCGCGACATCAATCAGGCCTTTAACACGCCGGGCAGCGGGAATTGCGGAAACGGCCAGAGCGTTACCTACGGCGAACAGTGCTTCCCGGCTTATGTGTTCATCAACCAGATAGAAACCAGCGCGCTCTCCAATTACAACTCCTTGCAGAACACGCTCAAGCTGCAGAACTTGCATGGCGTCACTTCCACGCTCAACTACACCTGGGCGCACTCCATCGACACTGCCAGCGACGGCGAGGACTTCGTTCCCAACGCCGCTATGCCCGACAACAGTTGGAATCCGCACGCCGAGCGCGCCAGCTCGAACTTCGACGTCCGCCAGCGCGTGCAGTGGTACTGGAAATACGCCCTTCCCAATACCAAAATCCGCCAGGCCGGGTGGGTCGTGAATGGGTGGGCTCTTGACGGTATGTTCAACTTCGCCACCGGCCAGCCCTACACGGTTAGCTTTTTCGGAGATTACAACGGAAGTGGGGAAGGCCTTGGTCGTTTCGATATCGTCGGCAATCCGCACCAGGGCGTGGGCGGCGTCGATCCCGCCACAGGCGGCGTGGAGCTGTTAAACATGCAAGCCTTTGCCGCGCCTTGCCCCTGGGATTCAGTCAACCAGGTCTGCACGGGTGCCGGCCATCCCGGCAACGAGGGCCGCAACGCCTTTCACGCCCCCAATTACACGAACATGGACTTTTCGCTGAACAAGACCTCGCACATCACGGAAAAGCTGGCCGTGGAACTGCGCGCCGACTTCTTCAATCTTTTCAACCATCCCAATCTTGGCAATCCGCTGATGCCGGGCTTCGGCGTCTTTGTCAATCCATACCCCTCTTCGCAATTCGTTGAAACAACCGCGACACCCGATGTGGCTACCGGCAACCCATACCTGGGCGGCGGCGGCCCGCGCAGTTTGCAGCTTGCGGCTCACTTCAACTTCTAGAGATGTGAGGTTGCCATCCTGAATTTGGCGCGCGACCAGTCCGGTCGCGCGCCAAACGAAGCGCCTGCCGTTTCCCTTGGCCGCCGGCGAATCTTGCTCACTCGCTGACCTGCTGCTTCCTCACGCGTTCTCCGCTTCCTCCATCGTCGCCACCATGGGAATAACCGAATCCATCTTGGTGAGCTTCAGGACTTCCCGCACGCGCGGGCTGGCTCCCACGGCGATCATCTTGATGCCATTGTGCCGGCAACGAACGTATTGTGTCGCCACCATGCCCAGGCCTGAGGAATCCATTGAAGGACAGTCGGTCAGGTCCAGAATGTATTTCCGCGGCGGCTCCTCGCCCGGCTCCGCCGGCGAATCGATCACCTTGTTCAGCTCCATTGGAGACAGTACGCTGTACACGTCGCGCACTGTCAAGCACCCTCTCAGGCACATAATCACGGTGCCCGGCGTCTTGCCCCGCTTGCGTTCGATCCTGAACGGAGCGCTATTCCATGTTTGCCACGCAAATGTCGTCATCGCACCCCCCTACTCGTCCTTCTTCAAATCCGCGCATGTGTCCTTGTCGCCGCCGTCGCACGCCTTGCCATAAAAGCTCCGGGCCTCGGTTTCATCCAATGCCACGCCCAGGCCATTCCGGTAGAGGAAGCCCATCGCGCGGCAACCCGTCAACTCACCGCCGTCGCAGGCTTTGCGGTAGAAGTTTGCGGCCTGAACCGCGTCTCTTGAAGCGCCAATGCCGTTCTGATAAAGGAATCCCATCCAGACACATGCCGACATTTCGCCGCCGTCGCAGGCCTTGCGTTCGAAGCTCAGCGCCTGTGCCTGGTCCTGCGCCACGCCGTCGCCGCTGTACACCTCGGCGCCGAACGACATGCAGCCGATCATGTCGCCGCCATCGCAGGCTTTGCGGAACAAGTCGTCGGCAGCGGAAATATCCATTTTTACGCCCAATCCGTTGTGAGTTAAGTACGCGAGAGCCGTGCAGCCCTTCATATCTCCGCCGTCGCACGCCGCGCGATATTGATGCGCTGCGTCGTCATAGCTCTTGGCCGTGTTGAAGCCCGCCCGATCCAGGTTGTTGATCCATGCAATCACGCTGCAACCTCGCGGTTCTCCGCCGTCGCAGGCATGACGAGCCGCCGCAATCGCCTGCGATTCATCCCTCGTTGTGCCGCGGCCCAGGTAGTATGCGGATCCGAGATTGGAGCACGCAAACATCGCGCCACCCTCGCAGGATTTGCGCGTCAATTGAAACACCTGCGTATCGTCCTTAGGCACGCCGCGGCCCGCGAAATACAGGTAACCGAGTTCCCCGCAGCTGGTCAGTTCGCCGGCATCGCAATTGTGGCGGAAAAGTTGCGCCGCCGCCGCTTCATCCTTCGCCACACCTGTGCCCGATAAATACGCCAGCCCCAGGTTGATGCAGCCGTTCATGTCGCCGCCGTCGCAGCCCTTTTTATAAAGGGCGAACCCCTGCGCCTCGTCTTTGGTCACGCCGCGGCCGTTGCCAACCACCATTCCCAGGTTGGTGCAAGCCGCCGCCGAGCCAGCATCGCAGGCCTTGCGATATACATCGGCCGCCTGCGCTTCGTCTTTGGAAACTCCCAGGCCATTCTCAAACATATAGCCAAGACCCACGCAGCCTCTCAGCTCGCCGCCATCGCAGGCCTTGCGAAACAGCCCAATCGCTGCGGGTTCGTTCTTCGTTGCGCCCACTCCATTCGCCAGCATCAGGCCGAGCTGCACGCACCCCATTAGATTCCCGCCCTTGCAGGAGAAGCGGTACAAGTGCACCGCTTCGCCTTCGTCCTTCTCCACGCCGCGCCCGTTGAGGTAAATGTTGGCCGCATTATTGCATCCCAGCAGTTGCCTGGCGTCGCACGCTCGGCGGTACAGCCGCAGCGCCTCCTGCGGGTCTTTCGCTACGCCCTGGCCCCGGTCGTACATCAAGCCCAGATTGTTGCAGCCGTAGGTACCGTCGCCGCTCACGTCGCAGGACTTGCGATAAAAGACCGCGGCCTGCGCAGGGTCTTTGGCCACACCCACGCCGTTCGCGTAATCGTTGCCCAGGTTACGGCATCCCAGCGCAGACCCGTCATCGCATGCCTTCTTATAGAGCGTCACTGCCTGGGTCTCGTCCTTCGTCACGCCCATGCCGCTTTCGTACGCCCAGCCCAGTTGACTGCACGCATCCATCTCCCCGCCCGTGCACCCTTTTTGGTAATAGCTCACGGCCTGCGCGAGGTCTTTCGCAACGCCCTTGCCCTGCACGTACAGGTTGCCCACATTTGCGCACGCTCTCATCATGCCGCCGTCGCAGGCCTTCTTCCACCAGCTCAGCGCCTGGGCGTAGTCCTGATCCACGCCACGGCCAGAATCGTAGATCGCCCCCAGGCCGTTGCAGCCCATCATCACGTCACCGTCGCAGGCCTTGGTGAACAGCGCCTTCGCCTTGGCGTCGTCCTCGGCCACGCCATGCCCTTCCAGATACAATCTGCCCAGTCCGAAGCAGCCATACAGGTTTCCCGCGTTGCAAGCATCCTGGTAAAGCCGCAGCGAGCTCTCCAGATTGGGCTGAATGGTCTCGCCCGATTGATAAATGTTTCCCAGCAGAACGCACGCGTCCGAATCCTTCGCATCGCATGCCTTCTGCGCCAGTTCCGCGGCCCGCGCGTAGTCCGTTCCGCCGCCCAGTCCCGTGCGAAAGCTCCGCGCCGCCTGCTCGCATCCCCAGCTTTCTCCGCCGTCGCACAGTTTCAGCGCCGCGTTCCGCGCCACCTTGAAATTCTTCACCGGGTCGTCGTCCTGCCAATAGAGCCGGCCCTCCTTCTTCATCCGGTCGAGTTCCGACGTCTCGTACTTTGGCGCGCTCAGGTGGATGAGAAGCTCGCCTCCTTCGTCCAGATCGAAGTACCCGAACAGCGGGGTCTGCTTCGATCCCGAGTCAGCCCCCACCTTAAGCTGTACATAAGCGCCCAGCTGGCTTGAAGTCACAAATCCCTTGCCGAAGCTGTCGGCGCTTCCATCCGTCAGTCCCTGAATCATCAGCCCGGTAAACAGCGAGTGACCCGCCAGCGGCCCGCGGTCGGCGGCCAGCTGGTCGCCCTGCGCGCTGGCAATCACCTTCCGGCTCACCTTCACCAGCATGTCCTTCTGGAATCGCGTATCGTCGCGGCTCGTCGAAAAATTCCTGCCCAGCGCCATGCCGCTGTGGCAACTGTCCAGAATCACCAGAATGTGTCCCGCCGGGAGGCCGCTGATCGTTCGCAACAGCTCCTCAACATTGAGGTAGTCGCTCCAGTGCTCGTTCGCGCCCGGCGCGCGCGCGTCCACCGGCACAATGAATCCCACCGATCGTGTCTGGTCGCCGATCTTGTCTTCGCGGGTGGTTCCGTGGCCGGCAAAGAAAATTACCAGAGAGTCTTCCGGCTGCAATTTCGCGCGAAGGTCGTCGTCGATCAGCGAAATAATCGCCTCGCGCGTAGCGCTTTTCTCCGTCAGCGGCTCGACCACATTCTCGAAACCGAATTTGCTCGTCAGCAGTTGCGAAAAGCCGGTCGCATCACTCACCGCCGTACTCAAAATCGGCCAGTTTGCGTAGTGATCGATGCCAATCGCCACCACGTACTGATGGCCGTTCTTCACCGTCTGATCGGGAGTCACGGTTTCAAAGCCACGCTGCGCACTGCCCGGCGCCGCCTCCTGCGCCGCGGCCCTTTGTGCACACACCAGGGCTGCCGCCAAAACCAGCCACACCATCCCTGCTGCTTTTGAGGAAAACGACATGGAAAACTCCTGTTATCGAAAAAGCCGGGGGAGGCAACTACTCTCGAGTTGCCAGGGGACGCCACTCATTCTATCTCTCTGCCCACCCGCCTTTCTAGAGACTGAGCTTGTTCTAAATAAGTTTCCCGCCGCAACCGACTTGTAACTTCCATATAAGTGGCAACACGCCCAAAACTGGAAATGAACGGCTGCCGCTGCCAGCCATAAATCGCGTTGACAATGAACTTTCCCGGACGTATATTACTGAATATCAAAGCCGTTTGGCGGCTGAGATTCCCTACCGGCTTCTTTACGGGTTCCCACTTTTCTCCCCAGGGGTGAGACCTATGAGCCAAACCTACAGACACAGGATCCTGCTCGTTGAGGACGATCCGGACTCACGCGAAGTCATCGCGATGCTGCTGATTAGCCAAGGCTACGATGTGTCGACCGCGGAGAATGGTTTAGCTGCGCTCTCCGAGCTCAACAGGGAAGTCCCGGACATCATCATCTCCGATCTCAACATGCCGGAGATGTCTGGTTTCGAACTGCTTTCCATCGTGCACAGCCGCTGGCCCTCGGTTCCGGTAATTGCGATGAGTGCTTCCTACGATTCTGGTGACCGCCTCCCTAACGAAGTAATGGCCGATGCGTTCTTCGCCAAGGGAAAGAGCCAATTCGAAGAACTCTTCAACAAGATAGACGAGTTGATTCGGACCTCAGTGGCGCCTGGGGTAAACCGCGTTGACGGGATTAGCGGTTCGGTGGGCGTCTGACGGGGGTCCTCCGCAGCCACATGAGCAGGCTGAGGTGCAATTAAGCTGAGACGGTGTGCGTTTTCCATGATGCTGCCTCGCCGCGCTTTTTCCCGACCCTAAGGTGCCAAGGCCGTTTCGCGCATTAGAACGACGGAGTCCGTTCAGATCGTGACCGGACCATTGTGACTTTTGTCACTGACCATCGTTCGCTCGGCCATGCATAAACTTCACCTGCTCTGGACACACAAGATACTTTGGATACTGACTCTGCTCAGCGCATTTGTATTTCTGGGCATGACGGTGGATACGCTCCATCGCCTGCCGGCGAGGACAAATGCCGACCGGCTCTCTGCGCAGGTGGTGGAGGGCAAGCGGTTGTGGCAGCACTACGATTGCAATGACTGCCACACCATTCTGGGCATAGGCGGCTATTACGCTCCAGATGTCACCAAATCCTATCCGCAACGGGGCGAGGCCTGGCTGCGCAAGTTCTTGGAGAACCCCGCGGCCATGTATCCAAGCGGGCGGCAAATGCCCAACAACCATCTCACGGGCGCCCAAATTGACTCTCTTGTGGCGTTCCTTGGTTGGGTGAGCCACATCGATACAAATGGCTGGCCCCCCACACCCGAGGGCGCGGCCAATGCGCAGGCCCCGGCCAGTGCAGAGTTGGCGGGCCGCAGGATCTATCTTGCCCAGACTTGCAACGAGTGTCACGCGATACAGGGCAGCGGAGGCACGATCGCGCCCGATCTTACGCACGAAGGCGGCCGGCGGAGCACGGACTGGATCTTGCAACAGCTCAATAATCCGCTCAGTTTAAATGCTAAGTCTGTTATGCCGAGCTTTGCGCAGCTTCCAGAAGGCGATAAGCAGCAACTGGCAGACTACCTCGCCAGCCTGAAGTAAGGAGACCCGATGCGCTTTAAGTCGCAGATCATCGCCCGCGAGTACCTGGTGGCCGCGCTATTGCTCTTCCTGCTCCAGGCGGCGTTTGGAATTCTGAACATCACGAAGTACATTTGGGGCTACGACCCGCTGCTGAATATCATCCCTTTCAACGTGTCCCGCGCCATTCACATCAACCTGCTGGTCTTTTGGCTGCTGCTGGGCTTGATGGGCGCCACCTACTACATGATTGCGGACGAGCTCAAGACCGAAATCTACAGCGTGAAGCTCGGGCGCCTGCAGCTTGGCATTCTGCTGGTGAGCGGGGTGGCTTCAATTGTGGGCTATCTGTTCCAGTGGAGCTTCGGCATGCCGTTCCTGGAGCAGCCGACGGTAATTAAGCTGGCCATCGTGGTGGCGGCGCTGATTTTTCTCGCCAACATCATCCTCACAATGTTCAGCAACGGTCACAAGCTGACGAGCATGACCGCGACACTGCTGGGCGGGATGGTGATGCTGGCGGTGATGTTCCTTTTCGGCATCCCCTTCATGGACAACCTGAGCACTCAATACTACTGGTGGTGGTGGGTTATTCATCTCTGGGTGGAAGGCGCCTGGGAGCTGATTGCAGCCTCACTGATGGGCTGGGCGCTGATCAAGATAACGGGGGTCTCGCGCAAGCGCATCGAAGGGTGGGTGTTCGCCGAGGTGTGCCTGGTGCTGCTGACGGGCATTATCGGCACCGGCCACCACTACTATTGGATTGGCACGCCTCGCTACTGGCTGTGGTGGGGCGCCATCTTCAGCGCTGCCGAGCCTCTCCCCATCCTGATGATGCTGGTCGATACCGTTCGTCACATGCTTGGGGCGCGAACGCTTCGGACCGTGAACACGCTCGGCCTGGCCTGGCTGGGCGCCAGCGCATTTGTGCACTTCATGGGCGCGGGCGTGTGGGGATTCGGCCAGACCTTGCCGCAGATCAATCGCTGGACGCATGGAACCCAGATTACGGCCTCGCACGGCCACTTCGCTTTCTGGGGCGCGTATGGCATGCTGGTCATCGCGCTGATGTATATCATCCTGCCCGAGCTCGGCGGTCACAACACCGAACATGGCAGCAAAGTCGGCTTTATCGCCTTCGTGACGCTCAACTTCAGCATGATCTTCATGGTCATGGGCTTGCTAGTCGCCGGCATTGTCCAGGTCTACTTCCAGCGCGTTCTGGGCATGGAGTATCTGGAAACGCAAGGCCACATGCGGCTGTGGTACGAGGTGGTCCTGGTGGCAGGATGTGTCTTCGTGATCGGCACGGTGCTGGTTCTCTGGGATCTCCTCCGGATGTGCCGCATTCTTCCGGCCGGAGAACGCACTTCGGAACCCGTGCCCGAAACCGTTCCTGGAGACTAGCGCAGTTCGGGAATTTGGGGGACAGAATCGCGTTTTGCAGGACCCCTGGGGTACCCCGGTGCTCGCCTTTCAGGCGCGAAGTCCCAACCCAGAGGGGGTTCCTGTGCTGTTGAATTCCGTCCTGCCTCTTTGACCAAATTGTGACTTAAGTCGCTTTTTCTTCTGTGCAGTTTCCCTTACTATCATGCCAACACGCAACTCCACATTCGAAAGGCGATTCATCATGTTTTGTTATCAATGCGAACAGACTAAACAGGGGCAGGGCTGCGAGGTCCTCGGCGTCTGCGGAAAAGACGAAAACTCAGCGACGCTGCAGGACCTGCTGATCCATGCTCTCAAGGGTGTCAGCCAATATGCCCATCGCGCCGCCCAGCTCGGCGCCCGCGACCCAGAGATTGACGCCTTCACCCTTGAAGCCATCTTCGCAACCCTTACCAACGTCAACTTCGACGCCGACTCCCTGGCCAAACTGGTTTACAAAGCGGCAACCGTCCGCAACAACGCTCGGTCCCTCTATCAAGCTGCCGCTGCCAAGGCCGGCAAGCCAGCCGAAAACCTTACCGGACCAGCGCTCTTCCAACCTGCGGAAGATCGCGAAGTCCTCATCGCTCAGGGCCGCCAACAGCTCATCAGCATCTCCTTTTCAAATGACGCCAAGGAGCTCAAGAACCTCGAAGAGCTCGTCATTTACGGCCTGAAGGGCGTCGCAGCCTATGCCTACCACGCCATGATACTTGGCTCCAGCGCCCCGGCCAGCTACGCTGCTATCCACGAGCTTCTGAACGTGACTACTGAAGAGCACTCCATGGAAGAGCTGCTTGGCCTCGCCCTCAAGGTCGGTGAGCTCAACTTCAATGTGCTTGAGCAGCTCGACCACGCACACACTGAGACATTCGGCGCGCCCACGCCCACTGCGCTGCGCATCCATCCCGTCAAGGGCAAGGCAATACTCGTCTCCGGCCATGACTTGCACGACCTCTACCAGCTTCTCCTCCAGACCGAAGGCACTGGCATCAACGTGTATACGCATGGCGAAATGCTGCCTGCCCACGGCTATCCCAAGCTCAAGGCTTTCAAGCATCTGGTGGGGAACTACGGCGGCGCATGGCAGGACCAGGCCGAAGAGTTCGCCGCCTTCCCCGGCGCCATCGTGATGACGACGAACTGCATCCAAAAGCCCAAAGAGAGCTACACGGACCGCATCTTCACCATGAATGCCGTTCAGTGGCCCGGCGTCCTCCACATCGAGGGAACCGATTTTTCGCCAGCGATCGCCGCCGCGCTTGCCGCACCGGGCTTCGCCGAGGACGGTCCCGGCGACACCATTCTTACCGGCTTTGGCCACGCCGCGGTGCTGGGCGTTGCCGGCACGGTGATCGACGCGGTGAAGTCCGGCGCTCTCAAACGGTTCTTCCTGATCGGCGGCTGCGACGGCGCCCGCCCGGGCCGCGACTACTACACCGAACTCGCCGAAAAGGTGCCTCAGAATTGCGTGGTCCTCACCCTGGGGTGCGGCAAATACCGCTTCAACAAGGCGCAGTTCGGGACCCTCGGCGGCTTGCCGCGCCTGATGGACATGGGTCAGTGCAACGACGCCTACTCGGCGCTCAAGGTGGCCCAGGCGCTCGCCGGAGCCTTCAATTGCGGCGTCAACGACCTGCCTCTCTCGCTGGTCCTGAGCTGGTACGAGCAGAAGGCCGTCTCCATCCTGCTCACCTTGCTCTGGCTCGGCGTCAGGAACATTCGCATCGGCCCCACGCTGCCGGCGTTTCTATCGCCCGCAGTCGTCGGACTGCTCAACAAAAACTACAACCTGATGCCGACCACCACCGTCGATGCCGATCTCGCCGCTATGTTGGCGTAACACGAATCAACCGCGCTCCTGCGAGCAGGAGCGCGGTTGATTAGAAGCTGTTTCACAACCCGGTTTTGAAAGGGCACGGCTTCAGCCGTGCCGCTATGGAATAGGAAAATCGCGGGCTTTAGCCCCTGAGGTTGCCGCTCCAGAAATGATCCCGGAATTCGCGAAAGTCCATGCACATGAGTGCTCTCGGCGCCTCTTGAACCATCCCTAAAGAAAGAAAATCGCCCACCGTCGAGCCCGTCATTCAATCCACGGAATCTCAAGCCTATAGGCGAAGAGGTCTGCCGATGCTTATGGTTGCGGAATCGTTTTGAGTAGAGGGCGAAGCGTGTCAGGAACCTTCGCGTAGTCGTCCGCGCTGACGAGCGCCGGGAGAATAGGCTCTGGGCCAGTGGTTTGTTGAAGGGCCCCGCCTTTGCCCGGTGTCAAGAGGAACTGGAGAAACGCAATTGCGTTTGCGGTGTTCTTTGATTTGTCGAGCAGAGTAATGCCCCACGTAACCCGGCTGCCAGTGATGGTGACGTGCGGATCGTCTTTGGCGAGACCTGAAATTGAAAGCGAAGCCTGGCGGTAGAAGGATTCCAGTGAAGGGTCCGACATGCCGATCTCGGCCGGCAGGCGCGCCAGGCGCACATTGGGATCGGTGCGCGCCATCGCCAGGGCGCCGTGTTCATAGGCAAAGCGGTAGTCGCTTTGCTCGAAAACAGAACGGGGATTGGCGGGAGTAGAGGCCGGCTTATCGCCTTCGTGGTACGTGTCATTTTTGTAAAGTGCCTGATAGAGACCCGGCTGGTGGTAGTACTTCTCGGCCAATTGCATGATGAGTAAACCGCGGTAGATTCCCGGATCGGTGTTAGGATCGCCGCCTCCGATCCGGACTCCGGGCTGCGATAGGATTTTGTACCAATTGGGCGATACATTGGGAATCGATGGAGGGTTGCTGTTGGGATTGAAGGGGACGCTGAGATCGGCGATGGCGTCGACCTTGGCAGCCGGATTCGGATCGTCCATTTTGTAGACAAGGACCATCGCCCCCTCCGCGAAACGAATGGTGTAGTTTGCCCACTTCGGTTTGAGCAGCACATCGATGTCTTCGTAGTCGGCCGAGGCATAGAGGTCGGCCGCTTCGCCGCCGACCGTTGCTTGTCGGGCCAAAGTAATGCTGCCGCCGAACTTGTCCACGATTGCGACATCGGGATGCTCCGCCATGAACGCGGCTTCAATCTTCTTGAAAGCGGCGGTCAGGCTTCCGGCATGGTAGATGATCAACTGGCTGGCCGCGGCCTCGGGCTGCGAGGGGGCGGCTGACGAGGCAGCGTTCTGCGCATAGACGGGAGAAAGCAGCGCGAGGCAGGTTCCTGCTACGCCGAGATAAAATTGCTTTGCCATTCCGGAATTCTCCTGTGTTGGCAGTGCGCTGAGTTGAGAGTTGAGGTCTTTCCCGGGTCTCAAAAGCGGGACCCGGGGCACTCAGCACCCATGGTTCGTGCCGATCCTATCCGGCTAAAGCCCTAAAAGTCGTACCGCATTGAAGCCGTGATCAAGCGCGGCTCGCCCAGGTGTGCGAGGTCGGCAGAGCTCTGTCCAGTGATGCTGCCCGGGCCGAGAGTCGACCAATAGTGAACATTGGAGACGTTGTTGAAGGTAACCAGCCAGGTGGTCAGCCTTCCAAAGATCTTGGCGCTGTAACGGCCGCCGAGATCGAAGGTGTTGTACTGGGGCACATAATAGCTGTTCATGTCATCGGCAGGGCGGCGGCCGACATAATGCCAGTCAAAGGTGAAGAACCCCGTCGAGAGCGAGGGCAATTGATACTCAGCAAGGATATTGGACTTGTAGTCGGAGTCGCCCACCAGAATTTTGTTGTTGGTCACGTAAGTGGGGCAAACCAGAGCGGCGGCGGGTACGCCCGTGGGATCCTTGCAGGTGGGCGATGCGTACTGGTTGCCGGCCGGCACTAGAACGAAGGTTTGCGTCAGCTTGGGGTCGAGCACAGTGATTCCGCCGATGATCCTCAGGCTATGAGTGATGTTGCCGGAGAGCATGCCCTCAGCGCCGTAGTCGATTTGCTGGCCGATAATCTTATCCACTTCGCAGATGTCGGTGGACGCAGCGCCCGCCGTGCCGGGCAGAATCGTACCGCCGCAGTTGTAGCCGGCCGTGGTCGAAGTCTCGAACACATCCGCAAAAGGCCGGCGAATGCGGAAGACATCGGCCATGAAGTTGATCCTCCGCGATTCCATCTTGTAGCCGGCCTCGAACTCAACGCTGCGGTAGGGCGGCAGCGGCTGGCTCGCATTGGCAACGATGACGCCCGTGGAGTTTGCCGGTGCTACGTCGGGAGCCTGAATGCTATCCGCAAAGGTTACATAGGCGGTCTGGTTCGAGGTTGGCTTAAACATCACGCTGCCGCGTGGGGCTCGCGCTCTGGGACATGTAATTGCCGGCGCCGGGCGAATGCACCGTATTCACCTTGCTGGGAGGCACAGCGGTCTCTGTGTAGTTGTTCGTCCATGTCCAGTCCTGGCTGGCGGCCACTCTCAAAAGCCAGCGCGGTGTCAGCGCGATGGTATCGCCGAAGTTGAATCCCTGCTGATGAATGATGCTGGTAACGTAGAGGCTGAATTCGCCCGTGTAAGGTTGATAGCCGGGGTTTGCAGCGATCTTCGGGTTGGCAATGTTGAAATGGCAAACGCTGGAGTTGCCAAGCTCGCACAGGAATTGAGCCCCCAGCGCTCCATTCGCCGAAGTAAGTGAGTTCTTGGGCTGCCAGGAAGCGAACCTGTACCCGGTGCTTCCGAAGACCACCTCGTGATTGATCTTGCCCGTCTTGAATTTTCCGGTTACGTATCCCAGGTCGCTCTTTACCTGGAAACGGCCGGAGATCGTTCCCTGAAATATGTTTTCCGCTTCCGACTGGTAATCGCCCGTGGAGTCATAAAGCGCATTGACCGCCGTGGTGAGGTTGCGCACGCTGATCTGGTGGAACGCTCCGAGGAACATGTGCCAGTTCTCGCTGAAATCGTGATTTGCCCGCACCTCGGCGATCTGGTTGTTCGTGTTGGAGCCCAGGAAGCGCTGCCCATAGCCCTGGCGCTCCGGATCGGGCGCATTCACCGGCAGTTTGGAGAAACACCCTGAGTTATAGGCAGTAGTGCAGGTCTTCGTTGGATTGAGGGTCGGATTGTAGGAGAACCAGCCGGGGTATCCATGCTGGTAGAGATTGTAGTAGCTGAAGTTGCCGGCAATCGTGGTATGGGCGAAGGGGCGGATATCGAAGGTTCCGTCGGCCAACTGGCGGCGAAGCTGGCTATTGGTCACGTAGCCGGTGCCATCGCCCACCAGCCCGTTGATGCGATAGCCGAAGAGCTTGTCCGGGCCAAAGCGGCCGCCCAGATCGGCGTGACCGGTGACGACGCTGCGCTCTTCATATTGCACTTCAGCTTCGTGGAATGGTTCTTCGGTAGGAGACTTGGTGACGAAGTTGAAGGTGCCCGAGGGGTTGGAGGGTCCATACATTGAGGCGGCCACGCCGCTGACAACCTCAATCTGCTTGTACTCCTCGAGCGCGAATGGCACGGTAACCGCAAATCCCATTCCATCCATGCGGTCGCCCTGCATGTTGGTTCCCTGCATGCCGCGAGTCTCAGGGCGCAGAATCTCGGGGCCCTGCATCTCCTGGAATGAAACCAGGGGCAGGTACTTGGCCACTTCCTTGAAGTTTCTCGACATGGTGTCGTCAATCAACTGGCGCGAGATCACATTGATGGTGTAAGGAAGGTTCACGATGGGCGTCGGTCCGAGCGGCGTGGCCGGCGCGACGTTATCCACGCGGTAAGCGTTCTCAAACGACCCGGCCGAGACAGTGACGTTCTCTGTGTTTCCGGCCAGCGCGAGAGCAAAGTTGGAACTGACCGTCTTCTGGCCCGCGGCCACCGTCACCTTTGTGGAAGCGGTCTTGAAGCCCTTGGCCTCGACCGCGAGGACATATTCGCCCGCCGTCACCGGGTGAAATACATAAACACCCTCTTCATTGGTCGTGCTTGTTAGAGCGGCGTGCATACTCTCGGCGGTGAGTGTAACCGTAGCTCCCGGCACAATCCCTCCGTTGGGATCGGTGATGACGCCGGTGATTTGTGCGTTCTGGGCAAATGCGGCCACGCTCAGTGAGAGCAAGGCACATTCAAAAGTATGGCGAATAAGCCGGAACATTTGGAACTCCTTTTAAGAAATGGTGCAAAGGCCTTACCGAAGGCAGTTGAAGGGAAGGCTCCCTCATCACTCGCGACGCCAGGTTGAAGACGTTGCGATGTATTCTTGGCTGCTGTGAAACAGGGCGAATCCCGAGGAGGGGCGGTTTCTCAGCCCGCAAAATACCCTGCTGCATAGTGCGGCGTCGGATTATTCTTCCAGCCAGATTGTAAATGGTGGCCCGATTCCCGCGCAATACTGCTCGTATTTATACGATTCACGACAATGTAATCGTTCTTTTTGCAATTTCTGGCTTAAGACAAGGGGTTGGGTATGACGTGGGCTGGTCAGACGCGGGTGGGGTTAAATCCCTTTAGAAATTGATCGAGCCACCGATCAACCGGGAAATTTCTTGTTGTGAAAATCGCCTCCGTAAAGAAGGGAATAGTGGCGGAACCTTGCCGACATATGAGAACCGACCGATGCAAGCGCCACCACGACGAGAAGAATGGGCACGCGATAACTCCAGGCAAAAAGGATCGCGCAGAGCAGGGTTAGCTTGAGCAGGAACAAGGCTCCTGCGCCCTCCACGAAAAAATGCAGATTGGGATCGGACTCGAGTCCAGCCATTAGGCATCCGGTTGCAATAGCAAGATAAAGAAGAGGGCGAAGCTGC
This sequence comes from uncultured Acidobacteriaceae bacterium, assembly GCA_963848805.1. Taxonomy (GTDB): domain Bacteria; phylum Acidobacteriota; class Terriglobia; order Terriglobales; family Acidobacteriaceae; genus Telmatobacter. The sequence continues at coordinate 143,774 of CAWKFD010000039.1, read as the reverse complement.
GCGGCTGGTGCATTGAAAGCATGACCGCCCAGCAGGATGCTTGTCGCGATCAGGTGTACAGTTCTGAGCCCGATGCTCCACCAGCGGCGATAGCGAATGTCATGGGGCTGCAGCGGAAAAAACAGGCGATCGAGGCGGCCAGGTTCGGCACTGGGAAGACCGCGTTCCGTCGCGGACACTCTGAATCTGGCGGGCAATTTTCTCACCGAACTCTCTCGCCCTTCGACGATTATCCGCCGATTTGCACCATGGAAAACGAAGTGAATTGTGGCTGTGCATCCAGCAGCCGGTGTTGCCTCGGTTTGTTCTCGGCCGCTTCGCGCAGTGCCTTCTTCAGCTCCGCATCCCTGCCGAGCAAATACGGCTTCAGATCGATACTGCGGTCTGAAAAAAGGCATCCGCGCGCCACTCCCGTTGCGGTAATACGGAGTCGATTGCAGCTCCCGCAGAAGTGCGAAGAGAGAGGCGCGATCACGCCGATTTCGCCCATGGCGCCTGGAATTTTGTAGTTGGTTGCTGGTCCCGCCATCGAGACTCTTTCAATCCGCTCAAGGGCATACCGGCTCTTGATTCTTTCCAGAATCTCGGGAGCCATGATGGAGTGAGCTCCCCATTCCGGGTCCATCGTGGCCGGCATATATTCGATGAAACGAATCGACCAGGCTTTGCGATGAGTGAGTTCGGCAAAATCCAGAAGCTCATTGTCGTTGATGCCCCGCATCACAACAACATTGATCTTCGGCGCGGGAAAGCCGGCGTCTTCGGCGGCTTGAATTCCGTCCAACGCCTGGCACAGGTTTCCTCCCCGCGTAATCGTGGCATAAGTATCCGCGCGCAGCGAATCCAGGCTGATGTTCAGCCGATGCACCCCTGCATCGCGAAGCTGCGGCGCCAGCCGCGGCAGCAAAATTCCGTTGGTCGTGAGCACAAGCTCCTGAAGTCCCGGTATCCTTCCCAGCCGTCCCAGGAATTCCACGATCCCTCTGCGCACCAGAGGCTCTCCTCCGGAAACCCGGATCTTCCTAACCCCCAGAGCGACCGCCTGCTCGGCGATCCTCTGCAATTCTTCAAAGCGCAGGATGTCGTCGTGCGACAACTTCGGCACGCCTTCGGCAGGCATGCAATAGCGGCAGCGCAGGTTGCACAGATTGGTGACCGACAGGCGAAGATAGTCGATCGATCGACCGTATGTGTCGGTGAGCCCCATTCGGTTGAAAAGCTACTCCTAGTGTATTTATTGATTCTAACAAACATTGCTGCAATTTTGTGGCCATCGGAGAAAACGCCGAACTTGAATTCAGTTTCTTGAGCAGCGGTTCAAGAACCCAAAGAAAGAGCACCGCCACGGTTGAGAGTGTCGAGGAAACTGGACCTGCGCACCTCCCTCGTTGATGGTCTTTCCCTGGCAGGCGTGCGATCATCAGGGTAACCGCCGAAGTAGGTTTGGCCCGCAGCCTGTATAAGCAGGTGCATTGGACGCTGACGCCAGGGGTCCGGCCGCAGACACACGGGGGAAAGGTTGCAATGAGGGTTTTGTATCGAACCATCGCCCTGGCATGTGTGATTCTTGTTCCCCTTGCCTGGAGCCAGGACCGGCTCCGGATGTCGACGACCACCTCGACTGACAACTCCGGCCTCCTGAATGTCCTGCTGCCGCCGTTTGAAAACGAGTGCCATTGCCGTGTCGATGTTATCGCGGTCGGCACAGGAAAGGCGCTCAAACTCGGCGAATCGGGCGACGTGGATGTGGTACTGGTGCATGCCCGCGCGCTTGAGGATAAATTCGTGCAAAATGGCTTCGGCGTAAACCGCCGCGATGTGATGTACAACGACTTCGTGATTCTCGGCCCCGCAAATGATCCGGCGCACATCCGCAGCGCTAAAACTGCTGCGGAAGCCTTCGCTCTCATTGCCCGCGCGCAGTCGCCATTTATCTCGCGCGGAGACGAATCCGGAACCGAGGTGAAAGAGAAGGAAATCTGGGCCGCGGCAAAGATCGCCCCTGCCGGTTCGTGGTATCGCTCCGTTGGCCAGGGAATGGGCGAGGTCATTAACATGGCCACCGAACAAAGGGCCTATACCTTGTCGGACCGCGGAACCTACCTGGCCTTCAAACAGGGCAAAACCGACCTGGTCATTTTGTTCAGCGGCGAAAAGGGCTTGTTCAATCCTTACGGAGTGATTGCCGTGAACCCCAAACGATATCCGCAAGTGAAATATGATCTGGCTATGAGGTTCATCGAATATATTACCGGCAAAGAGGGCCAAACCGTGATCGCGCAATATCGTATCGGCGGGGAGCAGGTCTTCTTCCCGAGCGCAAAATAACGGATGGGCTTTCTTGCGGATTCTCTGCAGACGGCGTTCTCCCTGATCGTCTCTGGCGACCATGATGTCATGAACGCTGTCTGGACCTCTGTCAGCGTCGCTGCCGGGTCCATTCTTCTCGCGTCCCTGGCCGGCATTCCCTGCGGGATGCAAGTTGGCATCGGGCGATTCCCAGGAAAACGTGCTGCGATCGTCGTTCTCAACAGCCTCACCGCTTTGCCTACGGTTGTGGTCGGCCTCGTGCTCTATGGCGTATTGAGCCGCGAGGGGCCTTTGGGCAGTCTGGGCCTGCTCTTTACGCGCACTGCGATTCTGATTGGCCAGGCCTGCCTGGCTGCACCAATTGTCGCCAACTACACACTGAGCGCAGTTAAAGGGGCCGACCCTCGGATCATTCCCTCGGCCCTGACATTGGGCGCAAGCCGCTTGAAGAGTATTCTCTTGCTGGCGCGGGAGATTCGCTTTGGCATCGTGGCCGCCATCATCGCCGGCTTCGGCAGAGTGATTTCAGAGGTCGGCGTGGCCATGATGCTCGGCGGTAACATTCGCTGGTACACCCGCACGATGACGACCGCAATTGCGCTTCAGACGAGCAAAGGAGAGTTTGCCTACGGTCTTGCTCTTGGAATTCTCCTTATGGTGGTCTCTTTTTCGGTGAATATCCTGCTCAGCTATCTTCAGGAGAGCCGCTCGGCATGAGTCAATACCGGTATTCCCTCACGGGCATCGAAGTTCGATACGCGGATCACCTGGCGCTGGAAGCTGATCGGTTGACCATCGCTGAAGGTGAGCTGCATCTTTTGATGGGAGCAAACGGATCGGGAAAGACGACTCTGCTGCGCACTCTGGCCTTTCTTCACAAGCCGGATTGTGGTGAGATGACCTTCGCGGGGTCTTCAGTCACTTGGAAAGCAAGAGAACTCGATCGATTGCGGAAGAAAGTCACGCTTCTCCATCAGCATCCCTATCTCTTTTCCGGCACGGTTTTTTCAAATGTGGCCTTCGGACCGAGGGCAAGGAAAATGCGGAAACCGGAGATCGGCTGCCTGGTCTCTGAACTGCTCGGAATGGTTGGGCTCAAGGGGTTCGAAAGCCGGAATTCACGGCAACTCTCCGGAGGACAGGCCAGTCGCGTAGCATTGGCGCGATGCCTTGCCTGTAACCCTGAGGTGTTGCTCCTGGATGAACCTCTGGCGCAAACAGACAGGGAGAGCGCAGAGATTCTGGTGCGGCTGATTGCGTCGCTTCCCCGGCAGGGCATCACTGTTGTGATGTCGAGCCACGACGAGTTCCTGGCGCAAGAATTGCATTGCAATATCATCCAGCTTGCCATGGGAAGGATTCTTCACGCCGAAACAACTTCAAAAGCAAAAGAAAGCAGCATTGAAAAGCGCCCCGGCATCAAGTGACAATGATGTTCTGCCATAACGTTCCGCCAGTGTCGGCCATTCTGACTCTCTCTCGGCGAACTTTCAGATGATCTGTCAATTACGGCAAATGGATACAATAAGGCAGAGTCAAGAAAAGCCTGCCTGAGTTGGCTCGGGTTGAGTCTGCTCAGTATGGAGGACCAGCGTGACCGAGTTTCTTCACGTGATCACCAGTGACGGTCTCGTCGAAAGACTTGGCACCTTTGCCAGACTGCCCTCCGAACTTGTCTCCCTGAGCTCGGCATTTGATCGGATTCCGGCTGAGGGAGTAATGGCGCCGGAGGATTTGCCCGAGGGCGCGCGTTCCACCGTTGATGGATATGCGGTGCAGGCCGCGGACTCGTTCGGCGCGTCGGATTCAATCCCCGCCCTCTTAACCGTGGTGGGGGCCGTCACGATGGGCGCGCTATCCGATCTCCTGATTGGTTCCGGCCAGGCGGCCTATATCCCGACTGGAGGGTTCTTGCCTTCAGGCGCGGATGCCGTTGTGATGGTGGAGTACACCAGCCGGGTTGACGAAGCCAGCATAGAAGTCACACGCCCGGTCACGAGCGGGGCCAATGTTCTTTTCCCGGGTGAAGATGTCAAAAACGGTGAACTGATCGTCCCCGCTGGCGAGCCTCTTCGGCCGCAGGATCTGGGACTGTTGGCTGGATTGGGAATTGCTTCAGTTCGCGTCTATCGGCAGGCCAAAGTGGCAGTCATCTCGACGGGAGACGAAGTGGTTCCCGTCAATCGCCGGCCGAAACCAGGTCAAATTCGCGATGCGAACGGATTCTCGATTTCAGCACTGGTTCGAGCCGCGGGCGCGATCCCCATTCCGTTCGATATTGTGCCGGACGATGCCGGGATGCTGCGTGCCGCGGTGGCCGACGCCCTTGAGAAGGCCGACGTTGTAGTACTTTCCGGCGGCAGTTCTGTGGGAATGCGCGATCTAATCGTCGAAGTTGTGGGGGCGTTGCCCGGAGCCGAAGTCCTGGCTCATGGCGTCGCAATCCGGCCTGGAAAGCCGGCGCTCCTGGCCCGTCATGGTGAGAAAGCAATTTTCGGATTGCCCGGTCACCCGGTCTCGGCGTTGATCGTGGCCATGATCTTTCTCTCCCCATTCCTCCGATACATCCAGGGAGGCAGCCTCGAAAAGGGGCCGCTGGGTCAACGAACACGAGCGACGCTCGCTGCCTCCATGCATTCCATCATCGGCTTGGAGGATTACATTCGCGTGAGGCTGGAGCAGGCAGCGGATGGCAATTATGTTGCCCGTCCTTTGTTCGGTAAATCGTCGATGCTCTCTACCATGGCCCGGGCCAATGGCGTAATCGTAATCCCCGCGGAGGCGGAAGGACTGGTTGAGGGTGCGGCCGTCGACGTCATTTGTATTTGATGTGAAAGGAGAAGCCCGCTTGAAGCGTGAACAACGTATTTATCGCAACTTGAAGTCCGTGGCCAAGGCCAAGCGGATATTCTTCGCGCGGTTCGAGAATCTCCTGATGGGATCCGAATCCGTTCCGGTACGCCAGGCTCTCGGGCGATACCTCATCGGCCCGGTCAAGGCCGCCAGGAGCGTACCTGCATACCACGGCGCAGCCGTCGATGGAATCGCCGTCCGCGCGGCGGCCACTTTCGCTGCGCTGCCGGAAAACCCGGCGATTCTCTTGAAGGGCCCCGCGGCAGTGCAGGTGAACACCGGCGAACCGCTTCCGGAGGGCACGGATGCGGTAGTCATGATCGAAAATGTCAAGGTCGCGGACGATCATTTCGAAATATGGGAAGCCGTCTACCCCTGGCAGAATGTTCGCAAAGCAGGTGAGGATATCGTGAAAGGCGAAATCCTTCTTCCGGCTCGCGATCGCATCAGTCCTTACGATCAGGGGGTTCTCCTGGCCGGGGGAATCCTTTCCGTGGATGTCTTCCGGAGGCCCCGCGCGATAATTCTTCCCACAGGCACCGAGATCGTGCAGCCAGAGCAGGCGGCGGAGGCCCTGCGGCCTGGCGCGATACTCGAAGTGAATGGCCAGGTCCTGGCGTCCATGATTGCGGAGTGCGGCGGCGATGCCGTGATTGGCAAGACTGTCCCCGACGATCCGGCCAGGATCAAGGAAGCCGTAACCGCCGGTCTGAATGGGGGCTACGATCTTGTCCTGATTATCGCGGGCTCTTCCGCCGGATCTGAAGATCACACGCCAACGGTTTTGGCGGAAGTGGGCGAGTTACTGGTGCATGGCGTGACGGTCATGCCGGGCAAGCCTACCGTCCTGGCAGCGGTCCATGACCACCCGGTGGTCGGTGTCCCCGGTTACCCGGTATCCGCCGCGATTTGCTTTCGCGAGTTCGTGGGCCCCCTGCTGTATCGAATGCAGGGAATTGTGCAACCGGAGACGGAGACGATCGAAGCCGTAGTTGCCCGCAAGCTACCCTCCAAGCCAGGACTCGAGGAACATGTTCGAGTCATTCTCGGAAAGATCGAGGACCGGGTCGTCGCTGTTCCACTCAGCGGTGGAGCAGGGCTGCTGACCTCAATGGTGCGCAGCGATGGAATCCTCCGCGTACCTCCCGAAGTGAGTGGTTATTCCGAAGGCGAGGTGGTTGAGGTCGAACTGCTCACCTCGCGGGAAGCTCTCGCCAGCAGACTGGTCGCGATTGGCTCACACGACCTCACAATCGACCTGTTGGCAAGCCTGATTAAAGAAAGATCCTCAGGCTGCATCACCATCTCCTCCAGCAATGTCGGAAGCATGGGCGGACTGCTGGCGATCGAAAAAGGCATCGCTCATTTCGCAGGTTCGCATCTCCTGGATCTTCAGACAGGTGACTACAATCGATCGTATGTTCGGCGCTACATTACCCAAAGAGCGGTCACGATCCTGACTCTCGTGCACCGCTTGCAGGGGTTGATGGTCCTCAAGGGGAATCCGAAGAGAATTCAGAGCATTGCGGATCTGGCTCGGCCTGAGGTGTCTTTCGTCAACCGTCAAGCTGGATCGGGCACCCGCATCCTGCTGGACTATGAACTCGAACGGAATAGCATCAAACCGGCTGCGATCGCCGGATATCGTAGTGAGGAATACACGCACATGAACGTGGCTATGGCGGTGCTTTCCGGCCGTGCCGATGTAGGTTTGGGTATTCAGGCTGCGGCCACGGCCCTGGATCTCGAATTCATCCCCGTTACCCGCGAGCGTTACGACCTGGTCTTCCCGAATTCGCTTCTCGATGATCCACGCATGCGTCTCCTGCTCGATATCATTCGCTCCTCCCGCTTCATCGAGCAGGTCCGAGCCATGGGCGGCTATGAAGTGGAAGAAACGGGGAGGATTGTGGGTGACTTCGAGGCGTAGTGGCGGACCTCGGAAAAGGCACAATTTCAAAAGGTCTCAGCGGTCACGGGCAGCTGACGAGAGCAGTGCGCGCTGTTGCGCCCAGCCAAGATTCCGGCGTATCTTAGAAAACACGCTCCAAGAATAGGATTGCGTTGCGCCAGGAGGCTGACTCTATGAGAGCCCAGTATGGATACATGGGAAAGATGCTCTTTGCGGACCTTACAAACGGCAAGACACATGAAGAGGATCTTTCCGCCGAGGTGGCGAGAGACTACATAGGCAGCTACGGCATAGGCGTCAGAGTTTTGATGGAACGTATGAAACCTGGGGTCGACCCTCTGGGGCCCGATAACATCTTGGGATTCGGCACCGGGCCCTTTGTTGCGTCGGGCGCGCTCGCGTCCTGCCGCTACACAACTGTGGGCAAGTCTCCACTCACGGGATTCTGGGGAGACGCCAACAGCGGGGGCAATTTCGCGACCGCGATACGTGCGGCCGGATATGACATGCTGTTTTCGACGGGCCGAGCGGAGCATCCCGTCTATCTGCTGATCCAGGATGGAAAGCCCGAGATCAAGGACGCGCGGCATCTCTGGGGTAAAGACAGCGCTCAGACAGAAGAAATGATCCGGAGGGAGAATGGCAGCGCCGCTCTCCGCGTGTCTTGCATTGGAATGGCAGGAGAAAAGCTCTCGCGGGTCGCCGCCATCATGAACGATCGCGGGCGGGCGGCGGCCAGATCCGGGCTTGGTGCGGTGATGGGCTCGAAAAACCTGAAAGCGGTCGCATGCGCCGGATCGGGCAAGCCCCCACTTCACGATCCCGCCGCGGTGCAAGCAATGGTCGGGAAGATGGTGCGGCAGATAAAGGAAAACCCTCAACCTTTCTTTCAAATGATGCACGCGACCGGAACGGCCGGAATGATGATGCCGTTTCTGGCCGGGCACGAGGCTCCCATCCGGAATTGGGGTGGAGACAACGTTGTGGACCTTCCCAAAGAGAGGTGGCAGGCAACGGGATGGGACGCAATGGCGAAGTACGAGCGAAAAAAGTACGCCTGCCGTACCTGCCCCATTGCCTGCGGCGGGATCATGGATGTCCCCGGCCAGGAATATCCATCGCACTCGGTCCACAAACCGGAGTATGAGGCGCTGGCCGCCTTAGGCTCGAATTGTCTCAACGACAATGTCGAGTCGATCATTGCCATGAACGAGACGTGCAACCTCTATGGGCTGGACACGATTTCTGCGGGGGGACTCGTCTCATTTGCCATTGAGTGTTATGAGAATGGGCTGCTTACCAAGAGCGACACCGACGGACTGGAGCTGACGTGGGGGAACTCGCGCGCCATCGTCCAACTGGTGGAGAAGATTTGCCGGCGCGAGGGCATCGGCGACCTGTTGGCGGAAGGCGTGAAGATTGCAGCCGACAAGATCGGCCAGGGCGCTGAGAGGTTTGCCATGCACGTGGGCGGGGAATTGCTCCCCATGCACGATCCGCGAAACGCCCCCGGGTGGGGCGCTACCTACGTCTCCGACCCCACACCGGCCAGACACACTCGCGGGACGACAGCCATGATTGAGATGGGAATGGCGGACCCGGGCTTTTCAGCTGCTTTGGGAATCTCCCCTGCGCTTCAAAGGTTCGACGCGGAAGGAAAAGGAGAGGCGCACGCGATCATGGGCGGCTGGGCGCACGTGGTGAACACAACGGGAATTTGTATGTTTGCCTCCGGCGCCCTGGGCTTCCCGATGGTGGAAATGTTGAACGCCATTACGGGCTGGGACACGACTCTCCAGGAATTGGTCAAGACAGGACAGCGCATCGCGACCCTCCAGCACGCGTTCAATCTGAGAGAAGGCTTTAAGCCGAGCGACTTTGTCCTGCCTCCGAGAGTCGAGGGAAAGCCTGCCCTCCAGGCCGGTCCCTTGAGCGGCAGAACGCTCGATGCCGAGGGGCTCAAAAAGCAGTACTACCAAGCCATGAAGTTCGACTACCCGTCTGGAGCGATTCAGAAAGAGCGCATCGCCGAGTTGGCGTTGCAGAACCTCCTTCCGTTGTAGGCGGGAATCCCCGGGAATTCGCCCAGTGAAGACGAGAGTTCGTTCCGATGCGTTTTCATCGCAGTCGCCATCAGTTGTGCTGGAGAGCACATTTGGTGGAATGCGGGTGTGAAATAATTTTCATTCAAATTCCCGCGCGGATGAACCCATGAACGCAACGATGCAGGGTAATTCCATTTTGCAGCTGGAGTCTCTGGCCCAGACAAAGTTTGCCGACTGCTACCAGTGCGGCAAGTGCACAGCGGGCTGCCCGCGGTCGGCGCATATGGATAAGACGCCGCACCAGCTCATTCGCATGGTGCAATTGGGCCACGTCGATGCGGCTCTGAAGGCCGGCGCGATCTGGCAATGCGTCTCCTGCGAGACGTGTACCACGCGGTGTCCGAAGAATGTGGATTGCGCGGCGGTGATGGACGCGCTGCGGCAGGTATCGTATCGGCGCGGCATGACTTCGCACGAGCAGGCCGCGGTGGTCCTCTTCCAGAAGGCATTTCTTGACAGCGTGCGGCGCAATGGGCGCATGAACGAAATCGAAATGATCGCCCAGTACAAGCTGGAGGGATTCGCAGCCATCCGGCGGCTGGGATTTCTCTTGAACGGCGCCATGCTGGCGCCGCGCATGCAAATGCGCAATAAGCTCCACATTGTTGGCGAGAAGGTTCGCGATCGCGGCGTGGTGCGCCGCATCTTCGCGCGCTGCATGGATGGCAAGGAATGAATCTAGGCTATTATCCAGGTTGTTCGCTGCACGGCTCCTCCGATGACTATCAGCAATCGCTGACGGCCTGCTTCGGGGCGCTGGGCGCGTCGTTTAAGGAGCTGGATGACTGGATCTGCTGCGGCGCGACCGCCGCGCATACGCTCAACCACAAACTCTCCATCGCGCTTCCGGCGCGCAACCTGGCGCTGGCCTTTCAGCAGGGATGTGAAGAGCTGGTGGCGCCGTGCTCCATGTGCTCGATGCAGTTGAAGAAGGCGCAAAGAGCCCTGGCGCATGACCCGGCGCTGGCCGGGGAGATGAGCAGGATCGTTGAAGCCAGGACCGGCAACACGCGCGTGCTCAATCTGCTGCAGGCCTTCGATCGCGTGGGTATCGAAACCATCAAAGCGGCCGTGAAGCAGCCTCTGAAAGATCTCAAAGTGGCCTGCTATTACGGATGCTTGCTGACGCGTCCGCCGGAGGTGCTGGAGTTTGACGACTGCGAGCAGCCCGAGTCGATGGACAAGGTCGTCGAGGCTCTCGGCGCGACTCCTGTCGCGTGGAACTACAAGACTGAGTGCTGCGGCGCCAGCATGACCCTGGCAAACGAAGAAACGGTTCTGGAACTCTCGCACCGCATTCTGGCGGACGCGGCTGCGCATGAGGCGCAATGCATCGCCGTAGCCTGCCCCATGTGCCACGTGAACCTGGACATGAAACAGTCGGCCATCGAAGCGCGTTATGGAACCAGCTACGGCATGACAATCTACTATCTTTGCGACCTGGTGGGACTGGCGTTGGGATTGACTCCAAAGGCGCTGGGGATCGACCGGCACTTCGTGGCGAGGAAGGTATAAATGGCCAGAATAGGCGTCTTTGTGTGCTGGTGCGGAGAGAACATCTCCCGTACGGTAGACGTGGACCGCGTGGTCGAGGAGGTGGCCAAGCTGCCCGGCGTGCGCTGCGCGGTCAACTACAAGTACACCTGCTCCGATCCCGGCCAGGCGATGATCCGCGAGAAGATCGCTTCGGAGAAGCTGGACGGCGTGGTGGTGGCGTCCTGCTCGCCGCACATGCACCTGAAAACCTTCCGCAAAACCGCGCAGATGGCGGGCCTGAACCCATACCTGCTGGAGATGGCGAACATCCGCGAGCAATGTTCCTGGGTGCATCACGACCGCGACCAGGCGACGGCGAAGGCCGTTGAGCTAATCCGGCTGGCCGTGGCGAAGGTGAAGAACGACCACGCGCTCGAGCCGATCAAGGTTCCGGTCACGCGGCGGGCGCTGGTGGTTGGCGGCGGCGTGGCCGGCATCCAGGCAGCCCTGGACATCGCCGACGCCGGATACGAAGTGGTGATGGTGGAGCGCGACCCCTCCATCGGCGGCAAGATGGCGGGACTCTCGGAGACCTTCCCCACTCTGGATTGCTCGCAGTGCATCCTGACGCCGCGCATGGTCGACGTCGGGCAGCATCCGCGCATCAAGCTCTACACCTATTCGGAAGTGGAAGCCGTGGACGGCTTCGTGGGCAACTTCGAGATTACCATCCGTCAGAAGGCACGGTACGTGGACGTGACCAAGTGCACGGGCTGCGGCGAGTGCTCGAAGGTGTGTCCGCTGAAGAGGAACAAGAGCGAGTTCGATTACGGCATGGGAATGCGTCCTGCGATCTATATGCCTTTTCCCCAGGCTGTACCGGCGCGGCCCGTCATCGACAAGAACGTTTGCGCGAAGCTGATCCGCAATGGCTGCGGATTGTGCGCAAAGAAGTGCGCGGCGGGAGCGATCAATTACGAGGATCAAGACAAGCTTGTGAAAGAGAAGGTTGGAGCCGTGGTGCTGGCGACGGGCTTCAAGCTTTACGACATCGGCAAGAAGGATGGCAAGATCGCGGGCTATGGCGAGTACGGCTATGGAAAATACAAGGACGTGATCGACTCCCTGCAGTTCGAACGCCTGGTGTCGGCCTCGGGTCCCACCAACGGCGAGATCAAGCGGCCCTCGGATGGCAAGACGCCCAAAAACGTGGTCTTCATCAGTTGCGTGGGCTCGCGCGACAACGCCAAGGGACTGCCCTACTGCTCGAAGATCTGTTGCATGTACACGGCCAAGCACACCATGCTCTACAAGCACAAAGTGCATGAGGGACAGGCGCACGTCTTCTATATGGATATTCGATCCGGCGGCAAGGGCTACGACGAATTCGTGCGCCGGGCGATCGAGCAGGATGGCGCGAAGTACTACCGGGGCCGGGTTTCCAAGATTACAGAACAGGACGGAAAGCTCATCGTGCGCGGTGCCGATACGCTGGCAGGCGAACCGGTGACGATCGAAGCCGACATGGTGGTTCTGGCATCGGCGATGCAGCCGGCCGATGGCGTCACCCAATTGGCGCAGAAGCTGAACGTCGGCTGCGACGAGTTCGGATTCCTGATGGAGGGCCATCCCAAGCTGCGGCCGGTGGAGACGAACTCCGCGGGCGTCTACATCTGCGGAGCGGCGCACGCTCCGAAAGACATTCCGGAATCGGTGGCGCAGGCCTCCGCGGCGGCCAGCAAAGTGCAGATTACGCTGGCGGCTTCGCAACTGACGCGCGAACCGGAGATTGCGCACATCGACGAGAAGATCTGCGCGGCGTGCTTCCGGTGCTACGAGACATGTCCGTATCACGCCATCGAAAAAGCCGAGGTGCGCACACCGAAAGGCGCTTTCGTGAAGCACACGGCGCGCGTGAACGTGGGCCTGTGCATGGGATGTGGCACATGCGTTTCGGTATGTCCGTCGAAGAGCGCAGACATTGAAGGATTTACTGAGCAGGAAACCTATGCCATGGTCGCGAGTTTGATATGAGCGAGACCACCACTTTCGAGCCGAAGATTGTCGCCTTCGTATGTAACTGGTGCACCTACCTGGGAGCTGACCTGGCGGGGACGTCGCGGATGGAGTACCCCGCGAACCTGCGCATCGTGCGGCTGCCCTGCACGGGACGCATCGACTTCAACCTGCTGGTGAAGGCCTTCGAGATGCAGGCGGATGCCGTGCTGGTATCGGGCTGCCATCCCGGCGATTGCCACTATAACAGCGGCAACTATCATGCGCGGCGCCGGTGGGTGCTCTTCCGCGACTTGCTCGATCTGCTGGGCTTCGATATGCGGCGAATTCATTTCTCGTGGATTTCGGCGGCGGAGGGACGCAAGTTCCAGCAGACTGTTACGGAGATCACAGACGAGACGCGCAAGCTCGGGCCATACAAGCTCTACGAGGGCGTGCCGGTTGCGTATCCCAAGTTCCCTGAGACGGTGATGCCGCTGGGCGATTTCAGCACGCAGGCAGACCTTCGCAAAACCGCGCACAAGCTGTTGAGCGAAAGCAAGGTGCAAGTGGTCATCGGATACGGCGAGCGGGGTCCGGTCTTCGTGACCAAAGCGGAAGACGCGGACAAGCTGGTTTGGAACAGGGACTGCCTGACGAACCTGACCGCCTATTTGAAGAGGAAGGAAATCAAGGCGCTGGGTAAAGCCGCCATCGTGGTGAAGGGATGCGATGAGCGCGCGCTGGTGGTGCTGGAGCAGGAATCGCAGATCGAGCGCGACAAGCTGCACGTCATCGGCATGGCGTGCGAGGGCCTGGGCATTCCCAAGTGCGCAGGCTGCGCAGTGCGCCAGCCGCGTTTTGCCGACGAGGTAATTGGCGAAGCGAAACCTGCGGATCCAATCGACCACTACGCCGCGCTGGACGTTCTCATGGCCATGTCGCCCGAGGAGCGCATGGGCTTCTGGGCAGAGCAGGTCGACCGCTGCCAGCGCTGTTACGCATGCCGGCAGGTTTGCCCCATGTGCTACTGCGAGCAGTGCCTGGTCGACAAGAACCGTCCCCAGGAGATCGATACGTCGGCGACGCTCAAAGGAAATTTCGCCTGGCAGATTACCAGGGCTTTTCATCAGGTGGGCCGTTGCGTAGGATGCGGGGAGTGCACGCGGGTGTGCCCGGCGGGCATTGACCTGTGGGCGCTGAATCTGGTTCTGGAGCGCAGCGCGGAGAAAAATTTCGCGTACCGCGCGGGCGTGGAGAAGTCGGAGCCATTTTTGATTGGCTCGTATTCAGTGAAGGACAAGGAGGAGTTCATACGGTGAGCGAAACGATCTCCCAGAACGTTCTCCGAAACTGCGTAGGCGAGTGGCTTGCGGCAGGAAAAACTGTCGCCGGTCCGAAGCAGGTAGCGTGGAACCGTGTTTTGTACGCGCAACTGGAAAAGCCGGAAGATCTGCTGCTCGATTTAAAAGAGCGCCCGGTGAACTCGATCAAGGAGTTCTTCTTTCCCAAGCACGAAAAGCTGTACGGGTACAAGATCGAGGGCAACGATGTGCGGCTGTTCGAAACCGCTGAAGCCGCACCGCAGCATGTGGTCATTGGCGGGCGCGCCTGCGATGCGGCGGCGCTGCCCATTCTCGACCGCGTGTTCAATTGGGACTACAGGGATTCGCAGTACAACGCGCGCAGAGCGGCGACGACGATCGTTACGATCGCGTGCACCACGCACGATGACGCCTGCTTCTGTACAAGTGTGGGTCTGGCGCCGACGGCCGAGCGCGGGTCGGATGCATTGCTGCTGCCTTTCGGCGACGGCAACTACCAAGTGCGCTGTCTGACGGAGAAGGGCAAGGCGCTGTTTGCGGGCAAGACGGCAAAGTCCGTCGAAATGGCGACGGAGTACGCCGGGCCGGAAAAGAAGATCGATGCCGCCAAGGTGGGCGCTTTTGCCCGTGACCACTTCGAAGATCCGTTTTGGGCAGAACAAACGCTGGCCTGCCTTGGTTGCGGTATCTGCGCATACAACTGCCCGACGTGCCACTGCTTCGACATCGTGGACGAGGGCAATGCGCTGGGCGGTTATCGCGCGCGCAACTGGGATTCATGCCAGTATCCGGTCTTCACAGTGCACGCGAGCGGGCACAATCCGCGCGGCTCGCAGCCCAGCCGGCAGCGGCAGCGCATATACCACAAGTTCTATATCTATCCTGAAAAATTCGGCGAAACGCTATGCACAGGGTGCGGCAACTGCACGCGCGCCTGTCCCGCCGGCCTGGGCGTATTAAGCGTAGCCACAGAGATCAGCCCCACAGAGATAGGCCATGGATAACATCTACCAACCCGACCTGATGGAAGTGATCGCAACCGAGCAGCAGACCAGCGACGTGAAGTCGATGAAACTGCGTTTCCGCGATCCCGATCGCGCCAGGGAGTTTTCTTTTGGCGTGGGACAGTTTGGCATTTTCTCGGCATTCGGCTACGGCGAATCGACGTTCAATATCTGCTCGAGTTCGGACTGGAAAGACCACATCGAATTCTGCTTCCGCCGCGTGGGACGCGTGACGGAAGGACTGTGGAAGCTGGAGGAAGGCGACACGATGGGCTTCCGCGGCCCCTATGGGAACGGGTATCCGATGGATGAATGGCGCGGGAAAAACCTCATCTTCCTCGGCGGCGGAATTGCCATGCCGCCCATCCGCTGCGCCATCTGGTATGCGCTGGAAAACCGGAAGGATTTCGGCGATGTGAGCATCGTGTACGGCGCGCGCACCGTGGGCGACCTGGTCTTCACCAGCGAACTCGAGGAGTGGGCAAAGCACGAGCGCACACGCGTCATCCAGTGTGTGGACCCGGGCGGCGAAACGCCGGACTGGAAGGGCGAGGTCGGCTTCGTGCCCGCGGTGTTTGAGCGCGCGAAGATTCCAGTCGACGCCAACTCCATCGTGCTCGTCATCGGACCGCCGATCATGATCAAGGTCACCATGAAGCTGCTGGGCGCCATGGGCGTTCCGGCAAAGAACGTTTACACCAGCCTCGAGAACCGTATGAAATGCGGCGTGGGAAAGTGCGGACGCTGCAACGCCGGCCCGGCGTACACCTGCAAGGATGGGCCGGTTTTCTCGATCGAGCAGTTGAACACGATCCCGATGGATTATTAGAACTGGTTGCATAAATCGATTAGGCTTTATAACAGAGATATTGATGCCTCGGAGAGCACCCGGAAACGACTCGACCGTGGGCGCTTTGTAACAAGGGCACGAGCGGGGCACCCACTCTGTGGGCGGGTCGCGTGCCGAGAAGGCCAACTAAATCATCGGCGCTTTTAGCCCCTGTCGTTGGGGCCGCTCGGGAGTAAAATCGCCCCAACAACACCGGAGCGGACCCGATGTGTGTAGAATGTCTGTGGATTTCGAATTTAAAAAGAAAAAGGGCTGATGGCAATGGCGAGCTTTACGAGCTAACCACGAACGACGATCTTGAGCCCCAGGGAAGTCCTTTCCTTTCACCTCAATGCCGATCTCTGATAGGGACACGATTTTGATTGTTCGGGGCGGGGTCGCTTGAGGCTAACCAGATGGCGCGATGCCCAGCCATCGTGATCGAGAGCCTGGCAAAACTGAATGAAATTCTGGCCGGAATAATCATGAGTCCAGCAGCCCAACCCGCGCACTTTGAGCCCAGCGTCGCGGGCTTGGCGGGCTTGGTTCTGGCCGCGGGCTTTTCCTCGCGTATGGGAGAGTTCAAGCCGCTGCTGCCTCTGGCCGGTATCTCGGCTTTCGAGCGGTGTATCAACCTGCTTCGCGCCGCCGGAGTGGCTGAAGTGATTGCTGTTCTGGGCCACCGCGCCGACGAGTTGCGGCCCTTGACTGAGCGCTGCGGGGCTCGTTGCGTGGTGAACACGCAATTCGAACAGGGAATGTATTCCTCAATTGTAGCAGGCAGTCGAGCGTTGCCCGATTGGGCAAAGGGAGCCTTCGTGCTGCCGGCCGACACCCCTCTTGTTCGCGCAACCACAATTCGGCAATTGGCCGAGGCCTTCGACCCGCGACAGGAAGGGATCGTGTATCCGGTTTTCGCGGGACATCGCGGGCATCCGCCCCTGATCGCGCAGTCGATCCTTGCCGAGGCGGCACGGGATGAAGCATCAGGGCCGCTCTCTGCCCTGCTTGCGCGTCACAGGCACCGCGCCATCGACCTGCCCGTCGCGGATGGGGCGATCCACATGGATATGGACACTCCCGCCGACTACTCCGCTCTCGTCGCGTTGGAGTCTCGACGCAACATTCCAACTGTCGCCGAATGCGAGGCCATTCTCGCCGCGCGGCATGTGAATGAGGATGTCGTTCGCCACTCCCGCAAGGTTGCCGAAGTGGCCGAGCGCGTTGCTTTTGCGCTCAAGTCCACCGGCCTGATTCTAAACGCTGAATTGGTGCAGGCCGGCGCATTGCTTCACGATCTGGCAAAGGGACAGGCGGATCACGCTTCCGTTGGCGCGTCCATCCTGCGCTCCATGGATTTCCCGGAAGTGGCGGAAGTCGTAGCCGTCCACACCGACCTCGGGCTTTCCTTCGCGCTCGACGAAAAAGCCATCGTCTATCTCGCCGATAAACTCGTTCGCGGCGACCAATCGGCTTCGATCGCGGAGCGTTTCCGGCCTGCTCTCGATCTGTTCAGTGGCGACCCGGTTGCGCATCAAGCTGCGCAACGGCGAATGAGGACAGCAATGGAGGTAGCCGTTGCCGTGGAAAGAAGGCTTGGAGCGCCACTTCCCTTCCTCGCCGGCGAGGAATCGAGTTCCACCTATCGGCAGATTAGCACTCCAATTCCTCATCCGGAAGTGAACGGGTGAGCGCGAAGGACAAGGCCGCGGAGCACACGATGAATCCTTCTGTTATTTATCTGGTCCGCCACGGCTTGATCGTTTTGGCTTCTGGCAAGGAATACATCGGACAAAACGAGGTCCCTTTGAGTGAGGAAGGCGTGGAGCAGGCGTGGGCTTTGCGTAAATGGCTCGAGCCGGTTCATTTCGACTATGCATTCTCGAGCGATCTGTCGCGTACCGAGCGAACGTGCAGGATCATTGCAGGCGACCGTGTTAAATCAATTGAAGTTATTCCGGCTCTGCGGGAAATCGACCTTGGTGACTGGGAAGGATTCACGTTCCGCGAGATTGAACAGCGATTTCCCGAAGACTACGCGGCACGCGGGCGGGACCTGGAGAATTGGCGTCCACCGGGAGGTGAAAGCTTTGCCGACTGCCGCGCTGCGGGTGATGGCTGCTTTCCGCGGGATTCTCGATCGTTCGCACGGAAACATCCTGTTGGTTGGTCATTCGGGAGTCAACCGTGTCATCCTGTGCGACCTTTTGGGAATACCTGTTGCCAAGCTTCACAGCATCGGCCAAGACTATGGATGCCTGAACATCATCGATTTTTCCAGGAAGCGGATGTGCATTAAGCTGATAAACTACACTCCGCTTCCCGCCAGGCCGGTAGAGCAGATTACCGCGCACGCGACCGGAGCGCGACCCGGAATTATAGAAGGCAAAACGAGATGAGTATCGCGTACCTCGACAATAACAGCACCACGCCCGTCTTACCGGAAGTTATTGAGTCGATGCTCCCGTGCTTTTCAGAGTCTTTTGGTAACCCATCGTCGATCCACGGTTGCGGCCGGCGCGCTCTTGCACATCTGAAGCATGCCCGCGAGCAAGTTGCTGCGCTGCTCGATTGTTCGCCATCCGAGATTGTCTTCACAAGCGGCGGCACTGAAGGCGACAATCTGGCCTTGAAGGGAATGATGAGTCCCGGCGACCACGTCGTCATTTCGGCCATTGAGCACAGCGCCATACTTGGCACATGTACGTGGCTGGAGCAATTCGGCTGCGAGGTGACCCGGATCGGCGTCAGCAGTAATGGGCAGGTCGAGCCGGCCAGTGTGCGGCAGGCGTTGCGCAAGAACACGCGCCTCATCTCCATCATGATGGCCAACAACGAAACCGGTGTGCTGCAACCCGTGGAAGAAATCGGAAAAATCGCTGCCGAGGCTGATGTATGGTTCCACACGGATGCCGTGCAGGCGGCCGGGAAAGTACCCATTTCCGTGCGAAACATCCGCTGTGACCTGCTTACAATTTCCGCGCACAAGATCCACGGGCCACAAGGCTCCGGGGCTCTCTTCGTTCGCCGAGGCACTCCTTTGAAATCGCAGTTGCACGAAGGGCATCAGGAAAAGGGCCGGCGGCCTGGGACAGAAAATGTTGCGGGGATTGTCGGGTTGGGCCGGGCAAGCGAATTGGCGCGCAGCGGACTCAGCGACGGGTCTGTCGTGAGGATGGGTGTGTTGCGCGACCGCCTGGAAACTGCCATCGTGAGCCTGGTGCCGGAAACGCGCATCAATGGGGACGGCGCCCCTCGCGTGCCAAACACTTCGAACATCCTCTTCGAGCATGTGGGCGGGGACGCTCTCGTCCTGGCGTTGGATGAGCATGGCGTTGCCGCATCCAAGGGCGCTGCATGCACTGCGGGAGAAGCCGATCCCTCCAGTGTGCTTATGGCCATGGGGCTTACCGGCGAGCAATCCCGCTCCAGCGTGCGCTTCAGCGTTGGGAAACAGAACACCGTCGAAGACATAGAGCGCGCGATTTCGGTGCTGCCGGATACCGTGCATCGTCTCCGCCAGGCTGCTGGATTTTATCGGACCACGCCGGATATGGTAAGCCGGTGAAAAATAACAAAATTCGTGTCGCGAAGCCGCGAATGGGCGAGTACGCGATTTTGGCAAGGTGAGTTCATGGATATCTTTGAGGAAATCGCGAAGGTGAAGCGCGAAGGAAAACGCGCGGCACTGGCCACCATTGTGAACGCGCACGGATCTATCCCGTCGGTGGTGGCTGCCAAAATGCTCGTCCGCGAAGACGGGTCGATTCTCGGAACTGTCGGTGGTGGATGTGTGGAGTCGGATGTGCGCAAAGGAGCCATGGAAGTCATGCGCGACGAGAAACCCAAGACTTTCAACTTCAACCTGAATCAGCGTCCGGACGACGACACGGGATTGGTATGCGGCGGCTCGCTTCAGGTCTTCATCGAACCAATCATCCCGTTACCGCGGACTTTATATTTTCGGAGGCGGCCACGTCGGGTACAACGTGCAAAAAGTGGCGACGCTGGCGGGCTTTGAAACTGTCGTGGCCGACGACCGCGACCTCTACGCCAATCGCGAGCGCTTTCCCGATGCCTATGAAATCCATGCTGGCGATCTGGACGAGATCATGGCGGAAATGACGCCCGGCGACAGCTCGTACATTGTGATCGTCACCCGCGGTCATCGTTACGATTTGCGCGTTCTTCGATGGGCTCTGGATACGCCTGCACAGTATATCGGCATGATCGGTTCGGGGCGCAAAGTGCTGGAGGTCTATAAACAACTCGAGGCTGAGGGCGTCTCGCCGGAAAGCTTCAAGCGCGTCTTCGCGCCGATCGGCTTGAATATAGGCGCGGCAACCCCGGAGGAGATCGCGGTTTCCATCGTAGCCGAACTCATCGCCATTCGGCGCCGTTGCAGCCTTGACCAGTCACACTCGCGGAATAAGATCCGCAAAGTTGCGGATTGAGCCGGCGAACCTGTGTACCCCTCGAGCAGTAATATCCGCGCCGGACACCTCGGCGGGCTTGGCGATTACTTCGGCGGTGGCATCGGAAATTGACTTGCAAGCAGGTGAGTTACCGTGTGCACGTAGCGCAGCTTGCCGTTCTCCACGCGGAACAGATGGCTGTCGGCCGGTCCGCTGGCGCCGAACGTGCAAAACACCTGAACCGTGCCGAGCGCCGGGTCGACGATGAAACGCCGATTGACGATATTGACTCCCGCCGGAACGCCCACCGCGCAGGTGTCCTCGGGAGTGCCTTTGCCCGTGTACATGCCACCCTCTAGGCGCTCACAGGGATAACCCCACGGCACCTGATCGGTCTTCTTCTCGAGAAAGGCATCCAGATAGGCGTTGGCTGCGGCAACCAGCGTTGCGGCCGAATCGCGCCTGTCCGCGGGGATCGGACTCCAGCTCTCCTCCGAAGTATGCTTCAGGTACGAATTGGCGTCGAATCCCCAGTAGCCCGTCGTGGTCCATAGGATCTCGACCTCAGCGATCTTGCCGTGGTTGACGCGCAGCCGTGTAACGAAGACGTAAGGCGCAGCGTTGTCGGTCACGACCGACTCGGTGAACGTCTGACACGTTGCGGTATCGAAGAAGCTGCGCATATGAACGATGCTCAGCGGCTTCGTGACCAGGCCCTTGCGGATGTCCGCGGCCGCCCCGTTCTCCCAGTAGCCGACGCCCTCCGCGAGCGGCAGGCCAGAAATGTCGCCCTTGCCCTGCGCGGCGAGGTAGAGATCGACCGCCTGTTGGAGCCCTGCACCGGTACACGACACCTCCGCGCGACCGGGCACGGGAGCAAGCAGGGCGCCGAGCGCGAGACAGATACTTACGAGACTGATGCGTTTCATTCGATATCCCCCGATGTTGGCCGCGGGCTCGTCGCGCCGGAAACTTGCTTGAAGTCCGTACCTCTTTTTTCTTAATCGCCGGGGACACGGAAGGAAGAGGTAAACAAAGCCCAATCCTAACTTCCTTTGCGTCCTCTTGTGGTTAAAACGTACGAACTTCGCTTCTGGTGATGTCAGGCTCGTGTTATTTATCCCAAACCTCTGAGCGCATGGCATACGGGACGGAATTGATCACCGCTTCGACCTGATCGATTTTGCCCGTCCGGATCTCGAACAGCTCGGAGATTTCTATGGTGGTTGGGGACTGCAAGATGTTCGGGACTGTCTTGCCATCCGCCATCGCATACGAGCGCACGGCCGCGTTGTGATCGAAGAAGCCAAAGGACATCACCAAGCCCCGCTCGACATCGACAATGGGGAAGCGCCGGTCGCGAATTTCCGTCACGAAGGCAAACCAGCCGCTTTTCTGCTGGCCTTCGCAGCCCAGCGACAAAACATCCACGCCTCCGGCAGCGGTGCCGGCGTTGGCTTTCTGATTCGTAGTCTGCATGCCGTTTTCCAAACGCTCGCAGGTTGGGGCGAATGGGGCGGTGGTTTTGCCCGTCTGGTTGGCCAAGCCCATAAAGTAGGAGTTGGCGATTTCGGTCAGCTTTTGCCGGCTCATCCGCTCCGCTGGGGGCACGGTCTCAAGGAACTGTAGCCGGGGCTGGCCTCGCTGCTCCATCGTCTGGCCGGCGGCGGCCATGGGGTTGCCTCCACCCATCATCGTGGAGGGACGCGCGAGAATCACTTCAATTTCGCTGATCAGGCCCTCGGTTACTCTTAGCCGGAGCGCAATGTAATCCATCGCTCCGTTTTCCGAAAGCGTTCCGTAGTAGCCCACCTGGCCGGCTTCCGGATCGGCGACATACAATTTGTATTTGCCGCGTGCGGTTGCCGTGCCCCACAGTCCATCACCGATTCTCAGCTCCACGCCGTCTTCGGTATAGCGGACCGTCCGGGCCAGCCTCAACTGGCTGGGATTGTGCGCAATCATCGCCGCCAGCACCTGGTCGACATGATTTTCCAGGCAAGCCCGATCGCAGGGATCCGCCGCCCGCGCCGGCGCGGCTCCCGTCGACAGCAGCACGCCGCAAACCGCTAGCCCAGCTAGAAACTTGGTGCTTCGCATCTGTCCTCCACCTAACGTAGCACCGGCGTCCTTGCCCTCTGTGGGCCGCGCGCTCCGCGCTCCTCAAGAGTTCTTAGCTGTCCGATTCCGGCCCGTTGTTAAGTGCCCAATGGCCGCACGCCCGTCTAGGCTCCCAGCCTTCCTTTGGCGGCCATGGTGTCGGCGACATGCTTCAGGCCGAAATCTTCCAGGGTCTTGCGGGTCGGCCAGCCGTGGGCAGTGTCCCAGCCTTCCAGGGCATAGAAATGAGTCTTGAAGTCTTCGACTCCCTTTTCGTCCAGGTACATGTCAGGCGCCGCGTCTTCATGCCACGCGCCGTTTTCGTAGATGGGGACTCCACCAAAGAAAGTCATGCAACCGGCGCCGGGCCTGCACATGAAGGGAGCAAACTTCTCCTGCTCCCGGCTCAGCCCCTGCATGGTCCGGATCGAGCGTTCCATGGTCCAGATCTTCTGGCCAATGCGCATGGTGTCGGCGAAGGAGTTCTTGCTTCCCGTCACCGCCGTGTAATACTTCATCTCGATTTCGGGACTATTTTGGGTGAGCTCCGGCAGGAACATCTCGCAGAAGGCCATGGATTCATTCCAGAAGGAGGCATAGTGCCGGCTCCAGGCCACTTCCTTGGCTTTATGCGGGGAATAGATGCCGGTCTTCCAGGCCTCTTCTCCCTTCCACGCGTAGTTGAACATCATAGATATCGCCGTCGTAGGGGACCAGCTTGGTCGACAGTTTCCCCAGGTGCTGCTCAATGGGACTGCCATCCCGAGGAGGACCCACCGCGGTTACGAGTCCGTGCCAACAGGGATCGCCGGCGCCGAGCAGGTAGTTATAGGCCCATTCCACGGCGGGCAGGGTCCAGTGACCAGTCGCGCCCCAGGCCGGGAACCGCAACGCGCCGGACTCCATGTCCTGTTCCAGCCGGCCCCACTTCTGGGCGGCGCGGCAGCAGCCTTCGGCCAGGGCATCGCCGATGCCCTCGCGCCTGGAGACAGCGTCAAGCAATGCCCGGCGGAAGCTCAGATCACCCCATTGATCCATGGGCAACGGAGCGGAATCGATCCTTTTTCCCGGCCCTAGCTCGCCGATCTCGTAGAGATAGCGCAGGTACCAGCCCATGCCCGTCTCCACCGGCACCTTCTTATGGAAGAAATCCGGTGCGCCGGGAACGTCCGAGATGAACAAGCCCAGGAAATGGGCCGACCAGCCGCTGACGCCGTACCTCATAAGCGCTTGGGAAGCGAGGTCGCGGTCGGCGTCCGTCGCCCTGACTTCCTTCTCGGGATTGTCGAGCCAGAACTGATCGACACACATCGTTTCGCCGCCGGAATAGCTGTTGCGGCGCCGGTCTCCCCGCATGCAAACCGAACAGGACGCCGACCCGGGCTGCGCCGCACCGAAACTTCCAGTCACGATCTGGGAATTCTGCGTATGCCACAACCGGGCATCCAGCACGCCCTTGGGATCCGCCATATGCACATTGCCGGTACCGATGACGCTGATGGCTTTCAGATTCTTCG
This sequence comes from uncultured Acidobacteriaceae bacterium, assembly GCA_963848805.1. Classification (GTDB taxonomy): domain Bacteria; phylum Acidobacteriota; class Terriglobia; order Terriglobales; family Acidobacteriaceae; genus Telmatobacter. The sequence goes on along the minus strand of CAWKFD010000039.1, from coordinate 119,933 downwards.
CCCCAAACACCGCGCCAAAACCGCCCTTGCGCGCACTCACGCCGCTGCCGGTAATCAGGGACGCAAGCCGCGACTTGGCCTCGCCGGCCTGACCGATGCAGACAATCTGCGGGCGCCCCGTGGTATAGGCGCCGCCGACCCGCTGCCATTCTTCGCCGAACCGGGTCCGCCCCCCCACCATCGAGAGAATCCGCCCCTGTGTCTCCCAGGTATCCAGGCCCCAAAGCTCCTTGGCATCTTCAACGGTGATTTTGTCGTTGACGATGTTGATCCACACCGGCTTGTCGGCGCCCCCTTCCAGCACCACCCCATCCCAGCCAGCCGCCTTCAGCATGGCGCCGAAGCGGCCGCCGAAGTTGCCGCTGTGGAACTCGCAGGTCGGAAACGTCTCTGGAGAGATGCCGCATACGCTGGTGCGCCCGCCCCCCGGCACGCCCGTGCCCGCCAGGGGGCCGGTCATAAGGGAAATCACATTCCGTGGGTCGTACGGATCTCGCAGATCCGATTGGCCCGGAGCTACCGACAGCTCCCAGAAGATTGCTGCGCCCATGCCATAGCCGCCCCCGAATTCTTCGTACTTGGCAGTGTCGAGGGAGCTGATTTCCTTGGTCGTCAAATTGACTCGCAGGATTTTTCCGGTGTATCCGTTTGCCATTTCTCTCTCCTTCGCTCAGGCCTTTGGCGCTGACTGCGTGGTGGTGGCCGGCGGCGTCCCCGGACGGCGCGGAGGCCCTTGTGGGGGCGGTGGCGCCAGATTCACGTCATACCCGACCTCGTCCATTTGCGGAGGAGGTTCATGCACCAGCTTGAGCGCGTGGGAGGGACAGATGCTTACACACGCCTGGTCTCCATCCGGACCGCCCGTCCTGCTCCAATAGGGCGCGTCGAGGCACAGGTCGCACTTCGAGGATTTCTGCAGATACGGATTCCAAACGGTGCGATGCGGCCGCTGAGGACAATATTGGATGCAGCGCTTGCAGCCGATACATTTCTTCTGATTGATCACGCGCACGTTGCCATGCTCGGTGTCGATATGCGCCGCGCCCGTAGGACAATTCTGCACGCACAGCGGCGAAACGCATTGCCGGCAAGGATTCATCACAATGTCGTGAGGATAGGCGGTGAAGGAGGGAGCATCCCTCGCGATCTGAATGCGCGACAGGGTCGGGTTAGCTTCCCCTTGATGAGCCATCGAACAGGCGTACATACAACTTTGACAGCCAAAGCACAGGCGGCTGTCGTAGACGATATAGCCCGTAGAGGCGGGGTAAGTGACCTCGCCTTGCGTCGGGGGCGGCACGTCCGCGGGTGCCGCGGCAAATGCCTTGGTGGCGGGAAGACCTGCCGCAAGCGCGCCGACGGCAATAGCCGCGCCGCTGCCGGTCAGAAAGTCGCGTCGCAGAACTTTCTTTTCCTTCTTCTCATCCGACTTGGTGGATTCAGCCATAGAACTGACCTCTTCTCTCTGCATGTCCTGGCGAAACGATCTATCCCAGTCTGTTCTTGCTCTTCAACAGATCCGCGACCTTCCCCAGTCCCGCTTTCTCCAGCGTGTCTCGCGTAGGATAGCCGTTGTCGGGGTTATAACCCTCGAACTTATAGAACTTGGTCTTGAACTCTTCCACCTTGGCGCGATCCAGGGTGCGGCCCTTGCCGGTGTCATAGCTCCATTTGCCATTCTGGTACATGGGCAGAATGCTTCCACTGGACCCCTGGTCATAGACGTAATCGGGGAATTTCTCCATGTCCCGATGCCTGCCCTGCAATACCCAGATGGCGCGGTCCATCGTGTAGATTTTGTGCCCCATTTGCATGCCATCGGCAAAGGTAATGTTCTGGCCGGTCACGGCATTCCAGAACTTCGGTTCGGCTTCCGGCGTGGGCCCACGATGGTCCGGAGTATTGTTGGTGATGCACATCGGCCAGCGCCAGCCGCAGAACCCTCCGGCTCCCGTCCAGAACTTCTCGTAGTGCTTGACCCAGGCGACCTGTTTGACTTTGGAATCCGAGTAATTTCCGGTCTCGCTATAGTCCACCATCATCGGATCCCCCTGGTAGGGGACCATCGCATTCGTGTACAGCTTGGCCACTTCCTCCGCCGTGAGGTACGGAGAGCCGGTCTCAGGCATCCAGTGCAGCGGGTAGTTCGCCATCATGTGCTGCATCAGGTCGCGTTCGCCGAACAGCGAACCAAAGCCCCATTCCACTTCAACTCTGGTGTCGTAGTGTTCCGACGTTCCCCAATAAGTCAGCTGCAGGTTTCCGTTGTTCAGGTCGTCCTGGAGCATACCGTGTTTCTCGGCGAAACGGGCGCACGCTTCCGACAGATCGTCGCCGATACCCACGCGGGCGGCGATCTTCCGCATCAGGGTGTCGTAATACCCCATGCTGCCGGCGTCATCCATTGGCAAATCGGTGTCGATCTTCTTGCCCTTGCCGAGCAGTCCTCTTTTGTAAAGAGAAACGACATAGCGCTGCAACGGCATGAACTGCCAATGGCTCAGGCCCAGTTTGGTCATTAAGTCATTGCCCTCGCGGGTGAGCTTGGAGTCCGCTCCGCCAAAGCCGCCGGCGCCAGGGGCGAGAGGATCGCCTGCCGCCTGTGGAGACTTCACGTTCACCGCCATGGTGCCCGCACACACCGCCTCATTGCTCTCCCCGGTAGCCAGGCGCATACGGCAGCCGCGAGGGCAGGAGGCGCAGGCAGCGGCACGCGCCGGAATCAGCGGCAGTTGACCATTGAGCACGTTGCCTCCGCTGGGCTGGCCGCTAATCAGCGAATACAGGCCGCGGCCTTCATACTTTTCGGCTTGGTAAGGATCGTCTACATCCCACAGGAACTGGCGAAACCACATCCGCGCATCGAGGAATGCTTTGGGATTGGCAATCTGCACCCCCCCGGTGCCGATGGCGCTGATCGCCTTTAGATTCTTCGAGCCAAAGACCCCTCCAAACCCGCATAGCGAGGCCTGCGACCCCGGTCCATGCACCAGGCAGCCGAGACGGCTCTTGGTCTCTCCCGCCGGTCCGCAGCAGATCACTGCGGGAACCTGCGTAGTAAAACGATTTTCCGCAAACCAGTAGGCCATTCTTCCGGAAGGATCCGGAACGTGGGAAGTGTTGGCTGGCGAGACCAGTTGGGATTCGGTGAACTCCGCCCATTCCCCGTAGCGCAGATTCGGCATGACCCGCCGCGCAATCTCCTGCTGCGCGTCCCAGGTGTTCATCCCCCAAACGCCCTTGGCGCTCTCGATCGTGACCTTGTCGTCGACAATGTTGATCCACACCGGCTCCGACGATGCGCCGTCCACCACTACACCGTCCCACCCCGCATATTTCAACTGGGCGGTAAAGCGTCCGCCGAAACTGCTGTGCCCGAACCATTCAATGGGATACAGCATCGGCCCCAGGCCCTGGACCTCCGAGCGACCGGAACTCGGCACAAAAGTTCCGGAGAAGGGAGAGGTCATTATGCTGATGACGTTCCGGGGATCGAAGCCGCTAAAAGGAAGCTGGTCTCCGACCAGGTCGAAGAAAATGGCCGAGCCCATGCCGTGGCCACCACCGAACGCCTCATACTGGGCGGTATCGATCTTACTGATCGTCTTGGTGGTCAGATTGACTCTGAGTATCTTTCCGGTATATCCGCCTGCCATATCGCTCCTCCTCCTATTCCCGTCGTCTCGGCGCATTTTTCATGCGTTCCCCGAACACAGGTGGAATGACCTCGCTGCTGTTCGCCAGCCCCAGGTTCAGCCAATGGTCGCCGCGCCGGTTCACATCGTAACCTTCGCTCCCCTGCTGGTCGGGGGCCTCAGCGACAAACTCCATCGCCTTCATGGTTCACGCATCGACGGTGCCCTGTTTGCAGCCTCGCCCGCTTCCGATGGTCTCGGCGTTTTTTTCGTGCGTTCCGCGTACACGGGTGGAACGATTTCGCTGTTGTCCACCAGGCCTAGGTTCAGCCAATGATCGTTGCGCAGGTTCACATCGTAACCTTCGGTCTCTTTCTGGTTGGGAGCCTCAGCGACAAACTTGATCGCCTTCATGGGACAAGACTCGACGCAGGCTTGTTTGCCGTCCGGACCGCCCTTCTCACTCCAATGCGGCGTGTCGATGCACAGGTCGCATTTCGAGGACTTACCGATGGTGTGGTTCCACACCGGCCTGTGGGGCTGCTGAGGACACATCTTGATGCAGGTTTGGCAGCCAATACACTTCGCGCTGTCGATTCGCCTCACGTTGCCGTTCTCGGTGTCCACATAGGCGGCGCCGACCGGACAATTTTCCACGCACACCGGCGTGACGCACTGGCGGCAGGGCGCCATTTTGACGTCATAAGGAAACTTGCCCCACGAGTCTTGCATAACCTGGATCCGCGACAGCGACAGACTCTGCACTCCGTAGTGGGCCAGAGAACAGCTCATCATGCAGGTGGTGCAACCCGCGCATTTCTTGCTGTCATAGACCAGGTACCCCTGAGAGAGGGGGTACTTAAGATGCTCTTTTTTGGCCGGCGCGGCCGCGGGGTTTGCGGTTGCCGAAGCTATGGCGGGAGTTAATGCCACCGCCGTTACCGTTCCGGTCTTGACCAGAAAATCTCTTCGCGAGAATCTCTTCTCTTCGGTCGATCCGTCGCTTTGCTTCTTCTTGTCGTCAGCCATGGCGTGACTCCTTGAGCATCTGTTATGCGCTTGCCAGCAGGGCGCGTTTGACCAGGGTGCGCGCGATTTGCACCTTGTAATTATTAGTGTTGAGCGGTAGGGCGTCTTCTACCGCCGCCGCACCCGCCGCATCCGCGGTCTCTTCATTGATCGGCTTGCCGGCAATCGCCGCTTCTGCCTTGGTCGCCCGGTACGGCGTCGACGCCACCGCGTTCAGCGCAATCCGCGGCGCTGCTCCCCCGCCCACCATTACCGCGCAGTTCACGATCGGAAAATCGATCGACTTCCGGATCGCGAATTTTATGAAGGTGCTCTTGGCCCCCGCCGGCGGCGCCGGCACATAAATGGCGGTCACGATCTCCCCCGGCGCCAGCGCCGTGCTTTGCGGGAATCCCACCGCCCAGAACTCTTCCGCCTTCATCTGGCGCTTGGTGGTTACTATCGTTGCATTCAAGGCGATCAGCGCCGGCGCGGTGTCGCTGGGATGCACTGCAAAGCACCCGCTTTCCATCCCGAAAATCGAGTGATACCGATGGTCCCCCATCACTGCAAAGCACGTCTGCCCGCCTTTACGCACGCAGTCGTTGAAGCGGTCCTCCGGTTTGCGGAAATACCAGCAGCGGTGCAGTTGGCTGATGTTGCCGCCAATCGTCGCCATGTCCCGAACGTGCGGCGTCGCCACCCGGCCGGCCGCTTGCGCCAGCGCCGTATACTTCTGCTTGATCACCGGGTGCGCCGCAATATCCGACAGCCGGGTAGTGGCGCCGATCTTCAGCATTCCGTCTTCTTCCTTGATGTAATCCAAACCGGGAATGGTCTTGATATTGATCAAGACGGCCGGAGAGATTGGCATCATGTTGTCTTTGAGCCGGCCAATCAGATCGGTGCCGCCGGCTATGATTTCCGCGTTGCCGGCGACCAGCGCGGCCGAGGCTTCCTGCAAGGTCTTCGCGTTTGTATGGCTAAAGGCTCTCATCTCTTCTCTCCTCTTATGCCTTCCCCAATGCTGTGAGGACCTTGTCCGGCGTAGCCGGTGGGTCAACCCATTTGCCAATGGCATTCTGAATGGCGCAGATAATAATGTGCGTGTTCGCCAGGGAGTGGCTGATGCCGCTGGCGCCGTAGGCGGCATTGCCCGCGCGCGTTTCAAGCAAATCCATTTCCGTTGGAGCGATATCGAGAATGGTGGGTTTCTTGTAGTCGAACATGTTGCCGGTGAGCCGTACGCCGCTGGCCTTATCCCACACGAATTCTTCGGTGAGCTGGCAGCCGTCGCTGAACATCATGACCTGGTGGATCTGGCTTTCCAGCGAAGTCCGCCGCATGATCTTTCCGGGGTCGGCAGCCACGTAGTGTTTCAAGACCTCCACTTCCCCGGTTTCGGTGTCGACCGCCACTTCCACGTACTGCGTGTTCATGGTGTCGAGTTTCTTGCCCATCGAGGTCCAAACCGCGCGAGGAGGCCGCCCATTGAAGGTTGCACCGATGGCTTGCCGGGTATTGTCGTAAGGACTCTGGAGCTGGGAAAACGGCATGCTCTTCGAAGGATCGGCCTTCAGGAAAACCTTGGAATCCGCGGTGTCGAGGTCCTCCGGTTTAGTTCCCGGAGGGAAGGGACGCGGGCCCATTCCGCCCATGCCGCCGGGGCCGAGTGCCGCTTCCAGCACCAGCTTTTTGCAGGCTCCGGCTGCTTCCTTGATCACCCAGGACGCCGCCGTCGTACCGTCGCTGCCGCCGCCCACCGGCGTGAAGGGCGCTTTGTTGTCGTATTCCAGAACCACGTCTTCCCACTTTGCGCCCATCACTTCCGCCACTACCATGGCGACCGCGTCGGCAGCGTAAATCCCCGTGCAGGGGCCTTGCGTCGGGATGTACACCTTCCCGGCTCGCAGGTAGACGGTAGCAGTGTAGTCGGAGAAAGCATGGCGCGGGCAGATTTGGTAGCGGAAGGCCATGCCGTGCATTCTGCCGTCGGCGAGCTTCTTGGCGCCGGGTTTGTGATAATCCCATTTCGCCAGCTTTTTGCCTGCGGCTACGCAAGCTTCGAAGCTCGGCACCGGGGAGTAATCGTTCTGCGCCTCGGGCCCATGCAGGTTCCGGGTGGCGACGTCGATCACATCCATGTCCAACTTTTGCGCGATCAACTGCTCGGCGACCGTCATCGTATCCCAGGCAAAAGGACAATGCTGGCCGCTGAGGTACATCTTGCCGCGGTTGGTGGTCACCGCATCCATCTTCTGCTCAATGTTCTCGCAGCGGGTGGTGTACCAGGGACCATAGTTCATGTCCATGGTCGAGCCGAAGGCCGAGCTGGTGCGGGTGCCATTGTCGGCGATCGTGTGGAGCTTGACGGCGGTGATCAGCCCGTCATTCTTGAACCCGACCTTGGCGTGTACCCAGTGCTGGTTCATCAAAAAGTCCCAGTGATTCTCCCGGGTGTTGACGCATCGCACGGGACGTCCCGTTCGTTTGGCCAGCAGCGGAGTGATCAACTGGCTCTTGCGAAATCCCCAGTCGCAGTATTTGCCGCCCTGATACAGGGTGGCTTGATTCACCTTGTCGGGAGGCATTTTATAGAGAGCGGCGATCTGCGAGGCTCCCTGGGTTGCGCCCTCGATATACAGGTCTTTCCCCTCGCCGCTGTTCTGATCCTCATACCAATAGGCCATCCCGCCCGATGGATTGGGAATGTGCGAAGCAAAAGACGGGAGCACAAAGTCGAATTCGATGGTCTGATCCGCCTGCCTGAAGCCGACCTCAACATCGCCATCGATCTTCTCGGCAAATACGACGTTCCCCTTAGCGCCGGGGCGCGAGGGCTGGGAGGGAGCGCCCGGTTTGACGCCTTCGCGGGGATCAACGATATGAGGCTTCACATCCCAGTCCACCGTGATCAGCCGCAGGGCTTCATCGCAGAGGTTTTCGCTTTCGGCGACCACGACGGCCCCGACTTCGGCGTCTTCCTGATCGGCAATGTTGTCGAGAATCGGGATGGGAGCGCTTCCGTACCCGCCAACCGCCAAGGCCTTTATGTCCGGATCTTCCCAGGTGAGGATATCCACCACGCCGGGAAGCGCCTTGGCCTTGCTGATGTCCATGCTCTTGATCACCGCATAGGCATACGGGCTGCGCAGGAACCTGGCATGCAGCATGTTCGGCGCCGTGGCGTCGGCGCCGAATTTCGCTTTACCGACGGCGAGATTGTAAGAGAGCTTGCCGGGAAGATTTGGCTTCCCCACCACCTTGAATTCCGTTCTCTGTCCGTCGTATCCGGCAATATCCGCCATACCCTATACCTCCCCCAATGCTCTGAGGACCTTGTCCGGCGTAGCCGGTGGGTCAACCCATTTGCCAATCGCGTTCTGAATGGCGCAGATGATGATATGGGTGTTCGCCATGGAGTGGCTGATGCCGCTGGCGCCGTACGCGGCATTGCTCCCTCGCGTTTCCAACAGATCGATTTCCGGGAAGGTGACGTCGAGGATCGTAGGCTTCTTGTATTCGAACATGCTGCTCGACAGCCGCACTCCCGTCCTCTGATCCCAGATGAACTCTTCATTGAGCTGACAGCCTTCGCTGAACATCATGACTTGCTGAATCTGGCCCTCCAGCGAAGTGCGGCGAAGAATTTTTCCGGGATCGCAGACTACGCCATGACGCAGCACCTCCACAGCGCCGGTTTCGGTATCGACCGCTACTTCGCAATAGACGGTATTCATGACGTCGAGCTTCCGGCCCATGCCTGCGCTCCAGGGGGAAGTAGGCGCCCGGCCATTCACGGTGACCGCGATGCTGTCCTGAATGTTCAGCGACATGGGCGGCGCGATCGCCGAAAAGGGGAGACTCTTGGAAGCATCGGACTTAAGAAAAATGGTGGAATCCTTGATATCGAGATCCTCCACTTTTGTGCCATGGGCGAACGCTGGCGGGCCGAATCCCATCATTCCGCCGCCGGTCGTGAGCGCCGCCTCCAGGATCTTGGTCCTGAGCTGAACCGCGGCCTCTTTCACTACCCAGGCGGACGAGGTGGTGCCATCGCTGCCACCGCCTACGGGAGTCAACAGGGCACGGTTATCGTATTCGATAACCACATCTTCCCACTTGGCGCCGGTCTCTTCCGCCAGCACCATCGCTAGAGCGTCCGTGGCGAACATGCCGGTGCAAGGGCCTTTGGTCGGCAGGTAGACCTTGCCGCCGCGCAGATACACGGTAGCGGTGTAACTGGAGATCTGGTGGCGAGGGTTCATCTGGTAGCGGAACGCCATGCCGTGCATTCTTCCGTCGGCTAGCTTCCTGGCGCCGGGCTTGTGATACTCCCACTTCATCATTTTCTTGCCGGCTTCTACGCACGCCTCAAAGCTGGGCACCGGGTTTGTATCGTCCTGCGATGAAGGTCCATGCAGATTTCGCCTGGCGACATCGATCACGTCCATGCCGAGCTTCTCGGCGATCCTCTGATTGGCGACGGTCACGGTGTCCCACTGGAAGGGGCAGAACTGGGAACTCAGATACATCTTGCCGCGGTTGGTGGTGACCGCGTCCATGGTCTGGTGGATGTTCTTGCACTTGGTCGTGTACCAGGGACCGTAGTTCAAGTCGCTGACGGACCCGAACATCAGGCTGCCGCGGCAGCCGTTGTCGGCAATGGTATACAGTTTGACGCCGGTAATCAGGCCGTCATTCTTGAACCCGACCTTGGCATGGACCCAGTGCTGGTTGATGCCGAAGTCGTACATGTTTTCCCGGGTGTTAACGCACTTCACCGGGCGCCCCGTCCGCTTGGCCAGCAAGGGAGTGATCAACTGGCTCTTGCGATATCCCCAGTCGCAATACTTGCCGCCCTGATACAGGCTGGCTTCAATCACTTTGTCGTAGGCAATCTTGTTCTGGCGAGCAATCTGTTCCCGGCCTTGGGAAATTCCCTCAATCCACAAGTTCTTGCCTTCGCTTGCCCCTGGATCGTCATACCAATAGGCCATGCTCGCCGAGGGATTGGGAATATGCGACGTTATGGCCGGCAGCACAAAGTCAAACTCGACAAACTGATCTGCCTCCTTGAATCCGGCCTCGTAATCGCCGTCGATCTTGCTCGCGGTGACGATGTTGCCCTTGGCGCCCGGGCGCGCGGGCATCGGCGGAGCGTTCGGCTTCAAGCCCTCCCGCGGATCGGCGATGTGAGCTTTGACGTCCCAATCGACCTCGAGTGCCCGAAGCGCCTGGTCGCAGATGTCCTCACTTTCGGCAACCACGACGACTGCCACTTCGGCGTCTTCCTGGTCGGCGATATTGTCCAGCATGGGCCCGCCCTGGGAGCCTAACGGGCCGTCGTTCTTGAAATCCTTCAGGTCGGGATCTTCCCAGGTAAGGATGTCCACCACGCCGGGAAGCGCTTTGGCCTTCCTGATGTCGACGCTTTTGACGATTGCATAGGCATAAGGGCTGCGCAGAAATTTGGCAAACAGCATGTTCGGCGCGGTTGCGTCGCTGCCGTACTTCGCCTTGCCCGTAGCAATGTTGTAGGACAGTTTGCCGGGAAGGTTCGGCTTCCCAACCACTCTGAACTCCGTCCTTTGTCCATTGGCTCCGGCGATATCCGCCATATCCTATGCCTCCGCCTTCATCACCTGGGCCGCTTCCATGATCGCGGTGGGATGCCTGGGGTAGGTCCCGCAGCAGCAAATATTGCCGGCCAGGGCATGCTTGCAGTCGTCTTCGCTCGGGTTCGAATTGTGGTCCAGAAGGTTCTTGGCTGAAACCACGAAACCGGGCGTGCAGTAGCCGCACTGCATAGCGTCCCACTTCGTGTAGGAATAAATCAGGGCGTTCCACTTGGGATTGGCCGCAATGCCCTCGACCGTCTCGATCGATTTGCCTTCGCACTCCACCGTCAGCGTGGTGCAGGACAGCACTGCCCGGCCGTCGATAATCACCGTGCAGGAGCCACATACCCCGCGATCGCACATCTGTTTGGCGCCGGTGAGTCCCAGCTTCTGTTGCAGGGTGCGCTGCAGCGTCCAGTTGGGCTCAATCAGCACCTCGTAGTCTGTCCCGTTCACATTCAGCTTGGTGACGACCGGAACCACATCGCCGGGATGAGCCGCGGCAAAATGACCTTTCAAGGCGGCGAAGGTACTGAAATCCTTGGCGCACAAGGGACAGCGGAAACTGGTGATGGTGGTGGGCTCCGGAGGTTCGACGGCCGCTGGAGCTTCGGCCGCCGCCGTTTCCGTCGCCAGGGGCAAGCCGGCCGCCAGTGCGCCCCCCGCAAAGACCGCCCCTACGCTCTCCAGAAAGTTTCTGCGGTTGAGGCCCTTACCTTCATCCTTCTTGCTGTTGTCGTCAGCCATACTTGGCCCTCCAAATATTTCGCGTTCATGGCACAGATTGGGTCAGTCGGTTCGGCCCGGGTAGCGCTGAGGAATGGCAACGGACGGCTGGACAAAAGCCCAGCTCGAAGCGATCCTTATTTTCCTCTAGGTCCGACCACAGGGATGTGTTGGGGCGCACACCTACATGTGATCCAAATCACTTCTGGTAGAGGACCCCGGCAAGCTGTAGGCTTTCACAACTGTCCGGCCAATATCGGTGGCCATTGCGCCAAATCATTCTGCGGTTATGCTTTGGCGGGTGCTGCTTGCGGTGCATTGATTATATAGCCGTGCTTGTCTATGTCCGCTGTGTAGAACAGTTGTAATTTAAACAAGTCATCGGGGCGATCGCGTGGGCACGGGTGTTGTTGAAGCCGCGTTCTGCAATGTGCCGCGGCGCTCGCTGGCGTGCGGTTCTCCCAATCAGCTCTGTTTCGGCTCGACCGGAGCGTTCGACGCAGGCGGCGCCGGAGCAGCATTCTGCCGCTGGGCCGGAGGCGCTGGCGGCAGTGGATCGAAGATGCCGCGAATCCCTTCACGGAATCCCCTCCATCCCTCGCCCAATCCCTTACCCAGTCCCGGCAGCCGCCTCACCCCGAACAGCAAAAACAAAACGACGGCCAGCAGGATAATGTGCCAAGGTTGAAGCAGATCGCCCATCGATGTTCCTCCACGCGCTCTAAACTTACCCGCGGGCTTCCTCTAACGAAACTCTGATGAAGCCGGAGCCTCGAAAGGGCACGGATTCAGCCGTGCCGTAAATATCACAAAGTCAACAGGTTTTAGCCCCTGAGAGATGGTTTCTGTTCAACAGACACTTAATCGGAGCTTCCCTGACTCTTATTGTCGCATTGTCGCACAAAGCCTGTAAAAATGCCTGGCGGCGGCCCGTTAGGGCTGCCGCCAGGCATAGTGGTTGAAGGATCGCGCTCAGGTCTAGAAGGTTAACTTGAGAGCGAACTGGATCTGGCGATTGCTGAGGGCTCCTTGCGCAGCCGTCGTGGAGACGTAGCAGGGACCGACAACAGCCGCGTTCGGGTTCCCTGAAGGGTTGCAGATTGCGCCGCCGGCGGATCCGGTAGCTTGGTCCGGCGGCTCATAGGCTGCCGGGTCTGAAAGTTGGGAATACTCAGGATTGTTCGCAGTGATGGTGCTGGTGGTGCTCAACAGGTACGCCTGCTGCCCCAAGCTGAAGTTGGGGTGGTTCAGGACACCGAAGAACTCCGCCCGGAACTCCGCGTTGATCCTCTCCGTCACCTTGGTGTTCTTCATGACCGAGAAGTCCGCGTTGAAGAAACCAGGGTTGGTGATCGAGTCGCGGTTGGCGCTGCCGATGGTGCCATAGGGCATCTCGACGAAACACGCGGGATTCCACCACTGGCTGTGGACCTTCTTAGTCATCGGGTTGCAGCCGGGCACGGCCGACGGACGCTCGCCTTGCACTGAGCCTCCGATGTTGGATTGATAGGAGAACAGCATGTTCTGCACGTTCATGGGCAGGCCGAGATAGCGGGTGACGATGGGACTGAGCTCCCAGCCACTCACCAACCGGTTGCCGTGGAACGGCAGGCTGTAAATAGCGTTCGCGGTAAACACCTGGTTGGAGTTATAGCTGCACGGACCGCGATCCAGTTTCGGGTTGTACGCATCGTAGACTGCCCACTCGCCCTGTTCCTGGCTGGTGCTGGCCGAGCCCATGTCGAGGCACTTCGACCAGGTGTAACCGGCATTGCCCGCCAGGTGGCTGGCGAACTGCCGCGTCACGCTGGTCTGCATGGAGTTGTAGGAGGAGTGCGAAATGGGCACTAATGCATCTACCCCGTTGAAGTTCCCATTCACGTGCGTGCCTACAAACGGGTTGTTCACCGTGCCCGGCGCTCCCGTTCCGGTGGGTTGCCCCCCGCCGGGTAAAGTGTAGTCTCCGGTTGCAAGATCCGCCGCCTGGTTGGGGTCGATGGACAAGTAATTCGGAGAGTTGGCATCGATCTGCGAGAACTCGTGAACGCCGGCGGAACCGACGTAGCCGATTTTGAACACCGTTCCGGGCAGTAACTCGCGCTGAATTGTCAAGTTGTACTGCACGACATAGGGCGATGTGTTCACGTTGTTGAGGAGGGCGGTATACCAGGTGATACCGGCAGTCGGATTATAGGGATTGATCAGCGCGGCGACGTTTGGCCCCGGCAAATTGGGATAATACGAAGGGAAATACGACTGGAACAGTGGGGTAAACGGGTCAAACGACGCGCCGAAGGTGCGCTCGGTGACGGGCTCGTGGAACATGCCGAAACCGGCGAGAATGGCGGTTTTGTGATCCCCGAACGGGTCCCAGGCCAGTCCGATGCGCGGATCGATGTTCTTGGCGTTGGGATTGCTGGCAAAGGGATGCTGCGCGGCGACAAAGCTGGTCTCCGAAGTGCCCGGAGCTAAGCCATTGGGCAGCACGAACACGGGATCGCCGACGGTTGTCGGATTGCTGGCCCACTCATAGCGCACGCCCAGATTCAAGGTAAGCCGCTTGCTGATTTTCCAGTCGTCCTGGAAGTAAGGGTTCACCCAGTTCTGCCGCCAGTAGCGCGCAGATGTGAAGGGATAGGTGGTGCCGGTCGGGGTCGTATAGCTGAAATCGGGTGCGGCTGCGTTCAGGCCCAGGAACGGGCTACCCTGAATCGATCCGCCACCTACCCCGGGGATGCCGTTCAAGCCTAAGAAGTCCCACCAGCCGCCGCCGTAACCGACCGCGTTGGCATTCGTCTGCACGCGGGTGTCGACGATGCCGACGTGGATGCTGTGCGCGCCTTTGGTCAGGACAACGTCATCGCCAACGCTGAAGCGATTGGTGACAGGGTGGCTCGGGCTCGAAGGCGGGGGACCTAAATCAGAGAGGCCTTCGCCGGGAGCCCAATCCATATCCTGTCTGCCGGCAACCGTATGCAGAGCGTCTGTTCCGTTGAGGCCGCCGCCCACCGTTTGCTGGTTGAGCCGCACGACGCCGAAATGGAGTTCGTTGAGGAGCGCGGCCGAAAACACGTGCCGCTCTTCAATGCTGATGTACTGGTTCCGCTCGTGGTCGACTTCCGGCCATCCAGGGATCGTAGCCTCCACAGCAGGGATGTTTTGAAAGGCATTCTCGATGCTGTAGCGCGCAAACGCGCTGTCCTTGGGGCCGAAGTTGTAGTCAACGCGCCCCAGGCCGTAGTCCTCGTTTTGGATAAGGTTGCCTTTCCAGCAGTAGGCGCCCGTGCCTGGCAAATAGACGGTATTGGTTACATCTGGGCACTGCGCCGCGCTTTGAGCTGTCGGATACTCTTCGAACAGCTGCTGTGTCAGCGCACTCCCCTCCTGGCCCGCATAGGGCGTCTCGGAACCGCCTACATACCCTCCGGAACCGTCTGGCACGTAACCGGCCGCCGCGTACAGGTTGTCCAGAGAAGTCGGCACGATGCCCCGCATCGTTTCGCCCGTACCCGCGCGCAAGCCCTCGTAGTTCATGAAGTAGAAGGCCTTGTCCTTCTTGATGGCGCCTCCCAGCGAACCGCCGAACTGATTCCTCTTGAAGGACGGCTTCTGGCCGGGGACGTCAAACCAGTTCGCGGCGTCCAGGACGCTGTTGCGAATGTATTCGTACGCCGATCCGTGCAGGTCGTTGGTGCCCGACTTGGTGACCATGTTGATCGCCGCGCCGGTGCCGCCGAACTCCGCGCTGTAGGTGTTGGTCAGAATCGAGAATTCCTGGATCGCTTCCATTCCCAGCGAAGTACCGATCACGCCGACGCCGGTGCCGTGGTCCAAAGCATCGCGGACATCGAGGTCGTCGAGCATGTAGGCGGTTCCCACCGGACGGGAGCCGGAGACGGAATAGTTAGTTTGCTCACCATATGCGGTGGACGACGTGCCGCCGCCTCCGCCACCAGAAGCCACACTCGCTACGCCAGGTGCCAGCGTAAGCAAGTCGGTGAAGTTGCGGCCATTCAGCGGCAGGTTCGACATCTGGGTGGACGAAACCAGCTGGCCGACTGCGGCCGTGGTGGTGTCCACTGTGGAAGCCTGGCCATGCACCTCAACCACTTCGTCGGCATGACCCACCTTGAGCGTAAAGTCCAGCACCGGGTGCGCGCCGACGGTCAATATGATTCCGGTCTGCACCATCTTCTGGAAACCTGTCTTCTGCGCTGAAACGTTGTAGGTGCCGACCGGCATTTCCTGAAGGCTGTAGCGCCCTGCCCCGTCGGTAACGGCAGAATTGATAATGCCTGTATTAACGTTCGTTGCCTGGATTGTGGCGTCCGCAATGACCGCACCGGTGGTATCCAAAGCGGTACCGGATAGGTCGGCTGTGTTCACTTGCGCTCGTAAATTGCTGACAGCAAGTGCGCTAAACAAAAGCATGACCAGCGCCCAACAGATTTTTGGGCCCTGGCCGACAGAGAACTTGAACATAGTGCCTCCTGAATCGAAATCTGAAAATAGTAACGGTTATGTAACCCCCTGCGTTGCGGTTCACAGCACATCGCTGCACCGCAACCAATCGTGTCACGGCTTGCAAACACAACTTATATCAGGGCTTACACACAAAACAACCACTGGCGAGTTTTTTCACGACAGCCAAAAGCTAACTTCTGCGTGTGGTATAGAACGCTATGCCGTCTGGTGGCCTCGATCTGTGACCGTGCGCACGTCCGCTTGTGACTTGAGCCATTCCCCAAAAGCTTCAGCCCCGAAAATATGCCTGGCGCCAGCCCGTTATGGCAGGGAAAATGCACCTAAACTTCTCTGTAAGTGGTTGTATCCGTCAAGTTTATGGTAGCTATGGAGTCCGTAAGAAATTCTGCGGGAATTCGCAAACTTCGGGGTCTGGACACTCATAGCGGTTCTCCAATCCAAAACAAACCCGGCGGCAACCCTTCAGGGTTGCCGCCGGGAATAGTGGTTGAAGGATCGCGCTCAGGTCTAGAAAGTAAGCTTCAGAGCGAACTGGATCTCGCGATTGCCGCCGTTGGCTCCCGGATAGGTTCCTCCCGCAGCCGTGGATCCCTCGTAGCACACGCCGTTAGAAGGCACAGGCCCGCCAATTGTCCCCGTCGGGTTGCAGATCGCGCCGCCGGCGGTGGTGGCCGTCGGGAGCTGATATGCAGCCGGATCGTTAATCTGGGAATAATTGGGATTACTCACGGCATTCAGGGTTTCGGTGGTGCTCAGCAGGTACTGCTGCTGCCCCAGGTTGAAGTTGGGGTGGTTCAGGATATCGAAGAACTCCGCCCGGAACTGCGCGCTGAGCCTCTCGGTGATCTTGGTGTTCTTCATCAGCGAGAAGTCCCAGTTGAAGAAATTGGGGTTGTTGACCGAGTCGCGGCCGGCGCTGCCGATGGTGCCATAGGGCATCTCGACGAAACACGCGGGATTGAACCACTGGCTGTGGACTTTCCTCTCCATCGCATTGCAGCCGGGCACAGCCGACGGACGCTCGCCTTCCACCGAGCCTCCGATGTTGGATTGATAGAAGAACAGCATGTTCTGCACGTTAATGGGCAGGCCGACAAAGCGGCTGATGATGGGGCTGACCTGCCAGCCGCTCACCAACCGATTGCCCTTGAACGGCAGGCTGTAAATAGCGTTCGCGGTAAACACCTGCGGCGAGTTGAAGCTGCAAGGACCGCGATCCAGCTTCGGGTTGTAGGCGTCATAAATGGCCCACTCGCCCTGTTCCAGGCTGGTGGTGGCCGAGCCGTTGTCGAGGCACTTGGACCAGGTGTAACCGACAGTGCCCGCCAGGCCTTGAGTAAACTGCCGGGCCAGGCTGCTCTGCAGGGAGTTGTAGCTGGAGTGCGAAATCGGCTCCTCCGCATCGACCGCGGCGAAGTTCGGGTTCACGTGCGTGCCTACAAACGGGTTATTCACCGTGCCCGGTGTCCCTGACGCGGTGGGTTCACCCCCGCCCGGTAAAGCGTAATCTCCGGTTGCGATGGCTGCTGCCTGCCCGGCGGACGACAACATGGAAAGGGACTGTGGAGGGTTGGCATCGATTTGCGAGAACTCGTGAACGCCGGAGGAACCGTTGTAGCCGATGTTGAACACCATTCCGGCCGGCAGTTGGCGCTGTATGGTCAGGTTGTACTGCATTACATAGGGCGCGTGGTTCACATTGCTGAGGATGCCGCCAAACCAGGTGATGCCGTCACCCGGCCCGTAGCTCGTCACGAGGCCTGCGGGCAAGTTGGGATACACACCGTAAAGAGAAGGAAAGGTTAGATCGAACAGTGGGCTAACCGGGTCAAACGACGAGCCGAAGGTGCGCTGCTTGATCGGCTCGTGGAACAGGCCAAAACCGGCGCGAATCGAGGTTTTGTGATCCCCGAACGGGTCGTAGGCCACTCCCACGCGCGGATCGATATTCGTCATGTTGGGATTGCTGGTAAAGGGATGTTGCGCGGTGACGAAGCTGCTCTCCGTACGTGGTCGCCGAAAGTTAAATTGGGGAGCACGAACACGGGCAAACGGACGGTCGTCGGATTGTTGGCCCAATCATAGCGCACACCCAGGTTCACGGTGAGCCGCTTGCTGATTTTCCAGTCGTCCTGAACGTAAGGGGCCAGCCAGTTCTGACGCCAGTAGCGATTCGGGGTCCAGGCATAAGTGGTGGAGTTCGGGGCCGGGGTCGTATAGCTATAGTTGGAGCCCGGAGAAGCAAATTCTATGAACGGGCTCCCCTGGAGCGCTCCGCCCGCGCCAAAATAGCATATGTTGTCCGGGCCAATAGGACCCGGACCGGCAGGCGCCAGACATAGGTCGTTCATGCCGATGAAATCCGCCCAGCCGCCGCCGTAGCTGACCGCCATGGTGTTCGACTGCACGCGGGTGAAGAGGATGCCCATGTGGAGGCTGTGCGCTCCCCTGGTCAGGACAACGTCATCGCCAACGCTGAATCGATTGGTGGCGTTCAGGCTCGGACTCGAGGGCGGGGGACCTAGAGGCGTGAGCCCATCCCCGGGAGCCCAGTCCGCATCCTGAATGCCGTTATTCATGTCCAGGGGGTTCGAAGTGCCGCTTGTGTTGAAGCCGCCGCCCACCGTCTGCTGATTGAGCCGTACGAACCCGAAACGGGCTTCGTTGAGGAGCGAGGGCGAAAACACATGCCGCTCTTCAATGCTGGTGTACTGGTTCCGCTCGTGATCGACCTCGGGCCATCCAGGCAGGTCTGACTCCACATACGGGACGATTTGAAACGCATTCTCGATGGTGTAGCGAGCGAACGCGCTGTCCTTGGGGCCGAAGGTATAGTCAACGCGCGCTACGCCGTAGTCCTCGTTCTGGACATTGTTCCCTACCGAGCAGTAAAGGCCTTGGCCGGGATAAAAGGTTTCATTGGTTACATTCGGGCATTGCGCTGCGCTTTGTGCAGTCGGATACTCCTCCATTATAGCCTGTGACCGCGGGTCCATCGGCCCGTAACCCCAGGTACTGGTCCAATTTCCTGTCCCATCCGGGTTGCCTCCCGCGTAGCCGTACGCCGTGAACAGGTCCCCCAGGTTGGTCGGCACGCCGGCCCGTACCGTTGCGCCCGTGAGCGAGCGCAAGCCCTCGTAGTTCATGAAGTAGAAGGCTTTGTCCTTCTTGATGGGGCCTCCCAGCGAACCGCCGAACTGATTCCTTCTGTAGGCCGGCTTATAGCCGGCGACGTCGAACCAGTTATAGCCGTCCAGCACACTGTTGCGGATGAATTCGTACGCCGATCCGTGCAGCTCGTTCGTGCCCGACTTGGTGACCATGTTGATCGCCGCGCCGGTGCCGCCGAACTGGGCGCCATAGGTGTTGGTCATAACCGAGAATTCCTGGATCGCGGACATGCCCAGGGAAGTCCCTATGATGCCGACTCCGGTGCCGTGGTCCCCAGCGTCTACGCTCTCCAGGTCGTCGATGACGTAGGAGGTTCCCACCGGACGGGAGCCGGAGACGGAATAGTTATTTTCCAAACCGTAGGCGGTAGCCGACACGCCGCCGCCGGTTGCGCCTGGGATCACAAGCCCTACGCCCGGCGCCAGGGTGAGCAAGTCGGTGAAGTTGCGGCCATTCAGCGGCAGGTCCGACATCTGGGTCGGAGAAATCAACTGCCCCACTGCGGCCGTGGTGGTGTCCACCGTAGAAAATTGGCCATGCACCTCGACCACTTCCGAGGTACGGCCCACCTTTAGCGCAAAGTCCAGCACCGGGTGCGCGCCGACGGTCAGTATGATCCCGGTCTGCACCATCTTCTGGAAACCTGTCTTCTCCGCTGAAACGGTGTAGGTGCCGATCGGCATTTCCGGCAGGGTGTAGCGCCCCGCCCCGTCGGTAGTCCCAACGTAGGAGATGCCTGTGCCGACGTTCGTGGCCTGGATTTGGGCGCCCGCAACCACCGCACCGGTGGCATCCAGAGCGGTGCCGGAAAGTACGGCTGTGGTCGTTTGCGCCTGTAAGTTGCTGACGGCAAGAGCGCTAAACAAAAGCACGACCAGCGCCCAACAGACTTTTCTTCCCTGGCCCAAAGAGAACTTCAACGTAAGCATAGTGCCTCCTGTATCGAATTCGAGAAAAGTAACGGTGATTTAGCCCCTTGCGTTGCGGTTCACAACACATCGCGCAACCCCAATCAATTGTGTCAGGGCTCACATTCAGAACAACCAATTGCTAGGTTCTTAATGTGGGACAGAACCCTACTCCCGCTCGATAACCTTGATCTGTGACGGTGCTCACACCACCTTGTGACCTGAGTCGTCCCCGGGAAACTTCCCGCTTCGGGGTGCAGATCCCCGGCTTTGGGCGAAAAATGGGGCTTGATGGTTGGCAAGAGGGAGCAAACGTGCGAGATCAATTTCATAGATGACCGACGCATCTAAAACCCTCATCCTTATATTGCGTATATTCGATATACCTAATATGCTAATTGTGTGCAAGAAACTCTCCGCGACTTCAAAGCCAGCATCTTTCAGGCCTTGGCGCATCCCACCCGGATTGCCATCCTTGAGGTTCTTCGAGGGGGTGAGCTATCTACCAGGGCCATTCAGGAGAAGCTTGGACTGGAGCAGGCGAATCTCTCCCAGCACTTGGCGATCCTTCGCAGCCGTCAAATTGTGCTCAACCGCAAGGATGGCAATCAGGTGTTCTATTCCATCCGGAATCCCCTGCTGCTCGAAATACTCGACATGATGCGCCGGTACTTCCAAATGAACCTCACTGAAGCGATTCAAATGCTCGAGGAAGTGGCGCATGAGGGGCCTGCCCGGTGATGGCTCAATGGTTCTTCCAGGGCGGCCTCGTCGTTTGGCTGGCAGGGGCCGTGGCATGCCTCGGTCTCTGGTTTCGCCCGGCGGCCGCCCGGCGGGCAACCTGCGCGGTGGCTCTGGTGGGCTCGCTGATGGCCCTCGCCGGCTCAGCCGGTGCGTTGCTTCGCGGAGGCATTGAGGAGTTTGCGCTTCCGTTTGGCAATCCCCTCTTTTCCTGGACCATCCGGGTTGATCCGCTTTCGGCCTACTTCACCCTCACTCTTTCGGTACTGGCATCCGCTGTCGCGCTCTACTCGTTTGGTTATTTACGGCACATGGAAGGCCGCCGCAATCTGGGTGCGTTCGGGTTCTTCTTCAACCTCCTGCTGCTCAGTCTGGCGCTGGTCTTTACGGCTGCAAATGCATTCTTTTTTCTGCTGGCGTGGGAAGTCATGGCGCTCACAGCGTACTGCCTGGTCAGCTTCGAGCATGAGAAGAAGGAAGCCCGCGACGCGGGCGTACTGTTCATGGTCATGTCCCATGCGGGCACCGGCCTGCTCTTGATCGCCTTTCTGATGCTCGCCTCAACCTGCGGAAGCCTTGAGTTTTCGGCCTTTCACTTGCTGCCCTCCGTAATGTCCACGGTTCAGCAAGGTGTGCTTTTCGTGCTTTTCCTTCTGGGCTTCGGCGTCAAGGCGGGCATTGTTCCCCTTCATATCTGGCTTCCGGAAGCGCACCCGGTGGCTCCCAGCAACGTGTCGGCCCTCATGTCCGGAATCGTCATCAAGTCGGGAATCTACGGTATGGCCCGCGTGTTTTTCGATTTTTGTGGGCCCTCGCCGCTTTGGATGGGAACCACGGTGCTGGCCCTGGGTGTGATCACTGCGCTGCTGGGAGTGCTCTATGCGCTGATGGAACATGACCTGAAACGCCTGCTCGCCTTGCACAGCATTGAGAACATCGGCATCATTCTCATCGGATTCGGCGCGGCGTTGATGTTCCGCACCCTGGGGCACGCAAATCTTGCTGCGCTTGCGTTAATTGCGGCCCTGTACCACACCTTCAACCACGCCACATTCAAGGGGCTCCTTTTCCTGGCGGCGGGCTCAGTGGTTGAGGCCACGCGCACGCGGAACATGGAGAAGATGGGAGGCCTGATCCGGCGCATGCCCATCACGGCCCTCTGCTTCCTGGTGGGAGCGCTGGCCATCTCCGGCCTGCCTCCGCTGAATGGGTTTGTGAGCGAGTGGCTTACGTACCAGGCACTGCTCTCCGGCTTTGGCACCACAACCAGCATCACCCGGGTCATGTTTCCCATTGCCGGCTCGTTGCTGGCGCTCACCGCCGCTCTCGCTGCTGCCTGCTTTGTCAAAGCGTTTGCCATTCCGTTTCTGGCCCTGCCAAGAAGCGATGAAGCAGCCAATGCACGCGAGGTTTCGCGTTCCATGCAAACGGCCATGGGCCTGCTCGCGGCGGCGTGTGTGGCAATGGGTCTCGGTGCCGCCTGGCTCGTGCCGGTATTCGATCCCATCACGCAGCAGGCTTTCGGCGTTCGCGCCAGTTCCGCACTGGTCGTTTCCCGCGGTCTTGCTCTCTCCGCGGGCTCGGCGCGCGGAGGAACGATTTCGACTGTCGGGATCGCCTTGCTCTTCCTCGCCGCCGCAATCGTCTTCGCTCTGCCTTTCGCAATGCGCTGGAAACGCCGCAGCGTGCGCGGCCCGGCCTGGGATTGCGGCCTGCCCGGGTTGACCGCGGAAAACGAATACACCGCCTTCGCATTCTCCAAACCCTTGCGCATGATCTTTTCCGCGCTTTATCGGCCCAGGCGCGAGATCCAGCCGGAGTTCGAGGTTTCGCCCCACTATCCCAGCGCAATCCGTTTTGAAAGCGAGATCGAACATCCCATCCGGGAGCGCGTTTACGAACCGTTGCACGATTGGATCATGGGCGTCGCCAGCCGCATGCGGGCCATTCAGGCGGGCAGCATTCATGCCTACCTTGCCTATATCTTCATTGCCCTGGTCCTTCTGCTCATCTTTGAGGTGCGCGGGTGACGGAACAGCTGATCCAATCCGTTGTGCAGGTTTTCCTGCTGCTTGTGTTGGCGCCGCTCGTCACCGGCGTCATCCGGACTTTGAAGGCACGGCTGCAGACGCGCCGCGGCCCGGCCGTCCTGCAACCGTATCGCAATCTCCGCAAGCTGTTCGGCAAAAACATGGTGATCCCCGAAACCGCATCGTGGATCTTCACGGCGACTCCATGGGTGGTGTTCCTCTCCACCCTGATGGCGGGACTCATGATTCCCATGGTTTCCGCAGAGGCGCCTCTGGGTTTGTTCGGCGGCGTACTGGCCGTCATCTATCTCCTGGGGCTGGGCCGCTTTTTCCTTGCTCTCGGCGGCCTTGACAGCGGCGGATCGTTTGGCGGCCTGGGCAGCAGCCGCGAAATGACCATCTCCGCACTTGCGGAACCCGCCATGATGCTGGCTATTTTCACGGTCGCGATCGGCGCAGGTTCCACCAGCCTGACCGTGATCGCGCAAACCGCCATCGGACAGCACTGGCGCTTTCTGGCCCCTGCGCAGATGCTCGCCTTCGCCGCGCTGGCCATCGTGCTGATCGCCGAAACAGGCCGGATCCCTGTGGACAATCCCGCCACGCACCTCGAACTCACCATGATCCACGAGGCCATGATCCTGGAGTATTCCGGCCCCTACCTGGCGCTCATCGAATGGGCTGCTTCCATCAAGCAACTGGTGCTGATGACGCTGCTCATCAACTGCTTCTGGCCGCTTGGACTGCATGCGGCATGGTCTGGCGCGTGGCCCGGCGCCGGGGCGCTGCTGGGCGCGGTATGGCTGCTTTTAAAACTGCTTCTGCTCAGTTGCGCAATTGTTCTGGTGGAGACCACCAACGCGAAAATGCGCCTGTTCCGGGTGCCTGAACTGCTGGCCGTGGCCTTCACTCTGGGCGCGCTGGCGCTGGTTTCCACTTTTCTCTTCTGAGGCTTATGACACCGCTTTTCGACATGCAACTCGGCGACAGGATCATCACCTTGATGGCCGCACTCGTTCTCGTGCTGCAGATCGGCATGGTGACGGCGCGAGGCCTCGTCGCCAGTATCCGCATTTTCGCTACGCAATCGTTTTTTCTTGCCGCCATTGCCGCCACCATCGCATGGTTCAACCACGCGCCTCACATCTTTATTGCCGCCATTCTCACTCTGCTGATCAAGGTCATTCTGGTGCCCATTCTTTTCGAGCGCCTGGTCGAGCGCATCGATATTAGCCGCGAGATCGAACCTCTTGTAAACGTGCCCATCTCTGTGGTCATCGCCGGAGGGCTCACCTTGCTGGGCTACGTGGTTGCGGAATCCTTTTACCACCCCGGCGCTTCAAATGCGCCCGTCGGCCTCGGGCACAATTCCCTCGCCGTCGCAATTTCGCTCTTTCTCATCGGCTTCTTCACCATCATCAACCGGCGCAAGGCCCTGTCTCAGGTTCTGGCTCTGTTGTCGCTGGAAAACGGCCTGTTTCTCGCCGCCATTTCGCTCACCTACGGCATGCCCCTGATTGTCGAACTCGGCGTTTTCTTTGATGTGCTGGTGGCCGCGCTGGTGCTCAGCATCCTCGTCTACCGTATCCGGGAAACCTTCGAATCCATGGACGTGAGCCGTCTACGGAGGCTGCGAGGATAGGATGCTGCTCTTTGCTTTGCTGCTGATCCCCTTTCTCACCGCCTGCGCCTCCTACTTTGTCCGGCGGCGCCGCGCGATGGAAGCGGTAAACCTGACCGGGTTTTCATTGTTCTTTCTGTGTGCCCTTGCTCTCGCCGAGCAGGTGCTGGCCAAAGGCTCGGTCTCTCTGGCCAACAGCTTCTTCTATGCCGATGCGCTCAGTGCGCTGGTCATTCTCTTGACCGCGGGGGTAAGTCTGTTGTGCGCAACGTATGCGGTCGGCTATCTGCGCGATGACCAGAAAAGCGGCGCACTGGGCGGCGGCGCCGAAATAATGGGTCGCCTGCGCATCTACTACACGCTGACCCCGCTCTTCGTGTTCTCCATGCTCTTCGTCACCATCGCCAACAATTTGGGCGTCATGTGGGTGGCCGTTGAAGCCACCACGCTGGCTTCGGTTTTCCTGGTCACTTTCTATGGCCGAAGCACGTCGCTTGAAGCAGCGTGGAAATACGCCATCATCGGCGGCGTGGGCCTGTCGATGGCGCTGTTCGGAACCCTCGTGGCCTACTACGCAGGACACCGGATTGCCGGCACTGAAGCCCTCTCCGGCTTGAATTGGTCCGTGCTCATCGAGCACGCCGCGCAACTCGACAAACAGTCGATGCGGCTCGCGTTCGTGCTCATCCTGCTGGGCTATGGCACCAAGGCCGGCCTCGCGCCCATGCACACCTGGAAACCCGATGCGTATAGTGAGGCGCCGGTGCCTTCCGCGGCCATTCTCTCCTCGGCCATGCTGAACTGCGCTCTGTACGGCCTGATCCGCTTCTACA
Source organism: uncultured Acidobacteriaceae bacterium (assembly GCA_963848805.1). Classification (GTDB taxonomy): domain Bacteria; phylum Acidobacteriota; class Terriglobia; order Terriglobales; family Acidobacteriaceae; genus Telmatobacter. The sequence continues at coordinate 95,154 of CAWKFD010000039.1, read as the reverse complement.
TTCTCACCAGCCGCTGCCTGGGCCCCGCGTATCCGGGCCGTCTGCTGCTGTTGTTCGGACTCCTGTCGATGGGCGTTTCGGTTCCTTTCATCCTCGTCCAGCAGAATTTCCGCCGGCTGCTTGCCTATCACACCATCGATCACTCCGGCATCATGGTCACTGCGCTGGGCATCGGCGGCGCCCTGGGCAGCCTGGGCCTCATGCTGCACATGACCTTTCATACCATTGCCAAATCGCTGCTGTTTCTGTGCGCGGGAAACGTGCATCAGCATTTCCGCACCGATCTGTTCTCAAAGATCAAAGGCAGCGTAATTCGGGCCATGCCGCTGACCGGTGTTGTGTTCCTCATGGCCATGCTGGCCATCATCGGCATGCCGCCGTTCAGTTTGTTCCAGAGCGAGTTTGTGATCGTGCGTGCGGCGTTTGACGGTGGGCATCAGCTTTCCGGTGTTTTGTTCGTATTGTTTGGGACCGGCGTTTTTGCGGGCGCGCTTTTGCATGTGGGCGGCATGATCCTGGGCCCGCCCGGCGAGGCCGCCGTGGCCGCGCCAAGGCCCTGGCGCAACGGTTCGCTGATCGCGCTGGCCACGGTTCTGGTTGTCATTGGGTTCTGGGTGCCCGGCCCGCTGCTCGTGCTCATTCGGCGAGCGGCCTCGGTGGTGAGTGGATTTTGACCATGACTTTCGTCAAGGAACTTCAAAAGCGTTTTCCGCAGCAAATCCGCTCGGTGGATGAGCGCGTCCCCGGCCAGCCGGTTGTCCTGCTCAATGGGCCGGATGCGACGCCTCTTGCAAGGCGTCTTCTCGACGCGCATCGGGCGCGCCTGGCAGCAGTATTCGCTGAAGATCGTTTGAGCCCGGAAGGTGTGTTCTACATTTATTACGTATTCGACCGGCCAGGCGATCCATCCTGGCTGATCCTCAAAGCTCCCGTTCCCGCGGACCACCCTTCGTTTCCCTCGCTGGCCGCCGAGTTGCCCTCGCTCAACTGGCAGGAGCGGGAGATCCAGGATTGGTTCGGCATCGAGGCCGCGGGCCATCCCAACCCGCGGCGCGTCGCCCTGCACGACAACTGGCCCGGCGTGCATCCGCTGCGCAAAGACTTTTCCCTTGACACCGTGCTGCCGGCCTTCGAAGGCGAACAGCATGTTTACCGTCCCACGCTCGGTGAAGGCGTCTTCCGGATTCCGGTGGGCCCGGTCCACGCCGGTATCATCGAGCCCGGTCATTTCAACTTCGCGGTCGCGGGAGAGCCCATCCTCTATCTGCAGCTCCGTATGTTCTATACCCACAAGGGCACCGAGAAGCTGTTCGAAAACCTGCCCATTCCCCATGCGGTCTTCCTGGCAGAAAGCATCTCCGGCGATTCCGCGTTTTCCCACGGCACAGCGTTTTGTGAAGCCATCGAGCGTGCTGCCGCAATCGAGGTCCCCATGCGCGCTCAGTACATGCGCACCATTCTGCTCGAGTTGGAACGGATCGCGAATCATGTTGCCGACGTTGGCGCCATCGCCACCGACGTGGGATTTGCAATCGCCAATGCTCACGCCGGGCGCGTGCGCGAGCTCGTGCTGCGCTTGTGCGAGACACTCACCGGAAGCCGCGTTCTTCGGGGCTTTGTCGCCATCGGTGGGGTGCGCAGAGATTGGGACTCAACGCAATTGGCGGCGCTTGACGGCATGCTCCGGGTGGTGGAGCGCGAATTTCGCGATCTCGTCGCGTTAATCGAGTCCTCCGATTCCACGCGCGACCGTCTCGAGCACACTGGAATCCTTCGCCCTGAAAAAGCGCGGATGCTTGGCGTGGTTGGCGTAGCCGGACGCGCTTCCGGCATCGACCTCGACGTGCGGCGAGACCATCCCTATCAGGCGTACAGAAATCTCGAATTCCGCGTCCCGGTCTACCATGCGGGAGATGTTCGCCATCGCATGCAGGTTCGCATGGATGAATTCGCCGAGTCCGTTCAAATCGTCCGCTGTGTTGCGGCCGCCTTGCCGTACGGCTCTTTCCGTGCGCCTGCGCAGCCGATTCCGCCGGGCCGCTGCGCACTCGGCGCCGTCGAAGGATGGCGCGGCGAAATCATTCACTGGGTGCGGACCGGCGAGGACAATCGACTGGAACGGTGCAAGGTGAAAGATCCCTCCATCAACAACTGGCCGGCTATCGTGGAAGCGGTGGAGGGCAACATTGTCGCCGATTTTCCGGTCATCAACAAGAGCTTCAACTTGTCCTATTCAGGCACGGATCGCTGACCCATGTTCAAAATCCTGCAAAAATCGTTTCAAGTAGGCACCGCAACAGGCGGCTATCCGCGAGTGGGCGCGCGCCTCGCCGAGCAATTTCGTGGACGCCCCGAGTTCGATTTCCGCGCTTGGCGCGACGCACGCCCGGCCGCGGCAGTGTGTCCAACCGGAGCCATCGCGATCGAGGATCTGGCCGGATCGAGAATTGTCGTCGTGGATTACGGCCGCTGCATCTTCTGTGGTGAATGCGCTGAGGCCTCCATGGATGGGGCGGTGCGCATGACCCGTGATTTCGAGCTGGCCGCGACAGCTCGCACAGATCTTGTTCTCACAGCCGAATACGCGTTGCTTTCCGACGGTAGCCATGCCAGCCTGAAGCGGACTGCAGGCGGGCCGAGTAATGAACGCCCCGGGAAAGCAGTCGCGGTCGCCATTCAAAATCTGCTGGGACGTTCCCTGGCAATTCGCCAGGTCGACGCCGGCTCATGCAATGGATGCGAGCAGGAAATTGGTGCGCTGAACAACCCCATTCACGATATTGAACGATTCGGAATCCAGTTCGTCGCCTCGCCGCGCCACGCCGACATGTTGCTCGTCACCGGTCCCGTCACCCGAAATATGGAGCTGGCGCTCAAGAAGACGTATGCCGCGACGCCTGATCCAAAAGTCGTGGTGGCAGTAGGTGCCTGCGGGATTAGCGGAGGCATCTTTGGGCTAAACTATGCGACTCTGGGAGGCGTGGACACGGCGATACCCGTTGACGTCTATGTGCCCGGATGTCCGCCCAGACCGGAAGCGCTGCTCCACGGCATCCTGTTGGCGCTTGGCCGGCTCAAGCATCTTCGAAAAGTCCCGAAATGAGTGTTTGATCTGCCGAATGGCGGAGACCTCCCAAGTGCTCACCGATCGAACTAGAATTGTTGCATGGCCGCAATCGACGAGAATGATCTCAAACAGCAGTTTGCCAGCGACAACTACGCCGGAATCTGCCCCGAGGCTTGGGCTGCGATGGAAGCCGCCAATCGCGGGCATGTGACGTCGTACGGCGACGACCCCTGGACGGCCAGAGCGGCCGACGCGTTTCGCAGTCTGTTTGAGACCCCCTGCGAGGTCTACTTCGTCTTTAACGGCACGGCGGCCAATTCGCTGGCGCTGGCCTCGCTCTGCCAGTCCTATCACAGCGTGATCTGCTCGGACCAGGCGCACGTGGAGACCGACGAGTGCGGTGCGCCCGAGTTCTTCTCCAACGGTTCCAAGCTGCTGGTGGCGGCCAGCGACACAGGCAAGCTGACACCCCATGCCATTCACGAGCTGGCGACCAAGCGCAGCGACATTCACTACCCCAAGCCGCGCGTGGTTTCGATCACGCAGTCGACCGAGACTGGCCGTGTGTACACGCTCGAAGAGCTGGGCGCGATCGCGGAACAATGCCGGGCATGGGGCTTTCGCTGCACATGGACGGCGCGCGCTTTGCCAATGCCTGCGCCAGCCTGGGCTGCTCGCCCGCGGAGATGACCTGGAAGCTCGGCGTCGATGTGTTGTGCTTTGGCGGCGCGAAAAACGGTATGGCAATCGGAGAAGCGGTGCTCTTTTTCGATCGCCCCCTGGCCACAGATTTCGATTACCGGTGCAAGCAGGCAGGGCAACTGGCATCGAAGATGCGCTTTCTGTCGGCGCCTTGGGTGGGAATGCTCGAGAGCGGGGCGTGGCTGCGCAACGCCGCGCACGCCAACCGGTACGCGCGGCAGTTCGCGGCCCAGATCGATGGAATTCCAGGCCTCACGATTGCGCAGCCTGTTGAGGCCAACGCGGTATTTCTTGAGGCGGCCGACGATGTATTCGCGCAACTGCGCGCCCGCGGCTGGAACTTCTATACCTTCATTGGCGGCGCGGCGCGCTTCATGTTTGCCTGGGACAGCGATCCCGGGCGCGTGGATGCGCTGACCCGCGACTTGAAGGAATGCGCGGCTGCCGCGCAACCCGCATAAAGCGCACAGCCCCGCCGAATGCGTCTGCCCGCATAGCGCGGGCTGTGCGACAATGGAGGCAACGATGCCCAGCATCCCTTCTGCCGTCGTTCCCGTTCCAACCACCGTGACTCCGCAGTTGCTGGCCCAGCACGGCATCACAGTGGATGAGTACAACCGCATCCTTGCGGCCCTCGGCCGCACGCCCTCCCTCACCGAACTCGGCATCTACAGCGTGATGTGGAGCGAGCACTGCTCCTACAAGTCCAGCCGCGTGCACCTCAAGCGCCTCCCCACCAAAAGCGACCGCGTCGTCCAGGGGCCCGGCGAAAACGCCGGCATCATCGACGTGGGCGACGGCTGGGCCTGTGCCTTCAAGATCGAAAGCCACAACCACCCCAGCTACATCGAGCCTTACCAGGGCGCGGCCACCGGCGTTGGAGGCATTCTGCGCGACATCTTCACCATGGGCGCGCGTCCCCTGGCCGTCATGGACTCGCTCCGCTTCGGGCCCATCTCAGACGATGGTTCCCCCATCCTTTCCGCGGCTTTTCCAGGAAAAGATGCGGAAAGGGTGGGAAGCCAGGATGAGCGTCGTCAGCTCATCCATAAAAATCACTCCATCCTCGAAGGCGTGGTCAGCGGCATTGCCGGTTACGGCAACTGCTTTGGCGTGCCCAACCTCGGCGGCGAAACCAAATTCGAGCCCTGCTACAGCGGCAACCCCTTAGTGAACGCCTTCGCTCTCGGCCTCGTCCGCAAAGATGAAATCTTCTATGGCAAGGCCAGCGGCACGGGAAACCCTGTCATTTACGTAGGCGCGAAGACCGGCCGCGACGGCATCCACGGCGCCACCATGGCCAGCGAAGAATTTAAAGAAGGCTCCGAACAGAAGCGCCCCAACGTCCAGGTCGGCGACCCGTTCATGGAGAAGTTGCTCCTCGAAGCCTGCCTTGAAGCCATGCAGACCGGCGCCATCGTCGGCATTCAGGATATGGGTGCCGCCGGCCTCACCTGCTCCACCTGCGAGATGGGCGCGCGCGGCGGCGTCGGCCTCGATGTCGAGCTCGACCTTGTCCCGCAGCGCGAAACCGGCATGAGCGCCTACGAAATCATGCTCTCCGAAAGCCAGGAGCGCATGTTGCTCGTCGCCGAAAAGGGCCGTGAAGACGAAGTGTTGCGCGTCTTCTCGAAATGGGGCCTCGACGCCGTCATCGTCGGAACCGTCCAGCCCGCGCCGCGCTTGCGCATCCGCCATCACGGCGAGCTCGTTGCCGACATTCCCAATCAATCCCTCACCGATGACGCGCCGCTCTACCATCGCCCCATCGGCACATGGAAGGCGCCAGTTCCGCTCGATCCGCCCGAGCAGGCCCTCGCCGAGCTGGCCAAAGAGCGCGACTTCACCGCCGATCTGAAAAAACTCCTCGCCAGCGCCAATGTCTGCTCCAAGCGTTGGGTCCACGAGCAGTACGACAGCATGGTGCAAACCAACACCGTCATCGGCCCCGGCGGCGAAGCCGGAGTAATGCGAATCAAGGGAACAGGGGTCAGGGATCAGGGATCAGAAAAACCTGAGCGAGGCCTCGCCATGGCGCTCGACGGCAATAGCCGCTGGTGTTATCTCGATCCCAAACTGGGCGCGATGCACGCCGTGGCCGAAGCCGCGCGCAAAGTCGCCTGCACCGGCGCAACGCCCGTGGCCGCCACCAACTGCCTCAACTTCGGCAATCCCGAGAAGCCGGAAATCATGGCGCAGCTCACGGCCGCCATCGACGGCATCGCCGAGGCCTGCACCGCGCTTGGCACGCCCATCACCGGCGGCAACGTGTCTCTATATAACGAGACGCGCGGCGAAGGCATCTACCCTACGCCGGTTCTTGGCATCGTCGGCATCCTCGACGACGTAACCAAGGCCGTCCCCGCGCATTTTCAGCGCGAGAAAGACGCAATCGTGCTGCTGTGGCCGATTCCACGCGGCGAGGAGCCAGACCCAAAACTCAAGGTTCCTCTCAACCCGCCGCCCATCAGCCAAATACCGCTTCCGGCTCTCGAGCTCCAACCGGAGGCGCGCGCCGAGGCGGATGCAACCGAGGCGGAAGCCGCGGCCAATCTCACCGCCTTCGGCTCTTCTGAGTTCGCCAAAGTCGCCCTCGGCGGCATCTGGGGCACTCCGCCCGCGCTCGATCTCGAAGCCGAGGCCAGCCTGCACAATCTACTGGCCGTGCTCGCCTGGCGCAAACTCATTCATTCCGCCTGCGACATCTCCGACGGCGGCATTGCCGTCGCCTTAGCGCAGGCTGCCTTCCCGAAGAACATTGGCGCTGCCGTCGAGCAGGACCCCTCGCTTCTCGCCCACCCGCTCTTCGGTCTCTTCGCCGAGCCTGCCTCCACGCTCATCGTCACCGCCGATCCCAAAAACCTCTCCGAGATCGACGCCATGGCCGGCGAGTACAACTTTTTCTCTGCACGCATCGGCTCGACCGGCGGCCATCGGCTCGAAATCTTGGTAGACGGCGAGTCCTTTATCTCTGCCCCGCTTGAAGAATTGCGCACGCCCTGGGCCTCGGCCCTGGAAGCCAATCTCCACGGCGAGGTTCTGCCATGACCCGGTTGCTCTACCAGGGCGTCGAAGGCGAAATCGATCTCTCCGTCTCCCTGCACTTTTCCACCACAAATTGTCATCCTGAGCATCAACAACAGATCTGTCATCCTGAGCGAGGCGCAGCGGAGTGGAAGGATCCGCGGTTGTCTTTTGCCAACTCACCACAAAATATGGGTGCCCCATCCTTTCCGCATCTTTTCGCGGAAAGGGTGGGAAACCACGAACCTTGCCCCGTCAACCTATTCTCATCCGACACATTGCGCGAAGAATGCGGCGTCGTCGCCATCCACAGCCATCCCGACGCCGCGCGCGAAGCCTATCTCGCGCTCTACGCCTTGCAGCACCGTGGCCAGGAATCGGCCGGCATCGCCACCGCCGACGGCTCGCATCTGGCCAACATCAAGGGCATGGGCCTGGTGAGCGAGATCTTCACCGACGACGTTCTCGCCAAGCTCCCCGGCCACATGGCCATCGGCCACACGCGCTACTCCACCACCGGCGACTCGGCGCTGCTCAACGCCCAGCCCATCCGCGTCGACTCCACCAAGGGCCTCATCGCCATCGCGCACAACGGCAACCTGGTCAACCTCGGCAACGTCCGCGCGCGCCTCGAGCGCGACGGCGCTTACTTCCAAACCACCTCCGACTCCGAAATCATCGTCCAGCTCATCGCGCACTCCCACGCCGGCACGCTCGTTGACGCCATCGCCGACTCGCTCTCCCAGATCGATGGCGCATTCTCCATCGTCATGATGACCCGCGACCGCATCTTCGCCGCCCGCGATCCTCGCGGCTTCCGCCCTCTCTCCATGGGCCGCATGAAAAATCCGAGCGGCCCCGACACCGTCGTCTTCGCCAGCGAAACCTGCGCCTTCGATCTGCTCCGCGCCGAGTTCATCCGTGATATTCTTCCCGGCGAGCTGGTCATGGTTTCTGAAGACGGCGTCACCAGCCGCCAATACTCGACCGGCGTGCCGCAGGCAAGCTGCATCTTCGAGCACGTCTACTTCGCCCGCCCCGACTCGCGCATCTTTGGCCGCTGGGTGCAGGAGTCGCGCGATCAGATGGGCCGCCAGCTTGCCCGTGAGTCCGGAGTGCCTGCCGACCTCGTCGTCCCGGTCCCCGACTCCGGCGTCACCGCGGCGCTCGGCTACGCTGAAGAGAGCGGCATCCGTTTCCGCCTCGGCCTCATCCGCAATCACTACGTGGGCCGCACCTTTATCGAGCCCGAGCAGCGCGTCCGCGACTTTGGCGTCCGCCTCAAGCTCAACCCCGTGCGTAATCTGCTCGCCGGTAAGCGCGTCATTCTCATCGACGACTCCATCATCCGCGGCACCACAAGCCGCAAAATCGTCCGCATGGTGCGCGGCGCCGGCGCAACTGAAGTCCATCTCCGCATCAGTTGCCCGCCCACCATCTCGCCCTGCTTCTACGGCGTCGACACGCCGTCCAAGCGCGAGCTAATCGCCGCGAATAAATCCATCGAAGAGATTCGCCAATTCATCGAAGCAGACTCGCTCGCTTATTTATCGCTCGATGGCCTTCTGGCTTCGGTCCGCGACGAGCACAAAACCGGCTACTGCACCGCCTGCTACACCGGCAACTACCCCACGCAATGGGTCGACGTCGAAGAAATCCTGCCCGCAGCAGCCGCCGCGCTTTAACCTTGGCTCCTGATAGCTCCATAGAGTTGTCATCCTGAGTAACCCCGAACGCAGTGAGGGGAGTCGAAGGATCTGCGGCTGCCCTTCGCCAACTCCCGAAAACAAAGGTGCCTCAGGACCGGGCCCTCCACGGATAGCTATTCGCTCGTGGAGTGGATATCTCGCATTCGAGAACTGGATTTCACGAACCTCGAACCCTTACACGGGTGCCCCCGGTCTCGATTTTGAGACCGGGGACCAGCAAAGGCTCCTGCGCGCTACGCCGTCTCCCGCGCCAGCTCGACGCTCACCTTCACCCTGCGCCGCGCCAAACTCCGCGCCAGCCCAAACATCAGCCCCGCGGCCATCAGGCTCGGCACAATCAGCCAGCGCAGTCCCATCCAGTAGCTGCCCGTCGCGTCCTTCATCACGCCCATCCAGTAGGGGCCGATAAATCCGCTGAACATGGTGATGGTGTTCATCGCCGCGATGCCCGCCGCGGCGGCCCGCCCGGCCAGAAATTCCGTGGGAATCGCGACTGCCGGCCCCAGCAACCCGTAAAACGCCATCAACGTGCACGTCAGCGCGAACACAACCAGCCAGGCCGGATGCGCGTAGCTGGCCACCAGATAGCCCGCGGCCATCACGCAGCACGGCACAATGCAATGCAGCGCGCGATCGCCGGTCCGGTCGGAGCTGGCCCCGCCGAACAGCATTGCTCCTGCTCCGGCAATGCCCATGGCGGCTGTAAGGTAGCCCACATTGCTCACACTCCATCCGGTTACAGCCTGCAAAATGGCCGGCGCTGAAAAGCCATAAGCATAGCTGCATGTGAGCGCGCCAAGAAAGAAGAGGCCCATGATCCAGACCTTCGGCGAAAGCAGCGCCTGCAGCACACCCGCCTCGCGCCCTAGATGCGCCTGTGCGTTGTCCGCATCGAGCTGCCGCGCAATCCACGTCTTTTCCTCCTGCGTCAGCCACCTAGCCTGCGCCGGGCCGTCCGGCAGCGCGCGCAGAATCACCAGGCTGTAAAGAATCGGCGGAATGCCCTCCGCCAGGAACAGCCACTGCCATCCCGTCAGCCCCAAGCGGCCATTCAGTCCCAGCAGCCACCCGGCAAGCGAACCCATTACCGCGGAACTGAGCGGAAGTGCAATGTAGAAGCGGCTCACCGCGCGCGCCCTTACGCGCGCCGGAAACCAGAGCGTCAGATAGTAGACCACGCCGGGGAAAAATCCCGCCTCCGCAATTCCCAACAGCAGCCGCACGCCATAAAACTCCCACGGCGTGCGCACCAGCATCGTAGCCGTAGCCAGAATTCCCCACGTAAACATGATGCGCGCCAGCCAGCGACGCGCGCCAAAGCGAAGCAGCATCAGGTTCGACGGCACCTCGCACACCGCATAGCCGATAAAGAACAGTCCCGCTCCAAGCCCGTAGACCGTGGCGCTGAAGTGCAGGTCGCTGTTCATGCGCAGCGAGGCAAAGCTGATGTTGATGCGGTCGATAAACGCCAGCCCGTACCCGATGCCAATGATGGGCAGCAGGCGCAACGCCGCCTTGCGCTGGGCCGATGCGCCAATCGCAGCCTGCTCTGCGGCCGGATGAAGCATGGCGGAAACGTTACCCGCAGCCGTCATCGGCGCTCGCCTCCTGGTCGCTTCGGTTGATCGCCGCGTCTGCTTGGCCGTCCGGCAGAGGAAACCCGTTGAGCGGTGCGGATAGGCAAGTCGTTCCACGGGTGGGAAGCCGCGCTGAATCGGACCAGATGAGTCTACTTTACCGGCAGGCTGCTTGAGAATGTTTATTTAGCCGCCGCGCAAACAGCCATTGGGAAAACACCCATTGGGAAAACAACCGTTGGGTCGCGCTGAACTCCTTTTCAAGGGTCAGCCCTTATCGATGGCTGCATAAGGAATGTCCTGCATTCGCGAGTAATGTCCTGCATTCGCGCCGGAGGCGCGGAGTTCGTTAGCCCCGCGCTTAACAGGCTGTTACGAAACTCTGCTGGAACTGGGCTTTGTAACAAGGGCACGGCTTCAGCCGGGCCATAAGCGGCGCAAAATGAGCGAGGGCTTTAGCCCCTGCTGCTCCAAAGCGCCCAAAAATGATTGCGTTCGGCGAGTTTCGTAACAGCCTGTTAAGTGTGGGGAAACGAAATTCAACAACCGCGCTCCTCAGTCTCGTAGGGACGGCGCAAGGACATTTCTTATGAGGAATCATTGGCACGAATTAGGCAATGGTATAGGGCCTTGTGAAACCGCAGCAGCCAGGCAAAATGGCGGCCATAATTGAGCTTGGCTAAAAGCAGACGAGCCCGAAAGGAATGTACTTTGGTAATGCTCAATTACAGCCTTTTGAGTTCTAGTATTGAACTCAAAGGATTTATCATCGCCCTAAGGATACTCGCTTAGCAGGCAGTCATGGGCTGATGCCCACGCAGAGAGTTCTCGCCCGCAATTGCGCCACTTTTGTAAATTGAGGGCGGAAAGAAACCCGCGTGTTCAGCTCTTTGGCAACCTGTCAACTTGAGATTTAAGTGGAAAGGCGGCTGGCGCCGCGAGCAACGCTTGGCGCCGCGTGTTCAGCAAACCAATCAATGGCATCTCCAGAAAAAAAAGCTCCGTTGCCGCCTGAAACGCTTCCCGAGGATTTCAGCAATTGGGATCGCGGAGCATCTCCTGGGCCTGTTCCTGTTAACTCTGCCCAGTGGGGGGCCTGGCAAGCCGCTCATTCCGCCGCCAAGAGCGCAAAACCGCTTGGCCAATCCGCTGACCCCGACCGAATCCTGGAATCCTTGCTGGACGCGCCGCGCGTTTCCGGTTCAGCCTTGCCCGCGCCGGTCTTTGTTAAACAGCAAAGAAATTTCATCGATTGGGAGAGCGAAGAATTTCCTGGGGCTATACCGGTTACCCGTAATGAATGGGAAGCATGGGAAGCCGCTCATTCCTTCGCCAGCTCTCCATTGCCGCTTAGCCAATCTGCTGACCGGAATCGAAGCCCGGAATCCTTGTTGCAAAGGGCGCCTGTTTCGAGTTCACCGTCGCCCGCAACAGTCTCTCTTCAGCCGCAAAAGTCGGCGAGCGAGTTGGTTGGTCTATCGCCCGCGTCTGACGCCGCCGGTTCGACCAACGAGGTTCCCGTAGTTCCGAGTTTGCTAAACGCTGCCTCCGCGGATGGAATCGGCAACTCACCCCAACCCACGGCCACATTGCAGCGCGACGCCGACGCCGCTCTCTTCGAGATGTTTCGATCGAAGAATATCGAGGTTGAGCAAGAGCGGAAATCGGCAAGGAAGAGGTCGATGACCGTTCCTGCCATTTGCGCCGCTTCGATTCTGCTTCCGCTCCTCCTCATGATCCCGCTGTTCCATCATGGAATGAAGCCCGCCGCGAAACCATCTGTCCAGCCACCCCCGACAGAATCCGATACTCAGCCGAAGCCGATCACGCCTGCGCTGTCGGCTGGTGAACCGCTGAATCAGGACGAGCCGCTGACAGAGACCCAGGGGAAGCAGGCCACGAATAACCAGCCGGCCAACAATGATGAGGCAGCCCAGCCGGCCGAGGTGCCGGCGGAAATGATGATCGGCCAACTCGCCGCGCCGCCACAGATTCCCCAGGAAATTAAGAAGCCGGTCGCGGATAATGGCCCTCCCCCCGCCAGCTTTGGCGCGGCCGGTGCGGATGATCTTGGCGACGTCCGCGCAGTCAACGGAGTCTTCAGTGGTCACGCACAGTCTGTCATTAAAGCCGCGCCTCCCAAACCGCTCGAGATTCCACTTGATGTCGCCTCCCGAATGCTCGTTCACAAGGTGCGTCCGTTTTATCCGCCCAAGGCGAAAGCAGCCGGTGTGTCTGGCTGCGTCGAGCTCCACGCCACGATTTCCAAAAAAGGCACAATTAAGGATCTGCGCGTCGTCAGCGGACCGGCCATGTTGCAGCAGGTCGCCCTCGATGCCGTCAAGACCTGGCGCTACAAACCGTATAGGGTCAACCACCAGCCCACTGAAGTCGGAACCAAGATATACATAACCTTCCCCGGCAAATGACCTGCCAACGCGCCAACGTTACGGAGAGGCGCCGCCTGGCGCTAGGTTTCTGACCGCATGATTTTGTACCAATGTTGGGTGCCCCAGGTCTCGATTTTGAGACCTGGGAAAGCACAAATTCACACGGTCACGACTCCAGATGGGCAACAAAACCAGTTATTTGTTCTCGCTACCCAGTCGCGAGGCATTGGGTTCCAGTCGGTTGGCGCCCTGGAAGGGAAGCATCCAGCCAGGGTATTCCGGCGGTAGCTGGCTCACCTGGTCGAGCTGCTCGAGCTCTCCGGCACTGAGCTTCACGTCTGCCGCGGCCAGGTTGTCTTGAAGCTGATCGGTGCGCTTGGCGCCGATGAGGACCGAAGTCACGACTGGCTGATGCAGAAGCCAGGCTAGCGCGATGCGGGCCGGCGAACAGCCGTGAGCCTCGCCAATTGGGCGCATCACGTCGAGGATGCGCCACGCGCGTTCCTTGTCCACGATGGGAAAGTCGAACGCGGAACGGCGGGAATTTTCCGGCTTCTGGTTCTCGCGGCTGTATTTGCCTGAGAGCAATCCACCGGCCAGCGGGCTCCACACCAGCAGGCCTGTTTTGGTGTGCCGGAACATGGGTACGAACTCACGCTCCAGATCGCGTCCGGCAATCGAGTAGTAGGCCTGCAGCGTATCGAAGCGGGCGTAACCCTTCAATTCTGAGAGCGTGATCGCGCGGGACAGTTTCCACGCCTCCCAGTTACTAGCGCCGATGTAGCGCACCTTGCCCTGTTGAACCAGATTGTCGAGGGCGCGGAGGGTTTCTTCGATCGGTGTGATGGCGTCGCTGCCATGGAGCTGGTAGAGGTCGATGTGATCGGTGCCGAGGCGTTTGAGGCTGGCCTCCACGGCGTCCATGATGTGCCCGCGGGAAGAGCCCACGTCGTTGCGGCCGGGGCCCGTGCGGCCGAAGACTTTGGTGGCTATCACAACATCTTTGCGGGCAATGCCGAGGTTCTTGAGCGACTGGCCGAGAAATTTCTCGCTTTCGCCTTCGGAGTAGACATCGGCCGTATCGAAGAAGTTCACGCCGGCGTCGATCGAGCCTTTTATCAAGGCGTCGGCCCCTGCCTGGTCCACCTGCCCGATATTGCTCCAGAACCCGGCGCCGCCGTGAAAAGTCATGCAGCCGAAGCAGATCTTAGAGACCAGCAGGCCAGTGTCGCCCAGTGTTTTATATTGCATGCGGGAAGATCCTTTTCCGATAGAGTCGGCTCGCCTCATTGGATGCGGGGCCACGGCCGACGACTCGGATGGTTTGGGAGTTTCAGCGCCCGATGAACTTACCCGCGGGCTTCCTCTAACTCTTGGTGTCGCACAATGGCCCCCAAAAAGCATGGCGGCGGCCCCTTAGGGCTGCCGCCATGCATAGTGGTTGAAGATCGCGTTCCAGTCTAGAAGTTAAGCTTCGCAGCGAACTGGATCTCGCGATAGCCGCCTCCGTACGCAGCCGTCGAGCTAGCATAGCAGGGGCCGACCTCAACCCCTGTAGGACTCCCCGAGGGGTTGCAGATCGCGCCGCCGGCGGATCCGGTGGCTGGGTTCGGCGGCTCATAGGCTGACGGGGTGTTGAGCAGGCTGTAGTTTGGATTGTTGGCATTGATTGTGCTGAAGGTGCTCATCAGGTACGCCTGCGACCCAATGACGAAGTTGGGGTGGTTCAGGACATTGAAGAACTCCGCCCGGAGCTGCACGTTCATCCTCTCGGTTATCTTGGTGTTCTTCATGAGCGAGAAGTCCATGTTGAAGTTATTGGGGTTGGGGATCGTGTCGCGGCCGGAATCGCCGATGGTGCCATAGGGCTGCTCGACGAAACATGCGGGATTCCACCACTCGCTGTGGACCTTCTTGACCAGCGGATTGCAGCCGGACACCTTGTTCGGACGCTCGCCTTCCACCGAGCCTCCGAAGTTGGATTGATAAGCGATGATCATGTTCTGAATGTTGATGGGCAGGCCCACAGAGCGGCTGATGATGGGACTGACTTGCCACCCGCTCACCACCCGATTGCCGTGGAACGGCAGGCTGTAAATAGCGTTCGCGGTAAACACCTGGGGCGAGTTATAGCTGCAGAGACCGCGATCCGCCTTCGGGTTGTACACATCGTAGACGCCAAACCCACCCTGTTCAAAGCCGGAGGCGGACGAGTTCATGTCGATGCACCTGGACCAGGTGTAACCGGCATTGCCCGCCAGGCCCCGGGCGAATTGCCGGGTCAGGCTGGTCTGCAATGAGTTGTAGCTGGAATGCGAAATGGGCACCTGCGTACCTACCCCGGCGAAGCCCGGATCCAGGTGCGTGCCTACAAACGGGTTATTCACCGAACCCGGCGCACCCGATCCGGTGGGCTGACCCCCGCCGAGTAGAGTGTAATCTCCGGTTGCCAGGTCCGCCGCCGCGTTGGGGTCGTCGGATAAGTAGGTCGGAAGGTTGGCTTGCATATCCGTGAACTCGTGAACGCCGGTGGAAGCGTTGTAGCCGATGTTGAACAACAGTCCCTTCGGCAACTGGCGCTGTATGGTCAGGTTGTACTGCATTACATAGGGCGCTTTGTCCACGTTGTTTAGGACGCCGGTAAACCAGGTGATGCCCTGAGTCGGGGACTCGGCGCTTGGTATGAGGCTCGTGGGCAAGTTGGGATACAAACCGTAAAGCGTAGGGAGCACAATTTGGAATATCGGGTTAGCCGGGTTAAATGACACGGCGAAGGTGCGCGCGATGACCGGCTCGTGGAACATGGCAAAGCCGGCGCGGATGGAGGTTTTGTGATCCCCGAACGGGTCCCAGGCCAGTCCGACGCGCGGATCGATGTTCTTGGCGTTGGGATTGCTGGCAAAGGGATGCTGCGCGGCCACGAAGCTGGTCTCCGTCGCGGTCGGAGTTAAGCCATTGGGGAGCACGAACGCGGGCTCACCGACGGTCGTCGGATTGCTGGCCCACTCATAGCGCACACCCAGATTCAAAGTGAGCCGCTTGCTGATCTTCCAGTCGTCCTGGATGTAAGGGTTCAGCCAATTCTGGCGCCAGTAGCGATTAGGGCTATTGGGATAAACGGTGCCGCTGGGGGTCGTATAGGTATAACTGGGGGCGACCCCGGTATACGTTTCGAACGGGCTCCCCTGCAGCGATCCGCCCCCGGCAAAATAGCATGGGTTGTCCGCGCTCACAGGCAGGGCCGGATTGGCAGGAGCCAGACAATAGTCCAAGCCGAAGAAGATCTGGTCGCCGCCGGCGTAGTCGGTCCCCATGGAGTTCGACTGCACGCGGGTGAAGTCGACGCCGACGTGGAGGCTGTGCGCCCCCTTGGTCAGCACAATGGAATCACCGACGCTGAAGCGGTTGGTGACGGCAAGGCTCGGACTCGTAACCGGGGGACCTATACCCGACATCCCTTGGCCGCCATCCCAGTCCATATCCGGCACGCCGGCATTCGCATGCAGGGCGTCGGTTCCGTTGATGCCGCCGGCCAGCGTCTGTAAGTCGAGCCGTACGAGCCCGAAATGGAGTTCGTTGAGGACCGTAGGCGAAAACACATGCCGCTCTTCAATACTGACGTAGTTGTTCCGCTCGTTGTCGACCTCCGGCCATCCCTGACCGCCTGAATTGAGAGCAGAGGGGATCAATTGATAGACATTCTCGATCGTGTATCGCGCGAACGCGCTGTCCTTGGGACCGAAGGTGTAGTCAATGCGACCCAGGCCGTATTCCTCGTTTTGGATATTGGTCGCTATCCAGCAGTAGAGGCTCGTGCCGGCCAAAAGGGTGATATTGGTTACATTCGGGCATTGGGGGTTTGGGTTTGGGGCTGTCGGATATTCTGCGAGTAGCTGCTGCGACAGCAGGGGGATCGGCCCACTGAACTGGTAACCATTAGGATTTGTCCACGACGTTCCGCTTCCCACGTAGCCGGCCGCCGCGTACAGGTCGGGCAGAGAGGTCGGCACGACATCCCTGCTGGTGTTGCCCGTAGACGCGCGCAATTCCTCGTAGTTGACGAAGTAGAAGGCCTTGTCCTTCTTGATGGGGCCTCCCAGCGAACCGCCGAACTGATTCCTCGAGAAGGCCGGCTTGTAGCCGGGGACGTCGCCCCAGTTCGTGGCGTCCAGGGCGCTGTTGCGGACATATTCGTAGGCCGATCCGTGCAGGCTGTTGGTGCCCGACTTGCTGGCCATGTTGATCGCCGCGCCGGTGCCTCCGAATTCCGCGCTGTACGTGTTGGTCATAATCTGGAATTCCTGGATCCCCTCCATCCCCAGGGAAGTCCCGATTGAGCCGGCCCCGGTGCCGTGGTCCCAAGCGTCCACGCTCTCCAGGTCGTCCATCATGTAGGAGGCTCCCACCGGACGGGAGCCGGAGACGGCATAGTTCGTTTCCATACCATAGACGGTGGGCGACATGCCGCCGCCTGTGGCGCCAGCAGGCACAGTCCCTATGCCCGGCGCCAGCGCGAGCAGATCCGTGAAGTTGCGGCCATTCAGCGGCAGGTCCGCCATCTGGGCGGGAGAAACCAACTGGCCCACTGAGGCCGTCGTGGTGTCCACGGTAGAAGTTTGGCCATGCACCTCGACCACTTCCGAGGTCTGGCCCACCTTGAGCGTAAAGTCCAGCACCGGGTGCGCGCCGACAGTCAATATGATCCCGGTCTGCACCATCTTCTGGAAACCTTGCCTCTGCGCCGAAACACTGTAGGTGCCGATCGGCATTTCCGGTAGGATGTAACGCCCCTGTCCGTCGGTAGTCCCCTCGTAGGAGATACCCGTGCCGACGTTCGTGGCCTGGATTTGGGCGCCCGCGACCACTGCACCCGTGCTGTCCAGGGCGGTGCCGGAAAGTACGGCTGTGGTCGTTTGCGCCTGCAAGTTGCTGACTGCAAGAGCGCTAAACAAAAGCACGACCAGCGCCCAACAGACTTTTCTTCCCTGGCCCAAAGAGAACTTAAACATACTGCCTCCTGTATCGAATCCGAAAATAGTAACGGTGATGTAACCCTTTGCTTTGCGGTTCACAGCACATCCGCCGCAACTGTGTCATGGCTAACCAATTGTGCCATGGCTCGTAAGTCTAACCTGTATCATGACTTACAAGCACAGCCATCCCAATGGCGAGTTTCTTTCACAACAACCATGGCTAGGTTCTTAATGTGGCACAGAACGCTACGCCGGCACGGAGGCCTTGATCTGTGACCGCGCGCACGCCCGCTTGTGATCTGAGCCATTCTTCAGAAACTTCCTGCTTCGGGGTCAGCCCTCGAAGCACGACGGCAAACCGAGTTTGGCGGCGTTCTTCTTGAGCAGTGCGTTCTGCACCGCTGCGCCAACAACAGACCCCCCCCGGCTTCTCTAATGCACTGTCATCCCGAACGCAGTGAGGGATCTGCGGTTGCTTTTGGTAGTTCCAGGCAGCGACACTCCCGATTAGCCGACCAACCGCCCGCGACGCCGACTGCGGCCCCGCCCCCGTTTCCCAAAGCACTGTCATCCCGAACGCAGTGAGGGATCTGCGGTTGCTTTTGGAAGTTCCAGGCGGCGATACTCTCGATTAACCGACAATCAACCCGCGGTTGAGCAACATTTGTCAAAATCGCAACGCATTGCCGGCAAGCGCCCGCACCTGGCGCCGTTACTGCGCCGGCGGCGCGACTGAGGATTGCGCTTCGAGCGGGCTCTTGAGAGCGGTCGAGCGCGAGCCGGGAGAGATCGTAATGTCGACGCCCCGCGCAAGATAGGGGGCGATCACTTCGGCGCGACGCCAATCGAGCTTCCAGCCTTGATCGATTGCGATGGCAGTGTATCGGCCCGGCGGGACGCGCTCACAGATGAAGCTGCCGTCGGAGTCGCTCTGATTGGTAATCCAGCCGGTGCTGCCTGCGTGCAGATCGTTGGGAACAAGCAGGACAAAGATGCCGCTCGTGGGTTGGCCATTGCGCACCACGGAACCGGTGACGGACGCAATGGGCGCGGTGGCGAAGACGGTGACGTCAATCGGATCGGATCCAGAGATGCAACGTCGAGCTGCTGCTCGGTGCCCCATTGATACTCAGGCGGCTGACAGCGAGCGAACCGTTCCTGCCGTTAATTCGGACCTCGAAGTTGCCCGGTGGCGTGTTGTCGAGATGGAATGTGCCGTCAGGTTGAATTTGCGCGCTGCTCACCGCGTTAAGCTCGTCGCTGATAAGAGAAATCGATAACGATTCGGGCAGCTTTCCGCTGCCCTCCATCAACACCTTGCCGGAGACAGAAGGGGCAGACTGAAGCGTTGACGTGTCGACGGTGAGGTCGTTCGATGAAACTCGAATCGCGCCGAATCGGCCCGAACCGGGGTTGGGACCGCCTTCCGGGATTTCGACTTCGTACTCGCCGGGCGCTACTCCGGAGAAGGTCACCGTCATTGCGCTGCTGCCTGTTGGATCGTTTGGATCGGCCGAGAAACTACCGCCCTGGACGAAGACCTTATGACCGAGAAAGTCTTGGCGAAGCTGCGGCACCTGAATGCCCTGGTTGGGCCCGGGCCTTGGAACCTGAAATGAGACGCGAAGGGCAGGAACGGCGTGAAATATCAGGTTAACCACGATATGGTCGCCCGCGTTGACGGTGATTGGCTCTGCGGCGGCAGGATCGGCAGTATCGGGATAACAAATGGGCGCGTAGGCAACGTCGAGGGAAGAGCGCGGCTGGTCGGCAGCGGGAACGGGGTTCATGCGGTTTGGCCGGTACCAGGGAACACCAGTCGCGCAGAGATAATAGGTGCCGGGAGTGAGCTGAGAAATTTCAAAGTTGCCAACCGGGTCGGCGGCTGCGGAACTGGCCCGCTGCTTTGCGTTGAGGCGCATCGGGTCCTCGCGTAAGAGGTGAAGCTGCGCCAGGGGAACAGGGTCACCGGAATCTTCGGTGACCGCACCGGATATGGAGGCCAGGGGGGCGAGCGAAAAGACAAGTCCGGTAGTGTCGAGGTTTTCGCCGGTGACGATCGCCGTGGAGGCTGCGCCGTGCTGCTCGTAAGCGGAGCTGGCATAGCCTCGATGCGAGGCAATCAATTCGAAACGTCCGTCGGGAAGGGCCGTAAAGTTGAATCGGCCCTGAGCGTCGGTGATGGTTTCAGCCGAAGGACCCGAATGGCCATTCTCGCGGAGCATGACGTCGGCGCCTGCAAGCGGTTGGCCGCCTGCACCCGTAACAACGCCGGAGATGACGCGATTGCCGGCTGGCGCCTGCGCGGCAGCGGCGCCAATCGCGGCCAGGAAGATCACGGCGAGAAACGGGCGCATCATTGCGGGGCCTCCTCGTCGCCGTCGCGTATCGGGTCTACTTGCAGGTCAAGCGTTGCCCCCGGCTGTATGGTGACGGTTTGCCCTTGCGCAGCGAGCCGCGACATCGCCTCGGCGTCGTCGAGGTCGATCTCCCGTTGCTTCTCAAACGCAAGAACCAGATATTTTCCCGGTGGCAAAGGAAGCGGAGGCATTTGAAAGCTGATGGATTGCGCGAAAGAAAAATAGAACCGCTGTTGCCCTGAACCCGTGGGGATGGCGTAGACCGGGATCGGCGATGTAGGGGCCGCGCCCTGATCAGGCATCGATGCGGGGCCCGCTTTATTCGTGCACAGCAGAAAGCCCGTGTCGTTGCGCAGGGTGATCTGGATGGGCTGTACGCTGCTGCCCGGCCCGATGATCAGAGGCTCGCGGAGAAGATCCGTGCTGCCGCTGGTGACCGATGCGGCGTAGATCTGGGGCCCGAACGCTCGGACGTCCAGCATATAGGCGCCCTGCCGAGGTGGATCCATAAGAAACGTGTCTGTCGATCCGGCATCGCGGCGAATATTCACGCTCATCGGTCCATCAAGAGGCCGATCGACCGGATCAAAGCTGATTTGAACAGGCGGCTGGTCGCCGCTCTGGCCGTCAATGCGAGGGGAGTCATTCGCTTCGCCGGGAGCAGGCGTCGGGTTTGCAGTGAACTCTTCGCGGATCTCAACAGGAATCGGTGCGACAGGTGCGGGAACAAGGGTTATGCCGCTGACAGGCGCGCCGGCGACCGTGAAGTCGACGCGGCCATAAACCGGCGTATCGCCCGATCCGCGCGTCTCCGCATAGTAGCTGCCGTTTGGGAGGTTGAGTTCAAATGCTCCGGTCTGCCTGTTGACGCGCAAGCTCTCATTAGCCGCCTGGCCGGAACGATAGAAGACCGTTAACGGCTGTGGCATACGGGCGCTGTTGCCGGCGACCGAGATAAAAACCGGATAAAAGGACTGGCGGGTGAGAGAGATTTCGAGTTGAGCATTCTGGCCGGGCGAGAGCGTAAGCGGCGCGGCAATCGCGGGTGCGAGATCGGACCCGCCGGGGTAGCAGGCGCCCCGATAGCCCATGATCGGCGTGCCTGACGCGGAGGGACCATAGCGGTCCGGCGACGCCTGGGTGCACAGCACGTATGAAGCGGGCGCGGCAAGCGCCGGCAGGCGGAATGTGCCGTCGTTGTCAGTGACAGCGTTGCCGGCGAACCTCCATCGGGAATGACCACCTTGAATTTGCTTGCGAATGAGAACGAAGTGCAGCCCGGCGGCCTGGTCTCCTGAAGAAAGTGTGACGTGCCCGGTGATGGAGGCGGCAGGAGTAAGAAAGATGGTGACCGGCTGTGTATTTGCGCTGACGTTTACGCGTAGCTGCGCCGATGGGCGGCCGGGGTATGAGCCCTCGTATCCGGGGCGACGAACGCTCAACTCAGCGGTGCCCTCGGGAAGGTGCAGCTCGAAGCGGCCCTGAAGGTCGGTGAGAACCGCGTCCGCGACCGATTCGACGAGCGCGCGGGCAACGGGCTGGTGCGTCAGGCTGTTTTCAACAACGCCATCGACGGGGAAGGTGCTGGGCGCCTGCTGCGCGGCGCAACAAGCGAGGAGAACGAACGGCGCGAAAAAGGCGGTCAGGGTGACGCGGTCCGCACGGATTGAGTGCATGGGACATTCGGTCAATGGTCGCATCGCAATTCAGAAGATGACAACAGGCTCAGGTCCAGGGTCCCCCACGAGCATAAATATACCGGGTGCCCCACATCTCGCTTTTGAAAATGTGGACAGCACAAACTCTGGTTGCCCCATCCTTGGCGCGTTTTTGTCTTTGCGCCAAGGGTGGGAAGCCACAACCCTCAACTGCCCGCTCTCAACTCAGCACAAACTCTCGGTGCCCCATCCTTGGCGCGTTTTTGTCTTTGCGCCAAGGGTGGGAAGCCACAACCCTCAACTGCCCGCTCTCAACTCAGCACAAACTCTCGGTGCCCCATCCTTGGCGCGTTTTTGTCTCTGCGCCAAGGGTGGGAAGCCACAACCCTCAACTGCCCGCTCTCAACTCAGCACAAACTCTGGTGCCCCATCCTTGGCGCGTTTTTGTCTTTGCGCCAAGGGTGGGAAGCCACAACCCTCAACTGCCCGCTCTCAACTCAGCACAAACTCTCGGTGCCCCATCCTTGGCGCGTTTTTGTCTTTGCGCCAAGGGTGGGAAGCTACAACCCCTAACTGCCCGCTCTCAACTCAGCACAAACTCTGGTGCCCCATCCTTGGCGCGTTTTCGTCTCTGCGCCAAGGGTGGGAAGCCACAACACTCAACTCCCCGCTCTCAACTCAGCACAAACTCTGGTGCCCCATCCTTGGCGCGTTTTCGTCTCTGCGCCAAGGGTGGGAAGCCACAACACTCAACTGCAGGTGCCCCCCGCAGGTGCCCCCGGTCCCTCGCCTTTGGGGACCGGGGATAACCTTACGATCCGAGGTCCAGTGTTAGGTTTACTTGTACACGCCGTCGCTCTTGTCCAGCTCGTCGGGAAGCCACAACACTTAACTGCCCGCTCTCAATTCAACACAAACTCCGGTTGCCCCATCCTTGGCGCGTTTTTGTCTCTGCGCCAAGGGTGGGAAGCCACAACCCTCAACTGCAGGTGCCCCCGGCAGGTGCCCCCGGTCCCTCGCCTTTGGGGACCGGGGATAACCTTACGATCCGAGGTCCAGTGTTAGGTTTACTTGTACACGCCGTCGCTCTTGTCCAGCTCGTCGCGATGGCCGGTGTCGTCGATCATGTCGCCGAATGCCTCAATGGCAAGCGGGTTGGCCTTCTGGCTTTCCCTGATGGCCTGCTGAACGGTGTCGAGGCCCTCGGGCGTGGGCGTGATGTAAACCACGTAAAACGCGCCCGGCGCATGGGTGTGAATAGCCAGAGTGTCGATTTCGTATTCGAGGATCGTGCCGGCGGCAAGCTGTTTTTCAAGCAGCGGCACAATCAGGTTCTGGGCCAGCATGTTAAGCGCCTCGTCGGGCGCGCTTTCCTTGAACTTGTAGGCCGACTCGTGGGTGTAAGCCCCTTTGAAGGAGCCGGACTTCCAATTGTAGTAGCGGCTCACGTAGATGCTGTCCCAGTGCTTGGTGGCGCTGATATTCAGCGGAGAAGTCATGGTTTCAGTGCCTGAGATCTGGTCCAGCACCTTCACGATTCCGGCCATCGACATCGCTGACCACCAATTGTCGTGCGTCTCGGTGTCGGGGTCGTGCACCAGGTTTTTGTCGGAGCCATAGCCGACGATGGTTCCGTCGGCCAGTGCTTTGTCGAGGATGGGGTTGATCGCAGAGTTTGTTTTCTCCACGTCGGGCCAACTGGAACGGGGATACTGCCAGTCGGCAACGTAGCTGTACATGGGAGGTTTGGGTTTCATTTCACTCATTTGAGCGCTTGCCTGTATGGCGCACAGGGTGAACGCAACAAGCCCGCACAGCCCCGCGGCAATGGGGCGCAATCTCTTGTTCATTTTTTCGATCTCCAGGTGTGATTTGGCCAGCAATGCTCAGGGGAAGCCTGGCAGAGCGCAGTATACAGGAGGTTCGGGAAACGGCAACCAACAATCTTTCG
This sequence comes from uncultured Acidobacteriaceae bacterium, assembly GCA_963848805.1. Classification (GTDB taxonomy): domain Bacteria; phylum Acidobacteriota; class Terriglobia; order Terriglobales; family Acidobacteriaceae; genus Telmatobacter. The sequence goes on along the minus strand of CAWKFD010000039.1, from coordinate 71,743 downwards.
GTCTGGTGAATCTCTCGGGTTCCCTCGTTCCCTGTCGTCACAGGCACGCGCAACACGCGAAAAGCAAGTCAAAACACGCACAAAAGTGGGTGTTTTAGTGCCGCTAAACCCTGTTTAGACGCGCTTTCGAGAAATTACTTGGTGCCACTTCCTCTTATTCGTAACTTTTCTCGGTTCTAACCGGCAATTGTTCCCAACTATTCTCGGTATTTGTCTCGAAGAATCGCACCCTCCCGAGCGAACGTTCGCGGGGCAAGTGCAACCATCTGAGCCAACATTTGGCCGGGTCGGCGCACCATAAGAACCAACATTTATATTGATTATAAGAGGCTTATGTCAGATCCGCATGGGCATCAGCACGTAGCGGTATTTGTACTCGGCGTCCGGGTCTTCGGGGCGCATCTGGCCGGCCGATTGCGCGTCTTTGAACTCGAGCCGCACCTCGCCGGCGTTGTCGAGAGCCTTGAGGAAGTCGAGAATGTAGCCGGAGTTGAATCCGACCACGATCGCTTCGCCCGAATACGGCGTGTCGATGGTGTCTTCGCTCTCGCCCGATTCAGTGGAGTTGGCGCTGACCTTGAGCTCGTTGTCTTCGAGGCGCATGCGAATGGCGCCCGATCGCTCGTCGGCGAACTGCGCCACGCGCTGAATGGCGAGCGAAAGCTCGCTCGATCGCACCACGGCGAACTTCGAGTTGTCGCGCGGCAATACAGCCTCAAAGTTGGGGAACTGCCCGGAGAGCTTGCGCGTGCTCAGCGTGCGATGCCCTATGCGGAAAAAAAGCGTGTGCTCGTCGTCGGCAAACTCTACCTTTTCGGCTTCAGTGGAGGAGAGCAGGACCTGCAACTCTTGCAGCGCCTTGCGCGGAATGAGCACGCGTTTTTCCCCGCTGATGCCTTCGAGGGTTTCGCCAGGCTTTTCGACGAAAGAAAGCCGGTGACCGTCGGTCGCCACCATGCCCAGCGATTCGGCTTTGAGAATGAGCAGCGCGCCGTTCAGCGTGTAACGCGACTCCTCGTTCGAGATGGCGAAAATAGTACGGGCGATGAGCGTGCGCAGCGCTGCCAGTGAAATGCTGGTAACCGCAATTGTTGGAAATTCGGGAACCTGGGGGTAATTTGCGCGCGCCATGCCGACCATCTTCGTGTTCGAGCGGCCGCTCCGAATCTGGACCCAATGGTTCTCAAGCAGTTTGATGGAGATATCGCCATCGGGTAAGAGTTTGATGTAGTCGTAGAGTTTACGCGCCGGAATAGTGCATGCACCCGCTTTCTTCACTTTGACCGCGGTGCTGGTGCGGATGGCCTGATCGAGGTCGGTCGCGGTGATGTTCAGACGGTCTTCCTCGGCTTCGAGAAGAAAATTAGACAGAATCGGGATCGTGGTCTTGCGCTCGACTACACTTTGTGTTGCCGTGAGTTCCTTCACCAGATCCTGGCGGCTTACGGTAATCTCCATCGATGCCCCCTGAGCGGCCGGCTTCTCGACCTCAGTTTCCGCGCTTGGCATAGCTTCTGTTCGCCCCCGAAGCCGCTTTCCCGCCCCTGCCACACTCTACAACACACTGTGGCGGGACGGAAATGGCTGTCTTTTGTTCCCTTTGATTGTAGCCATCAAAAGGATCGCGTGCGCGTGGAAAACTCGCCTGTTCTCTGAATTCTGCGATGTTTTGCGATGCCGGATGCTTTCAGTGAGCTTTCCATGCCTGGAGAACCATCTGGACGGGATGGTAATTTTCGTGGCGCTTAGAGTGGGCGACGTAAGTAGCGGATATGTATTTAGAGATAAGAAAAAAGATAGAAGTACCCGTAGTTGGGCGCGGAAAAGTGGGAAAACGGGCAAAGTGGTTTTATGGGAGCGAGTTGAGGTACAGGTAGGTTTTCTAAATCAGGGCTGTGCAATACAGGAGAATTGGAAAAAAAGCCGTTGAAGCGGGAAACGAAACCCTGTTTCCCACCTCTCCCACAGGGCGCATGAAAGTAGTTGTGGAATGCGCAAAGGATGTGTGCAAAGTGTGCCGAAAGGCAGGCGGGGCAGTGGCTTATGGTGTGCCCGTCTTGCACAATCCGAAAGGGCCCTGTGCTTCGGCCGGATGCGGCAGGATTTCTTCCATGCTTTTATACTTAACTTCGCATGACATACGCAGCAGCAATCGACCAACTCAATGCAATGGCGCCGGAGCTCTACACTCGCAGCGGGCAACTGCGGCACAAGTTTGCGCTGGAAGAGGTGCGGACGTTGCTTGGCGCTCTGGGCGATCCGCAGGGCAAGTTCCCGGCGGTGCTGATTGCGGGAACCAACGGGAAAGGTTCGACGGCATCCACGTTGGCATCGATCCTGACGGCGGCAGGGCTGCGCACCGGACTCTATACCTCACCGCACCTGGAGAAGCCGAATGAGCGCATTCAGGTGGATCGCGAAGAGATTTCGGATAAGGATTTTGCACGCCTCTTTTTTCGCGTGCGCGACGTGGCGCGGGAGTTGGTGCGGACGGGCCAACTGGCGCAGCTTGCCAGCTACTTTGAGGTCCTGACCGCACAGGCATTTCTATATTTTGCCGAACGCAAGGTGGACATTGCGGTGCTGGAAGTGGGCATGGGCGGCCGGCTGGATGCGACGAATGTCGTAGAGCCGCTGGTTTCTATCGTCACCGACATCGCGCTCGACCACATGGAGTGGCTCGGGCCGACCATCGCTGATATTACGCGTGAAAAGGCGGGAATTCTGCGGCGCGGCGGAACAATGATTACCCTGCCGCAACTGCCAGAGGCGAACCAGATTCTGGACGAGGTCGCGGCAGAGTTGAGTGTGCGTCGTGTGAATACGGCCGGCTACATTCCGGCTGCTGGCACGAGGCGCCCCTATTTCATTGAGGCTCTCGGTGCGACGATCGAGGTGGATTCGCCACTGGGTGGTGCTCACCAGCAGCGCAACGTGGCGATGGCAATTGCCGCCGCGGTTGAGCTCGCGAATGCGCACGGATTTCCCATCACTCCGGCTGCGCTTGAGGAGGGAATTCGCGGCACGCGCTGGCCCGGACGGCTGGAGCGCATGACGTGCTGTGGCGTGGACTGGATTCTGGACGTGGCGCATAATCCGGCCGGCGCATGGGCGCTGCGGACAGGTTTGCCTGACGTTATGGGAGGCAGGAAACCGCAGACCCTCATCTTCAGTTGCCTGCGCGATAAGTCTCTGGCGGAGATGGCGCAGATTCTCTTTCCTCTCTTTGACCAGGTGATCGTTGCGCCGGTACACAGCGCGCGGGCAGCGGCCCTGGACGATCTCGTGGCCGCAGCCGGGGCCACGGGAACGCCGGCAGTTGCGGCACAATCGGTTGGAGAGGCCCTCGATATGGCGCGAAATCGTTCAAAGGGCAGCGTGGTTGTCGTGTCGGGGTCAGTGTACCTGGTGGGTGAGGCGCGTGCGCTGCTGCTGGCCGGGAAAGGCGAATCGTTATGAGTGCGCGGCCCCACCCGCTACCGCCGCTCTCGCGCGGACGGTCAAACGTGCTGCAGGCGCCGCTGATTGCTCTGGTCACCGCGGTCTTCGCCACCGCGGCACTGCTGATCTCCGCAGTAGACAGGGGCGGGAGGGTGCAACATCGCATCGCGCGCCTGTGGGCGCGCATTGCGGTGCGGGTTTCGCTGTCCAGGCTTACCGTCGAGGGCGCGGAGAACCTTCGCAAGCATCCGGTCGCCGTCTACGCCAGTAACCACACCTCCTACATGGACACGCCCGTCATCTTTGCCGCGCTGCCCTTCCAGTTCCGCATCCTGGCCAAGAAGGAGCTGTGGCGGATGCCGTTCATCGGCTGGTATCTTGAGCGCTCCGGGCAAATGCCCGTTGATACCGTAAACCCGCACGCCACGCGCGCAAGCCTGGGCGAGGCCGTGAAGGTGCTGCGCGCGGGCATGCCGCTGTTCATCTTTCCGGAGGGAGGGCGCACCCCCACCGGAGAACTGCAGCCATTTCTCTCTGGCGCGGCCTACCTGGCAATACGAGCGCAGGTTCCGCTGGTGCCCATTGCGCTGAGCGGCGTTTACGATTTGCTCCCGATTCACACCCGTCACTTTTACCCAAGCAAGCTGACTCTGCACGTTGGCGAGCCGATCGAAACTAAAGGAATGACCGTGCGCCAGATCGTGGAGCTGACCGAACGCCTGCGCACCGCGATCGAGCAGATGCTGGGCCAAGCGTTGAGAAGCGACGCCGAGGCCCCCATGCCCGTCTCCTGAAGCTACAGGCGATTTCTGCCGCTTCCTCCTCGGGGCAATCGAGCATCCTACGCGAAGACGCACGCAGAGGCATTCTCATGATCATCGAAATGCGCACCTACAAGCTCAAGCCGGGCAAACGCGCCGAATTCCTGGAAATCTTCCGCACCAAATCGACGCCGGCCCACGCGGAGATCGGGATGAAGATTCTCGGCCCCTGGCTCTCGATTGAAGACCCGGACACATTCTTTTTCATGCGGGGCTTTCCTGACCTCGCCTCGCGCGAGCCGATGAAGGCGAAGTTCTACGAAGGCGAGCTTTGGAAGCGCGAGCTGGAGCAGGTGCTGATGCCGATGATCGAAAGATACGATGTCGTGCTCGTCGATGATCCTGAAGGCCTGGTTCGCTGGAGCTCGCTGGTAGCAGCGTCGTAATGATGCTTCGCGGAAGAGCCAGCCGCGACCGTCGCGGAGAAAGCATGCGGGCTTTAGACTGGTTGCATGGCTGTCCGCATTGCCATCCCCGTGCCCACCGGCAGCGACCCGGAGTACAACCAGCGGTCGCTGCCGCCGTATGTCGACGCGCTGAAGGCTGCCGGAGCGGAGCCGGTCGTGGTGCCGCTCAACGAGCCGCAGGAGCACGTGGCCAGGCTGCTGGCCGGCGTGCAAGGAGTTCTGCTGCCGGGCAGCCCCTGCGATGTGGATCCCGAGCGGTATGGCGAGGCGCGCTCTTCGGAGTGCGCCGAGGCCGATCCCGCGCGCACTGCGGCAGACGAGCTTCTGCTGCAGGACGCCTTCAACCTGCGCAAGCCCATCCTCGCCATCTGTCACGGAGCGCAAACGTTAAATGTGTGGCGCAACGGTGCGCTGATCCAGGATTTGAAGACGACGGTGAACCACCGGCCGGGGCGCGACGTGGTAGAGGCGCACCCGGTCGAGATTGCGCAAGGGTCGAGGTTGACCGAGCTCCTGGGGCAGGCCGCGCAGGCAGCGGTTCAGGTCAACTCCAGCCACCATCAGGCAATCCGCACGCCCGGCGATAATTTGCGTGTCGCCGCGGTCTCGCCCGGCGATGGCGTGATTGAGGCGGTGGAGCTCGACGCGCCCAACCATTTTGTCGTAGCGGTGCAATGGCACCCCGAGCGGACTTACGCGCAAAGCGGATTTTCCCGCGCAATTTTTACTGCATTTGTTGAGGCAGCTCAAGATTGGCAGCCGCCGCAAGGCGAAGCGCCGGAGCGCGGAGCCCCGAAAAAAGGGATACCGGACACCGGGAGCATGAAGAGCGGAATTTGACGATGGACGCGAGCGGCACGAGTTTCGCGCTCAACGCGCATTTGGCCGAAGCAGGTCTTGAGCCGCTGGACGAGCAGACCGTGAGTCGGTTTTGCGACTATGTTTCGCTTTATCTTCGCTGGAATGCCCGCATCAATTTGAGCGCAATTCGCGATGAAATAGGCGTAATTTCAAGACATCTGATTGAATCGATTGCATTTGCGCGTGCGTTACCCCAGGGTATTTCCACGCTGCTCGATTTCGGCTCCGGCGCGGGCTTCCCGGGAATTCCGATCGCGCTTTGCTGCCCGCAGATTGCGGTGACACTGGCCGAATCGCAAGGCAAGAAGGCAGCATTTCTGCAAGAGGCCGTCCGCGTGCTGAGAGTCCGCGCGACAGTACATGCGGGGCGGGCGGAGGCACTCCGTGAGGTCTTCGATTGTGTAGTGTTAAGGGCCGTTGAGAGAATGCCGAAGGCCGTCGCCGCCGCGGCAGGGCTGGTTGGGCCGGAAGGATACCTGGCGCTGATGACGACCACGAGCCGGCTTGACGAACTCAAAGGCGCAGCCGGAGCGGGGTTTTCTTGGGCCACCCAAAGACCATTGGCCGGCGCTACCGACCGGATCGTTGCGATTGGAAGGCGGAACTCCGAGCACTCGTGAAGCGATGCGTGATGCGTCCGTCCTGCGCTTCCCATCGGCCGCCTCCCATAAGTGCATCCTGAATTGGAGCCAAAGCGGCGTTGAAATTGGGCTAATAGCCACATGATTTGCAATCGACTGTGTCCAACGCGCAGGCCCGGCCCTGGATAGAAGGAACGATTGCCGTCTACGCCTACGCCTGGATGTGGCACCAGGGAATGTCGAGATAATGGGTGCGGCAAACGAGTGAGTTGCGTCAATTAGAAAGGCATTACGCAGGCGGCTCTTTGCTCACAGCAAAATACGTTCAAAGAGATCGAAGAACGAAGTAGACCAATCCGGCCAGAACCGCGGCGACCAGGTTACCCAGAAAAACCGCCAATGCCGTTCCCACGAGACTAAGCGGCGGCGCGGTAGAACACTTGACCCGCGGTATCTCGACTGGTTGCGTTTGCTCGCCTGATAAGGTGCCCTCACCGAAGAGATCGGCCCACCACTTGATCAATGCGACTCAAGCGGCGTGGCAGGAGCGACGCTTTCCGGAAAGGTCGAACGTGAGCTACAGGTCGGCATGCGGCCTTGTTCGCGGCTACGAGGTTAAGGTGGATCGACGGTTTGTTGGCCGGGGGGACGTGCCTTTTTTTGCCCTGTTCCACGTGGAACGCTTTGAAGTCTGGATTCGATGCTCGATACGACTTACTGTTCTACGTGGAACAACCGTCTGCCCCCGCCCATTTTGGGAACCGTGTCAAAATGGGTTCCTCTGCGAAAATAATAGAAAAACGACCGCGCGAACCGTTAGTTTTCCACCGCGATTGCAATTTTGCACTCGCCGTCCCACCTTTGACGTTTCCGGCTCGAAACCCTTCCCGCATAAGCGGTTATTTCTCTTCCGCCGCCCTCCGCTCCAGAAGCTTTCCACAGACTTGTCCCGTTCTCCACAGCGCAAGTGCCACCCTTAAATCGCTCTTCCTTTACTCTTGATTTACTCTTAATTCCCATGGGCAAGGTCGTCGGTCTCGTCAACCAAAAGGGTGGTGTGGGCAAGACCACAACGGCCATTAATCTTGCTGCATGCCTGGCGCTCGAGGGCCTCAAAACCCTCCTGGTGGATTGCGATCCGCAGGCCAACGCCTCCTCCGGTCTCGGATTCCAGCGCGACGACAACCGCCATTCCGTGTACGATGTCCTGGCTGGCGACAGCCTCGCGGAACAGGTGATCCTCCCTACCCAGGTCGATCTGCTATGGATGCTGCCCGGCTCGAAGAACCTGACAGGCGCAAACATTGAGCTGGCAGCGGCGGAAGACCGTACCCTCCGGCTCCGTCGCGCCCTCGAGCCCATCAAGGACCACTTCGATTTCGTCATCCTCGATTGCCCGCCGGCTCTCGACCTGCTTACACTCAACGTCCTCTCTGCCGCGGAGTCACTGGTCGTTCCGCTGCAGGCCGAATACTTTGCCCTCGAAGGAATCTCGGAGCTGATTTCGACCCTGGAGCGGGTGCGCTCTGCCTACAATCCCAACCTCACTATTGAGGGCGTGCTGCTAACCATGTACGACGACCGCACCAACCTGGCGCAGCAGGTGACCGAAACGCTTCGCGAGTATTTCCGCGAGATTCTTTATCGCACTGTGATTCCGCGCAACATCCGCCTGGCGGAAGCGCCCAGCCACGGCAAACCGGTTGCCCTTTACGACTCCCGCTCGCGCGGGACCGAGGCGTATTTTGAGTTGACGCGGGAGTTTCTGGCCCGAAACCAGATCGAGAGCCCGCGCGCGGCTGAACGCAAAACCGTGACGCCAGGCCGTTCGCAGGCCAAGGTCACATTCTGGCCCTATACGTGACCGGGACCGGCCAACTAACCGGCCTCAACCATTGCCGGAAGTCGCGGCTTGTCGTCCTCGCCGAGATGGAGTTTTTTAGAGATGGATGGAACTGTTCCTGACACCAAACGCCGCGCCCTGGGCAAAGGGCTGGACTCCCTGCTTCCGCGGGTGCATGTCGTGTCCGCCCCTGAAGCCGAGGGCGGAAGGCCCCGCGAAATTCCTCTTGATCAGATCGATCACAATCCCTTCCAGACGCGCTCGCATGTCGATGAAGGGCAGTTGGCCGAACTGGCTGCCTCCATTGCCGCCAATGGTGTGGTGCAACCGGTTCTGGTGCGCCCTGTGGCGGGCGGCCGCTTCCAGCTCATCGCCGGGGAACGGCGCTGGCGCGCCTCAAAACTGGCCGGCAAAACTACTGTTCCGGCCATCTTGCGCCAGGTCTCGGACGAGCAGGCGATGGAGATCACCATCGTCGAGAATCTGCAACGCGCAGACCTGAACCCCATGGAGCAGGCCCGCGCCTTCGAGCGCCTATCGCGCGAGTTCCACATGACACAGGAGCAGATGGCACAGCGCACCGGCAAAGATCGCGCAACAGTGGCCAACTTTTTGCGCCTGTTGAAGTTGCCCTCCACGGTGCAGGCCCGGGTCGAGTCAGGCGCAATCAGCTTTGGTCACGCCCGTGCCTTGTTGTCTCTTGAGCATGCAGAGGAGATGGAAAAAGCAGCGCAGCGGATCGCTGTACTTTCGCTTTCTGTTCGCCAAACAGAAAACTACGTGCAGGGCCTCATCGACCCCAGCCGCAAGGCCAAAAAGGAGCCTAAGCCGGAGCCGGCACTCGATCCCAACGTCCGCGACGCGCAGGAGCGTCTGCAGCGCGCCCTCGGTCTCAAGGTCACTATTGAGGATCACAACAACCGTGGAAGGGTCATTATTGAGTACGCGAGAGTAGAAGACTTCGACGCGCTGATGGAGCGGTTCGCTGCCGAGTGAATGGTGCGCGCTTGCAACGCCAACAGTACTTTGAAAGAGCAGCCATCGAGCGTGCGCGCCTGCGATTCTGCGGTTGCTTTGCGACTGCTGGAGATTTATCCTTCGTTTCTGATCGATTCTAAGTAAGGCTTCTCTGCAACGCGGGGGAGCCAGCTTATTTTGTCGAATCGAATTCTTGATTTCCCTTGCGGAGACAGGAAAATGGCCCTCCAAACGCAAACGAACCACGCGGCCCACGCCGTGCGACCCGTTCCCCTGGTCCTGAACGGGCGAACCCTCGAAGCCAACCGGCGCATTCCGCTCAATCTGGACTGGGTAGACCAGGTGCGCGTGAACACCAGCGCCGTAGAGCGCCGGGCGGCGACCCATTGCGCGCGGCGCACCGTGAAAAAAGACACGCAGGCGGCGTGGCTGCTGCGCGCCATCGCGTGCATGGATCTGACCACCCTGAGCGGCGACGACTCGGCCGATCGCGTGCGGCGGCTCTGCGCCAAGGCGCGCAATCCGCTGCAGGGGCACATTGTCGAGGGCCTCGGCATCGAGGATCTGCACCTAACCGTCGGCGCGGTCTGCGTCTATCACGCATTTGTTGAGACGGCCGTAAAGGCGCTCGATGGCTCGGGCATTCCTGTGGCTGCGGTTTCGGCCGGATTTCCCGCCGGGCTTTCACCGCTCGCCGAGCGCGTCGACGAAATTCACCGCAGTGTGGAAGCCGGCGCGCAGGAGATCGACATCGTGATTACACGCGCGCATGTGTTCGGCGGCGAATGGCAGGCGCTTTACGACGAGATTGCGGCCTTCAAAGAGGCAGCGGGCCCGGCGCACCTGAAAACCATCCTCGGCACCGGCGACCTGATGACGCTGCGCAACGTAGCACGGGCAAGCTGGGTGGCGATGATGGCCGGCGCGGACTTTATCAAGACCTCGACGGGCAAGGAAGCGGTGAACGCCACGCTTCCCGTTTCGCTCACTATGGTGCGCTGCATTCGCGACTACGCCGAGCGGACCGGCTGTGTAGTCGGATTCAAGCCCGCCGGCGGTATCCGGACGGCAAAGCAGGCACTGGATTGGCTGGCACTTATGAAGGACGAGCTGGGCCGGCCGTGGCTGGAGCCATCACTCTTTCGGTTCGGCGCCAGCGGCATGCTGGGCGACATCGAGCGCCAGCTGGAGCATCATCTGACCGGCCACTATTCGGCAACGTACAGGCACCCCATCGCGTAGAGCAGTTTCACAGATCGGACTTGTAACAGGGCAAGACTTTAATCGTGCCGAAAGGTGCAAAGAAAAACGAACGGGCTTAAGCCCCTGCTGGATTTGCAAGGAGACGCTGTGAGCATAGCGGAAAAGTTCTACACCATGGAGTACGGCGCCGCGCCGGAGGATCCGAAGGAAGCGGTTTCGTGGCTCGAGCGGCACCATCGCCGGTTTGAGTTGGTTTTAGGTGGCGCGTGGGTAAAGCCGGCAAGCGGCGAGTACATGACCACCAGTGATCCCTCGACAGGCGACACTCTAGCCGAAGTAGCCAAGGGCAATCTTGACGATGTAGAAGTCGCCGTCTCTGCCGCGCGCAAGGCGCTGCCAGCGTGGCAGGCGCTAAGCGGTCACGAACGGGCGCGCTATCTCTACGCGCTGGCCCGGCAAGTGCAGAAGCACTCGCGGCGCCTCGCCGTGCTCGAGACCATGGATAACGGCAAGCCTATCCGCGAGAGCCGCGATATCGACATTCCCCTCGCGGCGCGGCATTTTTACCATCATGCCGGCTGGGCGCAGTTGCTGGAGACGGAATTTCCCAACTACACGGCCTGCGGCGTCGTGGGCCAGGTGATTCCGTGGAACTTTCCCTTGCTCATGTTTGCCTGGAAGGTAGCTCCCGCGCTGGCCGCGGGCAACACGGTCGTCATCAAGCCCGCGAAATACACGCCGCTGACCGCTCTGGCCTTTGCTGAACTGGCCATGGAGGTAGGCTTGCCCGCAGGGGTTCTCAACGTGCTCACCTGCGATGCGCGCACTGGCCAGGCGCTCATCGAGCATCCCGGTATCGACAAAGTGGCGTTCACCGGCTCGACCCAAGTGGGCCGCATCATTCGCAAAGCAACCGCGAACTCGACGAAGAAACTTTCACTCGAACTCGGCGGCAAATCCCCGTTTGTCGTCTTCGACGATGCCGATCTCGACTCCGCCGTCGAGGGCCTGGTAGACGCCATCTGGTTCAACCAGGGCCAGGTGTGCTGCGCGGGCTCGCGCCTGCTGGTGCAGGAGCGTGTGGCAGAAACGCTCTACTCCAAGGTTCGCGCGCGCATGGAAACGTTGCGGGTCGGACCTCCGCTCGACAAAGCCATCGATATAGGCGCGATTGTTTCGCCGGTCCAGTTAGAAACCATTCGCAGGATGGTCGATGCCGGAGTAGCTGGAGGTGCCCGGTGCTGGCAACCCCAGACCCCGCTGCCAGAGAAGGGCTGCTTCTATCCGCCCACGCTGCTCACTGACGTGCATCCGGCGGCCACCGTAGTTCAGGAAGAGATCTTCGGCCCGGTTTTGGTTGGCATGAGCTTCCGCACGCCGGCCGAGGCTGCGGAGCTGGCGAACAACACGGTCTACGGGCTTGCGGCGAGCGTCTGGAGCGAGAACATCAACGTGGCGCTCGACCTGGCTTCACAGGTGAAGGCGGGGGTGGTCTGGGTCAACTGCACCAACCAGTTCGACGCAGCCTCCGGATTCGGCGGCTATCGCGAATCGGGTTACGGACGCGAAGGCGGACGCGAGGGCATGCTGGAGTATCTGACGCCGAAGTGGCTGTACACGCTGCCTGCGGCGCGGGAAACGGCGGCTCGGGTAGAGGCGCCAGACGAGGACGACAGCTTCACTTCGGCTAGCTCGCCCGCCCCATCTTCAATCGATCGCACGGTCAAGCAGTACATCGGCGGCAAGCAGGCGCGGCCCGACTCCGGCTATTCATTCCCGGTTTACGGGCGCGACGGCCAATTGCTAGGCGAAGCGCCGCTCGGCAATCGCAAAGACATTCGCAACGCAGTGGAAGCGGCGCGCAACGCCTCAGGCTGGGCGAGAACTACAGGGCACGCCCGAGCGCAGGTGATTTATTACATCGCCGAAAACATGATTCAGCGGCGCGACGAGATCGCGCACCGGCTCGCTGCGGCCATCGGCCCGGAACCGAGTGAGGCCCAGGCTGCGGTCGAGGTCGATCTCTCCATCCAGCGCATCTTCAGCTACGCCGCGTGGGCCGACAAATACGACGGAGCCGTGCATCATCCGCCGGGCCGCAACATCACCATCGCCATGCCTGAGGCCGTGGGAGCCATCGGCATTCTCGCGCCACCGGAAGCGCCGTTGTTGGGCCTGCTCTCACTGGTGCTGCCGGCAATTGCTGTGGGCAACACCGTGGTAGCCGTACCATCGGAGCGATATCCGCTTATCATCGGCGACGTGTATCAACTGCTCGACACCAGCGACCTGCCTGGCGGCGTTGTGAATCTAGTAGCCGGCCGTCCCGCCGAGCTCGCCAAGACGCTGGCCGAGCACGACGGCATCGAGGCCATCTGGTGTTTTCGCAGCAACGAGGAAGCGACAATCGTGCGCGCCGCTTCCATTGGCAACATGAAGCAGGTGTGGACCAACGACGGCCACGAATACGACTGGTTCAACCCCGCGCAGGCCGAAGGCCGCTGGTTCCTTGAGCACGCCACGCAGATAAAGAACATCTGGGTGCCGTACGGAGAGTAATCCGCCGATCCGGCAACTCGCGGAGCGATTGTTTGATACGGAGGATGTTGTCTACGGATCGGTACTTTCCATGCGCAGCAGTGCCTCATTGCTGCGCATGGCGAGAGAACCAGGACATGGGGAAGCCGCAAGCAACAGTCAACGAACTTATGCGAGCGAGGAGCTGATGTTGGAGAACGAGTTGTTTAGCGCGTGCGCCACAGTGGATATACTTGCAATCAACGCAAGCGCGATCAACGAGCATAGCAATGCATACTCGACCAGATCCTGACCTTGTTCGTTGTTCGTCAGATTTTGCAATTTCACATACAGTCCGAGGATCGTATCTTGCATCTTACTTTCTCCCTATCAGTGATATTCCGGCCTGAGCCGGTTTGCCGTGCTTCGCAACTTGTTCGTGTTTCAGAGAGGGATCAACCGTTGAAGTGGCCCCGGAATTGAGTACCACCTGAATCGGTCCGCGTGTACCAGCGGATTAGAAGTTTTCCGTTTGAACCCTCACCGGGCAGTTCCACAAGCATTCCAAGAGACAAGAACTAGATACTACTGACGAGAACTAGATACTACACCTGTTCAGACTCATTCTAAGGCGCACAGATTCAACAATTTAGTACCCAATCAAAGGTTACTGGTTTAGGTTACTGTGGTTCGTCGTCCTTGTCGGGACTTTTCATGAACTTACCGCCCACCACACACATGCCGGTCAACCAGATCACACGGGTGCAGTGTGGGAGCGATCGGCAGGCCGCAGCTTGCCGAGTTATGTCCCGACACTAAGAGCGCTGTCTACGGACCGGTCCTCTCCACGCGCATCTACATGATTGCTTCGCATGGTGAGTGAACATGGCAGCGAGAAACCGCGCAGGTGTCAACTCGACGCTTGCTATGCGAGCGAAGAGCTGACGTTGGTGAAGACGTTGTTTACCGCGGTCGCCACAGTGGAAATACTCGCGATCAGCGCAAGCGCAATCAACGCGCAAAGCAAAGCATACTCGACCAGATCCTGACCTTGTTCGCTGTTCGTCAGGTCTTGCAATTTCACATACAGTCTGAGAATCGTATCTTGCATCTGGCTTTCTCCCTATAAGTGATGTTCCGGCCTAAGCCGGTTTGCCCTGCTTCTGCAAGTTGTTCGTGTTTCGGAGGGGAATGAACCGCTAAGGGTAGTCCCCAAATTGAGTGCCACCCGAATCCGCACCGGTTGACTGAGGCTTAGCAATTATCCGTTTGAACCGAACTGGGCACTTCCACGTCGGAAGATGAGAAATAGATAGTACGCCTCAAGAGGCGCATTTCGAAACGCACCGAATCAACAATTTAGTACCCAATTTCAGGTTACTAACTTTAGGACACCTGGGGATCATCGCCAAACATTTAATGTGAGTTTCTTCCGAAGTTGACCGCAGCAACGCGCCACGCATACCACCCGCGGATCCGGAACGACCCTGGCGCAGCTGGACCTCTTTGCTTGGTGTGAGACGCTAACGGGGGAGCGGGCAACCGCGCAAGCGTCGACCCAACGCCTGCTATGCGAGCGAGGAGCTGACGTTGGCGAACACGCCGTTTACCGCTTTTGCGATACCGTTAATACCCGCGATAAGCGCAAGGCTAATCATCGTGAGCAGCAATGCATACTCGACGAGATCCTGACCTTGTTCGTTGCTGGTCAGGTTTTGGAATATCATGTAAAGCTTGAGAAACGGGTTATGCATTTGAATTTCCCCCTATAAGTGAAACTCCGGCCTAATCCGGCAGAGCTTGCCTTTACGAGTTCTCCCATCTTTCCAATGAGAAAGAACAGTTGCGACCCACTCCTGAATTCAGACACCGCATTCATTGGTTCGCGCGGAATGATGTATTGGAAGTTATCCGTTTGAACGAAACAAAGCAATTCCATAATCGTAATAAAGGACGACCCAAATAGTACGCCATCGAGACGCGCCGAATCCAAATTAGGTAATCTATTTCAGGTTACCTTGGTTCCGGTAGACCCGCGATGCTTTTCCGCGAACTTATCCCTTTGCAGCCCTGCTCCGCTTAACCATTGATCACTCTATTTTCCGATGCAGAAGGTAGAAAAGATCAGGTTCAGAATGTCGTCGGGGGTGGTTTGGCCGGTGAGAGAGTCGAGGGCCCAGAGCGCGCGATAGAGATCGAGCAGAATCATCTCGTGGGGAATGCCGTCGGCGTTGGCCTTAGCGGCATCGGCCAGCGCGGCGAGCGCTGTAGTGATGGCCTGGTGCTGCCGAAGATTAGTCAACATGCCCGGCTCTGAAGCTGCGCCGCCCGTGGCGAGCGTCAAAATCCGCTCGCGCAGGCCCGTGATGCCCTCGCCGGTGAGCGCTGATGTCAACAGTGAAGGGATCCCGTCAAGCGATGGCGCGAAGGTCTGTGCATGAGCCGGATTTTCTTCAATCAGATCTCTCTTATTCAAGGCAACCAGCGCGGGACGGCCCTCGACGGCGGCCAGCAAGCGCAGCTCCTCTTCGTGGAGCGACTGCGTGGCATCGAGCACAATCAGAACCAGCGCCGCATCGACCAGCGCTTCGCGGCTCCGTCGGATTCCGAGTTGCTCAGCCTCTTCCAAATTGGCCTGCGCGCCTTCGCGGCCCTCGCGCAGGCCGGCCGTGTCGACAAGTTCGATAGGGATGCCGCCGAGCGAGATGCGTTCCGTGACAAGGTCGCGCGTGGTGCCGGGGTGCGCGGTCACAATGGCGCGATCGCGCTCGACGAGCCGATTGAAGAGCGAACTCTTGCCCACGTTGGGGCGGCCAACAATGGCCAGCGTCAAGCCATCGTGAACAATGCGGCCGCGCGCGAAAGAAGCCTCAAGCGCGGTGAGCGGAGGCGTCAGCTCATCGATGCGCCGCGCGATTTCGGTCTGCGGCGTCACGTCCACATCGTCTTCGGCAAAATCGATGCCGGCCTCGAGCAGCGCGATCAGTTCTACGAGCGATTGCTTCGCCGGAGCTACGCGATGGCTGAGCGCTCCACCCATCTGGCTGGCGGCCTGGCGCGCCTGCGTGAGCGTCTGCGCGTCGATCAGGTCGCGGATTGCTTCAGCCTGCGTGAGATCGAGCCGGCCAGCCAAAAATGCACGCTCGGTAAACTCTCCGGGTTCGGCCAGCCGCGCGCCGAGCGCCAGCGAGCGGCGCAGCAGAAGCTCCAGAACCACCGGCGATCCATGCGCAGCAATCTCTACCAGATCTTCCGCTGTGTAGGAGTTTGGCGCGGCAAAAAAAGTGACCAGCGCCTCATCGATTCGCGTGGGTTGAGGGCGCGTCGATTTGCCTGGCGCGGCCTCGGCGCAGTCCGAGTCGAGCACGTCTGCCACTCGCGCGTGAGCGTGTTCGAGCGGCTGATGCGGCCTGACAAGTTGCGCGGCGATGGACGCAGCCTGCGGCCCGCTCAGGCGCACAATCCCTATGCCGCCCCGCCCGGGCGGCGTCGAGATAGCCGCAATGGTGTCGGTTGACGTGGCCATTCGATGCACTCAGTGTAGTGTCTGGGGCCGAGGCCGCGTATACGGACCGTTGCCGTCCGCCATCCTCTACAATTGATCGATGCCGGAACTGCCAGAGGTAGAGACCATCGCATGTGGCGTCGACAAACGCGTGCGCGGTGACCGCATCGTCCAGGCATGGTTCGGCAGTCACCCGGAACCGTTCAAAACGCCGTCTTTGCGCCAGACCAAAGGTCTTGTGGGACGCGCCATGCTGGCCGTGCACCGCACCGGAAAACACATTGTTTTCGAGTTGGGTCCGCCGGCTTCAAATCCGCCCGGCGCACTCGACGCCGCTGCCGCGCGAAAACCCGCCCCGCGATCCGACGAAACACCCACTCCCGACGCGCAGTGGATCGTCCACCTGGGCATGACCGGGCGGCTGCTGGTTACCACGCCTGATTCTCCCGTTGCTCCGCATACACACGCGCGGCTCAACCTGGCCAGTGGCCGGGAGTTGCGTTTTGTTGATCCGCGGCGATTCGGCCGCCTCGAGTTCCGCAATCTGCGCAGTGCCCCAGCGTTCCATGGGCCCGGCGCCGAACCGCTCACCGTGGGCGCGCATGAATTTGCCTCGCTCTTCCACACCAGACGCCTGTCCATCAAGGCTGCACTCCTCAACCAGACCTTGCTGGCCGGGGTGGGCAACATCTACGCCGACGAGAGCCTGTTTCAGGCGGGCATTCGGCCGCGGCGGCGGGCCAACCGCCTCTCCGCTCAAGAACTGGAGTGCCTTCGACTGGCGTTGCGCCAGGTTCTGAGCCACGCCATCCGGCTCGGCGGTTCCTCGGTCTCCGATTACGTTGACGCCGACGGCGAGCACGGATTCTTTCAGATCGAGCACTGCGTGTACCAGCGCACCGGCCTGCCTTGCCGCCGCTGCCAAACGCCCATTCGGCGCTTGGTGCTGGCGGGCCGCGGAACCCACTTCTGCCCCAAATGCCAGCGATGAATTGGACTGGTTTTATGTCTGGGCTAAACCCCTCGTCTATGCTTTTTTGAAGGATTCCGCCAGGCGGACTTCCAGAATCGAAACAAGTGCCGTCTCGGCATATTGATAACTCATTGAAATCAATGAAGGTCAGAAACGGAACGCCGATTGCTACCTGTATAGCGCCAGTGATGTATCGTCCGCTGGCAGGATGTCCAGCGGACCACAGCAGCAGCGGGTGCCCGGCAGGAAGAACCACAAACAAGTGGCCCTCGAAAGGGAAAAACCAGCCGGGAAGCCTGAATAGGAGCGGTGGAAACAACCACCGTCCATGTGCCTGGGAGGCCAGTGACAAATGCGGAAGTGAAACGCCACTCCGAATAGAGTGGCGTTTCCTGCGTTTGGCACAGATTTTTCACCGCGGTGAGCTATCTGCCGGTTCACCGCGTCCCGCCGCTGGTAACATCCCCGCCCCAAACGTCCACTTGCCACAGGTAAATCTTCGCTGTAGTATCAGAGTTGCCTATCAAGCGGCTGACGCGGGCCACCCAGATATGGGTAGAGCAAGCTCGCCGTTGAGCCAAGCAAATCTCGCCCGGCAGTACCGTTCTTACCAGTCTGTGCGCGGCGAAAGCTCATATAGGAAAGGGCATCACCTGAGAAAAGCACAGCCGCGCCGAATCGATTCCGGCGCCCGGATGGAGTTGAAGAATAACTCCCGCGTTTGAAGCGGCAATCGCATTTTCACAGTGGTTCAAGGGGTGGGATCACGGAGACCGGGGCGGGGCGTCCGATTTGTTGACGGCGCCGTTTGCCACGGTCAGCACTTCCCTACATATGCTGAAACGGCTGAGCCATTTTCTTTGAGGATTCTGCGCCGCCGGAGGACTACGGGACGTTCCCGCCAGACCGGAGAAGGTGCAAGCAGGGAATGCAGTCCGTAACCGATATCTGAACGCGTAAATCAATGCACCAGAGAGCACAGCTCCAGGAAGTACACGCATCATGACAACAGAACCGACGCTGCCCCAGGCGGAACAGGGGCCTGTTCCTGACAATGGTCAGGTGCAGTCGCAAGGGCATCGGCGCCGCCGGCGCCGCCGCAAGAATAAATCCAGCCAAAAGGCCGCGACGCAAAATCAGCCGCAGCAAGGGCAGCCGCCGCAACCAGCGCAGCCGCAACTGGTGCAGCCACCAATTCCCCCGCAGTCCGCGCCGCCCAAGCCCCCGCACCAGCATCAGAGCCGGAAGAAAAAGAAATTTTTCCAGAAATCCCAGGCTCCCGCCATGCAGCAACCCGGCAACAGTGTCTCCGCGCCCATGCAGGGCAAGCGCAAGGGAAGGCAGAGAGGCCCAGGCGCATTTGTCGGCCCCATGGACCACAGCTATCGCGCCGCCAACGGCAACGTAGCCGACGGCCCCCCCTCCACCATTCAAATCATGAGCAATGGCCACGGTGGCAGTTATTATCCCGCCGTCTACGCGGCGCCGCCCGCTGCGCCCGTCCGCCACGACGCGCCCACACGTATCTTCTGTTTCATCGAGGATTTGTTCTTCCTGGCGAAAATTCAGGAGACCGCGCGCAAACTGGGCGTGAAGGTGGAGTTCGTCAAGGGCGATAAGGACGCCGTGGCGCGCGTACTGAGCGCGCCCGATGGCGAGCGGCCCACGCTGCTGGTCTTCGATCTGAACAACCTGAACGCCAAGCCCATGGCGCTGATTCCGAAATTCAAAGCCAAGTTCAAAAAGGCGGTCTCGATCGTCGGCTTTCTCGGTCACCTGCAGGGCGACCTGAAGATGAAGGCCCTCGAAGCGGGATGCGATACTGTGATGCCGCGCTCAGCCTTTTCGCAGAGCCTGCCCGTTCTCCTCCGCCGTTACGGCGTGGAAGAGGAAGAAGAGCGCTCACAGCAGCCGATATAAGAACTACAGGGGACGAGCAAACAAGGGACCAACGGAACACGAAGACAAGGTCTTTGGGCTCAAGGAAAATCAAACCGGGGATCATTCAACCTTCGGCCCCTAGGTCGAGGTTCGATCTCGTGGTCATGGCAGGTTGGCCCCTCGTTCTCTTGGTCACTTCTTCCCTTGTTTTTTATCCCGGCGGCCAAGTCATCATCCGCCCGCCCAGTAGGTGCAGGTGCAGGTGGTCCACGGTTTGGCCACCGTCTTCGCCCGTATTCACAACAATGCGGTATCCGTTCGCGAGTTTCTTCTCGCGGGCGATTTCCGCTGCCGCCCACAGCAGGTGGCCGAGCAGTGCGCGCTTGTCCTTGCCAGCCTCGCCGAGCGAGCCGATATGCTCGCGCGGCACAATCAGCACGTGTACCGGCGCCTTCGGGTTGATATCCGCAAATGCGTAGCCGAGTTCGTCCTGGTACACAGGTGTCGAAGGGATCTGATTTTCAATTATTTTGCAAAATGTGCAGTTCATAGCGTGATCAGTGTACAAGCGAGACGCCAACCGAATGCTCTTTTCGGGATAGAATAATGGCCGTGGTCCTACTCCACGATTCGGTTCAGGCCTCTTGTCCTGGAATTGGTTTACTGGTCGATTTTTCTCCATTCCGGCGCGGAAATGGCAGGATATTTGCTTACGGTCTGCCGACCTGCTTTTGCTCACCTTGATAAACGTGGCCGCCAACGGAACCTGTCCTTCAAAGATCTTGCAAAAAAGGAATTGAGAGGAGTCAGCGCGTCGTGCGTCTGGCCGCGAAGCGTGGAGAACTCGTCCGGAGAGCGGCCGCTCCTCCGAAACCAGATCCGATGCAACTGACCAAAATCCGCGTGCCATCTCAACGAAGAGGAGGCACGCAATGCCCACAACCAGAAAGAGTCCCGCGACAAAGAAGAAATCGACCCGCAAATATTCGCTCTCCGCCGGCAAAAGCGTCGAGACCGAGATGAGAGCGATGAAAAACGGCAAACTGAAGAGCGGACGCGCCGGCAAGACCGTCAAGACCCGAAAACAGGCAATTGCGATCGGACTTTCCAAGGCCAGAAAGGCGGGCAAGAAAGTTCCGCCGCCGAAGTCGTAGGGCCCGGGTCATAGGGGATCGATCATCGGCGCGGTCGGTATACTTCTTTGTTTTTCGCTTAGAATGACCTCATGGCGTCTTCCCCGCTTCGCGTCATTCAGGCCGTTTGCTCGCACGATTGCCCTGACTCGTGCGCCGTTCTGGTCACGGTCAACGAGAGAGGCCGCGCCATCAAGGTCGAAGGCGACCCCGCGCAGCCGGTGACGCAGGGCTTCCTGTGCGGCAAAGTGGCGAAGTATCTTGATCGCGTCTATGCGCCCGACCGCATTCTGTATCCACTGAAGCGCAAATCCGAAGCGCAAAAGGGCCCGCGGCCTCGCGGGCGCGAGCACGAGGCCTTCGAGCGCGTGAGCTGGGAAGAAGCGCTCGACGCGATCGCCGCGCGCCTCCGCGAAATCAGCGACCGGCACGGTCCGGAATCCATTCTGCCCTACAGCTACGCCGGCAGCATCGGCGTGCTCGGCTACGGCTCCATGGACCGCCGGTTCTTTCATCGCCTGGGAGCAAGCCAGCTCGACCGCACCATCTGCTCTGAGGCGGGTGGACAGGCATGGAACCTGGTTTACGGAAAGAAACTTGGGCTCCCGACCGAGGACTTCCGCCTGGCCAAACTCATCCTCGCCTGGGGCGCGAACATTCACGGCAACAACATTCACTTGTGGCCCTTTGTTGAAGAGGCGCGGCGCAACGGAGCGCGCCTGATCGTTATCGATCCTTACCGCACGCGCACCGCCGCGATAGCCGATTGGCACATCGCTATTCGTCCCGGAACCGACGCCGCACTGGCCCTCGGGCTGATGCACGTAATCCTGAACGAGGGACTTGAGGACCGCGCCTATATTGCGGAGATGACCCATGGCTTCGAGCGCCTCGCCGAGCGTGTGCGCGAGTACACGCCCGAGCGCGTAGCCGCCTGGACCGGCATGACACCGGCGGAGATTGGGCAGTTGGCGCGCGAGTACAGCAACACACGCCCCGCTGCGCTCAGATTGAACTACGGAGTGCAGCGATCGGAAAACGGTGGCGCTGCCGTGCGCGCCATCGCTATGCTGCCCGCGCTTACCGGCGCGTGGAAGGTTCGCGGCGGCGGCGCGCAGCTTTCCACGTCGGGCGCCTTCGCGTGGAATAAGCAGGCCCTGGAACGGCCCGATCTGGCGCTGGCCTCGCCGCTCGGCCGCCTGGCGCGCGTCGTGAACATGTCAGAGCTTGGCCGGGGTCTGACCGAGCTCGGCCAAGGAGGGGACCAGGGACTAGGGACTAGGGACCAGAAAAACGGCGAAGTGCATGACGATGGGCCGCCGGTCATGGCGTTGTTTGTCTACAACTCGAATCCCGGTGCGGTGGCTCCGAATCACAACGCGGTGCGCCGCGGCCTGGAGCGTGCGGATCTGTTTACTGTGGTGCACGAGCTTTTCTTTACCGACACTACCGACTACGCCGACTTTGTTCTGCCTGCAACCACGTTTCTTGAGCACACTGACGTGCAAGGCGCTTACGGCCACTACTTCGTGCAGCTCTCAAAGCAGGCTATTGCGCCACTTGGCGAGGCGCGCTCGAACGTCTGGCTCTTCGGCCAGCTCGCGCAGCGCATGGGCTTCACTGAAGCCTGCTTCCGCGACACGCCGGAAGAAATGATTCGCCAGGCGCTGGCCATTGGAGCCGATGGCCACTCGGCGAACGCAAACATGGAGCACATTACTTTCGAAGATCTGGAGCGCGAAGGCCACATTCCGCTCGCCTTCCATCGCAACCCGGAAGACAAGCCGTTCCAGCCCTACACCTCCGGCCCGCTTTCCACTCCCTCCGGCAAAATCGAGCTTTTCTCAGAGGCATTGGCTGCCGCGGGCCAAGACGGCCTTCCAGGTTTCGTTGCTCCGGCTGAATCCCGCTGGGGCAAGACTGCGGAGCACTACCCGCTAGAACTGCTGGGCCGCAAGCACGACAACTACATGAACTCGACCTTCGCCAATCTGCCCGGCCATCGCAAGATGGAGGCGCGGACGAACCAACGCCTCGAAATTCATCCGCTCGATGCCAAGCCCCGCGGTTTAGCGGACGGCGATCGAGTGTGCGTCTTCAACGATCGCGGCGCAATTGAATTGACGGCGACGCTGAATCCCAGCCTGCCGGCGGGCGTTGTCGCGGCGCACCTCGATTGGGCCAAGCTGCACGCGGATGGCGTCAACGTGAACGCCCTCACCAGCGAGCGCCTGACCGACATCGGCGGCGGAGCTACGTTTTACTCGACGCTGGTTGAAGTGGCGAAGCTTTAGCATCACACACAGGCGGGGAAGCAGCGACATTACCATATTGTCCCCCACCCCCATATGCCATACCTCCATATTTGATAACAAAGGGTTTACCGGAGGGGGGTATATCCCTCTATATCCGATTCCAAAAACCGGTCCCACAAGCCCTGAAATCTGGATTTGCTTTGAGTATGCGCTGAAAGCTGGAAGTTATCGGCAAATTCAAGTTGTGGCTCTGCTATGAGTTAGCGCGAGGAGGGCTTGCATTGACACTGGCAATCGGAGCGCGTCAAGGCCGCTCTCGGCGATCATGCGCCCGACGCGATCCGCAATCAACTCCTGACTTGCGCATGGGCGGCCGTGCCCGCGTAACCAGGGCTCCGAATGTGCGTGGAGCTTCAATAGCCGTGCAGTTCAACGAGCATGCGGTTAATCTCTGGGTCGGAGCGGAATGGGTCGACGAAGTTGAAGCTGTCGAGGCGCATGATGAAGACGGGAG
The DNA here is from genome assembly GCA_963848805.1 of uncultured Acidobacteriaceae bacterium. Classification (GTDB taxonomy): domain Bacteria; phylum Acidobacteriota; class Terriglobia; order Terriglobales; family Acidobacteriaceae; genus Telmatobacter. Next base: position 48,830 of record CAWKFD010000039.1, on the reverse strand, counting down.
TGGCTTCGGCGATGGCTTCGGCAAGGGTGCGGCGGATGGCGGCTATGTCGCCTGTCGCGGCGTAAATATTGAGAAGGTACGCGGCGGGAATGAACTCGCCGCGGGCGCGGCGTTCTTCAAGCTCGATTAAAAGGCGGCTGGCGTCTTCACTGCGGCCTGCGCGCTGGTAGGCGCAACTGAGAAGACCAACGTAGACGGGCGAGCGTGAGTTGGCGACGACTCGTTCAAGGGTTTCGATGGCCTCCTTGTGGCGCTCGAGCGTGGACAGCGCCAGCCCCAGCATCCACAAGCCAAAGTTGTAATTCGGTTGCAGCTCCAACGCCTGGCGGGCATAGCTTTCGGCGCGGTCATCGCGGCCCATGATGTGATAGGCGCAGGCAACCAGCGCGTGGATGAAGGCGCTGACGGGGTCGAGCTGGCAGGCCTGTGTGGCCTGCTCGGCTGCTTCGTCATTGCGCCGGCACAGGGAATAGAAAATGGCGCAGTAGCCGTGGGCGATGGAGGATTGCGGGTTGATGGAAATGGCTTTTTCGAAGTGAGGGCCGGCATCGCACCAGTTGCGAACGTAGTAAAAGACGTACATTCCGCTCGAGAAGTTAACCTCCCAGAGATCGGGTGCGAGGGCCACTGCTTTTGTGACCGCGGCCAGTGCGGGCGGCTGCCCCTCCTTTGCGGAGACCCAGCCATAGACGCGCAGGATGCAGTAGCAGTCGGACAGGCCGGAGTAGGCGAGCGCGAATTGCGGGTCGAGCTGGATGGCCTTCTCGAAGCACTCGATGGCCCGGCGGACGGTGGTGGGCATGCGCTGGTTGAGAAGGTGGCGGCCCTTGAGGTAGTTCTCGTAGGCTTCGAGGTTTTTGGTTGCCTGTTTGACGCCAACGCCCAGGGTGACCTTGAGCCGGTCGGCGATGGCGCGGGAGATTTCGTCCTGGACTTCGAAGATGTCTTCCATCTGGCGGTCGTAGCGCTCTGACCAGAGCTGGAATCCGTTACGGGCGTCGACCAACTGGACGGTGACGCGGATGCGATCCCCGGCGCGGCGCACGCTGCCGTCGAGAATGTTGGCGACGTGGAGCCTGGAGGCGATTTCGCTCATTTCGATCGATTTGCCCTTGAAAGAGAAGGACGAACTGCGCGCAGCAACGCGAAGGCCTTCGACCTGGCTGAGGGCGATGAGAATTTCCTCGGCGAGCCCGTCGCTGAAGTACTCGTTCTCCTTTTCCGCGCTGAGATTGGCGAAGGGCAGCACGGCGATGGAGGGCATTTGCTCTGCCGGCTTGGCAGTTGAAACCTCTTTCAGCGCGGTCCTCACCTCGGCCATGCTCTGGAATCTCTGCGCGGGCTGCTTGGCCATGCATCTCGTCACGATGGCGGCCATCGGGGAGTCGAGCGGGAGGGGCTCATCGCGCACCACGGCATTCAGGATGTCGAGAACCGAGGCGCCGCTGAACGGCCGCCGGCCCGACACCATCTCGTACAGCATCGAACCGAAGCTGAACACGTCCGAACGCTCGTCGAGCGACTTGCCCAGGGCCTGCTCTGGCGACATGTAAGCCGCTGTCCCCATCACCGCGCCCTCGTCGGTTGCCGTAGCGTCCTTGTCGGCATCCACCTTCAGCTTCGCCAGCCCGAAATCCAGCAGCTTTGCTCTGCCATCGGCCACCAGCACGTTGGCGGGCTTCAGGTCGCGATGAAGGATACCCTGCTTGTGCGCGGCCTCAAGCGCGCCGGCGATCTGGAGCGCGAGCCGCTGCGCGACTGCTGTTTCCAGCGGTCCCTTGAGTGGAGCGCCCTCGATGTATTCCAGCACCAGGTAGTCGGGGCCGATATCGTAGATCTGGCAAATGTGGGGATGGTTCAACGCCGCAATGGCCCGCGCCTCCAGTTCGAATCGCGAGTTTTGGTTGCCCTTCAGATATTTAACGGCCACGAAGCGATTCAGCCTGGTGTCGCGGGCTTTCCACACTTCTCCCATTGCGCCCGTGCCGATAAGGGCCAGGATCTCGTAAGGGCCGAGTTTGTCGCCTGTGGTGAAGGGCATGGGAATGCCTCAGACAAGTCTACGCGAGCCAATTCATGGAGGAATAGACGGGAGTAATTTTTTTGTGGGCGGGCAAAAAAGTCAGCCTTTTCGGGCGCGTTCGCGCTGCAACTCGTTTTGGGTTTTGCAATTTCGCAGGCTCTGCCCGAATCTGAACCGGGATGCCTTTTGTTTACCAGAGTATAACTTCCGGGTTGCCGACAATCCGCTCAGAACGTCTGATAGTGCTATTAAATTACGGGCAAGCTCTATAATCCAAGCAACTTCATGACTGACCCAAGAGCACTTGAAACTCACTACAAGAACCTAAGCAATCGGGAGCTATTGAAGTTCAGAGCTGAAGGTGGGTTCACCACGGAAGCTGAGCTCTTGCTCAACAAGGAGTTGGTGCGACGCAATCTTACGCTCGAAGAGGCGAAGCGCACCTTTGCCCCCGAGTGGCTTGAAGAAGCCAGCACGGGCGCAGTTGGTGTACTCGTCCTTGCGAATGGCGAGCATGTTACTGCGGAAGTTGCGAAACTGGACCTCGAAGAAGAACTACTCTCTGTGAAAGTGATCTCACCCGATATCCCGAAAATTCCCGGTGGTCGTCGGAAGCATCGCACTATTCCGCTCGATCAGATTACTTCGTTCACGCCTGAGCCGAATTTAATGGAGGAGTGGCCATACTCTGACCCATGCCGAGATTTATCAATTTCGCATCCACGCTCTGACTTGCTGACGGTCATCTTCCTATGTATGACAATCGGTAGTGTTCCTCTTTTCTTACTCTTGGTTGACAAGCCTTTTGGACTACAGGGGGCGTCAATCATCACGTACACGCTTTTCGAGGTGTTTTTCACTTTTGCACACCACGGCACCAGATCGGGCCCAGATGTGCCGCCTTTCAAATTCACTTGTCCCGCCGTCGAGCCGCAAATCCCGCGACTGCTTTGGCGCCACTTGGGATTCCTGATTGCGCTTGTCGTACTCCAAACGGCAATGATGGCCACCCGTCCTCATTTGCCAAATTGGTGGTTCATCAAAGATAGAAAGGGAATGCCGCCTTTCGATGGCGCGGTTCTATTGCTCTGTATTGCCCTTGCATATACTCAAGTCTTCACAAATCGAGCACTCCTTAAGCGTGCGCACAGGGAGTTTTCGCCACAAGAGGGTGGTTGACCGCCTACCTTGAAGTTACCTTTCCGTCAACATCCCCCGCAAATTTTGGACCCGGATGATGCTGCACGGTCCTCCGGGCTGCGTTACCGCTTCGCGGCGCGCTCGCGCTGCAACTCGCGATAGAGTTCACTCTTTGACCGGCCCAATTCGCGCGCCAGGCGCTTGAGAGCTTCCTTCTCGTCGATTTTCGCGCCAGGACCGCCCTCGCCTTGCATTCGTGCGACACGGTCTGCCAGCTTTTCGCGTTTTGAAGCTGCGCCCGGCGCACCGCCGGCCGATACGGTCCACTCCGGCGCTTCGATCAACAACGTGATTTCCCCGCGAATCCGGTCCCGGCCGGCTAGCTCCCGCCGCACCTCCGCCACGGTCCCCCGCACAAACTCCTCGTGAACCTTGGTTAGTTCGCGCGCAACCACCACGCGCACCTCCGGGCCCCACGTGCTTTCCAAATCCGCCAAGGTATCGAGAATCCTGTGCGGCGCCTCGTAGAAGATCAACGTGCGCGGCAACTCGCGCGGGGCAACTTGCGAGAGGGCGGCAGCCAATTTTTCCAGGCGCGTGCGCCGCGCACCGGCCTTCTCCGGTAGGAATCCAAGGAACTGAAACTCTTCATCGGGAAGTCCGGAAGCGATCAACGCGCTGACAGCGGCATTCGCGCCTGGGATCGGAAACACCGGCACGCCGGCCGCGATGGCTTCGCGAACCAGCCAGGAGCCGGGATCACTTACGCCCGGCGTTCCGGCGTCGGAGACGAGCGCGATGGCCTTCCCGGCCTTTATGTTTTGGATCAGTTCCGTGGTACGGGTGTGCTCGTTGTGCTCGTGGCAACTGACGGTGGGTTTGGCAATCTGGAAATGGTTGAGGAGCTTTTGCGTCTGGCGCGTATCTTCGCAGGCGATACGATCCACCCCGCGCAGCACGTCGAGAGCGCGCAATGTGATGTCGTCCAGGTTGCCAATGGGAGTAGCGACCAGGTAGAGGCCGGGAGCGAGATTCGGAGCCAAATTCGCCGCGAGTGGTGACGCGAGAGCCTGCTCTTGCTCCGCCATGCGAGCCTTCAGTTTTCCTTTTCCTGGCGTTCGATGCGCCGCTGCTCGGCCAGCAGAGCCATGGAATTCATGAGATTCTGCACGCTCACAATGCCCACCACGCGCCCGCTTTCCGTAATTGGAATCAGCGGCAAACCGTGGCCCGCGGTCAGGCGGCGGATCGTGGTGCCCAGCGTGTCCTCAGGCTGCGCCACCTGGAAGGCGCGCGACATGACCGACTGCACATAGCCATTGCCGTCGTTGCGCAGGGCGTCCACAATGCGCTGCCGCGAGACGATGCCTACCAGTTGCGGGCCGCGCACCACGGGAAAATCCTCCTGCAGCGAGTGCACGCAGCGGTATAAGGCGTCGGCCAGCGTATCGGAGGGCGACAGTGTAGCAAAGTCGGTAAGCATCACCTCGCGCATCCTGACAGTGTCGACGACGGACTGGAAGACTACTCCCTGATCTTCAACCTGCGCGCCGATCATGATAAAAAAGCCGGTAAGGATAAGCCAGGGATCGTGCAGCAACATGCCGCCCAGCATGGCGATCAATGCCAGAGCCTGGCCCACCCCGCCGGCGGCGCGGCCCGCGGGGCCAAATCCATGCTTGCGGGCAAGGCTGTTGCGAACCAGACGGCCGCAATCGAGAGGGTAAGCGGGCAGCAAATGCAGCAGCCCCAGAAATGCCTGCGTCCAGACCAGGCTGCGCAGAAGATGGGCTGGGGTGATAAATGGCTGGTCGAACAGCCGCACATCGCCGCTGGCGCCCAGAATGGCTCCCGCAGCGGCGAGCGCCGAGCCCAGGTTTGCCAGCGGGCCGGCCAGCGCCAGGGCAAATTGCCCGCCGCCGCGATTGGCGTTTTCCTGGCTCTCGGGATTGGCATAGGCAAACAGGCCGCCGATAGGCAACAGCAAAATGGCGCGCAACCGCAATCCCATCCAGGCCGCAACCAGCAGCCGCGCCGTCTCGCGCACGGCCACGGCCGCTACCAGGAGGACGAACACGGCCAGTCCACGGGGCCAGCCGTCCCCGCCGCTGATGGCGAACAGCACCAGAACCAGCAACGGAAAGAAGATATGGACGCGCATCTCCACGCCCATCCAGCGTCCCAGCGGAATTGACCAGCCGCGCATAGTTCGATTGTAGAGGGTCGGGGGCAAAAGACAGCTTTCAGCTATTAGCTCTTAGCTCCATTCGTGCAAAGGTGGCATCGGTGGTCAGCCGAGACCTCACTCGGGGCAGATTTCGAGGCCAGTCCATTATGCTCGTAAGCGATGCGCATCATCGCCGGATCGTATCGCTCGCGCCCGCTCAAGGCTCCGCCGGGGCTGTGCACGCGGCCCACCAGCGACCGGCTGCGCGAGACGCTCTTCAACGTCCTCGCGCCGCGCATGCAGGGTGCTGCTTTCCTTGATTTGTACGCCGGTTCGGGCGCGGTGGGCATTGAGGCGCTCAGCCGCGGGGCCGCGCGCGTCACCTTTGTCGAACGCGCCCCAGCGGCGCTTACAGTGCTGCGTGGCAACCTGGAGCGTCTTGGGATCGGCAGCGGATTTCGCATCTATCCTGAGAGCGTTGGCGCATTTCTGCACTCTTGGGCCAGAGTCAATCCAAAACCAGAACGCTGCGACGTAGTGTTTCTCGACCCCCCTTACGATGAAGAGCGGGAGTATATAGCTGCGTTGGGACTGCTGGGCCGATCCGCTGCCGCGCTTCTTGCGCCCGGTGCGCTCGTCGTCGCGGAGCACGCGCGCAAACAGGCGCTCGACGACCGGTACGGCAACCTGAATCGTACGCGGCAACTCAAGCAAGGCGACGCTATTTTAAGCTTTTTTGAAGTTCATTCTGCGTCGTCCGATGAATCGGCAACCAGCCTTCTATAACATTGTCTTGATGGGTTCCAACTTTTGCACCGCTGCCTGTGAGCGGTGTCACTTGCAATACCATTGACAGCAGAGGAAAGTAAGAGAAAAATGGCGAGGCGAACCAATTCGAGCCGTTTTAAGCGATCTACGGAGGAAACGTGAAAAACGCAGTAAAGATGCAGGCTTTGGGAGCGTTAGTTCTTTTGTGTGCGGGACTGTGGACTGCGGGCTGCAAATCGGCGCCCCCGTTAACGAAGGCCCAGGCATTGACCTTAATTCAGGCCAAATACGATTCCGCCCCCGGCACACCATTCCAGATTTCCGTCAACGACCGGGGTATGCAGCAGGGCGTCCACGCCAACTATTGGCTCGGGGTTAAGCGGTATCCCAACGGGTACTGGGCCGACTTTAACCTTACCCCCGACGGAAAAAAAGTGCTGAAATTGCCCAAAGGCGGGGATGTGATCCAGTGGCGTCCCGACAGCCCATCTGATGCAAAATATGTGATCGTTGTCGTCCCCCTGGTTGACAGTCACCTTAAGGCGCAGGATGCTGGCGAAGTCCAGGATCTGGGCGACAGCAAAACCGTCACATACACTGAAGCCGTAACTTTGGATGGAGTGCCGGCCCCACTGCAAAGCATCGCGCAAAACCCCGGCAACGATCTGACCACGAAGCGCATGGCTACCTTTACGCTGGTCAATGGGGCCTGGACCGTGCAATCGATCGAATAAGGCGGAGTAGTCTCGCGAAGGACTCTACCTAATCAGCTGAAACGGGCTCCGGGCGTACCGGAGCCCGTTTCTTTCGAGGTCAAGGACTGAAAAGCTCTACTGCAGCGGCGCGTTGCGCGGGACACTAGGCGTTTCACTGCCGCCCATCATTCCGCCTACGTTCACACTGGTCGCGGCAAAGACGCCATTCTTCACGGCGCCCTCGACTCGTATCGTGTCGCCCACCTGAATATCGGCCAGGGTCACGGGATCGCGGCGCTTGCGGAAGGTGGTATTTTCATCGGCGGCAACTGTGTGCGGGGCGTTGTCGAGTGTGCCAGTGAGCGTGATGTTCGTGCCGTTGATGGCCGTCACCTTGCCTTGCAGCCAGGTTTTGCCAAAGTTGGCCTCCATCTCGCGCATCTGCTTCACCCGCTCGGGGTCAATCTGGGCGATAGCCGTCGCGTTGACGGATTTGGAGCCGGCATCGGTGTCGCCCATCACGCCGATCACGTCGCCGACCTTGATGTCGGAAGACTTGAGTTGCTGCGGGGGATTATTGCCATAGCCACCGCGCTGGCCGTAACCACCGCCTCCACCCTGACCGCCGCCGCCGCCCACACCATTGCCACCACTCCAGCCGCCGGACCCGCGCATGCCGGCGCCCTGCTTGACGATTCGGGTGCTGGCGCTGAAATGGACGGTGTACACGTCGCCGGCGTCGGTCTTGATCGTGTAGTGATCTGCCGAAGCCTCGGTCACGGTGCCCATCAGGCCGCGGCCCATCATTCCCATGCCGCCGCGGCCACCGCGCTGGCCGTAGCCTCCGCCATTTCCCGAGCCGTGATTCTCTCCTGAATTCTGGTTGCCCGGCGGCGGCGAGCCGGCATCTTGAGCAAATAATGCGGCAGAGAGAGCAACAGCAACGGCGAAAGCGCACAACAGGCGGGTCTTCATACCATCTCCTGCGGCGGTTCCAAGGAATAAACCCAATTCTGGGTGTCTTCAAGGTCGCTGCTCCCTGTTGCTCCCACCCCAAGAAACAAAGGTCGTTTCTTGGGGACCCCAGTTGGTCGCATCGACCTGGGTGTGCCGCTTTCGGGGTACAGCAACCCTGGAACCGCTATTGGCGGCCGAAATTTTGGCCTACCAGATAGACGCAGGAAATCTCGCAAGAGATGACGGGTCGCGTAGCCGGCGCTCTTCGAGATTGAAAGAAAGCCCTATTGGCTGGTTTCTTCAGCGAGGAGCTTCTTGAATCCGGGGTCGCCACTCAACGCCGCAAAATCCTTGTCGGAAGCGATCTTCTCAGGCTCGATAAAGCCTTTGTTCATGGCGTTGCGGAGATATTCGAGAGCGCGGCTATTCTGTCCGGCGCGCACACAGGCCCGCGCCATGTAATAGTACATCGCGCCGTTGTCGTGCACCGTGGCTGGAGTTCCGACCGCAAGGTAATCATCCTCTACAAAGAGTCCGGAGTCGAGACACTGTGCCTTTTTGTAAGCCTCCCAGCCCTCCCGGTACTTCTTCTCTGCGATCAGAGTCGTGCCGAGATTCTTGTAGTAGAGTGCGAAGTTGGGGTCCAGCTTAACCGCTTGGCGGTATAGGCGGTCCGCCGTTTTGTAGTCCTTCACCGCCACTTTCAAAGTGGCAAAGTTGTTCAGAACATGTGGATCGTTCGGATTCAACCTGAGCGATTCGTTATAGCACCGGACCGCTTCATCCACGTTCCCCATCAGCTCGTTAGCCATGCCCATCCTGTTCCAGATCTGCGCTGTCATGCTCGACGATTTCGCATAAGCCGCAATGGCCGCCTGGTAGCGGCGCTCCATAAGCAAACTATCGCCTGTTTCCACCGAGGCCGGTTCAAGGGGAGCGGTCGTCGATCCGGAAGTTGCGGACCTGGAAGTTGAAGGTGGATTAAGCACAGCTTGCTGACGAGCAGTAGTTGGAGCGTCTTGGGACAAAAGCACGCTCGCCGCCAGCGCCAACACTGGCAGACAGAAATATCCGGTGAGCCTCAACATCTTTCCTCCTGGAACGCAAATCGAAGGGGCGACTCGCGGTTCCAACCTCTTAGATGCCGTCACTGCTCCTGTTCAGAATTAAACTGGAACGCAAATCGAAGGGGCGATTCGCAGCTCCACCACCTGTTTGGATGCCGACAACTGCTCTCCTGCCCAGCACTTAATTAAAGAGATGCGGAAAACCACTGAACGGCTGCGAAGAAAAAGAAAAATTTATGCCGCCGCCGGTCCCGGCCGTAGTGGGAATTATTGGCTGCTCTGTTCGGCAATCAACTGCTGGAAGGCGGGATTGCTGCGCAGGCTGGCAAACTCGCTGTCTGATGCGACCTTCTTGCGGGTGACAAATCCCTCATCCAGCGCTCTGCGAAGATACTCAAGAGCGCAGTCGGTGTGACCGGCGCTTGCACAGCCCGCTGCCATGTAGTAGTTCATCGCTCCGCGCTCCTGCACATCCGACGGATTCTCGACCGCCGGACCGGTGTGGTCGGCAAAGATCTGCGGATCGATGGCAACCGCCTCCTTGTAAGCCTCCCAGCCTTTGTTGTACTTATGCTCCGCCAGCAGATTGGTGCCAAGGTTCTTGAGCGTAATTGCGGAACGCGGTTCGATTTTGAGAGCTTTGTGGTACATGCGGTCTGCTTGCGCATACTCTTTGAGCGAGGCATAGACCGTGCCGAGATTGTTCAGGACCTGTGAGTTGCCGGGATTGAGCTTGAGCGATACCTTGTAACAACGGGTGGCGTCCTTTGCGTTGAACATCATCTGGTAGGCGATGCCCATCTTATTCCAGATCGCCGCCGACATCTGCGGTGCTTTGCTGTATGCTGCAATCGCCGCCTGATAGCGTTGGTGCGCGGCCATGGAATCTCCGATTTGCTCGGCTGTGAATTGTTGGGGAGGCGGGGAGGGAGCGGGTGAAAGGGTTGCGGCTGGGGCTCTGCGATTGATTTGCCGATTGGGCCGGCAAAGCCCGTGGGACGACTGCCAACGAAACCATTGCGAGTGCCGGAAGCAAGAACCGGCTAATTTCTCTGCGCTTGGACATCTCCCCTCCTGTCGAAGGAACCAGGGGGCGACAAACGTCGAACATCGTCCGCTGAAATTAGAGCACCGTTGCAGAGCAAAGTCCAGTATGCATCCGTTGGTCGCCTGGGCAGCTAAATGCCGCAATAACACCGGCATTTGCCCATAAGTATCGCGCAATTCTTAGACGTTTTCTGTGACGCTGCGGCATTCGGCCGCATCTTTAAAAAGGGACTGCGGCCTTCCGGCCGGACCTGAAAAGGGCAGCCAATTTCACGAAAATCGACTAAACTCACCCAATACAAAGGAGGACTCCCTTTGAGCGCAACCACTGCCCCAACCCTGCAACCTGCTCTTACCAAACGGTTTCGCGCCGCTGCGCCGGCAAACGATGAGCCTCTGCGAGCCGCTTACGCCCGAGGACATGATGGTGCAGTCATGCCCTGAGGCTTCTCCTGCCAAATGGCACCTGGCCCACACCACGTGGTTCTTCGAGTCGTTCGTGCTGCGGGAGTTTCTGCCCGCTTACCGGACCTTCAGCGCCGACTTTGCGTGGCTCTTCAATAGCTACTACGAAAGTTTTTCGGCATTTCCCGAGAAGCGCCTGCGGTCGTCGTTTTCGCGGCCGGGGTTCGACGAAGTGCTGCGCTACCGTGAGCATGTGGATGCGGCGATTGACCGGCTGCTGGAACGTGAGCCGGAGCCCGAAGCGCTTCGCCGCATAGAACTGGGCGTGAACCACGAGGAGCAGCATCAGGAACTGCTGCTGACAGACATTCTGCATGCCTTCTTCACCAATCCGTTGCGGCCGAAATACAGGGAACACGGGGTCAAGGGAACAAGGGAAAAAGAAAGCAAAGACGCGCAGCGTAGCCCGGCGATGGGGTTTCGGGAATTCGAAGGTGGATTGCGCGAGGCCGGCCATGAGGGCCACGGTTTCTGCTTCGACAATGAGCTGCCACGCCATCGCATCTGGCTTGAGCCATATGCGCTCGCCAACCGCCTGGTCACTTGCGGCCAGTACGCGGAGTTTATGGCCGATGGCGGCTACCGCAAGCCGGAGTTCTGGCTCTCGGCGGGGTGGGACACGGTGAAATCGCATGGCTGGCGCGCGCCCCTCTACTGGACGGAAAAAGATGGCGCGTGGAGCGTGTTTACGCTGCGCGGCGCGCTGCCCCTCGAAGAGCTTGAAGCCACGCCGGTGAGCCAGGTGAGCTTCTACGAGGCCGACGCCTACGCGCGCTGGGCCGGCCGCCGTCTGCCCACCGAGTTCGAGTGGGAGGCCGCCGCCGAGGGCCAGCCCATCGAAGGAAATCTGCTCGACTCGGGACGGTTGATGCCTTCTTCCACAAACCTCCTCGAAAACCAGGACGGCACGAAGCGCTGCTACGGGGACTGTTGGGTGTGGACGAGCAGCGCCTACCTGGGCTATCCGGGCTTTCGTCCGCTCGACGGCGCGCTGGGCGAGTACAACGGCAAATTCATGAGCGGGCAGATGGTTCTGCGCGGCGGATCGTGCGTCACGCCGGCCCGTCACATCCGCGCAAGCTATCGCAACTTCTTCGCGCCGGAGACGCGGTGGCAATTTTCCGGCATCCGGCTTGCGTCGTAACCTCCGAAGTCGCATCCAAGTGAAAGTACATGAGCGTCGCAACTTCCCCTGTAGTAGCCCAACAAATCGATCAACGCGTCGCCGCGGCGGTGCGTCGGGGTTTCGCATCCCGGCCCAGGCGCCTCCCGCCCTGGCTGTTTTACGATCACGCCGGCTCGCAGCTTTTCGAGGCGATCACCGAGTTGCCCGAGTACTACCTGACGCGCACCGAGCGCGGAATCTTTGCCGCAAACGCCGCAGAGCTCATCGCGCAGGCGGCAGACGGCGCGCGTTTGCGCATCGCGGAGCTGGGCGCGGGCTCGGCCGAGAAGACTCGCCTCTTGCTCAAATCTGCCGTCGAGCGGCAGGGAACGGTCCTCTATGAACCGGTGGACGTCTCGGCCAGCGCGCTCGATGGCGCCTGCGAGCGGATCGAGCGTGAGATTCCCGGTATCACCGTGATCCCGCGCGTGATGGACTACACCCATGGCAACGGGCACAATTTCCATCTCCGGCCAGCCGGCCGCGGCGAACGCCAAATGGTGCTGTACATCGGCTCCAGCATCGGCAACTTTGAGCCGGACCAAGCAGCGGATCTGTTAGTGCGAGTGCGCGGCGCACTCAAAACCGGCGACAGCTTCCTGCTGGGCGTGGACCTTGTGAAGAAGGATTCCATACTTCTCGCGGCGTATGATGACCCCTCTGGCGTCACTGCGGCGTTCAACCGCAACCTGCTGGTGCGCCTCAACCGCGACCTGGATGCGAACTTCGACCCCGAGGCATTCGCGCACCTGCCGCTCTGGAATCTCGCCGCATCGCGCATCGAGATGCACCTTGTGAGCCGCGTGGCGCAGCGAGTCAGGCTGGCTGCGCTCAATCTGGAAGTGGATTTTGCGGCAGGCGAAACCATCCACACCGAAAACAGTTACAAGTACCGGCCCGGTCAGGCCGAGGCGCTGCTGGCCGAATCCGGATTCGCCGCAGTGGGGACCTGGACCGACGCGCGGGGATGGTTTGCGGTGTGTCTGGGGCGGGTGGAGTAGGCGACGATTCCCTGGTCTGGCTCATTGGGGGTGAATGTCGTCGGCTTCGATCGAAATGCTTGTCCCGCTGGCGTCGGGATAATAGGTGACTGGCACAATATAGACCTTCCCACACGTCTCGACATACCATGACTCTTCCCACGGCGTCATAATGCCGCTGTCGGATAAAGTGGAAGCAGCTCCAACCAGGCGAGTATCGACCACTGTAGGGTGGCAGGATCTTTTTGCTGGAAGCCGCAAAATCTCAAGATCGGCCTCGATGTTTTTGAGAGTGTCATTTTCGAGGCCGGGATCTCCGGCCGCCTCACCTGGAAAAGTAGGCGTAAACTGCAGCCCCTGGCGCGTGACATCCACCTGAACGTTGAATGTTCGCTTTTCATTGCAGGCCGTGCCCGGAACGCTTTCTCTCCATCTCCCGGCGAGTGCCACGCCTTTATCGTCCACTTCAATCGGGGCCAGGATCCTGTCTCTCACATCCCCTGAATCAAGATCGAGGTCCACCTTCCTGCAATGCGCATCGAGGCCGCTCTCGTAGGCAAGAATGCTTTTTCTGATCGAGCCGCGATAGCCAGTTGTAGCTCGCTGTTTCAAGAGAAATGCCCTGGTGTCGTTGACGCTTGCCATCACGGCACGGCTGTCTTGCGCCACCAAAAGAGCGCCTGCGGAAATGACGAAAGCGAACAGAACGGCGCATCTGGCGCGCATGATCACAGTCATACCCTCTCGCTCGAAAACCCTGTGGGATTTGTCTCAGATTACCACCAATTAGACTGTCTGCGTCCTATTTGGGGGCGGCGATCCTCACCAACGTAATGTCGTGGCTCGGAAGTTCGAGCGGCATGTCGTCGGTGAGCGTGACTTGCTTGCCAGTCCACAAGTCCTTGCCTTTCTGCGGGCCGTGCAGGCCCAGTTTGGCCAGGCTCAGGTGGAACGGATGGGTGGTGTATCGATCGCTGCCGGCGTTAAGTACAGCAATAGCCAAAGCCCCGCCGGAAAGATGCCGCGTCCACACGTCCACCTCACCGTCGGAATAAACGCGTGCGCCTTCCTGGCCCAGCCCATCCTGGTCGATGGCGATCACGTCGCGATTCATCAGGATGGCGCGAACTTCGGGTGTCATATTCGGCAAGTCATTGCCGGCCAGGAGTGGCGCGGCCAGCATGGCCCACATTGAGAAATGCGACCGATTCTCCGCCGGCGTAAGACTCCCGTTGCCCACCTCCAGCATGTCGGGATCGTTCCAGTGACCGGGCCCCGCGTACTTCGCCAGTCCGGCCTGCTCATTCAGAATCGTATAAATCCTGTCCCAGTCGGCCTGAATGTCGCCTGTGGTGCGCCACAGGTTGCCGCTCACCGAGGGCGCCCACTCCCATACCGCGTCCACCCCGTATTGGCAAAGCGAGTAGACAATCGGCTGGCCCGTCGACTTGAGCGCGTTGCCCATCTTCGCGTAGGCCGCAATCATCAGTTTCATCTCTCCGGCCTTGTCGTTCGGCGCCCTCACGTCCATCACCGACTCCCGATAACTGCACAGATCGTACTTCAGGTAATCGATGCCCCACGAAGCATAGAGCTCTGCATCCTGCGTTTCGTGATCGAGCGAGGCAGCGTAGCCGGCGCAGGTCTTCGGTCCTGGCGACGAGTAGATGCCCAGCTTGAGCCCCTTCGAGTGCACATAGTCGGCCAGCGCCTTCATGTCGGGGAATTTGCTGTTGGTGTGCAACACCCCGTCGGCATCCCGGTCGCCCTCCCACGTGTCGTCGATGTTTACGTAGACATAGCCAGCATCTTTCATGCCTGTAGCCACGAGCTGGTCGGCTGCGTTGCGGATGTCCTGGTCGGTGACCTTTGTGGCGAAGAAGTTCCAACTGTTCCAGCCCATAGGTGGGGTCCCCGCCAACAGGTCTTTGTTGGTGGGGTGGATAGGGGGCGTTTGCACCACTCGTGGCGGGGCAGGCGTTTGCGGCACAGCAGGAACAAAGCTCAACGCAAGAATCGCGACGGACAGAGCGGCAGACAAACGCATGGCGGGGACCCCCTGAAAACTTTTCCGTGGAATCCTATCCTGCCCGTCGGGAACTCGGCAATGGACGGGATTGCGCGGCGAAAAAAAGCCCCGCTAGCCGGTTCTCAGGCGAAACGATCGTCGATCTTCCGGCTCAATGCGGCCACTTCCTGGCGAAGTTCGGCGACGGCGGCCTCCAACTGCGCGATGCGCTCGTCCCGCGTGGCTGCGTCACTGCCGGCTCCCGGCTCCGCCGCGGCAAGCGCGATCGATTCCACCGGCCCCGAAAGCAGATGCGCATAGCGCGCCTCTTTGGTGCCCGCCTGGCGAGGCAATACGGCGGCCAACGGCGGCTCGCGCTCCATCAGCTTCTGCAATCCGGCCAGCACATCCCCAATTTCTTCAAAGCGATGCATCCGCTCCGTGCGTCCGCGCAACTCGCCGGGAGTTTGCGGCCCGCGCAGCAGCAGCACGCACACCAGCGCCTCCTCGGCGCCGCTGAAATTAAAAGCCTCGCCCAGCCAGTGCTCGTATTTCGTCACGCGGCCGTCGGCTGAGCGCGCGCGCCCCGCCAGCCCCTTGTTTTCGAGTCCATGCAGCGCCTGGCGCACATCGTCTTCGTCGAGGCTCGTCACCGGCTCGCGGTTCGAGCGCTGATTGCAGGCGTTGATCAGCGCGTTGAGTGAGAGTGGATAGTATTCCGGCGTGGTCACGGCCTTTTCGGCCAGTGCGCCAAGAACCCGCGCTTCCGGGGAAGTGAGCACGATGGGATCGGTCAGCGGCATAAGTATATTGTCAACGATGCAGCTGTCACTTCTTTCCGTCCTGCGCGTCCTTGTCTTTCGGCCCGAGCAGAAGTTGAATGCCGAGGTAAGCGATCCAACTCGGCTCGCCGTTGCTGCGCGTCACGGTTTGGATGCTGCGCCCGCCCATTGTGGCCGGGGACTGGTTGGTTGGTCGCCGGGTCGAACTTGATCAATTTCAGCAGCGTCTTATTGCAGGCACGGGCAGTCTTAGCTTGATCGGTGAGCCTCGGATTGGAAGTCATCCTTGGTTAATGAGGTATCTTCGCGACTGCGTAAGGGAGACGGGTTATTTGGTCGTGATCCAGACAGGGTTCGCAACAGCTTGATCGCTTCTGTAACTATACTGCGACCATTCTTGGTGCTCCTGCAGAGCAACTCTGTCTATAACCCCTGCTCGCTTCTGTTGATCACGTCGTCCTGGATCTCCGGCGAGAGTTGCACAAAATAAGCGCTGAAGCCGCCGATTCTTACCACCAGATCCCCGTGCTTTTCAGGATGCTTCTTTGCATCCAGCAACTCCGCGGTGTCTAACAGGTTGAACTGGATATGCTGTCCGCCTTGTCTCAGGAAGGTGTCGGTGAGCGTTACCAGCTTGCTTCTGCTCTCCGGGCTCTGGACAATACCGGAAGAGAATTTCTGGTTCAGGGCGCTCGAAAACGCTTCGCTGAATCCGGCCTTGAGCGCGGAGCGGAGAACGGCGGTGGGTCCTTTCTTGTCCATCCCGCGCATGGGAGACAAGGAGCCATCGTTCAGCGGTTCCTTTGCCAGGCGGCCATTGGACAACGCTCCGACGCCCAAGCCACCGTAATAATGCCAGGACAGACCCTCGCGGACGGGATGGAAGGGCCGGTAGGGGCTATTGTCATAGTTGCGGATCAAATTGCCGGTGAATGCGCCAACTTCCCGTACCATCACATCGGCCTCATCGATGTCGTTACCGTACTTGGGCGCTGCCAGACACATTTGCCGTATCTGTTCCCCGCGCGGTCCAGCGAAATTGGAATCCAGCGCATCCAAGAGCTCACCCATTGAAATCTTTTTTTCTTCGAAGACGAGCTTCTTGATGGCTAGCAGGGAATCCGCCGTATCGACGATGGCCCGATCAGCCAGGATGAAAGTATGGTAGTCGGGATCCGAAATCACACTATCCTTGCCCTTCGCCATGCCCTGATCGGAATTGAGCACCGAGAGGAAGGGCAAGCGAAGATACCTGGGATTTTCCTCCCGCGCCACGGCCGCCAGCCAGAACAGGCGTTTCGCGAAGAAGTCAAATTGCTTCTTGAAGGCCTCGTAGAGCTCGTCGAAGCTGGCAAAGGTGCGGGGATCACCGGTTTGGATTCCGATCTCTTTGCCGGTAATTGCCGAGCGCCCATTGTGCAGCGCGACGTCGAGCACGGCGGCAACATTGACTGCGCCCATGCCTTCGCTGCCTGAGTGCTCGATTGTGCCCGACACCACCGGACTTACGCAGCCCAAGCCATACCAGTTCCTGGCCTGTTCCACTGGGAAGCCCTCGGCCATGAATTTCTTCACGATGTGGTCGCCATTCTCAAAGAGGGGGATTCCGCCCTTGACCTTAATGTTGGTATCGATGGCCTTGTCGAGCAGCCAGCGCGGCGTGCCCCGATGCCACTGGACGCCAACCGTGGGGCAGGAAAGTTTCATCAAACCAATCACGTGCAGGACGATATAGCTCAGCAGATTGGAGACGTCGTTGCCCGCGCCGTCCACGCCGCCCACATTCAGCGAGTTGATGCCGAAGCTGGTCTGATGAGTCTCGCGGAAGCCGGCATTGGCGATGAAGAGCTGAGAGCCCCAGTGTCCGATGCCGCACGCCAGCAGTTCCACGGCCCGCTCAAAGGACAACTTGCCATTGCGATAGTCGTTCTCGAAATATGGCCACAGATACTGGTCGATACGGCCGAGCACCGGGTAAAAGCACGCCGGGTCTTCCAGATTCTTGCAAACGCCGATCAAATGCATTGCCTGAATGGCTTCGTGGAAGCTGCGCGGCTGATTCTCGGGAACCCAGTCGCATATTTCGGCGATCTGCAACAGCTCCTTTTTCCGGGCGGCATTGGACTCGGGCTTCGCCATTTGCCGGGCCAGCTCGGCATAGCGGTGAGCGTAGGCGATCACCGCTTCGCAGACGATGATTGCCGACTTCCAGAAGTAGAGCTTGCTGGCATCGGTGTCCCGAGACTCCATAAACTGGTCAACGTGCGCCTTGGCCTCGTTGATGAACCCGCGCATGCCCTTGGCCAGCGCCCGGTCCCACAACAAGGAACCAGAAGCTCCGGGGACAAAGCCCGCCGCCGGTGACGGATCAACCAATTTGGCGCCCATGCAATCTTCCTGCCAGCTGCCCAGCACATTGCGCCAAGCCGAGCGCACATGATCCGGAGCCGTCTTGCCATCGAAGTACTTCGTGCACTCTCTCAGTATCTGCCGGTCCTCGGCCGACAACGCGCCCTTCGCGGTAAGGGTGAGCTCCAGGTTGGCGTCATCTTCCCACAGGCCCGGAATATAGTCTCCGCACACGTCGATAGCGGTACTGGCGGTAAGCAGCCCGGTGGAGATCCGGCCCACGATCAGATCGAAACCGAGAATCTCAATCGGGGCTTTGGCAAGGATATTTTTGAGCATCTTCGCCCGGCGTATCTCAATATCTTCGCCTTCGGTCTCTTTCCAAGACTCCATGGCCAGTTGCTGCCGCCTGGTGCAAACCCGCCAGGGCTCGTTGCGCCGCGCTTCTTTCCACTGCAAGAGCCGTTCGTTCAGTTGCAGTCCATCGATCTCTAGAAACAGCTCGTCATTAGGCATTGTCAGGGTGGTTTCCATTTGCTCGGTCGACTGTGTCGCTGTTGCCACTTGCCCTCCTATTGAACCAATCTGAGAAATTTCTTGGGCCCATACCGGCAGTCTGCAAGCAGCTCTACATAGCGAGCCTGCCCGTTACATGATGTAAAATGTGTGCAGTATGCATACTTTATTGGCATTTAATTTTATCGAGCTGGCACGCTTGTGTCAATAGAGATGTAATGAGACATGCGCTTAATATTATGAAAATAAACATACATAACTTAATGAAACACAGAAGAACCTGTATTCTAGGTTGTCGCTTAAAACTCAACTGGTTGCATACCGGAGCCATAATCGCATACAATGCAAATTTATCGCTGCTCTTGACGTCTTAGAGGGGAGAGCGCCCTTCGAGCGATCCGAGGAGGGAAGTTGGCGCGCGAAAACGGTCAGTCGCAGACATTGAAGGCCATTCTCGGACTTCGAGCAATGGTTCTTAACGGAGATATCAAACCGGGGGAGCGTGTTTCCGAACTTCTGGTCGCGGAACGTCTGGGGATTTCCCGTACGCCAGCTGCCAAAGCTCTGATCCTGTTACGGGAAGAGGGATTGCTTGATTCCCTTCCTACAAGCGGTTTCGTCGTGGCCAAGTTCTCGCAGTTCGACGTCTCCGACGCTATCGAATTACGCGGCACCCTGGAAGCGTTGGCTGCCCGGCTGGGCGCCGAACGCGGAGTGCCTGCCACCATCACGGATCAAATGCAGAACTGCGCCGAGCGAATTGACGCAATAATCGCCGCGTGGGAGCCCGGTTTTGATTTGTCCGAGCACATCCGCTTGAACGATGAATTCCACGATCTGCTGCTGCAATGTACGCAGAGCACAATTATTCGGCGGTCGTTGGAGCGGATCAAGTCGCTTCCATTTGCGGCGCCCAATCCGTTTACTAAGGACTTGACAGCGCAATCACCGAACATCCGCTTCCAGTTTATCCTGGCAAACGACCAGCATTACAGCATTGTTGACGCCATCCGGAATCGCGAAGGAACTCGTGCCGCCGCCCTTACCCTGGAGCATGCCCGCTCTGCCTGGAAGCATATGCGGTCGACGCCACTCGCGCCGCTGGGTTCCTACAGCCGGCCGTAATCTGAGGTTGCGTTCAATCGCTAGCAGAGACAGCGAAACCACTCACATAGATTCGCTGCGGTCGCACCCTCTGCTCCAGGTCCTCGATCCATGACCGGGGGATTGCGTCGGCGCATCAGTGGGCCAGTGCAGAAGCGTCCATTGCGTGCACGCCCGCATCGCAGACAAACTCACCGGCCGTGGTGTAGGCCGATTCGTCGCTGGCCAGGTAAACGAAGAGCCCGGCGATCTCCTCCGGAAGAGCGACGCGCCTGAGCGGAGGCACCGCCGACAAGGCCTGCAGGCGTTGTTCCACGGTAATGCCGAACGCGCCAGCGGCCTCGCCCAGGCCGCGGTCGAACATTTCCGAGCGAAAAGCTCCCGGCAGCACCGCATTGCTGCGGATCTTCTGCGGGCCGTAGTCGATGGCCACCTGGCGGGACAATCCAAGCAGACCGGACTTGGTGGCGCAATAGGCCGGCAGGCCCGGGAGGGCCCGTATAGCGGCAACCGATGCCACGTTGATGATGGAACCACCCCCGGCGCGGATCATGTGCGGGATGGCATACTTCATCACCAGAAAAGGAGCGGTCAGATTGGTGTCGACCACACGCTGCCAGGCGTCGAGTTCCATCTCGACGACGTTTGCCATGATGCCCGTACCGGCATTATTGATCACGATGTCCAATTTGCCGCCGAAGGCAACCGCGGTCTCCACCATATGTTGCGCGCCTGCCGGCTTGCCTGCGTCCGCGGCGCAAACGGTAACCTGGCTGGCGGAAATGTTTTTGGCGACTTTTTCCAGCATTTCCGCACGGCGTCCCGTGATGCAGACCTTGGCGCCCTCGCGAACAAACGCCTCGGCAACCGCGGCGCCGATGCCCGTACCGCCTCCGGTGATCAATGCAACCTTGCCCTGCAACCTCACGCATCTCTCCTATTATTGCCGCCCCAGCGCCGCTATTGCGTTAGGCGTCTCCATCCAGTTTGGTGAACCGTAGGCCCATTTCACGATGGGAACGGTTCAGCACCCCGTTAAAGAATATTTAGATGAATGCAAACTGTATACGATAATGTCTTACTTTGTTGAAAGCGAAAAGCGAGCAGTGATCGTTTTCCTTGGATTGTTTCGACCCGACGTTGAAGCGTTTGTTGTAACATTTCAGTTACCTTTGAGGTTCAGGGTACTGGATATCAAAAGTAACTGAACTGTTACCGTTCTTGGTGCTCCTGCAAACCCTGTCTATAACCCTTGCTCGCTTCTGTTGATCACATCGTCCTGGATTTCCGGAGAGAGTTGCACAAAGTAAGCGCTGAAACCTCCTACCCGCACGATCAAGTCCTGATGGTTTTCCGGGTGTGCTTTGGCCTCGAGCAGTTCCTTGGTGTCCACCAGATTGAACTGGATATGCTGCCCGCCTTGCCTCAGGAACGTATCGGTCAGCACCGCAAGCTTCCCTCGGCTCTCAGGACTTTGGACAGCGCTCGCAGAGAACTTCTGATTCAGGGCGCAAGGTAACGATTCATGAAAACCGGCTTTAAGCGCCGAGCGGAGGACGCCTGTGGGCCCGGACTTATCCATTCCCCGCATGGGCGACATGGAACCATCGTTCAGCGGTTCCTTCGACTTGCGGCCATCGGGTAGCGCCCCCACGCCCAAGCCGCCGAAATAATGCCAGGACAACCCCTCGCGGACAACATTGAAGTGCGGGTCGGGGCTATTGTCGTAGGACCGGATCACTGTCCCGTTAAACGCGCCCACATCGCGAACCATCATGTCAGCCTCATCGATGTCGTTGCCGTACTTTGGCGCCGCCAGACACATCTGCCGTATCTGTTCCCCGCGCGCTCCCGCAAAATTGGAATCGAGCGCATCCAAAAGCTCACTCATTGATATCTTCTTCTCATCGAAGACGAGCTTCTTGATGGCCAGCAGAGAATCCGCCGTATCGATGACTGCCCGATCACCCTGGCAAAAAGTGTGGTATTCAGGATCCGTGACCACCGTGTCCTTGCCCTTTTCCATGCACTTTTCGGAATTAAGCATCGACAGGAAAGGCAGGCGCACATACTTTTCATTTTCCTGCCGAGCAATGGCCGCCAGCCAGAACATGCGCTTCGTCACGAACTCATACTGTTTCTTATATGCATCGTACAATTGGTCAAACGTCGTAAAACTGCGAGGGTCGCCTGTCTCCAAGCCTACCTGTTTCCCGGTGATCGCCGAGCGCCCGTTGTGCAGCGTTATATCGAAAACGCAGGCGCCATTGATCGCTCCCAGGCCTTCACTGCCTACATGTTCTATGGTTCCCAAGACAACGGGCATGACACATCCCAGTCCATACCAGTCCCTGGCTCTTTCCGCCGGAATGCCGCACGCGGCGAAGTACTGGACGATATAATCGCCATTCTCGAATAACGGTATGCCGCCCTTAACTTTGACATTGGTCTCGACCGCCTTATCCAGAAGCCAGCGCGGCGTGCCCTTGTGCCACTGCAAACCGACAGTGGGGGTGGAAAGCTTGAGCAAACCGATCACATGGAGGACAAGATAGCTCAACAGATTCGCAGCGTCCTTGCCCTCCTTATCCACTCCGCCGACATTGAGCGAGTTGATGCCGTAGCTGATTTGGTGGGTCTGCCTGGAGATCTCGTTGGCAATGAAGATCTGGCTGCCCCAGTGTCCGAGGCCGCACTCCAGCAGCTCCGCTGTCCGTTCCAGAGTGAGATTCCCCTGACGGAAGTCGTCGGCGAAATACGGCCACAGATACTGGTCGATACGGCCGAGCACGGGGTAATAGCACGCGGGGTCCTCCAGGTTCTTGCAAACTCCAATAAAGTGCATGGCCTGAATAGCCTCATGGAAAGTGCGGGGCCTATTCTCGGGAACCCACTCGCATACTTCGGCGATCTCAAACAACTCCTGTTTCCGGGCGGCATTGGACTCGGACTTCGCCATTTGCCGGGCCAACTCAGCATAGCGGTGAGCGTAGGCGATCGCCGCTTCGCAGACGATAATTACCGACTTCCAGAAATACAGCTTGCGGATATCGGTATCCCTGCTCTTTAGGAAACTATCGATGTGCCCCTGCGCCTCGTCGATGAACCCCCGCATACCCTTGGCCAGCGCTCGGTCCCACATTAAGCAGCCAGAGGCCCCTGGGACAAAACCGACCGCTGGATCCGGGTCCTTCAGTTTTGCTTCCACACAATCGTCCGACCATGTCCCCACCAGGTTATGCCAAGCGGACTGGATGTGATCCGGCGCTGTCTTTCCGGCAAAATACTTCGTGCACTCTCTCAGTATCTGCCGGTCCTCGGCGGACAAGGCGCCCTTCGATGTAAGGGTGAGCTCCAGGTTGGCGTCATCTTCCCACAGGCCCGGGATGTAATCCCCGCATATGTCGATGGCGGTGGTGGCCACGAGAAGCCCGGTGGAAATCCTCCCGACGATCAGGTCGAAGTCGAGGATGTCTATCGGCACGGAGGCAAGAATCGCGGCGAGCATCTTCGCCCGGCGTATCTCAATATCCTCCCCCTCGGTCTCTTTCCAGGACTGCATGGCCAGTTGTTGCCGCCGGGTGCAAACCCGCGATGAAGCCTTGCGGCGTGCTTCTTTCCACTGCAAGAGCCGTTCGTTCAGTTGCAGTCCATCGATCTCTCGAAACAGCTCTGCATCAGGCATGGTCAGGGTGGTTTCCACCTGCTCGGTCGACAGTGTTGGCGATGCCATTTGTCCCTCCTCTTGAACTTTTCCTAATAATAATGACGTATGGTGGAAGCCGGTTCGCGCCAGACCTGACCACCGCGTTGATGGCCGCGCCATTGCCGCCGAACCCGGCGCTATAGGTAACCGTTTCGTTTCCCTCTTCATGCGATGTGCCCAGGCACCACCGGGCGGTGAACCGCAACGGGAGGCGCCTGAGACAGTTGCATCCTTAACGCAGCGGGCGCAGAATGGCCCGGGCGGGGCCGGCGTCGCCGCCTTGCATGAGGAGCGGAAGGCAGAGCAACTCGTATTCACCCGGCGGCACATGACCCAGCGCGCAGGCTTCCAGAACGTAAACGCCCGCTCCGAGCAAAGCTATATGCGTTTTCCTGAGGGCCTCTTCCTGTTTAATGTCGCCGAGGCTAATGTCGTCTAACCCGAAGAGAACAATTCCCTTCTCAGCGAGATACTCCGCCGCAGCAAGGTCGAGGTACACGAAATCCTCCATCCACCCCGGGCCTTCGTAGGAACGTGGAGAGTTGCGCGTCTTGCACAGGATGCGCTCGCCCTTTTGGATGTTGTGCAGTTCCAGTTCCTCTACTTTGATCTTTTCCTGGTCTTTGATCTCAATCACCCGCGCCGGCCCTATGGTGGCATCCAGCGGCATGTCGGAAATCGTGCCTCCGCCGGGAATAAAATGGGTCGGAGCATCGACGTGCGTGCCGGTGTGCGAGATGATCTCGATCTTGCTCATCGTCACTGGAGCCCCCAACGCCGGATCCATCATGCGATAGATTTTCGGGGGCACCGGATCCAGGGGGTTGTAGACCATCTCCTGCTTGAGGGGAACAGAAATGTCATACCAGCCTTGGGGTACTATGACAGCCATGATTACAGCTCCTTCCGTAAATTACTGTTTGGCGACAAGCATAGAGCCAGTTTATTCTGACAAGTATGGATATTGCATACCGTTAAAGTTAACCGTATTTAATGCACAACGCGGGCTTGATGTCAAGCAGATTTTTTGGGCAGGATGCGGTCAGGGTAGACCTACGGTCTTAACGACGCCCCGTTCAACCTTTCACCGGTGTTAGTATACGCTCGATTCGACCACCATCGATCTGTGTGTTTCCTTATACCCGGAGGCCAAATTCCGCGAGGCGCAAAGCCGCTTTGAAGACGCACGCGCTGCTTGACCTGCATGACAACATCCACACATTTATTCCGACGGTAAGATCCATGACGTCAACATCTTCGAAGACCTTTCGTTAGAAGCCGGAGCCTTCTATGTGATGGATCGAGGCTACGTCGATTTCAAGTGGCTTTATGCGTTCCGACCTCGCCCATCGATACATCCGCCACCCACCATGTCTCCGCTGTTACCCAGGCCGGAGAGAGCCCGAAGCATCGAACTCATGCGGACCGAAGTGATCCTTTACAATGAATAGCTTAGCGGCTGCGCATAACTTTAACCTTGACAAAGGGTGCCCCTTGTGTTTACAAGTGGTTGCATAATTTTCCTTCACTTTGTATGTGCTTTGTATGCAATTCAGAGGGTGGAGAATGTGTGTGTTCCGCAAGAAAGCTGAATTACGGCCCCACCTGGTCATGCCGGGCGGTCACCGATTCTTCAGGCGCGGTAGATGAGCAAGCCCGGCACGGTCTTCGCGCTCCAGGGCACGGAGACTCTGGTGCTGTTGCTGCCACAGGAAAAGCTACTCGGTAAGCGCTACAACAAGGAGATGGAATGAAAAAGGCATTTTCTTTGCGAGTCTTGGGTGCTTCACTGCTCGTTATGGGGCTGACGGCAATCTTATTGTTATTGGGAACGTCTCCCCTTCTGGCCCAGTCGGGGGGCACGGGAGCGCTCACCGGAACCCTTACCGATTCTACAGGCGCCGTGGTTGTGAATGCGACGGTGCTCGCGACTAGTCTTGCAACCAACCAAAGCCGCACCTCGGTCACAGACGCGGCCGGCAGCTACAAGTTCTCGCTGCTGCCTCCCGGCGTGTACAAGTTGAGCTTTACCGCCGCGGGCTTCAAAACCGTTTTGGTCCCGGCGGTCACTGTTGCCACTACCGAGACGGCGGTCCGGAACCAGGAACTGCAGGTCGGGGCGGCCTCGGAAAAAGTTGAGGTTACAGCCGGAGGCGAGGTCTTGCAGACCGAGAGCTCCACTCTTGGTGGCGAGATAGGCTCTACGGCGGTGGACGAGTTGCCGCTTACCAGCCGCAATTTCACGCAACTCCTCGGCCTCTCCGCCGGAGCCGTCGGGTCCGTGAATAACGCGGCCGCGCTCGGGAGGGGCACCAGCGACATCAGCACTAACGGCGTCAACGCCGGGGCAACCAATATCGAGCTGGATGGCGTGAACGACAACAATTGGGCCCGTGAAGGAACCGCGAACGACCTAAGTCTTTATGGCGGCTCGGCCGTTCCCGAACCGGATGCTATTCAAGAGTTCGTGGTGCAGGCCTCCACTTACGACGCGAGCTATGGGAGGGACCCCGGCGCCAACATCAACGTGGTCACCAAGAGCGGCACCAACCAACTCCATGGTACGGCGTTCGAGTTCGTCCGCAATTCCGCTCTCAACGCCCACGAGTATTTCTCCAAGTCGTCCCTTTTGAACCAGAATCAGTTTGGAGGGACGGTCGGCGGCGCGATCAAGAAAGACAAGCTCTTCTTCTTTGGCAGCTATCAGGGAACACGAGCGACGAACGCAATTACGCCGGAGGCCAGTTACACTCCGAACCTGCCGGGATTGACGAACGATCGCAGTGCGGCCGGCATACTCGCGGCTGTGGACCCGTTTTCAGGGGTGACGTATTGCACGGAGTTGGCGGGCGCTCCCAGTTCTCAAGGTATTATCGATCCTAGTTGCAACGGCAGCGGCGTCGATCCAGTGGCGCTGGCGGTCCTTCAACTGCCGGGCCACAACGGCATGTGGGGCAAGTATTTCTTTCCCTCCGGTTCCGGGCCGACCACCTTCGACATGCCGGCTACCTTCACCGAGGATCAGTTGCTCGGCAATCTGGATTATGTGATCTCGCCGAAACACACGTTGTCGTATCGCCAGTTTTTTAGCCGGGATCCACAGTACGCCCCTATGACGGGTTATGACCTCTTAGGCGATCCTTCCCAAGACAGATACCGCAATTTCAACGAGTTACTCAGGCTCACTTCGGTATTGAGCAACACGTTTACGAATGAGGTTCGGATATCGGGCCAACGGATGCTTGCCCAGATCACCGACACCCCTCCGCCCGGAAGCACCCCGGCAGACCTGGGCATTACACCGGTCAATCCCGGGATGCTGTATCCGCCCAGCCTCAATTTTCTGACCGGGATGCAAATATTTTCACCCTTTAGCCCGATCAATAGTCCAGTGAACCAATATCAGGCCGCCGATCAGATGGCCTGGTCACATGGAAAGCACACCATCCGCGCCGGATTTGAAGCGGAAAAAGTCCAATCTCCCCTCCAATATCTAGGGTTCGAGCGTGGGTTTCTTTTCTTTACTGGCCTCGGTGAATTCCTTCAGGGATCGCCATTTATGTGCGTCGGCTGCAATGGTGGTCCGCCTCAAGGTGTAACGCACATCTTCTATGCCAATAACCTGGATTCGTTTGTCCAGGACGACTGGAAGGTCAGCCCGCGGCTAACGCTAAACCTGGGGTTGCGCTGGGAGTACTTTGGGTATCCCACTGACAAATACGGGAATCTTACCGATGTCGATCCGGCCCTGATAAGCAACGTACCTACCCCGACCGGACCGATGACCTCGGGTGTGGGGATTTCCCAGTACGTTGTGCCCGACAATTACATGGCTACGCCAGGGCGCGCCGCCCCTCCCCCTGGAGTTACGCAGTCGACCACGGGCTATTCCTACGGGAATCCTCCGAGGACTGGCTTCACTCCACGTATCGGATTTTCCTGGCAAGCCGCGTCGAGGCTGGTGGTGCGGGGAGGATTCGGCATATACAACGATCTAGTTGGCGAAGATGCGATAGTCCACGGCGTCAACACTAATCCTCCTTACGCGGCGACCCTCAGTTATGGACCCGGTTCGGGCCACACCATGGAGGCTCCGTTTGCATCTTCCTTTACCCTGGGACAGTTTCCCTCTTTTTGGTCAAACATGACGTGCGACCCATCCGGGAACTGTGCGGGCGCCACATCCGCATTGAATTCACCGTATATTCCTCAACAGCTCAAGATGCCGATTACCCGGCAGTACGATCTGGATTTCCAGTACGAGCTCACGCCCAGCTGGACGCTGCAGGTGACCTATGCCGGAGCTAGCGGCATCAATCAGATGGACGAGTACCACGATCAAAACATTCCCCGTCTCGCCAGTCCGAGCAATCCAATCAATGGTCAGACTGTCAACACGATTGCCAACATCCCGCTCCGGGTGCCGATCGTCGGCTACCAGGCGGCCGGTCTGCAAGTATCGAGTTTCGACGGCATTGACCGTTACAACAGCCTGCAAGCCACGCTGAAGAAGAACTTCTCCCACGGCCTGCAGATGCAAGCGGCCTATACCTGGAGCAAGAATCTCACCGACTTGGGGCAGGCTGCGAATTCGCCGGGAGAATATGCCGCCAACACCAATAACCCCGACAATTTAGCTGCCCAGTATGCGCCCGCAGTGTTCGAGCGTCCGCAACGCTTGTCGGTTTACTATCTCTATCATTTGCCATTCACCAACTACCACGGGGCTCTCGGCAAACTCGTGAATGACTGGAGCGTATCCGGAACTACTATCGCCCAAACGGGAATCCGGTGACGGTTTACGACAGTGGCGGCGGAACCATTTACGGCACCAGCACTTCTACTGCAGAGCTGTGTCCGGGGGTGAGGCCTTCTCAGATGATTGCGCACGTCAGCCTCCAGCAGGCGGCGCGCACCGGCTATTTAAACGTCGCAGCGTTCTGTAATCAGCCGGTTATCGGTACCGCCTCCACACTTGACGGTTTTATTCCAATGGCACCAGGCACCGATTTCGGCAATTCGCCCATCGGCGCCGTGCTGGGCCCCGGCCAGTTCAATTGGGATGCCGCCCTGCAAAAGAACTTCAATATAACAGAAAGGCAAAAGTTTGAGTTCCGCGCCGAGTTCTACAACTTCCCGAATCACACGCAATTTAACCTTCCGGTAACGGAGTCCTTTCCGCAGGTTACCCTGTCGCGTCTGCCCACTGGCGCTATCTCACCGAACGGCCAGACGCCGATTTCCAGTACGTCGGTAAACCCGCGCCTGATACAGTTTGGCTTGAAGTACAAATTTTAGCCGTGCAGATTGAGCCTTGATCTACAGAAGAACCGGCTGGCCGAAGTTTTGGCCATCACCTAGCCTTTTGCTGCAGGCCCCCATGGGAGCCTGCAGCGCAACAACAGTAACCCAACAACCGTCCTGTGGACACCTACCCTCAGAACGCATCGGGCATGTCAAGTTCGCATTATTCAACCTCAAATAAGGAGAGAGAACTAAATGAGTGATTCCAAATATGGTAAGTACGTCGTAAAGAAGCCGGTGCAGATCGGTAAGTTTGGTCCGGAGCTCATGTGTTACGGCGGGGAAGACTATAAGTCAGACTTTACCCTCATGCTCCTTCATATTTCGGAGCCGGTCTTGATGGAGGAATTTCCCCATTCACACGATTTTGACATGTATCTCTATTTTATGGGAACTGACGACATGTCGAGTCTGGATGCAGAGATCGAAATAGGGCTTGGCGAAGAGCGAGAGATTCATACGATTACAACTCCGACGAGCGTCTACATTCCAAAAGGAATGATTCACTGTCCGCTCCATTTCAAAAGGGTCGGAAAACCACTTCTTTTTGTGCACGCCTCAATAGCCCCGCAGTATACTAAGATCGAACTGTCTGAAGACAAGCCTATCAAACACTAGATGCAGGAAAACTGGTTGATAGGGAAAGAGGAGAAGCGATAATGAGCAGGAAGGCGCAGTTTGACAAGCTACTATCACCTTGTTATATAGGAAAGTTACAGATTAAAAATCGAATAATAAAGACTGCCGCAGAAGTGAATACCCACGACCCCCATGATTTCCATATGAACCAGAAAACGATTGACTACATAGAGACACTGGCCAAGGGTGGCGTGGGTATGATTATTTTCTGGAATGCCTACATTGATTATCCTTTAGGCGCAAGGGTAGCCGATGGGTTGCGTATTGACGCTGACGAATACATTCCAGGCTTTAGTAAATTGGCAGATGCCGTCCACAAACACGATTGCAAGTTATCTGTGCAGATGATGCATGCCGGACCCTGGTGCCCATCGTCGCTTTCCGGGCGCCCACCTATCGCTGCTTCGGTGATGAAACCGGAGGATTTTGGAGACTTTCGAATGCTCGGGGGTGAGGATGCCGTTGAGGCAACCGTAGCCGAGATTAAAGAAATCCAGGAAAAGTTCGTAAAGGCGGCGGAGCGTTACATGCAGGCCGGGATCGACCATCTGGAGATACACTGCGCCACGCAGCACCTGGGCAATACTTTTATGTCTCGTCACTGGAATAAACGCCAGGACGAATATGGTCCTCAAAGCCTGGAAAACAGATCTCGGTTTATGGTTGAAATTCTCAAGGAAATGAAGAGACGCCTGGGGAAGGACTTCCCCGTCGGTGTCCTTTATAATGCCGCCGAATATGGGATGGACAATGGCATAACTCCTGCGGAGGGTCAAGAGTTCGGCCGAATATTTGAAGCTGCCGGTGCTGATAACCTTCATCCAAAAGCCGATGGTTTAGGTCCAATATACGGTTTAATGAACTGGCCCGAGACGGCCTTCTATCCAGAAGTTCCGGACCCCTTTCCAGAAGGACTTGATGGAAGCCGTCATGGGGCTGGAAGTTGGGTACCTCTAGCCGCACTTGCCAAGAAGGTAGTTTCCATACCGGTTATTGCCACCGCCGGCATCAATGCTGAACTAGGAGAGAAAATCCTGCGACAGGGCAAAGCGGACTTTATTGGCATGACCAGAAACCTGTTTGCTGACCCGGAACTCCCCAACAAGGTTGCCGCAGGAAGACTGGAGGATATTGCTCCATGCACACACTGTCTCTCCTGCATCGACGCAATATTTACACATCCTATTCCGGGGAACTCATGCTGCCGCTTAAATGCTGCCCTGGCAAGAGAGCGGGAATACGAGATCAAACCGGCGCTTAAGAAGAAAAAGGTTATGGTAGTCGGTGGCGGACCAGCGGGGATGGAGGCGGCAAGGGTCGCGGCTTTAAGGGGACATGAAGTAATACTGTACGAGAAAGAACATCAACTGGGAGGATCCGTACCCGTGGCTGCCACGATGAAGGGGCTTGAAATTGAAGACCTTCCGGCCCTGGTTCGCTATCTCAGCACCCAAATTACCAAGCTGGGCGTGAAGATCAATCTTGGCAAAGAGGTTAATAAGACGCTTGTAGAACGAATTAAGCCGGATGTGCTCATACTAGCCACGGGGGGACTATATTCCGTTCCGGAAATACCCGGAATCGATTCGCGCAATGTGGTCAAAGCTGCCGGCCTGAACCGCCGGCTGAAGACTTGTTTGAGGTTCGCAAGTCCCGGGATGCTAATATGGGCCACGAAATTCTGGATGCCCCTCGGTAAACGTGTTGTCATTATTGGTAGCGGCATACATGGCCTCCAGCTGGCCGCGTTTCTGGTTAAGCGTGGTAGAAAGGTGACAGTCGTGGGCACGGCTGAAGAAATGGGAGAAGGAATGGTTGAGAGTAGTAAGTTCCGCCTGTTTTGGTGGCTGAAGCAAAAGGGAGTGCCCATGTTGTCCGGCGTCAAGTATGAGCAGATAACAGATAAAGGGCTAACTATCACTACCAAAGAAGGAGAGAAAAAGATCTTAGCGGCAGATAACATATTGCCTGCTTTGGCTATGGCGCCGGACATTGAGTTCGTCAAAAGCCTGAAGGAGACAGCCCCTGAAGTTTATCAGATTGGCGACTGTGGGAACCCTGCTCTGATAATAGATGCTATTGGGGATGGTTCACGCATTGGTCGCGCGATATAGGGGATGTGGTCAATTGTATCTAGACAAGAATATAAAAGGAACAAGAGGGGCGCTCCACTTTAGCAAGTTGGCCGGCCCCGGTATTGCAGCCCTTATGATGGGAACAATGCTGCTGGCGGCTGCGCCATGATTCCGCTGATCCAGGTCGCGGTCGTCGCAACAGGGGAGAAGAAGTTTGCTGAGTGAGGTCTATCAAACTATGCACTATTGATTAGCCTTCAGAAAGATAAAGAGAGGAGATTCATTCCGATGCAGACAGAAATCGACGCACATTCTTCGAGGCCGCCTCAGTCGCGGGAATCGCTGTGTTTTCCGGTGCGGCAGTTATGAGCCCGGCGGGTGAAGGCAAAGCTGCTGCGACAAAGGGTGCGATCATTGATCGCGTCGCCTTTGACGAATACGTACGGCGTTTCAACTCACGCGACTACGAGGGTGTGCTGGAATATTGGGCGAAGAGTTTCACGGTTTCTTTTGCCGGCTACACATTCCACAACCGCGAAGAGTTTATCGACAAGTTCTACAAGGAATTCTTCCATCAGCATGTGAATGAGTCGCTCCATATCGATCAATTCATCTCCAACGAGAATCTTCTGATCATCGAAGCGCGAGTGCACATTCAAACCAAGAAAGAGTTGACTCACGAGGCGGCCGTGGCAGCCGGCTATGGAAACATGAAGACGCCTCCGCTGGGCAAGACCTTGGAGATTCCGGAGTTCATCCACTATCACGTCGCCGATGGCAAGTTCATCAGCGTTGTTTGTGTGGACTCTGCGCCTCCTCGCCTGCTGTAAGCCAAAATGATGTGCGTGGAGCGTGCAGCGACGAGAAAGGGAAGCATTTTCATGTCCGAGCTGATCAACGTCGGTGTCTTCACTCTGTGTAGCGCGGGGGGAATGTTTTCGCCCCCTATGACTACACTGAATACAAGGACGAGACCGTGCGTCGAAGCCAACTGCCTGGGTACGGCACTCAACGGGCAGGAGTCCTGGCTGGGCGCCGGTGCAGCAATTTGAACGGCAGGTTACTGCCAAAGCTCGGAAACTCAGGGGGCACAAGTGAAACCGGGCAGGCAAGGGGTTTCGAGTGGGGGTCGAGATGTGCGATGAGACGTCTGAGGAAATACTCTCCGCGGTTGATTCAAAAACGGACGCGAAGAACACGCCGATCTGCCCAAAAAGCGAGGCGCCGATGGCGCCAGTGACAAACATTCAGGGCTACTCCGTCCATGACGGGCCTGGAATTCGAACCATAGTGTTCTTGAAGGGCTGCAACCTAGCGTGCCAGTGGTGTGCCAATCCTGAGTGTGTTTTACCAAGGCCTGAAGTCGGTTTCATCAAGTCACTATGTACTCGCTGTGGCAATTGCACGGGACATTGTCCGGAAGGGGCCCTCAACGTTGATTCCACGGGACTGCCTTCCATCGACCGCAACCGTTGCACCGGCTGCGGGGAGTGTGCTTCAGTCTGCAGCTACCATGCGCTGCTTCTCTATGGCAAACCCATGAGCGTTGAGGAAGTGTTCGAGGCGGTGAAGGCCGACAAAATGTTCTACGAAAGCTCCGGCGGTGGCGTCACCGCGTCCGGCGGGGAACCGCTCCGGCATCCCGAGTTTGTGCGCGCCCTGTTCGAGCGCTGCCATGCGGAAGGAATTCATACCTGCGTGGAAACGTCAGGGTGCGCCCCGTCGTCGAGCTTGCTGCAAGTCTTACCGTTGACCGACTACGTCCTCTATGATTTGAAGCACATGAATGCGGACATTCACCGTGAATTCACCGGCCAACAGAACCATCTCATCCTCTCCAATGCGAAGCTCGTTGCCGAAAGCGGTGTCGATTTCCTGTTCCGGATGCCGTTGATCCCGGGCATCAACGACAGTTTGGAGAATATCCAGGCGACCGCGGCCTTTCTAAAAGGCCTGGGAAAGAAAGCGGAGCGCATCGAGTTAATGCCTTATCACCGGCTGGGAGAGAGCAAATATATTGCACTGAACGAACCGTATCGTCTGCACGGACTATCTGCCATTGAGCCGGCCCACGTGGAATCGGTGCGGCAGGCATTCGAGAGTAGCGGTATCCGATGTTCGGTGTCCAGGTAAGCTTGCTCGGCAGTAAATGCCTTACGAACTAGAAAGGTTGCTAATGGAACTCACTTACGAAAATGTTTCCGCGTGGTTTGACCACTACTTCAAAGAGGTTGTTGTCAATATGGGGCCTCTTGAGATCGTGCCTCAATAACGTAGTGGCGGAACGATGCCGGGAACTGAGCCCAATAGGGCGGACAAGGAGAACTTATGAACGGTAACAGGTTGTTTTCCGACGAAGAATTGCGCGAGATGGGAAGGCGTACCCTGGATGTAGCTCAGGAAGCCATCGAACAGGGCGATAAGCAAAAGGCGAAGGAACTCGTCCAGCGCATGTATAAAGAGTTCAACCACCTGCACGACGGATACATGTTCTGGGCGACTGGGCTACTGACCTATATCTACCAAAACTACGGAATCGAGTCCGTGGAAAAGGCCGAACGGTTCGCCCACACGATCGAAGGGAAAACGGTCTTCAAGCCGCCAGTAGAAACGGACTTGCGCTCCCTCATCATTCACTTGGCCAGCTCCCTCCGCGGGCATCTTCAACCCCTCGAAATAGAAGAGGATGACGAGAAGATCGTCCTCACCATGAAGCCCTGCGGTTCCGGGGAGAGGATTATCGAGCTCGGAGGATACGAAGCCGGTTTAGCCAAGGTGGAAGAACCGCACCGCATCACCTGGGGCATGAAAAACTTTCCGATTTACTGCGTACATTGTCCGATCATGGAGACGCTGGGTTTTGAAGGTACGGGAGACCTCCAACCCGTTCATCTCGCGACCGAGCCGATGCGGCACGGCTTCTGTCACTTTGCCTACTACAAAGATCCTGCGAACATACCAGAAGAGTTCTATCGCAGATTGGGAAAAGAGAAGCCTCCGCCCACGAAATGATGGCAGCAGGCGATAGTAGTGTGAAGTCTCATTGAAATGCAATCGGCGCCCCCATCGCATTTCGGTTCGAACCCGGAGCCAGATCGCGTAGTTTCAGCCGAGCCGACACTACCCAAGCGCCACGGGGCACGAGGGTGTCGGCCTCGACGGAAGTGCTCTTTGGCGCTCTTCCTGACGACACCGTCAGTGAGGATCTGGCCTGTTTCGTTGCAGAGGACCGCGTGGCGGATGGAGCTGAATTTCGGTTCCAACGGAGACATGCACTCGATGACCGTATCCATAGGTGAGAAGTTCGCAGTCCGCAAGCCGATATACGATGCGCGCTTTCCCAGCGTGAAGGGACGCCAGGCGCCTCCTATGACTTTTCTAAGCAGCCAGCAGATTCCAGAGGCAAACTTTCATATCGAGATGGCTTGGATTTACGCCATTCCGGAGCCCAATCCTTGCCTGCCGCCGCAGGTTCTCGACCACGATCAGCTCGTGCTGTTCATCGGCATGGATCCCGAGACGCCGCAGGCACTGGGCGCCACCGTCGAGTTCTACCTGGGCGGACAATACATTGCTTTGAATACCACCAGCTCGGTCTTTATTCCCAAGGGGACGAACTACGGAGAGGTAAGTTGGAAGGAGGTTCGCCACCCGCACGTTCAGCTATCCATGGTATTCGGTTGTGGCGATCCTTACCTTGCCGGCCGCAAGGCGGTTGACGGTACCATAGTCGGGATTCCCAATAAGACGGAGAAGTTCGATTATGAGCAATATGTCATCCGCAGTCCCATGCGCGAGGCCGGCCCTAACTACGTCGAAGGCCGCCAGAACCCCACCATGACCTATCTGAGCCGTACCCAGATCAATGCGGTGAACCACTACGTCGAGTTCGGCTGGATCTGGGGAGTGCCCGATCCTTCGATGCCGAAGATGCGGCACGACAACTTCGACGAAATCGTGCTGCACATCGGCAGCGACCCAGACAATCCCGAGGCTCTTGGTGGAACTTTACAGTTCGGCATTGGCGAAGAGCTGCTTGAGTTCGACACCAGCCATTGCGTGTATCTCCCGAAAACGACTGATCACGGACCGCTGATGTGGAAACAGGTGGGGCGGCCGCTAATCGAGCTGGCCATGATGCTGGGCGCCGGAACCCTGGCGGAGGGATGGACAAACAGCTTCTTCGATCTGCCCGACGGCTCACGCCGCGGGCCCAAGTGAACGCCGGCAGATTTATAGCATAAACTCGGTAACTCAAGCTTGAGGAGATTCGTGCAATGTCCAAATACAGCCAATACATTCTTACCGATCTGAAGCGCGATTCCCGCGACGCCACTCTGCCGCCTGGTCTAGATCCCGCAACGGTCTCCGATACCCCCTCGCACAAGAAGATTCTGAGCCTGGACGACGTGGTGGTAAAAGGCTCCTTCTACACCGAATCGGTGTGGCTTTGGCCGGGGGCCCCAGGTATCTATCCTGAGACGGCTGAACCCAACGCGCACGCGCACGACTATGACGAAGTGATCGCCTTCTTCGGAACCGATTTCAAGAATCCGAACGAGTTGTGCGGAGAAATCGAACTATGGATCGAAGAAGAGAAATTCATGCTCACCAAGAGCTGCCTCATCTTTATGCCCAAGAACACCTATCATTGCCCACTGGTCATCCACCGGGTCGACAAGCCAATCTTCCACTTCGCCACGGGCTCAGGAGCCGTGTACACGCAGGCCGTAAAACAAAAGTAGCTGCTCGTGTCCCGAAGGAAGATCAAGAACCCCGCTCTAGCTCGGCCAGGATGGGCCATCTCCGCCTTTTACAGTTTGTAATTAATTACTGGACGTGCACGTACTATATGTAACAAATACGGGATTCTTGAGGATAGAGGCGTGGTTTACACGCTTCGAGAAAATCTCCGTAGTAACAGCAGCCAACAATTTTGCGTTGGTCCGTAGGAGGATAGCGGTGCGCGAAAACGGATTCTACGGGTGGAAGTTATTGCTGGCGCTGTCATTCATTGTTGCAACAAATTTGGCGTTCCCTCTTTACGGGGGAGGCTTGATAGCTACCTATATGGCTGGCGATCTGCATTTCGACCGCGGCACATTAGGTGTGGCTTTTGGCATATTCCAGTGGATGATGGGCTTGCCTGGACCCTTGATCGCCCTGTCTTTGCACAAGAAGGGCGTTCGTTTCACGCTTGCGCTAGGGACCTCATTAGTCGTCGTTGGTGCACTAACGATGGTGCTGTTCGTTTATACCCGTGTCCAGCTCTACATAGTGTTCGGCGTCATTATCGCTTCGGGGGCTGTAACCGGCGGAGGGATTGCGGCGCAGACGGCTGTCGGGCGCTGGTTTGAGAAACGGAAGGCGCTCGCGATATCAATGATGATGGTAGCTGGGGCGGTGGGAGGTTTTGTAGCGCCGCTCGCATTGGATCGGGTAATTGTGCTCTCCGGCGGAAACTGGCGCGCCGGCTGGTGGTTGATTTGCGGATTGAGCTTCCTGGCTACTCTTGTGGCTTTGGTTTTCGTAAAAGAACAACCCTCTGACCTGGGCCAGCTCCCGGATGGTGAATCGGCAACGCCGCCAGTCCGTAGTTCGCTTGGACCCGATACCAAAATCGGGCGGAGAGTTTATAAAACCACGGAAGAATGGAGCGTTCCCGCAACGTTGCGATCATCAAGTTTCTGGCTAATGCTTGCTTCGGAGCTGGGAGTCAGCGCGACATTTTCAACTGTTCTGAGCCATGGCTCAATTCATCTTATTAGGGATCTCGGGCATACGCCCGCCGAAGCCGCTTTCTCGCTCTCCGTTCTGTCAATTGCCGGGCTGATCGGCACGTTGACGGTTGGGGTCTTGGGCGATCTCTTTGAATCCCGGTATATTTGGATCGCCGGTTCGCTGGCCTCGGGACTCGGTATCCTCGTACTTCTTAACGCGACTAGTGGAACGGATTTGTACCTTTATGCGGCTCTCGTCGGATTTGGGTATGGGACGTGCATGACCTGTCTTATGACGCTGCCGGCAAACTATTTTGGGCACCGGGCCTATGCTGCGGTCATTGGATTTTTGTCTGTCGCCGGAACCACGGTGGGAGCATTCGCGACCTATGGGGCAGGTTACACCTACGATCATTTCGGGAGTTACGCCCGGATGTTCTATCTGATTGCCATATTGGGCTTCGTAGGCTCGGTCCTGGCGCTGTTCTTAAAGCCGCCCACCCGTCGGGAAGTCCCTACTTTAGTGGCTGCCGCGGGGAGCCAGACGGACTAGCAGTATGAGGAAGGACAGATCACAGAGGCCGACAATGCGCCGCTCCTCCGCAATCGATCGCCGCTTCCGACCGTGACGGTCGGCCCTCACACCCTGCTCCTGCGTCATAAATCCATCGTGGCGCCTACACGCGACTCAAACCAGTGGGGAACCCCGAACGCTTCGGATGGCATACATTCCGGCGCACGTATGCCTCGCTGGTCAAGTCCAGGGGGCGGGCGGCGACGGCCGCCCGAGGCCAGAACATGACCGACGTGCTGTTGGAGTTCATCAAGAGCTACATCGCGAGACACTCGCCGAAACCGAAAAGGCGGCGCCAGTGAAACGGCCGCCCTTTATATGAGGATCTCCAGCCTGGATCAGCGTCCCGAGATCCAACTCCTCGACCTGTGCCAGATGGCCTCCCAGCGCGGCTACGAGATCGTGCAGGAGTATACGGACCGGATCTCCGGCGCGAAAGCAAAGCGGCCGGGCCTCGACCAGATGATGGTCGACGCCCGCCGCGGCAAGTTCGATGTGGTCCTGGTCTGGGCCTCGGACCGGATCGCCCGGTCGGTGAAACACTTTTTGGAAGTGCTCGATGAACTGAATCGGCTCAACATCGAGTACGTCAGCTTCCGCGAGCAGATCGACACCGGCGGCGAGCTAGTAGTTACGGCAAGAATCGCGATCAAAACAAGAATTTGCTCCCATGACATCGGCTTGATCAAGTTCCACCTTCTCAAGCAACTTGAATCAGCACCTTCAACGATATTTTTTGCTTCGTCGGCAGATGTCATTGGTCGCCCCGCTGCGCTGTGCGTTTTCCTGATGCTGTCTACAACACCGCGTAGTAGCGAAAGAGCGTGTAGTCCGGATCTTGGTGCCGTTTCCCCACGCCCAGAATCACGGTGCGGGTAAGCCAATCATGCGGGCCGATCGGGGTCCGGAAGGTAGGCGCGATGCGAAAGTAGTAAGGGGTGGAAGAATCCGCATCCGCCCCAGCCGGCACGCCGCTGTCGGGGTCCTTGCGGTAGACAAAGCCGCGATTCTGCAGATAAATCAGGGTCCCGTCGGTCGCTTCCAGCATGTAGTGTGCGTTGATCTCAACCACGCCGTCGGGACGGACATGCGCGTAGTCGCCCCCGCTGGACGGCAAGACGCGGCCGCTTAATCGTGGTCCCGTCACCGGGCCTCCTCCGGCGCCGACGTAGCCCATTTTGCCTCCGCCGCTTACCGGACCGCAAATCAGACGCCGGTCGAAATCCACCTGTATATCGAAGGCCCAATCCAGGATTGGCGGCCCCAGTTGTTGCTCATCAGGATTATCTTGGACAACCTTGGAGCTCATTGACTCCTCCTCTCATTCAACAAACGCATGAACCTTTCCGCCTCGCCTGTAACTCGCGCTTTCTTCAGCCACCGGTAAGACTGTGCGCTGTTACCAAACATGCTGGCCGCGCCGGTGCGCTGCGGAACTGCCGCATTCCGCTGGTTATTCAGCCGGCGCGGCGACCGCCTGCTTACCCGCCAGACAGGCACAAGCCCGCACACGCCGTGGCGGCGGGGTAACACCGAGAACCAACAGGGAACTGGCGAGGCAGACGACTGCAATTGAGTAAAACGCGG
Source organism: uncultured Acidobacteriaceae bacterium (assembly GCA_963848805.1). Classification (GTDB taxonomy): domain Bacteria; phylum Acidobacteriota; class Terriglobia; order Terriglobales; family Acidobacteriaceae; genus Telmatobacter. The sequence continues at coordinate 9,992 of CAWKFD010000039.1, read as the reverse complement.
CGCCATAGCTCCGGGTCGTATCGTAAAAGTGCCCTGCAACTACGGGAGCAATGGCCGCACTGGTTGTCCCCACTGCCATCACCAGACCTATGATGGACGGATACGCCTTGGTCCCAAAGTAATTGGCAGGTATGGTCATCATGCATACCATGCTCAAACCGCTTCCCACCCCCAGCAACACTGCATACACATACAAGTCGGCAACTATATCGGGCTGGTAGCGCACCGCCGCTTTCTCCAGCGCGGTGAGGGCCAAATCCGCGCTCTCGCACAACTCCTGTCGTGTAATGCCCCCGATCTCCGCCAACAGGTTGCCGAACCCTAAAGAAATCGGCACGCGGTCCGGTTGCCGCAGGTGTATGGCATCGACTAAGCGCTTCGCTCTCTCCTGGCAAAGTTGCTCGGGTGTCTTTTCCCTGTCGATGTTGGCCGATGCTTCCGTCATGTTAGCCTTTCAGTTTTGAAATGATGCAATGATCCTACTATTTGATAAGTTTGTCCGAAAATAGGGTCAGCGCCTCGCCACGCACGGGGATTCATCTGTTCTAGTTATGCCAAAGGGAGACGGAAAGTTGTTGACAACGGAGCCGTTGCCGTAAATGGCTCGTCAATATCTCTTTTATCCCCAACTACTTGCATTCCACCTCGTCCGGCTACCGACTGAACAATGGCGTCCCCGGGTTCGCTGCCGGACGTTGGGCCGTCTTCCGGTTGGGCGCGCCTTTCAGGATACGCTCATCCTATTGAGGAGTTTATTGACGGGCTCCGGGGCGTGTTCTACGCTCGAGACATATTTCACTAAGACGGCTTCACGCTTAAGGCCTGCACCACCTGACTCCCACGAGTATGAGAACAGGCGAAAACAGGATGAGGAGACGGACGATATGGCAATTTCTCGTAGCGAAGTAGTCGAGCCCGCGCGGACCACGAAGGTTTGCAGAGAGACGGAAGTCCTGGTGGTAGGAGGAGGCCCTGCCGGAGTCGCCGCCGCGGTGGCTGCGGCCCGCAATGGCGCAGACACTACCTTGATCGAGCGCTATAACCATCTCGGGGGAATGGCCACTGGCGGATTAGTCATCCTGATCCCTCACATGAGCGCGGGGACAGCGGAACAGGAGGTCGCCGGCGTGTGCCAGGAAATAGTGGACCGGCTGGACGCCATAGGAGGCGCACGCCATCCCCAGCGCCAACAGCTCGGGTCCGCCGACCCGGAACTGACCGGCCGCCTCAAGCATTACCACGACTTTGTCGTGCGCGGCCGCGTGCGCATGAGCGTCATTGTGGATCCGGAGCTGCTGAAATGTGTCCTGAACGACATGATTGAGGAAGCGGGGGTCAAGCTTTTCCTTCATTCCTGGGGCAGCCGGGCGCTGAGCGACGGGAATAAGGTCGAAGGCGCGGTCTTCGAGAGCAAGTCCGGCCGCCAGGCCATCCTCAGCAAGCTGACCATCGACACCACCGGCGATGGCGACATCTTCGCCTCGGCGGGAGCGGAGTTCGACGGCGCCATCGATCACAACCTGAGAAGCGGCATGCTGGCCGTCGTCTTCAGGTTAGGGGGAGTGGATTACCTCAAGTACAGCACCTTCAGGCATTCCGATCCGGAGGCAAACCAGAAGATTCAGGCCGAGATGCGGGCGATTGGCGGATTCCCCTTGCTGGCACTGGCTACCCACCGCGACGACCAGGTTTGGGTGAACAACTGGGTGCCGGGGAATGACTGCCTGAATGTCGAGCACCTTACCGGAGCGGAAGTGAAGGTGCGCAAGGTCATGCTGAAGACCCTGGAGCTTTTGCGGAAGCAGATGCCGGGCTTCGAGCAAAGCTATATTCTGGATACCGCGTCGCAAATTGGCACCAGGGGCAGCCGGCGGCTGCGTGGCGAATACGTGGTTACGCGCGACGATGTGCGCGAAGGCACGGTATTTCCCGATACCATTGCTGCCGTTCCGCCGTATGCGGAGAACATCTCCCAGACCATTCGCAACAAATGCATTCCCTATCGCGCCTTGGTTCCCATTACCATGGAGAACCTGCTGACAGCGGGCCGGTGCTTCTCATCGGACGTGGAAGCCAACGATCTGCTGAACCTCATCCCCTTCTGCGTGCAAATGGGCGAAGCTGCCGGAACCGCGGCGGCGCTGGCCCTGAAAAACCACACCAGCCCGCGGCAAGTAAGCTACCGGGCATTGCAGAAGCGACTGCTGGAGCAGGGAGCATGGCTGCCGCGGGAAGTGCGTCCCGGCGAGGACACGGCGAAAGGGGCTACCGGCGGGGAGGAGGTAGAGGAAGAAATGGCCCGCGTGCCTGAAGCGGAGCTCCTCCATTAACCGGCGCCCGAAAGGAAATTCGGAATGAGTGCAACGGCAAGTTTACGTGGCGTTAAGGTGTGCGAAATCCGGGCTGATAACCCCCTTGGCCTTCAAAATGTCCGCAAGCAACTCCATGCCGGTCGGCTCCGCTGCTTTTGGTTCCTCACAGAAACCATTCGTCACGCCCACACACGAAATAAGCGCTGCTATTCCCAGGACAACTATACCCCTCAACATCAAAACTCCCCCCCTTAACAGCAGTGAACAGTGAGCAGTGAGCAGTGAAAACCTGGCTCTTTACTGCTCACTCCTCTTGCCACACCCCTTAACGTTAAAACTCAGCTTTTCACTGTTCCCTGCTCCTCGCGAATCCACAGAACCAAAAGGAATTATTTTCTCTTGTTTTTTCTGCCCACTGTTTTCTTTCTCTTTCTATTCACCACTCACTATTCACTACTCACCATTCACTGCTCTTCTCATCCCTGTGACGATATGCGGACGTTCACGCCCCTGGGCATTCCTTCGGGCGGCGGCTGACTGATGGCGCCGTCGCGCTTCAGGGCTTCCCTGACGACACTGTCCAGCTTGGCGTCGCCGGAAGGCGAAACGATCCTGAACCTTACGATTTTGCCCTGAGCATCCACATCGATCTGCACCGTAAGCTGAAGCTTTCCCTTGGGAATTCCCCCGTTTCCCTCCAAACGTTTCTTGACCTTGCGATTCAACTCTTCCTCGAGGAGCTTGCCATATCTGCCGAAGGGCGAACCGCCCCCGCCGCTGCCTAGCAGGCCTGCGCCTCCCTTGTTTCCGATCAGCCCGAACGCATCGCCTCCGGCAGTCCCCTCGGCGTCGAGGCCGAGTTGCTTGCCTGCGGGCTTTTCGTCAGGTTTATTGGCATCATTGGGGCGGTCTTCCGGTCCGGCGTCTATCACCTGCTCTTTGATTTTTTCTTTTTTCACCTGCGGTTCCGGCTCGGGCGGCTTTTCCTTTACGACCGGAGGCGGAGGCGGGATCAAATTGACCGTGGAGATCTGGTTCTTTCTCGATGGTCCCAGGTCCGACATGAGCAGTTTCGCCACGAATATGCAGCCGCCCAGCAACACCAGCCCAACGCACCCGCTGATAATCCAGGTCGTTGTCTGGGAGGACTTCTTAATAGGTTTCTTCATCTTTCTAAAACCCCAATGGAAAGCTATTCACCGCAGAGCCGCAGAGAGCGCAGAGAAAAAAAATAGGCATGCAGGAAAAACGGAAGCAAACAGGAATTTGGCTTAGTTTTGTCTGTTTGTTCAACATATTTTCCTCTGTGTTCTCTAAAGATCGACCATGGCCCCTCGAAGCGGACCACCGGGTTTTTGGAATTATCGAACGCCTCTGCGGTGAATAGCTTTGAGTTTTTTAGTGAACTCCACCGTTCACTTCGTGAGCTTTTGCGTAACAAGGCCCAATTGACTGATTTCAAGCCTCTGCAATACATCCAGTACCTCTATGATGCTCTTGTAGGAGATCTTTTCATCCCCTTTGACCACAACGGGCAGGTTTGGGTCCACCGCCTTGTACTGCCTCAGCCTCGTCTCCAGTTCCGCAATCGTCACCGGAAAGGTGTCGAGAAAAATATTCCCCTCGGCCGTTATCGTAATCGCTTTGGTGGTGGGCTTCACAGAACTTGTCGCGGCGCTCGCTTTGGGCAGGTTGACATTGATGCCCTGAACCGAAGCCGTAACCACGATCATAAACACGAGCAGAAGATTCCAGGCGAGATCGAGCAGCGGAACGACGTTGATCTCATCGATGACTTCATGTTCGCCGTAAGGGTTCCTTTTCATTTTCAGCCTTCCTCCAAAAGCTATTCACCGCAGAGTCGCAGAGAGCGCAGAAAACTCTGCGGTTCATTCCTTTAAGCCCAAGACAATTTTCGCATAACTCATTCTTTTCGCTGCATCGCTAACGTGCAAATTCTTGAAATTTCGGCAAGCATACGTGCCAAACTCTTATAGTTTCTCTGTGTTCTCTAAAGATCGACGCTAGCCCTTCTAAGCGGGCCACCGGATTTTTGGAATTATCGAACGTCTCTGTGGTGCATCGCTTTTAGTCTTTTGGCTCTGCCCCGAGCCTGCTCTGTGTTCTCTGTGTCTCTGTGGTGAATCGCTTTTGCGGTGCATCGTTATTCTTCCTCCCCCTGGAGCTTGAGGACGAATTGATCCGTAAAAAGGTACATATCCGCATTGAGGTCCTTGATGCGCTGCGTGAGGAACGAGTAGGAAAAGAGCGCCGGGATGGCCACCAGCAGCCCTGCAAGGGTACAGGCAAGCGCGGAGGCGACGCCGGGCGCGATGGCGGTAAGGTTTGCCTCCCCGGCCTCGGCCATGCTTGCAAACGTGTTCATGACCCCCCACACCGTGCCGAGAAGACCCAGAAACGGTCCGCCGGATATTCCGAACGTCAGTATCATCAGCCCTGCGCCGAACCGCCTGCTTTCCTGCATTGTGGCCTTATCGAGCGCCGATTGAACCGAATGCAGCATGGATTTGGAGAGCCCGCTTTTTTCTTTGTCCGTTTTCGATTGGGCTAACTTCAACTCCTCGAAGCCCGCGTTATAAACCCGGTACAGGGAAGACCCCGCAAACCCGTTTTCTTCCTGGTTGTAGATTGAGTCGAACTTCGGCTCTTCTCTGAGCTGATTTGTAAAAGAGTTGTTCGCGCGGCTGGTCTGGAGCAAGCTCAACATCTTCGTCAAAAAGATAATCCAGCAGAACGCTCCTAGAATTACAAGAATGCCGATGACGAGCCACCCGTCGAGAGTAATTGTCCTGGCGACGACTTTTATCAGGTGAATGGTAAGGCTCTCACCGCTGCCGGCATTGCCTTCCTCCTCCATGAAAGAGGCAAGGACGTTATCCGGCCCCTGGCCCCTGAATGCCGCACGGAGCCATTCGGCCGGCCTGGCCGTTTTTGACAACTCGATTTCGTCGAGGTCGCCGGCAAAAAAACCGCTTCCATTGAGGGCTGCGCCGACGCACAGGTCGGCGGCCGGTTCGGGCAAAGCGCCCGGCAGATTCACCCAATTCATTTCAGTGCCGTCGAGATATACCGTCAGACGCTTCGAGGGTTCGGCGGTCACGGCCAGAAGATGCCAGGATTCAAGGGGCAGGTCGGCGGTCTTTTCAGTTTCAACAGCCTGGCCGCCTGCCGTCGCCCTGGCAAATACCTTCGTTTGATCGATGCCTATGACGAGCGACTGGTTCTGGTCTTCCCACGAGAGAATGCGGGCCTTATCCTGGGGCTGGGAAATCCTTACCCAGGCCGAAAAAGTAAAACCCGTGGAAAAGTTCAGCGAGGGAGACCTCGGAATGACGATCCTGTCGCTCGAACCGTTCAGGTTCAAACCTGCGCCGATGACTGCCGGGACGCCCATTTCGGCGGAAAACTCGGAGGGGTGGTTTCCATAGGCGGTTTCGTCCCTCGGTTTTCCTTCCGCTTCGTCCACATGATAGACAACCAGTTGATTGACATCGTAGACCCCGCCCTGGTCCTGGACCTGGACGGCCGATTTGTTCCCGTAATACATCCAGATGAAGTCCTGCTTCGAACCTGCCATAATCCGCGGGACCCTGACCCAGAACAGCGCGATCTCATTTGCCGGGTCGTAGAGTTCTTTCTGAAACTTCAACGGAAGTTTGTCGTCGCCGCTCATGAACCGGATGTCGGAACCGTCGTCTTTGGCGCCGGCAAAATTGAAATTGCCGGTATGAAGCCTCAGGAGAACGGCCGTGTCGTTCAGGTTCTCCTTGATATCCGCGCCCGTGGCCGTGGTATCGAAGACGATTTTCCTTCTATTCTGCCATTTGTCGTCCCACCAGGCATTGGCTTGGAGTGCCCCTGCGAAAATGGAGACAAGTACGATCGACGCCGCTACTGCTGTAAATCTGGAGAGAAAAAACCTGCCCACTAAATTACCCCCGAAAAAAGTGTGAAAAGATTAAAAGCGATTCACCACAGAGACACAGAGTACGCAGAGAAAAGCAAACGGGGCAGGCTTAAGACTTTCAATGCCTGCAAAATGTGCATTTTCTCTGCTCCTTGTACTGCGGGCGTGCAATCTATCGAAATTTTGTCCAGGATTTTTCTATACATTATTGCTTTCTCTGCGCTCTCTGCGTCTCTGCGGTGAAATCAATTGTCCGTGGTCTCCCAGCCGCTGTCGTCCGAGCCCACTTCGAAGAAACTCAACACCCTGACCTCGAGCCATGCGGTAGAGAAAGCGTCCGAGACCGTATCGCTCTGCGCCAGCTTGGCGGCTGCGGCGCTCACCATCGCCGCCTCCTGGTTTTGCAGGCCCTGGGTAACGGCGCTCGTTCCGGTAAGCGCGCTCAGGCCGGAAAGATTTCCAGACGATACGGGCACCCCAACCGATCCGGCCGAGAAGATGATGTTGTTCGCATTGAGCACCTGCACGGCCCCGAGGATTACCTGATTCCCTGCGATGCCGGCCTCTCCGGCGTCGATCGTTCCCTTAGGCGCAAACAGGTAGATGTTTCCGGCAGGGGGGGTCGGGAGCCCGAAGCCCGGAGCGTATGTGACCGCCCTGATCCCGCTTCCGACCGAGGGAGGATTAAACACAAGAACATTTTGACCGTTTACATTTTTCAGCGTAGGAGGAGACGCGTCTATAGCGGTCTTGGAACCACGTCCCGCATTGATGTTTCCCGTATCGCTCCACACGGTGATGTCTCCGCCCTGGAAGGTCATAACCCTCGACTCGTTGACGTTGACATCCTTGTTCGCGAAGATGTTTATGGGCCCGCCCTGGGCCGTAAAGATTCCGGTGCTTTGTATCTGGCTTTCGTTAGCGAAAAAAGTGCTCTTGCCCACATTCACGCTGCCGTTCGTGAAAATGAAAATGCCGCCGGCGGGGGCCAGGGTGCTGATCTGCGAAGTGGTCATATCGATGTCGCCAGCCCCGGTGTTAGCCGACCCTGCAAAAAACGGGACGATGGTGTTGGCCCTGGTGTTGGCGACGATCTGTTGAGCCTGCGCAGTGTTCCCCGCTGCCAGATCCGTGCTGTACACGGTACCTTCGGTCTGGAGGGTGTTGAAGAACCCGGCATCGGCCGTAGCATCGGAAAAGTCCTTGGAATAACCCGATCCAACGATCAATGTGCATCCGGTTGTGCCCAGGGAACCGTTGAAAGTATCCCCTACCGCCTGGATTCCGGCGGTGGTCCCCAAATCCATTGAAAGGCCCGCCTCGACGACCAGTGTCCCCGGTCCGCCCTCCTGAATGCCAGTGAAATTCGTGTTGGCATCGGCTACTGAGCTGAACAGAATATTGCCTCCGGCTCGGATTATGGTCACGTCGCCCGTGGAAATGTTATTACCTGAAAAATAGAGATCGCTGATGTTCTGCCCGGCTACAACGTCCGCTTTCTTGGGCAGGTAAAGCTCCAAATCATTGATGTTCCGGCCCGCGCTCACCACTACGGGGTTCGCATCACCGGCGTGGAGGAGCCCGGCAGGATCGGAGGCATCGCTGTTAGAAAGTGAGCCGGCAGAAAAGTTTGACTGAGGTCCGTAAACCTGGTCATTGGGCTGCCCCGGGAGAGCGTCCGACATATCCGACATGAAGATCTCAGCCCGGAGCCCGTTTGCCAGTTTGCCGTTGATGTCTCTTCCGGCAATCAGGGTAAGGTTCCCCGTCGCGGAGGGGGCAAGGGCGAAGTTGGCGAGTATATTGATATCCCTGCCGGCCGAAATCGCCACGGTGGGGGGGAGAATCTGCAGGTTCAAGTTGCCCTGAGTGAAGCTGCCATAAAAGCTGTCATCGCCGTACAGCGTGACATCACCTATGACGGAGACGGAAGTGAGGCTGACGGAGGTGGTGGGCGTATACTCGAGATTCCAGTTTACCTGGCGGTTATTGTTTGGGCCGCCGAGTGGCCGCGCTATGGTGGGATTGATTATCGCCCCGACATTGATATCGCCCTGGGCTGTCACATTGAGCGTTGCGGCAAACAATTCTATGGGAAGGTGCGGTGTGCCTGATGTCCCGAAATTACCCATGGAGTTCAGTTCCCCGGCGCCGTCCGCGATCAGAAACCGGCCTTGCATGTCGCCGCCGGAAAAGATTGTCAAATTGCCCACTTTGTTCATGCCGAAGGTCCCGGCCTGGCATAAAAAACTGCCGCCGGCATATACGCTTAGATTTCCTCCGGCCATTGTCGCCAATCCCTCGGTGGAACTGCTGGTAGCGCTGTCAGTGTAGCTCGCGGACCATCCCTTGGAGGTATTGCCCGACACATTGTATGAATCCCAACCATCCATGTCGATGTCGGTGCCGTAGTTGAGGATTTGGCCGTTCACGTTGCCTTGGACATTGATTGCAATATTGCCCCCGTTCCCATAAGTCCAATATTTCGTGGAATATGCGTTGGGGGATTCTCCCGTCGTTCGAATGGTCCCAATACCATCGCCCGCCTGGTTCAGATTGAGATCGTTTCCTGCGTTGACATAAATGTTTCCCGTGGCCGACTGGATTGCGCCCCCGTTGATGTTGAGATTGTTTCCTGCATTTACATATATCGAACCGCTGTATGTGCCTACACTATAGTTCATATCGTTGTTGATCATGAAACCCGGCAAGTCTCCGTAACCGACGGTAATGTCATTACCGGCAGCGAGGCGAATTGGGGCGCTCTGGCTGTAGACCACTGCCCCATCGGCGATCGTCATGTTCCCGGTCCCTTTAACGAACTCAGAGGGGTTGGAGCTGCTTAGATCTGCGCCGGAAACGAGGGTCATACCCCAGGAAGTCTGCAATGGGGTTCCTCGCAAAGCGGTCATCGCGGTGGGAGCGTCTGCCAGGTATTGGTTCATAACCAGATCGCCCTGGGCGCGAATCGTCAGCATGCCTAGTGCGCACGGCTCACGGCATCAACCTGTTCTGGAGCGAGCCTCTGCGACAACTTACCGAGTTGTATCGGCGACGTGAGGAATTTGAAAAGGCCATAGACTCCATCGAACTCGCCATCGATCGAGCGCCGCTTCAGCCCGACAACCATTGCATCATGGCTCGCTTCTTGTGGAACAGCGGTGAACGCCATCAAGGCTTCGAGACGCGTGCGCCACACAGTAATTCTAGATCCTGGCTTTGAAAGGCTTGGGAGGATTTTTGCGATGGGCCGCGTCGCTTAACTGCTACCAGGCCGTTGTCGATCTGGCACGCGACCTGACGGCCAAGAGGCCGGGGAGAAATTCGCTCCTGGATGCGGCTGGCTCAGGCTCTGCGGGCCATTCCCGGCAAGGCCCTCTGCGACGACCCCGAGCGGCAAGATGAATGCCTGCGTGCTTTGGATCGCGTTCTTGTGCTTCGGCCATGGATGCTTGAGCGCACCGATCTCAAGGCCCAAGTGCTCAGCCGAGGCGCAGCGCCGGGGGTAGAGCTCAAGAGGCGTGTCAGGCGCCGGTGTGGAACGGCCAACCGCCGCTCGCTCTGCGCGGACGGCTTGCCTGGATCGTCTTTCTCCGAGGCAATCCCGAAGAAGCAATCGAGCTTATGAGCAAGGCAGTCCAATTTGATCCCGGATATTTCTGGGGCTGGTGCAACCTGGCAGATTGGTATGAACGACTGGGCCGGCACGCCGAGTATTTGCTGGCCACTGAAAAGCTCATCGCTTTCGAGAA
>CAWKFD010000038.1:0-57819 GCA_963848805.1 uncultured Acidobacteriaceae bacterium | reverse complement strand
TTCAACAATCAGGGCGCCACGAAACAGGGGCGCCGCCAAGCAAAACGCGATTGCCAATCTCGGCGCTGGGATTTTAAGCAGAAAATGCGCGCATAGCCCGGCAGCTTCGATATGCCGATACGCGGCATCGCGGAGGACGCGGTCGATTGTCCTCTCGGGACCAATTTCATCTCGAGTAATTCAAAACTTTTTCTGGAGGTATTGTGCCGATGAACCGCAACGGGAAGGTTGTACTTCAAACGATCGCTGGCGCTGGAATGGTAATCGCGCTCATGGCTAGCGCGCAAACGCCAGCGCCTTCACCCACCCCGGCGCCAGCTCAAGCTCCTGCGCCGGCGGCTCCCGCGGCAACGCCTGCGGCAGCGCCTCTCACATTCCCCTGGAAGGTCGGCCCCATGGCTGTAACCGGGTTTATAGACGGCTATTACAGCTACAACTACAACCAACCCACAACCTCGGCAAACAATCAGACGAACGACCTTTATAACTTCAACGACAAAACCGACACTGTAGAGTTGAGTGCCGTGAAGCTGACGTTGAACCACGATCCCGCACCCTTCGGCGCGCACTTCGATTTTATGTACGGCCGCACGAATGAGTTGGTGAATGCCGGCCTACAGGCCGATTACATCGAACAGGCCTTCATCAGTCTCAAACCACCTGCAGCCAAGGGCTTTGAGGCGGACTTCGGCAAGTTTGTCACTTCGGCCGGGGCGGAAGTTATCGAAGCCAAGGACAATTGGAATTACTCGCGCTCGCTGCTCTTTTCTTGGGCAATTCCTTATACGAACTTCGGCCTGCGTACCTCACTGCCGGTGACAAAGACTGAAACTATCGGCGTGCAGGTGGTAAATGGCTGGAACACAGTAACCAAGAACAATGGTTGGGCGACTCTGGGACTCACGAGCGCCTACGTGAAGACGAAATACACCTGGGACCTGAACGTATACACCGGCCCTGAAAACGCTCTGCCCGGCCACGGCTACCGCAATCTCGTCGATACTACCCTTCTGCTCACGCCCAACGCGAAGTTCAACGCCTATATCAACTACGACTACGGTCAGAACCGCGACGCGATTGTCGGCACGCCCCCGTATACGAGTGGCGATAAGAAAATCAACGATTGGCAGGGCATCGCCTTTGCCGCCCACGAGCAGATCAAGACCGCGTACGCAGTGGCCGGGCGCTATGAATTTTTCACCGATCCCGACGGATTTCAGACGGGAACCGCGCAGCACCTGAATGAGTTTACGGGGACTTTTGAATACAAGGTTCCCAAGATGCCGCAGGCGCTGGTGTCGCGGGCGGAGTACCGTCACGACCAATCCGATCAGCCTTTCTTCCATAAGAACAGCACCGGTATGGTCGACGGGCAATCCACAGTCACCGTGGGCTTGATCCTGATCTTTGCGCCGCACCAGTAATCAAGCGGGGACCGGCCAGAAATGCATTCAGCAATTGGCCGGGACCTAAAGAGAATGGGCGCCCGCGTTCGATCCGGCGCACGGTAATACATTTGCCCGAAACGATGACCTTAGGAACTTCCCGGGGGCCAGCCGCCGGGCGCAGTTAAACGAAATTCCAATCTCAGGAGAATGCTCATGGCAAATCAGAAAGCACCTCAGATGCAGGCCACCCTGGGCCTTACCGGGCTGACCAGCAATGCAATGGCTCTCATCGCCCCCGGCGCCTTTCTCTGGCTCACCTTTTACATTCAGGCCACCACGGGCGTTGCCAACCAGCCATCGACCGCACCCGCCATGTGGATCGGCATCTTCGCGGCGCTGCTGCTTTGCCTGGCCACGGCCGTTGCCTACGCCGAGATCTCCAAGCTCTATCCCGGCACCGGTTCCAGCTACTATTACGCGGAGCAGGCCATGCTCTCAAAGGACAAGGCCTTCAAGTACGCCCGCGTGGCCAAGTTCGTCGTCGGCTGGGGTTCGCATCTCTACTACTGGGTCTATCCCGGAGTGATGGTCGCCGTCACCGGCATCTTCGTCGGCTACGTGGTCGGATTCCTCTATCCGAACTTCATGAGCGGCTCAAATCCCGGCCCCGTCTTCATGGCCCTGGTAGCGATTGTCTTCTCCTTTTTCGTTGCCTGGATCGCCGCCAAGGGCGCCGGCGCGTCGACGGCGGTCAACATCGCCATCAATGTCATTCAGATTTCGGCGCTCATCGTCTTCAGCGTTCTGGCTCTCGGTTATCGCGCCAGCCATCCGGCGGGCGCGCCAGCTTTCCAGTACGACGGACAGAGCATGAAGACGTTACACCTATCAGTTCGCAACGAATCCCAAAGACAGCTCCATCATGCGTGACGCGAACGGCGACCCGCTTCCATTGCTTGATAAGTCAGGCAAGCCGGTTCCCGTTCAGATTGACTACCCAACCACCGATGCAACCGGCAACTTCCTCACCCATCCCAACGCCGCCTCCGTCATTGGCATTCACAAATTCAGTTTTATGTTCATCCAGGCAACCGTCGCCATTCTGATTCTGGTCGGCTTTGAATCGGTCACCTCGATGGGAGGCGAGGCCAAGAATCCAACCAAGCACATACCGATCGCCGTCATCGCCTCGCTTCTCATTCAAGGACTGTTCTGTTACCTGTTTGAGTATTTCTGCGCCAACTACTTCCTCAACTCCGGGTACACCATGCAAAGTGCTGCCGCCTCGGCCGCGCCCATAGGCGACATGATGATCATCGTGGGCGATCAACTGCTCGGCCAGGGCCATGGCAGGTACTTCATGCTGGCTGAAGCCATCACTGTCTTCCTTGCCCTGATCGGAACCACGCTGAGCTGCATGAACACCGGCGCTCGCGTCACCTACGCCATGGGCAAGGACGAGGAGGTTCCCGAGCACTTTGGCATGCTGCACGCCAAATCGCTTTCACCGCGGCGCGCCATCTGGACCCTGGCCACCATCTCGGCCGTTATCGGCGTCATCGCCGTCGCGCTCGCCTTCGGTGACGCCGGCGCCCCAACCGACGCCTCCATCGCCGCACTGCCTCACGGCATCTTCTCCAGCTTCGGCTACACCACGCACGACAAGATGGCCGCGCTGCCTAACTCGCTTCTCGCGTTGACGCTCACATCCAACTTCGGCACGTTCATCCTTTACGGCCTCAGTTGCCTGCTCTGCATCATCGCCTACCACAAACGCCCAGACCACAACCTCTTCGTCCACACACTCATCCCGGGATTCGGCCTGATCGCCAACCTCACCTGCATGGCCTTCTACGTCGCCGGGCCGTTCTTCAACCTCGGCACCAAAATGGAGCCATTAACCGCACTGGGAATTGCCGCTCTTTGGGGCCTCTATGGAGGCGGTCTACTTCCTCCGTTCCTCCAAGGCGAAAGGAAAAGCGGCCATCCTGGAATCAAAAACTTCACCTCTTATAACAGCGCGTTGACCAGCGCATGACATATGGGTGGTTCCCTCCCCAGCCTCCTATGAGAGGCTGGGGAGGGGGACCACCCAATCGTTGTTTTCAAGGTGGACTCCCAATGCTTCAAAGGATCGGCATCTCGCCCGCGCAACGGGCCCCGATGCTTTATGCGGCGGCGCACATGTTAGACGTACAATTCGGCGAGGCAAGCGACTTCGGCAAAGTCCGCACCAACAATGAAGACGCCATGGGTTCCTTTATTCCTGCTTCGCGCCAGCAGGCTCGCTCCCACGGCTATCTTTTCGCGGTGGCTGACGGCGTGGGCGGGATGGATCTGGGCGAGGTCGCGTCGGCTACGGCCATCTCAGTCGTCACCGAGCAATTTGCCAAGGCACAGCCCGGAACCATGCTCATCAGTCTTTTGCCGCGCCTCGTCGAGCAAGCCAACACCGCGGTGCACGATCGCACGCTGGAACCCGAGTACCGCGGCAAATCGATGGCCACCACGCTCGTTGCATGTGCACTGCGCTACGACCAGGCCGTGATTTCGCATGTCGGCGATTCGCGCTGCTATCTGATCCGCAACGGCCAGGCCCGGCAAATCACCCAGGACCACACCCTGGTCAACGAACAGCGCAAGATGGGCTTGATCTCAGCCGGCGAAATCGCCAACTCCGATGCCCGCCACGTGCTCATCCGCTCCCTCGGTCCTGAGATGTTCGCCTCTCCCGACACCACAGCCCTCACCCTGTTGCCGGGCGACGTTCTTGTCTTATGCACCGACGGGCTGCACGACGAGATGAGCGAAGCCGAGATGGCCGCCATCGTCTCGCAGAAGAAAGACGCCGTCCACCTCGCGCGCGAACTCGTCGCCCGCGCGGTCGAGATCGACGGCGGCGACAACACCACGGCGCAAGTCATCCGCGTGCGCTCGGTAGAACAGGTTGGCATGTACCGCGGCCGCCCCTACCGGCTGCCAGTCTAGGAGCAGCGCCGTACTCGCTCCGTCGCTCCCTCGTTCCCTTGCTCCCCTGCTCTTACGAATTCTTTATAGTTCCACGGCTAATTCCCGATACAGTAGAGAAAACCCTGGTGGAGCGTGCTGCGTAATGAGTTTTTACGATGCGCTGGAGACCGGCAGCAAGATCGATTTCTACCGCATCGACGCGCCGGTTGCGCGCAGCGGCATGGCTACCATTTACCGCGCCACCGACGAGCGCGACAATCGCACCGTCGCCCTCAAAGTACCGCACCCCGATATGGAAGCCGATCCCATCTTCTTCGACCGCTTTCAGCGCGAGGGGGCTATTGGCGAAAGGCTCCGACATCCCAACGTCATGCAGGTCTTCGGCGCAGAGAACCGTTCCCGCGCCTATATGGTCATGGAGTGGTGCGAGGGGCGCCTTTTGCGCAAGATCCTCGACGAAGGCAGAATGGCCCAGGACCGCGCCATTCGCATCGCTTCCGAAGTCCTCAAGGCCCTCGATTACATTCATGCAAACGGCGTGGTGCACCGCGATCTCAAGCCGGAAAACATCATGGTCGACGACAACGACCACATCAAGCTCATCGATTTCGGCATCGCCAGCGATTCCGCGTCGCGGCGGCTCACCTACGCAAACTTCACCGCCACGATGGGCACGCCAAACTACATCGCTCCCGAGCAGGTGAAGGGCAAGCGCGGAGACGGGCGCACCGACATCTACTCCATGGGCGTGATTCTCTACGAGATGCTCTCGGGAAAGTTGCCATTCTCAGGCCCTACGCCTCTGGCCGCCATGAACGACCGCCTGTTGAACCATCCTGTCCCCCCGCGCGTGGCCGACCCATCAATCTCTCCCCAATTGCAGGAGATTCTGTACCGCGCCCTGGAGCGCGATCCCAGAAACCGGTACGCGGCCGCCCGGGATTTCTTGCGAGACCTCCAAAATCCCGTTCAAGTAGGTGTTGAAGACCGTCCCGAATTCCGCGACTGGCAGAAGCGCAAAGCCCAGCTTCCGCGTAAGATTCTGTATTATTCTCTATTGGCCCTCATTCCTGTTGTTATTCTGTTGCTAATGGTCCTGATCGCCCGTAGCCGGTGAGCGTTTCTGGCGCCGGCCAAACCCAAATCTTCACGAGATCCTTATACCCGCAGTTCTAGGATTTAAGTGCCCAGACCACATTCGCGCCTAAGAAAGGAGTTTCATGTCAACCGACTACCGCAATTTTCTTGCCCTCTCTTACGAGGAGCTGGAAGAATTGAATCTGCAAGCCAAGAGCGACCGCGCAAGCCGCGTGCCCGCCGATGAAGTCCGCGAAAAACGCCTGAAATATCTCACTGATGAAAAGCGGATTAAGGCCGTTACAGTACTGTTTTCCGATCTTGAGGGCCGGCTGCATCTCCTCGACTACGATAAGAAATTTTTGTTGGGCTCCCATGAGAACTTGACCTTCGACGGCTCGTCGATCCGCGGATTCACGGCGCAGAAGGAGAGCGACCTGCGTCTGGGCATCGACTGGGGCGCTTTCTACTGGGTGCCGGCAGATGTCTTCGGCAACGGCAAGATCCTGGTTTTCGGCGACGTTATCGACAAGGACGGGAGCCAATACTCGGGCGATATGCGCGGCGTCCTGAAGAACTACGCAGCCGATCTGTTCAAGGAAAAGGGCCTCACCCTGAACGCGGCCGCCGAGATCGAGGGCTTTCTGTTCGCGGGCAAGGATGCAGAGCAAAAGTACCATGAGACGGCCAAGTTCGAATTCATTAACAACGGCGGTTACTACCACGTGCTGCCGCTCAATCCACTTCGCCAGTTCATCGACACCGCGGCGGAAGTGCAGCGGGCCATGGGCTTCCAGAACGAAAAGGATCACCCCGAGGTTGCCCCCAGCCAGTTTGAGATCAACTTCAGCTACGCTGAGGTAGTGGCCGGAGCGGATCAGATGCAGCTTTATAAGCTGCTCTGCCGGCAGATTGCCAACAACATGGGCTACACAGCCAGTTTCCTGCCCAAGCCAATCGTAGGCGTGAACGGCAGTGGCATGCACACCAACGTCTCTGTCTCCAAGGGCAAGACCAACCTCTTCTGGGACGAAAAGGGCGAGGAGCAACTGTCGAAGTTCGGCTGGGATTTCCTCGACCGCATCCTGACTCACGCGCTGGATCTTTGCCTGATCTTCAACTCCAGTGTGAACGCCTACCGGCGTCTGGACCCGCATTTCGAGGCGCCGAATCAGATTCGCGCTTCGGCAGTGGATCGCGGGGCCATGGTCCGTGTGCCCATCGGAAACCATCGTTCCATGCGGACCGAAGTGCGCGCGGTGGCGCCCGATGCCAACCCCTACCTGGCGCTATACGGCATTTTCAAGACTGGTTTGGATGGCGATATTGCCAAGGTCAAGGATCTGCGTGCCGGTGGCCGATACCTGCCCGACAACATTCAGCAGGCGATCCAGGACTTCAAGTCGTCGAAGTGGATTGGACAGATTCTTGGCGCAGACGTGCAAGGCCGCTATGCCGATCTGAAGCAGGCCGTTGCCAATCGCTCTCCGCGCGAGCTGGGAACGATCGTCAAGCCTTCCGAGGTTCAGTTCCACCACGCGGTTTACAACCAGTCGCTATGGAACCTTTTCTAGACCCCTCGCGGCTTAACCAAGAAGCCCAATAGCCGCGATTCCCGTGCTGAACGAAAGGCCCGGTCTTCCTTTGGAAGATCGGGCCTTTCGTTCACTTGACGGCTACAACTGCTTTGGAAGGCAACACGCGGCTGGTCCGCCTCTGGCCCGGAACCAAGCCATTTTCGACCCTTCCTATGGGAATGAAGTCCCCGAGTCCAGCGAATCCGGCATTCTTGTTTTCGAGGCAATTACTCGAGCCAGAGCATCACAAATTTTGATCGGGTCGATCTCCGCATATTGCAGCACACCGCGATCCGTCACCACGCCTTCAACTCTGTTGCCTTGGCTAACGACCGGTACGCGTCTCACACGACGGTTTGCCATGGCCTCCAGGACTTGCGTGACATCGTCCTCCGGCTTACAGCAGAGGAGGTCGACATGTGTCATGCACTCCTGAACTGTCGTTTTATCGGGATCGCGATCGGTGAGCAGCCTGAGAACAAGATCGCGGTCGGTTATGATGCCCAGGAGCTTCCGGCTGGTGAGATCCTCAACGATCAATAGGTTTCCCGTGTCATACTGCCGCATGAGGTTCGCAGCCTTGCGCGCACTTGTTGCCGGTATACATAGGACCGGACTGCTCATGATTTCCGTAACTTGCATAGGCCCGTCTCCTTTGTTTTACTCAAAGTCCCAGAATACGCTTCTCGATACGCAACTCGCTAACGCAAGCCGGCGGTTTTAATTCCCGCTTCAATCTCCTCGGTCAGGGCTTCGGCGGCGTCGATGCATTGATCGCGGTTCACGTCGCGGTGCGTCACCAGGCGAATGGAGTCCGGAGCAAACGCTCCGGCGAGCACGCCGCGCGTCTTCAGCCGCGCTGTCAGCTCCGCCGCCCCCGATCCCGCTGTCAACCGGAAGATCACGATATTGGTTTCGACTGTTTCGAGATCGATCGCCACGCCCTCGGTATTGGCCAGCGCCTCGGCCAGCAAACGCGCATGGGCGTGATCTTCCTGCGAGCCGCTTCGGGCCTTCTTCGAGCGCAATCAGTCCGCCTGCGGCCAGAATGCCCGCCTGCCTCATGCCGCCGCCGAGTGCTTTGCGAAAGCCCCGCGCCCTCGCCATCAGCTCCGCCGAACCCACCAGCATCGATCCTACCGGCGCGCCCAGCCCCTTCGAGAGGCAAAACATCACGGTGTCAAAGCCGCGCGTCAGCACCTTCACATCCACGCCCAGCGCCACAGCGGCGTTGAAGATGCGCGCCCCGTCGAGGTGCAGCGGAAGCTTGCGATCTCTTGCACCCGCAACAATCTCATCCAAGACCTCGAGGCGCGTGCAACGGCCACCGGCAAGGTTAGCGGTGTTTTCAATCTCGATCAATCCGGTCGCGGCACGGAACCCTCCATACGGGCTGATCACCGGCTCGATGTGCTTCCACGTCAGGACGCCGCCCTCGGCCGGCACGGCGCGAATCAGGCAGCCGGAAAAGACAGCGGTCGTCGCCATCTCGAAGTCCAGAATGTGCGCCCGCGACTCGGCGATGACTTCCTGACCCGGTTGCGTGAGCAGCCGGATGGCAATCTGGTTGCCCATCGTCCCCGAAGGCACAAACAGCGCCGCCTCGCGGCCAAAAATCGCTGCCGCGCGCCGTTCCAGCAGGTTCACGGTCGGGTCCTCGCCGTAAACGTCGTCGCCCACTTCAGCCGCCGCCATCGCCGCGCGCATTTCGAGTGTCGGCCGCGTCACCGTATCGGAACGTAAATCAATGATTGCTGCCAATTGATTTTGCCTTTCTAAAGCGAGTACAGAGGTTCAGTTTGAAAGTTTGTAGACCTCATACAGGTAAATTCCGATGCTAACAATAGCAGCAAGGAAATATATTACGACTCCCCACCAAAACTGAGTTGCTTCTTTGGCGCGCGAGACAACGCCTCCAGATCGTCCGAAGGTTTTTCCGATGCACATGGAAGCCACAGCCGCGGCAAGAAAGGCAACTCCTACCATAAAGTAAGGAAACTTCGGATTTAGAAGGGTGTCCTCCAAATCAGGCATGATTAACGTCCGGTCTTCTTCCTAACTGCGCGATTTCTAGCAGTCACCGCAGTGCCGATCCCTAGTCCCTATCCCTTAGTCACTGCCTTTACGGTATCTTTGCCATCGGCAGCTCCATCACCGGCGTCTGTTTCCCATCTTTTTCCGCATAAGCCCACAGCCCATGAAAATTCGCCCTGATCCCCGGCTGCGCCTTTAAAAACGCGCTCATCACCGCAGTCGCTTCGGTTCTGAGCGCCGCCGGATCGGTGACGCCGGTCGATTGATATACCACTGCAAGGTCGGGCTCGTGCAGCGAGGGATCCAGAACCACTGCATCGATTTTCCAGGTGCGGTCGCCATCCGGCAGCGACAGCGGCAACTCGCCCTGTGGCGAAGGAGTAATTTCCGACTGTTCCTTGCGCAGCCTTTCCAGATTTGGCGAGGAGAGAAAGTCGACCGGCAGCAGCAGATAGCGTGCGGTATCGTAGCTGTACCAGGCGCTCCAGGGATCGTTCCTGGCCAGCTCCCTGCCGCGCGCCCAGTACCACACGCCGTCATGCCCGTCGAAGATGCCGGGCCGCACCGTCAGCCCAGCCAGCTTCCATGCGGTCGCAGAGCCATCCCACGCCAGCACCAGCCCCAACTGCCCGGCCAGCGGCGCGCCCACCGCATCGGCCAGCACCACGGCGTAACGCCCTGGCGGCAAAGCGCTCATCATGATGGTCACGGTCAGCGATCCCGACGCATTCGAGCAGAAAAACTGCGTGTCGGCAGGCGCGGTCTGGCTGGTCGCGTCCAGCAGGTACACATTCGCGCAACTGGAACTGCCCGCCTTTTACCAGCGGCGCGGCCTGTTCCACCGTCGCACGAATGCCCTCCCATGCTGAGGCTTCCTGCGGCAGCAGATCGGCTTGCAATGTGGCGAAATCCTGCCCCGTCACCGCGTTCGCCATGCGGCCGGCTATTGCCGCCAGCGCGTCGCGGTCCAGCGACCCGAGTTCAGCCTGCGCGGTACAGCTCACCGCACGGCCTGCCGACGGCGTCAGCAGCAGCGCCAGGCCAATTAAAATCGCCGGCATAATCGGAAGAATTCGCCGCAAGCGCATCCGCGCACCAGCCCCCTCTGCCCTGGAAATCTCTTCAAAACGATCCCATGAACGTTTGACGATCATTGCTAGTCTAGTACAGTAGAGCGGCGGAGATCGTCCCGGCGAGGCCGGACCAAGCAACGATCCAGACGCCGATTCAGGAGTTCCCCCCCGATGCCACCCAACGACCGATCGCAAGCGGAATTTACTCGACCTCTATGGCCGTGCCATCGCCCTGCGAGAGCGCGCAGGCTGCCCGGCTTGCTGCCGGTCGCAGCGGCTATGTTTGTGGCATGCATGCTCTTGCCGGGCAGAGACGGGCGCCGCGCAAGCCTCGCCGGCGCCGGCTGCTTCGCCGGCACAAAAACCAGCCGTGCCCGCCCAAGGCAACCACCCCGCTGGCACTCAACCCACCGCGCAAACTGCTTCGGCGCGAACGCCGGCCCAGCCCCCACCTCCCGACTGGCCCGCCAACGATCAACCCTCCGAGGCTACAGTGGCATGGGACAGCCATGGCTTGCGCATCGAGGCCTCCAACTCCAGCCTTGCGCAGATCATGAAGGATGTTTGTGCCAGGACGGGCGCGCAGCTTGAGGGCATGGGTCAGGACGAGCGCATCTTCGGCGTATACGGGCCGGGCCCGGCACGCGATGTGCTTGCTCAGCTTTTCGATGGCTCAGGTTACAACGTCGTCATGATCGGCGATGAGGGGCAAGGCACGCCGCGCCGGATTGTGCTCAGCGCTCGCCCAACGGGAACGGCGCCGTCCGCCGGCTCAGGCACGCCCAATGAAGAAGAAACCGATGCCGAGCCGCAACAACCTGAGCCGCAGCCGGCCCCGGTTCGCGAACCCCCCGCCGGCATGCCTGTGCGCCCCCAGCCGATGCCCCCCGACATACAACGCCAGCAGCAGCAGAACCCGCAAAACTGATCAAGGATTAACTACGAGACGCGCGCAGCCTGGGGCTGCGCCTTTACCGCTGCCGGACGCCGTTGCGGGCGCATCAGCGCAAAGCCCGCGCGCAGAATCCCATAGGCAGCCAGAATGCCGAACGCCATCGCGCCTACAGACGCGCAAATCAACATCGCCAAATCCAACAAATTCGCCATTCCTGCAATCCTCTAGATTAGATGCACTTTAAGGCCGCAGCTTCCGCGTCCTGCCGCCAGGCTGCCCTGCTGGTCCCATAGCACCACACGGGCAATCGTCTAAGCGATTGTCGCAGATAACGCGCTGCGTTGACCCTTGTTTCTGTTGCCTACTAGAATACCTCATAGTGCTGTTCTGCGATTTTTAAGCGCAGCCGGCACCACTCCAAAGTACCCGCCGTTCTCTTAGAGCCCCTCAATGTCCATTACGCACATCTCGGTGCGCGGAGCGCGCCAGCACAATCTGCGCGACATCAGCGTGCGTATTCCCCGCAACGCGCTCACCGTTGTGACGGGGCTTTCCGGCTCAGGCAAGAGCTCACTCGCCTTCGACACGATTTACGCCGAAGGCCAGCGCCGCTATGTCGAGACACTTTCGGCCTATGCGCGCCAGTTCCTCGACCAGATCGAGCGGCCCGACGTGGATTCGATTGAGGGGCTCAGCCCGGCAATCTCCATTGAGCAAAAGACCACCAGCCGAAGCCCCCGTTCCACCGTAGGCACCATTACCGAGATCTACGATTACCTGCGCCTGCTCTATGCCTCGGTGGGCACGCCCCACTGCCCCGGCTGCGGACGGCCCATCGCCCGCCAGACCGCCGACCAAATTGTGCAGCGCGTCCTGGAACTGGGCCGCGGCGAGCGCGTCACCGTGATGGCGCCTATTGTTCGAGGCCGAAAGGGAGAGTTTAAGGATTTACTCGATCAGCTTGACAGCAAGGATTTCGCGCCCGCGTCGATGGCGAGATGCGGACCTCTCCGAGCCTCTTGCCCTCGACCGCCGCAAGAACCACACCATCGAGGCCATCGTCGACCGCATCCTGCTCAAACCTGCGGCCGCGGTTCCATCCGGAATAGGCGCGTCAGGCGCAGAACTTGGTACCCCAGCGTTGCCGCAGCCTTTTGCGGCGCGGGCGGGAAGCCCCGAACCTGCAGCTGCCGGTTCCCCAGCCAAGCCTTCGGTCGGCAAACGTCTGGAGCAGGCCGTCGCCAAGGCCCTGCAACTCGCCAACGGCCTGGTGCAGGTGGTCTTCAGCGAGGGCCAGGAGCAACTATTTTCGTCTTCGATGGCCTGCCCCGACTGCGGCCTCGACGTGCCGAAGCTCGAGCCGCGAAGTTTCTCTTTCAACTCCACTTTCGGCGCCTGCCCCGAGTGCCACGGACTCGGCTCGCTCTACGATTTCGACCCGGCTAAAGTCATCACCGACTGGTCAAAGCCGCTGCTCGATGGCGGCCTGGGCCCAGGCTCCTCATCGCAATACCTCCTCAGGCTCATCCAGCTCGCCGCCGACCGCTACAAGATCAACCTTAAAGTCCCATTCGAAGATTTGCCGCCAAAGCAGCAGCACATTCTGGTTTACGGACCGCCTAAAGGCGAAGCGCCGCGCACCGGCTTCCACGGCATCCTCAGCTACCTGCGTGACAACGCAGAAGAGGCGCGCAGCGACAGCTATCGCGAATACATGATGAGCTTCATGTCGGCCACGCCTTGCCCGCGTGTGCCGGGGCAAGCGCCTGCGTCCTGAGTCCCTGGCCGTCCAGGTCGGCGGCCTTTCCATCGCCGACTTCACAGCGCTGCCGCTGAACCGCGCGCTCTCGGCGGCCATCAACCTGGAATTCACTGAGCGCGAGTCGCTGGTGGCCGAGCGCATCCGCCGCGAAATTGCCGAGCGCCTCGAATTTCTCTGCGCCGTCGGCCTCAACTATCTTTCCCTCGATCGCAACGCCGCCACGCTTTCAGGCGGCGAGGGCCAACGCATCCGGCTGGCTACGCAAATCGGCTCGCGGCTGCGCGGCGTTCTCTACGTGCTCGACGAGCCTTCCATCGGCCTCCACCAGCGCGACAACAACCGTCTGATTCAGGCCCTCGAAAAACTCCGCGACCTCGGCAACACAGTTCTAGTTGTCGAGCATGACGAAGAGACCATTCGCCACGCCGATTTTGTTCTTGATCTTGGACCGGGCGCGGGGCGTTTGGGAGGAAATGTCGTCGCCGAAGGCACGCCGGACGAGATCATGGCCTCGCCCGCGTCACTCACTGGCCGCTATCTGAGCGGCGCCGAGACCATGCTGCAGCGCGTCCACCCGCGCCCACTCACCGGCAAGTGGCTCGGCGTCGCCGGTGCACGCGAGCATAACCTGCACGACCTCAACCTGAGGATTCCATTGGGCGTGATGACGGTCGTTACCGGCGTGAGCGGCAGCGGCAAAAGCACCCTGGTTAACGACATCCTTTACCGATCTCTGGCAAAAACCATTTACGGCTCGCGCGAGGAGCCCGGCGCGCACGACGCTCTAACCGGCGCAGAGCAGATCGACAAGGTGGTACGCATCGATCAATCGCCCATCGGCCGCACGCCCCGCTCCAACCCGGCCACGTATACCCAGGTTTTTTCGCCTATCCGCGATTTGTTTGCCATGCTGCCCGAGGCGCGCGAGCGCGGCTACAAGCCCGGCCGCTTCAGCTTCAACGTCACCGGAGGCCGCTGCGAGGCATGCCAGGGCGACGGCCAGCGGCGCATTGAAATGAATTTTATGCCCGACGTCTACGTGCAATGCGAGGTCTGCAACGGACGCCGCTACAACCAGGAGACGCTGGCCGTCAAATTCCACTCGCACTCCATCGCCGACATTCTCGATCTCACCATCGAAGACGCGCTGCCTTTGCTCGCAGACGTGCCTCAAGTACGCCAGAAGCTGCAGACCCTCGTCGACGTGGGCCTGGGCTACGTGCACCTGGGCCAAAGCGCCACCACGCTCTCCGGCGGCGAGGCGCAGCGCATGAAGCTGGCGCGCGAACTATCCAAGCGGCAGACGGGCAAAACCCTCTACCTGCTTGACGAGCCCACTACCGGGCTGCACTTCGACGATGTGCGCAAGCTGCTCGAAGTGCTGCACCGCCTCACCGATCTCGGCAACTCGGTGGTTATTATCGAGCACAACCTTGACGTCATTCGCAACGCCGACTGGGTCATCGATCTCGGCCCCGAGGGCGGCGAAGACGGCGGGCGCATCGTCGGCGAGGGCCGTCCGGCAAAGATCGCCGCCACGCCCGGTTCCTATACCGGCGAGTTCCTTACGCGCTACTACAAATCCAGCAACGGCCACCTCGCCCCCCTGGACCCCGGCGATGAACTCGCCGATTTCCTCACCACATCTCATCCTGAGGGGAGTAAGCTCGCAGAGAAGACAAGCGAAGTCGAAGGACCCGCTTCTGCACGCAGCCCTGGTAAAACGATCGCCGCAAAGAGATCGGTACCGCGGAAGAAAAAGACCGGACGCCCATGAGCACCCTGCCCGAGCAAGATCCCCTCAACCCGGAAGCCAGCACGCCAGCGGAAGCCCATTCCCCGGGAACGCCGCGCATGGAGAACTGGCCGCCCCGCCCCTTGGCCTCGGAGGCATGGCCTTCCCAGCCCATGCCCGCGGAACCGACCTACACACCCAACGAGCAACCCGCCGTTGAGCCGCCGATCTTTCAAGACTGGACCCAGCCCCAGATTCGCCCTTCCACGCGCATTCCCCATTTCGGCCACGTTTTACTTCTGATCCCTCTTCTTGGCATCAGCTTCATCATCGCGGTCGTCCTTCTCCTGGCTGCCATCCACTTCCACCTTTACGGCGTCTCGTCTCCGCAACAGGCTACTACCGATATCCATTACCTGCTTGGCACCGAAGCGATCCTTTACATCTTCACCTTCGCCGCCTCTCTATTGATCTTTCCGCTGTTCTGGCACAAAAACCTGCTCGCCGGACTGCAATGGAATGGCGCGACCGCTTTGCGCTTGCGCTGGCGGCTGGTGAGTGCGGCCTTCGCTTGCTTTTTTCTGGCGGTGGTGAGCGGTGAATTGATGCCCGGCCCCACCAATGCGCCCATTGAGAAGATCTTCCAGGCCCCTGGAGCGGCATGGATCCTCTTTGGCTTCGGCATTACCTTTGCGCCGTTTTTCGAGGAGATGTTCTTTCGCGGATTTCTTCTGCCATCGCTATCGACAGCCTACGACTGGTTTGCCGAAAAGACCACTGGCGAGCCGAGCCGCGAACTCGGCCCCAACGGCCATCCGCAGTGGTCGTTCGCTGCCATGGTCGTCGGTTCCATTGCCACCAGCATCCCTTTCGCCGCCTTGCACGCCGAACAAACCGGCTATTCCATCGGTCCGTTTCTGCTCCTGATTTGCGTCAGCCTTGTGCTCTGCGCCGTGCGGCTCTCCACGCGCTCGCTGGCCGCGAGCGTCATGGTCCACGCCTGCTATAACTTCCTGCTCTTCTCGCTGATGCTGGCCAGCACCGGCGGGTT
Organism: uncultured Acidobacteriaceae bacterium; assembly: GCA_963848805.1. Taxonomy (GTDB): domain Bacteria; phylum Acidobacteriota; class Terriglobia; order Terriglobales; family Acidobacteriaceae; genus Telmatobacter. The sequence continues at coordinate 42,257 of CAWKFD010000038.1, read as the reverse complement.
CCGGCACCTCGACAAAATTTAGCGCGCCAGCAGGCTGACTGACTCGCCGACTTGCTCCCTTTACAATCACCTTGATGCCCAACCCGACTCACGCCCAGCAACTGCTGTCGCTTCTCGCGCAATCGAGCTTTCGCCTCGGCAACTTCAAGCTCTCTTCCGGTGGAACCAGCGACTACTACATTGACTGCCGGATCACCACGCTCCACGCCGAGGGCGGACGGCTGACCGGGCACGCAATTCTTGAGTTGCTTGAAGCAAACCGGGTGGCCGCGGAGGCCGTCGGCGGTCTTACCATGGGCGCCGATCCCATCGTCTCCAACGTCGCTACGGCCAGCGCGTGGCGCGCTCTCTCGCATCGCCAATCTGAAATTCGCCCGCCGCTGCTGCACGGATTCCTGGTGCGCAAAGCCGAGAAGGCTCACGGCGCCGGCCGCCGCATTGAGGGCTTTTGCCGCCACGGAGCGCGCGTGGTGATCGTCGATGACGTGTGCACCACCGGCGCCTCCACCATCGCGGCCATTGAAGCGGCCGAGGAGGCCGGCATGAAAGTGGCTGCCGTGGTCTGCATTGTGGAGCGCGAAGAAGCCAACGGCCGCGCCGCCGTCGAAGCCGCGGCCAAAGGCGCGCCGTTTCTGCGTCTCTTCACCGCCAGCCAGGTCCGCGAGGAACACATAAGGCAACTTTCAGCTGCCGGCTCCTAGCTTCCGGCACCCTTCCGAAAAAGGAAAAAGGGCAGGCCCCACCTTCCTGGGGGCCTGCCCTTTTTCTCAGACAACGATCAACTGCGTGACGGTTCAGCTTTCGTCCGCGCTACTCCTCAACCGTCGACGACTGGCCCGCCGGCGGCATAGCCTGACCAGACGGAGGCGCGGCCTGACCCGCGGGCGGCGCAGACGTCGTGGGCTGACCCTGCATTTCAGGTGCGCCGTTCAGGTTCGACAGAAGCTGAACCTGCACGCGCCGGTTCTGCTTGCGCCCGTCCGCTGTTTTGTTATCCGCGACATATTGATCCTTGCCAATGCCGATCAGATAAAAGCGGTGCGGAGCAACGTTGTACTTCGACGCCAGATATTGCACCACTGCATCGGCGCGGCGCTGGCTCAGGTCGTAGTTGTACTGCGCCGGCCCCACTGAATCGGTTCCGCCGGTCACTTCAAGAATGTAGCTCTTTGCCGAACCCAGTTGGCCGGCAAAGCTGTCCAACTGCGCCTTGTCATCAGCGGTCAGCACGGCCTTGTCAAAGCCGAAGGTCACCGAGACATTTGCCACCTGCTTGTAGTTGTCCAGCCCTTTTACCACGCTGTCCAACGAGTCGGCGCGGTGCGCTACGTCGTTGGCAGATGCATTGGCCGAATTAGCCGCCTGGTTGGCATTCTGCGCGTTCTGGCTGGCCGCATCCGCCGAGCTTTGCGCCTTGCTGATGCCCGCCTGCGCCCTGTCGTTCACGTCGTGAATCTGACGGTTGTTCTCCGCGGTCTTCTGGTCCAGTTGGTCGGTGTGTTCGATCAGCGGCTGCGTCTGGTTATGTACGTAGTTTTTGGTGGCGCACCCCGACACTCCGAATGCGACGACGGCTGCGGCCGTGAGCATAAAACCAAATTTTTGCATTGTCTTCGACCTCGCTTTTCCGCCGGCTGGCACCTCAATGGACGCACTGCCGACACAAAAAGATTCGTTCCTTTCGCTTGTAAAATAGCACGCCGCCATCCATTCACGTTGCTTCATCTAACCAATTTAATTTGAGTCACTTACGTTTATACGAGGCTCTCTTGCAGCACGGCGTGCCGTGTATTTTTTACCATGTCCGGTAAGGTTTGCCTTGTTTCTAACCCGCGTACGGAGAGCCGCAACTTGGGGACGCTCCCGCCCTGGGTCATGTTGGCGCAATTCCCGCTATCCTAAGAAATGGGCCTTAGAGAGAAATGAGCCCTGCGCGCTGGCTTCTGCACATGGATCTCTACGAAAAAATCCGCACTTTGCCCACTCTGCCCGGCGTGTATCTCTACAAGAACGCCGAGGGCGAAGTCATTTATGTGGGCAAGGCCAACAATCTCCGTTCGCGCGTGCGTTCCTACCTGCTCGAAGCCTCGCAAGCGAATGCAAAGACCGGCTCGCTCATGCGCGAGGCCGTCGATATCGAAACCATCCTCGTCGCCAACGAGCATGAGGCCCTCGCTCTTGAAAATAATCTCATCAAGCAGCGCAAGCCGCGCTTCAATATCCTGCTGCGCGACGACAAGACCTACCCTTATGTCAAGCTCACACTCGCCGACCGTTTCCCCAAGGTCTTCGTGACCCGGCGTCTCAAAAAAGACGGCGCGGCCTATTACGGGCCTTACTTTCCCGGCAACCTCGCCTATCGCGTGGTCGAGCTCATCCACCGCAGCTTTCTGCTACCCAGTTGTAAAGTCGATCTCTCGCGCTACCACCCCCGCGCCTGCCTGCAGTACTACATTCACCGCTGCATCGGTCCCTGCGTCGAGGGATTCACGACCCCCGACGCCTACAGAGACGCCGTCCGCGATGCGCAGCTCTTTCTCGAAGGCCGCCACGCTGAATTGGAGAAGGCGCTCACCGCACGCATGATGGCCGCATCCGAAGCCGAGCAGTTCGAAGCCGCGGCGCGCCTCCGCGACCAGCTCTCCACAGTACACCAGCTCCAGGAGAAACAGCGCATTGCCACGGCCGAGCAGGACGATGACGCCGATGTCTTCGGCTATCACTTCGAGGACGGCAGCCTGGCCGTAAACCTCTTCCACATGCGCAACGGAAAAATCGTTGACCGCCGCGAGTTCTTCTGGGAAGATTTGCCGGAATTGCTGGAACCAGTCGAATCGCTGGAACCAACCGATGCCGGCTCAGCACAGATGCCGGGTACCCCGGATCTAAGTTCCGAGACCCGGGATAGCACGAAATCGCATACCTCGATCTTCCGGGCCAACCCCATTTTCTCCGCCCTCCTCAAGCAGCTCTACATCGATCAACAATACGTTCCGCGCGCGATCCTCGTCCCTGTCGACTTCGACGACCGCGAAGCCCTCGCCGCGCTCCTCACCGAGCGCGCCGGGCACAAGATCGAGATTGCCGTGCCGCAGCGCGGCGACAAAAAATCCCTCGTCGACCTCGCCGGCCAGAACGCACGCCAATCCCATACGCAGCGTTTCCGCGTGCTCGAGCCTTCGCGCAAGGCCATTCAGAGATGCACTCGCCGACGCGCTCATGCTCCCTGAGCTTCCCCGCCGCATCGAGTGCTTCGACATCTCGCACATTCAGGGCGCTGAAACCGTAGCCTCGCTGGTGGTGTGGGAAGACGGCAAGATGAACAAGTCCGCCTATCGCAAGTTCAAGATGAAGACCGTCGCCGGCGTGGACGACTTCGCTTCCATGCGCGAGGTGGTCGAGCGCCGCTACCGCCGCATCCGTGACTCTGCCGGTCAAGAGCCCGCGCCAGATGCGGCCCCCGGGAAAAGCCCGGCAAAGAACCCGCCACCATGCCCTCACTCGTCCTGATCGACGGCGGCCTCGGCCAGCTTCACGCCGCCGCCGAGGCACTGGAATCCCTGGGCTTCACCTCGCAGCCGCTGGCCTCGATCGCGAAAAAGGAAGAGATTATTTACGTCTACGGCAGCGAAAACGAGCCCATCGTCCTCGATCGCCGCTCGCCCGTGCTGCATCTTGTGCAGCTCATTCGCGACGAGAGCCATCGCTTTGCCGTCGGCTATCATCGCCAGCGCCGGGCGATGCGTGATAGAGACTCCGAGCTGCTCGAGATTCCCGGCGTGGGCGCGCAAACCCGCCAGCGCCTGCTTACCCACTTCGGCAGCCTGCGCGATGTGCAGCAAGCCACCGCGGAATCCCTCGCCGCCGTCGTCTCCCGCAAAACCGCAGAGACCATCTGGCAGCATTTCCACGAGCCACAGCCGGCATCGACTTCCATTCCTGACCGATAGGCGCTACTTCGCTCGCTTACTGGTTCGCGGCCAGGATCGCATCCGCCCACTGCTCGCTCGTCGCGCGCACCTGACCCGGCGTCTGATCGTCTTTGTAGAACTCGTAAAAATAGGCATAAAGGACACGGTTTCTGGTCCGGAGCAGAACCGTACTCACAACCACGGCCGCGGCCTGGCCGTTGACCGTGACCGGCGCAATCTCGCCGAATGCGCAGGCATCCGTCTTGTAGAAAAAAGTGCCCAGCATCACCCGTTTGCCCTGGCTGACCTGTTCATTCAGGTTCATCGCCTTTATCTTCTGCTTGAACTCGGCCTCGCTCTCCTTGAACGAGGAATCGACCGACGTGCCAACCTGCATCATGCTGATCGTATCGACCACGTCCTTGAAGCCGCTAGCACTGTAATCCGTGGTCTCCGTGGCGCGGGACGCTTCCACCATTGCGTACAGAGTGAGCGTTTCTTTGCTGCCGTTGTGCAGGGCCGCAACATCTTTTTCCAGCACGAAAGCCGCTATGAGCCGATTGGCGCCGGGAACCGCTGGATCGAAGAAGCTGCGGTCGTTGCCCAACTCCACCATGCCCGTGCCCGGCGGAGCAGGAAGTGCAACTGTCAACCCTCCCACCGGAAATTGCGTCTGAGCATCGCTAGCCGCCACCTGCGCCTGCGCCGTGCCTGAGCCCGGCCCTGCAGAGCAGACGCCCAGAGCGGCGAGAGCGAGGAAAAAGCAGCCAACGCGAGACAACAACACGCGACGAAAACCTATGTTCATCACTCCTCCCTTGTTTAGAGCCTGGAAACGGAGATCGGGCCCTTTTAGGCAGACTGATTCCTGCCCGGCTCCGATTACATTTTCCAACCAATACACGTTTCGACGGAAACAATAGTCATGCGGCAGTGGCGCGCGGCGTCTGCGGCCGCGAAAGTTCAACAGCAGGCTCTAAAGTTCGTCGGACTCGCTGAGGCGCTTCACGAATTGTTCCAGGACCTCTTTGCCTCCGCTGCTTTCTACCCTGCGCGGCGCGGTATGGACGAGACCCGGCATTATGGTCGGAGCCATGGGCGGAATAAAGGCGCCGCCAAAGCCATCGTCGCCCAGGCGAACGACCTTGACATCCACAGCAATCCACGTCCCGGGAGTCCCACGTTTTTGGTCGGTTCTCTGCAGAGTCATGGAGACCCTGGTGCCTGGGAGCCATCGATCGCGAGTGACCAGGTAAAGGCCCCTCGAACTAATGTCGGCGACCGCCTGCGGCCTGGGGGCGCCCCCGGTCCAATAAAAGGCAACCAAGGGGGGCCTAAGCAGACGCTGGCTGCCTCGTCGCTCGGCTGGTGGGGGAGGCGGAGGAGGAAAAAGCCAATTCTGGAGCCAGGATGAAAAGCGCCCATCGGCGCCGTCCAGGAATCCTCGCCTGGATGTTGTGCCATTCTTCGCAACAGGGCGCTTCATCTCAACTTTGGGCGCTGCCTTGGGCGGGACCAGCGGCAAGTGATCCGCAGCTAACGCAGATGGGCTGAGAGCAGCGCTGCCTGGTGGTGCCGCCGGACTGGGCGGAGCAGTGTCTGGCACTTTTTCAGCGGCGGCCGGTTCTGTTGGTGGAGTGGGCGTCAGGATCTGTGGATTGTCGATCAGCGGCGGGCGCGGCGGAACTACGGATAATGCCGCCACCCGACGGGGCGAAGCGGACCACGGGAGCTTGACTCGCCATTTCCGCGGTGGGCGCTTGACCCGCCGCTTTCGCGGTGGACTGCCTACGGGGCGGGTCGAGGCGCGGATGGCGTCTTCGCTCTTTGGTGGCTCGGACGGCGCAGGTAGTTCGGGCTGCGCGATGAGTGGCGCCTCCTCTTGCGGGGGCGCGGCAAACTCCGTGCTCTCGGTTGCACGCAACGAAGCGGCGAGGGTTTCGTGCCTATCCGGCTTCTCGTCTGGCACAGCTTGGGTGCGTTGGCCTGCGTCTGATTCCGCCGGTTGCGGAGGCGCGGCAAACTCCGTGATCTCAGTGGCGCACAACGAACTGGCGAGGGTCTCGTGCCTATCCAGCTTCTCGTCTGGCACAGCTTGGGTGCGCTGATCCGCGTCCAATTCCGCCGGTTGCGGGGGCGCGGCAAACTCCGTGATCTGAATTGCGCACAACGAACTGGCGAGGGTTTCGTGCCTATCCGGCTTCTCGTCTGGCACAGCTTGGGTGCGCTGGCCTGCGTCTGATCCCGCCGGTTGCAGGCTCGCGGCAAAATCCGTGCTCTCAATGGCGTGCAACAAGGTTGCGACGGTCTTGCGGCGATTCGGCCTCTCGTCTGGCGCAGGCTCGGGGCGCTCTACTGCTTCCGGCTCCGTCTCTTTCAAGCGCGCGGCATAGTCCGAGGCCTCAATGGCGCGCAACAAAATGGAGACGGCTTCGCGCCTATTCGGCTCCTCGTCTGGCGCAGATTCCGGGCGTTGCCCCGCGTCCGATCCCTCCTTTTGCAGCCGCTGGGCAAGCTCCGCGCGCTCAATCGCGCGCGCCCAAAGGCTGGTCAATGAGAGGGCCGATTCGGAGGGTGGCGATTCGCCCTTCGTTGTCTCTTCGCGCCATCTCTCGGCAGTCATCTGCGACTCCCAATCTCATTCCCTTATCTCATTCAATGACAGGCCCTTTAGTCTTCAAACCATACAGGCTACCCGCGCCGGTGGATACGGCGGCTCATTCTCCCACCAGTCTGCACTGTCCCCCTCGATGACACTACTAAGAGAAGAAGTATAAAGGCGATTCTTTCTCTGGCCGGGATTTCCAGATCCTTCAGGCGCCGCTGGGAAGCCGGCAAGATACCTGTTTCAAATAGCATGCCACAAACCTGGTTCTGGTTGTTGAACGAATGTTGCGCCGGCAGAGTTTTGCGTGATCGCGTGTTGATCCCGGAGGCCGGAAGTTTAGTGACTTTGATGACCTGCCGGTTCGTTAGCGATTGCCTTCAGAAGCACGCACTGATTCTCTGGCACTGCCAGCAAATCCGTGATTTGATGAGGTTAGCTTACTTCCGTTTGCATAGGGAGCAAACCCGTGACGGCATTCTAGAAGCCAAGCATTGAAGATCGCCTGGTCTTCATCAACGAGAAAAAGCTTCCCGCGGTGATTTCGGCCGCGCAGGGCGAGTCGCTGCCGGCACTGCTGACCAGCGCGGCCGATGAGCTGGCAGCGATTTAACTTCTGCGGGATTTTCCCGGCACGAGGGCGGATCGGGTCGCAGGGCGGATAGCGCACTTTGACCGGCGCCTTCCAAATCAAATGATTGGATCGAACTGGGCGCTGTGGGAGCGCTATCTTACCAGCTCGCGGTCGGCAAGGGCGCGCCGCATTTTAGCTGCTTTGACCGTATTGGCCATCAGCATGGCGATGGTCATCGGTCCCACTCCTCCCGGCACCGGGGTGATGGCGCGGCATACTTCGGCGACCTTCGGATGCACGTCGCCAACCAGGGTTGAACCTTTTTCCGAGAACTCCTTTTCCCGCTTGGCATCGCCGGCAAAGAGACTTTGAAAGAGCTCGCGGCTGTCGATCCGGTTAATCCCCACGTCGATGACGGTAGCGTCGGGATTGACCATCTCCGGAGTAACCATCGCCGGCTTGCCGATGGCCGCGATCAGGATGTCGGCGCGGCGGCAAACGCCAACCAGATCGCGCGTGCGCGAGTGACAGATGGTGACCGTGGCATTGGCATTGGTCAGCAACATCGCCACCGGCTTGCCCACAATATCGCTTCTGCCCACCACCACCGCATCCTTGCCCGCCACTTCGATACCGCTGCGGCGAAGGATTTCCATGCAGCCGGCCGGCGTGCAGGGCACCAGGCTGGGGCGCATGGTGGAGAGCAGCCCGATGTTGACCGGATGGAAGCCGTCGACGTCCTTGGCGGGATCGATGGCCGTCAGGATGCGCTTGGAATCGATCTGGCCGGGAAGCGGCAGTTGCACCAGAATGCCGTCGATGTCGTCGCGGCGGTTGAGCTCCTCGACGATGGCCAGTAACTCTTCCGTGGTGGTGCTGGCCGGGGGCGTAATCATCTCGCTGAAGAAACCCAGTTGCTCGCAGGTGCGGACCTTGCTGCGCACGTAGACCTGCGAAGCCGGATTTTCTCCCACCAGCACCGCCGCCAGTCCGGGACGCACTCCCTGCCGGCTGAGTTCGGCCACTTCCGTTTTCAGTTCCGCCTTGATCTGCGCGCTAATGCTGTTGCCATCGAGAATTCTTGCCGTCACCGGTTTTGCCCTCATGCCATCTGAATTTGTGAAGAATTTCCTTGCGCCGAATCATAGCACCGCCGCACGGCGCTCCCGCCGGGTTATTCGCATCGGCTGTTGCCGCTAACTCCGCGCCGGCCTGCCGATCCGCTAATTCGCTGACTTGCTATTCAGCGGCAGGGGCCTGTTTCTTCCCCTTGCCCGTCTCGTCTTTCAGCAGACGCAGCTTCTTTGCCGAGTGATCGCGCTCCAGATAGAAGTTGATCCACGAGGAGCTCTGGCTGAGATCGTAGTTAGCCGGCGGCGTAATTTCGCCGTTCAGTTCCTGCTCGGCTCCGTGGCTTTTCAGCCGGTCGTAAGCCCGCACGTAAATGCACTGCCGCTCGTTGGGATATTTTTCGCACCAGCCTTCGAAACTTCCCCCGCAGGGGCCGTTGCGCTGGCCTTTGGGGCACTGGCTCTGCGGGCACAGGTAGGCCGTGTCGAGCATGGCGCAGTCGCCGCAGTGCTGGCAATCGTTGGTGAGGCCCTTGATGATTTGCTCGGCCTTGATATAAGCGCCCTCGGCGGGGGATTTATCCACGGCCTTCGAGAGCCAGACCATGGGGCGGAATAGAAATCCGTGCGGATCGAACATGGTGTGGTGAAAACATCTGAATAGCTGATAAGTGAAGCCCGCCGCGGGAGCCTCGCTGCGCGCCGCCGGCGTCTCGCTGTTCAGTCCGGTTTTCTTGTCCGCCTCGAAGTAGTACCAGCCCCTGGGCTGAGGAAAGTCGAACTCATGCACCAGCTCGGGCCAGTTCGCCAGCAGCTCTTCGCCCCGGCCGATCACGTATTCCAGGTCGTCGAAGGTCATGCCATGGCCGGAGATATGCGCGCCGGCAAAGCCCATCCCTTTCATCATCGCGTACATCTTGGCGGCCCGCTCCTTGCGCATGCCCTTGCCCTTGTCGGCCGCGCCCGCCTCGCTTTCGAGAGTGGCGAGGAACTTGTCGGTCACCACGCAGCCCGGCAGCTGGTTGCTGTGCATCACCTTGGCCGCGCCGAAGGGCAGCAGGTAGATGTTGCCCACCACGGGAACATGTTCAAACCCCAGCAGCTTCACCACCTGCAGCAACTCGTGGAATTTGCGTATGTCGTAGCCCAGTTGTGAGACCACAAACTGCGCCCCGGCCTCGAGCTTCTTCCTGAGCTTGAAATACTGCCCCATCTGCTCCGCTTCAAGGCCTTTGAACGGGCTGGCGGCCACGCCGGAGAAAAAGTGCGTTGGCTTCAGGGTTTTGCTTCCCTTGGGGGCGGGAACTTCCAGGCCCCGGTTCAGGGTTGCGATCATCGCCGTCAGGTTTACCGGGTCGAGGTCGAATACCGGCTTGGGGCTTCCCATAAAGCCGGTCTTCGGAAAATCGCCCGTCATGACCAGCAGATTGCGTACGCCGGCGCGCTCCAACCCGTAGAGAAGGCTTTCCAATTCGTTGCGGTTCTTGTCCTTGCATGTCAGATGGACCAGCGGCTCGCCGCCCATGCGGATGATCTCGGCGCCCAGCATCTCGGCGGAAAGCGCCGGAGCTCCTCCCGGATTATCCGTAATCGTCAGCGCATGCACCCGGCCCGATTTTGCCGCCCGCTCGGCCGTCGAGAGAACTTCCAGCTGGGACTTTTCGAACGCGCCCCGTCCCGGCACCAGCTCCCAGGTGATGCTGAACGTTGCCGGGTCGCGCAACGACTGCTCATATCCCCCCACGCCATTGTGATTACCATCACCTGCTGGTTTCGATTCCCCATCCGACATTGGATCCCTCCGCGCGCCTCTCCCTTGCAAATTGGAAAAGCTTATGTAGTATGATATACATCACAAATCACCATTGTGATTGCCGTCACTTGTTGGTCTCGATTCCCATCCGACATTTGGATACCTCCGCGCGTTTTCTCACTTGCCATGGGGAATAAGTTTATTATAGTATGATATACATCACAAGTTTAGTCTTAACGGAGAAAAACCACCATGGCTGTAGCCGAACTTTCCAGTAACGTAATCCCCGCAACCCAACCTCCCGCTGCGGCCAAGCCGGCCGTGCCCAGCGATATAGCGATCGCCCAGGCGGCGACGCCCATTCCCATTGGCGAGGTGGCTACGGCGGCCGGAATCCTCAGCCACGAGTTGGAGCTGTTCGGCAATTCCAAGGCCAAGGTCAGGTTGTCGATTCTCGACCGGCTGCGCCGCAGGCCCACGGGAAAGTACGTGGTGGTCACGGCGGTCACGCCCACGCCCCTCGGCGAAGGCAAGACCACGACCACCGTCGGCCTCAGCCAGGCGTTAGGAGCACATTTATATAAGAAGGTATTTACCTGCATCCGCCAGCCCAGCATGGGACCGACGTTCGGAATCAAGGGCGGCGCGGCCGGCGGCGGCTACAGCCAGATTATTCCCATGGAAGAGTTCAACCTGCATCTGACCGGCGACATTCACGCCATCACCGCAGCCAACAATCTGCTGGCCGCGGCCATCGACACCCGCGTCATGCTCGAGGCCGAGGCCACCGACGAACAACTCTTCGACCGCCTCTGCCCGGCGGCAAAGGATGGTTCGCGCCGCTTCAGCACCATCATGTTCCGCCGTCTGCACAAACTGGGCATCGACAAGAAAGATCCCAGCGAGTTGACTGCCGAGGAGCGTTCCCGGTGGGCGCGCCTGGATATCGATCCGGCAACCATTACCTGGCGGCGCGTGATCGACACCAACGACCGGATGCTGCGCGGCATCACGATTGGACAAGGGCCGGAGGAGAAGGGACACACGCGTGAAACCGGCTTCGATATCTCGGTAGCCAGCGAAATCATGGCGGTTCTGGCGCTGACCACCAGCCTGGGCGATATGCGCGAGCGTCTGGGGCGCATGGTGATCGGGTCCAACCGCAAGGGCGAGGCCATCACGGCCGACGACCTGGGCGTGGGCGGAGCGCTTACGGTGATCATGAAAGACGCCATCATGCCCAACCTGATGCAGACGCTGGAAGGAACTCCCGCCTTTGTCCATGCCGGCCCCTTTGCCAACATCGCCCACGGCAACTCCTCGGTTTTGGCCGACATGATTGCCCTGGGACTGGTGGGAAAAGACGGCTACGTAGTCACCGAAGCCGGCTTCGGCGCCGACATGGGCTTCGAGAAGTTTTGCAATATCAAGTGCCGCGAGAGCCAGCTCAAGCCCAACTGCGCGGTGATCGTGGCCACCATTCGCGCGCTCAAGATGCACGGCGGCGGCCCCAAGGTGGTGGCCGGCCAGAAGCTCGCCCCGGCCTACACGGAAGAAAATCTTGAATTGCTCGAGAAGGGCTGCGTCAACCTGGTGCGGCACATCGAAAATGTGCGCAAGTTCGGCATCCCCGCGGTGGTAGCGGTCAACTGCTTCAGCACCGATACGCCCGCCGAAGTCGAGTTGGTGCGCAAGGCCGCCCTCGCCGCCGGCGCCGAAGATGCCGTGGTGGCCGACCACTGGGCCGAAGGCGGCGCCGGCGCCGTGCCCCTGGGCGAAGCCGTCATCAAGGCTTGCGCTAAGCCCAGCCAGTTCCACTTCCTCTATCCCCGCGAAGCTTCGATCAAGGAAAAGATCGAGTGCATCGTGCGCGAGATCTACCGCGGCGCCGGAGTCGAATACTCCCCGGAGGCGGAAAAACAGATCGAGTTGTATACCCGCCAGGGCTTCGACAAGCTGCCCGTTTGCATGGCCAAAACGCAATACAGCTTCAGCCATGACGCGGCTCTCAAAGGCGCCCCCAACGGCTTTACCGTTCCCGTGCGCGAAGTCCGCGCCAGCGTCGGCGCAGGCTTCGTCTTCCCGCTGCTGGGCAAAATGAGCACCATGCCCGGACTTTCCACCCGCCCCGGTTATTACGAAATCGACATCAACCCCGAAACCGGACAGGTCATCGGCCTCTCCTAACCCCCAGCTACAGCACCCCTCCCAAACACCGCGGCCACCTCTGAACCTCCAGAGATGGCCGCGGGCATTTAAGGCTGTCGAATTTCTTCGCTAAACTCTCTTCACGCCCTGATGCCGTTCAGAATGCGCCCCTGCGAGCGAACGTATGATGAAATCCCGGATGCGTCGCCAACTCAAGGTATTGCGCCTTGAGCGCCAACGAGCGCGCCTTTTCGCGTGCGCCCTCGCAGACCAGCAACCGTCGAACTCCCGCCCCGGCTGCGTTGCCCACCTGAACGATTCGGCCAGCGAGAGCGGGCGGAAGAAGGCCGATTGCCAGCGCCGCATTCAGGTCAAGGAACTTGCCGAAAGCGCCGGCAACAATGAGGTGATCTACCGCACCCTCACCGACACCAGCTTCCGCCATGAGCAACTCCAAACCCGTGCGAATCGCCGCTTTGGCCAGTTGGACAGCGCGAATATCCTCTTGAGTGAATACCACAGGCAAAAGGCCGTTCTCACTGTGATTCGCAAGCAGAAATTCCCGCTTGTGCCCATCCTCGCGCACGCCTGGAAAAGCTGCAGACAAGCGCCCTCGAGCATTGATTGCGCCCGAGCGTACCAGTTCCGACAACAGCGATACAACACCGGAGCCGCAGATGCCGGCCGGTTCGGCTTGGCCAACAGTCTCCAAGCTTAATTTCCCATTCTCGATATGGACGCTGGTCACTGCGCCCGGTAAAGCCCGCATACCGCACGACAGCATACCTCCTTCGAACGCCGGACCCGAGGCGCAGGATGCGCTGTACAGTTTTCCGTTGTCAAACACAGAGATTTCGGTGTTGGTGCCAATATCCATCAGCAACCATCGACCCGGCGGCGGGTCCACCATTGTCTCCAACAAAGCCGCTACGTGATCGCCGCCCACGAATCCGGCGATGTTGGGGCCGCAATATAACCAGGCGCCGGGCGCCAGTTTCAACCCCAAATCGCTTGCGAGGACCTCGGTATCGTGAAGGATGTACGGTCGATAGGGGGCGCTTGCCAGACTGTCGAGCGGCAGGCCCAGCAGCAAGTGCTGCATGACCGAGTTGCCCACAACAGCTACTTCAGCGACCGACTCTAAACTTCCGCCGGTAAGCTGGGCGGCCAGCTCCGCAATCGCCTGCACTGCGACGCGCTGCATTTCGCGAGCTCGAGCAGAATCGCGTACCGCCAGTGTCAAACGGCTGATGACATCGGCTCCGAAAATGGACTGCGGATTCTCGCTCGCCCCAGTGGCCAAAATCCGGCCCGAGGACATATCGACAAGAGCTGCTGCGATGTTCGTGGTCCCGAGATCGACAGCCAGGCCGAATGCTCTTCCGCCGGCAACGGGACCTACCAGGTGTTCTCCATGCAACCAGAATCCGTCTCGCTGGCTGGGCACCAGCACCGGCACTTCAATCGGCACCACTGAAGGTCCATCATCCTGGCCGAGCGGGACCACGGTGGCGCCTGTGTGAACGGGCACTTGTATCGTACAAGGACCGGTAAGATGAACCTGACAGGCGAGGCGCCATCCCGCCGCAACCTTTTCATCGCTCAAGCCATCGGAGGCGTCAGCCTCCTCGGGCATCGCCCCCACGATGCGAACCACACAGGAATGGCAGTGGCCTCCGCCGCCACAATCGGATGCTATTCGCACCCCATTCTGGCGGGCAATCTCTATCAGCCTTTCGCCGCCCGTGCAAGTCACTCTCTTCCCTGCCGGAAGGAATGTGACAGCGAATTCTCCCATATCGTTCAACTTCCCAGCATGCCTTGGATAGGAGCCAGACAGCTTGCGTTATTGCTGGGTCTCTGACTGCGTAAAAAAAGTACTTTGGGTTCGTAGTATCCCTGGTCTCAAAATCGAAACCAGGGGTACCCAACATTGGTACATAATCATGCGGTCGGAAACCTGGAACCTTTTTTTAGATCCGAATCCGGCACCGGGCGCGAATCACGCTACAGCGACATTGCTCCACTGCTTGGCCAATCGCACCGCATGCTGCGCGCTCGCCCCCCAGTCATCGGCGCCGACCGCTTTCGAAACGTTGCCATCAACCGGCCCGCCGCCAACCATGATTCGCACCTTATCCCTCAAGCCTGCCGCCGCAACCGCCTTGATGGTTTCTTTCATGGAGTCGAACGCCAACGTGAGCAGGCCCGACAAGCCCAGCACCGTCGCGCCGCTTTCCTGCAACGCTTCCACAAAGCGCGCCGCCGGCACGTCCACGCCCAAATCGATGACTTCAAAGCCCGCCGATTTCAGCATGTTCACCACGATGTCCTTGCCTATATCGTGAATGTCGCCCTTCACCGTGCCCACCACGACCTTGCCCGAATACGCCGTTGCTCCCAGTTTCAGATGCGGCTCCAGAATCGCCCCCACCTGCTTGAAAATCTCTCCCGACATAATCAAGTCCGAAACAAAATATTCCTGGCACTCGAAGCGCCCGCCCACCTGGTTCATACCTTCCTGGCAGGCCTGCAAAATATCGCCGGCTGGAGCATGCTCGTCAATGGCTTCCCCAACCAGTTGCAAGGTCCGCTCTTCGTCCAAATCGGCAAGCGCCTTCGTGATTTCTGCGAGCTTACTCATTCTCTCCTCCAATGATTCAGATTACCCTGCCAGCCCTCGCCTAAGCGAATCCGCTTCGGGCTGCGGGCGCGATTTTAGCCAGTACCAAATTCCCGGCTGTCACCTTCGATTGGATGGCCCCGTGCCACGTTTCCTCATCAGCCGGGGGTTGCCGAAAAGGGAGAAAAATACCGAAGAATCATCCAGACAGTCCAGCTCCCCTCGCTCGCTAAACATGCTGGAATTCAGCCGAGATCGACCGACGTTAATGTTATCATAAGATGATTGTAAGATGGAAGGTTTTTTGAACACTTTCCCCGCGCGTGTCGAGCAAATGCGAATCAAGATGAATAGAAATGTTTGAGCTCGATCCGCTCTCCGGGTTGGACCACAACGAAATCCTCATCCCATTGCTGCGCCATCATGCGCCGCAGCCACTCCGGCGTACCGTCAATCTCCTCGTAGCGAAGGCTAAATCGAGCAGCCATCGCCCGCGCATACTCGCGATCCGGCTCCAACGATTCTTGATTGGGCATGCGGATATATACTAGCCGCTTATAATGGCTCATCATTGAGCGCAGCAGCTTCTCCGCCCTTGCCTTTCCATACCTCGCCACCGCCCGCTCGTACTCCGCATAGACCATGGAATTCCCGTCTCCGATGTAGCCCGACGTCAGAAAATAGGTGCCTGGCTCCTTCGCCACTTCATCGAGACGCGCCTTCCGCGAGCCCAGGAAAATCTCGATACAATCGTCGCTCTTGGGAACGATCAAGCGAGCTTTCTTGGCCACCAGGCCCAGGACCGCCTTCGAGCACATGCCGTAGCCTAAATAGATCGGATCATAAAGACCGTCAGAGGCATCGATCGCCTCCTGTAATCGCTTCTGTAGTTTCTCCGGCGAGACATGCAGGCTGATCTCCAGAGCCTCAATCGCAATCTGCTTCGGCAGAAATGGGCGCAACTCTTCGACCATCACCCTGCACGAGATGAGTTTAGGATCCATCGATTTCCGCTCCCCATAAATGATCTCAGGTTTGGTCCTTTAATCGCGAATGAATCCTGACCCCGTAGCAAACAGGGATCGCTTACCCCACTCACCCATTGCAAGTCGAATTCATCATACCTTATACTGATAATATGATCTCATTCCCCCAAATTGAGATACCGGAGAATCTCCATAGCCGGGTAACGCGAGTGCTCGCACTGCAAATTCTCGAGGCCGAGCGCGATTCGCGCACACTGGTGTTTCCCAACGAAGCAGAGTTGTGCCATCAGCTCGGAGTGAGCCGAACCATTTTGCGTGAAGCCGTTAAAGTGCTCGCAGACAAAGGCATGGTCGAAGCGCGCCAGAAGCTGGGCACTCGCGCTAAACCCCGGACGGCGTGGAATCAACTCGATCCCGATATTCTGGGCTGGTGGGCCGAATTGGGACCTGATACGCATTTCCTGCGCGACCTTTGTGAAGTTCGATTGGCTATCGAACCAACCGCATCCGGATTCGCTGCAGTCCGCGCCACTACCGACGAAATCGAGGCCATCGGGGGCTGCCTGAAGTTGCGCGAGGCACAGGTTAAGGCTTCAAATTATGGTGAAGCCGTCGATCTCAGTCTCGAATTTCACTCGGCTGTCGCCGCCGCCTGCCACAATTCATTGCTCGAGCAGTTGAGCCGGGCGATCAGCCGTCCACTGCGGATTGCTTTGTCTTACACCACGGGACTACACGCCTCGGATGTGCTCGATATCGTGGCTCATCGCCAACTTTATGAAGCGATCTGCAATCACGATTCGATGAGAGCGCGCGCGGCGGCGGAGCGAATCGTCGGAATTGCCATGCTTGGAGTGGAAGAAGTGATTCTGCTCGAGGAGAGGGGCAAGCAGGGGAAGCCGGGTCGAGTTGCCATGCGGGCTCCGCTCCAGCGCGTCTTAGCGAACAAAGGTGGATAGACTCGAGTTTGCCGAAGCTCCGTGCGGACGGAAATGGCTTGCGCTCGGCCGTTAAGGCCAAATTTTGATGTGCTCTCCGCCCGAATTGCTCCTTGACATTGCACGAGCGGCGGAATGTAATAAAAGAATCCATCTGATGTCCGGGAAGGCGGTGCGATTCCGCCACTACCCCGTAACTGTATTCGCTGAGAACTGAACATAGAGATGCTCGGCCACTGAGGGTTGCCTCGGGAAGGCGTTCAGATTCGAAGAAGCGTAAGCCAGGAGACCGGCCAGATGCCAATCTGGGCTTGATTCAGCTTCGATGGGAGAGCTGGAGAGCGTTCCATTACCGGTGATCGCAAGCATCGGCTACGAGAAGGCTGCCTAATCCATGGATTCCCGCTGTCCGGGGTGAAGTTGCGCTCCGGGATCAGAGATAGAGACATGGCGGAGACAGACCGCAGGATAGTCACCCTCGTACTCGGCGGCGTTCGCAGCGGCAAGAGCCGCTGGGCGCAAGAGTTCGCCGCTAAGAATGAGCGCGTGGCGTATGTAGCGACGGCTCGCGCCGGTGACGCGGAGATGCGCGAGAAGATTCGCCGCCACCAGGTCGAGCGTCCGCGACATTGGCACACCGTCGAAGAACCGCTGGAACTGGCGTGTGCAATTGCCGGGAATGGTGCGGCGTTCGACGTGCTATTGGTGGATTGCCTCACGGTATTTGTTGCAAACCTTCTGGAAGCCGCGGAGATTGATCCAACCAGTATGGAGCCGCGTATTGAGAGCTTTCTCGATACGCTGCGCGCAGCGCCGACTTCGCTGGTTCTGGTTTCTAACGAAGTTGGCAGTGGCGTGGTGCCGCCTTATCCATCGGGGCGCAGATTTCGCGATGCACTGGGCGAATTGAACCAGCGGGTTGCGGCAATTGCGGACAATGTGGTGCTGTTGGTAGCCGGACTCCCGTTGGCGCTCAAGGGAACGATCGGAGTGCGTCCATGATCGCTTTCATGGTGGCGGGGACCGCGAGCGGCGTTGGGAAGACAACCGTTGCGTTGACGCTGATGGCGATGTTGCGCCAACGCGGGTACTCCGTACAACCGTTCAAGTGCGGGCCGGATTTTCTGGACGCCGGCCACCATAGTGCGATCTGCGGACGAGTCTCCCGCAATCTTGACACCTGGATGCTCGATGGCGCGGCGATCCGAACGAGCTTCGCAACTGCGTGCCATGACGCCGACGCCGCGGTTGTCGAAGGCATGATGGGGCTGTATGACGGGGCGGCAGGCGATTCCGAAGATGGATGCTCGGCCGAGATCGCGAAGCATCTGGGGATTCCTGTAGTGCTGGTGTTGGACGCCGGAAAGAGCGCGCGCAGTATCGCTGCGGTCGTTAAGGGATTCGAGAGCTTCGATCCTGAGGTGCGCTTTGCTGGATTTGTGCTGAACTATGTTGACAGCGATCAGCACTTCAGAATGCTCGAAGCCGCTATTCGTACAGTCACCGCGACGCCGCTGCTGGGCCGGATATCGACGGGCCCTGCAATTGCAATTCCAGAAAGGCATTTGGGGCTGTTTACAACCGAAGAGACAACTTCGGCCGACGATAGGCTCGCCGCATTCGCTCAAGCTGGACAAGACCATCTGGATCTGACGCCTCTGCTGGAATTTGAGTGGATCGGCGCAGGCGCGCAGAGCGAATCCGCGCCTGCTGTCCAGGTCGAGCAGCGGCGCGTGCGCATTGGCGTTGCGCGTGACAAGGCGTTCTCGTTTTATTACGAAGATAATTTCGACCTGCTCCGTGACAATGGCGCCGAGATTGTCTTCTTCAGTCCGCTCTCCGATGCCAGTCTTCCGCGAGACCTTGACGGCCTGTACCTCGGAGGCGGATATCCGGAATTGCACGCAGAGGCCCTGAGCCGCAATACTCACATGCTCACCGATGTACGCGCTTTCGCCGGGGAGGGCAAGCCGGTGTATGCGGAGTGCGGCGGCATGATCTATCTGGGCCAGTCGCTCGCGCTGTTGGATGGCGGAAACTACGCCATGGCCGGGGTGCTGCCGCTGCAGTTCGAAAT
The DNA here is from genome assembly GCA_963848805.1 of uncultured Acidobacteriaceae bacterium. Lineage (GTDB taxonomy): Bacteria > Acidobacteriota > Terriglobia > Terriglobales > Acidobacteriaceae > Telmatobacter. Next base: position 23,572 of record CAWKFD010000038.1, on the reverse strand, counting down.
GACGCCGCGGCTGGTCGAATTCGGCTATGTTGATGTCACTTTCATCGCGGACTGTCTGCTCGGCAGCAAGGGGACGAAGGTGCGCGGACACAGCTTTCACTGCTCGCGCGTGCGAGCCGGCCGCATGACGCCCGCTGCGTATCGGCTCAAATATTCGCTCTCCGGAAGCGAGAAGCTGGAGGGATTTTCGAGAGCTAATCTGCTGGCCAGCTATGTGCATTTGCACTTCCGCGCCAATCCGGCGCTGGCCGGTTCGCTCGCTGACGCCGCGCGCCAAACCCAAGTCGAGGAGGCGCCCGTATGAAGCCTTGGAGCGCAATCCTGATTTTCTTTGTAGCCCTTCCTGCCTGCGGTGCGCGCGCGATTCGAGACGAGTTGGGAAGAACCGTTCAGGTTCCGGAGCATCCTCATCGGGTTGTGTGCCTGATGCCCAGCGTAGTGGACGATGTGTATTCGCTGGGAGCCGGAACGGATGTGATCGGCGTGCCGGAATACACGAAATACCCGGCGGAGGCCAGAACGAACCGCAGCATTGGCTTGCCCCTCACGCCTTCCATCGAAACCATTGTTGCCCTTCATCCGGACCTGGTGCTGGGTGACGCCGACATGAACAGTCCGGATACCATGGCGAGCCTGGAAAAGCTCGGCATTCCGGTCTTCATGGTGGCGCCCCACAACTTTGACGATATCTACCGCTCGCTCGCCAGCATCGGACAGGCGCTCAACCGGGAGGAATCCGCCAATGAACTGATCAGCAGGCTGCGGGCGCGTGAAGCGGCGGTGCGGCAGCGGGTAAGCGGCAAGCCGGTGGTAAGCCTCCTCATGCCTGAGGGTTTCGATCCGGTCATCACCATCGGCAAACATGCTTTCCTCACCGGACTGATCGAGATTGCCGGCGGACGCTCGGTGACCAGCGACCTGCCGCATGACTGGCAACAAATCAGTTTGGAGGAAGTGATGGTTCGTGCGCCGGAGGCGCTGCTGCTGGTGAGGAACTCCGCAATGTCAACGGAGCAGATTCTTAGCCGGCCCGGATGGTCCAACCTGCCGGCCATCCGAAACAAACGGATTTTTTACATAGACGATCGCATCGAACTCCCTTGCCCGGTTGTTTTCGATGCACTGGAGGAACTAGCCGAAGAACTTCATCCGTGAGATGGACGCTCCATCTCGAGCCGTAACCAACACCTGGATGATCGGGAAGCGCGGTGCGATTCCGCCACTACCCCGTAACTGTAAGCGATGAGGCGCGGCTTGTAAGCCACTGGAGCAGACTCCGGGAAGGCAGCCCGCAGCCGATAAAGCGCGAGTCAGGAGACCGGTCCAGGCGCAACTTCCGAGGGGGAAAATCATGTTTCGATCATCGTTTAGACTTCTATGGGCGTTCAGTTTCGTCCTCGCCTTCACCGCACTTGCTCTCGCCGCACCGCCTTCCGACCTTCGCGGCACGGTATTCGATCCTTCAGGCGCGGCGATTGCCAACGCCAAAGTTGAACTGCTCGAAAACGGCGTGCCGGTCGCGTCTACGACGACCGATGCGAAGGGCCTATACGTTCTTCCGCGAGGTTCCGGCTCCGGCTTGCGCCTGCGGGTGTCAGATCCGGGATTTAGCACACTGGAAAAGCCCCTCGCGCCATCCAGCAATGGCGCTGAAGCGGCCATCGATATCGTTCTTCCGATCGCAACCTATTCCGAACAGATTACGGTTACGGCGACGGGTGCTCCCACGCCGCAAGCGCAGCTGGGCGCGTCCGTAACGGTGCTCGACACCAACGATCTTCAAGGGACGCAGGAGTTGGAGGAGAGGCTGCGTTATGTGCCCGGCCTCCAGACCAATCACGTCGGCCAGACCGCAGGATCGACCGCACTATTCATTCGCGGAGGGGGAGCCGACGCCAACAAGGTTCTCATTGACGATATCCCGGTCAACGACATTGGCGGCAATGTGGAGTTTGCCAACGTGGCCAACGCGGCGGTTTCGCAAATCGAGATTCTGCGCGGACCCAACAGCGCTCTGTACGGCCCCGATGCTATGGCCGGCGTCGTAAGCATCAGCACTCCCCGCGGCGCGACAGCGCAGCCTCTCTTCACTTATGCGGCCAGCGGCGGAAACTTCGGTAGTTATAGCCAGGGCGGTTCGGTTGGTGGAACCTTCAATAAGTTCGATTACTTCACTGATTACACGCGCTTCGATACGCGTAACTCCATTCCCGGCAATAGCGTCCATGACGGCACGCTGGCTGGAAACTTCGGCTGGGCGATCACTCCGAATTCCTCTCTTCGCGCCACCGTTCATCATGACCAGGATGCTTCGGGCCAGCCCGACGCGATTCTGCTTTACGGCCTTCCCGATGAAGCAAAGACCAGCAATGAAGATGCCTATTTTGGCGTGACGTGGCAAGACAGGACCACCCCCAGGTGGAACAACCTTCTTCGCTACGGAGGCGCTCGGCTGCGCTCTGATTACATCGAATTTGCTCCGGTCGGAACTCCTCAGTACGAGGACAGCGCTACGTATGAGAGCTGCACTCCGCAGGCCGACCCCAACTGCGTGATAGCTGACTATCTAGGCGCCCCGGTAACTCTCACCGGCGCCAACGGCTATACCGTTAGCGGGCAGGCGCAATATAACTATCCTGGAACTTATCCGAGTTACGATCCAGGTTCCACCGACAAGGATTTCGCCTACGCGCAATCTGATTTTCTCTTTCGTCCGAATATGCGTGGGCTTGGCGCATTCCAATTCGAGGATGAGCGTGGCTACTCTTACGGCCAGGCAAATTCGATCGAGCGCCGCAACTACAATTACACGCTCGAAGTACAGGGCGACCTTCGTCACCGTATTTTCTACTCGCTGAGTGGCGGGCTGGAGAAGAATGGGCTGTTTGGCTTTGCCGCCACGCCGCGCGCTACATTGGCCTGGCAGATCGCGGGCAGTACAAAGTTGCGCGCCTCCTTCGGCAAGGGCATTAAAGAGCCGGCGGTCTTCGATCAACTCGAATCCCTCTATGCCTTGCTGGAGCAGAATGGCTACACTAACCTCGTTTCGCAATACCATATAAGTCCGATCGGGCCAGAGAACTCCAGAAGTTACGACGGCGGCATCGACCATTTCCTCTCTGCCGGCCGCACGCGCCTTAGTCTTACCCTATTCCATAACGAATTTACCGGCGGCATCGAGTATGTTCCCGCTCAGGGACTGGCCGAGTTGGGGCTGCCGGCTTCAATCGTAAGCGTGGCGAGCGCGACTTACTATGGGGCAACCGTCAATACCAAGGCTTACTATGCGCAAGGCGTTGAAGCCGAGTTCGAGTCGCAGATCACGCGAAACTGGTTTGCGCGCGGCGGCTACACATACACGGATGCCAAAATACAGAATTCGTTCTCGAGCGACAACATCGGGTGCGACATTACGCCACTACCGCCCGCATGCTCCAATCCCGAGTTTCCCTCCATCGCCATCGGCGTTTTCTCGCCGCTGGTCGGCGCGCGGCCCTTTCGTGTCGCGCCGCATACGGGTTACTTTCAGACCGGCTACCGGTATAGAAAGCTGTATGCCGCACTCAGCGGAACGCTGGTTTCCGAACGCGACGACAGCGACTTTCTGGAGTACGACGCCAATGGCGGCCAGACGATGCTTCTGCCCAACCGTAATCTGGACGGGGCGTACCAGCAGCTGGATTTGAGCACAAGTTATCAGGCAACGCACATAGTATCCGTCGAAGGCAATTTCCAGAATCTGCTGTGTGAGCATTACAGCGAGGCCTTCGGCTATCCGTCATTGCCGTTCACCTTTCGCATGGGAATGAAGTTCACTTTGGGAGGGGAGTCGTGGCCTTGGAAGTAGCTTCGGGCCAAGCCGGGAAAGACCAGGCCGCGAACGCGCATGCGCGACACCACGATCGCCGGCAGTTTTGGCTGCTGGCAATGCTGCTTGCCGCGCTCGCGCTCGCCATGCTCGTTGCCTTGGGCATGGGCGCGGTCCGTGTGCCCTTGCGGGCCCTGGTGGAGAGCGCGATCGGCCTGAGGCCCCTGTCGGAAGATCAGCGCGTCATTCTGTTTGCCATCCGTCTTCCGCGGATCGTCGCTGCCGTTCTGATCGGCAGCGGACTCTCCGTCTCCGGCCTGCTTTTTCAAGGGTTGTTTCGCAATCCTCTGGCAGACCCTTACGTCATCGGCTCTTCCGGCGGAGCGCTGCTGGGCGCCGCGATCGGAGTGTTTCTGTTGCCTGCGATTTCGATTGCCGGCTTTGGAACAACCGCGCTGCTGGCCTTCGCGGGGGCCATGGGCTCGATTCTGCTGGTCTATTGGCTGGCGAGCGTTGACGGCCAAACGCCGGTTGTGGCCCTGCTCCTGGCGGGATTTGCGGTCAGCACCATGCTGAGCTACACATCGTATTTTCTGGAGACGCTCGATCAGGATTTCGGTACGGGGATGCATATTCTCTCATCGTGGCTGCATGGAACCGTCACGCAGCCCACCTGGCCGCAACTGGCGATTGTGGCAGCCATGCTGGCGATAGGACTTGCCGGTTCCGCTGCCGCTGGCGCGAAGGCTCAACACCCTGGCGCTGGGAGAGGAGTATGCCACGCATCTCGGCGTTTCTGTACAGCAGACGCGCATCGCAGTCATCGCGATCGGATCGATCCTGACGGCCGCGGCCGTGGCCTTGGGTGGCCTTATCAGCTTTACAGGACTCATCATCCCCCACATAATGCGCATGATTCTGGGGCCGGACCATGTGCGGCTGCTGCCCGCGATGGCGCTGGCGGGAGCGCTTTTTCTGCTGGTGGCCGATACCGCGGCGCGTACTGTCGTCGCTCCGTCGGAGCTGCCCGTGGGTGTGCTCACCGCCTTTATTGGCGGACCGTTTTTTCTCTATCTTTTGCGCAAAGCCAGGCGGGAGGTGACGCTATGACGCCGTTACTCGAGTTTGCGCGCGTCGGATTCGGATATGGGAATGGAAGCCTCTTCGACGATTTCGACGCTGAAATTTCCCCAAGCGATTGCATTGCTCTTGTGGGCCCGAACGGCGTTGGCAAGACGACGCTGCTGCGGCTGGCGGCGGGCACTCTTACGCCGGACTCTGGCGAAGTGCGACTGAAGGACAAAACTTTGGTATCGCTGAAACAGCGCGAGATTGCCAAATCGATCGCATTTGTGCCCCAAAACGTCGAGATACCGTTTCCCTTCACCGTCGAGCAGTTTGTGGAGCAGGGGCGAACCCCGTTCCTGAGATTGTTCGGCGGATTAGGCGCGGCCGACCGCGTGGCCGTGGAGCGCGCCATGGAGTTGACCGACACCTGGTCACTGCGTTCGCGCGTCTTCAACCAACTGAGCGGCGGCGAGCGCCAACGCGTAAAGATCGCTCTGGGCCTGGCCCAGCAGCCGCAATTGCTGCTTCTGGACGAGCCGATGCAGCAACTCGATATCGGCCGCCAGTTCGAGATGATCGACCTGATCGGCTCGCTGCGCCGTGAGGGCATTACGATTCTTGCTGCAATGCACGATTTGACACTGATCGAAGGCGTATTTTCTTCCGTGTGGCTGCTCAACCCGGATGGAGAGATGCTGCAGGGACCGCCTGCGCAAGTGTTGCAGCCGGAAATTCTCGAGCGCGCCTTTAATTGTCCGCCTCGCCACCGTCCCATGCTGGTGAAGCGCACCCGCAGCCGAATGGAGATAGCCATATGACTTTGATTGATCCTTCTTTTCTTGCCCACGTGGTTGCGGGCATCGCGCCTTGCGACGCACGATATATCGCCGCGGCCGAGATCCATCTCGACGATCTGACCAAGCCGCTGGGAAGTCTGGGCCGCCTGGAGGCAATCGCAGCCCAGTTATACGCCATTTTTTCAGGAAACCTTCCCCAGTCTCTGCGGCGCGGCGCTTACGTCTTTGCGGCCGATCACGGCGTCACCGAGGAAGGGGTGAGCGCATATCCCCGCGAAGTGACGGCGCAGATGGTACACAATTTTCTCAATGGAGGCGCGGCCATCAATGTGCTCGCGCGGCTGCACGAGGCAGCACTCACGGTCGTTGACGTGGGTGTCGATGCGGAGTTCGGCGATGCTCCTGGATTCTGCGCGGCGAAGGTTCGCCGCGGCAGCCGCAACATGCGCCGCGAGGCGGCCATGACGCACGACGAGCTTGCCGAAGCACTTGGGGTTGGCCTTCGCCAGGCGCAAAGCGCCAAAGAGAAGGGCGAGCAATTAGTGGCCGTTGGGGAAATGGGAATTGGAAACACGACGGCCGCCAGCGCAATTACGGCGGTGCTGACCAACGAGCCGAGCAATGCCTTGATTGGCCGCGGCACGGGACTGGATGATGCTGGGAAGATCCGCAAGCTGCAGATTGTAGAAGAGTCGGTGAAACTGCACTTTGGCGCCGTGAAAGGAACGCCGGAACCGCTCGAAGTGCTGCGGTGCGTCGGCGGCCTGGAGATTGCGGCGATGACCGGATTCATCCTCGGGGCCGCAGCCCAGCGGATGGCCGTGATCTGCGACGGATTTATTTCAACGGCGGCAGCCGCAGTGGCATACGCAATTGCGCCCCAGGTAAGTGGCTATCTTCTTGCCGGGCACTGCTCGGAAGAGCCCGGGCACCGTCACCTGCTGAGTTACATCGGACTTACACCCATTCTTAATTTGAATCTGCGGCTCGGAGAAGGAACCGGAGCCGTGCTGGCCATGCCAGTAATCGAGTCCTCCGTTCACATCTTCTCTGAGATGGCTACGTTTTCGTCCGCGGGAGTGAGCACGAAAAGCGAATGAGGCAAATATTCCAGGATATTGCGGCGGCATTTCAGTTTCTTACTCGTCTGCCGCTGCCGCGGCTGGCCTACCGGCCAGATGGCCTGTCGCGTTCGGCAAAATTCTTTCCCATCGTGGGGCTTGTGCTGGGCGCTGCATTTGTGGGAATCTACCGCATCCTGTCGCCGCATCTTCCCGTCACGATCGTCGCTCTGGCGATCGTGCTCTTCTCGGCGCTGCTCACCGGAGGCTTGCATGAAGACGGTTTGGCCGACGCAGCCGATGCATTCGGTGGCGGGAGGGATCGGCAACGCGTCCTCGAGATCATGAAGGACAGCCGCACAGGCGCTTATGGATCCCTGGCCATTGTTTTTTCCGTCGCCGCACGCGTGCTGCTGCTTGCGCACCTCGCGCCCGGAAACTTTGTTCCCTATGCGGTCTCCGCTGAGGTGCTCAGCCGCTGGACTGTGCTTGCTCTCGGCATCGCACTGCCAGGCGCGCGGCAAGAGGCAAGCCAGGGCGCCCGCCTGGCTCGGCAGATCTCAGCTCCATCCCTCATAGTGGGCACGCTTTTTGCGCTAGCTATCGTGGGTTATCTGTTGCGGATATCGATGTGGAAGCCGGTGGCCGCCGCGTTGCTGGTGACGCTCTTGACCGGGTTTTATTACAAAAAGCGCATTGGAGGAGTTACGGGCGACTGCTTCGGAGCCACCATTCAACTGACTTTGCCGGCCGTTTATCTCTGCGGGGTGTGGCAGGGATGAGCACTCTAATCTTCATTCGCCATGGCGAGACGGATATGGCCGGAACATTCTGCGGACACAGTGACCCGGAATTGAACGCGGCAGGAGAGCTTCAAGCCGCTTGTGCCGCCGATGAAGTTGCGGCCCTCGGAATCGAGCGCATCTATTCGAGCGACCTGTTGCGCGCCGCGCAAACGGCTGCCGTCCTGGCAAGGCGCATCGGCATCGAAGTTGAACTTCGCGAAAATCTGAGGGAGATGAACTTCGGATCCTGGGAAGGTCTTAGCTGGCAGGAGATTGAAGCTCGTTTTCCGCAAGAGTCTGTCCGATGGCTCGAGGAATCTCCCCTGCGAAGCGCGCCTGAGGGCGAAGCATACTCAATTTTCACCGCCAGAATCGGCGCGGCAATCGAGCCTCTGCTTCGCGAATCGCAGGTCCGCACGATCGCCGTCGTCACGCACCGTGGTGTCATTCAATATGCACTGACAAAGTTCTTCGGCTTCTCCGAGAAAGAAGCCTGGGCAAGGACCGCGCCTTATGGAGCAGTGGTTGTTGCCGCCTGCGCACCATTTTGCATGCCGCGGGAGGCGACGCGATGACGGCAAGGGCCATTATGGTACTCGGTACCAGCTCTCATGTGGGCAAGTCGCTGGTCACGGCCGCATTATGCCGTATCTTTGCGCGGGCTGGGTATCGCGTAGCGCCATTCAAGGCGCAGAACATGGCGCTGAATTCGGCGGCCACGCCGGAGGGGTACGAGATAGGGCGCGCGCAGGCGCTGCAGGCCGAAGCCGCCGGAATTGCGCCCTCCGTGCATATGAATCCGGTTCTCATCAAGCCCGGCAGCGACACTGCTGCGCAGATTGTGGTGCAGGGCGAGGTGTGGCGTAATCTCGATGCGCGCAACTATCAGGAAACGACCGTCGCCACGCTGCTGCCGATCGTCGCAGAGAGTTATCGCTTATTGGCCGCGCAGTACGACGTCATCGTGCTGGAGGGAGCAGGTTCTCCGGCCGAAATCAATTTGAAGGAGAACGACATTGTGAACATGCGCATGGCGAAGCTGGCCGATGCGCAGTGTTTGCTGGTGGGAGACATCGACCGCGGCGGCGTCTTCGCTTCTTTGCTGGGAACCTGCGAACTGCTGGACGAGGACGAGCGCGGACGCATTGCCGGCTTCGTTATCAACAAGTTTCGCGGCGATGTCACGTTGCTCTGGCCCGGAATTCGCATGATCGAGCAGCGCCTGGGCAAGTCCTGCATGGGCGTGATTCCGTTTCTGGGCAATTTGTCGTTGGACGAAGAAGACAGCGTGGGATTCGACCGCCGCGATCAAGCACCGTGGAGGGAGCGGACGGCGCTTGCGCGAGAATTGCAGATTGGGGTAATTGCCTTTCCATCGATTTCTAACTTCACTGACTTCGATCCTCTCTCCGCCGAACCCTCTGTGGCTCTCAAGTACCTTCGCGATCCCGGCAGCATCCCACTTGCGGACGTAATCGTCCTGCCCGGCAGCAAGCAGACAGCGGACGATCTCGACTGGCTGCGCGAGCGCGGATTTGAGCCTGCGCTCAGCCAACATGCGCGTAAAGGAGGGCTGATCGTAGGCATTTGCGGCGGCTTTCAGATGCTGGGTCAGGTGATTGTCGACTCGCTTGGACTGGAGCGCGCGGGCAGCGAAGCGGCCCTCGGCTTGCTTCCCGTGCGTACGATCATGGAGCGCGACAAGGTCACCGTTCCCGCGCGCGGATGTCTCTCCCGCGGATCGCTCTTCGGCCAGCCGGTCGATTCGCACGAATTATCTGGCTACGAAATTCACCTGGGTACAACGGAATACCTCGACGGAGCCGAGCCGTTTGCCTTCATTACGCGGCACGGCGATGACGCGCATACCGTACCCGATGGATGCGTCTCGGCCGATGGGCGCGTCTTCGGCACCTATCTGCACGGACTCTTCGACCATGACTCCTTCCGGCACGAATTTCTGCGTTCCTCGCGCGCCGCGCTTCACATGAGCGCTCCGCGGGAGTTGGTCGCGTGGAGTGAGCGGCGCCGCCAGCAGTTGGACCTGCTGGCGGATGCGTTTGGCAGCGCTCTGGATTTGGATGCAATTTTTCGCGTGGCGGGCCTGCCCCTTCGCGCGTCATGCAAGACACTCGAGCAGGCGCAGTCTGTGTAACTACACATTGACTGCGTGAGCAATAAGGACAACCGGATGCGTTGGCATTGGCAGTTATTATTGATTCCCTGGCTTATCTGTTCGGCGATCGCCGCGATCGCGCAAAGTTCTTCTTCCTTGCGGGGCGGTGTGACTCACTCGTCTGGCGCCGTGATCGCTGGCGCTCAGGTGGACTTGGAGAACAAGGAAACCGGCTTCACAAACCAGGGACTTACTGACTCGCAGGGCCAATACAGGTTTTACCAGATTCCCTCCGGCATTTACGCCATTACGGTTCGAGCCAAGGGATTCGCGGCACAATCAAAGACGGCGGAATTGCTGGTGGATCAACCGGCGACCGTCAATTTCTCGCTCTCCTTGCAGGAGCTGAAGACTGTTGTGGAAGTGAGTGGCGAGACGAATGGATTGAATCTGGTGAACGCCAGCTTGGGGAATGCGGTCGATGACACAACCATTCAATCTCTCCCCCTGGAGGGACGCAACGTTCCGGATTTGCTCAGCCTGCAACCTGGGGTCCTCTATCTCGGAGACTGGAACGACCAGAGTTACGACAGCCGCAGCGGGGCGTCGGCAGGTGGCCGCTCCGACCAGGGAAACATCACGTTGGATGGCGTGGATAACAACGACCAGGTGAACGGCTACGCTTTTACAGGAGTGCTCCGCTCCACGCTCGATTCCGTCGAGGAGTTTCGCGTTACCACCGGCGGCTATGGGGCTGACAGCGGGCGTTCATCCGGATCGCAAGTCAGCGTGGTCACCAGGAGCGGCGCCAATCGGATTCAGGGCAGCCTTTATGAGTACAACCGGAGTTCGCTGGGTGAGGCAAACGACTGGTTTAACAAGCAGGCGGAGGTGTCGAATGGGCTGCCCAATGTGCCGGGAAAACTGATTCGCAATACCTTTGGCGCTTCGCTCGGCGGTCCGATCCAGAAAGACAAAGCGCTCTTCTTTGTTAATTACGAGGGGCAGCGAACCCAGGAAAATCAACAGGAGACGCTCACGGTTCCCACCGTCTCGATGCGCTCCGGGAATATCCAGTACTTGGCTGCAGGCGGCTCTACGTTCGCGCTCAGCCCTGCGCAGATTGCGGCGATGGACCCGAACTGTTTGGGAAATGGCACGTGTCCGTGGGGACCGGGCGTGGACCCGAACGTGCTAGCCGTATTGAACCAATATCCGGCGCCGAATGGTTTCTCCGCCGGCGATGGCCTGAACACTGCGTCCTTCACCTGGCCGGCGCCGGATCCAGCGTCGTTGAACACTTATATCGCGCGGTTCGATTACATGCCGACGCATCGCAATTGGCTCTTCGCCAGAGCCAATTTGCAGAACGACAAGAGTTCCAGCGCGCCGCTGTTTCCTGGAGAGCCGGCCAGTGCGATCGTTTGGGATAACAGTAAAGGATTCGCTGTGGGAGATACATGGAATATCTCCCCTTATCTCATCAACAATCTCCGCTATGGATTCACTCGACAGGGCAGCGCCAGCCGCGGCATCGGTCAGGGACAGTACGCTAATTTTTATAACATCAGTCCGCTCAACGCCGAGACTAGGACGACGATCGTCGATGTTCCCGTGCATAACATCGTCGACGAGTTGACCTTGATCCACAAGGAACATACAATTCAATTCGGCGCGAATTACCGGCTTATTTACAATCACCGCGACTCCGACGCTTTGTCCTATAACTACGGCTACACGAACGCCTACGCTCTGGCCGATGCCGGCATCGCCAATACCGGACAGAGCTTCGATCCGGCATCCTTCGGATATCCAGCGGTAGATAACAGTTTCGCGGATTCTTATAGCTTCGCAATGGCCAATCTTGCCGGACTATTGGACCTGGTAACCACCCAGGCTAATTACCGGATCGCGGCAGACGGCAACTCAGCAAGCCTTCTTCCCGAGGGCTCCATGCTGAACAGAGAGTTCAAGAGCAACGAGTTTGAGTACTATGCGCAGGACTCCTGGCACGTACGTCCGCGCCTTACATTGACATTCGGCTTGCGCCACTCCTTGCTGCAAACGCCCTTTGAGGTGCACGGGCAGCAGGCGCAACCTACCGTCAACATCGATCAATGGTTCAGGACCCGAGAGCAGCAGGCGGCACTGGGTAACAGCGTGCAGCCGGACCTCTCGTTTGCACCTTCCGGCCAGGCGCGCGGCCAAAAGGCGTACTGGCCGATGCAGAAAGCAAACATTGCGCCCCGGATCTCGATCGTGATTGCTCCCGCAGCAGCCGGCGGATTGTGGCGCAAGCTTTTAGGCAGCGCAGACAAGAGCTCGATTCGCGCCGCTTACGGGATGTACTACGACCACTACGGCGAAGGCATCGTAAATCTTTTCGACCAGTATGGTTCGTTTGGATTAAGTGAAAGCATTACCAATCCGACTAATCTACTTACACCGGATACCTCTCCGCGTTTTACCGGGACTCACGACCTGCCTGATATCACAGGCACGCCGGCGAGTTCGATCATTTATCCGGCACTGGCGCCGAACAATCCGCTCTGGACGGGTTTTGAAATCGCCCACGGCTTGGACGACCACATGACAACGCCATACGCGCACGCGTTGGATTTTTCCGTCCAGCGCGAACTCCCCGGCGCATTCTTCATGGAGATCGCATATATCGGCAGGTTCGGCCGCCACGAGTTGCAGCAGATCGACCTGGCGCAACCGCTGGATCTCGTGGATCCGCAATCGGGCCAGGACTATTTCTCGGCTGCCACTGAGCTTTCCAAGCAGCAGTACTCGGGCGCCACGGCGGCGAATGTAGCCAAAATTCCTTATTTTGAGGATATGTTTCCCGATGCGGCCGGAAACGGTTTTTCCGCTACCCAAAATATCTACAACATCTGGCTTCCCGGCAACGAAACCGGATCGCTCTACATGCTGGATATTCTCTGCGATCCAGGCTGCGGGGGCCAGACCAACCGCTTCTGGCCGCGCCAATATGCCAGCATGTTTGCGTGGTCTTCAATCGGAAGCAGTAACTATAACGCGGTCCAATTCAAGCTGCTGCGCAAGGCGAGCCACGGCGTGCAGACGGAGTTGAGCTATACCCTTTCCAAGTCGCTCGATATGGGTTCCGATGCCGAACGCACCATGTTTTCCTCAAGCACGGGCACCAGCGCAGGCAGCAGTTTCGGGGCCATACTCAACGCATGGAAGCCACGCTTGAATTATGCAGATTCCGACTTCGATGTCAGGCACCTGATCACCGGGGATTGGGTGGCGGAGTTGCCGTTTGGAAGAGGAAAGGCGTTGTTTGGGGGCGCGGACCGGTGGCTCGATGACGCGATCGGTAACTGGCAATTCTCCGGAGTCGCACGCTGGACCAGCGGACTGCCGTTCAGTGTGATCTGCGGAGAGGGTTGGGGAACCAATTGGGATGAGAAAAGCAACATGATCCAGACTGGGCAGATCAAAACCCATACTCATATCGACAGCAATGGAGCGCCGCAAGCCTTTGCAGACCCTCAAGAAGCATTATTGAATATGCGCAATCCTTACCCTGGCGAAGCCGGGCAACGTAACAATTTCCGCGGCGACGGCTACTTCGGCACTGACGCCAGCTTGTCGAAGAGCTGGAAGTTGCGCGAAAACAGCGGCCTCAAGTTTGCATGGGACGTCTTTAATGTTTCAAACTCAGTACGCTTCGACGTTAATCCGCTCACTTCATTTGAAAACATGACAACGAGTGGAGAATTCGGTGTGTATGGCGCAACCCTGACAAAGCCACGCGTACAGCAAATTTCTCTCCGCCTTTGGTTTTGAGCGCAACACAATCGAATGCGTTGCAGCACCTGGCAAACTATTTGTGAAGATTGCGCCATCAAACGAAAAGGCCGGCTAATTTCATAGAATATGTACCACCGCAACCGGGACCCGCAGTGACTTACCATCCGATGCCATGCGGTCGGGAGAAACGCTCGGAGGTTTTCAGATGGCAACCAGTGAGACGGCCAATTCGTTCCGTATCGAGGAGGACGCTTTAGGAGAGGTTCAGGTTCCGGCCGGTCATTTGTGGGGCGCGCAAACCGAACGGTCCCGCACCAACTTTCGCATCGGTGTTGAGCGTTTCCGGTGGGGCCGCCCGGTGATCCGCGCTCTCGGTATTTTGAAAAAGTGCGCGGCACTGGCCAACGGCGAACTGGGCCAGCTTCCCAAAGAAAAAGTCGACCTGATCGTAATTGCCGCGCAGGAAGTTATCGACGGCCGATGGGACGATGAGTTCCCGCTGGTCGTATTTCAAACCGGTTCCGGCACGCAAACTAACATGAACGCGAACGAGGTGATCGCCAACCGCGCAATACAACTTGCCGGGGGTGCGGTTGGATCGAAGAAGCCGGTTCATCCCAACGACGATGTCAATCACAGTCAATCGGCGAACGATACGTTTCCAACTGCGATGCACATCGCGACGGTCGAGAGTGTCGAGAACCTCCTGATTCCTTCTGTGAGTGAACTGCGCGATGTGTTCGCCGCGAAAGCGCACACTTTTCGCGACGTTGTCATGATCGGGCGAACGCATCTCCAGGACGCGACGCCGTTGACGCTTGGTCAGGTGATATCGGGTTGGGTTGCGCAGCTCGACGAGACGCTCGACGGCATTCGACGATCGCTTCCGGGGGTGTATGCGCTGGCAATCGGAGGCACGGCGGTGGGCACGGGACTCAACGCTGATCAACGTTTTGGAGAGGTGGCCGCCCGGCGAATCGCGGAGGAAACCGGCAAGCCGTTCGTTTCGGCCCCCAACAAGTTCGCAGCGCTCTCGGCGCATGATGGCATGGTGAGTGTGAGCGGAGCGCTCCGCACGCTTGCAGGCGCCCTCATGAAGATTGCCAACGACATTCGCTGGTATGCAAGCGGTCCACGGGCCGGTTTAGGGGAGCTCAAAATCCCGGCAAACGAACCTGGCTCCTCCATCATGCCCGGAAAGATGAACCCCACGCAGTGCGAGGCGCTGACGATGGTAGCGGTGCAGGTGTTCGGCAATGACCATGCTGTGGCGTTCGCAGGTTCGCAGGGAAATTTCCAGCTCAATGTCTACAAGCCCGTTATTCTCGACAACGTCCTGGTCTCGATCGAACTCCTTGCGGATGCGTGCCGTTCCTTTCGTGAGCACTGCGCGAGTGGAATCGAGCCTAACGAAAAGCAAATCAAAGACCATCTCGATAACTCGCTGATGCTGGTTACCGCGCTCAATCCGCATATCGGATACGAGAAGGCCGCGCAGATATCACTCACCGCATATCGGGAGGACATCAGCCTGCGGGAGGCCGCTCTCAAGCTCGGCTTCCTCACCGCCGAAGAATTCGATGCGTGGGTGCGGCCTCAAGACATGACCCATCCATTGTGAAGAACTCTCGGCGCGCAGCGCCGCGAAGCCGATAACTCTCAAACAGCCCATTCCGCTGCTGTCTTCCCCGCCGGCTTGGCCGCAGCTTCGGGATGGGCATGAAGCTTCTGCTTATGCATAATCAGCACGAGCGGCGAGACCAGCAGAAAAAGCCATGCCAGCAAATAAAAGACGTCGTCATAGCTCATCAGCACAGCCTGCTGTTGCAGCATATCGTAAACGAAACCCAGAGACTGATGCGCGGAGCCAGCCATACCGGCGCTACGCTGGCTGAGAACGGCCGCGGCTTGGTGCTGCATCTGCTGCAGTTGCAGGTTTGAGAGCGCCATGTTGCCGGTGAGGCGGCTCTGATGAAACTGCGCGCGGCGCGCCATGACGGTGGTAACAAAAGAGACGCCCATGCTGGAGCCGATATTGCGCATGACGCTGTACAGGCTGGTCGCGTAAGCCATCTCTTCCTTGCGGATGGGATCCATCACCAGGATTGTCAATGGCACGAAGAGGAGTGTCTGGCCAATGCCTTGATTCACCTGGTGTACTAAGATGTCCCACGTGCCGGAGTTCAGGTCCATGTGCGAATAGCCGAAGAAGGCCATGCTTCCTATCACGCATCCCGCAAAGACCATCCAGCGCGCATCCAGGCGCCTATCCAGCAGATAACCCACCAGGGGCATACAAAGCGCCGTCGCCACACCGCGCGGAGAGTTCCACAGGCCGGCCGCCTTGGCACTCCACCCCAGCAGCTCTTGCATGAACAGGGGCAGCGTAACCAAACTGCCATACATCACAAAACTGAGGACGACCACTACCACGATGCCCGCGGCGAAGTTGCGGTTTCCGAGAAGCGTGAGTTTGACAAGTGGATTCTGGGTTCTCAACTCGCGGATCACGAACGCAGTCAGCATGACGCCCGCCGTCAGAGCCAGGACGCGGATAAAGCCGGAGCCGAACCAGTCGTCTTCCTGGCCCTTGTCCAGCATGATTTGCAGCGCCCCCATCCCCATGGCCAGCATTCCCATCCCCCAGGCATCGAAGCGCATCGTCCCGCGCCGGATGTAGTGCGGATCGGAGACGAAGATGGAGATCATAATAAGGCTGAGAATGCCAATCGGCAGGTTGATATAAAAGACCCAGCGCCAGGAAAAGCTATCGGTAATCCAGCCGCCAAGGGTAGGTCCCAGCACGGGAGCCGTGACGATGCCCATCCCCCAAAATGACATAGCCTTGCCGCGTTCGTGGCCGGGAAACTCCTCCAGCAGCACCGACTGGGAGATGGGTTGCAATCCGCCGCCGGTGAGTCCCTGCAACACCCGGAAGAAGATCAGGAAGGGCAGACTGGTCGCCATGCCGCACAGGGCGCTGGAGAGCGTGAATCCAATCACAACCGTCAATAGCAGCCGCTTACGCCCGAAGTAATTCGATAGCCAGCCGGTGATGGGCAGGATAATCGCGTTGGCTACGATGTAGGAGGTCAGCACCCAGGTCGCCTCATCCACTGACGAAGAGAGGCTTCCTGCCATATGCGGCAGGCTTACATTCACGACCGTGGTATCCAGTACCTCCATGATGGCGCAGGCCATCACAGCAACGGCAACCAGCCAGCGCCGGGATACGATTTGAGTGTTGGGTCGTCCTTCGGCGGAAACGGGCGTCTTCAAAGGCTCTCCATGATAGATAAAAGACGCTGCTCAGGCTGTTTGGGAATTAAGCCGGATTCCCGTATTATCTTGCGGGGTGGTTAATTCTACTCCCAACCATCTCCGCTGCTGCTACGTCGCCGGTGTCCAAATGGAGCGTTGCTCGATTTCTTGGAAATAGCGTAGCAGGTGGGCGTGCCAAATGGCCAACGCCATGGTTGAAGCTCCGTGACGTGGCGGCGAACAGGAGTTTGTATGAAGCTGTTTCACTTGTTGCTCCTGGCCGTGCTTGCAGCGTCCGGCACGCAGGCTCCCGGCCCATCCGCGTCCGATCCGCAGGCCACGCTCGCTTACATTCACGCTGCGTGGGTCAACTTAACGCGCTCCCCGGCGGATTGCCGGTCGCTGGGCGACATCAAGGTTACCGACACTCCGGTTCTCTATCTACCGGCTGAGATTGCCATGCCCCCCGATGTCGAAGCACTCGAGCAAAAGTGCCAAATTAAAATCGTCAGGCTGCCCCGGCGCATCGAGAAACTGGGAGACGTGCGGCCGGAGGAGATCCCCGCGCCAGGTCTGCTTTATCTGCCCAATCCCTATGTCGTTCCCGGCGGCCGCTTCAACGAGATGTACGGCTGGGATAGTTACTTCATTCTTCTTGGACTCGAGGCCGATCACAGGGAAGCGCTGGCCAAAGGCATCGTCGACAACTTTCTTTTTGAAGTGGAGCATTACGGATCGGTGCTCAACGCCAATCGCACGTATTATCTGACGCGCTCGCAGCCGCCCTTTCTCACCTCGATGATCCGCGCTGTTTATGAGGACCCCGCCAGCTTTCCTGCCACGCCGGAAGGCCGCGCACAGGCGAGAGATTGGCTTGAACATGCCTACACGGTTGCGGAAAAGGACCACTCGACGTGGACGCGGCCCGAGCATTTGGCCGGCCATACTGGCCTGGCGCGCTATTTCGACTACGGTTCGGGCCCGGTGCCGGAGATGGCCGACGACAGCACCTACTACTCCGATGTGATTCGCGCACTCGTAGAGCATCCGAGCGCAGTTGGCGCCGCATTTCTCGTGAAAGGCTCGCAGCATCCCGATGCCGCGGAGGCGGCGCGGTTGAAGCAAAGCAGTTGCGACGTCGGCGCCAGCATGGTCTGCCTGCGCGCGTGGTATGGCGGCTACCGCTTGACCCGCGATT
This sequence comes from uncultured Acidobacteriaceae bacterium, assembly GCA_963848805.1. Classification (GTDB taxonomy): domain Bacteria; phylum Acidobacteriota; class Terriglobia; order Terriglobales; family Acidobacteriaceae; genus Telmatobacter. The sequence goes on along the minus strand of CAWKFD010000038.1, from coordinate 5,695 downwards.
TCTACGAGGGGGACCGCGCCATGCGCGAGTCGGGCTTCGACCCCAGCGACCGCTTCGGGCCATTCTCCGGCGCCACGCATCACTATGCGCCCGAGTGCCTGAACAGTTTGCTCTATCGTTATGAGCGCGACCTGGCGCATTTGGCGCACCTGTTGGGCAAGCCGCAAGACGCCTTGCAATGGGAGCGGCGCGCCAATGCACGCGCCGCCGCCATCGAGCGATATCTGTGGCAGCCCAGGGAGGGCGTCTTCGCGGATTACGACTTTGTGCGCGCCAAGCCTTCGAGTTACGCATACATTACTTCGCTCTATCCGCTATGGGCGGGCGTGGCGACACGCGAGCAGGCGAATGCCATTGAGACCAAGCTCAACTTGTTCGAGCGGCCCGGCGGATTATCGATGAGCAATACCAATACCGGCCTGCAATGGGATGAGCCTTACGGCTGGGCGCCGACAAACTGGATCGCCGTCGCCGGACTCGACGCCATGGGCTTCCACGCCGACGCAGCTCGTATCGCGAAACACTTCGACGCGACAGTCGACGCTGGCTTTGCCGCCGACGGCACCATCCGCGAAAAATACAACGTGGTCGCGGGCAATGCGCAGGTGTCGGTAAGCACTGGTTACACACAGAATGTTATCGGCTTTGGATGGACAAATGCCGTATATCTGAAGTTTAAGGAGATAGCCGAGAGGCCTTCGGCGCGGTTGGGAAATGAATAAGCCGCGATGATGGTGTTTCCCACCGGCTCGCCGTCGATGATTTCAAACCGGGCACCTCCGTGATGGACCTTGGCGCGGCACAACCGATCACTGAACATTCTGGATGACTTGACCAATATAGACGCCGTAGGGACCGAGTTGAACCAAATCGAGCGACGGCGGATCGGGTGCAGCGGGGGTTTTCATCAGCGTCTTGAGGTGGGAACCTTGAATGCCTTGCGCTCTCAGATTGAAGCTGACGGTTTGCGGCTGGGCAGTAAGGTTGCATGCAACCACGACAGCTTCTCCATCCGGAGCCTTGCGCAGCCAGGAAAGGACATGGCCGTCAGAGGTGTCGAGCATGATCTCCTCGCCGCCGTGCAGGGCGGCGTCATGCTTTTTGAGCGCAATGATCTGCTGGTACCAGTGGAGCAGCGAATCCGGCTCGCGTTCCTCCGCCTCCACGTTCACGGTCTTGTAGCTGGGTGGAATGGGCAGCCACGTTTTGACGCCGGACGTTGAAGAACCCGCGTCGGGTCCGGCATCCCACTGCATGGGTGTGCGCTCGCCGTCGCGGCCCTTCTCCTTCGGCCAGCCGGTGATGCCAATGGGATCTCTCACGTCCTCTTTGCGCGTCGGCGGGGTGGTCACCATGCCGATTTCGTCGCCGTAGTACATCATGGCGGTATCGCGCGAGGCGAACAGCATCGTGGCGATCACTCGACCGATGTCGTCGTGATGTGGGCCGTAACCGAAATCTGGAATTCCATTGACGCCGGTTTGATAGCGGTCCCAACGAGCATTGTCGTGGTTGTCGAAGACGAAGAGCGGTTCGTCTCCGTCGATCTTGGTTTCGGCATCGTTGATACGCTCGCGAAAGAGCGGCACATCGAATTTGTTGATGAAGCCCACTTGCATATCCATGGGTAGCTGCAGCTCATCGTTGTCTCGGCCGTACATTTTGCGCAGGTCTGCAATGGATTTCAGGTAAGTTTCCCCGATCAGCACCACTTTGCGCCCGCTCGCTTCATCGGTCGCCTGGCGCAACTGGCGCAGAACGTCGTGGAGCTCGGGCAGGTTGTCGGTGTAAATGTTCTGCACCTCTTTGTCACCATAGGCGTCAATACGCGGCTGACCGTCTGGACCGAGCACGTAAGGCTCGTCGCGGTCCTGCGGGTCCTCGAAGAGCGAGGTGATGGCGTCGAGGCGGAAGCCCGCGACGCCGCGGCCAATCCAGAAACGCACGACGTCATACATGGCTTTCCGAACCTCAGGGTTGTCCCAGTTAAGGTCCGGCTGCTGCACATAGAACTCGTGGTAATAATACTGCTGGCGCGCTGGATCCCACTGCCACGCTGATCCGCCGAAATCCGATATCCAGTTGTTGGGCGGTTCGCGATGGCCGTTCACCATCTTCGGGTCGCGCCACATGTACCAGTCGGCTTTGGGATTGGTGCGCGAGCTTGCAGATTCCTTAAACCACGGATGCTGATCGGAGGTGTGGTTCAGCACCAGGTCCATAATGATGCCGATGTTGCGTTTCCGAGCCTCTGCGATGAGGTGGTCGAAGTCGGCCATGGTTCCATACTGCGGGTCGATGCCTTCGTAGTCGGATATATCGTAACCGAAGTCGACCTGTGGCGAAGGATAGATGGGGGTGAGCCAGATGGCGTCGACGCCGAGCTTCTCAAGGTAATCGAGTCGCGACGTGATGCCGTTCAGGTCGCCAATGCCGTCGCTGTTGGAGTCTTGAAAACTGCGCGGATAGATTTCGTAGATGACCGCGTTGTTCCACCAGGCCTGACTAGCTTCGGCTTGAGGGGTTTGCTCCGGCGCGGCCTGCTGAGCGCGCGCGGCGAGAAATGCAACGGACACAAGCACCGGCAGCAACACGGTAAGTGAAGCGATTCTTCTCATGTTGACGCTCCTGAACGAGACGAAGGCCGGTCGACTTAGTGGCGGGATTCGACGGCGGCCTTTAAGCCGGATCAAATACTAGCACATTCCAAGATCATTGCCGCGGAAGCCGGGCTAGATTGGCTCGCGCCTGGGCATGATCGGGCGCAAGCTGCAGTGCACGCTCGAAATCGGCTCGCGCCGCGGCGGTCTTGCCGGTTCGCGCCTCGAGTACGCCCAGGTTATTCCAGCCGTCGGCGTCTTTGGGCTGCAATCGCAGCGCCAGGTTTTGTTCCGCGATGGCCTGCTCTAATTCGCCGCTCCCAGCCAGAACCTGCGAGAGAAGTGCGTGCAGGTCTGCGTTGTCTGGCGCCAGCCGCACCGCCTCGCGAAGTTCAGTGAGCGCATCGGCGGGTCGCCCCGCCTGCGCCATTGCCATTGCCAGCCGCTCGCGCGTATCGAGATCGTCGGGGCGCACGCTTGCGGCGGTTTGAAGCAGGCCGATGGCGCGCTCCATCTGGCCCGATTCAATGGCCATTTCCCCCAGATGATATAGCGCGCTGAAATTCTTGGGATCGAGTTCGAGTGCGCGTTGGAATTCCGCCTCGGCACCAGCGGAATCCCCTTCACCGGCCAGCGCAACGCCAAGTCCGCTGTGCGTGCCCGCATCCTCGGGGCATTGGCCGAGCATTGTACGGAATTGCTCTTCGGCTTGAGAAAACAGAGCGCGCTTCAGTTCAAGTCCCGCCAGGTTAAACCGCGCATCGCAACTGTTGGGGCTGAGCCCGATCGCCTGCGTATACGCTTCGGCAGCTCCTTCGAAATTGTCCGCATTCTCCAGAGCCGCACCGAGACTGTTGAGAGTACGCACGTCGCCGGGGTGGGCGACGAGAAGCCTGCGATATGCTGACGCGGCTTCAGCGTAGCGGCCCAGCCCCGCCAGCGCCGATGCGAGGTTGTACTGCGCGATAAAGTCCCCCGGATCTTTGCTCAGGCGCTGCTTCATCCATGCCTGCTCCAGCAGGAGACGCGGATCGGGGCCGTTCTTGGGAACGTTGACCGGCAGAACCTGAACCCAGAGGTGCGCCATTTCGTCCACCGTGCGGTTGCCGGCCCGCACTCGAATGGGCGGATGGTTCGGATTATGTACGTTCTCCTCCGAGTTGTCGTAGACATAGCGCATGTGCAGAACCGATCCGCGGGGAAGAAAAACGGGCTCGCGGTAACGATAGATCGACTGGCGATCGATGTCCCAGTTGGGAATCCGGATCAGCCACTTCTTCTCGGCGTTCGGCAGGATGGCCCAGCCTTCGAGCTCCCTGCCCAGATAGTGCGCATGCGGGTAGATTCCCAGAACGTCGACGTCGATGGGCAGCTTGAGTTCATCCTGTACTACGAAGTTGCGGTCGCCGGCGGGAATATCGAGATCGCGGTCATCTTCGAGCTGCAGCAGCATTGGATGCTCGGTAGCCGGCTGCGCGGTGAAATACAAACCGATTTGAGCAGCGATCGTTTCCGGTTTGCCGCTGGGTTTCAGGTGCATGTTGAGTATGAGATCGTTGCCCGGATCGAGCCGCCACGGCATCCCTTCAGGTTCGGCCAATACCGGCGTATCCGGTTTCCAGAAGAGAAAATGGCTGTCGGGATCGAAGCTGTTCCCTGCATCCACCTCCAGCTCCATGCCGGGAATCCCATCTTCCCAATCCCCCGGATGCAGGCTGCGAAATGAGGCGGTGCGGTCGATCAGCACGTTGGCGTGATGGACCACCTGGGGCACGGTTGGAAGGATCTCCATGGCGCGGATGAAGTGGGTTTGCGCCAATGGATACGGCAGGATGAAGTTGCGAAAGACGTCGGTGCCCGATGCACCCAGCGTGTATGGGCGCCCGATAGTGAGGATCAGATCCGGCTTTCCCATCTGCCATGTGGCGTCGTAATGCGGCTGTGGCGGAGCCTCGGCGGGATTGCCTTCGGGCATGCCCGCCTCCACCCACTTTCGAATCAGCACTACCTGCTCATCGCTAATCCGCCGCGCATCGGCAAAATCGCCGTATCCCGGCGCCGGCAGCCACGGCGGCATAAAGTGCGACTGTGTGACCTGGACCATCTGCGGTCCGCGTCGCCGCGCATCCTGGTAGGTGAGCAGGCTGAAGGGTCCTGCACCGCCCGGATGATGGCAGGTGGTGCAGTTCCGGTAAACGATCGGGGCAATCTGGCCGCTCCATGTCACATCCGGCGCGGGAGCCGCCGGAGTCGCAGCGGCCTCTGCGGCATTAGCCTCGCGATCAAGCCGCGGCAACCCCAGGCCCAGCAGCATTGCGACGCATACAAGCGCCAGCGAGATAAGGTGACGGAATCTCATCGGCCCAATCGCATCGCGCATTGCTGAGTGCCCCATCCTTGCGGCTTTTTTCTGTCGCAAGGGTGGGAAGCCACAACGGGTGAACACACCATTTACCGAACCACCTTGATCTCAACGCTCATTGACGGGCACAATGGAGCAGCCAACTGTTGGACCACCCGGCTCCGGAACGGGACGGCTCAAAAGCACCGCGCGGATAGCTTCCTCGAGATCGAACCGCGTTGGCCTTGGGCGTTCCTGGCCCAGCGCGATATACCGGTCGTCGATGCGTCCCCGGTAGACTTCGCGCAATCCTGCCCCGGAGGGAACAAAGACAGCAACTTCAGGCGTGATGGTCGCGTGCGCCATTTGCGTCAGGCGCTGCGCTGTATCCAACGCGACGTTGCCGTGGATTTCGAATTGCTCGTTGTGCCGGCTGACCACCGCCGCCGTGTCCCCTGGATTCGGATACACCCACCAGAAGCGCACGCCCTGAGGCGCGAACTCGCGATCCAGCCGTTCGATCTCCGGAATATATCGGTTCGAGATGGGACAATCGGAAGCGGCGAAAAAAAGCACAACCGCTCGCGATCCGGCGGGCGCAATCTGCTCTATAGGACGACCGCTCAGATCGGTGCCGAACGGTGTCGCGGCCCACACGGCCATCGACAGACAAAACAACACAACAGCCGCCGCCCGCGATGCCATAATTCTGAACATTACCACGCGCCCGCCGGAATTTGGAATCCCGGTAGTG
>CAWKFD010000037.1:0-37811 GCA_963848805.1 uncultured Acidobacteriaceae bacterium | reverse complement strand
CGCTGTGAACACTCCCTACACAGCACTGATGGGCGTAATGACGCCAAATTCTCTGGAGCGCACTTCAATCTCCTCCATCGTTTTTGTGGCGTGTCACGACCGGATTGTTTGTACAGTACTTCACGCTTCGCTTCGTCAATTTCTTTGGCCGGGGAAGCGATGCACGCGGTTGGCAGTTTACCATGGTGCTGTATGGCGTGCTTGCCATCGTCTTCTTGTTGTTTGCTTCGTCAGCACCCATGAACGGGTGATCCCGTCCACGCAAGCACTCGGGAACGCGAAGAGTAAATGGGGACTGGACAGGCTGCTCTGCAGTTGGCCCTGGTTTATCCTCGTCGGAACGCAAATCCTTACCGTTTCAGCCTTTGCTATAGAAGGATCGGCTTCGACCTACTATTTCAAGTACTTCTTAAAGCGTCAGGATCTCCTGGGATTGTTTCTAGCCGCGAATGGGTGTGGCGGATATAGCTGCCGTCCTGATTACATCGGCATCTGGCGAAGCAGGTTGGCAAGAAGTTCCTGTTTATTTTGTCGCTGGTGCTGGGCGGGAGCGGCAGCGGAATCCTCTCGCTGGCGCGCCCGCCAAATATAGGATTTGTGTTCGCGTTGCAGATTGTTTCCAGTTTCATGTTTGGCTTCAAGTCTCCACCAGCCTTCGCCATGTTCGCGGATGTGGCCGATCACACGGAGTGGGCCAAGGAATGAATGCATTGCCCAACGAGAAGCGCGCGATTCGCAGCCGGCTCGATTTTTCAAAGATTCCCACCGCAACCCAGATTCCCAACCTGATCGAAGTGCAGCGCCGCTCCTACGAGCGGTTCCTGCAGATGGACAAGCTGCCTAACGAGCGCGACGACTCCGGCTTGCAGTCGGTGTTCGTGTCGGTTTTCCCGATCACGGACTTCCGCGGCATCTCGCAGTTGGACTTTGTCGACTTCTCGATCGGCAACTGGGAGTGCAAGTGCGGCCACCTGAAGGGACTGCACCACCTGCGCACGGCCTGCGTGCATTGCGGGGCCATGGTCATCACCGATCCCTTCCTGCCCGGCGACGTGCTCTGCCAGAAGTGCGGCACGTACAACAAGAACACGCCCGACTTCTGCAACAAGTGCGGCGACCCGGTGAGCCTGCAATTGAAGTACGACCAGCAGGAGTGCGAAGAGCGGGGCATGACCTTCTCCGCGCCGCTGAAGGTGACGGTGCGCCTGACCATCTACGACAAGGACCCGGAGACCGGCAACAAGACCATCCGCGACATCAAAGAGCAAGAAGTCTTCTTCGGCGATATTCCGCTGATGACGCCGAACGGCACGTTCATCGTGAACGGCACCGAGCGCGTGATCGTTTCGCAGTTGCACCGGTCGCCAGGCGTATTTTTTGAGACCGCCAACAACCGCACCTATTTCCTGGGCAAGATCATTCCCTACCGCGGCTCGTGGGTGGAGTTCGAGTACGACCAGAAGAACACGCTCTATGTGCGCATCGACCGCAAGCGCAAGTTTCTGGGAACGATCTTCCTGCGCGCGCTGGGCCTGCGTTCCGACGAGGAGATCCTGAAGACCTTCTACACCGTGGACCGGCTGCACATCGCCGACGGCAAGCTGCATGTGGGAGGTGCCGCAGGATGCCGCGAAGGGCACGCACCTGGTGGGCGCGAAGCCGGCGCATGCGGTTCTGCACGGCAGCGAAGAGATCGCGCACTCCGGCCGCAAGATCACGCCGCATTCGCTGAAGGCGCTGCGCGCCGCCGGCATCGGCAAGGTGGAAGTGGAAACCGCCGAGCTCGATGGCGCGATGACCGCGTCCGACGTGGTGGACACGTCCACCGGCGAAGTGGTGGTGGAAGCCAACGTGGAGTTGACCGCCGACCGCCTGCACAAGGTGCTGGCCTCGGGCGCGACCAGCTTCGAGGTCTTCTTCCCCGACCGCGACGACGTGGGCAACATTATCTCCAACACGCTGAAGCGCGATTCGATCCACAAGCCGGAAGAGGCGCTGATCGAGATCTACCGCAAGCTGCGGCCGGGCGACCCGCCGACGCTGGACACGGCTACGGCGCTCTTCGAAGGGATGTTCTTCGATGCGCGCAAGTACGATTTTTCGCGCGTGGGCCGGTTGAAGTTCAACATCAAGCTCTACGAGAATCAGGACGCGACGCAACTCGATCACCGCACGCTGACGCCGGAGGACTTCTACGCGACCATCCGCTACCTGCTCAAGCTGCGCAAGAACATCGGCATGGTGGACGATATCGATCACCTGGGCAACCGCCGTGTGCGCGCCGTGGGCGAGCTGATGGAAAATCAGTTCCGCATCGGCCTGGTGCGCATGGAGCGCGCCATCAAGGAAAAGATGAGCGTCTATCAGGAGCTGAACACAGCCATGCCGCACGATCTGATCAACGCCAAGCCGGTGATGGCTGCAATCCGCGAGTTCTTCGGCTCTTCGCAGCTCTCGCAGTTCATGGACCAGACCAATCCGCTATCGGAGATCACGCACAAGCGCAGGCTTTCGGCTCTCGGGCCGGGTGGCCTTTCACGCGAGCGCGCGGGATTTGAGGTGCGCGATGTACACCCCACGCACTACGGCCGCATCTGCCCCATCGAGACGCCGGAAGGGCCGAACATCGGGCTGATCAGCTCGCTGAGCTGCTTTGCGCGCATCAATGAGTACGGATTTATCGAGTCGCCTTACCGCAAGGTGAAGGATTCGAAGATTCTCGATTTCATTGAGATCGTGAATGCCGGCGAAAGCGGCCTGCGCGTGGGCGATCACATCCAGAAGGAAGAGGCCGCGCGCCTGAATGCCCAACTCAAGAAGGCAGGCAAGCGCGCCATCGACTACATTCCCTTCAGCTTTTACCTTTCCGCCTGGGAGGAAGACCGGCACACCATCGCGCAGGCGAATATCGAGTTCAACGACAAGGGCGAAATCACCGAAGATCTGGTCAATGCGCGCCGCCAGGGCAACTTTGTGCTGGTGAACCGCGCCGAGGTCGACTACATCGACGTCAGCCCCAAGCAGTTGGTTTCAGTGGCCGCTTCACTGGTGCCTTTCCTCGAGCACGACGACGCGAACCGCGCGCTGATGGGCGCCAACATGCAGCGCCAGAGCGTGCCGCTGCTTGCGGCCGAGGCTCCGCTGGTGGGCACGGGCATGGAAGGCGTGACCGCGCGCGACTCGGGCGCCGTGATTCTGGCCAAGCGTAATGGGATTGTGGATTCGGTGGACTCCGAGCGCATCATCGTGCGCGTGGAAGGCGAGCACCATCCCACGCAGTTGTCGCGCGAGGTGGGTTCCGACATCTATCAGCTCATCAAGTTCAAGCGCTCCAACCAGAACACCTGCATCAATCAGAAGCCGGTGGTTCGCGAGGGCGAGCGCGTGGTGAAGGGTCAGGTGATTGCCGACGGGCCGTGCACCGAGCAAGGCGAGCTGGCGCTGGGACGCAACGTGCTGGTGGCCTTTATGCCCTGGCGCGGCTACAACTTTGAGGACGCCATCCTTATCAGCGAACGGCTGGTGCGCGAGGATTATTACACTTCGGTCCACATCGAGGAGTTCGAGATTGAGGCCCGCGACACCAAACTGGGTCCCGAGGAGATCACTCGCGACATACCGAACGTGAGCGAGCACGCGCTGAGGGACCTCGATGAAAGCGGCGTGATCCGCATTGGCGCACAGATAGGCCACGGCGACATTCTGGTGGGCAAGGTGACGCCTAAGGGCGAAACCCAGTTGACGCCAGAAGAGAAGCTGCTACGCGCGATTTTCGGAGAGAAGGCCGGCGACGTGCGCGACGCGTCGCTCACCTGCCCTCCGGGCATCGAGGGCACCGTGGTGGACGTGCGCATCTTCAGCCGCAAGGGCCAGGAAAAGGATGAGCGCGCCAAGCTGATCGAAGCCGAGTACGTTGCAAAGCTCGAGAAGAACCTGGGCGACGAGATCCGCATTCTGACCGACGAGCGATTGAAACGGCTGGATGCGATTCTTGGCGGCAAGGAAGTGCTTGCCGACCTGCATGACGAGCGCACGAATAAGCGCCTGATCACCAAGGCCGCGATTCTCGACAGGGACACGATCGAGCGCATCTCGACGAAGAATTTAAAGCGCATCCGCTACAACGACAAGGACCCGCGCGTCAACGAGCAGATCGACGAGATCGAGGAGATGACTTCGCGGCAGATCGAAGTGCTGCGCAAGATCACCAATGAAAAGGTGGCGAAACTGCAGAAGGGCGACGAGTTGCCTCCCGGCGTAATCAAGCTGGTGAAGGTTTATGTGGCCATGAAGCGCAAGCTGAGCGTGGGCGACAAGATGGCAGGCCGCCACGGCAACAAGGGCGTGATTGCGCGCATATTGCCGGAAGAAGACATGCCGTACCTGCCCGATGGAACGCCGGTGGAGATCGTCTTGAACCCGCTCGGCGTGCCCTCGCGCATGAACGTGGGCCAGATTCTGGAAACGCACCTGGGCTGGGCCGCGCACGCGCTGGGCAAGAAGGTTGCCCAGTTGGTGAAGGCCAACTCCGATGCGGAGTACATCCGCGAAGTGGTGAAGAAGGAGTTTGCGGGAACGGCTACGCTGCGCCAGTTGCTGGATCTGGACGACGAGATGCTGTTGCGCGTCGCGGCCGGTATGGAGCGCGGCATCTGGTTCGGGACGGCGGTGTTCGACGGCGCGCGCGAGGAAGAAATCAAGGCGCTGCTCGCCGCGGCCGGCTTGCCTTCATCGGGCAAGACCGCGCTCTACGACGGCATGACCGGCGAGAAGTTCGAGCAGCCAGTCACGGTGGGCTACATTTACATGCTCAAGCTGTCGCACCTGGTGGACGACAAGATTCACGCGCGTTCCATCGGACCGTATTCGCTGATTACGCAGCAGCCGCTGGGCGGCAAGGCGCAGTTCGGCGGGCAGCGTTTCGGCGAAATGGAAGTATGGGCGCTGGAAGCTTATGGCGCCGCATACATCCTGCAGGAGCTGCTGACCGCGAAGTCCGACGACGTTTATGGCCGCACCAAGATCTACGAGGCCATCGTCAAAGGCGAAACGGCGATGGAGCCAGGCGTGCCGGAGTCGTTCAACGTGCTGATCCGCGAATTGCAGTCTCTGTGCCTTGACGTGGAACTGATCAAGCGCGCCGACATTGCGCGCAAGGCGCCAACCCCGGAAGTAGCAGCGGCAGTGGCGGATTAAAAGCAGCCTCTAGCTTTTAGCCTCTAGCTGCTAGCTTCCTTCGCGCCGAGTTGGGGCATGGAGTGGCAGCAAAGCGAGCTAAACGCTAGCAGCAGAAGCTGGCAGCTGAATTTCAGGGTTCTTCTCAAAAGCGGTTTCGGCCGCTTCCCGGGAAGGAAGAACCCAAAACAATCCCGGGAAAAGCCGCGGCGGGGTCAACCAGGCCCGCCAAGGAGGGTTACCTTGTTCCGTTCAAACCCGTTTGAGCTTACCAGCCCAATTACCGACTTCGACGCAATTCGCATCATGCTGGCCTCGCCGGAGAAGATCCGCAGCTGGTCGCATGGCGAGGTCACCAAGCCGGAGACCATCAACTACCGCACCTTCAAGCCGGAGCGCGACGGCCTTTTCTGCGCGCGCATCTTTGGGCCCGTTACGGACTGGGAGTGCCTGTGCGGCAAGTACAAGCGCATGAAGCACCGGGGCGTAATTTGCGACAAGTGCGGCGTGGAAGTGACGGTGAGCAAGGTGCGGCGCGAGCGCATGGGCCACATCGAGCTGGCGTCTCCTTGTTCCCACGTATGGTTCTTCAAGGGCCTACCTTCGCGCATCGGCCATCTGCTCGACATTTCGCTGCGCGATCTGGAGAGCATTCTTTACTTCGAGTCCTACGTGGTGGTCGATCCCGGCGACTCGGGCGCGCGCGAGCGCGAGATCATCAAGGACGAGAACCGCTATCGCGAGCTGGACCAGCAGTTCCGCCCCTCCGGCTTCAAGGCCATGATGGGCGCCGAGGCGATCAAGGAACTGCTCAAGCGCGTGAGCGTGGACGAGCTGTCGCTGGAGTTGCGCGAGCGGATGAAGACTGAGACCTCAGCGCAGAAGAAGATCAAATACGCCAAGCGGCTGAAGGTCGTGGAGGCCTTCCGCAAGAGCTCGAACAAGCCGCAGTGGATGATTCTCGACGTGCTGCCCGTGATTCCTCCGGAACTGCGTCCCCTGGTGCCGCTGGATGGGGGACGCTTTGCCACGTCGGACCTGAACGATCTTTATCGCCGCGTGATCAACCGCAACAACCGGTTGAAGAAGCTGATGGACCTGCACGCACCGGAAGTGATCGTGCGCAATGAGAAGCGCATGCTGCAGGAGGCTGTGGATGCACTGTTCGACAACGGCCGCCGCGGACGCGTGTTGCGTGGCGCCAACAACCGCCCGCTCAAATCGCTGTCCGACACGCTCAAGGGCAAGCAGGGCCGCTTCCGCCAGAACCTGCTGGGCAAGCGCGTTGACTACTCCGGCCGTTCCGTGATCGTCGTCGGTCCTGAATTGAAATTGCATCAATGCGGCCTGCCCAAGAAGATGGCGCTGGAACTGTTCAAGCCCTTCATCTATCACCGCCTGGAGCAGACGGGACAGTGCACCACCATCAAGCAGGCCAAGGAAATGGTGGAGATGCAGGAGCCGGTGGTGTGGGACATTCTTGAAGAAGTCATCAAGGACCACCCGGTGCTGCTGAACCGCGCTCCCACGCTGCACAGGCTGGGCATTCAGGCCTTCGAGCCGGTGCTGGTGGAAGGCAAGGCCATCAAGATTCACCCGCTGGTCTGCACGGCGTTCAACGCCGACTTCGACGGCGACCAGATGGCCGTGCACATTCCGCTGTCGCCTGAGGCGCAGATTGAAGCCAGCGTGCTGATGCTGGCCTCGCACAATATTCTTTCGCCGGCCTCGGGCCAGCCGATTACCGTGCCCACGCAGGACATGGTGCTGGGGCTCTACTACCTGACCAAGGCCAAGAAGGGCGGCAAGGGCGAAGGACGCGTGTTTGCCAACACCGAAGAGATCCTGATGGCTCTCGAAGCCGGCGAGGTGGAGACGCTTTCGCCCATCCGGCTGCGCTACACGGGCAAGGTGCTCGACATGACGACCGCCTACGACGATCAGGACATCACCCACACCGACCCCGTGGACTTCGACAAGGAGTATCTGTCTACCACCGTAGGCCGCGTGATTCTCAACGATGCGCTTCCCGCCGGCATGCCTTACATCAACGGCCTGATGAAGAAGAAGGGCATCGGGCAACTGGTGAATTATTGCAACCAGAACCTCGGACTCGAGGTCACGGTGGGCATGCTCGATCGCATCAAGTCGCTGGGCTTCCATTACGCTACGGTCTCCGGCCTTTCCGTGGGCCTGGACGACATGGTCATCCCGGAAAGCAAGTACAGGGTGGTCGACGACGCCGACAAGAAGGTGATCGAGGTCCAGAAGCAGTACATGGACGGCGCCATCACCAACGGCGAGCGTTCGAACAAGGTCATCCAGATGTGGTCGGCGGTGACGGACCAGGTCGCCGACGAGATGTTCGGCAACATGAAGCGCGCCGACGACGAGGGAGCCATGAACCCGATCTACATCATGGCCGACTCCGGCGCCCGCGGATCGAAGCAGCAGATTCGCCAGCTTTCGGGCATGCGCGGACTGATGGCCAAGCCTTCGGGCGAAGTCATTGAGACGCCCATCACGGCGAACTTCCGCGAAGGGCTGACGGTGCTCGAATACTTCATTTCGACACACGGCGCGCGCAAGGGCCTGGCCGATACGGCGCTCAAGACCGCCGACTCCGGCTACCTGACCCGTCGCCTGGTCGACGTGGCGCAGGACGTGATCGTGACCGAGCAGGATTGCGGCACGCTCGAAGGCATCTACGTCGGCTCCATCGTCGAGTCGGGTGAGATCATCGAGCCGTTGCGCGATCGCATCATCGGCCGCGTGTCGCTGAGAGCGCATCAAGGACTACGACGGCAACGTGGTGGTCGAGGTGAACCAGCCCATCGACGAAGACATCGCTTCGGCGATCCAGGGCGCGGGCGTGGAGAAGGTGAAGATCCGCTCCGTGCTCACGTGCGAGTCGCGCCGTGGCGTGTGCGCGCTGTGCTACGGGCGCAACCTCGGCTCCGGCCGCATGGTCGAGCTGGGCGAAACCTGCGGGGTCATTGCCGCGCAGTCGATCGGCGAACCGGGCACGCAGCTTACCATGCGTACCTTCCACGTGGGCGGCACCGCCAGCCGCGTGGCCGACAAGTCGCGGCTCGACGCCAAAAACAACGGCTACGTGCGCTTCATCAACCTGAACACCGTGGAAAGCAAAGAAGGCGAGCTGGTGGCCATGAACCGCTCCGGCTCGCTGGCCATTGTGGACGACCGCGGCCGCGAAAAAGAACGCTACCAGGTCGTGTACGGCGCTCGCCTCCGCGTACGCGAAGGATCCGCAGTCAAGCTCGGCGAAGTGCTGGCCGAGTGGGATCCGTACACCTATGCCATCCTCACGGAGATCGGCGGCGCGGTGCAGTTCAAGGACCTGCAGGAAGGCATCACGCTCAACGAAGAGGTGGACGAAGTTACCGGCCTCTCGCGCTGGGTGGTTGCCGACTCGCCCGATGAAAAGCGCCAGCCTGCAATTGTGGTGAAGAACGCCAAGTCGCACAAGCGCTATCTGCTGCCGCGCGGCGCTCACTTGATGATGCAGGACGGCAGCGATGTGGGTCCGGGCGACGTGCTGGCCAAGATTCCCAAGGAAAGCACGCGTACCAAGGACATTACCGGCGGTCTACCCCGCGTGGTGGAACTGTTTGAAGCCCGCAAGCCGCACGAGACGGCAATTATCTCTGAGATCGACGGCGTAGTCCGCTTCGGGGAAGTCTCGAAGGGCCAGCGCAAGATTTACGTCACGGCCGACAACGGCGACGAGAAGGAATACTCGGTGCCGCGCGGCATTCACGTCAACGTGCAGGAGGGCGAGCGACTGAGCGCCGGCGACCCGCTGATGGACGGCCCCCTGAACCCGCACGACATTCTCGCCGTGCTGGGCGAAAAGGCGCTGCAGGCTTACCTGGTGAACGAAATCCAGGAAGTCTACCGTCTGCAGGGCGTGGCCATTTCGGATAAACATATCGAAGTCATCGTGCGGCAGATGCTGCGCTGGGTGAGGATCGACGAAGTGGGCGACACCAACTTCCTGCTCGAACAGCAGGTCGACCGCTTCCGCTTCCGCCAGGAGAACGAGGAAGTGCTATCCAAGGGCGGCCGTCCCGCCATCGGGCGTCCGCTGCTCCTGGGCATCACCAAGGCGTCGCTTTCCACTGACAGCTTCATCTCCGCGGCCAGCTTCCAGGAGACGACGCGCGTGCTTACCGAGGCCAGCATCAACGGCGCGATCGACAACCTGCGCGGCCTCAAGGAGAACGTGATCGTCGGGCGCCTGATCCCCGCCGGCACGGGCCTGGAGTACTACCGCAACGTTCAGCTCTCGCCGGAACTGGAAGAAGCGGCGGCGCGCGTGCAGCAGGAAGTGACGGCCGAGATCGAAGCCGCCGAGCGCGAGCTGGAAATGATGCGCCAGGAGGGCGAGGCCGAGGAACTGGCTACCGAGTAGGAACAGTGGCAGGACGTTGCCTGCCACTGCTCGCCCCATTCAGGGAATTCAGCTGGCAGCGATAAAGAGGATTCCCCTGCCCTCTTGCGCGGCGCCAGGACATTTTTGTCGGTCGGCGCGGCGTGATTTACGTGACGAACACCCATGATGGGAGGGAAGGAACGGCGCGCAGCCGCAACTTCGAACCCGCGAGCAGCGCTTTGCGGGTTCGGCCTCTCGGAGAGTCGGCTTTTCCGCGGAGTGACTGCGCCCTGCTCCCACAATGACGATCATTCAAAATAAAAGAAGCACTGAGAAGCACGAAGTGGATTACCGGAGACATATCCCCCGGGCATGCTTACTCCGGATGAAATCTACAAGTATCCCGGAAAATTAGCCGGGGAGATTGGTACTTGAGGATTCATTCTTTCCTCAGACTTTACGGACCCCACAACACAATGCCGAAAGACGTCGAATTCACTTGTTGACATTGCGGCATTGTGCAAGGTGGCTGGCCGCAGCGAGCCACTCGGCGTCCCAGTTTCTGTAAAGAGCAAAAGCGAAAATGCCGTAATCGCCTAGATGCCGCGCCTCGATGGCGGGGATACAATCGAGTGTAGCGTTCCGGAAAGGACGCTTGTTCGCCTATGACGCTTGCGCTTCCAGTTCCGGCGGAGCCGCAGCATTACCTGCTGGCCGAGAAGCTTCTCTTCCTTGCGCTGACCGTTCTTTCCATCGCCACCTTCTGGAGCGGCTTCGGGCCCATTCTCAAGAAAATCCTGCAATCAAAGAAAGATTCAGACTTCCGCCTCTTACCCATCGGCAAACGGGTGCGCGACTTCGTCTGGGAGGTGTTGCTGCAGGGTAAGGTGATCCGCCAGCGCCCGCTGCCCGGCCTGGCCCACGCCCTCGTCTTCTGGGGCTTCTTAGCCTTCGTCCTGGTCACGCTTAACCATTTCGCGACGCCGTTCGGCGCCGGTTTCCTCGATCCCGAAAGCTGGGTCGGCTGCTTCTACTTTTACTTTGCCGCTGTTTTCGCGGTGGCCTGCGCCGCAGGCATCTTCGGCCTCTTTGTGCGCCGCTTTTTCGTCCGCCCCAAATGGCTCGGCGAGCTTTCCTATAAATCCGGCCTCGTCGCCCTGCTCATCTTCGTCTTGATGGTCACCTACCTCGCGGCGTTCTTCGTGGGCAGCACCACTGCCGCCTGCCGCGCCCTTTGGTGGGTCCACATGCTAACCCTGCTCTTCTTTCTGCCCGTCATTCCGCGCAGCAAACACCTGCACCTGGTCTTGAGCCCCTTCACCGTCTTTCTTTCCCGCGGCGGATTCAGCCGGATTCCTCCGCTCAGCGGCGACGAAGACTTCGGCCTCATGGCCGGCAAAGATTTGACGCGGCTCGTCAGCCTGCAGGCTTACTCTTGCGTGGAGTGCGGGCGCTGCACGGAGCATTGCCCGGCCAACCGCACCGGCAAGATCCTCGACCCAAAGCAGGTTATCCTCGGCGTCCGCGCGTATTTGAACGCCCTCGGGCCGACCTCCGATCAGCCGCTCCTCGGCGAATACAACTCCCAAGAAGCCGTCTTCCAATGCACCACTTGCGGCAGCTGCGAGTACCAGTGCCCGGTGGGCATCGAACACCTGCCCATCCTCATCGGCCTGCGCCGCGGCGCCGTAAACACCGGCGCCTGGGAAGACGATCACGGCGCCAAGCTCTTTCTCGCTCTCGAGCGCGGCAGCAACGCTCTCGGCATCAGCTCCACCGACCGCGATAAATTCATCGAGAAGAACAACCTGCCCATCTACGATGGCACGCAGGAATATTGCCTCTGGCTCGGCTGCATGGGCGCCTACGATCCCAAGGGCCGCGAAATCGCCCTCGCCCTGGCCCGCGTGATGAACTACCTCGGCGCAACCTTTGGCGTGCTGCGCAAAGAGAAATGTACCGGCGATCCGGTGCGCCGCCTGGGCAACGATCTCCTCTTCCAACAACTGGCCGAGGAAAACCTTGAATCGATGAAGCAGAACAACGTGAAGAAGATCATTTCCATCTGCCCGCACTGCGTCCGCACCATCCAGGAGGATTTTAAGGAGTTTGGAACGCCCCCGCCGGTCGAGCATCACAGCGAATTCCTGGCCCGCTTCGCCGATCGCCTTCCGAAGCAATCGAGCGTTGGGAAAATCGTCTTCCACGATCCTTGCTATCTCGGCCGCTATCGCGGTATCTACGACGAGCCGCGCAAAGTCGCCTCGCTCGCCGGCCACGTCGTCGATCCTCCCCGTAGCCGCGAGCGCAGCTTCTGCTGCGGGGCCGGCGGCGGCCTCGTCTTTCTCGGCGAAGAAACCGGCCAACGCGTCAGCCACACTCGTGCCCGGGAACTCGCCGACACCGGCGCGCAGGTGATCGGCGCGGCCTGCCCCTTCTGCAATACCATGTTTCGTGACGCCCTGGACGCTCAGGGCCCCACCGTGCCCGAACTGCTCGACATCGCCCAGCTTGCCGCCCGGGGATTGCCTGTTCATGGAGCCACGTAGATTCGTCGAGGCTCCGGATCCGGATTTCCAAATGCATAGAAACTGAACCGGAAAGTGCCAAGGAACAATGAAAATCATCGTCGCCATCAAACAGGTTCCCGATTCCGATGCCCCCCTCCGCATCACCGGCCAGTGGGTCGATGAATCCCACCTGCAGTGGGCCATGAACGAGCCCGACGCTTACGCCCTCGAGGAGGCCTTGCATTTAAAGGAGAAAATCGGCGGAGAAGTCGTCGTCCTCAGCGCTGGCCCCGAACGCGTGGGAAGCACCATCCGGGAAGCCCTCGCCAAGGGCGCTGACCGCGGCATCCACATCGCCTGCAACGATCTCGCGGCCCGCGATGCCCTCGGTGTCGCCAGGCTGCTCGCCGCCGCCATCCAATCAGAGAAACCCGACCTCGTTCTCACCGGCCTGCAGTCGGAGGACCTCGGCTTGGGCCAGACCGGCGTTATCGTCGCCGAGCTCCTCGGCCTGCCCCACACGACCCTCATCTTGCAAGTCGAAAAGACCGACGCCGGCATCAAGGTAAAGCGCGAATTAGAGGAAGGCTGGTTCCAGTCGATTGAGATGCCCACTCCCGCCGTGCTCACCATCCAGTCCGGCGGCAACAAGCTCCGCTACGCCACCCTCATGGGCATCAAGCGCGCCAAAACCAAGGAAATCCGCGTGCTCGACGCCGCCGATCTCGCTCGAGCCTGCGCACCCGTCGTCACACTCCAGGAAATCTCCCTGCCCAAAAAACAAAGATCCACGCAGATTCTCCCCGGCTCCCCCCAGGAAGCCGCGGCGGCTCTGGTCGAAAAACTCAAATTCGAGGCGCATGTCTTATGAGCGGCATCTTAGTCATTCTTGAAGATCGCGACGGCCGCATCGGCCGCATCGGTTTGGAAGCTTTAGCCGCGGCGCAAGGCCTGGGCGCAACTCTCAGCCAGCCCGTCACCGCAGTAGTAATTGGCGCGCAAACCGAAACCCTGGCCGCCGAAGCCGCAGCCCGCCACTCCGGCAGAGTCGTCCGCTTGGAGCATCCGCTTCTCAGCCCTTACACGCCCGACGGCTACTCGACCGCCCTCGAACAGCTCATCAAGGCTGAGTCGCCCGCCTACGTCCTGTTCCCGCATACCTACAAGGTGCGCGACTTCGCGCCCGCGCTGGCCACGCGTCTGGGCCAGGTGCTCATCGGCGACGTCGTGGCCATCGGCGAGGGCCCGGTTTTCACCCGCCAGCTTATGCAAGGCCGTCTCAACGGCACTTATCGCCACGAGGGCAACGGCCCCTGCTTCGTCTCTGTACAGGCGGGCGCGTTCCGCGCCGACGCGGCCGGCGGGCCCGCTAGCGGCGCCACCATCACCCCATTCACGCCCACGCTCGACCCCGGGCAGATCCGCACCCAATCCGGCGAACCGTTCCGCGGCTCCGCGCAAACAGTCGATCTCGGCTCCGCGCAGCTTATTGTCGCCGTCGGCCGCGGCATCAAAGGAGCCGAAAATCTGCCCATGGCGCAGTCGCTCGCCGCGGCGCTGGGCGCAGAGCTTGCCGCCTCGCGCCCCATCTGCGACAGCGGCTGGCTGCCCCTGGAGCGCCAGGTGGGCTCGAGCGGCCAATCCGTCGCGCCCAGGCTCTATCTCGCCGTCGGCATCTCCGGCGCCATCCAGCACGTGGTGGGCATGAAGGCCTCACAGTGCATCGTGGCTATCAACAAGGACCCCGACGCCCCCATATTTGAGATCGCCAACTACGGCATCGTCGGCGATCTCCTTGAAGTGGTCCCCGCGCTTACTGAGGCAGTGAAGTCCCAAAAATAATCAGATAGCGGAGGGCATCGTAGAAGTGCCTGAGCGGCACGAATCCGTGCCGCTCTCGACTTGAGTGCCCGCCGGGTGTTTCGTCACGAATGCTGGCGTTTCGTCATGGAATTTAACGAATAATCTTTTACTGGTTCCCGGCACACTACGCTAGCTGTCCATGGTTGCAGAAATGACCGCCGCAACGTTTTCTCTCTTTGCATCCACGGGAACCGAACAACCAGAGGCCATAATGAACCCCTGTTTGCCCATGTCCGCACAGAGCTTCTTAGTGTGGTCATAGCACTGGTCGGGTGTACCGACCGAAAACAGCGCCGGTGAGACATTGCCTGTAATGCACATGCGGTCGCCCAGCACCTCTTTAATTTTCAGAATGTCGGTCATCTGATCCGGATCCCAGATGCACTGCTTTTTGTCGAATTCCGTGAAGAAATGCAAAAAGCCGCTCCAGTCGTTGTCCATGTGCAGCCAGCTTCGAACGTTGATGGCCTGCATTGCGGGAATCAGCTTGTGATAGAACGGGAAGTAAAACTTCTCGAACGTAGCCGATGAGATGAAGGTGCTTCCGGAGCGCGTTCCGCCGATGAATCCGTAGACGCAGGGCGGCCCCGCCTTCAGCATTTCTATTGACTGCTCGATCGAGGCGTCTTCGACGATTTCCAGCGCAGCTCTTACTTTTTCTGGTATCCGGCGCAGATCGCGGACGAAGTGATTCAGTCTGCGCGCAGCGCAGATCACCTCAAAGGCAGGCATGGGCAAGAGGCCGGTTGTACGGATGCTGGACTTGCCAAGAGGGGCCATTTTCTGCGCCAGTTCGCCCAGATATGCCGCGTCCGGCGGGGCCAGGCTCTTAGGGTCGAAGCCGATCCTGCGATTCAGTTCCTCGACCATGTAGGGCCAGCCCTTGTCGACGATGGTGTCGTAATCGGCTTCCGTCATCGGGCCCAATTCGTCAAAGTTCCAAAGGCTGTCATCGGGCAGGTCGCGGCCCGGAAGCTTGACCTTGGCAAAGTAGCAGGCGCCAAAGGCTGCCTGGCCTGCCTCTGTGACAAATCCGCACGACGGCGCCTGATCGATCTCGGCAAGGTCAGGCAATGCGGCCGCCTGAATCAGCAGATCGTCCACATACTTTGGTCTTCTGAAATAGTCGGCCAAAGTAGCTTTGGGATCGACATACTTGAAGTAGCCCTGGCCGCTCAGAAAAATCGGTATCCGGTCCGGCTTCTCAAGATTAAGGGCATCCATGACCCTCTTGTCTCGTACTTTCGTCATTTCTTGTGGCGTCATCCGAGGTTTCGCTCCTTAATTGATAAATTCCTTAGGTTTCGTGAGGTCCGCATTAGTACCGGCCGAAATCGTGAGTTGCATCCACCAGGCATTAATCATCTGCGGCTTGGCGTCTTCCATCTCCAGAATACCGGTGGGCATGATGAAACTGCCATCTTCTCTGCCTGCAGGCCCTGGATAGGAGCCAGACAGCTTGCGTTATTGCTGGGTCTCTGACTGCGTAAAAAGTACTTTGGGTTCGTAGTATCCCTGGTCTCAAAATCGAAACCAGGGGTACCCAACATTGGTACATAATCATGCGGTCGGAAACCTGGAACCTTTTTTTAGATCCGAATCCGGCACCGGGCGCGAATCACGCTACAGCGACATTGCTCCACTGCTTGGCCAATCGCACCGCATGCTGCGCGCTCGCCCCCCAGTCATCGGCGCCGACCGCTTTCGAAACGTTGCCATCAACCGGCCCGCCGCCAACCATGATTCGCACCTTATCCCTCAAGCCTGCCGCCGCAACCGCCTTGATGGTTTCTTTCATGGAGTCGAACGCCAACGTGAGCAGGCCCGACAAGCCCAGCACCGTTGCGCCGCTTTCCTGCAACGCTTCCACAAAGCGCGCCGCCGGCACGTCCACGCCCAAATCGATGACTTCAAAGCCCGCCGATTTCAGCATGTTCACTACGATGTCCTTGCCTATATCGTGAATGTCGCCTTTCACCGTGCCCACCACCACCTTGCCCGAATACGCCGTTGCTCCCAGTTTCAGATGCGGCTCCAGAATCGCCCCCACCTGCTTGAAAATCTCTCCCGACATAATCAAGTCCGAAACAAAATATTCCTGGCACTCGAAGCGCCCGCCCACCTGGTTCATACCTTCCTGGCAGGCCTGCAAAATATCGCCGGCTGGAGCATGCTCGTCAATGGCTTCCCCAACCAGTTGCAAGGTCCGCTCTTCGTCCAAATCGGCAAGCGCCTTCGTGATTTCTGCGAGCTTACTCATTCTCTCCTCCAATGATTCAGATTACCCTGCCAGCCCTCGCCTAAGCGAATCCGCTTCGGGCTGCGGGCGCGATTTCACCAAGATGGCGCCCATCCATCATCCTGATTTTCGGTCAGGCGCCTTTTGCTTTTGCGGGATACGTGTAAAAGCCCGCTCCCGATTTCCGCCCCAATCTTCCCGCTCCGACCAATTGGCGCAAGGCAAGACTGGGACGGAAGCGCTCACCGTATGCCACTTGCAGCGTTTCGCATAGCGCAAGGACCGTGTCCAAGCCAATAAAGTCCATCAGCTCGAACGGTCCCAGGGGATGGTTAAATGCGAGCTTGCATCCCTTATCGATGTCCTCCACCGAACTGATTCCCTGCTCCAGGCACTGCAGCGCCTCCGCCATGTAACCGTTCAGGATTCGCGAAGTCACGAAGCCCGGGAAATCCTTGTCAACGACAATGGTCTCTTTGCCCAAGCGGGTGCAAAAGTCCGTGGCCTTAGCGACAATCTCCTTGCTCGTCGCATAGCCGCGCACGATCTCAACCAGCTTCATGACTGGCGCAGGATTGAAGAAGTGCATCCCAATTACCCGCTGAGGCCGGCGCGTGGCTGCAGCGATCTGCGTTACCGGCAGTGCGGTGGTGTTCGTTCCCAGGATTGTGCCGTCCTCGCCGCAGATTTCGTCCAGCTCTGCAAAAAGCCTGCACTTCAGTGACAGATCCTCCGGCGCCGCTTCGATGACAACAGATGCTCCCTTGACGTCTTTCCTGTCGGTCGAGAAGGATAACTTTTTCAGCCAGGAGTCTGCAACATCGCGAGTTACCTGCGCTTTTTCGACCGCACGAGCCGCCAAGCCCTCGATATTGGCGAGGCTTTTCTTTAGAAATTGTTCCCCGATATCGACCAAAACGATTTCCGCATCGAGTTGGCGTGCGGCCAGGTAGGCGATGCCCGTCCCCATTTGTCCGCTACCAATAATGCCCACTTTTTCCATGACAAGATTCCCTTTGCCGTTTTCCGGGTCAGACAAGCCTTTTGCCGTGTGCGCTCGGCGGAAATCCCCGCCCAATCCAGTAGGGCTCGCATGCAGTGTCGCGACCGCCTTGTCGCGTCCCGTAGACTGCATAGTCTGATTCAGAACTTTTCTTGTTTCCCAGAATAACAGCCTGCACTACCCAGCGCAGCAAGGGTGCTAACTCAGATTAAGTTCGGATGTAGCTCGCGCGACGAACTGTACCAGCCGCCGCGGCTTGCGCCAAAGTGGGATTGGCGCGCCGCCCCGGCTGCCAGTTCTGCAAGGGTGAATGGAAAAAGAGCGTGTTTCAAGGGCGCTCAAAAACAGGTGGCTCTCAGCGTGTGCAACTGAAGCGCAGCAACTCGCACGTCCCAGCTTGCCATCGAAAACAACCCTACCAAACTCCGGCCGATGGAAATAACGCGCCGTTGGTATGTGGCAAGAAACACGCGGCGGTAAAAGCGTCCATGTATCCGCGCTCGACGCTCAGTTCCATATATGTCGTGCTTTTTGAAAGCTCATGCAGGCGGACTGACGCTGCTTTTGAAATCAGTGCGGCGTAGGCTCCTGCAAGAGATGAGTTTCCGATATAACGATACTTTTGGAGGGGCACATCGGGGAACATGCCAATGCGGATTGCATTCTTGAAGTTGATGCCACTGCCGATTCCCCCCGCTACGGCAATGTGTTCGACATCTGTCGGCGCAAATCCGAGCGCGCCCAGAAGGGTTGAAGTTGCGGAAAAGATCGCACCCTTTGCACGTATCAAATTGTCAATATCCACTTCGGTAATCGTTATGCTGCGCCCAGTTGCCGATTTATCCGCGAACGCCAAAACAAAGCTACCGATGCCGTATTCGTCAATCTGGACGCGCTCGCCTTCACGAATAAATTTGCCTTTACCGTTAATGATCCTTGCATAAAACAACTCTGCAATTACATCGATGATTCCGGAGCCGCAAAGACCGACAGGCGGTACGCCGCCAATAACAGAGAGCACGGGTTCCATTGACTCTTTGTCGATTACGCATGCCTCGATTGCCCCATCCATGGCCCGCATACCGCAACTGATATCGCCCCCCTCGAAGGCAGGGCCGGCCGAGCAGGCGCATGCGGTGAGAAACTCGTTGTTGCCGAATACTATTTCTCCGTTGGTGCCGAGGTCTATCAGCAGCGAAAGTTCCGGTTTGTTCCACATCGTACCCGCCAAAGTGCCGGCGGTAATATCCCCGCCCACGTAGCTTCCGATATTTGGCGCGAGATGAAGCATCGCGTTCGGAGCAAGTTCGATGCCTAGATCCTGCGTGAAAAAGGGATCGATTTCGAAAAATGTGGGAATATAAGGTTCCATGCGCAAAGCATTTGCGTCCACACCGAGTAAAAGGTGGTTCATTGTGGTGTTGGAGGCGACGGTCATGCGGTAAATGCGGTTCCTGGGAATGCCCGCCGCCTGGCACATAAAGTCAACGAGCGGCAGGAGCGTCTCGCCGACAATAGCCCTCTGAAGCCGCTCGACTCCGCCGGATTCCTGCTGCTCAACAATGCGATGGATCACATCCGCGCCATAGCGGATTTGCCCATTCCCGGTGCTGGCCTTGGCTAGAATTTTTCCGGTTTCCATATCGACCAGGAGACCGCACACCGTGGTCGTGCCAATATCTAAAGCCAGGCCGCAGACAGGGAGGGTATCTGTTTGGGGCAGCAGATCGAGAATTTCAAGCGAATTTGCCGACCTCTCTGAGATGCATCGTAGCTTGAATTCATTCTGCCGAAGAAGGTTTGGCAGTTTTTTGAGCGCGAAGTATGGCAATTTGGCATCCCGCAGCCCTGTGACTGCGCGGATTGCCCGCAAGAGCCGTTCATTGTCTGGCATGGTATCGGAGAGGGTGGGCATCTCCATTTGGACCGTGAACGACTTTATGTCATTTTCTTTTGTAAGGCCCGCCTCTTCCATGGCAGCTTGAAGGGCATTGAAGGTTGCCATTTCATCCACCGATGACAGATCGGCCACCTTCATGCGGCCGCGATAGGCGGACGCAATCTCGGGAACCATAACCACGGCATCGCCGCTCACGGTGCTGGCGCATGCCAGGCGCCAACCGGTGTCCCACGATGCCTTGTCTATATGGAGTGTTTCCTTAGAGGCAAGCGCGCCGCTCAGAAGCCGGACTCTGCATTTTCCGCAGGACAGGTTTCCGGAGCACGGCGTATCGATGGCGACATTGGCCTTTCGCGCCAATGCCAGCAGGTTCTCGCCGGGGGGGGCAGAAATGGCGACCCCCTCGCCCCCCTCCAGTTGAAATGTTATCTTGCTATCGAGTCTCACAGTAAGTCCGAAAATTCCCGGAGCGAATGAGGAGATCGCCCACCTTCCGCGGCTTCACTCCGAGGATCGTCAGCTCCTATGCCTCTAGATCTCGAGATATGAATCCGCATAAAGCGTGTTGTTGCGGATTATGTCGCAAGACCGGATGGTCTCATTCACCCGCTGCTCGCAGGGGTTGACGATTGCACTACTGAGACCGTTCGCCATTGACATTGCGATCAAAACGCTGTTCATGATGGGGCGGATGTTCTTCGGCATGCCGTTGGAAGCATTGGAAACGCCGCCTGTTGTCTTGAGGCCCATTTCAGTAACCAACCTGATGAACTCAAGCATTTCGAGCAGCCTTTCCTGCATTCCTTTGATCACAAGGTAGAGCGGATCGAACCAGAGGTCTTCAGCTTCCATGCCCTGCGACATGCCCCTCTCCAGCATCTCCTGGCAATACGCCATGCGTTCGTCATTGTTCGACGGTACACCCTCCTTGGAACAGAGAGAGAGAATGATGGCGCCGTTCGCGGCAGCGACGTCGATATTTCCAATGCGGTCGCCGGCATTGGCGGAGTTGATGATCGGCTTGCCTTTGCTGCGGTTGTACACCGAGATACCAGCCTCGATCGCCTTCATGTTCGCGGTATCGAGCGAGAGAGGAACATTGTCGAAGTTTTCCTGAAGAAGCTTTACGGCCCACTTCATGAGTTCCTCGCCCGTACTTTCCGCGGGTCCGATGTTCACGTCGAGGTAAGCTGCGCCCGCGTCCAACTGCTCCTTGGCGCGCTGCAAAATCGGTTCCGGATTCTTGTTTGCCATCGCATCGCGAATGGCCGGCGAAATACAATGGATTCTCTCGCCGATCATGACAAATTTACCCATTACTTGCTCCTTCTATTGGAAGTCTTTCAAGAACTTCACAAGCTGAATTGCCTCATTGGGGCCAACCACGATCTTCCAGCCGGGAAGCTTGCTTTCCAGGTCGCCCTTCAAGACAGCTACCTTGCCCGGCATGATCAGGGTGTGATTTTTGATCTTCGATTCGATTTCATATTCCTGAATGAACTTCGCAATGGAGGAGGCAGAGAGCTTTGCCGCCGCCCAGGCAGTCAAAACAGAATAGCCGCCGGCGTCGGGAATCAGCAGATTCACCGGCACACGTGAGCGGTCGATCTCGCCCGAGACCACGAAGTAAGTGAGCGCGAAATCCACCGTGAGGCAGCAGACGGAATTCTCGTTTGCCCCGCCGATCGGATAAACTCCAGGAGTTACCCTCATGGGTTTCTGGGGATCGGTAAAGATATTTTGCCGGAGACTGAAGAGTGGGAGTGCCTCGGCGTACCCGATGCGCTCCATGACGATGATGGAGCCATAGCGCAAGGTAAAGATCGATGCAAGCGCTGTCTGAGTCACGAGATCGCCGGGCGCCAACGCGGCCAAGTTTACGATGGAAGGATAGCCGAAAGTGCGATCGCCGTCCTTAAGGGCGGCACGACGGATCTCGACCGCGTTCGCAAAAGCGTTCTTAATTGAGGCTGAGCCGACATCCAATATGAGATTGCGGTTGCCGGCGGCTTCCAGTTTCTCTACCGTGCCGTGCAGTTCATTCAGATCGGCGCCCGAAACGCCAAGAACGAGTCCAGCGGATTTGGCTACCGCGTTCATTGCTTCCCAGTTCGCCGCGTTAGCTCCGCACAGTACGGGTTTGGATTCTTTTGTTGCCTCGACGACCGCCTTGGCAACTTCAGCATCGGCACATTCGAGAATAGGGACCCGTCCCAGAGCCAGCACCTTCCTGGCAATCTCGATATTGCGCGCGGCGTTCGCGCCGCATTTCAAAAGCACGCATTCCACAAACATACGGGTGCTGATGCGTTCGTAGTCAACCTTTACCGTGTCGGCCAACAGCGCATCAATAGTGGAATCCGGCATCTCGGCAGAGAGAAAGATTCCGTAGAGATTCTGATTGATGAGCGTCTTTTCGTGGCGCAGCATGACGGTTTCGCCGCCCAGCTTGTAAGCGCATTCTCCTACGCCGACCGCGATGGTTTTCATCGGGGGTTCCGTGGCCGCCGAGAGCTTAGCCAGACTTTCCGCTGACATATGAGGGCATTCAGAGATAGAAGCCCCTCCTTGAGCGACCTTCATCGCAAATGCCATGCAAGTCGGCATGCCGCAATCCTTGCAGTTTGTCTTGGGCGTCAATTTGAAAATGTCGAGTCCCTTAAGCGCCATATCATTTCATCCTTTAGACAAGTGCGGCGATGAGCGCCGCAGTTTTCTCTACCGAGACTGGGTGCCGCAAGATCACGGCATCTGAGCCAGAAGCGAGGCAGGCGGCCGCTGTAACGGTCTCCATCTGAATTCCACGTTGTTCCATATCGCCCCATTCGGGCATGTCGGCTTCGGGTACGATCGACTCCTTCACCGACCATGCTTCGGTGGAAATAGGGGTGATGACCGGCATTTGAAGCATGCCATCGCCCTGTTCCAGCGCTGCCGACTTGACAAGGTCCATCGTGGAGGACAAATATTCAAAACCGTAACCGGCGGAGGCAGAACCAAGATTCATGACAATGCTGCCTTTTGGAACTCCAAGCTGTGTCAAGAGAATGTTGAGTTGCTTGGCAAGATTGATGTCCACGGCGGATTCTGCCGCTACTTTGTGCCCATAAGCGAGAGATGTAGCGGCGCCGATCGTCTTGTAATTCTCCTCTTTTGCTGAAAGGAAAAGGACGTTGTGATCCTGAAGGGCCGCCCCCAGGGCTTTGAATAGTTCGGTATCCTTCTCAGCATTTTTGCAGCCAGTTATGCAGAGCGGTTTGGGACAGGCAGCGGCGACTTCTTGCGCGAGCTTAGCGCAATCGTCGACGGAGCGGTTAAGCCCGCCCGGGTCAGCGCCTTCAAAACGCAGGCAAACAAAGTCAACGCCATTTAGTTTCGCTGCGCGCACAGCCCGTTCGGTCAAAGTGACCGCGCCGTTATAAGAGGCAGCAAGCAGCGGAAGACCGGCAGTGTCTGCGTCGGTGTCGGTGATCTCAACGCCCACGGCCGGAAGGTGATCCGGCTTGGCATCAAAAAAGCAGAGCGGCCGCGTCGTTCCACCGCCTATCGTCACAGCGCGCTCGCCGTCTCCAAAACTCACGGCGCCATTTGGCGCGAATGTCTTCGGTTTTCTATTGAATGGCATAATTGCGTTCCTCTTGATTGTTGGTTTCGCATCCGGTTCCAGGCACACTACATCGCCGAGAGGGGAGCACTCCAGAATCGGTAGAATCTTTAATTCTACCGATCCCTCATGCTCCCCGTCCCACATCCTAAACTCCGGTCCCTAGACCAGTGCTGCCCGCCCCGCATCGACGGCCGCGGCTTCCGGTGAGGGTTCGGTGATGTCCCACATTGAAAGAGCAGGGTGGTTGATCTTAGCCAGGTGCTCCATCAGTTCGGTGACGTCCGTGGTTATGGTATCGTCAGCGATCACGTCCAGGAAGTTCTCAATTTCCAGACGCTTGCCGATTTGCTCCAACTCTTCCTTCATCGCTTCCTTCAAGATTCGCGGCATCCAAACAATTCGTTTATGACCGCCTTCGGCTGCGATGAACTTGCGGCTGGTAATATAGTTTTTTCCTACGCCAATGAAGCCTGGATTTTGCTGTCCACCACCCGTCATCGAAGCCAGGGTGGAGAACTTCATTCCCGCCGGCGTTTCGCCCATATACTCGCGATTGACAATCATAACACCGTTGCACTCGGGCAACAGAGCCACGACCGCTTCGAAGCATCCGCAGCTGGTCATGGGGTTTTCCATCATCGAATACGCGTTGACGTTTTCGACGGTCTGCTTGGAGTTGGCCCACACGTATTTGTTGATATTCTCCCACTGGCCGCGCACTGGATCGATGCACCTGCCCTTCAGCAGAGGCTGGTTTCCACCCGTGGGGTCGATCTCGTAAGCAGCTTTGCCGTCGAGCCAATTGTAGGCGCCGCAGAGACCCAGGCGTTCAGGCGTGATGACGCAAACGTGAGAGGGCGCGAAGCTTTGGCAGAGCAGGCATGAATAGAACGTATCGACCGAATCGTCTGTCATCTGTTCCATCCGCTGATTGCGTGCGCGGTAGACCTCGCGAACCTCCGCCAGCCGGCGCTCAACCTCTTCCTTATCCGTGAAGAGCGTGACCTGAACCTTATCGACAATGGCCGGATAATCGTTGATAAGCCGGGCGTGGATAATATCTCCGAAGTGCCGGAGGGTGAATCCCTTTTCCTTGGCAGCCTTGCTGATTCGCATCCAGTTGATGTCGCGCTGACCCATGTGCCAGATACCCTCGCCACCGTTGATCAAGTGGTGGATCTGGCGCTCGAGAATCGGTTCGAAATCGGGCTGCATCTTGCGGCCGGCAACTTCGACCCAAATACCGAGCGGCATTGCCGAGCCGGGCTGAACCGAGTCGATATCCGGTCCGACCACAATCATGCGCCCGTTTTCAATCTCGTCGAGATTGCGTGTGGTTACATATTCAAACGACGGAGTACGATTCCCGCCGAATTCGACGTAGGTATCTTCCTTGCGAATGCGCTCACCTGCGAATGCCGCGCCGTAGGTAACCGGAATCGGGATCTTGGTGACCTTGACCTTGCAGCCACGCACCTCGAGGCACTTTTCAACAATGTGGTCAATGGGCACATTCGAGACCACGTGCTCATACGTGCAGATTCCGGTGGGAAGAACTTCCGGAATATCCGTATCGGCAATCGCCGGGAAGCCGTAAGAGATGGCTCCGGCGGCAGCCGCGTATTTCTCTTCCGTCACTTCGCCAAGCGCCATGACGAAGGCGAAGACGCGGTCCTTGTTGTAGTGCAAATTACGCTGGTAGTCGCCCGGCTTGATGTTGCCGAAGGCCAGTGCAGCGCGGTTGGCGAAGCCCAGAGCATAGATGGCCGCCGAGATATCCTTGCCGAAGGGCACCAGGCGGGTTTCCCAGCCCATCTGCACGCCGGCCTCTTCCAGTTGTTCGGCGAACGAAACTCCGTTGGTGTGGCCGGCGATAAACGTGTAGAGGTTCTTCTCCTGCAGTTCACGGGCAATGCGGACCGCGTCTTCCTTGGTTGGAGCGGCGCCTACCACCGCGGCGAAACCGGGAGCCGAGCCGTCGACGAACTCAATGCCGCGCTCGCGAAGGATGACGTCGGATGCGGCTCCGAGCCAAATCCCGTTGACCGGATTCGGTCCGATCAGATACTTGCAGGCTTCGATGATCTCGAAGGCAAACAGCGTTGCCATTCCCGCATCCAGCGTGTCTCCCAGGTAGGGGAGCCAGACACTCTCGGAGGGAATTGCAGGCAACAACCGGTCACACTCGTCAATGACGCCCTGCAGGTCGGAAAGCTTGCTGACCTTTTCGCCGAGCATCGAATAGATCACAGGTAAGCCGTAGTTCGTATCCGGGAAAGCCACGGCTGCGTCAGCCCCTTTTGCTGCGAAGGCGCGCGCCAGATAGTCCTTGGCCTGTGCTACAACTTTATGAGCTCCGCTAATAGCGGAAGTTGCGATAAGCTTCGTGTTTACACTCATTACAGTGCCCGCCTCTCTTTCATATCAAGTGCTTTGCGTTCCTTTTTCACGTTGATGCGCAGCGCATCGCGCTTCTTCTCGATGTGCGCAAGAATCTTGTCGGCGGCCAGCACCGGATCCGGTTCCCACTCGAACTTGCCGCCGGTAATGCCTTCCATCTCCTCGCGCAGCATACGGTCGACGTTCTCGCTGCCCTCCACGTAAAGGGGATGGCCCAGCACAACGTAGATCCCGCTGGCCACAAAATAGTGGCCGATGGCAACTGCCTTTTCGCTCATCCACTCGGGAGCGGCGCCCGCTACGGGCAGATCCGACAGATCGTCGCCGAGTCCGCCTTCGAGCAGCACATTGGTCGCGGCCATCAGTATGCGGCTGTTATCCACACAAGAGCCCATATGCAGCACGGGGGGAATGCCGACCACATCGCAAACCTCGCGCAGGGTCTCTCCCGCCTTTGCCAGCGCCGCTTCCGGCGTCAATAGTCCAGATTGACCACAGGCAACAGCAGAACAGCCGGTAGAAAGCACCAGTACGTTGCGCTTGATCAGTTCCTCGGTCAACTTCACATGCGCGCTGTTGGACTGGATCTTTGGATTGGTGCAGCCGACAACGCCTACGACGCCGCGAATGCGGCCGTCGATGATGGCGTCGTTCAGTGGGCGGAAGCTCTTGCGGAAATGCCCGCCAAGCATATTGAAGATCGTCTCGTTGGAAAAACCTGCCACCACTTCCATCGACTCTTTCGGAATGTGGACACGCGACTTATCGCGACGCTCAAAGTTATCGATTGCCTTGCGGATCAGTTGCGATGCCTGCCTGTATCCGTCCTTCGGTTCGAAAGTGAGCTGCTCGGCGCCAAGGCTTTGCGCAATCTCAGAGGTGCTGACCAGTTCGGTGTGGAAACACTTTACGAGGTGTGCCAGGGAAGGCATGACGCACTGCACATCGACAACCATGGTCTCGATGGCGCCAGTCATGATCGCCAGTTCCTGTTGCAGGAAGTTGCCGACAACCGGCAACCCGTGACGCATCAGCACCTCGTTGGCCGTGCAGCAAATACCGCCGATGGTGATGCCTTTCGCGCCCTTGGAGCGCGCGTAGGCCAGTAATTCCTCATCCTGTGAAGCTGCGGCCAGCATCTCGGAGAGCGCAGGCTCGTGCCCATGGACGATGATGTTGACATTTTCCTCGGTGAGCACACCCAGATTAACCCGGCTGCGAATCGGTTTGGGAGTGCCGAACAGGATGTCGGAGACGGTTGTGGCGATGGTCGAGCCCACCCATCCGTCTGCCAGTGCGCACTTGAGTCCGCCCATGATCAAGTGACGATAGTCATGGTCAACGCCCATGGTGGTGCGGTGCATCAGCTCGACCACCGCGGAATCGATTCCAGAAGGCGCGATCTCGAGCTTCTCCCACAGCTCCTGCCGTTTTTTAGGCGCCAGCTTGAGCGTGACGTTGGGCTCCTCCGACCAGGCAAACTGGGCCATAAAGAAATCCGCCAGGTCACTGGCGATTTCCAGATCCGTGCGATCGGCCGTTGCGATGTTGAACTCTTTAGCCGCGTCGTGCAGGCGCTTCGGATCGCTGATCTTGTAATCCGTGGTTCTACCTTGCGCGACCGCCTTGAGTGTGCGCACCACTGTCCGCCCGTGGTCCGAGTGGGCGGCTGTGCCAGCGGCTACCTCGCGCAATAGATTTCGGGCTGCGATTGTATCGGCATCGGCTCCGCAGACTCCCAGCGGGGCTTTGGGAGTGATGCGGCATGGCCCCATGTGGCAAATCTTGCAGCAGATGCCTTCAGTGCCAAATTTGCACTGAGGCTTTTGGGCAGCGTAACGATCCCACACGGTCGATATATGGGATTCGCTGGCGATTACAACCATTTCATTGGTTGCCGGATCGTATGACACCGGACCCGTCTCTTTTTTGGGGGGGGTGGGCAAGGTCGTTGACATTAAACTATCTCCTGTCGGCAAGCAAACATTCGCTCCAGCAAGGCACTGATCGCCATTCTTGCCGGAGCATTTTGTGGGATCGTAGAAAATGCGCTCCCGGTGGCATCCGTTGCTGTGATATTGAGATCCAACGGGATCGTCGCCAGCAGAGGCAAGCCAGTGAGCTCCACCTCGCGCCGGACAATAGGGGGAATTTCTCCGTCGGGGACACGATTTACAATCAGCCCCCGTTCTTTCACATCCAACTCGACTTCGTTCACAAGATCGGAGAGGCGGCCAACGGTGTGAACGCCGCGCACCGAGCAGTCGGAAACCATTATCAATTGGTCGACCGAGAGCAGGGTGCGGCGGGAGATGTGTTCGAGACCTGCCTCGCTGTCGATGACCACGTGGCGATAGTTCTTCGTCAAGCGATCCAGGACGCCGCGCAGTACGTCGTTGGCAAAGCAATAACAACCACGGCCTTCAGGGCGGCCCATTACGATTAAGTCGAATCCGTTTCGTTCAATCAGAGATTCCTGAACCCGCAGCTCCAAAAACTGCTGCTTCGAGACACCCTTGAGGCCCTGCACATCTTTCCGTGCGTCTTCCCGGATACCGCCTACTGTGGCTTTCAAATCAATACCCAACGCCTCGTGCAAATTCGCGTTGGAGTCGGCATCCACAGCAAGAATGGGCGTCTCTCCTTGCTCCACCAGCCAATTGATTACCAAGGCGGAAAGGGTGGTCTTGCCGACGCCGCCTTTCCCTGTCATCGCGAGAATCATAAACACCTTTTTCGAGAAAGCACGCTTCCGAGGCTTTCGCCGGTTTGGCGCAACAGTGGGAGGAGATCCTCCGCATCCGCCACGAAAAGAGAACCGGTAAGGGCCACGTGGACGGCCGATTGTGGGCCGCTATGGAGCAAACGGCCAATTGCGGTGGCAGCGCATCGCAGCTCCAGGCTCATTGCATTACCTCCTTCGTGCGGGAGGCGATTGTGTCTTTCAAGTTTCGAAAAGGAGAAAGGAGATCTTCCTGGCCGAGATCAATCAACGATTGGCCGAGCCGGTCGGCGAGCCCGATCCGATTGTCAAAGGGAATAACGCCAAGCAGTGAGTCGGCGCCAAATTCATTTGAAATCCACTGACGATCTGAATCGATTGCGACGGCTTTATTGAGCACTATCCCGAAGCGTTGGATTCCGAGTTTCGCAGCCATGTCTTTCACGCGATGCGCCGTTTCCACGCTTCGTTTCCCAGGCTCCACCACCACCAGCATCAGATCCACGCCCATGGCCGTACCGCGGCCGAGGTGCTCGATACCGGCCTCCATATCCAAAATGACAACTTGGTTGCTCTTGAGAACGAGGTGCAGAACGAGGTTTTTCAGCAGGACGCTCTCAGGGCACGCGCACCCGCCCGCCGCCAGCTTTACCGCGCCCAGAACCAGCAAATCCACGCCTTTGTACCGCGTGGCGTATCGCTCGGCTATATCCGCAACCTCTGGATTGATTTTGAAGATTTGGCCGTACCCTGGCTTGGCGCCGGTGCGCTCCTCGATCAGATGCCGTTCAGTCGAAATCGTGTGAACTGTTGATCTCAACTCAGGCGGCATGCCAAGCGCGGACGCCAGATTCGCGTCGGGGTCGGCATCGATGGCCAACACCTGCTGTCCTTCAGCGGCATAAAGGCACGCTAACGTGCCCGCCACCGTCGACTTCCCTACGCCGCCCTTTCCCGATATAGCAAGCTTCATGCGAAGCTCCTGCCATGGACCTGCCGCTTCATGGGGGTCCAAAATGTTTACTTTTGATCGACGCTTATTTGGCGTCGTCCTTATGACCCGCGAAGGATATTATCATAACACGAATACCCTATGACGACCAGTGCGGGCTGTCGAAATGGCGTTGCGAACATGTACTAGGCAAAAGGTACCCTCGGACAAGGTGCGGAGCTGTGTCCTAGCGCACTCTCGCATAGGTAGAGCGTGCCACCAGACCCGACGCTGAGATGTGACCTATCGCACTGCTGCATGTGATATATCTCACAATGTGATCCCGGTGATTGTATGGACCCGGGAGTTGCAAGTCCTCGTCGATGCCTGCTATCAAACTGCGTCTTCGGATTGATTCATCCGGGCTATTGGCTTGCCCCGCTCGTTCAGCTCGATGCGGCAGAATGGGGTGTGATGGTCGTGAGGGAAAAAGACCAACCACTTTTCGGGAATGGCGCGCGCATAGAGCCGTTTGCGCTGCTCGATCACTGTCAACGGGTCAAGGTCGTAGCTCATGCCCCAGGCCAGATCGAGGTGGGCGCTGGTGGGAATCAGGTCGCCGACAAAGGTCGCTCGCCGGCCGCCGGAATCAAGATTGATTGCCATCATTTGCGCCGTATGCCCGGGATAAAGTTCTACCGAGATGCCCGGGAAAATCGTCTTTGGCCCTTCAAGCAACTCCATCTGCCCGCTCGCAATCAGCGGTTCATAGTTGGCCTCCAGGTAAGAGGCCCTGTCGCGTTCCAATTGTTTCCGTCCATGTTCCACCTCACCGCGTTGCGCATAGTAGCGCGCGTTGGGAAAGACGGGCGCAAGTTTTCCATTCTTGTCCAGCGTGGTGTTCCAGCCGCAATGGTCGAAGTGCAGGTGAGAGTTGATCACCGCATCCACCTCTTCCATCCGGATGCCAGCTACAGCAAAGGCCGAAGGCAACAACTGCCGGGCGCCAAAAAACGCCTGCTCCTTCGGCGCCATTTTGTTGCCCAGGCCGGTCTCGATTACCACCGTCCGCTTGCCGTCGCGGACCAGCAGAACATTCGTACCGAGCAAAATGCGGTTTTCCACGTCGGGCGTGGCGCGTTTTTGCCAGAGGGGCTTGGGAACTATTCCAAACATCGCCCCGCCATCCAGCAGAAAGTAGCCGTCGCTGAGAACGGTTATCTCGAATTGCCCCAGGGTGACTCGACCGCGAATCAACTCCCGGCTGTCGCCGCGCTCGGCTGGGTGAACCATATTCTCCATATGCACAATATCTTCGGCGGTTTTATGCTCAAGCACGTAGCTTCAGGCATTTTACTGCGTGGACGGCCAGAGTACCTGGATTGCCGGAGGAAAGCTCAGGACCGACCGTCGCCTTGCGGTAGCGCTCGGCCCGGATGAGCACCAGGCAGGCAATGCTAAGCCGTGGTAGCGCTGTGATACTATCGTTGCGTTGCCCGGCGAACGTTTGTCATTGAACTGCCGAACAACCCGGTAACCGGATAGGATCTCGGAGGTTCATCTTATGCAATGCAACAAGTGCGGCGCGTCGATTGGTCTCGGAGAGGAAAGAGAGCTTCGGGGTCAGAAAGTCTGCGAAGACTGCTACATCGATGCGATTTCACCCGTAAAAACTTGCGATCCATGGGCTGCTTACGATGCAAAGGCGCTGGAGCGGAGCGTGGGTACCCAGCCATTGTCTCCAATTCAATCCGGGATACTGGGCATCCTGAAAGATGCGGGAAGCCTGGATCCGTCTGTCCTTCTTGTGCGTCTGAATCGCAATCTTACGAATAAGCTTACAGATAAAGATCTGGAACGTGAAGTCTCAGTCCTTCGAAATATGGAAAAGATCCGTCGCGAAAGAGCGGGAGACCGCATGCTTTGGAGATTATGGTAGAGAGGAAATTCGAGCGCCCGGGCCTGGGCGCTTGTGCGAAGAGAAGCATTCCTCCCTGGGATGGTTCAGTGACTGATCACGTTGGTCAGCTTCTCGCGCAGCGCGTCGTACTCCGTCCGTAAATAGGCTTCTGCCGCCGCCTGATCTTCGATGCTCTCGAGCTTTGCCGCGGTGTACTTGTATTCCGGGGTCTTGGAAACCGGGTCAAAGTGATCCACAGTGAGCTCGTTGCAGGCGCCAACCCACCATTGATATGTCATGTATACGGCGCCTTCATTGGCGCGATCTGTCACCTGAGCCCGCACTAAGACCTTTCCCCGCCGCGAGGAGATCCACACTAGCTGCTGGTCTTCAATTCCATGCTTTCTGGCGTCGGCACTGTTGATCTGTAAATATCCGGGCTCGTCGGCCAGGGTCTGCAAGGCCCTGCAGTTTCCGGTCATGGTGCGGACGGAATAGTGCCCGACTTCACGCACAGTGCACAGAATTACCGGGAACTCTTTGTCAAGTTTGTCAAAAGGCGGTATCCATTCAGCCGCAGAGAGAAGTCCTTTGCCACTGGGCATATCGAACTTGTTGCCGGAGTAGAGATATTGCGTTCCGGGATGTTCGGGAGCAGGGCATGGCCACTGGACGTAACCGAGCCCTTCCATCCTTTCATACGTGGCCCCGGAGAAGAGCGGGCACAGAGCAATCAACTCGTCCCATATTTCCTTAGTGTTCTTGTACTTCATCGGGTAGCCCAGGGCGGTGGCCAGCAGGCCCACGATCTCCCAATCGGGTTTGACATCGCCTTTGGGTTCAATCGCCTTGTTGAAATGCTGAAATCCCCGGTCAGCGCAGGTATAGACGCCTTCATGCTCCCCCCACGAAGTTGCAGGAAGAATAACGTCCGCGAAGACCGCGGTTTTGTTCATGAAGATGTCCTGGACGACGACCAGTTCCATCTCTTCGAGCGCCTCGCGAATTCCCGCGAGATCCGGGTCGCTTTGCGCCGGGTCCTCGCCGAAGACATAGTAGGCCTTAAGCTTACCCTGCTTTACGATGCGCGGAACTTCGGTAATGCAATAGCCTGGATTCTCGGGCAGAGCGGAAACTCCCCACGCCCTGGCAAACTTTGCACGCGCTTCCGGGTCTGTTACTTTCTGGTATCCGGGAAAAACATTGGGAAGCACTCCCATGTCGCAAGTGCCCTGCACATTGTTCTGGCCGCGAACCGGACCGACACCCACATTGGGACGTCCCAAATTGCCGGTCAAGAGCGCCAATGCGGCGAGGCCCTTCACCACGCTGACACCCTGCCCCCACTGAGTTACCCCCATCCCCCAGAGGATGGTGGCGGAAGGCGCAGCGGCATATATACGCATGGCCTGACGAATCTGCGCAGCAGGAACGCCTGCGATGCTCTCAACATATTCCGGAGTGTACTTGGCCACAACCGCTTTATACTCTTCGAACCCTTCGGTGTAATTGCGAACGTACTCCTGGTTGTAGAGGTTCTCTTCGATCAGAACATTGCCAAACGCATTGACGATTGCCATATTGCAACCGTTCGTGATGGGAAGGTAGAGATCGGCGATGCGAGCCGTCTCAATGCGGCGGGGATCGCAAACAACGATCTTTGCCCCCTTCCCCTTTGCCCTCACGATGCGCCGTGCGACGATGGGGTGCGAATCGGCGGCATTGTAGCCGAAGACGAAGATGCATTTTGTATCTTCAATTTCGACGATGGAATTGCTCATTGCCCCGTTGCCCAGCGTGGCTTGCAATCCCGCGACAGATGGCGCATGGCAAACACGGGCGCAGTGATCGATGTTGTTGGTTCCGATGACTGCACGGGCGAATTTCTGCATGACATAGTTTGCTTCGTTGCCCGGTCCACGCGCCGAGCCAGTCAGCATGATGGAATCGGCGCCGTATTTGTGTTTGATCTCCTTGAGGCGCGAAGCCGTGAACTGAATCGCTTCATCCCAGGAGACCTCCTTCAAGTCTTCTCCGCGATGCCGCCTCAGAAGAGGCTTCTTCAGGCGAGGCGTCAACAGTTTTGTGTCATTTAGGAAATCCCACCCGTAACGCCCCTTCAGGCACAGCTCGCCTTCGTTGGTAACTCCATTCGCACCTTCCGCGCCGACAATTGCTCCATCCTCCACGAGGAGGTTCATTTTGCATCCAGCGCCGCAATAAGGGCATACTGTCATTACTTTTTCAGTCATTCGCTTCAATCCTTTTCTTGTGACGCTGTCAGGCGTCAATTAGCGCACGCACCGGCCGCTTTGATAGGTCTCGGCTTGCGCCCCTGCCTGACTCGTATACTCGCCCAAACCGCCGTCAGCCTGCACCATTGCTGCATGCTCGCGCCGTTTGCGCCCTGCTTGCGCAAACAGTGCCCCGTCAATGACGGAAATAGCCTTGGTCGGGCATACCGTGGCGCAAGCCGGACCCTCCGGGCGATGCGCGCAGAGATCGCATTTTACAGCTTCCACATGCGTGCCGGATATAATCGGCCGATCTGAGAGCAGCGCATCACAAGGCAACACTTCTATTACTCCGAAGCGGCAGGCGATCATGCAGCTCTTGCAGCCAATGCACCGCGAGGGGACGACCTCGACGGTGTTGTTGCGCAAAACCAGCGTGCCCGTGGGACAGACTGCCGCACAGGGCGCGTCCTCACATTGGCGGCACTGAACAGGCGTGCTTACCGTAGCGGTTTTCACCACCGTCAGGCGCGGGTTAAAGGATGCAGGCGACATTTTGACCATTGCATCCGACGCGGAATGGGCCAACACACAAGCAATCTCACAGGTACGGCAACCAATGCATTTATTCGGATCGGCGATTACCAACTTGTTCATCAGTTCACCTTCTCACACTTATCGGCGCTGGCGCCGGTGAATTCCATGATTGTGACAGGATGCTCGCAAGGCTCGACGGCCGTTTTCTTGACGGAACCCGCAAAGGAGGCCTCCAGCGGCTCCATCTCCATGCTCGCAAGGGCGCTCTTGATGCGCTTGCAGGAGCCGCAGAGCGCCGGCATTCCGCCATCGTTCGCCGACCGGCCGCGAATCGCTTCCCATTGAACTTCGGAAGTCAGCGGCTTGTGGCAGGCAGCGCAGAGTTGCAGGGGCTGGGTGCGCACCACGGTTCCAGTAATGATCGTCGAGCGCAGGCCGTCCTTGTCCTCGACGCGAATGGCGCCGGTGGGGCAAACCGCGGCGCAGGCTCCGCAGCCGATGCAGCGGCTGATGGGACGGGTGAAGTCGTCGAAGATGAGGCGGCCACTTGCCGTCTCCACCATCCGCAAAGCCTCGGCGCCGATTTCGCTGCAGACCAGCTCGCACATCCCGCAGCCGATGCACAGGTCGCAGCGCAGGCAACGGCCGGCCTCGAGTTGGGCATCGGCTTCCGAGTAGCCCAACTCGATCTGCTCGTAGGTGACATTGCGGGACTTGGCGTCGAGCTCCGGCATGGGCGGGCGGCGTTGCGTGCTGCGCTGCTTCGCGTCGACCTGCACCAGGGGCAGCGCGCTTTTGGCCAGCCGTGCAGGCTGCCGAGAGGATTTGTCTCCCATCAGGTAGGCATCGATGGATTCGGCCGCTTTCTTGCCGGCCATGATGGCTTCCACCACCGTACCGGCGCCATGAGCGATGTCGCCGCCGGCAAAGATGCCGGGCTCGGCGGTGGCCAGGGTCGCCTTATCGGCGACGATCTGACCTTTCTTGGTTTCCACCTTGGTGCCCGCCAGCAAAGACAGCTCCGAATCTTGGCCGATACCCACCAAAACATGGTCGACATCAAGAGTGAGTTCCGAGCCCGAGGCGCGGACCTCCTCTTCGGTGGCCATGGGATTGCGTTTGAAGATCATCTTATGGCCGGGTAGCACCCGCTCCGGCATCCACAACTCCAGCAGTTCGACCCCCTCAGCCAGGCACATGGAAACCTCATGCGGGCTGGCGGGCATATTGCTCCGCCGCCGCCGGTAAACCATATAGACGTGCTCGGCTCCCTGGCGCAGCGCGGTCATGGCCGCATCCACCGCCGAGTTGCCGCCGCCGACGACGATCACGCGGGGGCCGACACGAGGATTCTTGCCCGCTCCGACATCGCCCAGAAAGTCCATTCCGCCGATTACAAAGGGCAGATCCTCGCCCTCGATCCCCATACCCTTGGAAAGCTGTAGCCCCACCGCCAGGTATGTGGCGTCGAAGCCCCGATCGCGGAACTCAGTAGCCGACTTGACCTCATAGCCGGTATGGACGACGATCCCCAAGCTCTTCATGTGCTCGATCTCGCCATCCAGCACTTCGGCTGGTAGCCTGTAGCGCGGAATGCCGTAGCGCATCATGCCACCGGCCTTCTCGCGCGCCTCGAAGATCTCCACCTGGTGCCCCATGGCTGTCAGATAATAGGCCAGCGTCAATCCCGACGGTCCCGAACCCACCACCGCCACGCGCTTACCCGTGGTTGGCCTCTTCTCCGGCGTCCGATAGGAAGAACTGTTTTTAGCCGCCACCGCCTTCAGCGGACGGATGAACAGCGCCGCTCCGGTGGCCCTGCGCAGACAGGCGTCCTCGCAGGGCGCCGGACAAACCAGGCCGCAGATATGCGGTAGAGGATTCTCCTCGGCGATCAGTTGCAGAGCCTCATCGTATTGACCGCGGCCGATATGCGCCAGGAAGCCGGGAATATTGATGCCTGCCGGACAGGCCGAACGGCAAGGCGCGGTGGGGCGCTCGAAGCAGACCCCCGCCGTGCAGACGCCTTCGGCCGCATGGCGCTCCCACTCGGAGCGGAACTCGGACAAAGCGTTGCTGAGAATGGCAGCTGCTTCCGGTTCCACAACGCTCAACTCCTGGCCGAGCAGTTCCAGGTCATGAAGCGTGGTGGCAGTGGCCCGGCCCAGTGTAATCTCGGTCGCCATGCGTGTCGCCTGCGCCAGAGCGAAGCGGACGGGGCGAGCAGCCTCCTCGGCCGCCTGCCACTTGCCAAACAACTCTTTGCGGGTCGAATCGACGACACATCCGACGGATTCGTTCGCTGGATCAGGCATGGTTCAAACTCCGTATTCGAGAGATGCGAAAACCCGCGGCATGGGAAGTTGGCATCGCCACACGCGCACCACAAGACAAGGCACGGAGATGTGCTGCAACGCACAGCCCCTAGATTGAAGGTGCCACCGGGCAGAACGCGCCGATGTGTCGGAGCGCACTACACCACGTGATCTCGATCACATAAGAGAAAGGCAGCCCGGCAAGCTGCAGGCTTTCACAACTGTCCGGCAAACGTCGGTGCCCATTGTGGCAAATCATTCTGCGGCTGAGAGTTGGGTATCATTTTGGCTCGCCGCGAATCC
The DNA here is from genome assembly GCA_963848805.1 of uncultured Acidobacteriaceae bacterium. Taxonomy (GTDB): domain Bacteria; phylum Acidobacteriota; class Terriglobia; order Terriglobales; family Acidobacteriaceae; genus Telmatobacter. The sequence continues at coordinate 1,776 of CAWKFD010000037.1, read as the reverse complement.
GAAGTTCCTCACGTGGCGGCGAGGCTTCGGGGCCTGGCGGCAATGGCACGATGTCAAAATTCTCGACAGGGTTCCGATCGAGGCCGTCGCCGTTTCGGTTTATGCGCCGCCGCCATCGTGCGCAATCGGCTCAGAATCGAAGTTAACCTGTACTAACTCCTATATATGCTCAGTCTCACCTTTGTCGAGAAACCGCACACTTTGCATAAGGTATTATCTAAGTCAACTGGAATTCTCATTTGCTTCGGAAAAAAGGATGTGCAGTGTGATTCCCCGCATTGTGTCTGTGACCGGCATCAGCGAGTGGCGGGATGGAGAGCTCCGCTCCGCAGAACGACTACCTTGTAGGTGAGGAGCCGCTTGAGATTCGCATTGGCGATGCCGCCCTCAACGTCACAATGCGCACTCCGGGCCACGAACTCGAACTTGCGGCTGGATTTCTCTTTACCGAAGGCCTGATCTCATCCCGAAGCCAGATTGCCTCCGTCCGCTTTGAGGCCAACGGCAAACAGAACGGCGCCAATCGAGTGCGAGTCGACCTGGCTCAGGGCGTCACGCTCGATTCCGAGACGGCCCAGCGAAACTTCTATACGACTTCAAGCTGCGGAGTCTGTGGCAAGGCCTCGATCGATGCCGTGCGCGTGCGCGGCATTGAAGCTCCGAACACTGCCTGCACCGTCGATCCTGAAGTGCTCTGCCGCCTGCCCCATAAACTCTACGAGTCGCAGGCGGCTTTTAGCCGGACCGGCGCAATACACGCCGCCGGGTTGTTCAGTACTGCAGGCGAGTTGCTTGTTCTTCGCGAGGATGTTGGGCGCCACAATGCGGTTGACAAAGCAATCGGTTGGGCGCTGGCCAATGACCTGATACCGTTGCGTGACGCTGTGCTTCTTGTCAGCGGGCGAGGCGGCTTTGAGATTGTGCAGAAGGCCCTTGTCGCCGGATTGCCCATTCTGGCTTCGGTTTCGGCGCCATCGGATCTTGCGGTTAGCCTTGCCCGCGAGTTTGGCATGACCCTGGTCGGCTTCTTGCGAGGCCGCCGCTTCGTAATCTATTCCGGGGCGGAAAGGCTCGTGGCGGGACCCCCGCTGACCCAAAACTGACTTTCTCCGGATGTTGTGGCCGCACGCTCGGAGAGCATAGTCACTCTCAGCAGGCCGCGAACGGAGTTGCAAAGATAGATGGCATCGGCGGTCTTCAGATAGATGGAAACGGGCGGAAGCGCTGAAAGTGCGGCTTTGAACCAGCCTTTTAACCTCTCTGCGATGACTAGTGGCGGTGCAGCGGCCCGCCGCATTTTGGCAGCTTTCACCGTGTTCGCCATCAGCAAGGCGATAGTCATCGGTCCAACTCCTCCCGGAACCGGGGTGATTGCCCGGCAAACTTCAGCGACCTTGGGATGCACGTCTCCGACCAAGGTCGATCCTTTTTCCGAGAACTCCTTTTCCCGCTTGGCATCGCCGGCAAAGAGACTTTGAAAGATCTCGCGATTGTCGATCCGGTTAATCCCCACGTCGATGACCGCAGCGTCTGGATTCACCATCTCCGGAGTAATCATCGCGGGCTTGCCGATGGCCGCGATCAGGATGTCGGCCCGCCGGCAAACGCCAACGAGATCGCGAGTACGGGAGTGACAGATTGTGACGGTTGCATTCGCATTGGTCAGCAACATTGCCACGGGCTTGCCGACAATGTCGCTTCTGCCAACCACGACCGCATCCTTGCCGGCCACTTCGATACCGCTTCGGCTGAGAATTTCCATGCAGCCGGATGGTG
>CAWKFD010000036.1:0-164097 GCA_963848805.1 uncultured Acidobacteriaceae bacterium | reverse complement strand
GAATCCTGAAATTTGGAGATGCCGCCGGTGTTCTGCGGCTGCTTAAAGAAGAGGTCGCGCTTGGGACGCCGCTGGGCCGAGTGATCGGGTGCGGCGCCGGTACCACCGGGACCGTGTATGGAGTGACACGGGTGGCGACCGTAAAGAACCAGGCGATTCCAGCCTATGATCCTCGCCCGATCAAGGGCCAAGGCGTTACCTATGCGACGTCGCCCATGGGCGCAGACCATCCCGCCGGATACGCCATTGGTCCCACCCTGGCTGGCGCAATTGACGGGCATAAGAAAGATGGGCAAATCGAGCTCTCGCGGCACTTGCAGTTTGCCGCCGCGGCTGTTGATTCTTTCGGAATATGCCTCTTCGCGGACATGGCGATAAGCGGCGACCCGCAGTGCGTCCCGGCACTGGTGGATACGCTGAATGCGCGCTCCGGCGAAAATAAGACCGCAGAGGATTACATACCCAAACTCGGCTCGTATGTTCTCAAGATTGAGCACGAGTTCAACTGCGCCGCGGGTTTGACCAGTCAGCAGGACCGTCTTCCTGAGTTTTTCAGCGAAGAGCTGCCCCCGCATAACCTGGCGTGGGACTTCACTGGGCAAGAGATCGATGCATTTTGGAGTTTCTAGATGCGCGATCTTTGTTCTACAGTGGTTCTCCAATTGGTAAAGAGCAGAGCCACAATCGCCAAGTGGCGTTTCATCTCCGGGGCCCCGGCAAGCGACTGTTGCTTGCTGGGTGGAAGTAAACGCCACATTGCACGCCCTTCAAAACTTCACGTGAATTGGAGAACCGCCGTAGGCCGCGGCCCACGGCCGTAGCGCGCCCCAGCCTGGATCCCGAACGAGCATCGCGCGCAGACCAGCTACGACCTTCTGAAGAGTTCAACGGGCATTTCGTTTGGACCCCCGGAGCGGCGCCCTCGTGGCGCCCCGCTCCAAGTGTTTTATACATGCCGGCCGTTGTGAAATGCGCCTAGCTATATTTGGCTTTGTCCATCTCTTTGCGGGCCTCGACGTATCGCAGCATTGCGGCGTGCCGCTTGGCCACTCCTGCGGGGTCCGACTCCTCGGGCGGAAGGGCGTCAATGACCTGCTTGAAGGTCGCCTCCAGGCCGCGGCGGGCTTCCGGATATGGAATGATATAAAACTGATTTTTCTTCACAGCTTCGAGCACATGCCCGGCAAGCTCCTCCGGTTCCATTCCCTGCGAATAAATTTCGTTCAAAGCTCGAACTTCGTCCTCGTCTACCTGGTACCCGCTCTTTGGGAATCGGGCTGGGCGCGTCTGGATCGACTCGCCGATGTTCGACTTGATGTTGGCGGGACAAAGTACCGAAACACCGATGTTATATTTTCCCAGCGCGTCGCGCATTGCCATAGTCATGCCATGCACCGCGAACTTCGATGTGGAATAAATCCCTGCCATGCTGCCGGTGAAAAAGCATCCGAGGGAAGCTGTGTTGACGATATGTCCGCCCTTTCCAAGAGCAATCATGCGAGGCACAAAGGTTTGCATGCCGTTCAGGACACCGCTGAAATTCACGCCCATCACCCAGTCCCAATCGTCGTACGTCGCCCGCTCCAGAGGCCCGAAGATCGACACGCCGGCCGTATTGAATAGGAGTTGTACGGGGCCGAAAACCGCTTCCGCCTCGTCCGCCGCAGCCTTCCATGCCTCACGATCCGCCACATCGAGTCTGATGGCATGCACATCTGCTCCGCGCTTCCGCAATTCAGCGACGGCTTGATCCAGATGGTCTTGGCGTATATCCGCAATGACGACCTTGCAGCCCGCTGCCGAAAACACCTTTGCCTGACCGAGTGCAGCGCCGCTGCCGCCGCCCGTGATGAAGGCTACCTTCCCATGGAATTCTTCCATACCTCTCTCCTCTCTCTTCTGCCCCCTGGAACTGTGAGGCTCTCGTTGCGGCCCTTGCTTCGCATTAATCTGCACCCGCGACGGCTCTCCTTCGACGGTCGCGCACTCTACGGAATACCGCACAAGCCATCTTTGCAAGTCACGGCGGCCGGCATGCGCAGCGGCTTCGCGTCACGGCGAATTCCGCACTTCGGGCGCCACTTATCCACGGCCGCGCTGCGCGTGTAGATGAAGTCCGTGGTGATCCACATCGGATTCGTTTCGCCGCCGACAACCAGGATATTGATATCGTCCGGTGAGTGACGCGGCGCGATAAGCGCGTCTTTCGGCAGCTTGACTAACGAGGCAAACGGTTCCACGCCTTGCTCCGCTAATCGCTTCGCAAAGCCGGATTGCTGCCCCTCCCAATAGTGCCCGGCCGGAACTTTGGAGTTCTCCACGATCCATTTGCAGGCTTCCCGCTTGGTCTGAAAGCCTTCAGAACGCAAACTCTTAGCCACGAGCGGATCGATCACAAATGTGACGCTAGGCCCCATCGCACCAAAGGTGGAGATCACGTGAGCCATCTCCTTCGCTGGGCCAATACCGAAATTCAACACGTTCCATCCACGGAAGATGCTGATGACGCTTTCGTCGGCGCGGAAGCCCTTCTGGACGTGAAAAGGTTCAAAGACACTCACCTCTTCGTTTTCGCCGAAGCACATATTGTTGTAATTCAAATTATGGCCCAGCGAAGCCATGAAGGTCTCACCCGCGCGGGCATCGCCGAAATTGATCGACATCAGCGTCCACGCTCTGCCGATTACGGAGTTCGCAAAATTGAAGGGGCTCAGCGCGGCGGTGCCGCAATTCATATCGATTTCATTGCGAATTGGTCCGTTGACAACCACCATGCGCCCAAACGAAGTTGTCGAGCTCGGCAACGAGGGTTCCTGCGCCGCTGCGATCGCGAGGATGACGGGAAGGTGTTCCGGCCGCGCCCCGGCCATCACCGCGATGGCAGCCACCTTTTCCACCGTGTATTCGAATTTTTCCTGCTGTGGCGTGATCAGCATGCGGCCCACGACCTCATCCGGAACATGATCTGTTCCTGTGAGCATCTCGGCTACGCGATCTTCTGTGGGAAGCACAATGGGCAGGCCGTCGGTCCAGCCATTCTCGACGAATTGCCGGTAGATGTCTTCGCCCGTACCCGGTGCGACCAGTCGCTGGCGCTGCGGCTTTCTCACGATCGTGGGGTGCTTTTCCTCTTCGGTCACCGGTTGCGTGAGGGCGCCGATCACTTCCTCCATCAGCGGCCTTGCGGTGAGGGGATTGTTCCCTTCGATGTATTCGCGCAGCACGGCTCGCGACATGCCCACCACCGGGTACGGTGGATAACTAAACCGCGGACGCATGCCGCGCGCCCGCGCATCGCGTTCCACAAAGTTCGCGAACCGCGCGGTCACCATGGGAACAGTAGGAATGCCAAACTCATCTTCGAGCGTTCTGCTGTAGTCGGCGACACTCGCCGAACAGCCCTCTCAACCACCAACACCTAAAATCGCTGCGTCCGCGCCCTCTGATTTCATCTCCGCCCAGAGTTCCGGGTCGTCCGTAAACATGGTGCCGCGCTTATGCCGCAGCACGGTTTTCACGCTGGGCATGTTTTTTTGGAACCAGTCTTGCATTTCCGTCATGAACTCGAAGCTGCCGGCAAAGCCTGTTTCGACAAGATAGACAGTCTTGCCGTCGAGCGCATCCAGTCGTGGCGCAAGCAACGCCGGCTTCAGCTCGCTCGTTGGTTGCGTAATAGGATCCAAAATATCGCCGGGCTTGGATTGCGCGTCAGCCGGCGTCCAAAGATGCCCGTAGGCTGCCCGTGAGGATCGAGAACCGTCAATCGCCCATTCTGTTCCATGGAAGTCCTCCTCGATATCGGTTACCGCTAAGTTGATGCAGCGAAAGCGAACTTATCGAAACGCGATCCAAAGCTGCGTCCCTACTTCGCTACCGCCGCTGGATTGCCTGTTTAAAGATCGGATTGGAAGTCAGAAACGGAATCGCCGCGGCGCGCGTTTGGTTGATCGCCTCATCGGGAAACGAGCTAGCATCGCCTCCATCCGCTCCGCCACGCCTTCCTTGAATTCGCGATGCGTAAAGATGTAAAGATCGTTGCGCTCGATGCCGCGCAGCACGCGTTCCCCACACTCCTCGATGCTCATCCAGGGCCAGACCGGATGGCTGTGCAGCCGCCATCTGCTGCCGCCGCTGCTCTTCGTATGCCGCGAGACCGCTCTCCTTCTTATATTTTTCCGGGCGAAGCTTGCCGCCTTCCCCGAATTGGTCAAGGCCGGCCCGGGACAAAACGCCGAAACGCCAATGTTATCCCCCGCCAGTTCGCTGCGCAGCGTCTCCGATAATGCAATGGCGGCTGCTTTAGCCGTGTTGTAAATCGAGCAATTCGGAACCACGATCACGCCGGCCATTGACGCCGTGCTGACGATGTACCGCCTTCTCCGTGTTTATAATTCGCGGCAACAATGTGATGGTGCCGTTGATCACGCCGCCAAGCAGCACGCTGAGCACCCAGTCCGAATCCGCGTACTGCCTTGTTGGAAAAGCCCGGTGATGCCAATTCCTTCGTTGTTGCACAGCACATGGACTTTGCCGAATACGCGCCCGGCTTCGGCTGCGGCGCTCTCGTACGCCGTGCGATCAGTCACATCCAGGCGGATCGCGTGCACGCTCTCTCTTGTCCTCGTTCCTTGAAGAGAGCCAACGCGTGGTCGAGATGGTCCTGCCGCATATCGGCAAGCACGGCTTTCATGCCGCCTTGAACGCAGGCCATGGCGATGCCCAGGCCGATGCCGCTGCCTCCGCCAGTGATAAACGCAACTTTGTTGTGCAACTCTCGCACTTCTCTGGACTCCTTATGCCCGCGTGACAAACCTCTATATTGACGCTGCCGGCGATGTTAACCCGGATTTCTTCTTGAATTCGAAGCCCACAGAAATTCTATACTCGTCTGGCCCGCCAGTACCGGCATTCGAGCGATCCGGCCCAGCATCGCTCTGAATCGACGCTGGTTCAGTTGATCTGGTTTGCAGCTACGCGAATTTTGTTGAGCCCCTCGCGCCGCATCTGCTCGAACTTGAGCCGCAGTTACGGCCTATCGGTGGGCAATGATCAAGAACCTCATCGAAAAGATCCTGGAGTTCCTCCTTGAACTCGCCATGGCCGAAGATATAGAGCTGGTCCCTCCGGATGCCGGCCAGACCCTTTCGCCCACTTCTTCCGGCGCCATCCCCGCCGTCGTGTTGAGTTCCGGCACGAACGCCATTGCCTTCACGTTCTTCTCGATGTTCGACGAGGCGAGTTCCGGCGGCCTCATTTTCTCGCTCATAGATCCCGCTATTCATGAGGCCCGGGCAAACCAAGGAAACGCCAATGTTGTATTTGTACAGGCTGTACCGAAGGGCTTCGGTGAGCCCACGCACTCCGAAACTTGGCCGCCGTATATGTGACTGCGGCAGAGCTGGGAAGGAAAGCTGCCATGGACGCGGTATTGACGATGTGTCCGCCTTCCTCAAGCTTGCGCAGACGGGGAATGAACGTCGTCAATCCATTGACCACTCCACCCAAATTGACGCCCAGAACCCAATCCCAGTCGTTGTAGGTGAGGTCCTCGGCAGGGACAAAAAGGTTGATGCCGGCGTTGTTACAGACCAGGTGAACCTTGCCGAAAACCCGCTCCGCTTCGTCTGCTGCCCGCGCGAAATCCTGGCGGTTGGGACATCGAGGCGGACCGGATGTACACGGGATGGATCTAACTGAGTCATGGCCTGATCCAGGCGGTCCTGCAGAATGTCCGCAATCACCACTTTCATCCCGGCTTTTGAGAACACACTGGCCATGCCGAAACCCGCGCCGCTGGCCCCGCCGGTAATGAATGCTACCTTCCCTTCCACATCCTTCATCGCTTATCTCCTGCAAAATGAAATCGACAAACCGAAATTCCCCTACTCCCCTGAGAAGTTGCATTAACGACCCGCCACGCCGGACATCTGTCATTCCGCGGCGGCCCGTAGTTGTGGAGACCGCAGTGTCTCGATGAGCTGCGGGTTGTTCGTGGTTGGTGTAGCCGCCATGACGGCCTGATAGCGGGCAGTAACGGCGTCGCGCCACTCGCCGTGTGTAATGATGTAAAGTTCGTCGTTCTTAATAGCTTTGACGACCATCTCTCCCACTTGCTCGGGCTCCATCCAAACATCGGACACGATCCGCCTCTCCAACCGAGCCTCAGACTCCTTGTAGCCGCTATTCTGCTTGAAGCGATCGGGACGGTTCTTCCAGGCCTCGTGTATGTTGGACTTGATCGGTCCCGGGCAGAGCACGGTAACGCCAATGCCGGTGGAGGGCAGTTCCGTGTGCAACGACTCCGACATTGCGATCACGGCGGCCTTGGTGGTGGTATAGATCACCATCCAAGCCGGCATGGTGGTCGCGGTCATCCCGGCCAATGAAGCCGTGTTGACGATGTGCCCGCCTTCCCCGTGGCGGCGGATTCGAGGCAGGAAGGTCTGCACGCCGTTGACAACCCCGACAAGATTGACGCCAATGCCGAAGTCCCAATCGTCGTAGGTAACTTTGTCGAGGGGACCTTCCAGACCGACACCGGCGTTGTTGACGACGATGTGCACCTTGCCGAAACGGCCCTCCGCCTCATCGGCGGCAGCCGCCATGGCAGCGCGATCGGTAACGTCGAGGAGGATCCCATGCACCGATGCCCGCTGCAGTTGGCTGCCGAAGTACGCAAGCGCGCAGTCGAGATGGTCCTGGCGAAGGTCGGCAATCACAACCTTCATACCGTTCCGCACGAATACCTTGGCGATGCCGAGGCCGATACCGCTTGCGCCTCCGGTTATGAATCCGACTTTCCCTTGCAAATCCTTCATGATGTCTCCTTCAGATGCCAAACGCGATCAGCGGCATTCGAAATTCTGTGCCTCTTCCGGATTTCCCTGGCCCTTGTACTGAGCGTGCTTCGGGTAAGGACACAACGGGCGGCTGCGCCCTGGGAATGCCTTGCCGGTCGCCAGGACCGACGTGGGCGCGATCCCCTTTTCTACCCAGTTGACCATTGCACCCAACAAATCAAACTGATCAAGCGCGGGGCCTCCGCTACAGTGGGCCATTCCTGGAACGAAATAGAACTGGCTCCACTTCGATACGGCTTCGGATCCGCCATTATCGGCAACCATGCCCTTGTAGTAGTTAAAAGTATCGAGCGGTGAAAACCAGGGATCGCTGTCGCCGTGGTAGAAGATCAGCTTGCCTCCATGCGCGGAGAAAGCTGTAAGGTTCGTAGACGTCGAATCCACCAGCGGTTGAGAAGCCGTCATCGCTTGCTTTTCGACATCGATTTCCATGGCCGTCGGCGCGGGTCCGAAGATGCCTGGGCCCGGCACAAGGATTCCCGGAGTCGGAGGGCCCGACGTGATGCCGGCGTCGTAGAGGTAAGCGGGATACACCTGAATGCCGCTCGCGGTTTTCGGGCCGCTGATGGCTTTCTTGATGGCGGCGGCCTTGTCCGGAGCCAGGCAGGAGTCGCTCTGACCCTTCGTGCAGACCAGCGTCTCGGGATCGAAATCGCATGCCAGAGGGTCGGAGATCATGCCGTCGGCGATGCCGTCCTTGGCGTCGCATTGCTTCATGAGCGCGTCCATAATGAGTTTGCGGTCGGCATCGGTGATGGCCTTCTCGATCAGCGGTTTCCCGTTTGCATCCTTCGGCGCAATCTGATTGAGGACAACGGGAACCCACTGCGCGAAGGCGAGATTGGAAAATCCGGTGCGCATGGCCGGATCGCCCGAGATGATGCCGTCAAAGGCCATGGGATAGCGTTGCGAGAGCACCATTCCTTCCCGGCCGCCGGTGGAGCATCCGGCGAAATACGAGTAGGCGGCAGGTTTCCTGTAGTACTCGGCAATGATTTGCCTGGCCAAGGTCGCAACTTCGGCATTGGCAAGATATGCGAAGTCCAAATAGGCCTGCTGGTCTTTCATGAAACTGAAATCAAACGCCCCTCCGTGGCTCTTGTGGCCTGTGTCGTTAGTGACCACCGCGAATCCACGCATCAGCCCGGGAGTGTCTCCGGCGGCAAACAGGCCAACCGGCGCGTTAACAATGCCGTTTCCGCCGCCTCCACCTTGCATTAAGAAGTCGCCATTCCATTTGTCCGGCATCGCCAAAGCAAATCGGATTCCGAACTCCTCGCCGCCAACTCCGGTGCGGCGATTGATGACGCCTTCGACCCGGCAGTATGCGGGAAGCGGCCCGCATTGACCGGGCCCCCAAGGGAGGGGCTCCATAGTGCCTGCGGCAACCGCCGATGCCTTGGTGATTTCTACTCCGGAAGCCTTGAAGTTCATCAGGCTGGCGCAGGTACTGGACTGCTGCGCCCACGCACATGTAGCCCACGCGAATGTGGACCAAGTTATCAACCATCGTAATTGCGAACGCATCGTACTTTGCTTTCTCGCGGCGATTATTGCGCGCGGGGCTGCTCCGACATCAGCGCTTCGTCGCCGTGGCCTGCGCAAAGATGGGGTTGGAGGTCAGGAACGTAATCTCAGAAGCTCGCGCCTGGTTGATCGGTTCATCGGGAAACGCGGCCAGCATAGCTTTCGCCCGTTCCGCGAAGCCTTCCTTGAATTCCGGGTGAGTGAAGATATAAAGGTCGTTGTTGCGGATGCCGCGCAGCACCCGTTCCCCGCATTCTTCAATCGACATCCAGTTGGGGGAATTCGGCCTCTTTTCGAGTTGCTGTTCGATCTCCGCGAAGCCGGAGTCCTTCTTGTACTTTTCGGGCCGCGTCTTTCCGGTGTCCTGAATTTTGGTCGCCACCGGGCCCGGACAAAATGCTGATACACCCACGTTACTTTCCGCGAGCTCGCCGCGCAGAGCTTCCGCCAACCCGATCACACCCGCTTTGGCCGTGGAGTAGATGGCTGACCCCGGCAGCGGCAGGACGCCGGCCATGGACGATGTATTGACGATGTGTCCACCCTCGCCGTGCTTGAGAATGCGCGGCAGGAAAATGACAATTCCATTTACCACACCGCCAACCATGACGCCCAATCCCCAATCCCAGTCGTCAAATTTCGATTGTGTCACGGGACCCACCAGCCCCAGGCCGGCGTTATTCACGAGAAGGTGAATCCTGCCGAATACCTGCTCAGTTTCATCCGCCGCACGTGTGAACGCTGCGCGATCCGTAACGTCGAGACGGATGGGATGAACACTCTTCTCCTGGCCTTTCCCTTTGAAGTAAGCGATTGCCTCGTCGAGATGGTCTTGCCGAACGTCGGCGATCACAACCTTCATGCCGGCGTTGACGCACGCCATGGCTATACCGAGACCGATGCCGCTCGCGCCACCGGTAATGAAACCAACCTTCCCTTGCACGTCTTTCATTTGAGAGATCCTATCGCTGTCGCGTGGCAAAAGTGAACTGAGCCTTCAGACCCAAGCCTCAGGTCCGGCTCAGAGGTTAGGAAAAAGTCGAAATCGTAACCTCAGTGGCTAGACGATTTTCAAGATTACCGCGGAGCAAAGTTTCTCACCTCAGCGGCTGAAACCGGTGGTCATCGAAACGTTGCGCCAGCGCAACCGCGCCGCCCAAAATCCGCCTGACAGCGAGAGTTGAATCGAGCCCCATTCCGGTTACTTCACATCGTACCCGGAAGCATTTGTGTTGGCGTTATGCCGCTTCTGACGCGCAAAACGGCGGCGCGCCGCAGTCGCATCCTCCTGATATATCCCGCTCTTGGGCCGCCACTTATCGACGGAAACCGTTTGCGTGTAGAAAAAGTCGGTGGTCAACCACAGAGGGTTCGTCTCGCCTCCGACCACAACCGCATTGATGAACTCCGGATTGGTGTAAGGGTTGATCAGCGCATCGTCCGGCAACTTAAACCATGACGCGTAGGGCTCCGTACCGGCATGAGCCATCGGCTTGACAAGCGAGTAAACCACGTCGGAAGAGAAGAACTGCTTTTTGGGCATTTTGAAGTTCTCGCAGATCCACTTTGCCAATTGCTGTGGGTTCTCGAATCCCTGCTCCTTGAGGTGCTTCGCCACCAGGGGGTCCATCACCAGCAGGATCTGCGAATGCAGCCCAGGAAAGGCCTGCATGATCAACACAGTTTCCTCCTGCATGGGCCGGACACATCCCGCCGCTCCCATGCTGTTGATGGCACTCCAGCCACGGAACAAACTCACCGTGCTCTCTTCCTTCTTGAACCCCTTCTGCACGTGGAATGGCTCAAATACACTGCTTTCCTCGTTCTCGGCAATGAACATATTGTTGTAGTTCATGTTGTTGCCGGTTGAGCCCATGAAGGTCTCGCCCAGACGAGCATCGCCAAGGTTGATCGTCATCAGCGTCCAGGCGCGCCCCAGCACGGAATTCGCGTGGTTGAAAGGACTCAGCGCGCCTAGCCCCGAGTTCATCCCAATCTCTTCCCGGATCGGCCCGTTTACCACTGCCATCCGCCCAAACGAAGTCGTGGAACTCGGCATCGACCCTTCCTGACTTGCCGCCAATGCCAGAATCACAGGCAGATGCTCCGGCTTGGCGCCCGCCATCACCGCGTTTACCGCCACCTTCTCGACGGTGTATTCCAGCTTCTCCTGCAGCGTCGTCACCGTCATCCGGCCAACCACTTCGTTCGGGTCCGCCGCCGTCCCCGTCAGCATCCGCGCCACTCGCTCCTCGGTGGGAAGCACGATCGGCATGCCGTCGGTCCACCCGTTCTCCAGGAAGAGTTCCTGCAGGTTCTCTTCCGTGTCCGGCTTCAGCAGCCGCGTCCGGGACACACTGCGCACCGGCTTCGGGTTCTGCTCTTCCTCCGTCAGCGGCTTGGTCAGCGCTTCCACTACTTGCGGCATCAGCGCCTTGCCGCTGATCGGGTCATTCTCCTCCACGTACCGCTTCAGCACTTCCCGCGGCCGTCCCACCAGAGGGTACGGCACGAAGCTGAAGCGCATGTTCATGCCATGATTTAGCGCGTCCCGCGCCGCAAAGTCGGCAAACCGCGCACTCGCCATCGGAGCCGTCGGTATCCCATACTTGGTCTCCAAGGTCCGGCAATGTTCGGCCACACTGGCCGTACAGCCGTCTCAACCACCCACCCCGAAAATCACCGCGTGACCTTTGTCTTTCACCATGGCCCACAGGTCCGGCTCATCCACGAACATGTTGAACCTCTTGCGAACCAACTCAGTCTTCACCGAGGGTAGATGCCTGGCAAACCACGCCACCGTCTCTTCCAGAAAGTCATACCCGCCGCCAAACCCCACGTCCAGCAAGAACACTGTCTTCCCGTCAAGGCTATCGAGACGCTTGGCCAACGGCTGCGGCTGAACGACAGCGGTTGGCTGACCCCTGGGATCGAGCACTGTGATTAGCGCGCGTGTTGACTGAACTGCAATTCCTGCCATGTCAAACCTCCCTGACCGGATTCAAGTTAGGTTGCACTGCGACCCGCATGGTCGCGTGCGAAGTCGCTAATGTATCTCTTTGTCTTCGTCCTTAAGATATTGCTCGTATTGCCCGGCCGTCAACAAGCCCTCGACCGGCGCCGCGGAGCTGAGCTTGATTTTGATCAGCCACGAGCCGTGTGCGTCGGCATTGACCTTCTCAGGCGTTTGCAGCAGTAGGCTGTTCACCTCGGTAACCTCTCCACTGGCCGGGGCGTACAGTTCCGATACCGACTTCATTGACTCCACGCTTCCAAAGCTTTGGTTCGCCTGAACCTGCGCGCCAACCGACGGCACATCGAAAAAGACAATTTCACCCAGGGAATATTGGGCGTATTCAGTGATGCCGATCGCGCCGATATCACCGTCCTGTTTGATCCAAAGGTGCTCCTTGGTATACCTGTATTCGAGTGGGTAGGCCATTTCTTTATTTCCCCCAGTGTTTGACTTCAGCGCGCAATTGTAGACGACAAGAATCCGACCCTGGCTCTGGAGGACTTCCAGAGCTGGCACAGCCGGCTGGTGCTGACTTGACGCGTGCTGGCGGGTGTCGCTCCAACTTAGCAGAACCGCCTGTGGAAATCGTTGCGCAATTTAGTGCAGTCTGACTTCCTGCTGGTTATTGTGGGCCTCGCGCAGCAACGCATCCAGGTGGGCCGGCAGATTCATATCAAAGCGGTGGAACCGCATTGGCCAGCATCTGCCCCGAGGATCGGAGCGCTCATTCCACAATAATTAGCGCATCAAGGGCCAGCGCGCCCTGTCCCTCCGGATAGACCACAACCGGATTGATATCAGCTTCTTTAATGCTCGGGTTGGACCGCATCAGTGCGCCCAGGCGGCAGACGATCTCGGCGGCCGCGCGCACGTCAAGGGCCGGCGAACCGCGAAAGCCGCGGAGCAGAGGCGCGCTTTTGAGCCCGTAGAGTTCCTCGACGATCGCCTCCACGGAGAGGTCAGGCGGAATCAGGCGCACATCCTTGACCGCTTCCGCCAACACTCCGCCGAAGCCTACAAGCAGCACTTGCCCCCAGTCCTTGTCGCGATTCGCGCCCACAATGAGCTCCACGCCGCGCTGTCCCATCCTTTCCACCAGCACGCCGTCAAGCACCAGTTCCGGCAGCGCGCGCGCGATGTTGTCGTAGAGCCGTTTCCAGCCTGAAGCCAATGCGTCCGCATCCGCGATGTTCAGAATCACGCCGCCCACATCGCTCTTGTGCGAGAGATTGGCCGACTGCGCCTTGAGCGCAACCGGAAATCCGATGCGCGCGGAGATCTCCTGCGCCTCGTCCAGTGTCCGGGCGAAGGCGCCGGCGGGAACAGGAATACCGGCTGCGGCCAGCACCTCCTTGCTCTTGTACTCCGCCAAAGTGCCGCTCGCGGGCAGCTCGATTTTCGCAAGCTCGATACCGGGCCCCGCCTGATTTCTTTCCAGCTTTGCCGTAAAATCTGTCAGGCGAGCCAGCGCCCGCAAAGCGCGCTCCGTTGTCGGGAAGACAGGAACATCCATCCCGCGCAGTTCCTCCACGTATGCCAGCGAGATGTCTGCGCCCTCGTCGAGAGCCGCGAAAATCACTGGTTTAGCCGCGTTGGCGGCCTTGATGCCGTTAATGATCGCGGGAAACTTGAGGCCGCTGGTGCTCTTGTCGGTCATGATAATGCTGAGCACCAGGCTACCGTAACGATCGTCGGAGAGCATCGGGACAATCACTGTCTGGTAGAGCCCAGGGTCAACAAGCCCCTGCGCCGTCAAATCAAAGGGATTGCTGGGGGGGATGAATTCAGGAAGCGTTTGGCGCAGAGCATTCTCGGTAGAACTGCTGAGCGCCGGAAGCTCCAATCCAATGGATTCGCAAAAATCCAGAACCAGCGCCTTGAATGCGCCGGACTCCGTGAGCACCGCAGCGCCGCCGCGCGGCAGCGAGGAACAGCGGATGAGCAGTTGCGAAACGTCCACCATTTCCTCGAGCGTGTTTACCACAAGAACGCCGGCATGCGCCACTATGGTGCGCATGGCTTCGTAGTTGCCCGCCATAGCGCCCGTATGGGTTGCCGCCGACGCGCGTGCAGCGCTGCTGCGGCCCGGGTGCAAAAGCACAATGTGTTTGCCCAGTTCCCGCGACCGGCGAACCAGTTTCAGGAATTTCTGCGGCTGCCTGAACTGTTCCACCAGCAGTGCGATAGCGCGCGTGTGTCCATCCTCGATCAGGTACTCCACGTAATCTTCAGCGGTGTTCGCCGCCTCATTGCCGGTGGATATCGAGTAGGAGAGGTCAATGCCGTGCGTCCTCAAACTTACGCCCAACACAGCCGCCATGGCACCGCTCTGGGAGATCATGGCGATGCCCGGCCGCTCGCTCAGTTTGGCCACCGGACCTGAAACGAAAGTCAAAGGCGTGGCATCGACATAGTTCACCATGCCCAGACAATTGGGTCCCTCGACGGCCATACCGTGCTCCCGCGCGATACGGGCGATCTCTTCCTGGTCGGCGCGCCCCTGGGGGCCACTCTCAGCAAATCCGGCGGAGAAGATAATGACGCCCCTGACCTGGCGCCGCGCGCAGGCCTTGACTGCTTCCAAAACACCGGTGCGAGGAATGGCCAGAACAGCGCAATCCACACCCACAGGCAGATCGTCGACCGAGCTCACACACCGCCGTCCATTGATTTCCGCCCGCTTGGGATTGACGAGATGGATTTCGCCCGGGAAACGGGCGCGCTCCAGATTGATGAATACGCTGTTGCCTAGGGCTCCGGGGCTGGCCGAAGCACCGACGATCGCCACCGACTGTGGGCGCAACAGGCCATCAAGGGCGGGCCGCTTTGCGGTTACTGGCGAAGACATAGGAATGGCTCCTCTCACTCGGGTGTGATTGTGCCGCGCAAGCGGCGGTTTGCCGCCGGAGCAGCTAGCGCGCTCATGATCCGCGCCACTGCTTCGGAGGGTTCTCCAACTGCTTTCACCTTGAACTGGCATTCCGCATAGAGCGGGTTTCGGCGTTTCAACAGGGCTTTCAGACCCGCTAGACCAAGGGTGCGATTCTCCGTTGCTTGCATGTCGTGCGCCCCCCGCATCCGCTCTGTGAACTCGGCGGGCGTGGTGTCAACCCAAATGGTGAAACATCGCTGCTTGATTCTTTCCCAACTGTCCCGGTCCGTCACGATGGATCCGCCGGGCTCCAGCACGCAATCTTGGGAAGTAGCAAAGACCTTTTCAAGTTCCTGACGTTCCAGCCACCGGTAGTAAGCTTCGCCGTGCATGGAGAGGATCTCTCCCACCGGCATTCCCGCCGCTTCCTCGATACGCCGATTCAATTCCAGGAAGCCGGTCTTGAGCTTCTTTGCCAACTGCCGTCCGATGGTCGATTTTCCGGCCAGCCGCACGCCCACCAGCGCAATCAGGCGTGCTGCAGGACGGCCGCCCTGGTGTTTCTCCAACCATTGTTGCATCTCATGCAACTCGTCACTGTTGAGGCGGCTCAGCGAGGACCAGACCTGCGCCTGCAACGAGCAGTCCGTGGCGTCGGGCGGGATCAACTCATACAAGGTGCGATTCAAGGCCAGGGCCACCATCGCCAAATTGACAATCGAGATGTTTCCTCGGCCCGCTTCGAGCTGGTTGACAAAACGAGGAGAAAGAGAAGCCCTTTGGGCAAACTCCGCCACCGTCAGGCGGGAGGCCATCCGGCAGTTTCGTACCCGCTCGCCGAGACGAGTCAGAAGGCTGGCCCGGTTGTCCATATACATGTCCATGCGGTCAAATGGCTCTCGTCGGGTGCGCACTATATTACGCTTGTCACTATTGTGTTGTACGTACTATATATTACGCTTCGCACTTTACAAGAAAGTTTTTTTGAAGATCGAGATTTTGCCCGGGCCGTACGGAACCCGCCGCAGCACGGCGAGTCAATTCTTGCGGCTCTTAGGAGATTGCGGAAATGCTGACCAAAGCCTATGTGCCCTATCGCGCCTACTACAGTTCTCCGTTCACCCGCTGGCAAGGAGCGCTGGCCAACGAGAACGCCCTCATACTTGGCGCGAATACTGCGAAGCGCTTTATCGAGTCCCGCGGATGGGATGCAAAGATATTCGACTACGTGATCCTCGGGAGTACCGTTTATCAGAAACAGTGGTTTTACGGCGGCGCCTGGATGGCTGCCCTCATAGGCGCCACGGCGTCTCCCGGCGTCCTCGTAAGCCAGGCGTGTTCGACGGGCACCTATTCCATGTTTCAAGCGGGCGTCGGCGTCGAAACCGGCTTGTTCAATAATTGCTGGTGCCTGATGGCGGACCGCATGTCGAACGGCCCTCATACCGTCTGGCCTAACCCGAACGGTCCTGGCGGGCAGCCTATCCCCGAGGACTGGGTAATGGACAATTTCAAGACCGACCCCTGGGCCGGCGCCCCCATGATTCAAACCGCGGAGAATGTAGCGCAGGAACACGGCTTTACTAGGGAGCAGTGCGATGAGCTGGTGCTGATGCGGCAAGCACAGTACTACGACGCTCTGGCAGACGATCGCGCTTTTCAGCGGCGGTATATGTTCCCCGTCGAAATCAAGGCTGGAAAGAAGACCATTCTGGTCGAAGCCGATGAAGGGGTCTACCACAGCACAAAAGAGGGCCTGGCCGCGCTGAAGACTGCCGTCCCCGGAGGCATACATACGGTGGGGGCGCAGACGCATCCTGCCGATGGCAATGCCGGAATCGCCGTGACGACTCGGGAGAAGGCGCGTGAGTTGAGTGCCGATCCCAAGATCGAAATCCAGGTCCTCTCGTATGGATATGCGCGCACCAAGAAGGCCTTCATGCCCGCTGCCGTGTCGCCATCGGCGCAGGCGGCGCTCGGCAATGCGGGACTGCGCATCGAGGATATCAGTGTCATCAAGACACATTCCCCGTTTGCCGCAAACGACCTGACCATGGCGAAAGTTCTGGGCTTGAAGCTCAGCGCCATGAATAACTACGGCAGTTCGCTCATCTGGGGCCATCCCCAGGCGCCCACGGTCGCCCGCCTGGCGATTGAAGGCATCGAAGAGCTCGCCATCAAGGGAGGAGGCTACCTGCTTTGTTCCGGCTGCGCCGCCGGCGATACGGCGGCTTCCATCATCATGAAGGTCGGCTAAGAGTCCGCGCTTGAATCGCGTCAACGGCCGGAACGCCGCGGACGCAAGCAACGCAAAGAGGCGCAGAGAATTTGGAATGACGACCGTCGATTCTCGCATTACGTTGCGCCCATCGCGTTCGTTTTGTTGCAGCTATTTCTGCGAACAGAGGTTCTTGTCACGCACAACGCAACGCAGCAGTTTAAATGGCCTACTGGAGTGCTTATGAACAATGTGGTTTCGCTAAGAAATGAGAGCGGCGTTGCCGTTATTACGGTCGATAATCCCCCAGCCAACGCCCTCAGCCTGAACGTCCGGGAAGGGCTCCAGGAAGCGTTTGCCGCCGCGAATGCCGATGCCGGCATTCGCGCGCTGGTGATCGCCGGGGGCGGAAAGGCGTTTAGCGCAGGCGCCGATATTAACGAATTTGCCGTTATGCTGGCCAGCGGCAGGAATGATAGCCCCGAAATGCACGGAATCTTCCAGCAACTGGAGAGCAATCCCAAACCGGTGGTGATGGCGATCCACGGCCATGCCCTGGGCGGAGGGTTGGAGCTTGCCATGGCCGGGCACTACCGGGTGGCTGCTGCGGACGCCGTCGTAGGCCAGCCGGAATTAAACCTGGGCATTATTCCGGGCGCCGAAGGGACACAGCGTCTTCCTCGCCTTGTCGGGCTCGCAAAGGCGATCGAGCTATGTCTTACCGGAACGCCAGTCAAGGCTGCCGAAGCGGTCCAACTGGGCATTCTTGACCGCGTCATCGAGGGAGACCTGATCGCCGGGGCGGTGCGGTTCGCCCTCGAGGTCGCCGACAAGCCCAGCCATCCTGTAACCAGCCGCCGCGGTGACAAGCTCGCCGGCAGCGCAGCGGAAAATGAGGCCATTCTGAAGGCGGGACGGGAGCAGGCCCGTAAAACTCGCCGGAACCTGTATGCGGCCCAGGCCATCATGGACTCTTTCGAAGCCGCGGTGACTTTGCCCTTCGACGAGGGATGCAAGCGCGAGCGCGAGATCGTCGGGAGGTGTTTCACATCCGATCAGGCAAAAGCCCTGATACATGCATTCCTGGCGGAACGCGCGGTATCGAAGATTCCAGGCATTCCCGCTGACACGCCAGTGGCCGAGATCCGCAAGGCCGGCATCGTCGGCAGCGGCACCATGGGGAGCGGCATCGCCATGGCGTTTGCCAATGTAGGCATTCCGGTTCTTCTGAACGATACCGAAGACGCGGCCCTGCAACGCGCCATGGCCAACATTCGCAAAATCTACGAGGGGTCGGTGAAGAAGGGCCGCTTCTCGCAGGAAGTGGCCGAGCAGCGGATCGCCCTGATCCATCCCCAGACCACGCTGGCGGGCTTTGAAGACGCAGACGTCGTCATCGAGGCCGTCTTCGAAAACCTGGAGTTGAAGAAGCATATCTTCGCGCGGATCGACACGGTCGTCAAGCCGTCTTGCTTGCTGGCGTCAAACACGTCTGGCCTGGACATCGACGAGATCGCCAAAACGACATCCCGGCCGCACGCGGCTATCGGGCTGCATTTCTTCGTTCCGGCGAATGTCATGCGCCTGGTCGAAGTGGTGCGCGGCAAGCTGGCCGCCCCGGAGACGATTGTCTCGGCGATGACGCTCGCCAAGAAACTCAAGAAGGTGGGGGTACTGGCCCGCAGCACTCCCGGTTTTATTGGCAATCGCATGATGTTCCCGTACCTGAGGGAAGAAATGCTCCTGGTCGAGGAAGGGGCCACGCCCTCGCAGGTGGATGGCGCGCTGGTCGAATGGGGTATGGCCATGGGCATGTTGGCGGTGGATGATATGGCCGGGTTGGACACATCTTACAAGGTCAGTTTGGCCAACCGTCACCTGCTGAAGCCTGGAACGCGTGAGCCCCTGATTCTCCCAAAACTTGTCCAAATGGGCCGCCTGGGACAAAAAACCGGTAAAGGGTGGTACAAGTACGATGAGAACCGCCGCGCCTTGCCGGACCCTGAAGTGCAAGCGATCGCCGAACAGACGGCCAAAGAAGCAGGGATCCAGCGCCGCACAATCGACAACCAGGAGATTGTCGACCGCTGCATCTACGCCATGATCAACGAAGGAGCGCGCCTTTTGGAAGAAGGATGCGCGATTCGCGCCAGCGATATCGACACGGTCTACCTCGCGGGCTACGGGTTTCCTAACTACCGCGGCGGCCCGATGTGGTATGCCGATACCGTCGGACTGAAGAATGTCCTCGCGCGGATCGAGGACTTCCGGGCGCAGCATGGTGAACTGTTGTGGCCTCACGCGCCGCTCCTGAAGAGGCTCGCAGAGGAGGGAGGAACGTTTGCTTCACTCGACGAACAGCTCATCGCCCGCGCAGCTCGCGCCTAACCTCGTAGCGCTGGCAAACCCAGCGAAACCTCCATGTCCCTCTATGTCGCTGGTTTCTGTTGCTCCCGTATCATGTACTTTTGAGCCCTTGCACGATAGAGGGCTCAATTAGTATTGGTAGAGCATGATTCTGTAATCACCGCCACCTAGCGCCGGTCTCCAGACCGGGCCCCCAACGACAGGTCTTTGTCTTTGGGGTGGTAGACCGGCTGTCGTGCGGGCCTCCATGCCCGTACTTGCCGCGGAACGATTGCCGGATCACAGAGTCATAGCCAGGAATGGGGACAAAATGGATTTTAGTTTTACACCAGAACAGCGACTGTTGGTTGATAGTGTTCGCGAGCTCATGAAGCGCCACGCCAGTCCGGAATATGTTCGGCAGCTCGAGCAGGATCAGAAGTTCCCCTACGATCTTTACGCTGCATGGGTCGAGGCGGGGCTGCTAGGCCTGTCTTTTCCAGAGGAATATGGCGGCCTCGGTGGGACGGTCATGGACGTGATGGCCGTAACCGAGGAGATAGCCAAAATCAGCACCGATCTTGTGATGTCTTACGGCGCCGCCATCTTCTGCGGTTTAAACATCGTGCACAACGGCTCGGAGGAACAGAAGCGCTATTGGATACCCAAGCTGCTGGATGGAGACATCATGCTGGCGATCTGCATGTCGGAGCCGGATGCCGGCTCGGACGTGGGAGCGATGCGCACCGCGGCTGTGCGCCAGGGTGATGGCTGGCTGATTAACGGCCAGAAGCTCTGGACATCGGGCGCGGGGCTCAAGAACACGGTGATGTGTGTCTACGCAAAGACCAATCCGGCGGTGCACTATCGCCAGGGAGTGTCGCTTTTCCTGATCGACAACGACACTCCGGGCGTACAGTACCGTAAGCTGGAGATGCTGGGCCGAAGATGCTTTGGAACCTATGAAGTGTTTTTCCAGGACGTGAGCCTGCCGGCGGACCGTTTGATCGGGGGCGAAAACCATGGCTGGGAATGTATGTTGTCAGGCTTGGACGTGGAGCGGCTGGCCTCTTCGGCAATGAACATCGGGGGCGCGCAAGCGATCGTCGATCTGGCCCTTGAGTACAGCAAGGAACGCGTTCAGTTTGGCCGGCCGATCGGGACTTTCCAGGCAATCGCGCACATGATTGCCGACATGCAAACCGAAGTCGAGGCTGGCCGTGCGCTGATGTGGCGCGCAGCCGCGATGATGGAAAACAAGGAGAATGCGTTGAAGGAAATCAACATGACGAAGCTGTACTCCTCCGAGCTTTACGTCAAGGTTGCCAACCTGGGGGTGCAGATCATGGGCGCCTACGGCCTCAGCGCGGAATATGACATGCAGCGGCTTTTCCGCAATGCCAGAAGCGCGACAATTGAGGCTGGAACGTCGCAGACCCAGCGAAACCTCATCGCCGGGCTAATGGGCTTGAAGTGTAGGTAACGATGATCAATATACTCGTTTGTATTAAACAGATTATCGATCCGGAAGTGCCGGTCCGCGACTTTCGCATTGACGAGGCCAAACGTCAGGCCGAGCGCGGCTCCGCCAAACTCGTAACCAATATTTTCTGCGAAAACGCTCTGGAAAGCGCTCTGCAATTGCGTGAGCTCAGCCCAGGCTCCAGGATAGTGGCATTGTCTTACGGTCCGCCGAGCGCCGAGGAATCTCTCCGTAAGGCAATCGCCATGAAGGCCGATGGGGCGGCGCTTGTCAACCAGGAAGGGGAGAACCCCGATCCGCTCACCGTCGCCCGGGTACTGGCCGCCGCGGCACGCAAGCTGGGTCCATTCGATGTGGTCATGGTGGGACGCGAGGCGGGCGATTGGGGCGCTGGCCAAACCGGGTCATTGTTGGCCGAGGAGCTTGGCATGCCGTGCGTGAGTTTCGTTGACCGGATCGAGCTTGACGGCTCGAGGCTGAAGGTCCGGCGGCAAACCGATTGGGGCTGGGAGTTTCTGCAATGCGAAACGCCGATTGTGCTGACGATTACCAATGACGAGCATAATGTCCCGCGCATTCCGAAGGTCCGCGACGTGATGATGTCGGGCCGCCAACCGCTGACTAAACTTGCGCTCGGCGACCTCGGCTTGAACAGCCCGGCTGCGGATGACGGCTATTACGAAGTGGTCAAACTGTTTATCCCGCAGAAGGAAAGCAAATGCGAGTTTGTCGCAGGAGACACACTGGAACAGCGAGCGGAGAGCTTGGCCCGGAGTCTCGCAAAATTGTCGGGCGCGTTATAACAATGAATTTTTGAGGTTTTCTGCTTCCATGAACGATGTCCTTATCTGTCTTTTCTCGGTATTTGGCTTTGAGAAGGCCGCGAAAGGGTTGGTCGGCGAAGGCCGCCGGCTCGCGGATCAATGTGGCGGGGCACTGCGCGTTATCTTGGTTGGCGACGGCGCCATCGCTTCCGAGCTTGCCCACTTAGCCGATTCAGTCATTGTTGCGGACCAGGCGGAGCTCTCTGAGTACCATCCAGAGTCGTGCGTGGCCGCTTTGACCGAGCTCTGCAAGAATCAGCGGCCCAAGGCGGTTCTGCTCGGCAGCGACACCTACAGTATGGAAGTTGTCGCGCGTCTGGCACACCGTCTCGGCGGCACCGCGGTAGGCGACGGAAGTGCGGTGAGGTTGGACGGCGAAAAGATACTTGTCACACGGCAGGTATATGGCGGCAAAGCGCAGGCTGAGATTGAATTAAAGCGCTTGCCGGCTGTCGTCTCGCTCCGCTCGCGCTCTTTAGCTCCCGCCAGCCCGAAGGATGCGCCGGGAGAAGTCCGGCATGTTGTGTGCACCCTTCCGACCATGCGCACCCGCATCGTCGAACGCAAAGTGGACGATCCCGGCAATGTGAGACTCGAGGACGCCCGCGTCATCGTCGCCGGGGGGCGGGGTATCGGCGGAGCGGAGCCCTTCAGCACCGAGCTCCGCCAGTTAGCCGACATCCTGGGCGCGCAGATGGCAGCCAGCCGCGCCGCCTGCGATGCGGGCTGGGTTCCCGCTACCTGGCAGGTTGGGCAAACCGGGAAAAAAGTAGCGCCCGAACTGTACATTGCGATCGGCGTCAGCGGCGCCAGTCAGCACATGACTGGCGTATCGGAAGCAAAGAATATCGTCGCCATCAACTCCGATCCCGAAGCTCCCATATTCAAGTACTGCAGCCTTGGAATGGTGGCCGATTATCGCCAGGTTATACCGCTGTTGCGCTTGAAACTGGAGTCACTGCACAAATGAATCCCGGAGAACCAACGCGCCAGATCTACTGGAACATCTCTCACGTTTGGCTGATGTATGTATTGTTTTTGCCCACCCTGGCGGTTGCCATGTACGGGGTGTACCGGCGCGTAAGCCAGTGGCGGCAGGGCCGTCCATTGGCGCGTTTCAATCACCCCCTCCAGCGCATCCGGCTACTGCTCAGGCAGGTTCTGGCGCACCGGCGAATCATGCGCGCCCCATTCATTGGCTTCTTGCATGGAATGATCTTCTTCGGCTTCCTGGTTCTCATCGCGGCGACCACAGTAGTGGCCCTCGATGCTGACGCGGGAATCCATATTATGCACGGGCAGTTTTATCTGTACTTCCAGTCTCTCACCGTCGATATTTTCGGTGGATTGGTGCTGCTGGCAGCCGTGTTTGCTGCGGTGCGCCGCTTCTTGTGGCGGCCCAGGCATCTAGTCGCGTCGAATGAGGCGTTGGGGATACTGGCTCTTCTTTTTGTAATTGTGCTGTCTGGTTTTCTGCTTGAAGGCTGGCGCATAGTGGTCACCAACGATCCATGGGCGGCATGGTCGCCTTTGGGCCAACTGGTAGCCGTTCTCTCCAGCAAAGTCATGAGCGTGAGCGCCATGCGGCAAGCGCATGCCGTGCTCTGGTGGGGACATCTGGCATTGAGCTTCGTTTTTATCGCCTGGTTTCCCTACACCAAGATGCTTCATGTCCTGACCGGCCCGCTGAATATTTACACCGCCAACCTGGATCGGCCGGGCGCCTCACTGAAGACTGTCGACTTTGAATCCGGAACCTCTTTGGGTGTAAATTCCCTTGGCGCATTTACCTGGAAAGATCTTCTCGATCTTGATGCTTGCACGGAATGTGGACGCTGTACCGCGGTTTGTCCGGCAAATACGGTCGGCAAAGAGCTCTCGCCGCGCGACCTCATTCTCGAACTGCGCAGCTTGATGCACAGCACTCGTGCGACGCCCGGCAAGGCTGATAGCCAGGACACTCCTGCCCCTCTCATAGGAGCCAGGGAAGCGATTTCACCAGAGCCGCTTTGGCAATGTACAACGTGCGGAGCCTGCGTCGAGGCTTGTCCGGTATTTATCGAGCAGATGCCGAAGATCGTGGATTTTCGCCGGTTTCTTGTGATGGAGGAGGCCGATTTCCCGGCTTCCCTTCAGGAGGCGGTCACGTCGCTGGAGGCACGCGACCATCCATTCCGCGGCACCCAGGCAACCCGGCTCACCTGGACGGAAGGTCTGGAAATCTCTTCCATAAAAGAGCAGGGGAATTCCGAGGTTCTCTTATGGGTCGGCTGCAGCGCTGCCTTAATCGAACGTAATCAAAAAATTGCCCGAGCCACTGCCAACCTGCTCAAAGCCGCGGGCGTACAATTTGCCATTTTGGGGCGCGAAGAAAAGTGCTGCGGTGATCCCGCGCGCCGCATAGGAAACGAATTCCTCTTCGAGAAGCTTGCCAGTGAAAACATCGCCACGCTGAACCAATACGGGGTCAAAAAGGTGGTGACCCCGTGCCCGCATTGCTTTAACGCCCTCAAGAATGAGTACCCACGCCTGGGTGGAGAATTCGAAGTGATTCATCACAGCGAATTCCTGGCGCAACTGGTTCATGACGGCCGGCTAAAGCCACAAAGCGCAACTTTGAAGATCACCTTTCACGATCCTTGTTATCTGGGGCGGCAAAACGGGGTATTTGACGCGCCACGCCAAATTCTGCATGGGATCTCCTCAAGAGGACCCGTGGAGATGGCAAGGAACCGCGGCAATGGCTTTTGCTGCGGTGGAGGAGGCGGTATGAGCTTCGTCGAGGAGCCGCCCACCCAGCGTGTCAATCAGGAACGCGCGGTCGAAGCCCTGGCGACCGGCGCCGATACCCTGGCCATTGCCTGTCCTTTCTGCATGACGATGATGGAGGACGGAGTCAATGCGCGCAAGGGAGACCAAAGCATGTGCGTGAAGGATATCTCCGAACTACTATGGGATTCGGTGCAGGCTTCGGAGACGGCCAGTAGTAAAGCGTGGACAAGAATGTAGAATTACGAATTAAGGTATCCTGACGGTCCAGCGGTGTCCGTGGAATTTGCCCCCGCAAGCCACCAAAGGAGCAACGCACAACCGCGACACCGGTTGGCGATAACGAAGAATGGGGACGAACGTCGGATTTGTTCGATAAAATCACGCCCCCCGCGTCTGATACGAGCGGCACTGCCAGAAATCCTCGAAGCGTCCATTGAGTTTATGGCCTTGGAGGGCGATAATCGCGTTGGCGGTCCTTTGACTGAGCCGGCAAAACCAAACTACGGAAAGGGATGCACAAAATGCCATTAAAGTACAAAGTATTTCAGCATGGAGTTCACAGCGACACCGGCGCAAAGCCGAATTTCAGCGGGACTTCAACTGTGTTCTATGGAGAGAAGGACGCCGTCCTGATCGATGCATCGATGCTCACAAGCGATGCACATCGGCTCGCCGCCAATCTGATTGAATTGGAAAGGAACCTTACCCATATCTATATTTCGCACTTCCATCCGGACCATCACTTTGGCGTTTGGGTATTGCGCTATGCATTCCCGGATGTAAAGATTGTGGCCCTGCCCAGCGTGGTGAAAGACATCGCGGTCACCGCCGAGAACAAAGTGAATGAATGGAGCGCCGTTCACGGCAAGAACGTACCTGACCGGATCATGGTCCCCGAGCCTCTTTCCGAAGACCACATCATGCTCGAAGGCGAACGCATCGAATTTTCAGACGACTGGGATGGCGACAGCGCGAACAATACAATGATCTGGGTTCCGTCGCTGCGCGTCGCCTGCGGCACCGACGTCGTATTTAACGAATGTCACATGTTCACGATCGAGTCGGATGCTGCCCGCCGCGTCAAGATGAGGAACTCGCTCAAGAAGTTGAAGGCAATGAATCCCCGGGTTGTGATTCCCGGTCATTGCAGCCCCGCGAAACTCCATCTTGAGGATGCCTCCGCCATCGACTTCTGCCTGCAGTACCTGGATGCATACGAAGAAGCGCTGGCCAAGGCAAAGACCGGAGTTGAGCTCGTCAAGGCGATCGATGCACGGTATCCGGGAATGAAGACCATGCGCTATGTCGTTGACTGGCAGGCATGGATGCTCTTCCCGCATAGCTGCACGGAAGACATGTACAAGCTGCCCATCCTTTTCGTTGACCCAAGCGGAGACAAGTCGGGTGAGTTTGACAAGGATTTTGTGAAGGCCTAGTCAGCCACATGGGCGCGGCCGGCCTTGCGGCTCCGCGCCAATCGTCATACGCCGGAATGGATCGGCGCGAACAATCAATCTTCCAAGCGTGAAGTATTTCTTGAGAGGGTGAAGAAGATGGGTGAAAAGAAAGCAGCTTCAGAGAAGAAATACGGCATTAAGGTCGAAGAAAACGTGATGGTGACCACTCGCGATGGCGTACGCGTGGCGGTGGACGTTTATCGGCCGGATGCGCCGGGCAAGTTCCCGGCATTGCTCGCGCTGTCGCCTTATGGAAAGAGCGCGCAGGTTTTTCAAACGCCCCCGCAGCCCTTCGGCAAGTCGATCTTTGAGGCCTCCGTCGAATCCGGAGATCCCAATTTCTACGTTTCCCGGGGATATGTCTACTGCATCGGAGACCTGCGTGGAACGGGCGATTCCGAGGGAGAGTATCAGGGCGTTTTCTCCCGTCACGAAGGGGAAGACGGAGCCGATATTGTCGAGTGGCTGGCCGAGCAGCCCTGGTGCGACGGGAATGTTGGCACAGCCGGCATCTGCTACTTCTCCTCCATGCAGCTGCACGTGGCCGCGGCGCAGCCTCCACATCTCAAGTGCATCGCGCCTTGGGAGATCTTCGGAGACGACCTCTACAATCACGGCGCCTATGAGGGCGGCGTTCTCAACATTTTCTACTACGGTCTTTACACCGGAACCTATCCAGCCCGGTGTGGATACGCCATCAAGAACTGCACGTCCGCGATGATCAGGAATACTCCGAAGGAAGAGCTGGGGAAGCTGGTGGCCAAGTATGCAAGCGATCCCGACTTGCGCCAATATCCGTATCTCTATCACCTATTGAAGTATCCGGAGAAGAACCCGTTACTCTTCGATTTCATGCTGAATCCGCTGGACAATTCTTTCTATCGGGAGCGCTCGGTTTGTGAGCGGCTGGACAAGATCAACGTGCCCTGCTACGTCGGCGGACCGTTCTTCAGCTTCTTCACCGAGCCCCAGGTGAACGTCTTCAACCGCATCAAGGTGCCCAAGAAGATGTACCTGTACACCGACATGGGCACCCGGCCCTGGAGGGCGAACCACGACGAACTGCTGCGCTGGTACGACTTCTGGCTCAAAGGCATGGACACGGGCATCATGGACGAGGAGCCGATCCGGTACCACATCACCGGCGCCGAGAAATGGTCGAGCGCAAAAGAGTGGCCGCTTGAGACCACGCAGTGGACCGACTTCTATCTGGGCAGCCTGGGCCAGCTTCAGGCAGAGCCGGACTACTTCAATCCCCACCCCGATTCCTTCGTGCAGGAGCCGCTCTACGTCTCCGAAAAACGGGCACGGGTTCAGTACGTTAGCGCTCCGCTCTCCGAGGGCTTGCAGGTGACCGGTCCGCCGCGCCTCACGTTCTTCTGTTCGATCGACACGAAGGACACTAACTTCCGTATCCAGGTGCGCGATTCGGCGTCGGACGCCATGTACCCACTGGCCCAGGGTTGGCTGAAGGCCTCTCACCGCGCGCTCGACGCGGCCAAGACCACTCCTTGGGAAATTGCTCACGATCACACCAGGGCCGTTCCTGTGGAGCCTGGCAAGGTCTACGAATACACCGTTCAGCTTCGCCCCATGTCGCACTTGTTTAAGGCGGGAAGCCGCGTCATGCTGGATATATCGAGCATCGATGTGCCGACAGATCCGGAAACCTACGACGTGATGTGGCATGTGTGCAACAGCGAAACCACGCTGCACAAGGTGTACAGGGACGGCGACCATCCGTCTCGTCTGGCCCTTCCAGTCATACCGGTTCGCGCCGCCGCCGGTAAGGAAGACATCTTCAGTGAAGCGGATGAATTTGCCACCGCTCTGGCTGCGGCCAAGCGGTAAGTTCCGTCTGGCGGCCTGAGAATGCGGGCCAAAGAAGAGGAGCCGGGCTCTTCTTCTTTGGCCCGCCAGGACGCCGTCTGAAAACGCTTGTGCAAACGATTGGGCTGAAGTCTTCGCGCAGAAAGCTTCAGACCGCTGGAGTTGATAGACAATGAAGATCAGAGCGGCAGTAATGCGGGCGCCGCACGCGCCCATGAGCCTGGAAACGCTGGAGATTGAAGCTCCACGTGCGGATGAAGTGTTGATCCGGATCTCCGCCTCGGGCGTATGCCACACCGACATCGCTATGCGCGACCAGGTGTTCCCGGTGCCGTTGCCGATCGTCCTGGGGCATGAGGGATCGGGAGTGATCGAGGCGGTTGGTTCCGATGCGGCCGGCCTCGCGGTGGGCGATCATGTGGTGATGAGTTACGCCGCATGCGGCGGGGATTGCGCGCAGTGCAAGAGTGCGGCGTACTCCTATTGCGAGCGGTTTTTTCCGCTGAACTTCGGTGGATCCCGGCCGGACGGCAGTACTTCCCTCGGCTGCGGAACAGAACGAATTCACAGCCACTTTTTCGGGCAGTCTTCCTTCGCGCAGTACGCGGTATGCTCGGCGCGCCAAGTTGTGAAAGTGCCCAAAGATGCGCCGCTTGAACTGCTTGGACCGTTGGGGTGCGGGGTGATGACCGGAGCGGGAGCGGTAATCCACGCCCTCGGCGTAGGGGTCGGGGATTCGATTGCCGTCTTCGGCACGGGGTCGGTGGGCTTGAGCGCAGTGATGGCGGCGCGGCTGGTGGGTGCGGAAACGATCATTGCCATCGATGTGAACCCGCAGCGGCTCGCGTTGGCGGAAGAGTTGGGTGCGAGCCATACTGTGAACGCGCGCACACAGGAGCCGGAGGCGGCGATTCGAAAAACGCTGCCTGGCGGGGTGCGGTATGCGCTGGATACGACAGCGCGGCCGGAGACGATCCGGGCGGCGATTGCCGGCTTGTCGGCGCGGGGAACCTGCGGATTGCTGGGAGCTTCGGCGCCGGCAGATTTGGCCTCCTTTTCTCCGATGGATATGGTGAGTTACGGAAAGTCGGTGCGGGGCATCGTGGAAGGCAATGCCGTCCCCGCGATTCTGATTCCTCGGTTGATTGAGTTGTACCGGCAGGGACGATTCCCGTTCGACAAGCTGGTGAAATTTTATCCATTCGAGGCGATTAACGAGGCGATTCACGATTCGGAGACGGGGAAGACGGTGAAGGCGATCCTGCGGATGAGAGAGAATTCTGTCCCCAGTTAGAGCGCTATCGCAATTCTGGCAGCGAGCCTGGTCCGGAGCAGGCTGGAGGGCTTTGAGAAGAACAAGCGCATGCAATATCACCCTCGTCGAAGCGGCCACCACCGGAATCGACGCTTATCTGCACTGCCAAAATCGCTCTGTTGCCTGAATTTTCGAACAGGCTCATACTAGCAGAAAGCAAATTTGTGAAAGAGAGGTAAGGATGAAGACCAATCAGGAGTTGTTGTGTGAGCGCAAGGAGAGACTCAGGAAGGCTGTAGCCTTGGAGAAGCCGGACAAGACGCCGTTTATTCTTATGGCCGATGCTTTCTGCGCCCGTCACATGGGGGTAAAACTGTCTGACTTCTGTTCGAGTTTGAAGTTTGCCAATCAAGTCATGCTGAATTCCTGCAAGGCATTGGGCGATCTGGAGGGCATGACGTCGGCCTTTCCGGCTGGTCCTATCTTTTCCCTGATCTTTATGACTCATGTGAAGCTTCCAGGCAAGGAACTGCCGGACGATTCTCTCTGGCAGCTCGAAGAAAAAGAGGTCATAACCATCGAAGACTATGACACCATCCTGCAGAAAGGCTGGATGCCTTTCATGACGGATTGCCTGGTCAACCGGCTTCACTTCCCTCTCGAAGAATCCTTGGCGGAGCTGGCCGATGCGCCCGCGATGGTGCAGAACTTTGAGGACGCCGGCTATCTGATCTACTCACCCATCGTGGCCACGGCGGTCCCGGAACTGATTAGCGGCGGGCGTTCCATGCCCAAATTTATTCATGACCTTTATAAAATTCCCGATAAGGTGGAGGCCGTCCTGGACGTGATTCAACAGGAAATGCTGCCGCAATTGCGGCAACAGATCCGGCATACGAAGTCTTCCATCGTCTTTCTGTCTCCGGCCCGCGGCGCCAGCGAATTCTTTTCGCCCAAGTTATGGGAAAGGTTCGTCTGGAAATACATCCGGGAAACCGTCGAAGTGATCATTGATGAAGGCGCTTGCGTCGACCTTCATATCGATTCGAACTGGGAGCGCGACCTTCACTTCTTCCGCTCCCTGCCCAAGGCCAAATGTGTCTTTGAGAGCGACGGCGTGACCAACATCTACAAGATCAAAGAGGTTCTTGGCGATCACATGTGCATCAAGGGCGATGTTGCGGCAACGATGCTGACTCTTGGTTCTCCGGATGACGTCTATAACTACTGCACGAAGATCATCCGCGACATAGGACCGGGACTTATCCTGTCCACCGGCTGCTCCGCGCCTCCCGACGCGAAGGTCGAAAACATCAAGGCTATGGTTGCCGCCGCCGGCGGCCACTAGAGCTTCTTGAAACAATGAAGCGTAATTCGGAGCGGATCCAGGCGAGATACAACCGGTGAGTGAACCTGATTCGAAGTAATGAATTCGGCGCACAGCGGTTCTGGATCCACTCTAGAGTCGATATCTGGCTGATTTTGCTCGATGGAGTTCGCTGCGAAGAACGAGGTCCGGCTGTCATCAAACAATCGCAGGCAAGGCGCGCGGCGAGAATGATCCGCCAGCTTCGCAACTTCGGCTATAGGATCGAAGAGTCGCGATCCGCGTCCGCCGCAACATAAGTGCGGAATGATTTTCGACCCAGATGGGAAAGTCCCGCACTTGGGACTTTTCCACGGAGCGGCTCCTTTCACCGCCCTCTTCACCCGCAATTCCCCTATTGAGCCGGTTTTATGAAAGCCTTAAGCCCCTGCGCCTGCCACCACCAGCGCGGGTTCTTCTTTCCGGACTGGCGGCTTCAACGCGATCAAAATGAAGAAGCATATCACGCACATTACCGCTATGGCATAAAAAGCGATGCGATAACTGCCGAAATGATCGTAGACATATCCGGCGCCATAGGACCCAATCGCTGCGGAAATGGTGCCACCCACCATGAGAGCGCCGAGCACTGAAGCGTAGGCCTTGTGCCCGAAATAATTGGCCGGCAGGGTCATGACGCAGGCGAAACATGCTCCATACCCCCCGCCCAGCAGAATCGCAAAACTCCAAAGAACGGCGGGCTGGTTCGCTTTCAGTGACAGAAGCATCCCCGCGCCAACTGCAAGCGAGGCTACAGCCCAGATCAGTCGTGGCTCGATGCGATCCCCCAGCGCGGCAACTACCAGCGTGCCGAGCAACCCCGCGGCCGCCCCCACCGAAACAAAGAATGCCGCCTGCGCGGGGGAATTCCCCAGGTCTTCCAAATGAACCACGCCATGGGCCAGGAAGGCGGCACAGCCCGGACTAAAGCCAAACAAGGCCACTAGCATCAGCCAGAATGTAGGTGAGCGCCAGACCAGGGAAGGGGCCCAATCCTCCCGGCAATGATAAACAGTTCGCCTTGCAGGGGCAGAAGCCGCGGCAGAAACAACTTCCTCGTCGGCCCTTCGGCCATCCGGAAGCTGACCAAGCTCGGCAGGCCGTTCTTTGACGAAGAAAAAGGCCAGCAGCATGGAGCAA
This sequence comes from uncultured Acidobacteriaceae bacterium, assembly GCA_963848805.1. Lineage (GTDB taxonomy): Bacteria > Acidobacteriota > Terriglobia > Terriglobales > Acidobacteriaceae > Telmatobacter. The sequence continues at coordinate 133,131 of CAWKFD010000036.1, read as the reverse complement.
ATACCGCCAGCCACGACCGACCACCAGGCCGCCCGCCAGTTTCCGCCCGAGGCCGCGATCAGGCGGTTCAGCAGCGGGGGGCCCATTATACTGGTAACGGTCCCACCCGTTAGAACCACCGAGATGGCAAACGCCCTTCTCTTGTCAAACCACTGCGCGATGCCCGATTGCGCCGCCAGCGGACCGCCGGTCATGGCGCCCAGGCCGACGATCAATCCGAAAACGATGAAGAACTGCACGGCCGTATGCACAAACAGAGCCATCATCAGAGAGCCCAGCAGCACCAGCACACTGCCAGCGATCAGCGTAAAGCGCACGCCCTTCTTATTAATGAAGAAAGCTACCAGCGGTCCGGGCACACCGGTCATGACTGTAAAAACGGCGTAGGCGATGCCGAGCACGCTGCGGTCGAAGTGCAGATCGGCAGCCATATAGGGGTTGATCACGATGGCTCCGCACAAGGGGAGACCTAAATTGATGAATACGATCAGCCACATGACCACGAGCAGCTTCCATCCGTAAAATTTCACTGATTCCGCCTCCGCCCTTCGTGATGTAATACTATATGGTGAGACCTCTCGCATCGCTCCTCAATGGTTTATCCCCTGCGAGCGTGGAAGGCGCCGAAACCGCAAGAGTGCTGGGATTCCGCTAGAGAGTGTGGATAGCAATTACAGATAGAGGCCGCCCTAACTCCGCTAGCTTGCCAGTTCACGCGATGTAATCTCATACTCAAAGCTGACTGGATCGAGGGGATCTAATCGTCCTTCCTTCGTCTCAGCCTGTGGATACATAAAGAACGCCAGGGACGGGCCGCTCGAACCGGGCAGCGCCACGTCTTGTGCATAGTTGTACGCCATCCAGTTCATCTCCCACGATCCGCAGAGCCGTTTGCGCACTGCTTGCACTTTGCTGTCTGTGATGGCGAGATTGCCGGGGGGTTCCTCGAGGATGACCTTTCGAACATCCGCCGGATCCATCGGTGCCCAACCGAAGCCCGTGAGAAATACTTCGGCGCGGCAGTGTTGCGCCTTCTCAACACGGTCCGATGACGTGCCCAGGCACTTCGCCTCAAAATAGGATCGGCCGATCCGGATGCCATAAACGTCTCGTGCAGGAATGCCGGATGCCTTCACCAGGCCCACAAACAGTGCGTTCAGGTCCGCGCACTTGCCGCTGAGGTCACCCATTTCCAGCATGGGCCGGATGTCGCCCCTGCCGCATCCGCGCACTTTCGGATTGCGATAAGTGTTCTCGACGATCCACTCGTAAATGGCGCGTACCTTCTCTACATCCGACGTCGCTCCTTTTGTGATCCGGTCAGCCGTCTCTTTCACAATGCCGTCCGTAGGCACATAGCGCGTCGGCTCAAGAAACCTGGCCGTTTCGTGCGGCGCCGCATAATGCGCGGTTTGAGAAGGCCTCTCCAGGTCGACCGACCAGTTGCGCGTACTGATGCGTTGCGTCATGGCCAAAACGGGGAGACGATCGGCGGCAAAATCGGCCATGAGCATTTTCATCCCCGCCCGTCGATCTTCATGAATCGATGTCCTGCCCCCATCGCACTGCACAGAACTGGAAAGCAGTTTTTGAAATCCCATGTTGTCAGCCAAAGGCTGCGGCAACCATATTCGAGTGGGCCCTGAAGGTTTCAGCACGCGAACGCTCGTAGTCACCTCATAGGTGCGCCATGCAGTGTCTCCTGATTGAGCGAGCAGGGCGCGCCTGCCAATTCCGGCAGCGGGCGTAGCCGCTGCCATAAGACGCAAAAACTCTCTGCGAAGCATAGAGACCTCTGGGGATCCTGCCAACACCAATCGCTGCAAGTGTTCTGCTTCGACGTATAACACGAATGTAGAACTGTTGCCAAGACGCGTTACAGAACCGTACGAACACCTTGCCTGTTCACCGTAGCGCGCACACGATCGAGGTACTCGAGCAGCGGAATGGCATGCTTGCGCGTGAGCCCGGTGAACGTCTTAAAACGGCTCACGTCGAAGGTTTGCCCGCGCTCCTTCATAAGATCCGCCCTGAGCTTCGCCAATGCATCTGCATGGATCATTAGATTGTCGGCTCCCATGCGGACGAGCTTGCCCGAACGAATCAGCGAAGTAATCAGCGGTGGCAGTTCTTTAGGTGCTATTTTCAGCGCGGCGCCCACTTCACTCACAAGCGGTGAGGCGAGACCGGCAGATCGGTATATCCCTTCCACCTTCGCCAGAAGTTCTGTCGGTTTTCCGGCAGCAGAGCCGCCCGCATCGATCGATATCTGAGTACCGGCGACGTGTACCCTGTTTGCCTGGAGAAGTCTACCGATGGCAAGATGAAAGACCCACTCCTGCAGTCGCGATCTGGAGAGGAGTTCGGCGCGTGAGCTCGATCGGGATTCCTTCCGCATCAGCTCCTTTAACACGAGCTCGGCTGCTTGGGCATGAGCTTCCTGATGCAGGAACCGGTCGACGTGCGCTACATCGACTTTGGCTCCGATCACATGGTTGTCTGCAATCAGCCCAGTGGTCACTCTCCGGATCGCATCGGCACGGAACCCCGTCTCCTGCTCCAGGACCGCCAGGCTGATTCCCTCCATCCCGCGCCGTCGCACCCGCGCCAGGATCTGCTGCTCGATCGGGGCTTCGCGGATCTGGCCAAGCCACTGTCGTGCGGCCGCTTTCCGCCAACGCTTCATCGGATTCGCGTCGAGAACACGGCCTCCGCCAATGATTTCGGAGGGCGAGGGCCGCCTCAGCACCAGGCGGTCGCCGGGAACCAGCACCATCGGCTTGCGCAGCCGCAAGCGAGCCAGGCGGCCCTGGCTCTCGTCTTCTTGGTCGCTCCCGTATAGCAGCACCGTGGCCAACGTCTCGGACGTGAAGGCGTGCATCCCCAATCGACTGCGATGCCTGAGTGGACCTGCGCCCGGCAATACGGTCAGCTCAACGTCGACCGTACTTACCGGAGAAAGCTTACCCTGCTGCACAATGGTGTCGCCGCGGCGCACCTCGGCAACTTCGATTCCGGCCAGGTTCAGTGCAACGCGCGTCGGCGCGTGCGCCTCTCTTTGAGAGGAGCGATGTACTTGAATCCCACGCACCCGCACAGAACGGCCTCCAGGCTGGAGCTCGACGACATCCCCTATCTGCAGGCTGCCATCATGCAGCGTGCCGGTAACCACGGTACCAAAACCAGAGATGGAAAATGCGCGGTCCAGAGGCAGGCGAAGCAAACAGTCCTTGCTATGCTCCGGAACGCTCAGAGCAAGCTCCAACAGCGCTTTTTTCAGATCGCCTAAACCCTCGCTGGTGCGCGCGGAAACAGGAATCAGGGGCGCGGACTCGAGAAAAGTGTGCTCGGCAAAACTTGCGACTTCACGGCGAGCTTGTTCAAGACGTTCGGCGCTGACCGCATCCTGTTTCGTCAAGGCAATAATGCCGTGACGGACTCCCAGAAGGCTACAGATAGCAAGATGCTCCGTGGTTTGTGCCTTCACGCCTTCGTCGGCAGCAACCACCAGCATTACACAGTCGATCCCCCCTGCTCCGGCCAGCATGTTGTGAATGAAAGCCTGGTGACCGGGGACATCGATCAGTCCCAAATGAACACGCCTTCCCTCGCCGTCTTCAAGATTGAGATCGGCAAAACCAAGATCGATTGTGATGCCGCGCGCTTTCTCTTCGGGCAGCCGGTCTGTATCCGTTCCCGTTAGTGCCAGGACCAGCGCCGTCTTACCATGATCGATGTGGCCGGCAGTGCCCATCACGACAGAGCGCGCTGCGAAAGCGGTTTTCTGTCGCGGAGTTTCCTCGGCCGGCTTCATTGCTGATCCTTGCGATCCCGGCCTGCGCTCTCAACCGCTTCTTTAAGAAGCTTCGTGAGCTCTGCGTCGGCGGCTGGCAGAACCGTTCGCAGGTCCAGCAGAACGCGCCCTTCCTGGGAACGGGTAATTACGGCAGGGTTGAGATTACGCAGACGCGCCGCGAACGCAGATTCCGATTCCGCTGGATGGCGTAGGCTGACGGCAAAGCTTGGCAGCGAAGCTCCCGGTGTTGTGCCCCCGCCCAGCACGCTGCGCGTCTCCACAACATCGACTGAGATCCCGCTGGAGGCAAGTGCCTCGGCCATCGCAAAGCAACGTCTTCTGATGGCGTCGGCAGATGTGCGCATCATCTGAATGGCCGGCAGACTCTCTTCGCTGCCGTTGAGATACGCCAACAATGTAACTTCCAACGCAGCATAGGTGAGCTTATCGACACGCATCGCGCGAAAAAGCGGATTCGATCGGATTCGATCGATGTAGCGCTCGGCTCCCGCCAGGATGCCGCACTGGGGCCCGCCGAGCAACTTGTCGCCGCTGCATGCGACCAGCGCGATACCGCTAGCCACGCTCCGCGTCCAGGAACTATCGCTCTCGATCTCCAGGTCGCCTGATTCAACCACGGCTCCAGTGCCCTGGTCTAAGAACACCGGGAGCGACACGCGTTCGCCAAGGTCGCGCAGGTCTTTTAGCGACGGCCGCTCCGTGAATCCCTCCATACGAAAATTCGAACGATGCACGCGCAAGATCAGCCGGGTCTGGGACGTGATCGCTGCTTCGTAGTCTGAAAGTCTGGTTCGGTTGGTCGTGCCCACCTCACGCAGAATCGCACCGGATTTGCGCAGAATATCCGGGACACGAAATCCGCCGCCGATTTCGACAAGTTCCCCTCGCGAAACGATGACCTCGCCGCCCTCGGCCAATGAATTCAACGCCAGAAAACATGCCGCCGCGCAGTTATTCACCACTGTCGCGGCCTTCCCTAAAAAGGCTTCCTGGTTGGAGCTGCTGCGCAGAGCGAGCACCTCGAGAATCAGCCGCTCCACGTGCACATCGCGGCGGCCTCGTTCTCCACTCTCGAGATCGAGTTCCAGGTTGCAGTATCCGCGAGCGATGTCGCCGATTTGTTGAATAGACCGTTCTGAAAGCGGAGCCCGCCCGAGATTGGTCTGCAGGATCACCCCAGTTGCATTAATGACTGGCCTCAGTGAAGTGCGCATGGCGGTTCGCAGATCTTGCTCAATTCTCGATCCGAGCTCACTTAGCTCTTGCTCAAGCGAAGATTCCGTATGCCGTCCTGCGCTTAGATCCCGGCGCATCTCGTCAAGTGCCGACCGCACATACTCGACAACCAACTTACGGGAGTAACTCCGCTCGAGCGTCACAAACTCCGTTCGTTCCAGGAGTTCTCCGATTTGGGGCAACTTGCGGAACAGTTGGCCGGGTTGCACTGGCATCGTCTCTACCTGCTGGCGCTTAGAATAGTACGATCCTCGGCGCACCTTCCTCGGCTGCGCCAATCTGGCGCGTTTCGGGGTAACCCGTGGCCTGAAGTTCCTTGACCATCGCTACTCGCTTGCTCTGCTGCAACTGAAACAAGCAGTCCGCCTGCCGTCTGCGGGTCAAAGAGAAGTGTCAGCAGGTCGTCTGCGATGACTGCGCCCCGGCCCACCTCGACCACGCACTCGGCAAAGTCGCGGTTTGCCAGCAGGCCTCCTGGAATGCAGCCTAATCCGATTGCATCGAGCGCGCCTTCCAGCGGGCGGATGGCGGCGGTATCGATATGAAGCCGCACATTGCTGGCGAAGGCCAACTCGCGGGCGTGACCCATCAGCCCGAAGCCGGTTACGTCCGTGGCTGCATGAACATCGAATTCTGGCCGGGTGATGACTTCAGCCGCGGCCCTGTTGAGCGCGGTCATGGAAGCGATTGCGCCTTCGACCCATGATGGTTCTGCCCGGCCCTGCTTGAGGGCAGTCGTGATCACACCGGTTCCAAGGGCTTTCGTAAATACCAGTGCATCCCCGGGCCTTGCGGTTGTGTTCCTCAATACCCGGTCCGGGTGAATCAACCCTGTTACGGCGTAGCCGAACTTTATTTCCTCATCGCGGACGCTGTGGCCGCCTACGACGATGCACCCGGCATCTTCCATCACCGAAAGGCCGCCGCGCAGAATCTGCTCCAGAATGTCCTTGTCGCGGTCCTGCGGGAAGCATACCAACGTGAGAGCCGTCAGGGGCCGGCCGCCCATGGCGTACACGTCGCTGAGTGCGTTGGTGGCCGCGATGCGTCCATACGTGAACGGATCATCCACCATGGGAGTAAAAAAGTCGACTGTCTGCACCAGCGCCTGGTCGGAACTGAGGCGGTAGATACCGGCGTCGTCCGCACTCTCAAAACCCACCAGCAGGTTGGCATCTTTCTGTTTCGGCAAGCGCGAGAGCACGTCAGTCAATGTGCCGGGAGCCAGTTTGCTGGCACATCCGCCGGCTTTCACTGTTTGGGTCAACCGGACATTGGTAGCGCCAGCAACAGAAACGGAATCGATCATCAGCATGTATCCTATAGTACTAGCAGGCAATTGTCGTAGCACTGGCAGGCAATTGTCGAGCGGCCGGCACGCAGATGGGGTTTGATAGGCAGCCGAATAGAGAGCGGCCGCAAGATGCTTCATTGGCCGTGCAAGACGGAAGCGCTTGGGAATCCGGTGATCCTCCCGGTCTTCAAAACCGGCGGTCGCCCGTTTCGGGCAACGGTGTGTTCGACTCACACGCGCTTCCGCCAACTTCTGGCGAGCATTTCTTCAATTCTGTGCGATGCCCCAATAGATAGTGAACGTCTCATTGATTCGATAAATTCAAGTCCGCCCCGGAAACCTTCCCGCTTTCCTGGCTTGTACTAGATTCATGTCTCTAAAGTCCGCAGCATAAGCACCCTGTCATCCTGAGCAAGTTTTGGCCGGCTCTTGAGCCCAAAATCAGTCGAATGTGACCTTGACCGCGAAGCGTTGCACCGTGACCATGAACCACGTTGATACGATGGTCATAGCGCTACACTGGTATTTCCGTCGGCGAAGGCTTTTGCCGGCCACTTCCATTCGACAAGGGGCGGTTCATGCCGAAAGTTGCTTTAATCACTGGAATTACGGGCCAGGATGGGGCATACCTTGCCGAACTTCTGCTAGGCAAGGGATACATTGTGCACGGCATCAAGCGCCGGTCGTCGTCCTTCAACTCGGCGCGCATCGATCATATCTATCAGGATCCGCATGACCCGGATACGCGATTTCAGATTCATTACGGAGACATGACGGACTCCACCAATCTGATTCGCATTGTGCAAACGGTGCAGCCGGACGAAATCTATAACCTGGCGGCGCAAAGCCACGTGCAGGTGAGCTTTGAGACGCCGGAGTATACGGCCAATGCCGACGCCACCGGGGCATTGCGCGTCCTTGAAGCGATACGGATTCTGGGGCTGAAGGCCAAGACGCGGTTCTATCAGGCGTCAACGTCCGAGCTGTTCGGAAAGGTCCAGGAGACTCCGCAGAAGGAGACGACGCCGTTTTATCCGCGCAGCCCGTACGGCGTGGCCAAGCTTTATGCCTACTGGATCACGGTAAACTATCGCGAGGCGTACGGGATGCATGCCTCGAATGGAATTCTGTTCAACCACGAAAGCCCGATACGCGGCGAAACGTTCGTCACGCGGAAGATTACGCGCGCCGTGGCCGCGATTCATCTGGGCGTGCAGAAGACTCTGTTTATCGGCAACCTGGATGCTAAGCGCGACTGGGGCCACGCGCGGGATTACGTGGAAGGGATGTGGCGGATCGTGCAGCACGAAAAGCCGGACGACTACGTTCTGGCGACGGGCGAAACGCACAGCGTGCGCGAGTTCGTGGAGCTGGCATTTGCCGAGGTGGGCCGCAAGATCGGATGGCAAGGGAAAGGCATCCACGAAGTCGGTGTCGATTCCAGCACAGGCGATACGGTGGTCAGAATCGATAGCCGGTATTTTCGCCCCACTGAGGTGGATCTCCTGCTGGGAGATCCTTCCAAGGCGAAGCGCGTGCTGGGCTGGGAACACACGGTGACTTTTCCCGAGTTGGTCTCAGACATGGTGAACTCTGACCTGGAAGTGATCGCCAACGAATCCCACTTAAGAGAACATGTTCATGAATAGCTTCGACTTTACAGGACGACGCGTCTGGGTCGCCGGGCATCGCGGTATGGCAGGCTCGGCGATTACCCGGCGGCTGGCGCGTGAGAGCTGCGAAATCGTTACGGTGACACACAGCGAACTCGATTTGCTGCGCCAGGCGGACGTTCACGCATGGTTGGCGGACAAGAAGATCGATGCCGTCTTTCTTGCCGCCGCGACCGTGGGCGGCATCCTGGCCAATACGCTGCGCCCTGCGGAGTTTCTTTACGAAAACTTGGTGATTGAGGCCAATGTCATCCACGCGGCCAGACAAGCCGGCGTCAAGAAACTGCTGTTTCTGGGGTCGTCCTGCATCTACCCACGCCTGGCTGACCAGCCAATACGGGAAGAGGCACTGTTGACGAGCGCGCTCGAACCCACCAATGAGTGGTACGCCATCGCTAAGATTGCCGGAATCAAGATGTGCCAGGCTTTCCGCCGGCAATACGGCTGTGATTTTGTGTCAGTCATGCCAACGAATCTCTACGGGCCCGGTGACCGTTACAATGCGCGCGACGGTCATGTCGTCGCCGCTCTGATCATGAAGATTCACGCTGCCAGGCTGGCGAACAGCACGACCGTGGAATTGTGGGGCAGCGGAACGCCGAGACGCGAGTTTCTGTTCTCTGAAGACCTGGCCGACGCCTGCGTCTTTGTGATGAAGAACTATTCCGGTGAATTGTTCTTGAATGTCGGTACCGGGCGCGATATGACGATTCTGGAACTGGCCGAAAGCATTGCGAAAATCGTGGGGTGGCAGGGGACCTTCACGTTCGACAAGTCAAAGCCCGACGGCATGCCGCGCAAAATGATGGACGTGAGCCGCCTGCGCGCTTTGGGTTGGACAGCTCCAACCGATTTCGAGACCGGCATGAAGGAAGCCTACCGCTGGTACGTTGCCAACGTGGCCGGGCGTAGCTCATGATGTCATCCGTTTGTACCGAACCGCGCGCGCTGGTTCAGGATTGCGCCGATATTTGTCCAGATGGCAGCTTTGCGAAATAATTAGAAGGACCTATGATCTCTCCAGCCCGTCGACGCCAGTACACAGTACATAACATTGCCGCCGGCGCGGAAGACAATCCATATCATCGTCCTTCGTTCAGCCTGAAAGACCGGCTGGGGCGGCTGTTGTGGCAACTGGTGTATCTCCTGCTCTATCGCATCTCGCCGCGTCCGGTGCATGCGTGGCGGTCCATGCTCTTGCGCCTTTTCGGCGCGAAGATGGGACCCGGCTGCCACTTTTATCCCAGCGGAAGGGTATGGGCGCCGTGGAATCTGATCTGCGAAGACGGCTGCACTCTGGCCGATCAGGCAGAGATTTACAATCCTTCGCCTATCTATCTTGAGTCGCACTGCATCGTCTCTCAGCAGGCATATATTTGCGGGGCGACGCACGACTACGACCACCCCGATTTCCCCATGATCTCCTACAGCATGCGTCTTGGCGCATATTCGTGGATCTGCGCGCGCGCCTCCGTGTCGCCAGGTGTGCGGGTGGGCGAGGGCGCCGTACTGGGATTGGGCGCTGTAGCTCACCAGGACCTGGAGCCGTGGACGGTATACAGCGGGGCGCCCGCCGTAAAAGTCAAGATGCGTCTAAGAAACGTCCCCATCGATCGGGAAACCGCTTGATCTCACCGCCCATTCTGGTGCAGTGAAATCCTTGAAAGGGAACTGTGGTGCGCATAGACTGCTCGCCAAGGATAATATCTGGGAGATTGACACCGAAATCGGCTACCACGAGGAAAAACGGCGAGTTAAACCGTAATACCGGTCGTCTTGCGCTGCTCCTCTGAGCGGCCCCCAGCGCCCGTGCAACAGCAAAAAGTGAGGAATGATGAGGGACGGTAAGCGAAGTGCGGTGGCGGTTTGGATGCCCTGCGCATTTGGCATGGCTGCATTGCTATTGACCAGCGCGACGCCGGCAGCGGGTCAGGCAGCGAAAGACACAGGCACTCCCTCAAGTGTTTGTCAACCCGCCAAGCTGGGTTCGCCGTATATCCCCGTCGACAGTTGGGTATATCCTGCCATGTTGCGCCTTTACTCGCTTGGCTACCTTGACACGGTGTTCCTGGACCTGCGTCCCTGGACGCGCGCCAGCATGATGCACATGCTGGAGGAGGCCGGCAACCTGATCGAAGACAGCGAAGCGGACGGAGATCCCGGCGCGGACGAGGCGCGGGAGATCTACGACGCGCTCAACTACGAGTTGCACTACGACATGGAGGGCCCCTGCGGGCAGTTTCAGGGCAACACCCGCATTGAGTCGATTTACACGGTGGCGCGCGGCATCAGTGGCACGCCGCTCGACGACAGCTTTCATCTCGGCTCGACGATTGTGAACGACTACGGCCGACCATTCGAGAATGGATTCAATAACTACTCCGGCGTCAGCGGCTATGCGTCTGCCGGGCGGTTTACGCTCTACGTGCGCGGCGAGTTCCAGGGATCGCCGTCGGCCGCGGGCTACTCGGCGTCACTGGGGCAAGCGCTGTCGTCGGTCGACGGGACCAGCTATTACGAAACTTTGAGCACAGCGCCCTACGGTCCCACGACCAGCCCGTACAACCAGGCCACAATCCCACAGGGTCCGATTGCCACCGCTGCTCAAGGCCGCTTTCTTGAAACCTATCTCTCCTATCAGTACCTGAACCACGTATTCTCCATCGGCAAGCAGGACCAGTGGCTGGGGCCGGCGCAAGGGGCAAGCATGGCCTTTTCCAATAATGCGCAAAATTTCTACAGCTTTGAAATCAACCGCATTGAGCCTCTCAACATTCCTTTGCTCTCGCGTTTGACGGGCCCTTTCCGCTATGAGTTTCTGCTTGGCGGGTTGCGCGGCCACACTTTTATGCCGAACCCCGCGTACGAAGCCAACCCTTCGCCGAATACAATCAACGTTATCAATCCCGGTGATCCATGGGTGCACGTGGAGAAAATCAGTTTCCGGCCTACGAAGAATCTCGAATTTGGCTTTGAGCGGACGGTGCTATGGGGTGGGGAGGGCCATTCGCCCGTTACCATTCACAATTTTCTGCGCAGTTTTTTCAGTACTTCCTCTCCGTCAACCACAGTCAAATTTGGCCCTGACGATCCAGGAGCGCGCTTCGGATCGTTCGATTTTTCCTACCGGCTGCCTTTCGTGCGTAATTGGCTCACGCTCTATTCCGACTCCGAGGTACATGACGATGTTTCGCCCGTCGACGCTCCGCGCCGAGCCGCCTACCGGCCGGGTGTTTACCTGTCGCATGTGCCTGGCGTTCCCAAACTCGACCTGCGCGTGGAGGCAGTCTCCACTGATCCGTCCTCGTCCACGGTATCGACCCGAATCTACGGTCATTTCATGTATTGGGAATCAATCGAAGTGCAGGGCTACACCAATCAGGGCCAGCTTTTTGGCGACTGGATAGGACGCGAAGACAAGGGCGGCCAGGCCTGGATCACGTATCATCTGAGCGGCAATGAATGGATTCAGGTCAACGCCCGCAACCAGAAAGCTACCAAGGACTTCATCCCCGGCTCACCTACGCAGATCAATCCCAGCACGAGCCTGTTGATTCCCGGCGGCACCACCCTCAACGACTTCGGCTTCCAGGCCGTCAAGCGAATCCGCAAAGACATTGAGGTGAATGGTAACTTCACCGTCGAACACTGGAAGGCGCCGATTTACCTTCCGGGAGAGCAAACCGTTACCACCACGAATATCCAGCTTACGTGGTTTCCCGAGCGCAAGGTCACTTTCTAGATAGCTGGCGCAAGGCCGCACAAGTGAATATCGTCAGCACGTTTCGGTCCGGATTTCAGATGCCGGTTGGATTCAGGTTGCTGCCGTCTCGCGGCCCGCCGTTCTGCGCTCGCGCATTGAATCGCATCCGCTTACTTGGAACTTGGTGCGGCAGGCTCCTGATCGGACATCGGAGGGACAAGTTTCACGGCATAAAACGGAGTGGCAGAATAAGCAACCTTGAGCAATTTCCCCTTGGAGTTGAATGTCAACGCCCATTGCATGGGTTGGCGGGCAGCTGTGACATTCACAAAGCGGATAATCGCATCGCCGTCGCTTTGAATCTCAATTGTAGGCGGGAAGGACAAGCCAAGGTTAGCGTCCGCAAATTTTTTCCCCAACGGAGACGTATCGGGCTGACCGCCAGTCAGCGCAGCATAGCACAAGGCGGTTGAGAGCCAATCTGCCGGCTTGCCTTGGGGCTCGTCGGCGCGAATGCGGTTGAATGCCGCTATGGCTAGTGCATTGACCGGAGCAGGTGAAAACAGCGAATAACTCCGCCGCTGGATGGGAATGACGCGGACACGGCCCACGCTACTGCGCGAAATTGACACCGAAAATAGGCTTCGATCGTCTGCGCCGTTATTCTCATGGAAGAGCAGAAAAACGTGACTCGGTAAAGCCTCGCACGCAACCTGTTCGTAGTCCCATTTCCCCTTATCGAACTCGATTCCCGCCATTCGAGCGCCCTCCCGGATCGAGGGCTCCGCACTCGACTCCAGATTGCGATCCATCTCCGACATCTCATCTTCGGAGAGGTACTCGATGGGTTTCGCACCCGTGGATGGCGAGGTGTCGAGCGAGAACGGCGCGCCGATCTCAGCGGTCGCCGGCACCCGCCTCGTCTTGTAGGGGATGCCGGATGAATCCGAGGGAACCGGTTTTGCCGGGTAGGATGTGTTCGATGGAACCGTGCTCGTTTGCGCTCCGCAATAAGCAGAAAAGAGAATGGCAGCCAGCAAAGCAGAGGCGACGGTCAACTTCCTGAAGCACTTCATACAACTGCTAGACTACCACCTCTGACGCTGCAATCGTGAGATACACGCAGACCCTGCGCCAAATTTGGCGCTCCCTCACGCCGGCGAGATGAACATGCGGCCTCCAAACCGTGCCGCGCTCACCGTCAGCGCGGGTTGCCGGGATACGAAAAGTCATAAGCGATGCCGACTGTGAAGCCCTGAGGGTTGAATGTGTTGCCTAGGAGTTTGCCAATCCAGTCTTGATACTCATAATCGCCGCGCACCAACAGCGGGCCAAAGAACCGGTATTCGACTCCTCCGCCGGGAGCAAGGAGCATGCGCGTATCATGCGATTGCGGGTGGTTCGGGTAGTAGTCCACGCTGCCGTCCTCAATCAAAAACTTGCCATAGAGATCGAACCCGTGAGCGTAGTGCCACTTGAGGTGCCAGTTGTAGATCGCTCCGCCTCCCGCCGTATCCTGGCGCATGTTCTTTTGGGGGCAGAAGTTCGACCCCGGCGGGATGCAATTCTGGTGGAGGCTGATGTCGCGGGCCTCGACTTCTACACCAAGGCCGTTCAGAATCTGCGGGAATTGTTTCGGATAGAAGTCGGCCCAAATCGTGCCGCCATACATGCGGCCATGGCCCCAGTCGACATCGTAGCTTGAGGGCCCGATGCCAACGGTCAGGGGCAGGGGTTGACCTTTGTATGCCGGAACAGCCTGCGAAAACGCGGTGAATACCGGGGCGAATAAGCTCACCGTTAAAATGGGAGCAACTATCAGCTTGAAACGCATTCTGCATCTCCTTCACAGCCGCATACGACTGTCTGCTCGCAAAAGCTACCCCGAGAGCGGGTGTAGAACTGCACTACTGAATTACAGGGCAAAAGCAGGGGAGCAACCGTAGAAACCGCCGCCATGAACAAGAATACCGGGGCGGCCTGCACACAGGAAATTAGATGGCGCATCTTCGAAACCGGTTGCACGGATCTTGAAACACCTTCTCCAAGCTGCCGATAGTCTACCTGATAAGGCTAGGGGATCTGTTGTGAATACGCAAAAGTTTTACGATGTGGTAACGACTATTTTGGGCGAGCCTTTTGAAGATCGGCCCTCAAATTTGCCAATCACACGCGGCACGCTGAAGCCGCAGCGGTCGGCGTAATCTCAGCTCCTGTTATCGTCGAGGCGCCGTAAGAGGTCAGAGTGGGAGACGTAACGGTGGTGCTGCCTGGGGCTGGTGCTGCTGCCGGAAGTGCAGGCGGCGCTGAAAATCGCTGCGAGGGCCCTGTTACGCCGCACAGGCGAATGTGGTTCCAGAACCCCCTAACCGGTATATACTTGAGCCACATCGAGCCGGATGGAGGCCCCTTGGGTGCGCAGGCCCAGCGCGCACTTCCTTCAGGCCCGGCGGGGTCAGTCTAAAGCATGGATACATCGGAGACACGAGCGGACGGAAAGCCTGTCCCCAAAAGGCCGGGAGGAGCCGGCGTGGGAACTCCCTTTGCCGGAGAAAGTTCATCCAGCGGAGCCCCAATCCCTGCTCCAGGTACAGACCCGTCTGCTGATTCCATCCCAAACGCAAGTGATCCAAACGCCACCGTCGTCGATGCCGGATGGCAGCATCCTGATCCTAATGCAACGCTTGTCGACGTCGGGCTTGAGACAGACCCGGGAGCCACCTTGGTGGATGGCAATGCTACGATTGCGCCCGGAAGTTCGGTAAGGAAGAATCCTCCGCCGCGATCGCCGTCGCATTTCAACCGCAGTTCCGATGCGCAAAGCGGCGCCACCGACTTTCAGATCGGCGATCTGCTTTGCGATCGTTATGAACTTTTGAAATTGCTGGGCGAAGGCGGTATGGGGGCCGTCTACAAGGCTCGGGACATAGAGCTGGAGCGAGAGGTTGCGCTCAAGGTAATTAAGCCTGAACTCGCCAACCACCCTGAAATCCTGCAGCGCTTCAAGCAGGAGCTGATCCTCGCGCGCCAGGTGACGGACCGCAACGTCATCCGCATCTTCGATATTGGCGAGGCGGGAAAAACCAAGTTCATCACGATGGAGTACATGGAGGGCGACAACCTCCATCAGATCCTCAAGCAACGCGGCAAGCTGGATGTCACCGAAGCGGTGGACATCATGGCACAAGTGGCTAGTGGACTGGCCGCCGCCCATCGTGAAGGCATTATCCATCGCGATCTGAAGCCGGGCAACATTATGCTCGACAAGAGCGGCCGGGTGGTGGTGATGGACTTCGGGCTTGCCCGCACGCTCAGCGGCGATGGCATGACGCGCACGGGCGCCATGCTCGGGACACTCGAATACATGTCTCCGGAGCAGGCCCAGGGCCAGGAGCTCAAGGCCAGCTCGGATATCTTCACCTTCGGCCTGATCCTGTATGAATTGCTCACCGGCGCCACGCCGTTTCACGCGGAGAGCGCCATTGCCAGCCTGCTCAAACGCACACAACAGCGCGCTGTGCCCCTGGCCGATGTCGACAAGAACATTCCAGGCACACTGAGCAACATCGTGAGCAAGTGCCTTGAGAAAGAGCCCGCGAACCGCTACCAGAGCGCGGATGAGCTGGTCAGGGATCTTCGCGCGTGGCAAGACAAAGGCGGCAAATCCCGTATCTCCGCTTCCAGCGTTCAACTGCGCATGAACCGGCTGCGCGAATTGCCCTGGCTGCGGTTCGCCATATCGGGCGTTCTGATTGTGGCCATTGCAGCGGGAATTGCGTGGTACGCGATCGGAAGGCAACGGGCCGCGAAATCGGCGAATCATGTCCCGGTGACCGTGCTGGTTGGCGACTTCGCAAACCATACCGGCGACCCGGTTTTGGACGGCACCCTGGAACCGATGCTCGGTGAGGCCCTCGAAGGCGCCAGCTTCATCAACGTCTACAGCCGCGGAGATGCGCGCAAGCTGGCCATGAAACTCCCCAACCCCACCGACAAACTCGATGAGCAGTCAGCGCGGTTGGTCGCAGTAAACCAGAGCGTCAACGTGGTTGTTACGGGCGAGATCAACTTGCGCGGCGACGAGTACGATATTTCAGCGATTGCCCTGGATGCCGTGAGCGGTAAGATGCTGGCAAAAGCCGACGTCAGCGTCGCCAATAAGCAGGATATTCTTAAAAGCCTTCCCAAGCTTGCGGCGCCGATTCGCAAGGTCCTTGGCGATACCACGCCCGCCTCCGTGCAGTTCGATGAAGTCAGCGGAGGCTTTACCGCCGCATCTCTTGAAGCTGTTCACGAGGACGCTCTCGGTGTTGATGAAGAGTTCGCGGGCAAGTACCAGGAGGCGTTCGATTCATTCCAGAAGGCTGCGGAACTGGATCCGAAGTTTGCGCGGCCCTACACCGGCATGGCGGTCATGTCCCAGAATCTGGGCAAGCCCGGGGACGCCGTAAAGTACATGAAGATGGCGATGCAAAACGTGGACAGCATGACCGAGCGAGAACGCTACCGCGACCGCGGGATGTACTACGTCATCGCGGGTGACTGGCAGAACTGTGTTAAAGAAAATACTCAGCTTGTTACTCACTTCCCCGCCGATCGCGTCGGTCAGTGGAACCTTGCCAGTTGCTATGCGCAGTTGCGCAACGCGCCCAAGGCATTGGAAGCGGCGCAACAATCGGTTGCGATTGTCCCCAAGGGGGTTGGGCCGCGGGTGAACCTCTCATTCATCAGTTCCTTTGCCGGAGATTTTGCCGCGGGCGAAAAAGAGGCGCTCGCCGGGCTGGCCATCAATCCCTCGGCCGCGCAGGGATTGCTGGTACTCGCCGAAGCGCAACTTGGAGAGGGGGAAATCGACAAGGCAACCGATTCCTATCATCGACTCGAGAAGATCGGTGCGCTGCCCGCATCCACCGCCGCTTCCGCGCTCGCCGATCTCGATGCCTATCAGGGGAAGTATGCGGACGCGGCGGCCATCCTTGCCAGCGGAGCCACTGCCGATCTCGCGGCCAAGAACACCGACAATGCCGCGAGGAAGTACGCGGCGTTGGGAAACATCGAGGAAATCCAGGGCAAGCGTGCGCCAGCGGTCTCCGACATTGACAAGGCCTTGGCCAACAGCCAGTCAATCCAGATCAGGTTTCTGGCAGCCAGGACCTATGTCGATGCTGGGGAGCTCGCGAAAGCCCAGAAGCTTGCCACGAGCCTCTCATCGGAACTGGCCAGCGAGCCGCAGGCTTACGGAAAAATCGTTAACGGGATGATCGCACTCAAGCGGAAGGACGCGAATGAGGCTGTCAGGCAAATCACAGCCGCAAACAACCTGCTCGACACCTGGATCGGCCACTTCGATCTGGGGCGGGCTTACCTTGAAGCGGGAGCGTTCACTGCGGCTGACTCAGAGTTCGATCAATGCATGAAGCGGCGAGGCGAAGCCATCGAATTGTTCTTGGACAACGTGCCCACTTACGCCTATTTTCCGCCGGTCTATTACTACCAGGGGCTCGCTCGGGAAGGAATGAAGAGCAATAGCTTCGCAGACCTTTATAAGACCTATCTCAGCATTCGCGGGCAGTCGACAGAAGATCCCTTGGTTGCCGACATTCGGCGTCGTCTCGGCCGATAAGTGGCGGCGAGAAAGCCGGGAATCAGACAACAAAAAGGAGTGCCGGGGGTTACCGGCACTCCTTTTTGTTTGACTCTGATCCTCTCCTGCACGCTTGCGTCTCCGTGGCTCCGTTCGGCACTGCTAGTTCCCCGTGAGCGTGATTGACTGCGTGCCCGCTTGGATGTTGTCAGTGACCGTCAGGTTGGCGGGGGCATTTGAGGTGCCGGTGGGTTTGAATGTGACCGAGATGGTGCAGCTTTTGGTTGGCCCGAGCGAACTCGTCGAACCCGGGCAATTGTTGGTTTCGGTATAATTGGCCGGGTTCGCACCAGTAAAGCCGATGCTGCTAATGATCAATGGCGTAGTTCCAGTGTTGGTGAGGGTCGCGGATTGCGATGCGCTGCTCTTGCCGAGACTCACCGTCCCAAAGTTTAGGCCCGCCGTTGGACCCAGGGTGGCCACAGAATAGGTCGCGTTTACGGACGTCGTAATCGGCGTCGCAGCGGCGTAGTTAGTGTTGCCCGCCTGGTTGGCAGTCACCGTGCAGGTTCCTGTGCCGCTGTTCATCGTGAAAGTCGCGCCTGAATTGTTGCACGCTCCGGAACCGGTGAAGGTCACTGCGTTCCCGCTGGCGCCGCCCGTGGCCGCTACCGTAAAGCTGGTCTTATAAGCGGCACTCGCTGGCGGGCTGGTGGTGTACGTGATTGTCTGCGTAGCCTGAGTCGCGGTTACGCCTTCGGTAACCTTTGGCGCTGCCGAGTAGTCCGAGTTGCCCGCCTGATTGGCGATCACCGAACACGTTCCCGTGGCGCTGCTCATCGTGTAGGTTGCGCCTGAATTGCTGCATGACCCGGAACTGGTGAAGGTCACCGCGTTGCCGCTGGCGCCGCCCTTGGCTGCCACCGTAAAGCTGCTCTTGTAAGCGGCCGACGTCGGAACGTTGGTCAACGTGATTGTCTGCGTGGCCTGACCCACCGTGAAGCTCTGAGCACTGCCCGTCACCGCCGCATAGTCGGTCGTTGCCGTGGCGCTCGCCTTTAGCGTACAGGTGCCCACGCCGACGAAGCTCACCGAGCTGCCCGACGCCGTGCATACGCTCGTCGTGCCCGACGACACCGAAGGCGTCCCGTTGCCCGTGTAGCTGTACGCCGCCATGTAGCTGCTGCCGTACACCGCGTTCGTCGGCAGGTTGCTGATGCTGATGGTCGGCGTGGCCAGAGTTGCGCTTACGGACTTTGTAACCTGCGCCGCCGCTGCGTAAGTGGAGTTGCCGGCCTGGTTGGCGATCACCGAGCACGTTCCCGTGCCGCTGGTCATCGTATATCTTGCGCCGGAATTCGTGCACGACCCGGAACTGCCGTAGGAAACCGTGAGCCCGCTCGAAGCGGTCGCCGCCACCGTGAAAGTGCTGTTATAGGCGGCAGAGGGCGGAGGAGGTGTGCTGAACGTGATCGTCTGCGGTTCCAGAATGGTTGCGCTCAGCGCGACCAGCTGCGGACTGCCCGGAGCGTTGTCCATGATCTCCAGGTTCGCGGTTTGCGGTGTGCTGTAGTACGCACCCGCGACGAAGGAGACCGTAATCGTGCAGGATTTCCCCGCGGCTAACGACGACGGACAGAGATTGACGATGACAAACTCGTCGGAGTTCCCCGCCTGCAGAAGCGAAAGGAGAGGCGTGCTGATGGCGGCTGTAGTGCTTCCGATGTTGCTCACTGTGACGGCCTGCGTCGTGATGCTGTCCAGAGTCACCGGGCCGAAGATGATCTTCGACGGAGACGCGGTGATCACTGGTCCGTTTGCGTTTACGGTCTGCGTGACCGGCGTCGCTGCCGCGTAATTCGAGTTGCCGGTCTGGCTGGCCGTCACCGAGCACGCTACCGTGCTGCTGATCATCGTATAGGTTGCTGTGCCCGGCGTTGTGCCCGCCGCGACGTTGCACCCTCCGGAAGCTGTGAAGGTCACCGCGTTCCCGTCGACTGTGGGCGGGTTCCCGCTGTAGGCCGATGCAGCCACCGGGAAGCTCGTGTTGTAGGCGGCTGACATCGGAGGCGATGTGGTGAAAGTGATCGCCTGCGCGGCCTGCTGTACGGTCAGCGTGCCGTTGACGTAAAGGAAGGAGTAATTCGTCGCGGCCAAGGTGCCGGTCGATACTGTGATTGGATAGCTACCGGGAGCGCTGCCAGTAGTAGCAGCAATGGAGAGCGCCGGCATGCCGTTTACTGCCGGAGGGTTGGCAGCGGCATCGCTACCCACATAGCCGGTCAGGGTGTAGGTGAGCGCGGGAATTGGCTGCCCATACATAATCGTGGGGCTAACCGCCTGCACCGTAAGTACTGCCGGGTAAACAGTAAACGACTGGGCCGTTGTAGCGGTGCCGTAGTTGCCGTTCGCTGGCGCTGTTGCCGTAATCGTGCATTTGCCGGCCCCGGTCGTAGTGCCGGTCGCGGCCCCGATTGTGGCGCCCACGGTGCAGGGACCGCTGGCTGCAAAAGTCACCCCTACGCCGGACGTGGAAGTCGCGCTTGCCGAGAATCCGCTGCCATACTGCACGCTCGCCAACGGCGAAAGGGTGATCGTTGGCGATTGTGTGCTGGGGCCGGAAGACTGGATCTGGAAAGATCCTGACACAGGGCTGGCCGCGCTGTAGTAGGTGCCCGATTGCGAGTTGCTTGCGTTGCCTGCTTGCGAAGCCGTGATGGTGCAACTTCCCGTGCTGCTGAGGTTCACGTTGGCCGAGGAAACGCCACTCGAATTGATCGACTGGGTTCCGATCGAGCAGGGTCCCGATGCGCTGAAGTTCACCTGCAGCCCGTTCGCGACGCCGCTCGTCTCGGCTGTCGCCGTGATCGTGACTGGCGAGTTTGAGATCGACACCGAACTTGGGAATGAGCCAAGGACGATGGTCTGGTTAAGCGCAAGCACCGCCGGCGGCGAGGGTGCACTCGACCGTTGAGAATTGTCTGGGTCGGGAACGAGCGTGGTCGCAATTGTGTAGACCAGGGTTCCCTGTGAAATAGGAGCGCTGGTATCGGTAAATGTTGTCGCCGGAGCGTACCCGTTTACACCGCTGACGCTGCCAATCACGGCAGTTGGCGTGATGACGTTGCCGTTGGAGTCGACAACCTCGCGAGAGATCGTGTAGGTCTGAACCACGCCGAAAGCGGGCGCCATCCAATTTACAATGACGCTATTTGTCGGCGTGACCGAATAGGTGGCCAGAGGCGGAGGGCGAACGATCGAGTTGGCTTCGTCGTAACCCACCTCAAAGCTGACGCCGCCGCTGCCTCCGAAGCCAACGCCGCCGCTTCCCGCGAAGCCGACGCCGCCGCTACCTCCGAAGCCGACGCCGCCGCTGCCTCCGAAGCCGACACCGCCGCTGCCTCCGAAGCCGACGCCGCCGCTGCCTCCGAAGCCCACGCCGCCGCTACCTCCGAAGCCGACACCGCCGCTACCTCCGAAGCCCACGCCGCCGCTGCCCCCGAAGCCCACGCCGCCGCTGCCGTACGTAAGCGCGTTCGCCAGCGATGCGAACTCACCACCGTTGGCGCCTACCTGACGCAGGTCGAGGTTGGAAATATCGTCGTATCCAAGCAAGCTTGTATACGAAACGCCATCGAAGGCGATGTTCGGGTCAACCGTTTCCGACCACGGCGGAGTGACGGGCGCGATCGACCCGTTCACGCGATATCCCGTCTCGCCGGTGTTGAGCGGAGTGCCGTCACAATGCAACGTGGCGGGACTCGTCGTCGGACTGGGCGCCACATTGGTGTACCACGCGGAAGTTGAATACGTCGCAGGGTTGGAGAGGGGAACACTGGTATCGGCAAGGCTAGTTATCCCGCTTAGTGAACCTTCTGACAGGGTTTCAAGTGTCTGATTGGAGTAGGCAACGGCTCCATTCTGCCCCAACCCATCGACTTGGAACAGATAGTTCATCACGCTCTGATAGTTAGGCTTGCAATTGACGTCGTAGGTTGGGATATAACTGCCGGGCGTGTCAAAGTAGAGCCCGCCGTGGCTCAGGCCGAGGGTATGGCCGATCTCGTGGAACAACGTGCCCGCGATGACCGGGACGCTCTTGCTCATGTCCTGATTCGAATCCGTCGCCCAAAGGCCCAGTGTCACGGCTGAATCGGAGCCGCCCAGATCGGAGTAACCGGAGATGCTGGTCACCGTGCCGGAAGTGAGGCTAATGTCCGGTTCCGGCAATGTCGCGTTCGGATAACTCCAGGAGGTAGTGAAGCCGGGAGTGGTCAGAATAATGGTCTGCGTGTCGGGGCAGGACGCGGTAATGTACACGCCGTTGAGGCTCGGGAATCCCAGTACGCCGGAAATCGTGAAGCGGCTTGGGCATTCGTTCACCCCGGTGCCACGGTCGGCGGTGACGATTGTCGTTTGGTTGGTTGAATTGTTTTCGCTGATCGACGTTAAGGTTCCAGCGCGTGTATTCCAGGCCGGTACCGCAAGAGAGTAACCGAACAGAACGTAGTGATAGCTGTCCTTCTGACCATACGGAAAACGAGTTGTGCAATCCACGCCCGACATGCAGGCGGCAAGATTGCGTGGCCACGCCTTGGAGAGTTCCACGGTGCTATCCCAGCCCACCACTCCCGGCTGCGGGGCCGCTGCGGTGCTGGGAAACACGCAAAGTTGCGGTGGAGAGACGGAGGTATTGTCAGTGCAGGTGCTTTCGGGCACCGCGTAGCCAGGTTTGAGATGGAGGTGCACTCCTTTATTGGGGAGCACTCCACTATTGAGGAATGCCTGCGTGACAATCGCCAGTGGATCGTTGCCGTTGGCGTCAGGTGAGGGGTATTGATTCGGCAGGTCGAAATTGCATGTGACGCCATCTGCGAGGAAGGTTGAGCACATGTAGTCGAATTGAACAAAGAGATCCTGTTCGCCCTGCGTTGCACCCGGCAATGCCACCCATGACTGGGTCCTCACATCGTAATAACCCGGCTGTCCGGCAAAGAAATCGGAAGAAGACGGACCGGCCTTCCAGGCATCCAGAATTCCGTCGTTATCGCTGTTCTTGACCGGCGTGCTTAGAATCACCGCGGCATAGGCATTGCCGGAACTCAGCGGCACACTGTACTCGCTCGCGTCCTCTGTAAGCTGTACGGCGGTGGGGGTGCTGTTCCACGCTTCGCCGCCGTAGTTGATGGCCGCAACTTCTCCGCCGTTCGCTACGCCTCCCGCGTTTGAAACTAGGAGGTGCGCGTCATAGAATCCCTGCGCGGGCTGACTCGTCGCAGTAGCTGGTACCGCCGAACCGTCGTAGACCACGACCCCCTTGAGCGGGAAATTCGGAGAAAGGACGCGGTAGATGACTACCAGGCTCGCACCCTCGGTGATAGGGGATCCGTTTCCGCCGCTGTCCGGGAAAGTGACGGTGAACGCGCCCGAACCTTGCCGCGCCCCGTTCCAGTTCGCGTTCACCTGGAAATAAGCGTTGACATCGGCGCGATAGACTCGGAGCGTCCCGGTATAGCTCCCGTCGTTATAGTTGGGCACGTCGCTCCCGATCTGTTGCCCGGTGATGGGATAGCCGAGGAAAGTTCCAGTGTTGGCCGAAGGCGTCGCAGTGTTCTCCAGCGTTGTCCAGTACACGAAACCATCGATGATGTCGGCCCCGTCTGGAACACCCTGGCTGCCTGGCGTGGCCGTGAGGTCGGGGATATTGATCATCCCGGTTGCGGTGCCGCCCACACCGGTCCCTCGCAACGTCACGCCCGCCGTGGCGAAGTCACCCGTAACGAAGAAGTTATTCTCGAAAGTGAGCGGGTTCGGCGCCGGCGCCGGCGCCGCGCCAGTCGAGACCATCAGCGCAACCGCGGTTCCGAGATACGCCTGTGCTCCGGCCCCCGGATCTTGGCCAATCACGCTGCCGGCAGGCTCGCTGTCACTGTACTCACTGCTCACCGTTCCCGCCACAAAGCCCGGGCTGAGGGTTGCTGTTGCCATCGCCTGCGTCATTCCCACCACGTTGGGGATGGTGCCGGTCTGGTTGGTCAATCCGGTGCCGCTAAGAGCGATAGACTGCGTTGCGGGGGGAGCGGCATTCAGGGAGTTGTCGGAGAAAATTGCCGTCCCCATGAACGAGCCAGTGGTCTCCGGCGTGAAGTTGAAGAGCTCTGAACAGGTTGCGCCCGCAGCCAGCGAAAACGCGTCGCAAGTGGAGCCTGAGTCTTCACCGAACGGGCTTGAGACAGGAGCCACCGAACCCGCCAGCGTCTGGTTGCCGACGTTTTGAACGGAGACCATGCTGTCCGCGCTCGCGAGGCCCTCAAGCGTTGAGCCAAGAAACAACGAAGGCGCCTGCGAGCGCTGCAGCTCAACCACGCGGCTGTTGTCGATATCCGCGATGAAGATATCGCCGGCCGGATCCAACCCCACGCCGACAATATTCGTTCCAAGTCCAGCGGCCGGCAGGATCGTCTCAGCTTCCGCCGGCGTAAGCTCCATCGCATTGCCGCCATGGTAATTCGTGACGAAAACATCGCCCGCCGCATCCACTGCCACGCCGATGGGGTCACTCAGTCCGGTGAATGGCAGAGTGGTTTGCGCCCTGCTCGCTGACACTTCCACAACCCGGCCGTTCCCGGAGTCAGCGATGATGACATCGCCCAGTCCATCCACGGCCACGCCTTGCGGGACGTTCAGGCCGCTGCCCACCGTGGTCTGCGGGCCGCCTCCCGCTGGGACCTCCACCACCCGGTTGTTGTAATAATCCGCAATGAAAACGTTCCCCGTCCCGTCGACTGCCACGCCCGCCGGGTTGTTCAGCCCGCTGCCTACCGTAATCGGCGGTCCGCCGCCTGCCGGGATCTCCAGCACGCTGTTGGTGTTCTGTTCGGCGGTGTAGACATTACCTGCTCCATCCACCGCCACGCCTTCGAGGACGCCCCGTCCGCTGATGAGGTTGGTCTGCGCGCCGCCGCCGGCCGCAATCTTCACCACCCGCCCGTCGCCCCAATCTGCGATGAAAATATCGCCCGCCGCATCCTCGGCGATACTGTACGGGTTTTTGAGTTCGCTGCCCACCGTTGTCTGCGCGCCCGGGCCGAAGGCAACCGCCGGTCCCTGGCCAATGCCATAGATCAGCGTGGTCGCCAACGGGGTGCCGCTAGGGCTGCCGCTGGAGAAGAGATTCACCGCGCCCATGCGCAATCCAGGCGTGATCGGAGCGAATTTGACATTGACTGTGCAGGGACCGGCTGAGGAGAAGGTACCCGTGCAGTTGTCGCCGCTGCTGGCCTCCTGGAAGTCGAGGCCCGACGCGCCCTGCGTGACAACCTGAACTGAGCCAATGGTTGTGCCCGCGGCGATGTTGAAGGTCACCGGGATAGTGTTGCTGCACGGCGCCGGAGTGGTTGTTCCCGCCGGGCAAACGTTGATGTCGCCGAAACTCTGCGGCGTAAAGGTCCAGCTCAGGATGTCGTTATTTTCATAACTGCCACCCGTCGCCCCCGTGAAGCCGACATAGGCTGAGTTGTTGGCCAAACCGATCGAGGTCATATTGAAGGGCACGCCGCCGGGAAACAGGTCGGTGCCATCAAGAATCACATCGAGCGTAGGTGCTGGTTGGGTCGAATAGGTAACCGTCACCGTGTGCACACTGCCGTCGGCCAGACAAATGTCGGACATCCCGCAACCAAAGCTATTAGGGCTGCTATCCGTGCCGCTAAGATCGTTCTCCGCGATCACGCAGACGGTTGTGCCCGTGGTGTCGACGCAATTCGCGCCTGTCCCATTATTGCTCGCAATGAAAACGCTGTCCGGATACGGAAGGCCCGTACCGCTGTTAAAAGTCTTGAATCCCACGGCCACGCTGTTTGTGATGCCGCCGCTGGCATTCACGCAAGAAGCACCCTCGCCCGAGGGATCGTCGCCGAAACCAAGCCCGCAGCCGTCGGAGCCGGTCGGGCCCAGGGCATTTGATCCGTTAAGCGAATTCTGGATCACAAACGCGAAGCCATCGGCGGGGGGATTACTGGCGCCGCTCAATTGAAACGTAAAGGTGGTGGAAAAGGATTCGCCAACGGGCTGCGGGGTTTTGTACCACGCATATCCCCTTTGCTGTGAGCTAGCTGGGGTAATCTGCAGCAGCATGCTGCTTCCGCTCCCGGGCTGGAAGCCGGCGGTGGTGGGGCTGGAGCTAGAGCCGTTGCCGAGCAGAGAAAGGCAAGTTTGATTCGAAGAGAAATCCGGCGAATAGTTGGGGGAAGTTGGGCAGGTCTGCGCCCAGGCGGCGGTGCTCCCCGCAATTACAATCAGGGCAACGGCCGCGGCCGGCATCATCCATCGCGCGCTTCCAAACATCATAAATCTCCCTATAGCTTGCTGATTGTAAACATCTTAAAATGATGGTCGCCTGCCGCGCAGGAATTCCCCTGGAGTCAGACGGTTCCCTGAGATGCGTCGAGTAGATTCGCTATTTCCGCCCGGAAAGGCGTCAACCAATTTCTCCGGATTCTTCGGATTGAAAGCTCGGGATCCGCGCCGCAACCGGTCGCCTTCCGGCGGGGTTTGGCCTCGGGGAGAGTTGAATTCGCTCGAGTTGAATTGATGCGCGGGGCTGCGGTCCGGCAAAAGAGCTGGGAGCAGCATCGGCGCCGCTCCAAGCCAGGCGACGCCTCGTGCCCAATCACGGCCCGGTCGCGAAGTTTCGAGCAGAGAGATCAAGTTCCTGTCACAAGAACTCTGCGAAGAAACTAACCGGCCAGCTAAACGCATATCACCCCTTCCCGGGGTCCAAATAGAAGAGGAGTACTCGGCATAAAATTGCGTGGGTCCGCCCCACGCAGCGAAGGTTAGAAAACCAGAAATTGTGGTTTGCCGCGACGTGTATCAGGGAAGTTGCGGTGGTTGCATCATAATCACCGCATTCAAGACGCGTCAAGAATTTTTAATACCCAGGAGAACAAATCGGCGGCGATGAGTTACCAAGGTGTTTCCCGCAGTCACAAACCCCCGCAGTCACAAACTAGTGACCAGAGGTCACGCGACGGCCGAAACCAACCGCGCGCGGCTAGCGTTGCCCTGGGGCCGTCGAATGGCAATCGAGCGATCCGCTAAGCGAAAATCGAAGCAATGAGCGGCGATTCGCAGGACCATCATGGGGCGGCTTCAGCGCTCCTCGAATTTAGAGACGTAGTCAAGGAGTATGGGAACGATAATGAGCGGGTGCGCGCGCTCGATGGGGTTTCCCTGAAGGTTGCGGCCGGGCGCTTCCTGGCGCTGGTGGGGCCGAGCGGATGCGGCAAGTCCACACTGCTGCACCTGGCCGGCGCCCTCGATTTCCCGACTGCCGGCTGCGTGACGCTGGAGAGGCGCGCGACAGACAATCTGAACGAGGCCGGCCTGACAAGGCTGCGACGCGAAAATGTGGGGTTTGTCTTCCAATCCTTTCAACTGATCGACACTCTGAACGTGGTCGAGAATGTGGAGGTCCCGCTGCTGCTGGCTGGAAACGCGAATCCGCGGCCCAGGGCCATCGAGCGGCTTGCGCTGGTGGGATTGGCGGATCTTGCGCACCGCAAAACGCACCAGCTCTCGGCAGGACAGATGCAGCGCGTGGCCATTGCGCGCGCCCTGGTGCATGGCCCCCGCATGCTTCTGGCGGATGAACCAACCGGCAATCTCGATACCGCGACCGGCAACTCCATTCTGGCGTTGCTGAGGAGCATATGTTCCGAGCGCGGTGTAACTATCCTGATGGCAACCCACAGCGCGGAAGCGGCCGCGATTGCCGATGACGTTGTGCGGATGCGTGATGGCCGCATCCTTGAAGGGCCGCACTCTTGAGCGCTTTAGTCTTGTTCTACCGCTTGATTCTGCGGCCGCTCTTCCGGCAGCCTGGCCGCGCTCTGCTGGTTCTGTTTGCAGTGGCTCTGGGCGTTTCAGCCGTGGTTGCCATCGACCTGGCAGGCGATGCTGCGGCGGGTTCGTTTCACTCCTCGATCGAGTCGCTCGCCGGCAACAGCACCTTTGAGGTGACGGCTGCGGGAGGAGTGCCCGAGTCGGTGGTGGCGCGCCTCGCCAGCCTGCCCTATGCGCTTGAGGTCACGCCGCGCATTGAAGATCACGCGATGGTGGTCGAATCCGGGCAATCCGTTCCTCTCATAGGGATCGATATGATCGGGGCGGCAAACGTCGAAAGCCTGTCCAGCATCGGACCAACGCAGGTTGAGGAGGGCTTTCAGCACATCAATGACGCCGATGGTGTCTGGGTCACGAGCGGACTGGCGAAAGCCGCTGGCGTTCGTCTCTCGCTGCTGATCGACGATCGCACGAAAACTTACGTTGTGCTTGGGATTCTTCCCGGCGCTGCTCAGGCCAACGGCGATGCCATTCTGATGGACATTGGGGCGGCGCAAACCGCAACCGGCAAGCAGGGCCGAGTGGATCGAATTCTGATCGGGACACCTGCGCCGGGCGACTTTGCAACCTGGGAGAACCGGCTGAAAGCTGCGTTGCCTCCCGGCGTGTCGTTGCGCGCGCAAGGAGCGGAGACTGAAGCCAATCGCAAGATGCTGGCGGCGTTCCGATGGAATCTGCGCATCTTAAGCTACATCGCGCTACTGGTCGGAACATTTCTGATCTACAGTGCTCTTTCCGTATCCGTGGTGCGCAGGCGTCCCCAGATCGGAACCATGCGGGCGCTGGGCGCGAGCCGGAATGCGGTGCTGATTGCATTTCTGGCGGAGGCTGCCGCATTCGGAACCCTGGGCGCATTGCTGGCTTTGCCGCTGGGCCGGATGCTGGCTGCACTGGCCGTGCGGATGCTCTCAACCACTGTCAATGCCCTCTACGTTTCCAGCCGTCCTGGCTCGATGAGCATTCAAGCGGCGTCAGTGGCGCTCGCGCTCGTCGGGGGCATCGGCGCGTCGTGTCTCTCCGCGCTTGCGCCGGCACGCGAAGCGAGCATGGTGCCGCCCACCGAAGCCATGGCGCGCGGGCGGCGTGAATACGACGTTGCGGTCCAGCGCAAGCGCGATGCTTTCATTGCGCTTGCGCTCGCCCTGTGCGCTGTTGCCGCGGCTCAGGCGCCAGAGATCGGCGGCAAGCCGATGATGGGGTATCTGGCTGCGTTGCTGTTTGTGGCAGCATCGGCGCTGCTCACTCCGATGGTGGTGCACGGCGCCACAGCGCTGGGCGCGGGTCTTTTAGGCAAGGTTGCGGGCGTGGAGGGACTGCTTGCCGTCCGCAGTCTGGGTGGCTCGCTGCGCAGAACTTCCGTGCTGGTGGCTGCACTGGCCACAGCGGTGGCCATGATGACGTCGGTGGGCATTATGGTGGGCAGCTTCCGGCAGACGGTGCTCACGTGGATGCAGACTGAGTTGCCCGCGGACCTCTATCTGCGGCCTGCGGGTTGGTCAGGCGGGGACCAGCACCCAACCATGTCGTCCGATGTTGCTGCTCGGATTGCGCAAGTGCCCGGCGTGCAGGCGGCGAGGCGGCTGCGAGCCTACGATATCCAGTACCAGGGGCTTCCTGCAACCCTGGCAGGCGTGCAGCCGAATCCGCCCGGGGAACGGGAAAGCCTGCAGTTTCTCGATGGCCTGCGCACTGCGGATGTGTTGCGCGAACTTGCCTCCGGAAATTTCGCGGTAGTCAGCGAGCCCTTTGCGAATAAGCACCACATCAAGGTCGGAATGAACATCGCATTGCCTCTCGGCGAGCAGCGAGCGGCGTTTCGCGTGCTCGGCGTCTTCTTGGACTACGGAGACCAGGCAGGCCTCATCCTTGTTGACTGGAACACTCTGCTGCGATACCTCCCCGATCCGGCGCCGAGCAACCTGGCGGTTTTTCTTGCTCCCGGCGCCGACCTCCAGCAGACACGAGTGGCCATTCAAAAAGCAATCGGGAACAGCGATGTGCTGGTTTTCTCCAATCGCGAGATTCGGCGTCAGGGCATTCGCGTCTTCGACCAGACGTTTGCGATTACTTACGCATTGGAGGCGATCTCGATTCTGGTGGCTGTAGGAGGAATTGCGGGGTCGCTGGCTTCTATCGTTATTGACCGCCGCCGCGAATTTGCCGTGTTGCGATTCCTCGGAGCAACGGGGCGGCAGATCCGCACGCTGATTCTGGTCGAGGCTGGTCTCATCGGTATTCTGGCCAGCGCCATAGGGCTGGCGCTTGGGGCCGTGCTGTCGCTGGTGCTTGTGTTCGTAATTAACAAGCAGTCGTTCGGATGGACGATTCAATTTCACTGGCCGGTTGCCGTGCTGCTTCCGTCGACGGCCATTGTTTATGTTGCAACGGTACTGGCAGGACTGTATCCCGCGCGCCTCGCTGTCCGCACCAATCCCATTGAGGTGATCCATGAAGAGTAAATGGATCGGATGGTTGCTCCTCCTGGTGATTGCGGCTGCGCCAGCCGAGCAGTACGAACTGGCCTTACCGGGCTACAAGTTTCAATTTCCGCGCGACTATTTCGATCATGAGCAATACCAGACGGAGTGGTGGTACTACACCGGAAACCTGCGAGCGCCCGACGGGCATCGCTTCGGCTTCGAGTTAACTTTCTTTCGGTCTGCAGTTTCGCGCACCGCAAATCCAGATCCGTGGTACGTGCATGACCTGTGGATGGCGCACTTGGCTTTGAGCGACTTGAGTGGACAGCATTTCTATCATGAGGAGCGGCTCAACCGCTCCGGACCCAATATCGCCGGAGTGGATGCGACAACCGGAGCGGTGTGGAATGGAAACTGGCAGGTGCTCATCGCCCCGCAAGAGGAGGATCTGCGTGGTGTGGGCACGGATTTTCGCTTGTCGTTGAAGCTGGTTCCGCTCAAGCTGCCGGTCATCCAGGGGCAGGATGGCCTGAGCCGGAAGGCCGCAGGTGTGGGGCATGCGTCGCATTACTTTTCGCTTACCCGGCTGATCGCAACCGGATCGATCGATCTGAAGGGCAAGGATTTCAAGGTGCAGGGAACGTCCTGGATGGATCACGAGTTCTTCACCGGGGCTATGGCGGCGAATGAGTCCGGATGGGATTGGCTCAGTGTCCAATTCGACGACGGTTCGGACCTTATGCTCTACCGCCTGCGTCACAAGGATGGCGGCATCGATCCTTACTCATCGGGCAGCTACGTGGATGCTCAAGGAAATAGCCGATTTCTCTCGTTGCAGGACTTCGTGATGACACCCGCAAGCGATAAGTGGATCAGTCCAGTGACCGGGGCAGCTTATCCGCTGCGCTGGCATGTCTTCGTTCCTATGTTCAATCTGACATTCGATTTGACAACTCCCCTTCGAACCCAGGAAATAACGGGTAAATTCGGGCCAAACTATTGGGAAGGAGCTATCGATGTCGACGGCATCAGGGCCAAATCGACAGTGCGCGGCGTGGGATACCTCGAAATGACCGGCTACAACGAGGCTGGCGTAAACTTTGTACCGTGATCGGCGGGCGCTTCAACCTCAAACGCGTCTCCGCGCGGAAAATTGGGAATCACCGCGAAGTAGCGCCGGTGTCCTGACCGGCTGTCGTGCGGGCCTCCAGGCCCGCACTTGCCCAGGTACGATTACCGAATCACAGGCTCATCGCACTAGAGCTGGTTGCATAAATGGTGCTTTGAAGGGGCACGGCTGAACAGCTTGCTGAAAAAGTCACCATTTGGGGACTTTTTCTCCACAGGCAGTTGAGCTAAGAAGGAATCATGCGTGGAGATGACGGTCAGCAGAGCGGGATGTTCAGTTACGTGACGTTGGAGCAGCGAGTGGCTCCGGATCATCCGGCGCGCCGGATACGAGGACTTGTAGATGGTGCTCTGCGGCGGATGGATTCCGAGTTGGCTAAGCTTTATGCCGCCAAGGGCCGCCCGTCGATAGCGCCGGAGCGGTTGTTGCGGGCGCAGTTGCTGATGGTGCTGTACTCGATCCGTTCCGAGCGTCAGTTGATGGAACAGTTGAACTACAACCTTCTGTTCCGCTGGTTCGTGGGGTTGGAGATGGACGATCCGGTGTGGGACGCGACGGTGTTCAGCAAGAACCGGGAACGGCTGGTGGCGGCTGAGGTGAGCGAACAGCTGTTGTTGTCGGTGGTAGAAGAGGCACGCACCCAAGGGTTGTTGAGCGAGGAGCATTTTACGGTGGACGGCACGCTGATCCAGGCCTGGGCCAACCGGCGTAGCTTCCGCGAGAAGACAGATCCGCCGGACCGTGGCACGGGAGCGCGGGGGCGGAAGTTGTTGCGCGACACGCACGAGTCGACGACCGATCCGGAGGCGCGGTTGTATCGCAAGAGCAGCGCCGGGGCAGTGGTGCCGAGTTATCTGGGTCACGTGATCACGGAGAACCGCAACGGGTTGATCGTAGCGGCGATGGCAACGCAGGCGGGAAACGCGGCCGAGCGGCAGGCGGGGCTGGCGATGGTCAAGCGGCTGAAGCGTCGCGGTCGCATCACGCTGGGAGCCGACAAGAGCTATCAGGAGGAGGGCTTCGTAAAAGCGCTGCGCAAAGCTGAAGTGACGCCCCATGTGGCCGAGTACGCGCCGAATCCGAAATGGCCCAGTTGGCTGACCGAAGCCGAACGCAGCGATCCCGGACTGGCGATCAGCCAGAAGAAGCGAAAGCTGGTCGAGAAGTCGTTCGGGTGGATGAAGCATGATCGCCTGCGGCAGGTGAAGCTGCGCGGACTGAAGCGAGTGGACTGGATGTTCCGCTTCGCGGCAGCAGCACATAATCTGCTGCGCCTGAGTAAGCTAATCCCGATTCCGGTTACGGCCTGAGCGGGGAGAAGTGTCTCTGCGGTGCCGACAATGGCCCGCGGAGATGAAAAGAAACGTAGTCAGCGCGTCCTGGAAGCAAAAAACGATCCGCAAAGGGGCGCACGAGATGAAAGCGTGACTTTTTCAGCAAGCTGTTTAATCGTGCCGAAAAGGCCAGCAAAATCGCCGGCTTTAGCCCCTGAGGGGTGCTTTTCGGCCGCCCCGGAGGGTTTATGCAACCAGTGCTAGTCGCGCGGTGCTTCGTACGCATGCTGGCCGTCGTGCGTCGCCTGATCGCTCCCAATTCCCTCAGTCCCTTTGGCCCGCCACTTGTCCACCGATGCACTGACCGTATAGCCGAGGTCGGATACCTTCCAAAGCGGGCTCGTCTCGCCTCCTACCACGATAATGCTGATCTTGTCCGCCCGGTTGTACGGCGCAATCATGGTATCGTCTTGGACGTTGAGCCAGTCGGCGTAGGGCTTGACGCCGTGCAGCGCCAGCGGCATCACCAGCATGTCGATGACGTCGAAATCCCAGAACTGGCGGGCGGGGATCTTGTAGTTTTCCGAAATCCACTGGGCCACGGCGAGCGGGGTCTGGAACCCTTCAATTTCCTTCAGGCTCCTGGCGACCAGGGGATCCACAAACAAAGTGGCGGCGCTATACAGTGGAGGAAGCGCTTGCAACTCTTGCTTGATTGTTTCACCAAACGAGTGTTTCGAGGCGGCGCCCACGGTGTTCAGCACGTTCCATCCCCGGAACAGGCTGACCACGCTCTCTTCCTTCTTATGGCCCTTCTGTACATGGAACGGTTCCCAGACGCTGCGCTCCTCGTTCTCTGCCATGCAAAGATTGGTGTAGCCGTAGGCGTTGCCCTGTGAACTCCAGATGGTCCTCTTGCGCTGCGCCCATCCGGTCAACTTCGACAGCAACGTCCAGGCGCGCCCGATCACCGCGTTGACGGGGCTGAAGGGACCCAGCGCTCCCATACCGTAGTTCATTCCGATTTCATTCCGGATGGGCCCATTGACCAAAACCGCCGAGGCAAAGGGCAACGTCGACGGCTGAGTTGCCGGCTCACCCGTCGAAGCAATGGCAAGCAGCACGGGCAGATGCTCCGGGCGCGCTCCCGCCATCACCGCGGCGATGGCCACATTCTCAACCGTGCACCGCATGTCCTGTTTTGCATCGTGGAGGAAGGTCTTGCGAACCAGCTTGTCCGGTGCATGGCAGGTGCCGGTAAGCATCTCTTCCACGCGCTCCTCTGTCGGCAGTATGATCGGCAAGCCCTCTGTCCACCCGCTCTTGGCAAATAGCCGCTGCAGGTTGTCCTCGGTATCGGGCGCCAACATTCGCTGACGCGTGCCGGGTTCCGGAACGGTGATAGCGGCATACCGGTTCTCTTCCGGGGTCACTGGCCTGGTGAGCGCCTCCACAATCTCGTCGATCACTCGCTTGCCCGTGGCGGGATCTTTGCCCTCCACATATCCGCGCAGGGCAGACGGCGGCATTGACGCTACCGGATGAGGAGTGAAGATGAAGCGCAGGGCTGTGCCGTAATAGTTACGATCGTCTTTCCAACAAGTCTCGAAAGCAACCGTGGAAAGAGGTGCGGTAGGAATTCCGTACTTCTGTTCAAGTGTGCGACAGCAATCGGCGACCGCCGATACGCAACCCGGTCAACCCGCCACCCCGAAGATAACCGCGTCGCCGCCTTTTTCCTTGATCTCCTGCCATAAATCCGAGGTATCGTCGCGAAATATGAAACCCGTCTTACGCTTGTGGACGACCTTTACCGTCGGGATATGCTCGGCCAGCCAGCCAGCCACCTGCTCCATGAAAAGCGCACTACCGCCGAAGCCCTGGTTCACCAGGTATACGGTCTTGCCGCTCAAAGTATCCAAACGCGGCGCCAGAAATGACGCCGGCATTTTGGCGATCTTGCCTTCTGAACTCGGCCTAAGCTCGGCCTCGGGGTTTAGCACTGCGATTTCTCTGGACAGTACCTGAGTCGCCATTTAGCCCTCCCGCATGACAGGGAACTCCCTGCACATTCTGTCGTTTAATGTTAGCCCTGATCGGTGTAACCAATCAGTTACCATTTCGGATTCAGGGTACTGGACATGACTAAAATAAGCAAATCCGAGATTTTCTGTGAGTCATATCACAATAGAAATGTCTCCGTCTCAACGGGGACATTTCTATTCTGCGCAAGTTGCCTGATCAGCGGCGATAGGTCTCCAGTCCCGGCTTGATGCTCTTCTCGTCGAGGAATTGCCTCATCCCTTCGTCGCGTCCGTGTTCGGGGTCGCGGTGAAACGACTGGTCGCATTTGGCGTAGAGGTAGTCTTCGCTCTGCTCCCACGTCAGTTCGCGGCAGCGCTTAAAGCCCTGCTTTGCTGCACGCAGCGCAACGGGATTTTTTTGCGCTAATTTGCGGGCCAGCGCCACCGTCTCTTCGCGCAGCTTTTCAAGAGGCACGGCGCGATTCACCAGTCCCATCGTTGCGGCTTGTGCACCGGTAAACGTCTCTCCGGTCATGATGTATTCGAGCGCCTTGCGCTGTCCCACGGTGTCCGCCAGCGCCTTACTCACCAGGTTTCCCGGCGGAATGCCCCAATTGATCTCTGAAAGGCCAAACACCGCGGTCTCGGCCGCGATAGCCAGATCGCATGCCACCAGCGGCGAAAATCCGCCGCCAAAGCACCACCCGTTCACCATCGCAATGGTTGGCTTGGCATACATGCGCAGCAGCTTCCATTGCCAGACCGATGCATCGCGGCGAATCTTCTCCTGAAAAATCTCCGGCGCCTTATCGATCTCGCGAAAATATTCCTTCAGGTCCATGCCCGCGGTCCAGGATTCACCCGCTCCGGTAAGAACAAGCACTTTCACCGCCTCGTCCTGTTCCAGCGTCTCCAGCACGTCGATCATTTCGCGATTGAGCGTGGGGCTCATCGCATTGCGCTTTTCCGGGCGATTGAGGATTACCCATCCTATTCCTTCTTCAACCTCAACGCGAACTGTACTCCATCTTCCTTCATAGACTGACATCTCAATTCATCCTTTCTGTCGATCGGCGGGCCAGGTGCTGCAACCTCATTCAAGCGTTAACCCAACTACGTTCTCTTGAAGGGGCTGGCAGCAGCGCGGGAACTCATTACCTATTTTCGCAGTGCGCCGGTAGACCAGCAAGGACTTGTCGGTGAAAGTCCGGCACAATTCAAGAGGGTTTTCTTGCCCGCTTGCTCGGTGTGGCGAGTGGTGGGCTGGAGATGCAACCGGTTTCATCAATGGCGATGCACCGCGCCGCGCAAGCATGGGACCCAACAACAAGGTGCTCCCGGGAGGTCGGCGAGCTGACGAAGTCGGTTTATGAGACCGGAACTGCGCTGGCCATTCCGGATTGAACGGCCAGCGCGTTGTGCTCCATCTCAGAACGAGAACTTCGCCGAGAACTGTAACTGCCGCGGATTGAACATCGTTCTCTGCGTCCCGAAAACTGGATTAGGAGCATTGGGAATGCCGACCGGTATGAGCCCATCAGCGACCCAGGCGCCCGGGTTTCCCGTAATCTGCTGCGCTGCGCAAGACGCTGACGGTGCCCCCTGCTGGATGGCGCGCGTGGTTGCGTCGTTGAAGTGCTTCGGTATGGTGGGAGTGGCGCCGCAGAAAACCGGTGAGCCGTAGACCGAGTTCAACTCGTCCATGTTCGGGTGGTTGAGCAGGTTGAAGCTATCGAAGCTCAACAGGAGCGTCTTATCCTCGCGTAGTTTGAAATCTCGCGACAGGCGCAGGTCCCACGCATAGAATGCCGCGCCGTCGTAGGTGTTTCGGCCGATAGCGGGGGCGCAATGCGTAACGGAGGTGCACGAGCCGGTGACAGGTGGCCCTCCGACGCGATCCGTGTCAAGGCCGGCAAGATCGCCCAGCACATTTGCACCGGGGTACAAAGTAAATGGACGCCCCGATTGCAGGGTGATAATGCTGCTCAGTTCGAAGTTGCGCATGAACGTGTGGTCGGGAGTGGTTGCGGTGAAGTTCGTCACCAGGTGGTGACGAAGATCCTGATTGGAGTTTGCGCGCTCTGCCGAATAGTCGAACTGATTGATGGGAAGGTTGATAAAGGTCTCGAAATTCCCGTTGTCGATAGTGTGAGAGTAGGTGTAGTTGGCGGTCATTTGGAAATACTTCACACGCTCGTTCGCGCTCACCGTCAGGCCGTGGTAATTGGAATTGACAACGCCGTTGTTGTAATCGAGGAGGCCGCCGCTCAGGGTTGAGTTGGTTATGCCTGGAGCTGACGGAGTTCCGAATTCCAATCCGGAAGGGTTCGCCAGAGTGCCGAAAAACGGACCTAATCCAAACGGACCCAGAGTTGGCGTTCCCTGGCAAGGCGTGAGTGTACCGCTGGGATCGAGCCATCCCTGAGCATCGGGGGGGTTGTCCGGTTTGCTGGTGCCTTGCGGACACGGTACGTTGAGGTTATTGCCCCGGACCAGTTTGTGAGCCCCGACAAAGAGATACCCGACCTCCAGCGCGAAGCCTTTTCCGAATTGATGCTCAATTTCCAGGCTGGCTTGTTCGGCATAGGGCAGTCTGGGATTTCGCTGCATGCCGCCTGAGCCAACTCCGCATGCGCCTGTGAGTCCGGTTTCTCCCAAGGTGCACGGCCCTGTCAAAGTTTCCGGCAAATAGGGCGCACCCAGCAAGACACCGGTTGTTATTTCCGCCAGTACGTCTGGGGGGGTCCCGGGATACCCCGGAAGACCACCCAGTTGCCAGCCACCGTTTGCCGCATTGCTATTGATCATCGGAGCTACTACCGGCGTGAGTCCTGACGCCGCACAGGCCGGATCTGCACTGGGCGGATTGCAGAAGTAGCCGGGGATCGTCTTCTGGTTTCCCGTGACGAAGAGGAAGGACATATTATTGCGATCGAAGAAAATTCCGCCGCCGCCGTGGATAACGGTGTTCGCGTTCGGCGAGTAGGCAAAGCCCACGCGAGGTGCAAAGGCCCTGTAGTCGGAGTCGAGCGTGCTTCCGAGACCGGATTCAAAATCCCAGCGCAGGCCGTAATTTAAAGTCAGCTTGGGTGTCATCCGCCATTGATCTTGCCCATAGAATCCCCAGTAGCCGTGGTTCAGGTTGTAGGCGGTATTGGAGTATTCGCTCGTGGGATACGCGCTCGGCCATCCGCTGTCATACCCAGCCCCCGTTGCCGCTAGAGGAACGTAGCCGTTTACGAATCCGGTTCTCGGAAGTTCAGTCCCGGTGTAGAGAAACGAAACGCCATCGGCTTCAGGTGGTAATATGCACGACGATCCATCCAGAGTTCCCGGAGTACCGGTCACTTCCCCTTCCACGAAGTCGGCAAAAGTGAATAAACATCCTTGATTAGGAAGCAGGATTCGTGCCGGCTCGAATCCGGGGTAATTGTCGTGATCCCAAATATAGTTTCCGTCGAATCCAAACTTGGCGACGTGGCTGCCTTTCACCCACGCGACAGAGTCGGCGGCTTCAAAGCGGCTGTCATAAATCGCGTCGAAGACTCCGAAGTTGTGGCCGAAGCTCAAGTCGTTGACAACGTCGAGATCCGGCTCGCCGGTGGCTCCGGGAAAGTTGTAATGGCGGCGCGCCCACTGTACAAGCACGGTGTTGACCAGACTCGGCTTGAGCACCGAGTTCAACGTGCCCACCAGCGATTGGTCGCGGACAAAAAGATTGCGCGCCCCGCTCGGGGTACCGATGCCGCCGCCATCCTCCGTATCGCCGATCAGTTCTCCCAGGTCGCGCGCATCTTCTATGTTGTAGCGCAACGCGAAGTTATTACTGGCATTGAACTGGTGATCGATTCTGGCAAAGCCGTAGTCGTTGTCCTGGGTCTGGAGAACCCCTTGAAGATACTGGAGGGGTGTGCCCGTGCAGTTTTCAGGCAGAAGACTACAGCCCTCCGGCGAGAGGCCGAGATATTCTTTTGCGGTGTCGAGGTTGGCGATGCTTGTGCTCATATCGGGAGCGTAGGTGGGAGATGCGCCGCGGCGGTGCCCCTCGTAGTTCGCGAAGTAGAACGTCTTGTTTTTTACAATCGGGCCGCCAAGAGTGCCGCCGAACTGGTTTTCGCGTATGGCGTGCGGCAGGGGCGCCGGCTGCAGGTAGGAACGCGCGTCGGTAGCGCTGTTCTGCAGGTAATCGTAAATTGTGCCGTGGAACTGGTTGGTGCCGGACCGGGTGACGATGTTGACGATGCCGCCCAGCGCCCGGCCGTATTCCGCTCCATAACTATTGTTCACCACGCGGAATGCCTCCACCGAGTCCTGCGGCGGCGTTGCGCGCTGCACACCCGTTTGGGCGTTCACGAAATCTGCGCCGTCCACCGTGATCTCGTTGCTGAAAGAGCGCATGCCGCCGAAAGAAATTTGCGTCACCTCGAACTCGGTGATGGTCGTTCCCAGGCTGGTCCGGCTCGTCGCAACGCCCGGCGTAAGCAAGGCAAAGTCCGTAAAGAGCCGGTTACTGGTGGGCAAATCCTCGACCTGCTGTTTGTTGACGACCTGACTCACCTCAGAGCTGGTCGTCTCGATGACTGGCGCTTCGGCGGAATTGACGACAACATTTTCCTGCACAGACGCCACTTTGAGCTGAACATTAACGGTCGCGGTCTGCGCGACCGTCAACTCCACGCCGCTGCCCGTGTATTTACCGAAGCCAGGAGCAGTCACGGAAAGTTCGTAGTGGCCGGGCGGCAGGCTGGGCAGCGCGTAATTGCCGGAGCTGCTCGACACCGCCGTAAAGGTCTGGTTGGTGTCAAGAGAGCGGAGCGTGACTTTGGCTTGGACGACCGCTCGCCCCGCCTCATCGGTTATAGCTCCGTTAAGCGTGGCGTAGGAGATGGTCGCCTGGGTTCGAGCATATTGAGTGAAAACCAGAACCAGCAAGCACCAGCACCCAAATAGCCAACGTGATTTCATAAATCTCCTCCCATTCAAATAATCTTTCGACAAACCCCTTCCCGGACTATGCGGGATATGGTTATACGAAGCCATGATCGAGCCTGATAAATGCGGTTCTGTTATCAATAGACCGACGCCTGACGGGGCTGACGCCCCATCGCAGGGGAAGCAAAAAACTGCAGGACTGCACGCGTCGCACAAACTTCAGATGAAGCCAGTTACTACACAGGCGTATAACCGAACAGCGATATGCTTGTCAAGCAGTCATAGATGGAGGGTTACTCCACCGGTAAGCCTCGAAATAGGTTAGGCTTGCGGCGTTGGCTCCATACCGCGGACGACGCGTCTTAATCCCTGGCAATAATATTGAAATTGCGGTAACGCTGTCCGTTGACCGCGTCCAACCATCGTCGATGGGCATAAGATAGTGCGATGGGTCGTTTCGTTGCGGTTGCGATGATGATTGCTGGGGTGATTCTTCCCGCCGGCGCTCAGCGCTCCGCGTCTCGCGGTGGATTCTCAAGCCACGCTACGCCGTCCTCTCACGGGAGTTTCACCGCTTCCGCCCCATTCCGGTTTTCCGCGCCACGCGCCTATTCTGGTTTGAGGCCGCCCCTTCCAGCGCCTGGTTTTCAGATTGCCCGGCCCACAGGGCGCCCCGGCAGCCTCAGCGCCCGGCCGGCGTACAACCCTGCCGGCCGTTATCGCAGGCCGCGCTATCGTTCGCCCTATGGAGTCGGCTTGCCGTACGGGTACGGCATCCTTCCCTGGGCCGGAATAGGATGGATAGGACCCGACTTGTTGGATTACCCCGACACCACCGGGGACAGCACAGCGGCCTCGCCGGGTTATGCTCCCGAGGGCCCCGATCTTTATCCCGCGCCGCCCGATGAGTTCGCCGCTCGCCCTCCCTACCCGTCACCCTCCGCACTCTCGAACCCATCGCCGGCCGCCGAGAAAGGCACGCCGGTCACGTTGATTTTTAAAGACGGCCGCCCCTCCGAACAGATTCAGAACTACGTTCTTACGCCGAACACGCTCACGGTCTGGGACGGGCGTCGCCGCGAGATTCCCGTTGAACAACTCGACCTTGCTGGAACGGAAAAGGCGAATCGCGATGCCGGCGTCGACTTTCAACCGCCCAATAGCACGATGAAGTGAGCGCGGCTCCTTGTGAATTCTCAACCGAAAGCGAGAAGAATGGCACTCGCGGCGGCGAAAAAGAGGCGCGGCCCAGTGAGAGGCTTTCTTTGCGGGCCGCCCAATTTGCTCAGGAGATTGGTACAGGCCCTACTTTGCCTGAATGGATTTCAGGTACCCAACCAGATTGCTGATTCTGAGGTGTTTCACATCCGGGTTGTTCCTATCCAGCCGTCCAAGAAGCGGTCCCCACACGGGCATTTCGGAGGTGCCGTGCGAAGGGACTTCCGTGCCGTTTTCGAGCACGGCGAAGACATGCTTATCAGGGAATACCCCGCTATTGTTCTTCCTCAACAGTGTTAAATCGGCCGGCGGCAGCTTTAGCGATGCGGCAACGGGCCCGTCGCCCCTGCCGTTCACGCCATGGCACGATGCGCAATAACTGACATACATCTGCTTGCCGTTCGGGGCAGCGGTCTGTTGCAACCTGGTGGGCGCGTTGAAGTTTGATTGTGCGTTGACCATACCGGCAGTCAACGCCGCGGACAGAGCTATCCAAATGATTTGCTGCAGCACCAGTTCCTCCATTTCGAATTTGTAGAAAAAAGGCCGGCGGTTCGCGATACGCCGGCCCGGTTCCTGATTGATCGGCTTCAGAAGTCGATTCTGGCCGCTACTTGTCCCGTGCGGTTGCCACCCTGGCCCTGGAGCAGCGCGGTATTCAAAACGCCAAAGCTGCCGGACCCGATGTTCATCGCCGGCGGCGCGTAGTTGGTGTGGTTGATGACGTTGGTAAACGAAGCTTCGAAGCGAATATGCATCCGCTCGCCAACATTGAAGCGTTTTGCCAGACCCGCGTCCACGTCGATCATGCCGGGTCCCTCAAAGATACCGAGGCCGCAGGTGCCAAATCGTCCGGCATTGGTCGGCGGTGGCGTAAGGATGACGCCCTTGTAATAGGGCACATTCGAGACGGCTTTGCCGGCCGTGCAATCGGGGCGTGAAATGGCCCCGCCGGAAATGCGCGCGCCCATATTGGTGTTCGATTGATCGTCGGCCGCCGGCTCAGTAGGCGTGAGCCACTCTCCCGTCTGCATGGTGGTCACCGTGCTCAGGTTCCAGCCTCCGATGACCGGACTCAGGAATCCTGGTCCCGCCAAAGTCTGTCCCTTTCCGAAAGGCAGTGCGTAGGTGCCTGTCACCATGGCGCGTTGGCGGGGAGTCGCCACCACGTTGCCGCGGTCGTACTTTATATGGAACTTGTCGGCGATTTCCGAGGCATAGGGCTCCTCGCTCGCATACACAGTTGGCGCGTCGCTGCCTTGCCCATCGCTGAGATTTTTCGTGAGCGTATAGTTCGCCCCGAATGTGAGCCCATGCCCCTGCTTATGGGTGATTTCCGCTATGCCGGACTGATAGCTCTGCGTGCCGATGCTGTCGGACTGCATCAGCAGCAGCCAGTTCTGAAAGGGACTGCGCGGGTCGGCCCATCCAGGTTCGCAGCTTGGGGGCGCCCCATTGTTACATACCTCTGTGGGATTGAACGCTGTCGTACTCGCCGGAATTTGGTTGTTGTCTACAGTGATAGGAAGATGGTACGCGCCCTGGCCCGTGTAGCTAACCCTGACCGTCGTATTGGTTGTCAGCTCCCGCTCCACGGTCAGGTTCCATTGTGCCGACGAAGGATCCTTCCAGTGCGGATCGTTTGCCTCCTCGAAATCGCCGCCGCCAAAGGCTGTGGCCGCGTTCGGCGGGGACGTGTCGGGAAACTGGAAGAACTGATTCGATGGAGTAGTGCCGCCCGGCGTGCAGTTGCTGGCGCTGGACGGCGCACAATCGCTGTAGGTGAGCAGGTCAGAGAGGGCGATGATGCCGCTGTTGAAAGACATGGGGCCAAGAGTCGTCATGGTATAGATGCCAAAGCCGGCGCGAATCACCGTCTTGTCGTTGTTGAACGGACGCCAGGCCAAGCTGACGCGCGGGTCGAAATCGTGCCAGTTCCAATCCCGAAGGCCTTGAGGAAGCCCTGCCTGGCTCGCCGTCTCGACGTTATTGCAGGCCAAATTGTACCCGCTGTTCAGCGAACACGCGTTGAACCCCTGCAGAAAGCCCGTGTTGATTTGCTGAAGAAGCGAATTGTTTGCGATAAATTTAGGGAACTTGTCCGGAACCACGACGGTCAGGTCGTTCGACCCGTTTACAAGATAGGTCGCTATATCGCCATTGCTTTCCACAAACGGCGGCAGCAATTCCCACCGCAATCCGAAATTAGCCGTCAGATGCCGGTTTACCTGCCAGGTGTCCTGGCCGTAAATGCCCCAGTGGGTGCTGCGTGCATCCATTTGCGGGCCAATGACCGCGAAGTAGGACGGCCCCGGCATGCCGAGCAGAAAATCGCCGAAAGAGTAGTTGGTAAAGGAGCCGCTGAAGGTGAACTGGCCAAAGTCGTCAGAGGGCGCGTAGTACATCTCGGAATTGAAATGCTCTCTGCGCGCATCGAACCCAAAGCGAAGCGTGTGCTTGCCGACGACCTTGGTGACGTTGTCGGTAAATTGCATGTTCCCTGAAATGGTTGGTCCCACCTTGTCCTGCCCGATGTTGGTTACGGAGCCGTCGGAGAAATCGAAGGTCGGGAAGGCATCGGCCGTGGGATGCGAGGCGATGCCTACGGGATGATCGAAGTCCAGCCCGAGCGTCGAGATGGCCGTGGCTCCCTCGATCGGGAAAGCGTCACTCTCGTAGTAATTGGCGAACCCGAAACGGAATTCGTTCACCAGCGTGGGAGTGATCGAATAGTTGTAGGAGGCCACCATGCTGCGATTCCGCTCGCTGGCCGCAACATTCGGCAGAAAATTGTTGGCCGGGGCAAAGGCGCCAGCGTTGTTGGCCTCGCTATAGAGCGCGTTCTTGAAGCTGTAGCGCACGTAAACCTGCTGCTTCGAATTGATGATTTGATCGATGCGGACATCGAAGCCGTTGGAGTTCGCGGGGTCCGGCACGAGGGCAAGATAGTTGTAACCCTGGGATTGGAGGCTCAAGCCGGGAGTGGGCGAGGGATAGTAGCTCTCGAGAGCCTTAGTCACCGGATTAGCCGGATTGATGCAGCCCTGGCACGTTCCTGTCGGGATTGTGTTGTTTGTATAAGCCGCGCCGGTGAACGGGTTGACCACTGGATTTCCGTTGTTCACGAACTGCACCAGGTCGTTCAAGTTGCCGGCCCAGTCCTGCGCCGACGGCACAATAAGCTCCTCAGGGTAAGACTGCGTTTTGCGATTTCCCTCGTAATCGCCGAAGAAGTAAGTTTTGTCGCGGCCGTTGTACAGCTTGGGGATGGTCACGGGGCCTCCCAAACTGCCGCCGAAGGTGTTAAAAGTCCGGGGAGCCTTGACGGGGAAATTCAAAACCGTGGCATCCATATCGGCGTTCTGAAAGTATTCGAACCCGCTGCCATGCAAACTATTGGTTCCACTCTTTGTGGTGAAGGTGACATCGCCCATCTGAGCGAACTCCGCATTGTTGTCGAACGCCGTCACCTTCATCTCGTCGATGCTTTCCAGAGATGGATAGGTGTCCTGCAACGCGCCGTTGTATCGAACGTTCGACGTGGAAATTCCATCCACCGAGAAGCCGGTCTGCGACGACGTGTCGCCCCCGACCGCGATATTCCCCTGCGAGTCCCTCGTTACCTCGGGAGATGCGGCCAGAGCCGCCAGAGGACTGCTCGAGACCGACCGCGTGTTCATGGGCAATTGGCTGATGTCTACGTTCGAAATCGTATCGTTGATGGTTCCATTCTCGGTATTGATCAGCGCGCCGCCGGCGCTCACTTCCACCGTCGTGGTTGATGACGAGATGGCAAGCGTAATCGGAAGGCGGAGTTCCTGGCGGGCTGACAGCGAAGCCGAAGCAACCACGGTATCGGCAAAT
The DNA here is from genome assembly GCA_963848805.1 of uncultured Acidobacteriaceae bacterium. Taxonomy (GTDB): domain Bacteria; phylum Acidobacteriota; class Terriglobia; order Terriglobales; family Acidobacteriaceae; genus Telmatobacter. The sequence continues at coordinate 89,057 of CAWKFD010000036.1, read as the reverse complement.
CCCTCTTTATCAACCGTGACTTTGTAATGGCCGGCTTTCAAATTTTCAAAAACAAATTCGCCGGAAGCGTCTGAGGTTGTGACCTGATCCCCGTTTTCATCGAGCGAGTGTGCAGTGATTGACGCTCCGGGAATCACCGCGCCTTGCTCATCCTGAACGGTTCCGCGAATCGATCCAAAGGTGGATTGTGCGCTACCGGCCGCACCAGCGCCGGCGATGATGACCGCGAACACCAGGAACGAGAGCCAGTTGCGGGTTCGCAAAGACGCACCGTCCCGTTGCGGCGCCCGCACAGGGAAAGGATCTCTAGCAAAATGAAGAGCTTGTTCCCGGCGGAGTTGCATCTTCACGCGTGCGTCGATAGGCAAAGAAATAGCAACGGTGCGTTTGCGCGCATCCATGAGCGGCCTCCTGTTGTCCTGGGATCGCTCCAGTTGGAGCGGGGAACTCCCGGACTTCTCCTAGGAGATACTCAAGGCAATAAGGCGCGAATATATGAAGCGTAAGTAATTCGTAAGGCGGCCCTGATTATCCACAGGCGACGCCCGAAATGCCGAATGATGGTTTGACAACGAATCGTGAGATAGCCGGCAAAATCTGCGTGCGCGAACGCGGTCTTGATCGCCGCCGATAAAACCGCGTTGGCCCACTAATTTAGTTTGAGAAGGCTTGAAACATTTCCGCTCGAGATTCTTGCGCGATCCTCCTCGCTAACCGGTAGATTCTTTAGAAACCGTATAGCTGGATCGATTTCGTTGAATGGGTAATCCACGGAAAAGATAATTCGGTCGGCGCCAAATACCTTCAAGGCGAGCTCGAAGGGGGGATTGGTAGTGTACCCGCTGGTGGTGATATGAACATTGCGGAAAAAATATTCGCGAACAGGCAGATCGAGTTCTTTGGCGCGCGGTTCAAGCCACTGTCCGATACGCTCCCAAAAGAACGGAATTAGTTCTCCGAGGTGGCCGATAATAATTTGAAGATTGGGGTGCCGATCGAACACCCCGGAAACGACCATGCGCAGTGTGTGCAGGGCAACTTCCCAATGCCAACCGGCTGTCACGGTACTTAGCGTGTAGGCAACGAGATCGCTGAATTCTCCTTTGTAGTAAATGTTGCTTATAGCGGGCACGGGGTATGCCGGGTGAAGGTAAAGGGGAACTCCCAACTTCTCGGCCTTATCGAGGAGCGGCTCAAAGCGAGGATGATCCAGGAACTGCCCATTGATAGTGCCATTGATCATGGCCCCCTTGAAACCAAATTCGGTAACCGTCCGCTCAAGCTCTTGAGCGGCGTCTACCGCATTGGCCATAGGTAATGCGGCAAAGGCTGCAAAGCGAGCGGGATATTTTCTCACAGCCTCCGCAGCCTGATCGTTAGTGGATTGAATGGCGGAGATCGGCGCGGTTGTGGCAGGGAACATACCATGCCCAAGAACTTGAAGGTCAATCCCCGCCTTATCGAGAGCGGCAATTCGGCTCTCGCCGATATTGGTTAAGACCTCAATGGACGCATCTTGTCCGGGCGTGCCTGGGGCCGGATACAAAGGGGCAAAATCCCTTGAAATCCAGTGTTCTTCTATAGCCACTATAGTCACGAGATTCTCCTTCCCGCTGCGGCAGAGACGCCATCGCGCTCGAATCGTAGCAGCCTGTGGTGTTGCCGGCCAATCGGAAAACGCGGAAACTATGCACTTGCGGCTGGGAAAAACAACAAGTTACGAAACGGGGGCGCACTCGGCACGGCGTCAGCGGACCGACTGCCGGTAAAACGGTAACACAATCAAAAGGGCGACGCCGATGGCCGCAGCCAGCGCCAGCGCAATCAGGCTAAAGAGAAGAGTGAGACTTGGATCCTGATCGGGTTCGCCGCCGGACTTGTCCTGTCGGCTGGCGCGGGCACGCTCGCCGTCATTCATACTTGAGCGCATCCACGGGATTCATCTGCGCGGCGCGGGTGGCGGGAACGGTGCCGAAGACGACTCCTACCAGCGTAGCCGCGGTCAGGGCAATCAGAACCGACAGCCAGGAGAAGGGAAAGGCATAATCCGTGAACATGCGAATGGAGAAGGGAAGCGCGAGGCCAACGATGCTGCCCACCACGCCGCCGGTGATCGAGATGAGCACGGCCTCGGTAAGGAACTGCAGTTTGATCTCCCGGTAGGTGGCGCCGAGCGCCTTGCGGATGCCGATTTCGCGGATACGCGAGCGCACGTTGGCCAGCATGATGTTCATAATGCCCACGCCTCCCACGGCCAGCGTCACCGCCGCCACCAGCACCAGCACCGCCGTCAGCGCATTGGCGATCTGCGCCGCCGTAGTCAACAGATCCGTGAGCGTTTGCGCTTTGTAAATTGAGTCTGGCCTGTGCCGCGATTTCACTACCTTCACAATCTGCGCGGCGGCGTCGGGAACTTCATTCATGCTCTGCATGGAAAAGTAGATCTGGTTCACGTTCTCGGTTCCGGTAAAGTAGCGCGCCACCGAATAAGGGATCAGGACGGTGTCGTCGGTGATCTCCGATTGCCCGAAGTCCGAAACGCTCTCCTTAAAGACGCCGATGATGGTAAACGGAATGCCGACAATCTCGAAGGTCCGCCCGATCGCCGCATCGTCGCTGCCGTAGCGCTCCCTGGCGAAAAGCGTGGTAACTACGGCGCACTTGATGTGCGTCGAGTCGTCGGTATCGTCGAAAAAACGTCCCTCGGTCACAATCAGATTGCGAATGTTCTGGTATTGCGGGCTTACGCCCAGCACCGTCGTATTCTTCTGGATTCCGCCCGGAAACGTGAGGCGGTTGTGCATCTCCAGCACCGGCGAGGAATACATCACGCCAGGCACCTGCTGGTCCACGGCCTTTTCGTCCTCGCGCGTAAGGTTGTCGGTATAACGTGCGCGCTCCGCCGCCGTGGCGCCTCCGCCCGCGTACTCCAACTCCACTGAATTGGTGCCGATCTTCTGGATCAGCTCCAGAATATATTGCTTGCCGGTCATGCCGATGGTGACCACCAGGATCACCGACGCGGTGCCGATCACCATGCCCAGCGCGGTAAGCGCGAAGCGCGTCTTGCTGGCGCGGAAGCTGTCCATGGCCAGCTTCAGAACCTCGCTCATCAGCATGGTTTGGCGGGCGCTTAGCAGCGTCTGTTCAAAACCGCGGTGGCGAGCCTGTTCGGTAACCGGATTCATTGGTTCCTTAAGGACAAGATGCCCGGAGGCACAACTCAGCTTCCGGAATCGGCGCGCACATCGCCTGCAAGGCCAGTTATTCGCGCCTGCCTATTGATAGCTTACGCGCAAGCCCGCCGGCGGCAAACCCGGCGCCGGCGGGAACCGCCGCGCGATTCCGGCCCGGATTCATGGTTTCGGCGTCTGGGCGGGAGCGGTGCACTTGAGCGAAGGGTCGGGCGTCCACTCCGTCACCTCCAGCAGCGTACCTTGCATGCAGATGCTCACGCCGTTGAATGGCAAGCCGGTGAAATCGATTCCGATGCCGATATCGGGCCGCGCTCCCTTGATGATCAGGTTGTCCAGAATGCCGCTCTTCACGTCCTTCACCACCAGACAGCGGTTCTCCACGCCGGCCTGCACGCATCCCTGGCCGTGTACCGGCTTCGCCTCCGGCGCCTGGCCGGCAAATGCCGCGGCCGCGGCCGCAATCAGCGCCATCCCAGCAAAGATCGCTCCTTTCATTGCCGTCCTCCTTGCGTCTTCCCGGGGTCCGCAATCTCTTGATCGGTGAAACGGAGCATACGCCGCATGCCTGCCCGCAGTCCAGAGAAGCTAACCGGAAACGCGGCCAGTCTCACCACTGTAGGAAATCGATCCTGCCGCACCTGAATGCCTATTTTTTCTCCAGCCCGCGCCAGAGCGCTGCAAGGGCCTCAATCGGCACTGCCTCGGCGCGCGCTTGCACGTCGATTCCCGCTTCGGCCAGCGCCGCCGCCGCGGCCGCGGGCGCAACTCCGGTGGCGCGCAGGTTGTTGGCGAAGGTCTTGCGCTTTTGCGCAAAGGCCTGGCGCAGGAAACGCAGAAAGCCGGCCTCTTGAACGCCCAGCTCGGCAAAGCGCGGCGCAAACCGCCAGCGGATCACCGTGGAATGCACCTGGGGCGGCGGCGAAAATGCCCAGGGCGGCAGCGTAAACAGCTGCTCCACCGGCCCGTACATCTGTGCCGTCACCGAGAGCAGGCCATAATCGCGCGAGCCCGGCTTGGCGGTCACGCGGTCGGCCACCTCCCGCTGCACCATCAGCACGGCCAAGTCGAGAGCCGCACTGCTCGCAGCCAGTTTCAGCAGGATCGGCGACGTAATGTAGTACGGCAGATTGCCCGCCACGCGCAGCCGTGCGTCGAATTCGGATCGAGCCTCTCGCGCTGCCGCGGCAAAGTCGAACTCGATCACGTCCTGCTCGACCACGGTCACGGGCCCACCCTCAAATTGCCCGCGCAAAGCTGCGGCAAGTTCACGATCGAGCTCAATCGCCACTACGCGCCCGGCTCGCGCCGCCAGTACTCCGGTAATCGCGCCCTGTCCGGGGCCGATCTCCACCACGGTGCGTCCGGCAAGCTCGCCCAGCGCCGATGCAATCCGCTGCGCGGCCTGCGCGTCGACCAGGAAGTTCTGCCCGAGCTTGGGTTTGGCTGGCATCTACTGCTCCGATGGTAGACGAGACACGGCAGTCCTAAACTAAACTAGTCACGCAAACGTCCTTCCCATGCAACTCGCGAGGCACATTTGTTGATCGATTCTCATGCCCATATTGACAGCGAGCGCTACGCCGGCGACCGCGATGCAATGCTCGCGCGCGCCTTCGAGGCAGGCGTGGGCGCGGTGCTCGCCATCGGCATCGGCGAGGGTCCAGCCGAGATGCATCAGGCCCTCGGTGTCTGCCGCCAATTCAACGCCCAGCGTGAGAGCGGCGCCAAATTGCCCATGCTCTACTCGAGCGCCGGCATCTATCCCCACAGCACAACCGAAGCCGATGACAACGCCCTGGCCAGACTGGACGCCCTGCTGGCCGAGCCCGAGGTAATTGCCTGCGGAGAAATCGGCCTTGACTACTACCACCGGGGCGCGCCGCGAGCCGTGCAGCGCGATGGGTTCATCCGCCAGCTCGAAATCGCCGCCGCGCGCAAACGGCCCATCCTCATCCATTGCCGGGGCACAAACGAAAGCACCGACGCCTGGGACGATCTTTTCCTGGCCTTGAACGAGCACTGGCGGCCCACCGGTATGGGCGGCATCATGCACTGTTTCAGCGCCGGTTGGGAGCAGGCGCGGCGCTCGCTCGATCTTGGCTTTCTCGTCTCGTTTGCCGGCAATCTTACCTATCCTAAGGCGCAGCCGCTCCGCGAGGTCGCAGCCCGCATGCCCTTGGATGGGATCCTGGTTGAAACCGACGCCCCCTGGCTCGCGCCCGCTCCTCATCGCGGCAAGCGCAATGAGCCTGCCTTTGTAACCCAAACCGCCCAAACCGTGGCCGGATTGCTCAACCTTTCCGAGGCCGAAATCGCCTCCGCCACCACGAAAAACTTCTTTCGGCTTTTTAACCTCCGGCCTGACGTGGGAAACTGATAACGTTGCCCAGTGTGGGAAACTGATAGGGTCAAGCGGCAAGGATTTGCCCGGTTCACCCCCGGTCGGGCCGGCCCGTCAAGCACAGGAAGGCGGAAAAGCAAGCCATGGCACAGGACAACTCATTCGACATTGTCAGCAAGGTGGACATCCAGGAGGTCCGCAACGCCATCGATCAGGCGATTAAAGAGATTCGCCAGCGCTTCGACCTTAAAGACACCCAATCCGAGGTCAGCCTGGAGGGCAGCGATAGCATTCAGCTGGCCTCGGCCAACGAATATAAGCTGGAAGCGGTCAAGGACATTCTTGCGCAGAAACTGGTCAAGCGCGGCGTCTCGCTCAAAAACCTGACCTACGGTAAGCTGGAGCCGGCCATGGGTCAAAGAGTGCGCCAGAAGATCAGCCTGCAGCAGGGCATTCCCGTCGACAAGGCCAAGGAGATCGTGCGCCTTGTCAAAGACTCGAAAAAGAAGGCGCAAGCCAGCATTCAGGGCGACACCGTCAGAATCTCCAGCAAAGACCGCGACGAGTTGCAGGCCATTATCGCCTTGCTGCGTGGCAGGGATATGGGTTTGGAGTTGCAGTTCACCAACTACCGCACCAATTGAGCGAAGCGCCGCACAGTTCGCGCTTCTCTCTTCAAATGTTTTAAAATCGGAGAGCTTTGAGCACATTCACCATTGCGTCGGCAAAAGAGGTTTTTGAGCTGCTGCGCGAGGATCTCGTTGCGGTCGAGCAGGAGTTGGGCCGCGACGCCGCATCCGGCGTCAGCACCATCACTGAGATTGCCGAGTACCTCCGCGAGGGCGGCGGCAAGCGCATTCGGCCCTCGCTGTTGCTGCTTTCCGCGCATCAGCTTGATTACTCGGGCCATGGCGCCATCCGCCTCGGCGCGGTCGTCGAGATGCTGCACACGGCCACCCTGGTCCACGACGACATCATCGACGGCGCCAGTACGCGCCGCGGGCGTCCCTCCGCCAACACCACCTGGGGCAACGAAAAGTGCGTGCTGGCCGGCGACTGGCTTTACATGCAGGCCTTCAAAGTGGCGCTCGAAGAGCAGAACCTGCGCGTTCTCGATCTGCTCATCGATCTCACCAAGCAGATGGTCGAGGGCGAGCTCCTGCAAATTCAAAAACTGGGCAAATCCGTCTCCGAGGCCGAATACTACGACCTGATCTTCCGCAAGACCGCCTGCCTTTTCTCGGTTTCCATGCGCCTGGGCGCCGTGCTCGCCAGAGCCACCGAGGCTGAAGAAACCAGCCTCGGCGCCTACGGCCGCGCCGTGGGCCTGGCCTTTCAGATCGTCGACGACGTGCTTGACCTCACGGCTACCGAAGAGGTGCTGGGCAAGCCCGTGGCCAGCGACCTGCGCGAAGGCAAAGCCACGCTGGCCGTGATCCACTCCGCCGATCACGGCACCGCCGCCGAACGCAAAGCCATTCGCCGCGTTCTCGACGATCGCAGCTTTGAGAACGTCAGCCGCCAGCAGATCAGAGAGATTCTGGTGCGCAACGGCTCGGTCGAATACGCCATGGCCGCCGCTGACCGCTACGCCGAGCAGTCGCGCCAGGCGCTGGCCCCGCTCGCCGAGTCCGAGTACAAGCGCGCTCTGCTATGGGTTCCCGACTTCGTCGTCGCGCGGGAGAAGTAGATGCCGCGCATGAGCGCCGCGGCTCTCGAGCCCGTCGCCGACGGCTTCGCCCTCGCCGTTGTGCTCGGCTGAGCATTGAATTCTGCGGCCGCCGGCCCGATTTTCGGCGTAGAATGCTGTGCAAGATGAACGAGCGTCTTGAGCAGATACGAAGGCTCCTGGGCGAACTTGAAGTGGAGATGAAGACGGGCGCTCCAGCCGGCGATCGCGACTTCTCCGCCCTGGAACTGCCGCTCATTATTCAGCAAATCGTAGACGACCTGCAGCCGCAGCTTTCCCCTTACGACGCGGCGTTCTACTGGTTCCTCTTCCGCCATTCCATCGCCAACGATGGAAGCCCTCATCTGCGCGTCAGCACGCGCCACCTGCGCACGGCCGTCGTCAAATCCTCCTACTCGCAGGCCGATGAAAACCCGGTCTCGCTCGGCAAGGTGCAGGACACGCTGCGCGCTCTCGAAAGCATCGGCGCCATCCGCAAAGAAGGCGAGCCCAACCGCGACGGCACCCTCTATCGCGTCCTGATCCCCGATGAGATTGAAGCCTGCAAGAGATACCGCGCCGAGCGCGTGGCTGGCGAACAACAACTCAAATTTCCGTCTTCCGGGATCGAGATCGGATAGCCTGCACGGTTGTTGCGGCGCTACTCTTGCGCCATCAAATCGCGCTGCGCCTTCTCAGAGTCTCCGTTTGCCGGTTCGCTGCGCCTCAGTCTTCCGCCATCAGCGCCCTGATCGCCGCCTTATACTTCTCCGGCAGCGGCTTGCGCTGCAACTGGTCGTCGCACACCACGTGCGCCGTCTCGCCCTCGGCCAGCAGCTCGCGCTCTTCTCCTTCATGGCTTGCTTTGCGGTAAACCTGATAAGCAAATTTCAGCACTGAACCGCGCAGTAAAGCAGGCCGCGTCTCGATCAATATCTCGTCGTCGTAGCGCGCCGGCGAGCGATAGCGGCAGTGCGCCTGGATCACCGGAAGAATGCATCCGTGATCGGTCTCGAGGCGGCTGTACGCAAGCCCTAGCGAGCGCAGCAACTCTACGCGGCCCAGCTCAAACCAGACCAGGTAGTTGGCATAGTACACAATCCCCATCTGATCGGTCTCTGCATACCGCACCCGCACTTCCGTGGTCACCGGCATACTTGCTCCAGGTTAAAGGGGCCAGGTTTCAGGTTTCAGCAGACAGGTACTCGCACTGACCCCCGACCCCTGAAACCTGAAACCTGTCTTTACGGCTTGCTGTGCATGAACAACGGCAGCTTGCTCACGTCGTTGAAGACGGTGAAGACAATGAAGGCCACAATAACCACAAAGGCCGCGGTGTAGATTCGTTCCTTGATCGCATGGCTGATGTCGCGGCGCATTGCGCTCTCGATAAGCAGAAAAAGAATCATGCCGCCATCGAGAATGGGGAAGGGAAGCAGGTTTAGAATGCCCAGTTGCAAGCTGATCTGCCCGGCCAGCGTGAACTTGGGCAGCCACCCCTTCATCTCGGTCACTTCACCCGCTGCACGCGCAATTCCTACCGGACCCATCAGTTGCGAAACCGAAATCCTGTGCGTAAACAGCCGCTGCAGCACTTCCCCAACCAGCAGCGAATTGTCCTTGAAGAATCCTGCCGACTTGTCCCACGCTGCCGCGAAAGACAGAGGAGCTTCGCGATAGGGGGGGGTCGAGGGGACAAAGCCCAGCTTCCAGCCGCTGGAATCGCGCTTGGCTGGCGTCGCCGCCATCTCGATCGTAGCGCCGTCGCGCAGCACATCGAGCTTCATGGTTTTGCCCTGTTCCCATTGCATATAGGCCAGCAGCGTATTCACGAAATGGAAGGTCATGCCGTCGACAGATTCGATTTGATCGCCGGCGCGCAGCCCTGCCTGTTCCGCAGGCGTGCCCTCTTGCACCTGCGCCACGCCGATAAAACCGGGCAGAATCTGCGGCGAAATTCCCGCATCGCTCAGATCGAAGCTATCGTTCTTGGCGCTCGCAGGCACCAGCAGGCTCAACTCAACCGTCTTCCCCGCCCGCTCCACCGTCACGGGAACCATCTGGTTCGCATTCAACTTGAAGTGCTCATACACCACGTCCCAGTCAGGGTGGTTCACGCCGTCAAACATGACAATCGTGTCGCCGGTCTCCATCCCCGCCGCTGCGGCAGCAGACCCGGGCTCGACCCAGTCCACAGTTGTGATCTTCACGGTTTCGGACGGAACTTCGTTGATGAAGCTGAAGTAGAACATCATCAGCACCATCACCAGCACCAGGTTGGCCACGGGGCCTGCAACGCCGATCAACATCCGCTGCCAGCGCGGATGCGAGGTAAAGGCGCCGGGGTCGTCTCCGACGGGTTCGGTCTCGCTGCCTGGCGCTTCCAGGTTCTGCTCCGGGCTTTCGCCCGTCATCTTCACATAGCCGCCCAGCGGCAACAGGCAAACCTTGTAGTCGGTTTCGCCGTACTTGAAGCCAAAAAGCCGCGGCCCAAAGCCGAACGAGAACGCCTCCACCCGTACTCCGCAGAGCTTGGCCACGAGAAAATGTCCAAACTCGTGCACCACGACCATGGCGCCGACAAGGACGATGAAAGCTGCGGCAGATACCAGAAAATCATGCATAGATGTGTGGTTTTCCTCGGGAGAAGCACGCCACTCGCGGTGGACTTTTTTAATCTTACTCGAGCAGGGCCCGAGCCGTCCGGCGCGCCTCCCGGTCGGCGGCAAGCACTTCCGCAATGGTCGCGGGGTGCGCCTCCGGCGTTGACGCGAGCACTTCTTCAATTGTACGCGGGATGCCCGTGAAGGGTATACGACGTTTGAGGAATGCTTCCACGGCCACTTCGTCGGCCGCATTCAGCGCAATGCAGTGCGCCCCTCCCTTTCCGGCCGCTTCAAAGGCCAGCCGCAGGCAAGGGAAGCGATCGAGATCGGGCTGCTCAAACTCAAGATGCCGAAGCGCGGCCAGGTCGAAGGTGAGCGTAGAAGCCGGCCGCTCCGGCCAGGCCAGCGCGTAGAGGATGGGCAGCCGCATATCGGTGACCGAGATTTGTGCCAGGATCGACCCGTCCACGTACTCCACCAGCGAGTGCACTGTCGATTGCGGATGGATAGTCACCCGCACCTGGGCCGCGGTCACGTCGAACAGCCGGCAAGCCTCGATCACCTCCAGCCCCTTGTTCAGCATGGTGGCCGAATCGATGGTGATGCGCCGTCCCATCACCCATGTGGGGTGCTTCAGCGCCTGCTCCGGCGTAATGCTCTCGAACTGGTCCAGCGGTAGCTGCCGGAAAGGCCCTCCCGAAGCCGTCAGCCAGATGAACTTCACTTCGTTGTGCGCGCCCACGCGCATGCATTGGTGCACGGCGTTGTGCTCGCTGTCGATGGGCAGGATCGGCACTTTGTGCTCGCGCGCCGCCGCGGTCAGAATCTCGCCTGCGGCTACCATGCACTCCTTGTTGGCCAGGCCCACCGGTTTCCCGGCCACGATGGCCGCATGTGTCGCCTCCAACCCGGCCACGCCCACAATGGCTGAGACCACAAAATCGGCTTCGGGCAGCGTCGAGCAGGCGATTGTGCCTTCGGTCCCGTGCACCGTTTCGATCTTCGCCGCCCCGGCCCCGGTTACGCCGGCCTTGTCCAGCCGCGCGGCCAGCTCCGCGGCCAGCTCTTCGGTGGCCATTGAAACCACGTGCGGCCGCCAGCGGACAGCCTGCCGAAAGGCCTCGTCCACGTTGCGGCCGGCCGCCAGCGCGGCCACTGCGTAACGCTCAGGAAACTGCTCAACGATGGAGAGGGTGCTTTGTCCGATGGAGCCAGTGGAACCGAGAATGGCGAGTCGCTTCAAAATAGCTTTTAGCTCCCAGCTTCTAGCTTCTAGCTTTTCCTTGTGCTGGAAGCGAGGATGAAATGGATTGGTCGCTGTGCCTCAGTTTAGCTGATTCGAGCGATTCGCTTGGCTACCGGCTGCTGGCATGTCGGGGATGACACTCCACCGGAGGCGGGCTAAGAGGTAAGGGCTGGGGGCTAGAAGCTAGAAGCTGCCTTTAAAACCTTTGATGAATCACCTGAGCGTACCACAGCACTGGAGCGGCCAGCAGCAGCGCGTCGATGCGGTCCAGCACCCCCCCGTGGCCTGGCAGCAGGTCGCCCGAGTCCTTCACCCCGGCCGATCGCTTTAGCGCCGATTCGGCAAGGTCGCCAACCTGTCCGGCCAAATTCACCAACGCAGCAAGCACCACCCAGTACCAGATTTCGTCGGAATAGGAAAGAACCGCCGTCGGGCAGACCCGCTCCATCCAGGCCAGCACGGCTGGATCCCGCGGCTCCTGCAAGAGGGTAGCAAGTCCCAACAGGCCCATTGCGATCAGCACGCTCCCGGCCACTGAAGCCACTGCGCCCTCCCACGTCTTGCCCGGGCTAAGCCTGGGCGCCATCTTGTGCCGGCCCCACGCCCGGCCCGCATAGTAAGCCGATGTATCTCCGGCCCACACCACGCACAGCAGGAACATCACCAGCGACGGGCCGTTGACCCCTTCGCGCAGCGCAGGCAGGGCAAGCAGCGTAAACCCGGTGTAGAGCAGGCAGAAAATCGACGCCGAGGAGTCCGCAAGTATCCCCTCGACCGGTTTGAAAAGGGTGCAATACACCAGCAAACCCAGGCCGACGATGCCGAACAGGGCCGGAGTCAGATCGGGCCACTCAAAATCGACAGCGAACAGCGCCAGAAGCGCCACCAGCACCGCAATCCGCGGCGGATTCGCCCCGCAGCGCTCGGTCAGGCCCATATACTCCCACCCGGCTAGCGCCGCAACCCCTGCCACGGCCAGCGTAAACAGCCATTGCCACCGGGGCCCAAGAAAAACCAGAATCAGAACAATCGGAATTAGAACAAGAGCCGTAAGTACGCGTTTCATTCAGGGTTGAGGATACACTGCGGGGGTGGGATCGAAAACCGGATTCGCTGCGGCAGCGAAAGCTGCGCTGAGGTTCAGGCCCCTCAGCTCACCGCAATCCTGATGCGATCCGGATCTTCTTCCACTTCGCCGCCGTCTTCTCCGATCGCGCCGTAGCGGCGTTCCCGGCGCTGGAAGTCCGCAATCGCCTCGAGCAGGTGAATCCCGCGAAAGTCCGGCCAGTACCGTTCCGTGACGAAAATCTCGGTGTAAGCCACCTGCCATAGCAGAAAATTCGAGATGCGCATCTCGCCGGAGGTGCGGATCAGCAGGTCGGGATCGGGCATCTGCGCCGTGTAGAGATGGCGGTGAATATCTTCTTCGGTAATGTGCTCGGGGCTCTGGTGCTTGTGCTTCATCTCCGCCGCAAGCCCGCGAAATGCGTCCACTATCTCCGACCGGCCGCCGTAATTGAGCGCCAGCGTCAGCGTGGTGCCGGTGTTGCGCGCCGTCGCCTCCTCCGCCCAGCGCATTTTTTCCTGCACTTCCGGCGGCAGATCGTGCGTGCGCCCGATGTAGCGCATGCGCACATTGTTGTCCATCATGCGTTCGAGATTGCTCTCCAGGTAGCTCTTCAGCAGGCGCATCAGGAAATTGATTTCGGCGCGAGGCCGGCGCAGCCTGTTCTCTAAAGAAAACGCGTAGAGCGTCAGCCACGGCAATCCGATGCGCGAGGCAGTTTCCGTCACCAGTTGCACGCTTTTGGCTCCCTGCTGATGGCCCAGGAACCGCTTCAGCGAGCGCCGCCCGGCCCACCGCCCGTTGCCATCCATGATGATGGCGACATGCTCGGGCAGCCGCTCGGGCTTCAGCGTCGCATAGATGGCGCGCTCCTCTGCGCTCAGCTCGTCAATATGAAGCGGGGGCCTTAGCTTGGGAGATGGATCCACGGACTTGCCTCTAGGTTGCATTCACAGCTTCCACGGGAGCGCCCGGAGGGCGTCCCGAAGCGGCGCCGGCGGAGTTTAAGCCTGATGCGAGAAAGGGGCCACTCATCGCATGAACCAATCACCGGCCGCGATGAAATGTGTCAGCGGTCGCATCCGAGGACTCACATTATCGACCGTAGCACAACCGCTTGTGCGCCGCAATCGCACCTGAGGCGCAGCAATCGCAAAGCCTGGATGAGAGCCGCGTACTCCACTGGGGCGCTGCGCCGCGACGCCGTGCCGTGCGCCTTTGTCTTTGCGCCTCGATCAGGTCGCACATCGCTTCCCGGCGTATCAGCGAGACCCTGCGAACGAGACCCTGCGAAACAGACCGGGGGGCGAAACCCTATGCAGTCCGCCGGCGGCCCATCGCGGCGTCCCGCAATGCGCTGAAGAACAGCGTCCGGTGCAGAGAGTCCAGATGCGGCACTAGGGGAGCAATCTCGGCCAGGAACGGGTCGCTCAGAATCGAGGTAACCTCCTCCTCGCGCCGGCTGCGGGCATCGCGCACCAGTTGGCGCACGTCCACGCCAAGTGCCGTGGCCAGCCGCTCCAGCGAGCCCAGTGTGGGAATCGCCTTGCCGTTTTCAATTTTTGAGATGTAGGTGCGCGGCACCTGCATGCGCCCCGCCAACTGGCGCTGGCTCAGGTGCCGTGTCCGGCGCAGTTCCCGTACCTGACCGGCCACCTGCAATCCCGCCTCGCCGCTATTTGGCGCGGGTTGGCTGGTCACCAGTTGCGGAGCCAGGGGCGCCGGCTCCTCCATATCGAGGAGCTTGTGGCACCTTCTGCAAAGGGAGTTGCTGGTCCGATACTGCGTCAACCTGCAGTAGTCACACCGCACCACTTCGCGTGAGTCCACGCTGACTAGAGATGTAACCATATGGATCTGCGGAGCGCCAGAGCAAGCGTCCCGCGCGGTCCTTTTGCACCGCGATTAGTGCTACTTTCAACGAAGTGAACCATAATTGTCAAGTGAAAACTAAGGGACAAACCGAAAAAACCACACTGAGACCCTGAAAAACCCGAAGATTTGCGAACCATAATCAGCAACAGGAGAGCGAACCACAATGGCAGCCAACCCGGCCTGCAGCCGCGAAAAAGCCTGGAGCCTGCTCGCCGAATGGACCCGGAGCGAAAGCCTGCGCAAGCATGCGCTGGCCGTGGAAGCCTGCGTCGTGGCCTGCGGCCGGCAGGAGGCAGCCCGGCTCGGCCTTGAGGGCGATGCGCTCGCGGCGATGCTCGAGCTCTACTCCACCACCGCCCTGCTCCACGACTTCGACTACGAGCGCCATCCCAGGGCCCAGGAGCACCCATTCGTGGGCGTTCGTGAGCTTGAGCGGCTGGGCTGGCCTGAAGACCTGCGTACCGCCATTTTGGGCCACGCGCAGTACTCCGGCGTGCCGCGCGCCACGCATCTCGCCAAGTCGCTGTTTGCCTGCGACGAGCTGGCTGGCTTCCTCACCGCCTGTGCGCTGGTCAAGCCCACCAGGGCCATCGCGGATGTCGAAGTAGCGAGCGTGAAAAAGAAGATGAAAGACAAGGCCTTCGCCCGCGGCGTCCATCGCGAAGACATTGTGCAAGGCGCTGCCGAGCTCGGCGTCGATCTCGATGCCCACATCGCCTTCTGCATCGAGGCCATGAAAAAGCGCGCCCTCGAACTGGGACTCTGAAAGGCCAATCTCCTGGTTTGCACTTTGCGGGGCGGGACGAGGTAATAGGGAATAGTGGATGTTTACTGGTTAGTATATATCACCCCCTCCCCCATATGTCATATCTCCATATTTGAAAACAAAGGGGTTATGAGAGGGTATATATGTCTCCATATGTCAGGGGTCAGTTTCGGCTCCGCCCGCCTTTCCTCGGCAGCCCTGTTCTTTGCGCCTGAGTCAAGTTTGCCAGTTTCGAGCAATTAATCTGCAAAGTTGGCGAGGGGAATCATTCGGGTGGGGTCAAGATAAGACGGCGCAGTAGGCGCGGCGGGGGTTGACGGGAGGCGTGAGGTGAACCCCTGGGTGAGACAAATTGTGATTTGGCGGTTTGGCCGTTGGTTCAAAAAAGATCTGGGCGGCCTGCGAGGTACGCATCCTGAGTCGGCCTCAGCCCCCTGAGGCCTGTGACCTCCCCGGTCCCTCCGCCGCGGCGGACGAGGGACCGGGGGCACCCTGGCCGTGGTCTTGGAAACGGCATCGGGATCGTGGCCACCCGCCTGAGGCCTTCGTCCCAGCTTGAATGGGCGGATTCAGGCAGGTGGCCCGGTCAAGAACCCCGAAGGTCGAGTGGGGAGAGGTTGTGCCCCGTTCATCGCGTATCTTGCGATGAGCGGGCGGCGTTTAGATTGTGGGCTTGCTCTCCCACTCATCCACGAAAAAAACGTGGATGAATGGGGCACAAACCGTCCCTGTTCAGCATCATTCTCCTTACTGTTTGTTCGGTCCTCCTGCCTTCATTCAGCGCGTAATCGCCAATGCGCTCGCCGACCCGGATCGTATAGGGAAGTCGGCTAGTTGGGAAGTTTTCGTGCGACGGACGAGGAACAGGGATAGGGGAATTGGGGAATAGGGATTAGGGATAAGGGAGCAGGTACCTCCCGGTGCGGGTCAGGAGACCCGCACTACAGCCGGTCAGGAGACCGGCGCTACGTACGTCTTCCTCAACTCCGCCACAATCTCCTCCGCCGCCTCGCGCGCCTCCGCTTCCTTGTCCGGAGGAAAGCTGATGGCCCCCACGCGCGCGTGCCCGCCTCCGCCGTAGCGCTCGCAAATCTCCGCCAGATTCACCATCTTCGCGGGGTCGGCCTTGGTCCACGGATTCGATCCGACAGAAACCTTCGTCCTGAAGCTGGACTTCGACAAGCCGATCGAGTACGTTGCCTGCGGATACAGATAGTAGGGGATGAACTTGTTGTACCCCTCCAACTGCTGGTCGCTGAGGTCGAAAAAGATGGTGCCGTCGCGCTCCTCCGCGCGGTTGCGGATCAGCTCCAGCGACCTTCGGTGGCGCTCAAGCAGCGGCGGCAACAGGCTCGCCACAAAGGGCTGGCTCAACACATCGGCCAGCGGCATCTCGGTCAGCAGCGGAATCAGCCGCGGAATAAACTCGTCGTCCTGCGTGGCTTCAATAATGAGCGTCAGCTTCATGGCCGGCGCAGCCATCCCCACCGCCGCTTCGGCGCTTTCATACCTGGCCCCGTCCACAATGTCGGCCCAGCGAATCAGCTCCGCCACCGGGGCGGTGGAAAAACCGTAGCGCGTTTGTGCGATGTGCGCCAGAAAGCTTGTGCACGAGGTATAGGTGGGGTCGATAAACTTGCGCGCCGCGCAAGCCGGGTCGCGCTGGCAGGCAAGAAAATGCTCCTGGTCCTCGCGCGTCAGGAATGCCGACAGATGATGATCGAACCACCAGGTGATCCTGGGCGAAGCTGAGTATTTAAAGTCCACGATCGCATTCTCGTCGCCGGTAAACTCGTTCTCGTCGAACAGCGCCCCGGCGCGATGCACCAGCCCGCGATACGCGTAGCTGGCGCCCGGCGCGACGCACTCGCGATGAAAGCGCGTGAACAGCGACGCGGAGCACGCCCCGTCAAAGCATTTGTCGTGGTAAAAGACACGAACCCGCAAAACCTGGAATCCTCCTGCGTAGATAGCTCAAAAAGCCGGAACTGTTAAGCATCAAGGGCGCGGCCCGTTGTGTCAAGGCTGCCGGCGCCGCGCCCCGCAATTTGAACCCGCGCAAGGTTCCCTCCGCCCCGTTGCGCCAATCGCAAACGGCAATGCCGCGGATCGTTTACCCTCAAAAGAGCCTCCTCGAATGCCATCCGCAGCCGCTCACGCACGCTATCCACTCACCCAGGGCGTGAACCCGTGGCTGATCACCCTTTCGGTCATGCTGCCCACATTCATGGAGATACTCGACACAGCCATCGCCTCCGTCTGCCTGCCCTACATCGCCGGCTCGCTCTCGTCCTCCAACTCCGAGGCCACCTGGGTGCTCACCAGCTACCTGGTCGCCAACGCCGTTATTCTCCCGGCTTCTAACTGGTTTGCGCGCCGCTTCGGCCGCAAGCGGTTTCTGCTCACCTGCGTCACTCTCTTCACCACCGCATCCTTTTTTTGCGGCGCGGCCCCTTCGCTGAGCATGCTGCTGCTGGCCCGCGTGCTTCAGGGCGCAGGCGGCGGCGCATTGCAGCCTTTGTCCCAATCCATCCTGTTCGAAAGCTTTCCCGTCCAACAGCGCTCCAAGTCCATGGCCGCCTTCGGACTGGGAGTTGTGCTCGCCCCGGTCCTCGGTCCCACACTCGGCGGCTGGCTCACCGACACCTGGAGCTGGCGCTACGCCTTCTACATCAACATTCCTGTCGGCATTCTGGCCGTTATCATGATTGCCCGTTTCGTCCACGACCCGCCCTACATCAAGAACGCCAAAGTGGGCGCCTTCGACAACATCGGCTTTGGCCTGCTCATCGTTTGGACCGGCTGCCTGCAAGTGGTCCTCGACAAGGGCCAGGAGGACGACTGGTTCGGCGCCATCTGGGTGCGGTGGGCGGTTGCGGCCCTCGTGGTTGCGTTCATCGGCTGGGTCTGGCGCTCCTGGACCAACCGCGACGGTCTGGTCGACCTGCACGCCCTCAAAGACCGCAACCTCCGCACCGGCATGTTCATGGTCTTGATGCTCGGTATGGGCGTTTACATCACCATCGCCATCCTGCCTCTCTACTACCAGGAGATCCTCGGTTACACGGCCTTCACTGCCGGCCTCGTAGTAGGTCCGCGCGGCCTCGGGTCCGCGCTCGGTTCGCCCGTCATCGCATATCTCGGCTCCCGCATCGACAACCGCCTGCTGCTCACCGTCGGCTTTCTCGGCTTTGCCGTGTGCTCATTCATCTTTGGCACCGTCAACCTCAGCACCGGCCCTTTCACTCTGCTCATTCCCATCCTTGTCGCCGGTTTTGCCCTCAGCTTGGCGTTTGTCCCGCTGGCCACCATGACCGTTTCCACCATCTCCAACCGCGAAATGGGAAACGCCACCGGCCTCTTTAACATGCTGCGCAACATCGGCGGTTCTATCGGCATCGCCATGGCCACCACCGGCCTCATCCGCCGCGCCGACCTCTACCAGACCAGCCTGAGCGGCAATCTCTCGCCCTCCGTCGCCGTGCTGCAGCAGAAATCCGCGATGATCGCCGGTTACCTCGGAACCCGCATCGGCCCGGCCGGCGCACGCCCCGGCTCCTTCGGCCTGCTCTACGGCCTAATGCAGCAGCAAGCCGCACTGCTCTCCTATGTCGATATCTTTCGCGGCACAGCGGTTCTGGCCGTCATCTGCGCCGCCGCTAGCTGGCTCTTCAAAAAGCCGCCCAAGCACGCCACCCCGCCGCCCGGCGCGCATTGACCGGGCATCATTTACCCTCAAGACAGCCTTCTCGAATGCCAGCCGACGCCGCTCACGCACGCTACCCGCTCAGCCAGGGCGTCAACCCGTGGCTGGTCACCCTTTCGGTCATGCTCCCCACTTTCATGGAGTTGCTCGACACAGCCATCGCCTCGGTGGCGCTGCCCTACATCGCCGGCTCGCTCTCGGCCTCGAACTCCGAAGCCACTTGGGTGCTCACCAGCTACCTGGTCGCCAACGCCGTCATCCTCCCGGCCTCTAACTGGTTCGCGCGCCGCTTCGGCCGCAAGCGCTTCCTGCTCACCTGCGTCATCGTTTTCACCATCGCGTCTTTTTTCTGCGGTGCGGCCCCGTCGCTGAGCGTCATCCTGTTGGCTCGCATCGTGCAGGGCGCAGGCGGTGGCGCGTTGCAACCTCTCTCCCAATCCATCCTGCTCGAAAGCTTCCCGCCCAGGGAGCGCTCGAAGTCCATGGCCGCTTACGCTTTGGGAGTCGTGCTCGCTCCGGTCATAGGACCCACTCTCGGCGGCTGGCTCACCGACACCTGGAGCTGGCGCTACGCCTTCTACATCAATATTCCCGTCGGCATCCTGGCCGTCATCATGATTGCCCGTTTCGTCCACGACCCACCCTATATCAAGAACGCCAAGGTGGGCGCCTTCGACAACATCGGCTTCGGCCTGCTCGTGGTCTGGACCGGCTGCCTGCAGATCGTTCTCGACAAGGGCCAGGAGGACGACTGGTTTAGCGCCGTCTGGTTGCGCTGGGCCGTGGCCGCGCTGGTGGTCTCGCTCCTGTTGTGGATATGGCATTCCTGGACCAATCCCCGAAGTCTCGTCGACATGCACGTGCTCAAGGACCGCAACTTCCGCACCGGTTGCTTCGTGATATTGATGCTGGGCATGTGCATGTACATCACCATCGCCATTCTGCCGCTCTACTACCAGGAAATTCTCGGCTACACCGCATTTACCGCTGGCCTGGTTGTGGGCCCGCGCGGCATCGGATCGATCATCGGCTTGCCCCTCATCGGATTCATCGGTTCGCGCATCGACAACCGCAAGCTGCTTTGCGCCGGCTTTCTGGGCTTTGCCGCCTGCTCGTTCACCTTCGGCACGGTCGATCTCTCCACCGGCCCCCTGACACTCCTGTTTCCCATCATGCTCACGGGATTCGCCCTCAGCTTCGTCTTCGTTCCCATGACCACGATGATGATGGCCACCATCTCCAACAAAGACATGGGCGCCGCAACCGGCCTCGGCAATATGCTACGCAACATCGGCGGTTCCATCGGTATCGCCATGGCCACCACTGCGCTCGTCCGCCGCGCCGATCTCCACCAAACCTACCTGAGCGGCAATCTCTCCCCCTCCACCGCCGCCTTGCAGCAGAAATCCGCACTCATCGCCGGTTACCTCGGAACTCGCATCGGTCCGCCCGGCGCGCGCCCTGGCTCCCTCGGTCTGCTCTACGGCCTCATGCAGCAACAGGCCGCCATGCTCGCGTATGTCGATATCTTTCGCTGGACAGCGATTCTGGCCGTCATCTGCGCTGCCGCTAGCTGGCTCTTCAAAAAGCCCGCCAGGCACGCCACCCCGCCGCCTGGCGCGCATTGAAACCACTGCTCCCTTCGCATTGATCTCCGCGTTCGAGCGGCCTGTCCGTGCTCAGACCGCGGCCTCCAGGCAACCGCCCGTTCGAAGCCCAACTCAAATTTGGCAGCGCAGTGGCTTGCTTTACGCTCGCCAATACGCAATGCGTTCAGGCAGGGGCGGGAGGTTTTCGCGATTTCCCTCTTTTGCCGGCGGCGAAGGAGAATCGCAATGGCAGCCGCCGGACCCTGCCTGTACCACATCCGTTCGTGGATCCGGGCGCCTTGCGTCGAGGGCGAAAAGTAAGCGCCTTTACGCCGCATCCCCAAACACTCGCCCTCCCGCCTTGCGTAGCGCATCGGCCAACTGCGCATCGAAGGTCGCCAAAACAAGGCCGGTGCGCAACGAGAGTTCCATGTAAAGCGCATCGTAGGCCGTGAGCCCGTATCTTCGGCCGAGCGCCAGAACTTCCGCCTGGATTGAGGATTGCTGAACGCGTTCTTCCGTGATCGGCAGCGCCGCGAGTTCGCCCAGGAAACGCGAGGATTTGGATGGGGTCGCCAAGCGCGAGCGCTCTGCCACTAGGAGCCCATTGGCCACTTCGGTGAACCAGATGCCGGGAACCCGAGCCTCATTGCATTCGACACGCGAAAGAATTTCATCGGCTAAAGCTGCTTCGTGCGGGTCGGATCGCTGCACGAACCACGCCAGCGCCGCAGAAGCGTCAAGAATTAATTCCATGGGCGAGCCTTACTTTCTTCCCTCCCGAATCCATGCCAACACGTCGTCGCCGGAAACGCCCGTGATACGCGGGAAGTTGCGGAGAGCCTCAACCGCTGCCCTGATGCGGTGCTGATCGCGGCGCTGGCTTGGCACGATGTCTGCCACGGCACGTCCACGCACGGTGATGGTGAATCGTTCCCCTTGCTGGACCTTGCGCAATATCTCGGAAAGCCTGGTTTTGGCGTCAAAGGCGCCAATCTCTGTGTAAGAGGATTCAGCAACTGGCATATTCACCCCGCGTTCGGATCAAACTAGTCTGCAAACTAGTTTACTCATAATAAGGCCGATTGTCAAGCACTCTCGCACCCCAGCCTCGGCAGCTTTTTACGACAGCGGCACAAATCTCCGCAGCGCCTCGTCGTATCGCTCGATCCGCCCGGTCAGAATGTCGTAGTACCACCCGTGCACCGCAAGCCGGCCTTCTTTCTCGGCCCTTGCCACCGGGGGCTGCGCGTGCAGATTCATCAGTTGCGCGACTACGTTGCCCCGGATCAGCGCCGCCAGCTCCGCGCTTTCGCCGTCAGCCGGATTCAGCGGCTGCCGGTAGCCGAATGCTGCTCCCGCGTGCTCCAGCCACTGCTGCGCCTTGGGCAAATTCACCAACCCTCGCCTGACCATCGACGCCTTGATCGCCCCGCAGTCCGAGTGGCCGCACACAATCGCGTGCCGCACTCTCCGCACCTCCACCGCGTACTCGATCGTGGCCGTCACTCCATCCACATCCTGGCTCACAAGAGGCACCACGTTCCCTACATTGCGCGAGACGTACAAGACTCCCGGCTCGGTCCCCAGAATTAAATCCGGCTGCACGCGCGAGTCCGCGCAGGTGATAAACAGACATTCCGGCCCCTGCTTCTCCGACAGCAGGTGAAAATGGCTCCTTTTCCCCGGAAATACTTCGTCGAGAAACCGTTTGTGCCCTTCAATCAGCCTTTCCATTTTCGTCTCACCGCTCCCTTGCCGGCCCAATTTGCGCGCAATTGGACGCGGCTCTTTTGAGGATTCGCCTGGTGTGGTGCGACACGGATTTCGACGGGTTTGCTGGGCGCCGGACACAAAGCCCGCGAAGCGGGCAGAAGACGGTAGCCCCAGGGCGTGAGCCTGGAGAAAAAATTGCAAACCAGACAATAGCCCGCGCAGCGGGCGTAAGTTCAGTCGGTCCGAACCAAGACAAAATCCTCAAAATCAACGACGCATTGCACTAGATTCTAAGTGGGCGCAGGGTGCTCAGAAATCCCCCATTCGGGGGCCAACATCACCCAACTGTCTCATCCTGGCCCCATATCCGCCGGCCAACCTTCTCTTTGCTTCTGTTCTGATCGATTCGTTTGAGGTCGCTCAACCGGAAACATGAGTAGTACTCGAAGCTGTCTCCGTGTTATAGGAACAATTGCGGCATATGTTTGTAAAGTAATTGTAAGCGATGAGAATTTCGATGAGACAACTTAACACGGTTTTCATATCGGCGGGTCTGCTCCTTGCATCTCTGGCCGCTCTGGCCCAATCCCCCACTCAGACAATCGACGCCATCGATCCTGCCCTCAAAGCCAAAATCGACCGCATCGCCGCGCAGGTGCTCGAGCAAACCGGCGTACCCTCCGCCTCTGTCGCCATTGTCCAGCACGGCAAGCTCGTCTACACCCACGCCTACGGCAGCGCGCGCCTGGCCACGAGCTCTCAGCCCGCCGTTTCCGCCACGCCCGGCATGCGCTACTCCATCGGATCGATCTCCAAGCAATTTACCGCCGCAGCCATCCTCATGCTCGAGGAGCAAGGCAAACTCCGCCTCGATGATCCTGTGGGTAAATACATTCCCGGCCTCACGCGCGGCGGCGAGGTCACCATCCGCGAAATCCTCTCTCACACATCCGGCTACCAGGACTACTGGCCCGAGGACTACGTGATGACGCCGCTGACCCAGCCCACCACCGCTCAACACATCCTCGATATCTGGGGTAGCAAGCCCCTCGACTTCGATCCCGGCACCGAATGGCAGTACTCCAACACAAACTTCGTCATCGCCGGCCGCATCGTCGAAGTTGTCTCCGGTGAGCCGCTCTTCGATTTCATCACCCAGCGCATCTTCGGTCCCCTCGGCATGACCTCCGTATGGAACTCCGACCAGGCCCAACTTACGCAGGCCGACGCCACGGCTTACTATCGCCACGCGCTCGGCCCCTTGCGCCTCGCACCCAAGGAGGGCCGCGGCTGGATGTTCGCGGCCGGCGAGCTGGCCATGACCGCGCGCGACCTCGCCCTCTGGGACGAAAGTTTGACTGCGCAATCGATCCTCAAGCCCGAGAGCTACAAAGAAATGTTTACTGAGGTCAAGCTCAAAAATGGCGACGCCACGCATTACGGCCTCGGAGTTTTTGTGCGCAACCGCGACGGCCACCGCTCCATTGAACACTCGGGCGAAGTCTCCGGCTTCGTCTCCGATAATGAAGTGCTCATCGACGATGGCGCCGCCGTCGCCGTCCTCACCAATCAGGATGCCGTTGGCGCCGCCGGCTCCATTGCCCGGCTCGCCGCGCCTCTCGTTGCCGGCTACCCGCTCGCCCCCGCCGAGCAGCAGGCCCTTGATATCTACCACGGCCTCCAACAGGGCCGCATCGACCGCTCACTGCTCGCGCCTAACCTCAGCGATTACTTCACGCCCCAGGCCATCGCGGACTTCGCGTCCTCGCTGGCTCCGCTCGGCGAGCCGCTTGAGGTTCGCCAAACCCAAACCGAACTCCGCGGCGGCATGACCTTCCGAGTCTTCGTCATCGCTTACCCCGATCGCAAACTCGAACTCACCACCTACACCTACCCCGACGGCAAACTCGAGCAGTACCTCATCGCTCCAAAGGATTAAGAGGAGAAAAGTTCTGATTTTCCTGCGACTTCGCCAACTCGCGATGTCCGCGTGGCAAACGCCAACTCGCCAATTCTCCAACCCGCTCGCCTCCCCGATCCCCGAAATTGCCAGGTTGCTGCCGGTAAAATAGAAGAGCAGGCCTGCCATGCTGGCACACAGGCGTTCATTCACCGTTGCACTCACCTCGATCAGCCGCGTTATTCTTCTGCGCGACCAGATCTTCGGTTGGTCGGGCATCCGCCATCGCGGCCATCACCACCCCGATCTCTCAGTGTCCTCGCACTCCATTCCCAGCGGAAGCAGCCTCCTCGACGCGGTATTCGTCGAGCCGGCGCCGGTTCCCGCACGCGCAGCCGTGCTCCTCTGTCATGGGATCGGCGAAATCGTCGATCACTGGTTTCCGGTGCAGTCGCTCCTCGCCGCCAACGGCGTCGCCTCTCTCCTCTTTGATTTCTCCGGTTACGGCCGCAGTACAGGGCGCGTCGACTGGAGCCAGTTTGAGGAGGATGCGGTCTCTTCTTTTGCCTGCCTCGAACGTTCTTGCCCCCACGCTGCCTTTATCGCTCCTGGGATTCTCGTTGGGCAGTGGCATCGCCGCCGCGATCGCCAACCGCGTACCGGCTCGCCGCCTGGTACTCTGCGCAGCCTTTACCTCGTTCCGCGATGCCGCACGCTCCTTCGGCCTTCCGGCCAGCTTCTCTTCTGTGGTTCCCGACATTTGGATTGCGGAAGAGTCGCTGCGCGGTTGCTTATTGCCTGTGCTCATCGTGCATGGGGAAAAGGACCGCCTGTTTCCTCTGGATATGGCTCGCGAGCTGGCCTCCCACTGCGGCCCCGCCGCGGAGCTGGTCGTCGTGCCCAACACGGCGCACAATCAGCCCTTCCGCAGGCCTCACCTTTCTTACTGGGGGCCGATCGCCGAGTGGATTGAGAAATAGGGCTCTACATCGGGCGTTGCTCTTTTGAGCTCGGGATGGAAGGCGATCCACCTGCGCTAGCTGCGACCCGCTGACTCGCTAACTCGCTGACTCGCGGAACGACCGCTTCCGGTAAACTTGAATTGCAATGTTTGAGAACCTCACCGACAAACTCCAGCGCGTCTTTAAGACCCTCCGCGGCCAGGGCACGCTCTCTGAAGAAAACATCGCCGAAGCCCTCGGCGAGATTCGCGTCGCCCTGCTCGAAGCCGACGTCAACCTCAAAGTCGTCAACGATCTCATTGAGCACATCCGCGAAAAAGCCGTCGGCACCGAAGTCCTCACCGCGCTTTCTCCCGGCGAGCAAGTCGTCAAGATCGTCCGCGACGAGTTGATCGCGCTGCTCGGCAAAGACACCGCGCGCTTCAAATTCGCCTCGCAGCCCCCCACCGTCATTCTGATGGCCGGCCTGCAGGGCTCCGGAAAAACCACCACCAGCGGCAAACTCGCCGCCTGGCTCAAGAAGGGTGGTCACCGTCCCATGCTCGTATCGGTCGACGTTTACCGCCCCGCCGCGCGCGAGCAGCTCAAGGTCGTCGCCAAACAAGCCGAAACCAAACTCTACGAAGGCGACCTCAAAGGGGAATCCCCCGGCTCCGCGCTCGTCGAACGCCTGGCCAAAGAGGCACGCCGTGAAGCCGTCATCATGGGCTGCGACACGCTCATCGTCGACACCGCCGGCCGCCTCCACGTCGACGAAGAACTCATGGCCGAGATGGAGCGCCTGAAAAAGCTCCTTAACCCGCAGGAAATTCTCTTCATCGCCGACGCCATGACCGGCCAGGACGCCGTGAACTCCGCGCAGGATTTTCACTCCCGTCTCGGCCTTACCGGCGTGGTCCTCACCAAAATGGACGGCGATGCCCGCGGCGGCGCGGCGCTTTCCATTCGCCACGTCACCGGCCAGCCCATCAAATTTATCGGTGTGGGCGAAAAGCCCGACGCCTTCGAGCCCTTCCATCCCGACCGCATCGTCGGCCGCATCCTCGGCATGGGCGACATCCTCTCGCTCATCGAAAAGGCCGATTCCACCCTCGACCGCAAAAAATCCGAAGAGATGGCCAAGAAGGTCCTCCTCGGCGACGGCTTCTCGCTCGAAGACTTCCGCGACCAGCTCAAGCAGATCAAGAAGCTCGGCTCCATGGAATCGATTTTGAAGATGATGCCTTCGGTCGGCCCCTTTGCCGGCATGAAGCAGGCCGCCGGCCAGGTCGACGAAAAGCAGTTCGTCCGCCTCGAAGCCATCATCAACTCCATGACGCCCAAGGAGCGCCGCAATCACGAAATCATTTCCGGCTCGCGCCGCAAACGCATCGCCGCCGGCAGCGGCACCAGCGTGCAGGAGGTGAATCAGCTCCTCCGCCAGCACGCGCAAATGGCGAAAGTGTTCAAGCAGATGGGCAAGATGGGCATGGCCAAGAGCATGATGCGCGGCGGCCTCGCCGGTATGGGGTTGGGTGGACGGCAAAAGTTCGGGCGCTAAAAATGTCGCCGCTCCAGGACCAGCTCGACGAGATCACCGCCAACACGCGCAAACTCGTTCAGCCCGAGCGCATGGCCGTCGGCGAGCGGGCAATCGAAGAGTTATTTGCCTCGGGGGTTGAAGAAAAAATCCTCCCCGTCGGCGCGAGAGCCCCCGAATTCACCCTCAACGATGCCTCCGGCCGCCCCATCCGCTCTGCCGACCTGCTCGCCTTCGGCCCGCTCGTCCTCAAATTCTTCCGCGGCCGCTGGTGCCCCTACTGCGTCACCGAGCTCGAGGCCTGGCGCGACCTCTACCCGCGCCTGCGCGAATCCGGCGCGCTCCTCGTCGCCGTCAGCCCGCAGACCATCCGCCAAAACGACTTCATGGTCGGCCAGCACTCGCTGCCGTTTCCCGTCCTCGCCGATCCTGGCTGCGCCCTCGCCGGGCAGTTCGGCCTCGTCTATACCATCCCTGACTACCACCGCGACTACTTCCGCTCCATTCTCGTCAATATCCCCTTCGTAAACGGCGACGACACCTGGCGCCTGCCCATCCCCGCCACCTACGTCCTCGCCCGGGACCGCCGCATAGTCTACGCTCAGGCCCACGCCGATTTCCGCGTCCGCCCCGAACCAGAAGAAGCCCTCGCTGCCGCCTTGGCCGCCACCGGCCGGTAGACGCTGCGCCTGACGCCGGAAACCCCGCTGCGGCTCCCAATTGCACGCCAAAATTGCGACCTCCTTAGGCGAAACACATCAAATAAGTTGACAACATCTCGCTCAATCTGGCATTCTGCCCTGTTGAGCATCTCTCTAAAGGCAGGGACCACTATGGGTAAAATCATCGGAATCGACCTCGGCACCACCAACTCGTGCGTCGCAGTAATGGAGGGCGGCGAACCAAAAGTCATTGCAAATGAGGAAGGTGCGCGCACTACTCCTTCCATCGTCGGCTTCTCCAAGAGCGGCGAGCGTCTCGTGGGACAGGTGGCCAAACGTCAGGCCATCACTAATCCTGAGAACACCATCTTCTCCATCAAGCGCTTCATGGGCCGTCGCTACAACGAAGTCTCCGACGAGATGAAGATGGTCCCTTTCCGGGTCCTCCAGCAGGGCGACCACGTGGCTGTTGTGGCCCAGGGCAAGGAGTACACCCCGCCTGAAATCTCCGCCATGATTCTGCAGAAGCTCAAGAAGAGCGCCGAATCCTACCTCGGCGGAACGGTCACTGAGGCCGTCATCACCGTTCCGGCGTACTTCAATGACGCTCAGCGCCAGGCCACCAAGGACGCAGGCAAGATCGCCGGCCTCGACGTCAAGCGCATCGTCAACGAGCCCACGGCCGCGGCTCTGGCCTACGGCCTCGACAAGAAGAAGGACGAAACGATTGCGGTTTACGACTTCGGCGGCGGCACCTTCGACATCTCCATCCTCGAAGTCGGCGAGGGCGTTATCGAAGTCAAATCGACCAACGGCGACACCCACCTGGGCGGCGACAACCTCGACCAGCGCATCGTCGACTGGCTCACCGCCGAGTTCAAGCAGGAGCACGGCCTCGACCTCACCTCAAAAGGCAACGAAATGGCCCTGCAGCGCCTGAAAGACGCCGCGGAAAAGGCCAAGATCGAGCTTTCGACCACCGTCGAAACTGAGATCAACCTGCCGTTCATCACCGCTGACGCCTCGGGCCCCAAGCACCTTGTCCGCAAGCTGACCCGCGCCAAGCTGGAGCAGTTGGTCGAAGACCTGATCAACCGTAGCGTGGAACCGTGCAAGAAGTGCCTGGCCGACGCCGGCATCGGCATAGACAAGATCGACGAAGTGGTCCTCGTGGGCGGCCAAACCCGCATGCCCAAGATTCAGGAGCTGGTCAAGAAGCTCTTCGGCCGCGAGCCGCACCGGGGAGTCAATCCCGATGAGGTCGTCGCCGTGGGCGCAGCCGTGCAGGCGGGCGTGTTGTCGGGCGACGTCAAGGATCTGCTGCTGCTCGACGTCACTCCGCTCACCCTGTCTATCGAAACGCTGGGCGGCGTGGCCACGCAGATGATCCCGCGCAACACCACGATCCCGACCAAGAAGACCGAGACCTTCTCCACGGCGGCTGACTCGCAGACCGAAGTTGAAGTCCACGTGCTGCAAGGCGAGCGGCCCATGGCGGGGCAGAACCGTACTCTGGGCAAGTTCAAGCTGGGCGGCATTCCCCCGGCGCCGCGCGGCGTGCCCCAGATCGAGGTTACCTTCGACATCGACGCCAACGGCATTCTCAACGTGACCGCCAAGGACAACGCCACCGGCAAGGACACGCGCATCACCATCACCTCCAGCTCCGGACTTTCGAAGGACGAGGTCGAGAAGATGGCGAAGGAAGCCGAAGCGCACGCCTCTGAGGATAAAGAAAAGCGCGAGGAGATCGAGGCCCGCAACCAGCTCGACGGCCTCGTCTACAACATCGAGAAGATGCTCAAGGACTCCGGCGAAAAGGTGCAGGCAGCCGATAAGACCGAGGTTGAGGCGGCTCTCGCCGATGCGAAAAAGACTCTCGAAGGCTCGCCGTCCGTGTCGCAGTTGAAGTCGGCGAACGAAAAGCTCACCCAAGCCAGCCACAAACTGGCCGAGGTGCTCTACAAGGCCAACGCCGCGCAGGCGGCATCCGGACCCGCGCCGGGAAGCTCTTCGGATCAGAGCAGCACTGGATCAACGGCTGGTCCCGGCGGCGGAGCCAAGAAAGAAGGCGAAGTCATCGACGCCGAGTACGTCGACATGGACGAGAAAAAATAAAGCGCCTGCACGAAATAGGGTGCCCCATCCTAAACGCGCTTTTTGCGTTTAGGGTGGGATAGCAAGAAAGCGGAGGAACCTCGGGGGTGGACGACTGAAAGTCGCCCACCCCGACTAGTAGTTACTCTCAAGCGCCTGAACTGAGATAAGAAAGCACTCATGGCCACGACCACCAACAAAGACTATTACGCAACGCTCGGCGTCAAGAAGACGGCCTCGCAGGACGAGATCCGCAAGGCCTTCCGTAAAGCCGCCCGCAAGTACCACCCCGATGTAAATCCCAACGACAAGCGCTCGGAAGAGAAGTTCAAGGAGATCTCCGAAGCCAACGACGTTCTGAGCGACGAGAAGAAGCGAAAAATTTACGACCAGGTGGGTTTCTATTCCGACCAGATCGACCCGGCGACAGCCGCGGCCTATGCTCGGCAGCAGCGCACCGGCGGGCAGCCCCCGGTCGACTTCGGTGGCTTCGACTTCTCCGGCTTTGAAGGCGGGATGGGGCACCAGGCGCCGCAGGGGGCCGGTGCCGGCGGCTTTGGCAGCTTCAAAGACATCTTCTCCGGCATCTTCTCGGGCGCGCAGCATCACCAGCAGCCGCGCGGGCCACAACCGGGCACAGATCTCGAATACCAGGCCACGGTCGACTTCTGGGTGGCCATCCGCGGCGGTCAGGCGCGCATCCAGATCCACCGCCAGGAAACCTGCCCCACCTGCCACGGTCAGACGAGCGTCGGCGGCGGCATGCAGTGCCCGGAGTGCCACGGCACTGGCCAGGTGACGCAGATGGGCGGCCGCATGAAGTTCAACATCACCTGCCCGCGCTGCGACGGCACGGGGCGCATCGCCAACGCCTGCGCTACCTGCAACGGCGAGGGCACGGTAGCCCGCACGGAGACGGTTGAATTTCGCATCAAGCCGGGCACGCGCGACGGCCAGCGCATCCGCCTGCAGGGCAAGGGCAACGCCGGAGTCAACGGCGGGGCGGCCGGCGACCTGTTCCTCATCGTACGCACCGGCTCGCACCCGGTCTTCGCGCGCGTGGGCGACGACATTCAGCTTACCGTCCCGGTCACCGTGGCCGAGGCCGCGCTGGGCGCCAAGGTCGACGTGCCCACCATCGACGGCCGCGCGCAGTTGAAGATTCCGCCCGGCACGCAGAGCGGGCAAAAGCTGCGCCTGCGCGAACGCGGCGTCGAGAGCGCACAGCACCCCGGCCAGCGCGGCGATCAGATCGTCACCGTCGAAGTCGCCGTGCCGCACCTGAACGACGAGCGCAGCCGCGAGATCATGCGCGAGCTCGCCAAACTGAATCCCCAGGACCCGCGCAAGGCGCTGTTTGACAAGCTGTGAGTGCTTTTCGGAGGCATTCAAATGAGTGGTTTGATTCAGAATGCACATCCGCTGAACACAAAGGGTTCGTTGACTTCAGCTTGGCGAATGTTGTCCCTGATTTTCCTCGTCTCTGTTTCTTGGCGCTGTTAGCCAAAAGGCCCAATGCCCCGATAATGGTCAAACTAAGGTCTTCAATTCCAAGCAAGATACTGGCTATTACTTTTACAAGTTCCTGGGAGATAGCAGCTTTCGCTACTTCCTGGCTGGCAAGACATTCTCGTACAACGACAAAGACGATCCCGGAAGAACCTTCGCATTCATCGATGACATGGCCTACGAGCTGATCGTCGAGGACAGATCTGATTTTGCAGGATATGTCAAAGGCTCAAAACCCCAGGATATTCTTGCTGCTCAGGCAAGATATGAACAGGATCACTACAAGCAATTGGATCCATCGATGGTGATCACAGACTATGGACCGCCTTCGAATTCAAACGTTGGTGGAAACGACAGACCATTCTATCTCTGGAAAAAGGAGAATCCCCCCGGGAAAGAAGCCGCGACACAATATTTGGTGTCGACGCTTGTCAAAGATAAGGTGGTCCTATTGTCCATCATGTTGTTGAAATCAACAGTTACGCAAAATGATGTGTTCCGTCAGCTTGAAACATACACTGGCCATTTCGATTTGATATCAGGCGAGCAATGCGCGAGAGCGTTCTCAGTGCAACCCAGCCCATAGTTCCAGGGTTTCACGGATTTTTGAAAACAATGAGGTGGCAGGGAGTTGGATACTATGATGCCTGTTGGCAGAAACTTCAACTTGGTGAACTGATGACCGCAAAACGCAAGTCCAAAGGCGCATACATGATCTCGGCCGTGGCCGAGATGTATGAGATCCATCCCCAGACCCTCCGCCTCTACGAGCGCGAGGGGCTGCTCAAGCCGTCGCGCACCGAGGGCAACACCCGCCTCTACACCGATGAGGATTTGGAGCGGCTCGAGTTCATTCTCAACCTCGCCCGCGACCTCGGCGTCAACATCGCCGGCATCGCCATCATCCTGCAAATGCGCGAGCGCATGGAAGAGATGAACCGCCAGATGCAGACCTTCGTCGAATACGTGCGTTCCGAGATGCTCACGCGCTTTCAACAAGCGCCCAGCTCCGGAGCCGCCATCGTACCCATCCGCAAAACTGTCCCGCCTCCGCGACCCATTCCCGCGCGCAAACCGTAACTTTTCTGCACCGCCAGCCATCGATGTAACGACGGCCCCCTGACCCGTACCCGCTTCCGCTGACCTGCTGACTCGCTGACCAGCTGACTTGCTGCCTTTATCCTTGAACCAGCATGCCCTACGTTCTCCTCGCCCTGGCCGTCTTCGGCCTCATCACCTCCACGGTCTTCGCCGGCATCGTGCTCGGGGCCGTGCCCCGCTACCTCAGCGAACGCCATCGGGCGCTCGCGGCGCTCTCCGTCCGCCCCGGCTTCACGCCCCCGCTCACCCTGCTCAAGCCCTTGCATGGCGCCGAACCCGGCCTCGAGTCCTACCTCGAATCCTTCTTCACGCAGGATTACCCCGAATACGAAATCCTCTTCTGCGCGCGTGAGCCCAACGACCCCGGCCTCGCAACCGCCCGTCGTGTCGCCTCGCGCCATCCCAACATTCCCGTCAAGTTTCTCTCCACCGGCGGCCAGCCCGATTACATCAATGACAAAGTGATCTCCATGGAAAAAATGGAAGCCGAAGCGGCGCATAAAATCCTCGTCGTCTCCGATAGTGACGTGCGCGTCACTCCGGACTACCTGCGCGCCGTGGCCCTTCCGTTCGCAGACACTCAAGTCGGCGGCATGTGCTGCCTCTATCGCGGGGTCGCAGCCGAGGGCGGCTTGTGGGCGAGAATTGAAGCCGTCGGCATGTCGGTCGAGATGTCCTCCGGCGTGCTCGCCGCGCGCGCCATCGAAGGCATGCAGTTCACCCTCGGCCCCACCATGGCTTTCCGCCGCCAGACCATTCGCCGCATGGGCGGCTTCCGCGTCACGGCCGACTACTGCTCCGACGATTTCATTCTCGGCAACGAAACCTGGAAGCTCGGCCAGACCGTCATCCTCAGCCATCACGCCATCGATCACATGGTTTTGCATTCCAACTTCGTGGGCTCGCTCAAGCATCAGGTCCGCTGGATGAAGTCCACGCGTTTTTCGCGCCCCAAAGGCCACTTCGGCACATCGCTCACCTTCAGCATGCCCTTCGGGCTGCTCGGGCTCGCGGGCGCGGCATGGCTCGGCCATCCCTTTTGGGGCCTTGCACTCCTGGGCTTTAGCGTCGCCACGCGCCTGGCGCTTTCCTTGGCCGTCGGCAGCCTCGTGGTGCGCGACCCCAGTTGGTTCGGCCCGCTCGTCCTCTACCCCATCCGCGATCTCATGGGCTTCGGCTTCTGGGCCGCCAGCTACCTGGGCCGCCGCATTCTCTGGCGCGGCCAGGTCTACGAACTCTTGCCCGGCGGAAAGATGCGCGCGGCGAAATAAACCGTTCGCTAAAGATTGCTCGATCGCCCTCGGACCGGCATAATGCGCACAGCGTTCCATCGCAACTTTGAGAGAGCCTGAAGATGACCAATGCACGGCAGGACGCCTTCTATCTGATATTGCTCGGCAGTGTTTTCTTTGCCCTCGTCGGCTTTGCCACTCAGCGCATCAGTTACCTTGGCATGATCGACTTCAAGGAGTTCTACTCCGGCGCGCGCTGCCTCATCGAGCATCACGATCCCTATCAGGAAAGCGATCTGGGCGCGGTTTACCATGAACTGGCAAATGTCCTGCCCTCCGTTCCCATTACGGCTGGCTGGCAGCGCACCAATCCTTCTCTCACGCCCAACTTCCCCACCACGTTTCTCCTTGTCGCCCCCTTCGCGCTTCTGCCCTGGAAGCTGGCGACAGCCCTGTGGACGCTCCTCACCGCGGCGAGCTTCATCCTTGCCGCTTTCCTCATGGGCAATCTCGGCGCCCAGTTCGCGCCGCGCCTGTCGAGCGGCCTCATCTTTCTCCTGCTCATTAACAGCGAAATGCTTCTCGCTCTCGGCAACACCGCCGGACTCGTTGTCGGCCTTTGCGTCATTGCCGCCTGGTGTTTTCTTCGCGAGCGCTTTGTTTACGCCGGCGTTCTATGCATGGCCGTCAGCCTGGCCATGAAACCTCATGACGCCGGCTTGATCTGGCTCTATTTCCTTCTCGCCGGCGGCGTGCTTCGCAAGCGCGCCCTGCAAACCCTCGCTGTCACCGCGGTGCTTGCTTTGCCCGCCATTCTATGGATTTCGCACGTCGCCCCGCACTGGCCCTCGGAGCTCCACGCCAACCTGGCCACGATCACCGCTCGTGGCGGCCTTGACGATCCCGGGCCCTCGAGCGGCGGCGCCTTCGGCGTCAACATGATCGTTTGCCTGCAGACCATCATCAGCCGCTTCCGCGACAATCCCGGCTTCTACAATCCAGTCGCGTATCTCATTTGTGCAGCGCTGCTCGTGCCGTGGCTCATCAAAACTCTGCGCTTGCGCTTCTCGCCTGCGTTCGCCTGGTTTGCGCTCGCCGCGGTAGTTCCTCTCGCCATGCTGCCCGTGTATCACCGCTGCTACGACGCACGGCTCCTCATGCTCACCGTTCCGGCGTGCGCCATGCTCTGGAAGAACAGCGGCGCCACTCGGTGGTGTGCGCTCCTGCTAACTCTCGCGGCCATCGTAATCACCGGCGATATTTTCTGGATCGCGGTTTTCCACTTCACCAATTACTCTTACCGCTCCGCGCTCTTGGGAATGATCCCCGCGCCCCTCATCCTGCTCGCTCTCGGCATTTTCTATCTATGGATATATCTGCGCGGCTCGCCGCAATCCCTCACCCCCGAACCCTGAAACCTGACCCCTGACTTACAACGGTCGATCCGCTCACAAGATTTTATCCGCGATTGTTCGCACCGGGTACAATCGCACGGCCAGCTCCCTGTGTTTTTTGTCTGTGGATTTACATGCGGGGCGCTCCGGTCATGGTCCTGACCCCCGACCCCTGAACCCTGAACCCTGAAACTTGAAACCTGAAACCTGAAACCTGAAACCTGACCCCTGACCCCTGACCTACAGCGGCCGGTCCGTCCACAAGGTTTTATCGGCAATCGTCTGCGCCGGATACAACCGCCCCGCCAGCACGGCTTCCACCTTGTCCCGCTCCGTATCTTCGGCGAAGATCCACTTACGCTCCCCCGCGCCCCAAATCTTCGCAAGCTTTTCATCGCTCAAAAAAATGTCGGGCGCGTCGGGGTAACATGATCCCCAAATCAGAGTCGATCCCTCGCCATTTTGCCCGCACCGCGGCAGCACCAGCAATGCAGGCCGGCCGTGAAAGAACGCATTCGTGTAAAAGATCACCGAGGAGCCGGACGACTGGTCGCCATAAATAATGAACGCATCGGCGGGCGTTCCTTTTTGTACGATCGTATCGGCCAATTGTTTCGAGCTCAACATCGGCTCAAATCGCGCAAATGCGATATGCGCGGCGATGAGAAACACCGTCATCGTCAGCGCCACGCTCACCGTCGACGCAATGTGCCGGCCTTTCAGGCGCAGCAGCCAGCCCGCGGCCGGACCGATCAGCAACACAATCGCCGCCATCGCCGCCGGAAGCCGCAGCGCGGCAAACGAATCTCCGGTCAGGTCGAACAGGTGCGACATCGACAGCGTGTAATCGCCAATCCCGCGATGCGCCAGCACTGCGCCAATGTCGGGCACGAACGGCAGATTGCGCGACGTCCACAAGCCCCAGACCAACGCGCCGGCCGCCAGCACGCCCACCACGGCAAACACCGCTTGCGCGCCCGTCAGCCACGCCGTCTTGAGAACCGGCTTGCCGCCTTCCGCGCCTCGATTCTCCTCGATATCGGCCATAACCCCGGCGATCAAAATCAACAGCGGCGGCCATACCGGAAACGTGTAGTACTCCTGGTTGGTCGAGATGGAAAAGAACACCAGCGTCCATGCCGAAAACAAACTCAGCAGCCAGATGGTGCGCACGCGGAATTTCACGCGCTGCACATACGTGGCCACGTCTTCGCGCATGGCGTTATCCAGGTAAAAGTCAACCGTATCGCCGGATTCGGGACGCAAGTGCTTGAGCCATGTGTGCCGCGTCTTCCAGGCCACGGCCACGGCGGCAGGCAAGAACAAGCTCCACGGGAACAGCCACACCAGATGCGCCAGCCAGTACCACACGCCCGGCATTTTGTTGTAGTCGTGCGGATAGCGCATATTGAAGAAGCGCAGCACGTGCTCGTTCATGAAGTAGAAGTAGAAGAACCCGTGCACGTTGCCTATGGTGGGGTGGTTGCCCACGGGGTGTCCGTAGTCGTGATTGATGATGCCGCACAGAATGTGCCACGGCGCGGCGATAGCCAGAAAAACCAGCAGGCCCGACACAGGCCTCAGCACCTTCCAGCGGCGCCATTGCCCGGTCAAGAGCAAATAAGGAATGGCCGCGCCCAGGAAGAACACAGGCGCAATCAGTCCCTTGCTCAGCAGAGCCAGCGCCACGCCGGCCCACATCCAGTAAATGACCAGCGGCCCGCCGCCTTCAAGCGTGGTAATGAGGGCGTAAAGAGCAACCAGCAGAAAAAGCGCCAGGATCGATTCCGGGATAATGAAGCGCGTAAACAGAAACGGCCCCACTGACGTCAGCACGCCCAGTCCGGCATAGAGCCCCGCGCGTTCGCCCCACGCCCGCCGCGCCCATAGCCACGAGAGCCACGCCAGCCCCAGCATGGCCAGCGCGTTCGGCAGGTGCGTGGCAAAGGTGTTCTCGCCAAATATCTTGTACATGCCGGCCACCAGCCAATACGGCAGAGGCGGCTTCTCGATGTAGCGGATGCCGTCGATCTTCGACGTAATCAAGTCGCCGCTTTCGGCCATGTGCTGAGCGGCCTGCGCGTGCGCCGCGTCCACATCGTCCAAGAGCGGCGGCGAAAACAGCGACGCAAAATATACCGCGATAAAAATGGCCGCAAACAACAGCCACACCGCGCGCGTAGAAGGCGTCTGCCGTACCGGGCGCTCGACGGTCCTTAGGCCGATCTTCGTGTCTGCATTCATCGTGATTTTTTGCTATCCCAATCAGAATATCAGCCCAGTTTGTATGGCGTTTCACACTGCAAGTTGATGGATTACCGCTGAAGTATGCGCAGATTGCCGATTCGACCGCAAAGAAGCGCAAACAGCGCACGCAATTTTCCGGGCGTTCGTAACCGGAAAGACCTGTTTCGCGTCTATAAGGGCAAACAGAGCAGCAACTTCCCCGCTCGCTTGGGGGATGCGGTCATGAAACCCTTTCACCCGATTGCCGTCTTACGAATCCCTCTCGCTCTGGGCGTTGCGATCGCGGCTTTCAACCCGCCCGCTGCAGCCGCGCAGTCCTTCGCCATCAAAGCCACCAACGTCGTCATCTCTTCCAGCGGGACCGGTTCCAGCCAGTTCACCATCACCGGCATCCCCATGACCGGCACGATTACGCTCTCGTGTGAATATTCGGGATCGCTGACCAACGTCAAATTGCCCAGTTGCCCGCTCACCCCGCCGGTTGGGTATTCGGTTAATTCCGGCGGCACGCTCACGGGAAGCATTGCCTTTTACCCCTACGGCTCTGCTATTCCCGCAAGCCTGCCGCTGGGCCGCCCGCGCCGGTCCGACCGCACTGCAATGGCTTTTCTCGCTTTGGCCGGAGCGTCGCTCCTGAGTCTTGGTTTCCGGCGCCGGACATCCTGGCTTGTGCTGGTTCTCTTTGCCGTGTGCGGTCTGGCGGCTTTGGGGGGAATTTCTGGATGTGGAGGCGGCAATTCCTTCGCCGGCATGACGCCAGGAACCTATCCATACACCGTTAAGGCCGACAACGAGGCCAGCGGCCCCACTCCGCTGGGCCAATCCGTCAGCACGACCATCTACGTCACCGTACCCTAAGCGCGACCACACCGGCCGGAAGATGCGCGAACCAGAAGAATAGAAGCCGACGCCTGAATCGCGGCCCCGCATGGGCGACGGAGCTCGAAATCATCCCGCGCGGCCGGCCACCCGGGCCTTAGCCTTGCGATATCTGCGCCATATCAGTATCGTCGGAATCCCCAGGATCACGGCCCAGATCAGCAGCACCGGGCCAAACTCCTCAAGGAACAGCACGATCCCCAGCAAGGCTCCCGCCGCGTGGCGCAGTCCCGCCACAAAGGCGTTGCGCATGCTCGAAGTGACCGCTGCAGACTGCGGGTTGAGTTTCTCCTTGTGCTCCTCGTTCAGTTGCAGATCGATCGTCGCGTAGTCCACGCGATGCTCAAGGGTTTTCTGATCCGCCTCCATGCCTTCAATCTGGCCACGCACCCGGTCGATCTCCTCTTCCACCTGGAGGACCTCGTCGATTTTCCCCGTACGCTGGGCCATCAGGTCGCGGAGGCGCTGCTCGGTCTCGCGCGCGTTTTCCAGGCGTGCGGCCAGGTCAGCATGTTGCTGCGTGACGTCCTCGCCGGACTGCGTTTCCGTTTCAACGCGGCCCAGAGCCCTCAGTTCGCTCAGCGCCGCGGAAAGCTCAGGCGCTGGAACCCGCAGAGAGGCTTGAAACGACTGCGCTTCGTTTTCAGGAGTGTTGACCGTGAGCTGCGCCGCGTAGCCGTGATGCCGCGCAAGAATGGCGTCCAAATCTGCGCGTGAAGCGGCGAAATCCTTTACTTCAATGGTCAGGGCCACACTGCGCGCAATCATGGGCGCAACCGTCGGGGCAGGCGCGGGAGAAGGTGCGGGAGCTGCGTTCGGGTTTTCCGCCGGGCCACCGGCGCCTGCGCTAAACGCCTTTCCGCCACCGTTGGAATCCGCACCCGTAGCCTGTAAAGCCTCAGGTTGCGCCGCTGTCGGATACTCATACTGGGCACGACTGGCGCGTTCACGGTAATAATAGGAGATCGACAAACCTGCAACCACCAGAATCAGAACCGCCGCCACCGCGCCCGCCCCTCCGATGGCCCACATCCGCCAATTCCAAAAACTGACGCGCATAGAGGTCTCCGGCTTGGCTAGCTTGCGTCTCGTCGCGGTCTTTGCTGCGGCCTCCTTCACTCGCTCGTCCAGATTTGCCGGAACCGCCGCAACGGTCCACGCGGAAAGCGATTGCAAAGTAAGACGCAACTGCCCGGCGAGATCGGCGCATTCCCTGCATTCGCCGAGATGTGTTGCAACGGCCTGTGCTTCGGAGCCCGAAAGCTCGCCGTCCAGCAGGGCCATCACGTCTTCAGGAGCAATGGGATGGGTTGCGGTATTCATATGCGCTCCTTTGAGCCTGAGTGATCGTTCATGGTGGATTGGTGGATTGGCGCGGCGAGCAGATTGTGCAAAGCCATGCGCGCCCGGAAAAGCCGTGAGCGAACGGTGTTCACCGGCAGAAGGAGCAGCCCGGCGATCTCCGCGTAACTCAACCCTTCAAACTCGCGCAGCAGCAGAACCTCGCGATCCATCGGGTCGAGTTTGCCCACTGCCTCTCGCACCAGCAGCCGGGCGTCGAGGCCGTTTTCAATCGCCGGTTCGCGGCCGGCGGGTTGGTCGCCCTGAAACATGGCCCGAAACGTGGCCTTGCGGCGATGCGCGCGCAGAATCTTGAAGCCGATGGCATACAACCATGTGCGAACGAGAGCGCTCGCCTCGTAGCGCGAGGTTGCGCGCAGCACCGCGAGAAATGTCTCCTGCGTCAGCTCTTCGGCCTGGGATGGGTCGCCGACGCGCCTGAGAAAGAATCCGAAGAGCGGCTGTTTGTAGCGCGCGAAAAGCGTGGTGAATGCCTCCGCAACGCCCCCCTTGAACGCGGACATCAACTGTTCGTCGGACTCGGTTGCTGCCCGGGCGGCTCGGGATGCGTCAATGACGGTCTCTTGCATGGCTGCTCCCAAGCTTAGAACGTTTGCCGGCAATGCTTCCTGCATAAAATTCCGTTTCAGCCCTTCACTACTGGTTATGCGCTGAGACGGCGAAAAGTTCCACAAGGCTGGAAATTCATTGGCGGGAGGCCAGATGCGGCAACTTTAAGATTTGTCATCCTGAGCGACTTGAGTCCGCCGCAGCGGACTCAAGGAGCCGAAGGACCTGCATTTGTTGTTCGTGCCAATGCCCGATCCCGCGGGACACTCCCTAGCCCTGGGACGGCCACCGTCGTCATCACACGCCACGCAAACCGTATTCGATCATTTTTTGAAAATTCTCGCGATCGCAATTTGACGACTTCGAGGTCTACGCTTGGTCGCTAGTCCCAAGTCCCAAATCTCTAGTCCCTAGTCCCTCGTCCCTCGCTCCGTTCCCTTGTTCCCCGCCTTTCCTGTATCTTGGCGATGGGCCACTTCTTTACCCACCGAGCGCACGCAAAAAACTCATGACGACCTTTGCCGCCATCGATATCGGTTCCAACTCCTGCAGGTTGAAGATCGCCAGGGTGCAGGCGCACCAACTGAAAACTCTTGCCGAAGACCGCGAGGTTACGCGCCTCGGCGGCAGCGTCTTCGATACCGGGCTCATCTCTCCTGAGGCCATGGCGGCCACGCTGCGCGCGCTCAAGCGCTTCCAGCGCGCCGTGCAGTCGCACGGCGTCGATCGCATTCGCGTCGTCGCCACATCGGCCATGCGCGACGCGCGCAACTCCGCGGCCTTTCAGGCCTGGGTCAAAGCCGAAACCGGCTGGAACATGGAGATCATCTCCGGCCTGGAAGAAGGCCGCCTCATTCACCTCGGCGTCACCGGCGCGGAACCGGGCGCCGGCGGCCGCGTGCTGCTCGTCGACCTCGGCGGCGGAAGTTGCGAGCTCACGCTCTCCGAGCACAAGCACATCAAGGAGACGGTCAGTCTTCCGTTGGGCGCGGTGCGGCTCACCGAGCAGTTCCTCCCCACCGATCCCGCGCCGGCCGATGGCCTGGCCCGCATGCAGCAGTTGATCGCGCGCGAACTGCGCCGCGCCCACCGCCGGATTCAGCCCGGCCGCCGCGCCGCTGGTGATCGCTACCTCCGGCACCGCCGCGGCGCTATCCGATGCCTGCGCGTCGAGCGCCAGAAACGGCAAAGAAATCCGGTAAAACCGCCGCCAGATCCGTCGCCGCGCGCGCCCATGCCCAAAATCGCTCCGCCATTCTTGCCGGCATGGTGCCGGCGCGGGCGGTGCGCAAGCTGGCCGCAAAACTTGCCAGGATGTCGCTCCCTGAGCGCGAAGCTGTGCCCGGCATCGGCCCGCGGCGCGCTGAGATCATCGTCGCCGGCGCGCAGGTCTATGCCGAAATTCTCGAAACCTTCGGCGCTGCCCGGTTTCCGCTATTCGCCGCTCGGCTTGCGCGACGGCATTCTGGCGCAAATGCTGGCTGAGCAGGATGCCCGCGCCAAGGTCCATCGCGAATTCGAGCACGAGCGCTGGGAGAGCGTGCTGGCCACCGCGCGCCGCTACGGAGTCGATCCCCGCCATGCCGAGCCCGTGCGCGTCCATGCCCTGCAGCTCTTCCGCGAGCTCAAATCTCTGCACCTGCTCCCGCCCGAGTACGAAAGCTGGCTGGCCGCCGCCGCCCTGCTGCGCGACACCGGCAAATTCATCAACCACCAGGGGCATCACCGGCACACGCAGTACATCGTCTCCAGCTCCGAGATCTACGGCTACACGCAATTGCAGCGCACCCTCGTCTCGGCCATCGCGCGCTACATGGGCAAGAGCCGTCCCCAGCCCGGCGAC
The DNA here is from genome assembly GCA_963848805.1 of uncultured Acidobacteriaceae bacterium. Lineage (GTDB taxonomy): Bacteria > Acidobacteriota > Terriglobia > Terriglobales > Acidobacteriaceae > Telmatobacter. The sequence goes on along the minus strand of CAWKFD010000036.1, from coordinate 48,024 downwards.
CGCGCCCTGCGCAACATCCCCGCCGAAGAGCACAAAAACGTGCACCGCGCGGTCGTCTTACTGCGTTTGGCGGTGGCATTAAATCAGGACCGCGCCAGCGACGTGCTCCACGTCGCGGTCCGTCTCTACCCCAAGGCTGTCCACCTGGAGCTGCGTGCGGGTCGCACGGGCGCGGAACTGGAGTTGTGGTCGCTGCGCAAGGAGGCCGGCTATTTTCGCGAGGTCTTTGGGCGCGAACTCTTCGTTGCGCTGGCGTAGATCAAGCGGGCCGTGCGCGGATCCAGCAGCCACTGCAACCGCGGCGGATGCTGCCGCATGTCCACCCGCGCGATGGAACCTTTCCGCATGCGAATTGCCGCGCCGCCGTTGCCCGACACCATCCGGCCGAGAAACTGAAATAGGTTTGGATTGTGCCCCACCACCAGGATTCCCTCGCGGTCGGCATATTTTCGCCAGCAGGTCCTGGAAATCGGCGTAGCTCGCGCTCAATCCCAGCGCGGGGCTAACCTCCACCTGGGCATCGTATCCCAACTCCGTTCCCACCAGTTGCGCCGTCTGCCTGGCCCGCTTCAAGGGGCTTGACACAATCGCATCGATCGGCGCCTCCAATGCCCACAGCACGCGAGCCATCAACATGCACTGGTCTTTGCCTTCCTTGATCAGGCCTCGTCTGGTGTCGAGCACGGGATTCTCGCGAACGGTTCCGGCATTCGCATGGCGCATCAGGAAGAGGATCATGGGGGATCGATTCGGGGAAGGTGGGTGACCCGGCCGAACTCCTTGCATCCCGATATTAACAGATTTGTAATAATTCGAGCCTCCGCATTTCCGGGCATTCCGGGCCCTTCATCTACTTGCCTAAGAGTCCTTTCAGCGACTTGACCGGCTTTTGCGCCGTCGAGCCGATCCCGCTGGCCGCACTCTTGAGCATCTTGCCCATCTCGGCGTGGATGGACGGATTTGACGCGGTTCCGGTGATGGTGAGGGGAATGCCGCCGCTATTGGAGTTGGACGCAGGTTTGGAGTTATTGCCGAACAGCCCGCCCACCGCGGTAAAGGCCGCGATCTTCGCGTTCAGTTGGAAGTTCAGTTCGCCGGAGGGAGACACGGTGCCTTCGCCGGTCGCGCTGCCGATTTTAGGAATCTCCGCGTCGATGTTGCTCAAGCGCGTGCCTTGCGGCGAGTTATTGACGTCCGCGCTCAGTTTCTGGATCTCGGTGCCGCCCGAGGTTCCGCCGATGGGATTGATGCCCTGGATTTTTGAGCCAAGGTCGAAGCCCGACAACTGGCTATTGTCGAGCTCGACCGGGCCGGCAATGGTAATGGCATTGACCGGGCCGGTAACGGTAAGTTGGGCGCTGAGCGTGCCTCCCTTGAGCCGCGAGCCACTGGGCAGCATCACTCCCGCGGCAGGCAGTAGTTGCTCCACTTGATCGACGGGAAGATTGGGCGCGGAAAGATGCAGGTTCAGGACGGCCTCGTCGCTGTCGTGCCGAAAATCGCCCGCGATATGGGCGGCGACCGCGCCGGTGTGGACGGCGATATCGTTGACCTTGCCGGTGCGCGAAGAGAGATTGTCAAAGAGGTTGAAGTCGATATCGACCGGCTGGGGAGCAGGCGACCCGTTGCGCGCCAGCTTGAGCTGCGCGGCCGTGATCTTTCCCGTAGTGGTGAGGTTGCCGCCGCTCGATGTGACCTGGGCGCTGAAGTCGGCCAGCATTGAAATGCCGTCGCTGGGCTGGATCGCGCCGGCGGTCACCGGATCGAAGTGCTTGAGGTCGAGCGTCGCCTGGAAGGGGGTGAGGGACGTATCGCCTTGCGCCACCGGTCCAGCCGTGCCTTTCAGGCTGAGCGAGCCGCCGCCCGCAACCTTGAGCGAAAGCTCGATGGGGAACGACCGGGTGAACGATAAATGCTGGACGGTCAGGTTCACGTCGCTGCACGCGAAAGGTTTGCCGGCCGCGGGGACAGACGAAAGCGCGGCGCTGCCATTCACGATCTTCAGCTCGTCCACCGTGAGCGAAGGCGGCGCGCCCGCCTGCTGCGATTGCGGCTGAGAGGAGCTGCTGCCCAGCGAGGAGAAGTTCCATGTGCCGTTGGCCGCGTGAATGAGCTGTATCGACGGAGAGTCGACGGTGAAGGTCGTGATCTGAACCGAGTGATGAAAGATCAGCGGCCCAGCTCGACGCCGATCCGCAGCTCCTTGGCCTCGAGAAAGGGAGTGCTGGCAAACGCAGGATCGTCGGCGATGGAGATGTTTTCGGCCACCAGGCTGCCCGTGAATAGGGAAAGGCCGATGTGGCCCAGCGTGACCTTGCGCCCCAGCCCACTGGAGAGCTCATCCTGAATCTTTGGGCGGAAGGTATCGGCATTGACGAAGAACGGAATCAATCCCAAGACCACGATGACCAGAACTGCGGCTGCGAGAACCACCCGAATCCAGCGCTTCTTCATGGCGTCTTCCTCCTTAGGTATTAACCCGCTGGAATTGTACCGCTCCCTAAAGCCGCGTCAAGCCGCCGCCGAACATTTTGTTTCCGTTCCGACAAATGAAATACACTAGGCGTCTTGGAACCAGGCTGCCAGCCTCTCTTCAAGGCTGTAGTTCTTGCTCAAGGAGGTCGAAGATGGCGATGAAAAATCCGTCGGTTCTGGTAGGTCAGCTCCGCGAAACCGAACTCGAAGAAGCTGGCCGGATTGTACGCCTGGCGTTTGGCACGTTTCTCGGCCTCCCGAATCCTCTGGAGTTCATGGGCGATCGGGATTTCTTCTCGCCGCGCTGGCGCTCGCCCAACACCAGCGTGCTGGCCGCGCGCGACAACGGAAAGCTGATCGGATCGAACGTAGTCACGCGTTGGGGATCGTTCGCGTTCTTCGGGCCGCTCACCATCCTGCCCGATTACTGGAACCGCGGCGTTGCGCAACAACTGCTCGCCGCCACAATAAACGTCATCGATCGGTGGGGCGTACGGCGCAGCGGGCTGTTCACCTTCCCCAACAGCCTGAAGCATGTCGGCTTGTACCAGAAGTTTGGCTATTGGCCCGGTTATCTCACGGCAATTATGAAGCGCGCGCCGGCAGCGCCTTCGTTGACGCCGGCAAAGGGCGCTACAGCGGTTCCAGAGTCGCTGCACCCAGGAACCGGGTCGCCAAGTGGCGTTTTCCTTAAGAAAACGCCACCTTTCGCGGAACCGCATAGGGCACGTGAACTCTGGAACCGCTCAGGGCCGGTGCTGCTGTCGGCGCTCACCCGCAGCGCGCGGCAACAAGCCATCGCGGCATGCGCCAAACTCGCTGGCAGGATTGAGCAGGGGCTCGACCTGGGCGGTGAAATCCGCGCCGTCGTGGCGCAGCGCACCGGAGAGGTGCTGCTCCTCTATGCGCGCAACACGTTGCATGCTTTCGCCGTGTGTATGCACGGTCCCGGATCGGAGGGAGGCGAGAAAGTCTGCTACGTCAAGTTCGCGGCGGCAAGCAGCGCTGAGCGGTTTGAAGGCCTGTTGGATGCCATCGATGCCATTGCAAACGAGTGGGGCGCGGAGGTGGAAGCCGGAGTTAGCACCGCCTGTGCGGATGCCTTTCAGCGGATGCGCTCACGCGGATACCGGCCGGAGGGGCTGGGCATTGCCATGCAGCGTCCGCATGGGGACGGGTTCACGAGGCCCGGCGCTTACGTGCTGAGCGATTGGCGGTAAAATCCGGTAGCGGGTCAGTTTGAAGGGTACGGGCTTCAGCCCGTACATTCCAAGCTCTTCATTTCAACGCGGGCTTTAGCCCCTGAGGGGCAATATCGCCAAACTGAACCACTACGTAAAATCCTCATCTGCGCCCGAATGTGCGGCCACGTAGCCCTTGCCGGAATCAGCCGACCGGTCGGCAAGGCAGGCGAATCATGGCGACAAATTTTCACCTTCTCGGACTCTCTCACCTTGCCATCCTCGCCGCTGTCGTGCTGCTCGCGGCGCTTCTTGCCGCGGCGCAGCGGCTGCTCTGGCCCGGACGCAAGTTCCTTCGCGTCGGCCTTGGTTGCGTTATTCTGCTCGACACGTTTTGGTGGTACGGATACCTGGCATGGCATGGCCAGATCGCATTTCCCGGCCAACTTCCACTGGACCTCTGCGACGTTACGCTGTTCCTCACCGTGATCGCTTTGCTTACCCCTGTCCCGGCTGTCTTCGATCTGGCTTATTACTATGCGCTGGCTGGAACTTCAATGGCGCTGCTCACGCCTGACCTATGGGAGCAATTCCCCTCCTTGGCGACGGTGCAGTTCTTTATCGCGCATGGCCTGGTTGTGGCCGCGGTTCTTTATCTTGCATGGTCGCGGCTGGCACGGCCGCGCAAAGGCTCTGTGGCGCGGGCAATGCTCGCCGTCAACATCCTGGCCGCCTTCGACGGCGTATTCAATTGGATCTTCAAAACCAACTTCATGTACCTTCGCGCCAAGCCCGCGAATGCATCGCTTCTCGATCTTCTCGGACCGTGGCCCTGGTATATTGTCGTCACCGAGGGCGTTGCCTTCGTCTTGTTCCTGCTGCTTTACCTTCCCTTCCGGCAGGCGAAGCGAACAGTCCGCCCAGGAATAAGCGGCGGCTGTGAATATTGAGTAATTGACGAGTAGGCGACGAAATCTCAACGATCCCGAGTCCACGCCTCCGCATCCCCTATGCGCTGTCGCTGACCGCCGCGAAGGGGGCGAAGCCGCGGGCCCCCTGTCATCGCCATGCAGCCTCCGCATGGGGACAGGTTCACGAGGCCCGTTAAATGTGCGCGATGTGCGCGTGAGCAGCACAAAACCAACACAGATTTCGCGCATCGGGACGGCGAAACTTCCCATTTGCCGACAAACCGCCCATTCTCTGGGAAAATAAGCGCATGAACCTCGCGAAGATGTTGAAGCGTCTGTTCGCAAAGGCACGACCTTCCGAGGGCGCAGAGATGCGGTCTATTGTCATCATGCAGCGAAAGACGCACTGGTTTAGTGAAGAGGAGCTACAAGCCGCCAGCGAACGTGGATGGGGTAAAAAATTTGATGGAAAAGATGATCCGATGTATTTCGTCTCGGTCGATCACGCCATCCTAACTGTCGTAAAGGCCGGCCCCCACATTATCCAGGTGAGTACCGTTCCTGCCCGGTACGCCGACAACGATGAATATGCTCTTTCCCAATTGCCACAGCCAGAACAGAAGAAGGCCTACACCGAACATCAAGCCTGCACTTCTCTTCATTTCTTTAATGATCTTGAGTCGAGGAGCATCCCTGATGCAGAGGCTTATGCTTCACTTGCGAAATTAGCTTTGCAGCTCGGCGATCCGAACTGCACCGCCATTTTTGTACCGCTCAAAAACATCATGATGCCGAACGATGGTACAGCGGAGCAGGGTCTGCGGCTGCTAATCGATAAGGAGCTGCCGACGAAGCGCTGAGAGAACAGAAAATATAGCTTTCGATCCCAATGAGTTGCTCAAACTATTCGTTGAGGACGTATGACCGGCAGGTGGCCCATTCATCGGCCGCCTTGGTCCTTGTGGCTGTGCCCCGTTCATCGCGTCCTTTGCGATGAGCGGGACTTCGTCTGATGCGCGGCAGCGTTTACGCTGAAACCGTGCCCGGTCTGAAGGGATTCCAGCATACCGAGCGGTCGGCAAAACTTCGCGGCCCACTCATCGCGATAAAGCTGCGATGAATGGGGCACAGCTTAAAAGGGTGACTGAGTGGGCCAACTGCCCAACCACACGTGAATGTTTCAATGGAAGGTGTATCACCGCCGATACGGAAGTCTCGTGGCAACCGGGTACTTCGCCATTTCAGCCCGCGGAGCGGGCGAAAGACGGTAGCCCCAGGCGCACGCCAGGGAAAAGGAGCAGGACCAAGGCCGTCCTGTTCCAGCTAAACCTGAAATCCTGTGACCTGCGGTGTTGCTGCCAAGGAGCCATTTGAGCTATTTTACTAACTAGTTAGTTAAAGACTTGGCCCGCACGGCTTTTCCGTATGGCTGTCTATGGGCTGGGGGATGGGGTCGAGCCTTTTTTTTAAAAGCCGCTCCCGCAGCGGTATCGGGAACGAGTTGGGTATCGATTTCGTTATCAAAGATGAGCCTTGCAGGCGAACATAGCAGCGATAATCGTTGAGAAGCCCGAAAACTGCATCCGGGGCGGTTTGTGGCCGCCGTGAGGTGTATCGCCGCGTGCCACAGGATTTTCTGGAGAGTAAATATGCATTCATACAGGTCTAGTGTGTCCGATCTGGGACAAACACCCGCGCGCAGGGAGCGCCAAGCGACGAAACAGAACCAGGGGGAGCGGAGGCCGGGGTGCGGCCGTTTGCGCGCTGTTGCGGCCGTCCTGTTGACCCTGACGGCAGCCATGCCGCCCGGCTCCGCGCAGCAGGCCGGCGCAGGCTCCAAAGGGCCGGATAAGGCCGCCTCCGAGTTGCCCGTGGCGCCTACGCCGGCACCCACTGAGCCCTATCCTCTGCGCACTTCCAGCCGGGATTATTCCAAGCCCTTCGCCAGCTGGCTCCGCAATCCCATCAATGTTTACCGGCCTACGACCATTAGCAAGGCGAGCTTTACCAACTCCGTACGGCTCGCCGACCTCGTCAAGGACGGCAAAATCTACCTCAGCCTTTCTGACGCCATTGCGCTGGCCATTGAGAACAACTACGACATCGCCATCGCCCGCTACGACCTGGACATTGCGGACACCGATATTCTGCGCACAGAGACGGGAGCTGCGCCGCTGGGCGTACCCACGGCCATCGTTTCCAACACTCTTACCGGTTCGTCTTCGACCGTTTCCACCGGCGGAGGCCCCGGGGGAACTTCGGGAGGCTCAGGCGGGGCCGGTTCCGGAGTGAACGGCCTCACGCTTACCACAGCCGACGCCGGCCCTAATCCGGAGTCCTTCGATCCATCCGTCACGGGAACACTGCAATGGGAGCGCGCCAGCGCCCCGCAGTCGAACACACTTTTTTCCGGCGGCAAGTCCGTCGCTGACCACGAACACCGACGAATATAACTTCACCTTCAACCAGGGCTTTGTCACCGGCGCGAATCTTGGCGTCTCATTTCAAAACTCCAGGGTCACGACCGACAATCCGTTCACCAATTACAGCCCCAATCTGACGTCCATCTTCAAAGCCACGCTCACGCAGCACCTGCTGCAAGGCGCGGGAATCTGGATCAACAAGCGTTTCATCTATCAGGCCCTCAACGACCGTCGCATCGCCGATTCCTCGTTCCGCCAGCAGATTCTCTACACCGTCAATCAGGTAGAGAACATTTACTGGGGGCTGGTGCAGGCCTATGAGGATGTGCAGGCCAAGCAGCGCGCCCTGGACCAGAGCCAACAATTGCTGGCCGACAACAAGAAACAATTGGAAATCGGAAGCATGGCCCCGCTCGACGTGGTGAACGCTGAATCCAGCGTGGCAGCCGACCAGCAGGCCCTCATCAGCTCCCAGAGCGCCCTCAACTACCAGCAGCAGATCATCAAGCAGGCCATCGCCCGCAACCTCAACGACGCCACGCTTTCCGCGGCTCCGGTGATTCCCACCGACCGCGTGAGCCTGGAGGCGATTCCCGAGGAAACCCAGCCCGTGGAAGCGCTGGTGCAGGAGGCCTTCCAGCGCCGGCCGGAGCTGGAACAGGCGGTGCTCACGCTGCGCAACGACGAGATCACGCTGAAGGGCGCGCGCAATGCTCTGCTGCCCACGCTCGATGCCTATCGCTTTCTACGGCTCCAGCGCTCTGGGCGGCGCGCAGAGCCCATCGGCGGTCAACTTTTTTGGCATCTGCTCGGCGCCGAGCAGCACCTGCGTGTGCACTGGGAGCGGGTCGAGCATGAGCTGCGTTTCGATCTATCCCCCTGGCACCTTCCCCACCGTGGGCTACGGGACGGTGGTACAAAACCTCTTCAACAGTTCCGCGCCCGACAAGGGAGTGGGTTTCAATCTCAACATCCCCATCCGCGACCGCTATGCGCAGTCGGTGCAGGAGCGCTCGCTGATGGAGTACCGGCAGGCTGAATTGCGGCTTGAGCAACTGCACACGCAAATCCGCATGCAGGTGGTCAACGCGATGTTTGCCCTCAGCAACGACCGTGCCCAGGTGCGCGCGGCCCTCGCCGCACGCGACTACAACCAGCAAAGCCTTGACTCCGAACAGACCAAGCTGCACCTCGGGGCTTCCACCACCGCCAACGTGTTGCAGCAGGAGCGCAACCTGGCCACGGCCGAAGACAACCTGATCGCTGCTCATGCCGCTTACGCCAAAGACCGCGCGGGACTCTACCAGGTTCTCGCTTCGACCCTGCAGCATTACGGCATTAATCTGCCTGAAGCAGCGTCAGGAACCGTGACCACGGTGCCCGTGGTGCCCGGAGTGGAACAGGCCAAGCCCGGCAACGAGCCAACCATGACCCCGCCGGCTGCTGCGCCGCCCAGTCAGGGCCAGCCCGCTCCGCCCCCGCCGGCCCAGTAGTGCATGTTTCCTTATGCGTGTTTCAAAAGCACCCTGGGTCCCATATGTGGAACCTGGCAACAGGCCAGGTTCCATGGGCTTGGCTGCGCCTGAGCCCCCGATTAGCTCCTGAGGCAGTCGTCCTACTGCACAGTGACCCCATTCTCCAATGTGTAACTGGAGCCATCGAGGTTGGTCAGGACAATGTCCTGGGGACCTGCCGGAAGCGCCGGCAGGGTCAACGTCAGCGTGTTTTGGTCAACGAAATTGACTGAAGCCGCCTGTCCCCCCACTATGGAAGTCAACCCCGCGGCAAAGCCGCTTCCGCGAATCGAAATCTGCGTACCGCTTGCGGCCGGATTGGGAGTGAGATGGCCGATCGAGAGGAGAGCCTTCCCAAGATCGACAACGGTGAGGCCCTGATTCGTGATCAGGAAGAGGTACTGCCCGCCGGAATCAATCGCCATCGGAGACACGACATTGGCGACAGTCTCGCTCAACGAGAACCTCATACGGAGCAGTCCGTGCTGTACGTCGATGATGTCGACAAACCCAGGATTGGGCATGAAGTACAGGCTGCCCGAGTCATTCAGTTGCTGTGTGAGCAAGATGCCGTGCCCGGGAACGAGCGCACCGTTAATATTCGGCCCATACCCTGGGTATTCAACCATCGGCAGTGCAAGTGCGCCCACCACGTTGGCGCTGGGATCAAAGAATGTCCACTGGGACGCGGCAACATTGCCGTCGCCGGAGATCGATGCGCTTGCCTCATAATCTTGAGCGATGGAATAGACGTTCTCGGTGGCGTTGTAAGTGCAGAACCCGCCGTATCCTGCCGGATTCATTCCGAATGCAATGATCGTTCCATCACTCGATGCCGCAACGTTTCCTCCGCCACCGCAAAACCCGCTCACCCAAAGTGCAGAAGCGGTCTGCGAGGAAAGATTTACCTGGTAGACAATTCCACCCGGCCCGCATGCTGAGGGAAGCGCACCTGTCACGACATATGCTTGCTGACTTGCAGCCGCTGCAACGTAGAGCGGACCAACCAGGCAACCGTTAGAGTTTGTCGTGGCCGCGGCAACGGGAATCGCGAAGCTGCTGGCTGGGTTATCGGGATCGATGACAGCAAGCGATCCGTCAAGCAGGTCCGACGCGAGCAAAAGGCTCCCGTCCGGCGTCAGCGCCAGTCCAGTGAACTGCCTCTGAGTGCCCTGCGCAGGAGGCACTAGAGGCGCCACGAATTGATCGGCGGAAAGCGAGAATACATCGATATGGTCCTGCGCTGAAAGGTAAAGTTGCTGCCGTTGTGCATCGTAGAGAATTGCGGTCGGCTGATCTGACGTTGAATAGTCATTCACGCTTTGCGCATAAAACAGAGCTTTCGGCAGAACGCCGCTCCCATTGGGTGTGCTCACAGCAATGTCTGCCCATCCCGGCGTCCCCGCCGGAACGGTGAATTGCAGGACGGTCGATGGGAACGGATCGCCGGTATAAGAGAGGTATTGACCCTCCTGGCTTGTAATTATCGCGGTGTTTCCGCCAACAGAAACACTCCCCCCCGCCGGATCGATCGGCAAGCCCAGGCCGTCGATCTGGCCGGGGACGTTGCCTTCAGGAGATGCACCCGACAAAACCGCGTATTCTGGATCCGTCCCGTAGGTAAAGAACTTCGGGTCGAAGACCTCGACACCGCCGCCCAAGAAGAACTTCACATTTACAGGCCCGGGCGCCGATGCAGGCGGCGACGTGATTGACAGATTTCCGTTGGCGCCGTCGGCGAAACCGAGATTCGAGCCATACCAAACACTCGGTGGGGTCGTAACTCCATTGCCAAATCCACTCGACACCGTTCCGCCGCCTACCGGCCCTGCATAGGGTGACATGTGCTGCATGAATGTCGGCGTGCCGGGTTCACCTGCGAAATAGTTCTGGAAATCCGTCGCGTCATCAAATGCAATTCCCCAATATTGAACGCCAAGCAACATTCCTGTCGGATCAATCGCAAACGGAACCGGCACATAGATCCCTGAAATGGTCACCGGTGTGAATGCCATTGCCGGGGCCAACCCTTCAACGCCGAGCGTATGAGCGTTGATGGTGTAGATCACTGGAATGTCGGCCGGCATCGCCACTTCATAGAATGTTGTGTCGTCTGGGCTGAACAGAAGGCCGCCGAAGATACCCGGTCCGATCTCGCCGCCTGGCAGCGGTCCCATCGGATTGAGGTTACCGTCGTACATATTCAGTCCGTTTGCGTCGAATACCGCAGCCTCCGAACCGTCGAAGTTCACCGCGGCTGCGAGGCCATACCCGCCTAGTTCCACTGGCGAACTCACCGACTTGCTGGGTACGTCGTACCAGAACGATTCGCCTCCTGAATCCCAGGCGATCGAGTAGACTCGCTCTCCATTTCCCGTGCGTATCAGAATCCCCCAGGACGCCGCGTTGCTTGGGATGTTCAATTGCGTGAGCGCGTTGGTCGCCGGGTTCCATAGCAGCGCGTACTCTGCCGTGGTTCCCGCCGAGCCGGGAAAGACATTCAGGAAAAATGTTCCGTCGGCCAGCGCAAAAATCTGCCGCGCCTGCCACGCGGTTGCGGCGTTCTGATAGAAAGAGAAACCAGGCAACAGGTAGCGGGTGGCCGCATAAGTAGTGGTATCGATGCTGTAGACCAGTTGCGAGCCGGTCGCGACCCAGACCTTCGAGTCATCCTGCGTGATATCGATGCCCTGCGGCGCCATCACCGGAATGCTCCTTACGATCTGATGTGTTGCGTCGGAGATCACATCAACCCGGTTCCACGATGGATTGCACGAAAAAATGAGGCCGTGTACCGGGTCGTAAACCGCCGAACTCGGCGTACCCTCGGTGGAAATATAGTCTGTGCGGTTGGCAAACGGCGCCGAAACCGTTGCCGTCAAGCTGGTAGTGGCTGAAGCCGTGCCTGCGCTTCCATTGAGAGAAATCGTGTACGTATTTGCGGCCAGCGCGGCTGATGCGACAAAGGTGATTTCAGCGCCCCCGGTTGGAACGCTCAGGGGAAAAGTTGTTGTTGAGCTTAATCCAGGCGGAAGCTCACCCAGTGTGACACTGGGCGTCGCGCTGGTTCCCCTCGCCTGGGCTGTTACGTTGACTGAAAATTCACTACCGTCGGGGACCGTCAGGGAAGCGGGTGAAGCTGAGAGTGACAAGGTTGCCGGCGGAGATCCTCCGCCATTCCCGCCATCCCCTCCGCCATTCCCGCCGTTTCCCCCGCTGTTCCCGCCATTTCCCCCACTGCCGCCGCTTCCGCAACCTGTCGAAAAAAACAAACCCCAGAGAAGCGCGGTAAGAGCGAACCGACTACACCACCAAGGCAAAAGCACGTTCTGGCTCCGTAATCGTAATTTGGTCCCCATTAAACTACAGGACTCTTTGAATAGCAATTAAAACGGAGGCCCGACGGGTTTATGGGCAACCGGGCCCGGGAAAAACAAGGCCGCCAACCGATCTTGGCTTACCCACGTTTTCAAATATGGAGGTATGGATGTGGGGGGTGGGTAATCATAAATTAAACGGTGCGGACCGGGGCATAGACATTTTGAACCGGGGGCATTCCTCACACTGCCGATCCAGATTGCACCAAATCCGCTGCATTCACCGCTCCGCCACGCGATCCAGCAAATCGAAGAACTCCGGAAAGCTGATCGCCGCCGACTCCGCGCCCTGAATCAGCGTCTCGCCCTCGGCCCTGAGCGCCGCCACGCTGAAAGCCATGGCGATGCGGTGATCGCCGCCCGCGTCGATTGTGGCGCCGTGCAGCGTCTGTCCTCCGGGCACGTCCAGCCCGTCCTCAAACTCCTCGACCTCGCCGCCCATCGCGCGCAGATTCTTCGCCACCAGCGCGATGCGGTCCGACTCTTTCACGCGCAGCTCTCTGGCGCCGCGAATGCGAATGCCGCCGCTGGTATAGGGCGCAATGGCCGCCAGCACCGGCAGCTCGTCGATCAGTTGCGCGGCCAGCGCGCCGCTCACTTCCGTCGATCGCAACCCCTCCTCAGGCGCCGAAATCTGCACCGTGCCCACCAGCTCCGCATGCTTTTCCTCGAGATTCAGAACCGCGATGTGCGCGCCCAGCACGGTCAGCACGTCGAGCAGCGTAGCGCGTGTGGGATTCAGCCCCACCGCATCCAAAACCAGTCCGGAACCAGGAAAACACGCCGCCGCGCACAGGAAAAATGCCGCCGAAGAAAGGTCGCCGGGAACCGCCGCATCAATCGCGCGCAGCGCCTGCGGCCCGGCAATCGAAATTGAGTCCAGCGTGCGCGTCACCGTGGCGCCAAAGGCGCGCAACGCCAGCTCGCTGTGGTCGCGCGTGCGCACAGCCTCCCGCACCGTCGTCGTTCCCGCCGTCTGCAATCCCGCCAGCAGCACGCAGCTCTTCACCTGCGCGCTCGGAACCGGAGTGGTGTAGTCGATAGCGCGCAGCGGGCCGCCGTCGATCGTCAACGGCGCGTGGCCTTCGGTTAGCGTAAGGCGCGCGCCCATGGCTTTGAGCGGCTGCTGAATCCGCTCCATCGGCCGCCGCGAAAGCGACTCGTCGCCCACGAGCGTAAACCGCCCCTCCTGCGGCGCGAGCAACCCGCTGATCATGCGCATCGTCGAGCCGGAATTGCCGCATTCCAGCGCTTGTGCCGGGGGCGTCACGCGCCCGCCCACTCCGGCGATCTCCACCGTCTCCGCGCCGGTCCGGTTCACCTTCGCGCCCAGCGCCTCCATGCACGCAAGAGTCGACGCGCAATCGGCGCCGGTCGAGAAGTTCGTAAACCGCGAAACGCCCTCGGCAAAACCGGCCAGCAGCCCGTAGCGATGACTGATGGACTTGTCGCCGGGCAAGCGCAAACTCCCGCTTATATTGCGTGCGGGGCGGATCAGGCGTTCCTGGGCGACGACAGTCAAGCGGCCTCCAGTTGAATTGCGGTTCCTTTTGAGTCTATCGAACCGGGCGCTGTGGGCTAACCCGTGTAGCGCCGTGACCGGGTGATTTCGCAGCCGCCCCACGACTTGGGGTGCCCCCGCATCTCGCTCCTGAGATGTGGGACAGCACAACTCTACGCTTCGAGTCGGAAACTGACCACTGACCACTGGCAACTTGTACTACGGCATCGGCTCCAGATGCGCCGTAAAATGCCGCAGAAACGGCGCTTCATACGTCAAACTCATGCCGCGAATCTTCTCGCGGTTCTTCCACACCTCGAGAATCACTTCAACCAGGTAGTCGATGTGGCTTTGCGTGTAAACGCGGCGTGGAATGGCGAGGCGCACAAGATCCATCTGCGCCGCGGCGGCAAACATCAGCGTGCCGATCTCCACTGACCGCACGCCCCCTTCGAGATAAAGCTCGCAGGCCAGCGCCACGCCGGGAAATTGTGCCGCGGGGATGTGCGGCAAAAACGCGCGCGCGTCCAGATAAATCGCATGCCCGCCCGGCGGCTGCACAATGGGCACGCCCGCGGCGGCAATATGATTGCCCAGGTACGCGGTCGAGGCAATTCGATAGCGCAGGTAATCCTCCTCGAGCGCCTCCTCGACGCCTACGGCAATGGCCTCCAGATCGCGCCCCGCCAGTCCGCCGTATGTAGGGTAGCCTTCGGTCAGGATCAGCAGGTTCTTCTCCTGCTGCGCCAGCAGATCGTCGTTGGTGCACAGAAAGCCGCCGATGTTGGCCATGCCGTCCTTCTTGGCGCTCATGGTGCAACCGTCCCCCAGGCGGAACATCTCCTGCGCAATCTCTTTCGGCGTTTTTTGCCCGTACCCTTTCTCGCGCAGCTTGATGAACCAGGCGTTCTCGGCGAAGCGGCAGGCATCAAAGTAGAGCGGTATGCCGTGCCACTTGCATACCGCGCTCACCTGACGTGCATTTTCCATCGATACCGGCTGCCCTCCGCCGGAGTTGTTGGTCACTGTCAGCATCACCAGCGGAATGCGCTCGCGGCCCACGCGCGCGATGAGCCCTTCGAGCGCGGCCACATCCATGTTGCCCTTGAACGGGTGCTCCAGCGCAGGCTGGCGGCCTTCGGGGATAAGCAGATCCACGGCCTCGGCCCCTGCGAACTCCACGTTGGCCCGTGTGGTGTCGAAGTGCGTGTTGTTGGGAACAATGTCGCCCCTCTTGCACGCCACGCCGAACAGGATGCGCTCGGCAGCGCGTCCCTGGTGCGTGGGAATCACGTGCTTGTACCCAAAAATACCCTGTACGGAATTCCGGAATCGGTCGAAGCTGCGGCTGCCGGCGTAACTTTCATCGCCCTCCATAATGGCCGCCCACTGGTGGGTCGACATGGCGCCGGTGCCCGAATCCGTCAGCAGGTCGATGAGAACGTCGTCGGCGGAAAGCAGGAAAAGATTGTAGTGCGCGGCCTTAAGTAGCTCCTCGCGTTGCGCTCGTGTGGTCCAGCGGATAGGCTCGACACTCTTGATCCGGAACGGCTCGATGATGGTTTTGGCGATCATATTTTGCTCTCTTTGCTCCCTCGCTCCCTCTTTTCTGACCCCTGATCCCTGAAACCTGAACCCTGTCCTCCCGTCCGCTCTAGCGGACGCGGAGGACAATAATCGTTTCGTCATCGAAGCGCTCTTTGCTGCCCTGGAAGCGGGCAACATCGGCGAGGATCGCGTCGGCGATTTCCTGCGCTGGAAGCTCGCGGCTGGCGCAGAGCAGTGCTGCGAGGCGCTCCTGGCCATACATCTCTTCCTTCTCGTTTTCCGCGTCCAGAATCCCGTCCGACACAAAGACGATAGCGTCGCCAGGCTGCGTGGCCACGCTCAGCTCCTCGTATGTGGCGTTGGGAAACATGCCCAGCGGGAAGCCCTCGGCCTGAACAGTAACCAACTGGCCGGCGCGGCAGAAAATAGGCTGAATGGCGCCCGAGTTCGCCACCTGCAGCGTCCGATTCTCGTCGTTCCAGACGGTGAAGACCATGGTGACGTATTGCGATTCGAGCTTGCGCTCCTGCAGGGCCACGTTCAGCCCGGCCAGCATCTGCGCGGGTTCCGACCGCACCAGATGAGCCGCGGCGCGCATGATGCCGCTTACCAGCGTGGCGAAGAGCGCGGCGGGCGCGCCTTTACCGCTCACATCGCCGAGCACGATGGCCGTGCGGTTGGGGCCATAGTCGATAAAATCGTAAAGGTCGCCACCGATGGTGCGCGCGGGCAGAAAGCGCACGGCCATTTCGGCGTGAGGGTGCGATGGCGCCTCGGGCGGCAGCAGGCGTAGCTGCACCTCGCGGGCCATGGCAAGATCTTTCTCGTGCTGTGCTTCCTGGCGCCGCACGGCCTGGTAAAGGCGCGCGTTCTCGATGGCGATAGCAATCTGCGCCCCCAGGGTCGTCAGCATGCGCTCGTGCTCTTCGTTGAAGAAGTTGGGCCGCGTGTGTTCCAGGTCCAGCACGCCGATGATGCGGCCTTTGTAAAAAAGCGGCACAATCAGTTCCGAGCGGGTCTCGGGGTTCACGGCAATGTAGCGTGGATCCAGGCTGACGTCGGGAACATTGATGGGACGCCACTCGCGCACTGCCGCGCCCGACAGGCCGCTGCTGGTGGGAATGCGGCGCATGGGGGCGTGCGCGTGACCGAAGCGCCACGCGTAGCGGGTAATCAGCGTGTCGCCTTTTTCGTCGCGCAGCAGGATCGAGAACATCTGGTAATCGATGAGGCGGCGCAAGAGCTGGCCGACGCGCTCCAGCAGGGGCTTGAGTTCGAGAATCGAAGCCAACTCCACTGCAATCTCGTTGAGCACTTCGAGCGCCTTTGCCTGGCGGGAGATGCGCAGGTAGAGGCGTGCATTCTCAATGGACTGGGCCACGCGCGAGGCAGTCAACTTGAGCATGTGAAGATGCTCGGGGCGGAAATAATCCTGCTGCTCGCTTTCAATATCCATCACCCCGATGAGCCGGTTCTTGGCGATCAGGGGTATAGCCAGTTCGGAGCGCACAGCGGGGTTCGCGTCAACGTAATAGTCGGCCGTGGAAACATCGTTCAGCAGAATCGGCTGCCGCGTAAGCGCTACCCGGCCCACCACGCCCTGGCCCACCGGAATGATTGTCCGCTCGGTCTGCGGCGTATGGCCGATCTGGAGCCTCATGCGCAGTTCATGCGTTCGGTCGTTGAGAAGAAAGATGGCGAAAATGCGGTAAGGAATGACGCCGCGAACCAGCTCCGAGATGCGTGTGAGGAGCGTTTGCAGGTCGAGCGTGGTGTTGAGCGCGTCCGTGAGGCGCGCCAGATAGGCCAGGTCCAACGGCTCGATGCGCGGGATCGCGGCATCGCGAGCCGCGGACTCGGCGGCGGGGCGCAAATCGCCCTCGAACTCGTGCCCTGCGGGTGGTAATAGCGAATCATCGGCCATAGGGGGTTGAAGGGAATGATAACGCATGCAGCAGCTTCCAGCCTCTAGCCTTTTAGCTTCTAGCTCTTAACTTCCAGCCTTTATTCGATGACCGGTGGCAACCACGCGGCCGTCGTCATCGGAAAACGATTTCCATAAAACAACACAAAATTCAACGGTATAATCTCTTTGCCGCCGTTTCGCCGCGCCGCCATCAAACCAGAAAGGTTTCCCATGCCCACCGACGAACAGTTCCGCACGCTCCAAAAGAAGGTCGAAGAGCTCACCGCGCAGGTCTCCAAGCTCCAGGACACGCAAGCCGTCCGCGATCTCCAGTTCAAATACGGCTACTACCTTGACAAGTGCCTCTATGACGAAGCGGTCGACCTGTATACCGACGATTGCGAGGTCCACTTTCTGGGAGGGATCTTCCGCGGCAAGGAAAGCGCGCGGCGCCTCTACTGCGGCCGATTCCGCAAGATCTTCACCGACGGCCATAACGGCCCGGTCCAGGGTTACCTGCTCGACCACATGATTCTCCAGGACATCATCGACATCGCGCCCGATGGCAAAACGGCATACGCCCGCATGCGCGTCTTCATGCAAGCCGGACGCCATCACGAGTACACCGACGAAACGCATCCCCTGCGCCAGTGGTGGGAAGGTTCGCTCTACGAAAACGTCTACGCCAAGGAAAACGGCATTTGGAAACTTAAAGTGCTGAACTATCGCCCCGTCTTCCATGCCGATTTCGACAAAGGCTGGGCCTACACCGAGCCCAATTACGTGCCTTTTTACACCGAAACCTATCCGGAGAACCCCACCGGCCCCGACGAGCTCGAAAAGCCCGTGCCGCCGCTCTGGCCCCAGACCGATACGCTGCCCTTCCACTACCCGCACCCCGTCACCGGCAAGGAAGTGAAGCTCTCGCCGCCGCCCAACATCATCCACAAGGCTGCTGCAAAATAGCGCGCTGAAAGCAGTTCAATGGCAAAACCGTTCCCCAACACGATGGACTTCGCGGGCTGGAACGCGCCCTCCCGCATCGAGTGCGATATCTACGACCTGGTCACTGAGGGCGAAGTACCCGAAGAGATCAACGGCAACTGGTATCGCTCCATCCCCGATCCGCAGTATTCGCCCATGCTCGGCGACGACACGTTCTTGAGCGGCGACGGTATGGTGAGCCTCTTCCGTTTCGAAAACGGCCATGTCGATTTCAAGATGCGCTACGTCAAAACCGAGCGCTGGAAGGCGGAGCGCGCCGCTCGCCGCTCGCTTTACGGCCTCTACCGTAACCCCTTCACCGACGACCCGAGCGTCCGCGGCAAGCCGCGCAACGTCAACAACACAACGCCGGTTTACCACGCGGGCAAGCTGCTGGCGCTCAAAGAAGACAGCCACGCAATGGAACTGGATCCCCATACGCTCGAAACCATCGGCGAATTCGATTACGACGGCAAGCTCAAAAGCCAGACCATGACCGCGCACACGCGGCTGGCGCCCGACACCGGCGATCTCTATTTCTTCGGCTACGAAGCCGGCGGCCTGGTGACCAAAGACGTCGCGTTTTGCGTCGCCGACAAGAAAGGCAACCTGGTCCGTGAAGAGTGGTTCGAAGCACCCTACGTCGCGCTCATGCACGATTTCGCCGTCACGCGGGAGCACGTCATCTTCCCCGTCTTCCCCATCACCGCCGATCTAAATCGCATCAAGCAGGGCGGTCATCACTGGGTTTTTGAGCAGGACAAGGAATCCTGGGTCGGCATTCTGCCGCGCGACGCGCACGCCAGGCACATGCGCTGGTTTCGCGGCCCCGCGCGATCGTCCTTCCACTTTATGAACGCGTACAGCGAAGGCAATCGCGTGCACATGTATTTCGGCCTCAGTAAAGTGCCGCCGTTCCCGTTCATGCTGAAGGCCTCGGGGATCAACCTGCGGCCCGATCAGGCCGCCATCGGATTCGTGCGCTGGACCTTCGATCTATCCAAGCCCGGCGACACCTGGGAAGAGACCGTCATCGGCCCCTCCGGCGACATGCCGCGCACCGCGCTCAAGGACCAGATGACCGATTTCGACATCGGCTACTACCAATCGTTCGATCCCAACAATGCCCCGAAAAATGGTCCGCCGTTGGTCGCTGGCCCCGTAGGCGCGGGTTTCAACACCATCCTCCGCATGGAAGTGAAGACCGGCAAGTACACCACGCTGGGGCTCGGCCCCACGGTCACGGTCCAGGAGCATGTCCACATCCCCTCCCAACGACCCGGCCACGAAGGCTATCTCGCCTTCGTCTGCGATATGCATGACCAGCAACTCTCCGAAGTCGCAATCGTCGAAGCCGGCAACATCGAAAAAGGTGCCATCGCGCGCATCAAAGTCCCGTTCCGCCTGCGCGTGCAGGTGCACGGCAACTGGGTTCCGGCTAATGAACTATGAGTGACGCTTCACCGGTTCGTGACATCATCTTCTTGAGCTGTCATCTTGAGCGCAGCGAAAGATCTGCGGTTGCCTCTAAGAATTCATCCCATCCAGAGCGCGACAACACGCCGAGAACGAGCGGCGAGGCATTGCGGGAGTATCACCGCATCCTGGGTGCTCAGGTCCTCGATTCTGAAACCTGGAAAAGCAAATTCACACGGTCACCGCACCAGAAACCGCAAGCTGTCTCTCTCACTCGGCTCCGAGCTCGCGCACAATCGCCACTGAGGCCGTCGAGCCGATGCGGTTGGCGCCGGCTTCGAGCAGGGCGCGCACGGCCGCCAGAGTGCAAATGCCGCCAGAGGCCTTGACTCCGCAGCGGGCGCCCGCCACGCCGCGCAAAAGAGCCACATCGGCAGGGGTCGCGCCGCCCGTCGAGAAGCCGGTCGAGGTCTTGATGAAGTCCGCCCCGGCCTGGATGGCGATTTCCGAGGCGCGTAGCTTTTCTTCCACGTTCAGCAGGCAGGTTTCCAGAATCACCTTGAGAAGGGCGCCATGGCCATGGGCCACTTTCGCGACAGCGTGGATCGTGTTCTGAACGCCCTGGAAGTTGCTGCTCTTGAGCTGGCCGACGGGCAATGCCATTTCGAGCTCGCGCGCGCCCAGGCGGATCAGCGCGGCGGCTTCCTGGCGCAGCGTGGAGGTCAGCGACGCGCCGAGCGGAAAGCCAATGGGGACCCCGACGGGAATCCCGGTGCCGGCAAGCGCACTGACCGCTGTAGACGCCCACATAGGGTTCACGATGGCGCAGGCAAACCGGTAGCAAACGGCCTCTTCCGAGAGCCGTTCCACCTGCCGGCGCGTGGCCTCGGGGTTCAGCAGGGTGTGGTCGATGACGGCGGCCAGAGATTGCCGGTTTGCCAGGGTTTTGGCGGTGAATCCGGCCGAATCGAATGTCCCGTAATCGAATTCCAGGTCAGAATTCTCGACCGGAACTTTTCGAGCCATGAGGCGCTCCTTGCATGCTCCGGCTGCCGCTCTACCAGGCAACTGCTTCACAGAAACTCCGATTGGGGTCTCCGGCAAGTGAGTATATGGCGTCATCGAACGCGGAGCCAAGTGAATAGATGCGGAAACGCGCTGTCAGGCGGCAAGATCGAGGGGCGGCTCGCAAAAATTAATGTTCTATTCGGGATGGGCAGACGTCATGATGCAGATGTCAGGCAGGTTGCGGTAGCGCTCGCCGTAATCCATGCCGTAGCCGATGACAAACAGGTTAGGTATCGAGAAGCCTACGTAGTCGGCATCGATCTTTTCAATGCGGCGCGAGGGCTTATCCAGCAGCGCGGCGATGCGCAGCGACCTGGGATGCTGCGCCAGGAAGAGCTTGCGCAGGTAGGCCAGGGTGAGCCCTGTGTCGAGAATGTCCTCGACGATCAGCACATTCTTGCCCTCGATGGGCTGGTCGAGATCCTTGATGAGCTTGACCGCGCCGGAGGACCGTTGCCCGTGGCCATAGCTCGACGTCGCCACAAAGTCGAAGGTGGCGTCGGCCTGGATGGCGCGCGAAAGGTCGACCAGAAAGAACGCCGCGCCCTTCAGCACGCCCACCATGACAAGCTTCTCTCCGTTCAGGTCA
The DNA here is from genome assembly GCA_963848805.1 of uncultured Acidobacteriaceae bacterium. Classification (GTDB taxonomy): domain Bacteria; phylum Acidobacteriota; class Terriglobia; order Terriglobales; family Acidobacteriaceae; genus Telmatobacter. Next base: position 27,131 of record CAWKFD010000036.1, on the reverse strand, counting down.
CGCGTGATCTCGGCGCCCATCTCGGCCACGCGTTCGGCGATCCGTTGGCGGGAATAGAGGACGTCGAGGCCTTGATAGGTCGTAGTTGCCATGCACCCAGTATCGCGCGAAATTGTCCTTTTTGCCCTCTGTGTAAATCGCGGCCGCAATCGCGGATTCGAGGGGTGGATGAAAAACCGCGCGGTATATCGCCGCTCTTCGCTCCCGGAGAGAGCGCCGACAGTAGCCCATGTATGACAGCGTCGGCTTAGTCAAGGCATTTTTTATGGCCCTTGGCCGTAAAAAATGCCTAGGGAAGCGTCGGCGTGGGGAGGCCGGTGTCAAGGGCGCGTACTTTGGGTTCATCTTGACCCTTGACACCGGTCTCCCCACACCCACAATTGGATTGGGTCGAATCTCTGGTTCTTTCATCGACAGCCGCACATACTGCCTATGCCAGCTCGCATCGTACTGCTGAGCCTTGCTGGCGGCCTCCACCAACAGCCAGCGCACGAGCGTATTGCCCTGCTTGCTGATGTGCCCCAGGCGGCGCTTGTCCGAACTGGACTCCTCAGCCGGAATCAGACCAAGATAGCTGGCCACCTGCTTGCCCCGCGGAAACCGCTGCCCATCGCCGATGGTCAGCACGTAGAACAGAGAAACCACCGGCCCTACTCCGGGATGGGTCATCAGGCGGCGAGCTTCCGGGTTTTCCTCGGCGGCCTTCAGCACCGCTTCGTCCAACGGCTGAATCCGCTTGTTCAACTCCTCCAGCAAGAAAAGCAGATCCTTGCGTCGCTCCACGTTCCAGCCCGACACCGGCAGCTCCTCGATCTGCTGGCGCCGCATCGCGCACCATACCCGCTTGCTCAACAGGCCTTCGTTCTTGGCCATCGCGTCCAACGGGTTCTTGGGCTTCTCAAGGCTCGGTGTTATATCTGTTGGTGTCCTTGGTTTTTTACCGCCGGCCACGGGATTGAATTCTTTTGCCAAACCTGCTCAAGCGCCTGCGTCCCCGCACCAACCCCGCCCTGGGCACGTTTCTACTGCTCCTCGCTCTTAACCTGCTGAACTACATCGACCGCTACATTCTCCCTGGGGCGCAGCCTCTCATCCAGCGCGAGTTCCACGCCACAGACCAGCAGATGGGCGCGCTGACCACGGCGTTGTTCTTCTTCTACATGTTTGCTGCGCCGACCAGCGGCTGGCTGGGCGACTGGTTCCGGCGCAAGCCGCTCATCATCACGGGCGCGGTATTGTGGAGCGTGGCCACGCTCGGCTCCGCCTTTGCCGAGAGCTACTGGAGCCTCTACTTCAGGCGTGCGATGGTAGGCGTGGGCGAGGCCACCTTCGGCATCTTTGCTCCCGCCGTGCTGGCGGATTTCTACCCCGAGCGCGAACGCAACCGCATTCTTTCCATTTTTTATGTAGCCATTCCGGTGGGCGCTGCGCTGGGCTATCTGGCCGGCGGAGAAATGGGCAGCCTGTGGGGCTGGCGCAGGCCATTCATGATTTGCGCGATTCCCGGTCTGCTGGTTGCCGTGCTGTATGGGTTCTGGGGCCGCGAGCCGGAACGCGGCGCCTGCGATCGCGGCGGCCCAACCAAAGCGCGGACAATCTCCTGGCCTTCCCTTCGGGAATTCGCAGGACAATTCGTCAAGCTCCTCAGGAATCCCGCTTTTCTCGCGTCGACGTTCGGCTTGGCTGAGATCACCTTCGCTTTGGGAGGAATCTCGGCCTGGGTGCCCACGTTTCTGCACCGCGCCAACGGGCTCTCCGTAGCTGACGCCAGCCTGGTGGTCAGCGCCATTACCGTGATCGACGGCATTGCCGGCACCGTTACCGGCGGCTGGATCGCACACCGCTGGCTGCGCACCGACCACCGCGCACTCTACCTGCTCTCGTTCTGGAGCGTCGTTCTCACCATTCCGTTCGGCGTCCTGGTTTTCTTTGGCCCTCGCGCATTCACTATCCCGGCGCTATTCCTGGCTGAGTTCTGCATTTTTCTCAATACCGGCCCGCTGAACGCCGCGATTGTGAACTCCGTAAACGGCGCAGTCCGCGCTACGGCCATTTCGGTCAACCTTTTCTGCATTCACGCATTCGGCGACACCTTCTCGCCGCAGATTATCGGCGCCATCAGCGACCGCTCGACCCTGAGCATCGGTCTGGGCGCGACGCTGGTTTCGCTGGTGTTCGCGAGTGGCATTCTCTGGTACGGCGCGCGCTTTGCCCCGCCGCTCGAAAATCTTTAATACAGCGGCAGCAAATCACGGGATTCGGAGGGAGCCAGAGACTTCAGTCCCCGGAAATGCCAAACCCGCGTTGCCCCATCCTTTCGCGTTCCCCAACCAGGTTAACTTATTTAGAATCAGCGCAAATGTTCGTTTCGAGGGTGCGGGGGACCGGCCAAATGTTCGCTCAGGTGGTTGCACTTGCCCCGCAAATGTTCGCTTGAGAGGGTGCGATTCTTCGAGACAAATACCGAGAATAGTTGGGAACAATTCGCGGTTAGAACCGAGAAAAGTTGCGGATAAGGGCAAGTGGCACCGAGTAATTTCTCGAAAGTGTGTCTAAAAGGGCTTTGCGGCCCTAAAACGGCCGTTTTTTCTACATTTCCGACATGATTCCCGCGTTTTTGCGGGTTGAAGTGATCGCGCACTCTTCCGGGAAGGGTCAGCATGCTTGCGCGGGGAACGAGTATCCATCTTCGCGGAAGATGCGGACGCATGCATCGACGACTTCAGAGTCAAAGAGCTTGCCGCGCTGGGCAATGATTTCATCGAGGGCAACATCGATTCCCTGCGCCGCGCGATAGGGACGGTGCGAGCTCATGGCCTCGACCACGTCTGCGAGCGCAAGAATGCGCGACTCAAGAGAGAGGGCGTCCGCCTTGAGCCCCTGCGGATAGCCGGAGCCGTCGAGGCGCTCGTGGTGTTGTACGACCATGTCGGCAATCGGCCAGGGAAAGGCGACATTTTTCAGAATGTCGTAGCCGAGCTGCGCATGCTCCTTGAGCAGATTGTATTGCGTGCGCGTGAGCAGGCCGGGCTTGGAGAGAATTTCGGCAGGGATGCCGATTTTGCCGAGGTCGTGAATGCTGGCGGCGAGATGGAGGCCGTGGGTGCGGTCGTCGGACAGGCCGAGCTTTTGCGCAATGCGCACGCAGAGATCGGCGACTCTGCGTTCGTGACCGGCGGTGTAGGGGTCGCGCTGGTCCACGGTTTCCGCGATGACGTGGATGGTCTGCTCGAGAGCGGCGCGAAGGTCTTCCTGGTGGCGGCTCTTGGCAATCTCCGCACGCTGATTGGCGATTCCGTAGGCGAGGTCCGAAGCGATCTGCTCCATCAATCTGCGTTCTGAGCCGGTGCGGATGCCGGGCCTATCGCCAAAGACCGCAAGGCTGGCGATGGCGCCATCTGTAAGGCGGAACGGGAGCGCGATGGCCATGCGGTAACCGTGCTTTACGGAGTCAGTGCGCCAGGAATGCACGAGAGGATCGGCGCAGATTTCCTCTTCGACTTGAACCTCACCCGTTCGCAAAGACCGGCCAACCGGCCCGTCTTCGTGCCCGTTTTCGGCCCAGGTGAGATTGATACCTTCGAGAAAACCCTCCGCAAAGCCGTAATCGGCTATGGTGACGATGGGCTTATCCGGGCCCTCGCCGGCGAAGCCGACCCAGGCTGTGCGGTAGCCGCCGACCTCAACCATGATGCGGCAGCAGTTTCTGAGTAGATCCTTCTCGGTTTTTGCGCGCACCAGGGTGTTGTTGATTTCACTGAGCAGTTGCAGTTCGCGGGAGTTGGCCTTGAGAGCGGCTTCAAGGCGTTTCTGTTCCGTGATGTCCTGGCTGAAGTCCTGATAGCAAATGGTCTTTCCATCGGGCCCGGCGATTTTTTTTGCGGTGGTGGAAATCCATATTGGCCTGCCATCTTTGCGCTTCAACTGGCACTGGAAGTCATGAACAGTTCCGTGCTGCTCGATGTGCGTCACGAATCGTGTGCGCTCCTCGGGGCATACCCAGAGGTCGTGGGCTGCATCCTGAATTGCAGCGGCTGCTTCATCCGTGGATTCGTACCCCAGCATCTTCGCCGCCGCCGGATTCAACGCGAGGATTCTTCCTTCCGGGGTTGACTGCTGGATGCCTTCGGGCGCGTCCTCAAAGATTTCGCGGAACCGCTGTTCGGCTTTGCGGCGGGCATCCTCGGCGGCCATGCGCGAGGTGAGGTCTTCGATAAATCCCTGGTAGTAGAGCGTATTTCCATCGGCGCCACAGATCTTGCGGGCGCTGATTGAGACCCATTTAATGGCTCCATCCTTGCACTTGACCTGGCAGGAGAAGCCCTGGATCTCGCCATGCTTCTCCAAACCTTCCCTGAAGCGGGCGCACTCGCGTGGGTCGAGCCAAATGTTATGGGCGAGGTCGGGGACGACCGAAGCCGTATCCTCGAACGGGGAATAACCCAGCATGATGGCGCCGGCCGGGTTGACGGCCAGGACTTTTCCCGCCGGAGAGGCTTGAAAAATGCCTTCCGGCGCGGACGTAAAGATCTCGCGAAACCTTTCTTCGGCTCTCTGGAGAGCTTCTTGCGCAGCCTTCTGCTGGGTGATGTCGCGGGCCACTATCACGGCGCCGACGATGGAGCCATCGCTGCTGCGGATTGGGCTGAAGCTGAAACTTCCTATCCAGGTTTCTCCCGTATCTCTACGACGCATGTTGTATTCGACGTTCGCGGCCGTCTCGCCGCGGAGCGCTCTGGAAGCTGCCCGCTCGTCCGGCGGGACCACTTTGCCATCTGGTGTGAGCGCCTCAACACGCTCCCGCATGCCTGAGAGACTCGTAGGACACTCGGCCTTGCTCTTGAACCTGTGGAACGTCGCAAAGGCGTCGTTGTAATTGATGGCTTCGCCGGATGCATCGGTAACACACACCGAGTCCGTCATGCTGGCCAATGCTGCCGCCAGCTTCCCCTGATACTCGGCCAGCTCTTTCTCAGCCCGCTTACGCTCTGTGATATCCTTCGACGCGCCCAGCACGCAGGTTGTCCCATCCAGTTCAAAGGTTGTTGCCGAAAGGAGGGTCCAGATGATCTCTCCGTTCTTCAGCCTGCCTTGAACTTCGAGGTTCCGGCACTTGCCCTCGCGGCGCACGATTTCCGCCAGCATCTCGAAATCGCGAGGTTCAGCCCATATACCCAGCTCCAGCGTGGTTCGGCCTACGACTTCTTCTTTGCGCGAATACCCAAACTGGTTGAGGAACGCGTTGTTGGCATCGAGAAAAACTCCGTCGCTCATGCGGCTGATGGTGATGGGGTCGGTGCTGGTCTGGAAAGCGGCGTGATAGCGTGCCTCGCTGGCCCTGAGGGCCTCGGTGGCAACGGCCAGGCTCTGCTGAGCGGCCTTTTGCTCGGTGATATCCCGACCTACGCTCAGCAGACAGGTTGTGCCGTCCAGTTTAATGGTTGTTGCCGAAAGGAGGGTCCAGATGATCTCTCCGTTCTTCAATCTGGTATGAACTTCGAGGTCCCGGCATTTGCCCTCGCGGCGCACGGCTTCCAACAGAACCTCGCGCTCGTGGGGTTCGGGCCAAATGCCCAGTTCCATCACAGTTCGACCGACGACTTCTTCGCGCGAATATCCAAAGAATTCGAGAAATACCTTGTTGACATCGAGAAACATTCCATCGCTCATGCGGCTGATGGTGATGGAGTCGGTGCATGTCTCGAAAGCGGCATGGTAGCGCTCTTCAGTGGCTCTGAGAGCCTCGATGGTGCTTGCCAGGCTCTGCTGGGAGGCTCTTCGCTCGGTGATGTCTTTCGAAAAGACCCAGACTCCGGTCTTTTTTCCGTTCTCGACGATGGGATTGAGCTCCAACTCAAGATATCGTCCGTCGGCCATGCGGTACTCGGTTTGGAACGGGCCTTCTTTGAGAGCGCGCTCAAACAAAGGAGGCCAGAGCGCGGCCCTTTCAGGCGCGAGCAGATCGGCCACCCGCATTCCCGCCTTTACCTTGATTCCGTGGTTGTACTTGAATTGGTCCGAAACGGCTTTGTTGAAAGTGACCAGCCGGTATTTGAGGTCGACCGACCAGATCATGTCCCGGGTGCTCTCGATCAAAGCGTTCAGGCGTGCCGCCGTGCAGGCGGGCGACTTACGCACCCAGGCGGGCGGCTTGCGCACCTTTGCCTTCGGCCCTCGAGCCGGCATCCTGGGCGTGACGAGCCTCATTGGATTAGGATTCCACGAGATTCACAGAGTTGCGATAACCATTTTGGGCCATAAACATTACCAATGGATAAGCGTCCCTACGCCGTGCCGGTTAACCCCTGGGATGCCTGGCCCAGCGATATCCGTCCAAAGCAGCGTCGCACTACACAAGCGGCTAAACGGTTCTTGGATTTTGACTTTACTTCACGGACAGAGAAGTGCTAATTTGCATAACATCCCCCGGACCTTTCCAGGATCGGAGATTCCCCATGTTTTGTGCACGCTGTGGAACCCAGAGCACACCCGAGGACAAATTCTGCAAACGTTGCGGCACCCCAACAGGAAGCGCTGGTGCCGCGCAGAGCGTTGCGGCCGGCCCCGCCGCGCCAGCAGCGTATGCCGCTCCGCAGGCGCCGGCGTACGTGCAGGCGCCTCCGCAGTACGGGCAGGCACCCCCGCAGTACGGACAAGCGCCTCCGCAAGGGCCGCCGCCGGGGATGGTTGCAATGTTGTACCAGGCGTACCCGGGCGGGCCGCAACAGGTGTATTACGTTCCCGCACCGGGAGCCGGGCGCCCGCATGAGGGGATGATGGACGGCCTGCGGGCGAGGATCCGGAATCTGGCCTCAACGGACAAGCTGGAGGGATTCAGCCTGGGAGAGCTTTTCAAGGAGACGTTCAAGAGGCAAGGTCCGGATGTTATGGAAGACTACATGGCAGCGGGCTCGTCGCGGACGACGCCGCCGCTTGAACTGGTAAACACGAACTGGCCCAAGCCGTGGATGTTCTTCCGCGTGCTGGCGGCCTTGGTCATCGCCTATGCGGTAACTTACGCGCTGTTCATGTACACCCTGAATGAAAAGGTAATGGTGACGATCATTGTGCTGGCAACGTTTGCGGCGCCAGTGGCGACGCTGATGCTCATCTGGGAGATGAACACGCCACGAAATATTTCGATTGCCAAGGTGTTGGAGGTGTTTGTCGTCGGCGGCGGAATCTCGGTGGTGATGATTACGCTGTGGTACTTAATTCCGATTTTCGGTAATATGCCAGGCGTAGTGGAGGAGACCTCGAAGCTGCTGGCGGTGATCATTGTGACGTACACTGCGCGCGGCGCGCGGTACCCGTACCAACTGAACGGAATCCTGTTTGGGGCGGCAGTGGGGGCAGGGTATGCGTGCTCTGAGACTCTCGGCTACGGGCTGGACTCCGTTTTGCAGTTCCTGGTCGGTGGCGGGCTCAAACAGCTTGCCACCGCAAATCCGAATCTGGGGTTGGCGGACGTCCTGACGGGCGTGCTGAAACCCGTGCTTGCTGCGCTGAACTTTCGCGGGATACTGTCCCCGTTCTGTCACATTCCGTGGACGGCGATCACTGCCGGCGCGTTCTGGCGGGTGAAAGGGGACAGACAGGCAAGCGTGAGCATGCTGCTGGATGGGCGGTTTCTGAAGGCGTTCATCATTCCCGTGCTCCTGCACACGGTTTGGGACGCAGGAGTCATTTTCCCGCATATCGGTGTCATTCCGGATTACTTCCTCATGGGCATCGCGTCCGTGGTGGGGTGGTACGTGTTGTTCACCATGATTCAGCAGGGCCTGCACCAGGTGAGGGACATGCAGAAAGCCCAATTGCAGAGCACATTGGACCACGTGGAATCGACGATGGGACTGGGATCGATGAGGCAGCCGGTACAGGCGCCAGCCGGGGTGGCAATTCCGAGTTGAATTGAAATCGACAATGCGAGGAGGCTGAGAACGTATGGCATTCTGCACAAGTTGCGGCGTGCAGTTAGGGGAAGGCGAACGCTTTTGCTCAAAGTGCGGAGCCGACCAGACGGCGAGGGCGGGCGGCGCGCCGGGTGCGGTTCCGGTTGGGGCGCCTTCGATGGCTGCGTCCTCCCATATGCCCTATGTGGCGCCCGCGCAGATTCCCATGTCGGTGGCGATGCCGCCGCAGGCCCCCGCGAAAAAGAGCGGGATGATGTGGCTGGGGATCATCATCGTTGCTGCGGGAGGGTACTACTACTACACGCACTATATGCAGCCAAAGGGCCAGATGCCCGGGAATACACCGCAGAACCAGCCGGCGCAAAACCAGCCGGTAGCGCCTGGACAGCAGCCGGTCGTTCCAGGGCGGCAGCCGACAGGGCAGCAGCCGGTAGGGCAGCAGCCGGGATTCAATCCAGGGCAACAGCCGGGCGGCCCGGGGCAGGGATCCAACGCACAACTGGTGCGTATGCAGTCCTTCACCGGGCAGATAACCGTAGAGGATGGAGACGTGGAGATTTCAAATGGGCAATGGACGAATAACTCGACCGTGGCCATTCAAGCGGCGACCCTGGAGTGCATCCAATACGGCGCCGGCGGCCAGGAGCTGACGCAGAACCAAATCACTATAGGCGGGCCCAATAATGAGCCTGTACAGCCACAGCACACCATCACCTTCGACCCATTTGCGGTGGGTCAAGTGCTGCAAGGCGCGACGAGGGCAAACTGCGGCATTGTGGCTGTGGTTCCAGTCGGCTAGACGCGCAAGCCAGTCCCCCATTGGCTTTGCGGACGGCGCCTGCGCAGAAATGAAACCGATCGCGATTTATTTTGTGCCCGCTAAGGCGGGCTGGTGGTTGGGGATTGCATCGCCACCGTCAAGCTCGCGCCTGGGGCACCTGCTAGCCTAATGAGTAAACAACTATTCATTAGGAGTCTGCGATGAAAACGCATTTGTCATTTTCTGTTCGCTTCCTTGCTATTGCGATGTTCCTTTGTGCGAGCTTCGCACTTGGGCAAGAACTTAAGCCTCTCATTCTTCCAGCTCCTCAGACCGACGGTGGCAAGCCGTTGATGCAGGTGCTTAGAGACCGGCACTCCACGCGCGAATTCAGCTCGGATAAGCTCCCCACGCAGGTGCTCTCGAACCTGCTTTGGGCGGCTTTCGGCATCAATCGTCCAGGCGAGGGAAAACGTACGGCGCCCTCCGCCATAAATTGGCAGGAAACCGATGTGTACGTCGCTATGGCGGATGGGCTTTACATCTACGATGCCAAAGGGAACAAACTGGATCCCGTTGTGGCCGGGGATGTGCGCGGCATGACCGGCATGCAGCCATTTGTGAAAGATGCTCCGGTGGATTTGATTTACGTCGCGGACCTTGCCAAAGCGGGAAAAGTCTCCGCAGAATATCGGGACCTTTTCACCGCCGCGGGCACAGGCTTCATCGCGCAAAACGTCTACCTGTTTTGCGCCTCGGAAGGACTCGCGGTTGTGGTGCGCGGCATGGTGGACCGTGAGGCGCTCGCCAAGGTGATGAAACTGCGTCCCGACCAAAAAATTACGCTGTCGCAGACCGTGGGCTATCCGAAGAAGTAGCAACAGGCGCGCATCAGGCGCGCGCCAATTTCGAGCCGGCAACGTCTGATCGGGCAACTTCTCCACTTACTCGCCGCGCAAATGAACCTGACAAACTTACTTGGGCAGCAGGGCTTCGTTGGCTAGGATGCGGTATAGGGTAGAGCGGCTGATGGCGAGCTGGCGGGCGGCGCGGAGCTTGTTGCCGTGGTTGAGGTCGAGCACATACTGCACATGCTGGCGAATGACGGCATCGAGAGCGAGGTTGGCGGAGCGGAGGGCGGACTGCGGGTCAAGCAGAGCGCCGGGTCCGGCGGCAGGGTTGGCCCATGGATTGACTTGGGCGCTTGCGCTGAGCCGCGCACTGAAGTCAGCGTCGAAACGGGGTGAAAGGCCGTCGGGCAGGGCGAGGTCGATGGGGCGGATGACGCCGTTGTCGGCCTCGAGCAGTGCTGTTTCCAGAACGCTGGCGAGCTCACGAACATTACCCGGCCAGTTGTGCTGCAGGAGCCGGGCCAGCGAGCCGGGCCCCAAAACAACAGGGCGCTGCTGGTAGCGGCTGCAGATGCGTTCGAGCAGGAACTGAGCGAGCGGGGCAATGTCTTCGCGGCGCAGGCGCAGCGGAGGGATGGCAAAACGGATGGCGGTGAGCCGAAAAGCGAGGTCGGGGAGCAGAAGTCCCTGGCCAGCCATCTGACGCAGGGGGGTTTGTGAGGAGGCCAATACGACGGCGCGGCCGGGCGGACGGTCCTGGAGGGTTTTGAGGACGGCAAGCAAGAGACCCTGGCCGGGAGGCGCGAGCAGATCAACGCGATCGAGATAGGTGAAGCCGGCGAGGGTGACGGGATCGCCGTCGGTGGCCAGCCACTCACGCGCATCGCGGCGCTGAAAGCTGGTTGAGGCCAACGGAGACCGGCTGAAGAGATAACGGGCCAGGGTTTGCTTGCCGCTGCCCGACTCGCCTTCGATGGCCGCTATTTGCATATGCGGAGCGGCCATATCAGCTTGCGCGAGCAGCTTGCGCCATGCCGCGCTGAGGCCGATGGCCTGGAAGGTGGCGGATGGGGATTCCAACTCCACCAACGTCAGTCCTGAGGCGGAGGAGTGCGAATGGGATGGAACGAAGTTCTGCATGGATCTCAACGTCTCTCGCCTCCGTGGCTGCGGCAGAGCCTGAACAGCTGTACTCGCGTTCGTTCCATTCCCTGCCACCGCTTCCGATTGCTGCGGTGCGAGTGCTTCCGGCAGCTGTGGCTTGACGGTAAACCGATGATGTGGCTAGCGGCCGAACCGACACAAGTCTCATCGGCGCAGCGGGTGAAAACATGAATGGGGCAGGGAACAAGGGAACGAGGGAACGAGGAACGCGGGAACACGGGAACGGAAGAACTTTGCTGGAAGGGCGATGGGGAAGGGAATTGTATGCTCGAGGGCAACTCTGCCGAGGCGACCTCCCATCTGGCTTTGCCTGTCTCCTGAGGTTTTCAGGAACAGTCCGCCATCGCCACTTCCACCGGCAAACTGCGGGAGCGCGTTTTATGGCATTTCTCGGATTCTTGGAGGGTCACAAAGTGGCGTGCAATGTGGATTTGCTTGAGGAAAAATCCACGAGGCAGCAGCGGCTTCGCTCGATACCAATCCGAGAAATGCTATAGGCAAGAGGGGAACCTTGACGAACCGGACAGATGGGTTGCGGCGCTGGGGCTACGCATTGTGGGTGATTGCGATTGCGGGCTTCGCCGTGCTGCACGCCTGGCATCTGCGCGCCGATTTTCCCAACGGGTCGCCGTGGACATTCGATTGGGCCAAATATACCGACGAGGGTTGGTATGGGAGTGCGGCAATTCGCGCCCAACTGTTCGGGAACTGGTATATGGCCGGGGACTTCAATTCCGCCGTGGCCCTTCCGACGTGGCCGTTTGCAGAGTGGGTGCTGTTTTTCTTTACGGGGGTGACGGTGGAAGCCGCGCGAGGGTTGGCGGTGGCGTGTTTTTTCGCCAACCTGGCGCTGAGTTACATGTTGTTGCGGGCGAGGAGGGAACAATTCCGCCCCGCGGACGAAGACCTATCCGCGGGGGCCCCGGTCTCCCACCCCGCGGACAAAGACCCGTCCGCGGGGACCCCGGTGTGGGTGGCGTTGTTGGGCGTGACGCTGCTGGTTACCAGCCCGTTCCTGTACTGCTTCAGCCGATTGGCCATTCTGGAGCCATTGCAGACTGTGCTGACACTAGGAGCGCTGAACCTCGCGATGCGTTTGCCTGCAATGCGGCGGCCGGTGCTGGCTTCGGTTGGGATCGGCCTGCTGTTTGCGCTGACGTTGCTGACCAAAACTACGGCTGTCTTTCTGGCGCCTGCGGTGGGGTGGTCGATGGTGCTGCCGCTCGGGCAGAAGCGGAGGCTGGCGTTGCGCTGTGCGTTGGCCGCGGTGATGACGGCTGCCGCCGCGTATGGCCTGTGGATGGCGATGATTGCAGGTTTTGGCCTGTTCGGCGACTACAAATACTTCTTTCTCATTGCGAATGCCTACCCGATGCCGACGGGGACAACCTGGCCCTTGGTAGCTTGTTGGTGGTCGTTTCACGGGCTGCTGTGGATTGATCACAGCCTGATTCCACTGGCCGGAGCGATGGTGCTGGCCGCGGCCATCGCGTGGCGGGCGGAATGGGGCCGAAGGCTCTGGCGCGATCCGCTCTTTGGTGCATCGCTGTGGGCCGTTGCCGGGTATCTGCTCTTTATGACCCTGCAAAACCACCCCCAGCCACGCTACTTTGCCGTCCCAGCGTTCTTCTGTTTTTTTGTGGTCGCGCTGGGTGTGCGAGCTCTGCTCGTCCAGAAAGGCCAGACGGTGGCGTGGACGCGCAGAATGGGCTGGGTGGCGATAACGATTGCCGCGATCGCCGCGGGGGTTCATGGCGTAAGGACGATCGGCTATGCCACGCATCCGGAATACACGTGGGTGAATGCGGCCAGCCAGTTAGCGCGATATATCGATATGCATCCCAACGGCAAGCCGCTGCTAGTGTCGATCAGCGGCGACGAGATCACGCTATTGACCCACCTGCCCACGCTGTGCGACGACTTCGGCACCGAAGACCTGCCATCGAAGGTGGCCGCGTACCAACCGGGCTGGTATGCCGCGTGGAACGACATTGATCGCGGCTCGCTCGACGACCTGCACACGCATTTTTCGCTCGAACAGGCGGCCACCTTCACGGCCTTCGACGATCCGGACAGGAATGAATTGGTGCTTTTCAAGCTGCATCCTTTGCCGGGCGGACAGGCGCGCGACGCCGGCGGTCAGAACCTGAAGATCGCGCTGCCCGACGATAAGATCGACATTCCGGTGGATTAGATTCGGGGAGCTGGTGAGCGAGGGAGGACGGCATGCGCTGCAATCGGCCCCATGCAAAAGCCCGGCTTACGAGGCCGGGCCGTTTCGCATGTAGCGCGGAAACGATCAGAAGGTGACGCGGCCGCCGATTGTCGGAGCCCAGTTGCTCTTGTGGAGATAAGGAACGCCGGGGCCGTGAGGAATGGCGATGGCCAGACCGCCGGTCACCCAGGAGTATGCAACTCCCGCAAAGCCGTCGAAACGCCTGGTGAAGTGATGATTCTCATAGAGCGACCCCTCATTGAGGGTGCCTGCGCAGGACGCTCGCATGTTCCCGATAGCGGGGTTGGTCGAGCAGGTCGACGGACGACGGAAGTCGTTCTGCACCTGCTCATAGAAGGAGAGGGTGATGTCGTTCTTTTTGTCGTATGAGTATTTCCCGCCCGTCCACCAAATATTCACGAGCTTGGTCGAATCGAGGTTGGTGTTTTCAACGCCGCTCATGAGATAACCGCCCTGGTCAGTGGCGCCGACGCCCAACGGGTTGTCTGGGTTGGCCTGCCGGATGAATTCATAGCCGAGATAGAACTTGATCTGTTTCCCCGTATACTTGGCAGCGCCCATGATGGCTCTGTTGTCAGTCACGATGCCGTAAACGGTGTTTTGGGGATCGATCACATTGGGTCCGGTGATGGAGGTTTGATCGATGCTGTCGGTGTTGTACTCATAGCCCGCGGACAGAGGCGAACTCAGACTCGTGGGCCCGAGCAACGGGTTCAATACGCTGATCGCATCGCTGTAACGCTGGTAGACGACATCGCCGGAGAACCTTTTGTTGCCCGCGCCGATGTCGAATCCATAGGCGGTGTTGTGCGGCTTTAGCGGCGTGCAAGAGTCGGCAGTCCAGGTGTCTCCCGCGGCTGCGGCGGCCGAGTAGCACCCGGCAGTACCGTCGGCGAATTTACCCATCGCGCCGAAATGGGCCGGGCCAAAGATGATGTTTATACTTCACGGCATCGTCCCAGCGGGTGTCCTCGGTGTCGCCGCCGCCGGCCATGGTGCCGTTATACCCGATGTAAGAAAAGGCATAGCTGCCGTTGGCCGGATCGTATTGGAGCATCACATCTGTGCCGAGAGAGCGCTGACGACCGAAGGTCAGCGTGCCGAAATTCTCAGACGATAAACCGCCATAGTATTCGTCATTGAAGGGTTGGCCCGCACGCGCGCCGTCGATGGCTATGGAATACTCGCTCCGGTCAAGGCCGTTGTCATCGATTTGGGTGCGGGAGGCGTTGGCAAGCTGGCCGGACTGCGGATTGATGCCAGTGGAAGCGTTGAACACAGCGGAAAAGCCATGCCAGCCATGCAGCGCTATCTTGCCCCTGACGCCGAAACCCGTTTGCGACAGGTTATCCGGTTCGACGAGGAATCGAGAGCTGCTGGCGTTTCGGTTCACCAGAGACGAGCCTTCATAGTTATACGGGCTTTGCGGTAAGCCGTGGCTGACCCAGCCGGCGCCGACGTCATAGGCGCCGTACACGGTGATGCCGTGCCAGGTCAGCGCGCAATCGGTGGCAGCGATCTCGTGGCCGCTCGCGCAGGGGTCGGGTGTGTGTGGAGTTGCCGGAGGGGAATTGGGTGCGGAGTTTTGGGCGGTGAGTTGGGTTGCGGCTAGGCACAAGACAGACAGAAAAATACAGTTTGGGATGGTCAACTTACTCCTCCTGAATGAGAACTCCGCCTTTTCTTTAAAACAAACGATTCTTGGAAGAATGACGATTCTCGCAAAAACGCACAATTCTCGTGAAAAAGACACGCTCCGATAAATCTTAGCACGTAAAGCCCACTGATTCTGACAGGATGCGGAAGGAACGAGGAAGCAAGGAGACTCGGAGTGGTAAAGCCAGGGAGCCAGGGAGCAAGGGAGGGAGGGGGCAGAGAGCCCGGGAGCGAGAGAGTTCGGAACGTCCGCCCGGCAGGCCTGATCGCATTAAGGAACGGCTGGTATGGCCGGCCTGAGATCCGGCACTGTATTACACGCGGATGACCATGACCTCAGTGGCCTTAATGAGGGCGACGGCTGAGTCGCCGGGCTTGAGGGCTAGTTCGCGCACGGCGTCGGCGGTGATGATGGCGGTAACGCGCAGATCGCCGATGGAGAGAACAACCTTTGCCATCAGGCCGTCGATGACGATTTCGGCCACTGTTCCGCGCAACTGGTTGCGGCCGCTGATGCGGGCCCCGGGATGGGCCGGGGCGGTGCAGGGAGGAATTTCTCCAACTCATCCGGCGGAATGCGGTGGTGGCCACCCGGCGTCTTGACGGTATGAATGCGCCCGGCCAGAATCCAGTGCTTGAGGGCCGCGTAGCTAATGCCGATTTTTTCCGCCGCCTGGCGGGGCGTAAGCAGCGTTGCGGGCGTCATACGAGCGCTCGAATTCCTCTCTAAAGAGTACTTTACGCTCTCTCAGGCGAGTGGTGTTCAACCCAGAATGGCATGAGAAGCTTCCTTAAGCCCGTGGATCCGCGACCGGGCAAGGGGTTTGGCAGCGCAATCCCTCCGGGATGCTTTTTGCGAGGCGGAGCCCCTCTTGCAAGTTCTCACGCCGAAACTGAAAGCTTGTTGATTTCCACGCAATTGATGTACGGGCTGCAGCCTGTACCCTCCAACTAAAGCCCGTCCCGCTCAGACTGACCCCCTACCCGCGACCGTAGCCACTCGACAGCGCGTGTTTCCGGATGATAGCCTTCTGAAGGTATTTCCCTGTGTTTTTGTAGTGGGTCAGTTTGAAGAAGATCAGGTTTCCAGGGCTAAAGCCCCGACACATTTTGTGGCATTTACGGCACAACTGAAGTTCTGCCCTTTCAAGGCGGATTCAAACTGACCCGCTACCGTGTTTTGGCGAGGACCGCACCGGAGTCCTTGGTAATTCGGCATCAAAACCAATTGGCATTAAACTATTGAATCGGGAGGATTTGTGACTGCAGCGTATTGGGTATTTCTCTTTTTGAGTGTGAGCGCATGCTCACCTATTATGGCTTTCTTCAAGCGCAAGTATAAGACCGTCGCGGCCGTTTTGGGCCTGCTCGCCCCGACATTCGCCTTTGCTGAGCCGGCGCACGGTGGCGGAGGAGAAGCCAACCTTGTTGTGCCAGATTTGTCGACGGTGAATTTTCTTGGGCTAGACGGGCATTCCCTGCTGATGTGGGGATTGCTGTTCTGCATTGGCGGCCTGTTGTTTGGCATGACGATCTATGTGCAGTTGAAGAACCTGCCGGTTCATTACACCATGCGCGAAATCTCCGAGATGATCTATGAGACCTGCAAAACGTATCTTGTGACGCAGGGCAAGTTTCTTCTTCTCCTATGGGCTTTCATCGCGGTCATTATGGCGCTCTACTTCGGGGTTCTGGCGCCGGTGCCGGGAAAACCGATCGGGCTTACGCTGCCGATCATTTTGGGATTCAGCCTCATCGGCATGGCAGGCAGTTACGGGGTGGCGTGGTTCGGAATTCGCGTGAACACATTTGCGAATTCGCGGACTGCGTTCGCTGGATTGGGCGGCAAACCGTATCCCGTGCATGCGATTCCGCTCAAGGCGGGCATGAGCGTCGGCATGATGCTGATTTCCGTTGAGCTTCTTATGATGCTCATCATCCTCTTGTTTATCCCGGGCGATTATGCGGGCCCATGCTTTATTGGCTTCGCCATTGGCGAATCTCTGGGCGCGGCGGCGCTGCGTATTGCCGGCGGCATCTTCACCAAGATCGCCGACATTGGCGCCGACCTGATGAAGATCGTCTTCAAGATCAAGGAAGACGATGCGCGCAACCCCGGCGTGATTGCAGACTGCACGGGTGACAACGCGGGCGACTCCGTGGGCCCCAGCGCCGATGGCTTCGAGACCTACGGCGTGACCGGCGTGGCCCTGATCGCATTCATCCTGCTGGCCGTGCCGAACGCCACCACGCAGGTGCAACTGCTGGTATGGATCTTTGTGATGCGCGTGGCCATGCTCGTTTCCAGTTCGGGTGCGTACTTCCTCAATAGCGCCATCGCCCATGCCAAATACGCTCACGCCGACGAGATGGACTTCGAAACGCCGCTGACTTCGCTGGTTTGGATCACGTCGATCGTTTCCATCGTGCTGACCTACATCGTCTCGTACCTGATGATCCCTTCACTGGGCGACGGAACGCTGTGGTGGAAGCTGTCTTCCATCATCTCGTGCGGCACCCTGGCGGGCGCGATCATACCGGAATTGGTCAAGGTTTTCACTTCGACCAAGTCGGCCCACGTGAAAGAAGTCGTCACATCGGCAAACGAAGGCGGAGCTTCGCTCGGCATCCTGTCGGGATTTGTGGCCGGCAATTTCTCGGCCTACTGGCTGGGATTGTGCATGGTCGCGCTCATGTCCATCGGCTATTTCTTCTCGACCGGCATACCGGATTTGCAAATTGATCCGGCGGGAATGATGCTGGCTCCGGCCGTCTTCGCGTTTGGCCTGGTGGCGTTCGGCTTTCTGGGCATGGGTCCAGTCACGATTGCCGTGGATTCTTACGGGCCGGTTACCGACAATGCTCAATCTGTCTATGAGCTGTCGCTGATCGAAAATGTCCCTGGGATCGAAGGCGAGTTGAAGAAGAACTTCAACATCGACGTGAAGTTTGAGCGCGCCAAGCACCTGCTGGAAGCCAACGATGGAGCCGGCAACACTTTCAAGGCCTCGGCAAAGCCGGTGCTGATTGGCACCGCCGTGGTCGGCGCCACTACGATGATTTTCTCCATCATCATGGCCCTCACCGACGGTCTCACCCATGGCAAAGAAAACCTCTCGCTTTTGCACGCGCCATTCATGCTGGGATTGATCACCGGCGGGGCAATGATCTTCTGGTTCACAGGCGCTTCCACGCAGGCGGTCACCACCGGCGCTTACCGCGCGGTCGAGTTCATCAAGGCGCACATCAAACTGGAAGGCGTGGAGAAAGCGTCGGTGGCCGACTCGAAGAGGGTGGTCGAGATCTGCACCAAATACGCGCAGAAGGGCATGTTCAACATCTTTCTCGCCATCTTCTTCGCCACGCTTGCGTTCGCGTTCGTTGAGCCGTTCTTCTTTATCGGCTATCTGATCTCGATTGCGGTCTTCGGCCTGTACCAGGCCATCTTTATGGCCAATGCCGGCGGCGCATGGGACAACGCGAAGAAGGTTGTAGAGGTCGATCTGAAACAGAAGGGCACGCCTCTGCACGACGCCACTGTGGTCGGAGACACCGTCGGCGATCCGTTCAAAGACACCTCGTCGGTGGCCTTGAACCCAGTTATCAAATTCACGACGCTGTTCGGATTGCTTGCTGTCGAGCTTGCGGTAACGCTCAGTGCAGACAAGCCGCTGCTCACGCACGTGCTTGCCGTCGTATTCTTCCTGATATCGGTGACGTTTGTGTGGAGATCGTTCTACGCAATGAGAATTGAAACTCGAGGCCCCTTAGTACTCGAAGGGGTGCACGATGCCGAGGAGAAGGTAAAAGTAGGCAACTGATTCCGGCGATCAAAAACATGCGGCCCCGGGTGCAAGCGCACGCGGGGCCGTATCTGCAAAATGGCGGCGAGAACTTTTGGGGGCGGCTAACCTCGGTTGTCACCGGTTCGAGCGCGGCTTCGCCGCGTACGTTGCTCTTTCGATAAAAACGGCTGGGTTCCCAGGGCTCCCGCCGTGGGCTATTTTCGGCTCTCCCTCCGGGAGAGGGCGGCTCGCCGCGGTGAGCTCTTCCACCCACCCTTTCCGCGATGAAGCCGCGGAAAGGATGGGGCAACAATCTTCTGTGACAATCTTCTGTGACTGGACCACCGCGAACTTCGCCCCTATTGTCCACAACTCGCACAGCGGGAGCGGCATTCTGCACCAGTTCTGTGCCTTGTGAGGGGCCCGGCGAAGGGCTACCCTTAGACGGTGGTACGGGAATTGGGCCGGGACCTGGCCTGGTTTCAGGGTCTGCCTCGGTTTCGGTGCAAAATTGACCGCGCAAACCCGCGGCGCACAAGGCTATTTGAGGCTTTCCACAGGCAAATGCCCGGGTTTAGAGAACTGGTGCCCGAAACGACAACAAAATACAAGATATTGTGGTTTTCTATTGACACGCACCACAGACAGCGGTATTTTTTCATCTGCGGCTGTAAACGGACTGTTAAGAGAAACAGGGCAAACCGAGCGATTCTAGAGTTCGCGCGCTCTTTTGAACGCCTGGCAGGCAGGGGAGTTCAAGGGCGGAGGGAATCAGAGATGATGCCGGAAGCGCCCCGGGGGCCGCTCAAGAGCAATTTGAGACGCGGCATTTTCTAACCCCGTATTACGTTCGTTTCAAAGATGTTGCAAGCTACTGTCTCTGGCCGGCATTGGCGCCGGATGGATGGTTTATTTCGACCGATTTTGCCCAATGGAGGGACCTAAGATGAACGAGGCTCAACTACAGACTTCGAGTGCTGCTTTCCAGGCCACCGCGCGCACCCAGCAGGGCCTGACTTTTGTCCGGCGATTTTCGACAGAAGGCGTTTCCCCGTACGACGAGCTGGAATGGGAGCGGCGGACCGCCTCGATTACCGACACGAAGGGCAACACGATCTTCGAGCAGAAGGACGTGGAAGTGCCGGCGGACTGGTCGATGACGGCCACCAATATCGTGGCCTCGAAATACCTGCACGGGCAGATGGACACGCCGGCGCGCGAAAGCGGCGTGCGCGAGCTGGTGAGCCGCGTGGTGGAGACCATCCGCGACTGGGGCATGGCCCGCGGCTACTTTGCCACGGATGTGGATGCGGCCATCTTCCACGACGAGCTGGCGCACCTGCTGCTGACGCAGAAGGCGGCGTTCAACTCGCCGGTGTGGTTCAACGTGGGCTGCGACCGGCTGGAGCCGGAGGCCGACGGGCAAAACTGGCACTGGGATCCGGTGACGGGCGGCGTGCAGTACACGGCCTCAGGCTACCGGAACCCGCAGTGCTCGGCCTGCTTCATCAACGCGGTGGACGATTCGCTGGACTCCATTCTGACGCTTGCCAAAACCGAGGGAATGCTTTTCAAGTGGGGTTCGGGAACGGGGACGAATTTGTCGTCGCTGCGCGGGTCGATGGAGCTGCTTTCGGGCGGCGGACAGGCGAGCGGGCCGTTGAGCTTCATGAGGGGGTTCGACGCATTTGCCGGCGTGATCAAGAGCGGCGGCAAGACGCGCCGCGCGGCCAAGATGGTGATCCTGAATGTGGACCACCCCGACATCGTGGACTTCATCGAGTGCAAATCGAAAGAGGAAGCGAAGGCGTTCGCGCTGATCAAAGTGGGATATGACGGATCGGGGCCGGACTCCGAGGCGTTCTCGTCGATCTTCTTCCAGAATGCCAACAATTCCGTGCGGGTCAGTGACGAGTTTATGCGCGCCTACGAGAGCGATGGCGACTTTACGACCTATACGGTGAAGGGTCGAGTGCCGGTGGCGACATACAAAGCGCGCGACATCATGAAAAAGATCGCAGAGTCCACATGGCTGTGCGGCGATCCGGGCTTGCAGTTCGACACCACTATCAACAAGTGGCACACGTCGAAGAACACGGCGCGCATCAACGCGTCGAACCCCTGCTCGGAGTACATGTTCCTGGATAACTCGGCCTGCAATCTGTCGAGCCTGAATCTGATGCGGTTTGTGACGCCGGCGGGAACGTTCGACATTTCGGCCTACCGGCACGCCATCTCGGTAATGATTACGGCGATGGAGATTCTGGTGGACAATTCGGGTTATCCGACCGAGGCAATTGCGCGCAATTCGCACGACTACCGGCCGCTGGGGCTGGGTTACGCCAACCTGGGCGCGCTGCTGATGTCGTTCGGGCTGCCCTACGATTCGGCAGCCGGCCGCGATCTGGCTGCCGCCATGACCGCCATCATGTGCGGGCAGGCGTATCTGCAGTCGGCGGTGATTGCCGCGCAGTGCCCGCCGCTGGCTTCGGCCACGCCGCTGACCGCATCGGTTGAACACCAGGGCGGAGCTTGCCCCGGTTTTTACGTCAACCGCGAGCCGTTTCTGGACGTAATCAGGATGCATCGCGCGGAGGTGAACAACATCGGCAAGTCGCGGCAAAAAGGCGAGCCGTTTACGGTGCCGCAGCTCGATGCTCTGATCGACGCCAGCCGCGAGTGCTGGGACGCGGCGCTGGTATTCGGCGAGCGGCACGGCTACCGCAACTCGCAGGTTACGGTGCTGGCGCCCACGGGCACCATTGGCTTCATGATGGACTGCGACACGACCGGCATTGAGCCCGACCTGGCGCTAGTGAAGTACAAGAAGCTGGTGGGCGGCGGCATGATCAAGATTGTGAATCAGACGGTAGCACCAGCGCTGTTCAAGCTCGGCTACAGCGTGGACGATGTGAACGCCATCGTCAGCTACATCGACGCAACGGGCACTATCGAGGGCGCGCCGGGGATCCAGCCGGAGCACCTGGCAGTGTTCGATTGCTCTTTCAAGCCGGCCAAGGGTACTCGATCCATCCACTACATGGGGCACATCAAGATGATGGCGGCGGTGCAGCCGTTCCTTTCGGGCGCCATCTCGAAGACCGTGAACCTGCCGCACGAGGCCAGCGCCGAGGAGGTGGCCGAAGCTTACGCAGAGAGTTGGCGCCAGGGCATCAAGGCTGTGGCGATTTACCGTGACGGATCGAAGGGCACGCAGCCGCTGAATACGAGTATGGACGCGAAGAAGGAGCCTTCGGCGCTGGATGCGGCGGGCAGCCGCCTGCTGAGCCATCTGGCCGCCTCGCAACCGGCAGCCGAAGCCGACCTGAAGACGCTGGAAGCACGTGGGGCCGACAAGCTGGAGGTGAGCGCGAAGCAGATGCTCGGCGCCGCGCAGGCATTCCAGAAGGCGCTCGAGGAGATTGCCAGGACCGCGGCTGTACAGGTGCTGACGGCTACGCCGTCGCTCCAGGCCGCCAGCGAGCAGGCCAAGACAAACGAGCAGGACCTGAATGCGCCGCCGCGCGCGGTGCGCCACCGGCTGCAGCAGGAACGCGCATCCGTCACGCACAAGTTCTCGATCGGCGGGCACGAGGGCTACATCACCGTGGGCCTCTATCCCAACGGCCAGCCGGGCGAAATTTTCATTCGCATGGCCAAGGAGGGATCGACGGTCTCGGGCCTGATGGATGCCTTCGCCACTTCGGTCTCGCTTGCGTTGCAGCACGGCGTGCAATTGAGAGTGCTATGCGAGAAGTTTGCGCACACGCGCTTCGAGCCTTCGGGCTGGACGGGCAATGAACAAATCGGCTACGCCAAGAGCCTGATGGATTACATCTTCCGCTGGCTCAATCTGCGTTTCCTTTCCGGCGAGCAGTTGACGCTATTCGCCGGCCTGGCCCCGAGGGCGCCACAACTGCCGGCGTCGCCGAGCCTGCTGCCTGAGAGCGATCCCGACGAGAGCGACCCGGCCGCGACGCAGCAGCACCTGGCGCGGCTGGCTGAGGAAGTGGCCAAGCGGCTGAATCAGATGAGCGGACACGCAGGCGGGGTGACATCGGGCGGTGGAATCGCGCCGGAGGCGCAGCCGCGGCAGACGCAGGCGGCGGACCCCGGGCACATGCCCAGCCTGCAGGACCGCGGCCTGTATCACGCAGCCGACGCCATGCGCCAGATGTACGACATGGGCGATGCGCCGAGTTGCAACGTGTGCGGGGCGATCATGGTGCGCAACGGCAGTTGCTACCGCTGCATGAGTTGCGGGTCAACGAGCGGGTGCAGTTAGGAGCGGATGAAACATTGACCGGGAGGCGACGCTAGATGGCGAACAGGGAGATTTACATCGAGCGCAGGCCCGAGGGTGACTACGCAGTGCGTAGGCCCGGGTCTGGTCGCGCGAGCGCGGTTGAGCCGACTCAGTCGGAGGCAATCGGTTGAGTGCCGGGAAATAGCGCCTAACGCCGCGATCCATGTCGGACGGGCTCGGCATACCAATCACGGAAGGCCCGATGAATGGCGTAATCCGTAGTTTCCGCGTTGCGCCAAATTCAACAGCGGCCCGACCTCTGCCCGATCTCGGAGTCTCTTGACATTTTGCGATCATTGAGTATCTACTCGATTGTTGTCAGGCGCTTGAGGCTTTCAAATGCGTGATCAAGTCAAAAATTGAGCGTGCTGCCAGCGGTAGCCTTTCGCGTTCTTGCGCCTAGTGTTCCCCTTCAGCCGTCCAGCTAGGCAGAGGCCATTTATCCACTACGAAGCCGGAATTTCCTGTTGTCATGACATCCATCTAATTGGCGATCCGTGTCGAGCGGGAGTATTCCGTTTTTTGGGATTGCCATCTAATCGTTCAAGAGACTTGCCAGGGAAAGCCCTGTTGACTCTGTGACATTTACGGCACGGCTGAAGGCGTGCCCCTTCAAGGCGCCGGCTTGAGCAGAGTTTCCCTGGGCGTTCCAATTTTTGGGTGAGAATGGATGGGGTATGGGAAGGACAGCTATGAACTCGACTGCGACGATGAAGGGCTTTCCAGTTCCTAGTTCTCTAACGGTAGTGCCGGGCACGGAGCGGACACAAGCTGCATATCCCTACTATATGCAGTTCACGAAGGACGACGACCAGCGGTTCTGGTTCTACAACTCCATGCATTTTCCGGAGCCGATGTGCGTCTTCGACATGGTGACTGCGGAGGCCGCGTACGTGGCGCTGGGTTCGGCGAACACGCGGATCCACTGCCTGCCTACGACGCTTGGCATCGACTGCCGCATCATCAACGGCCGCGTGTACATCGGCGGGAACGGCGTTACCGATCCGGCCGAAATCGAGCGCCGCACCAAGGAATTTCAGCAGCGCGCCTTTTACTATTACGCGAACTGGGAAAAGCTGGTTGCGCAATGGAAGAAGAAGATGATGGCGCTGATCCATGAAGCTGAGGGTTTACCCAAGCCGGTGCTTCCGGACTTCGAGCCGATCGAGCACGTGCACGCCGGGCGCGGCATCGCTTCCAATCATTACCTCCTCGACACGTACCAGAAAACGCTCGAGGGCTATTTCCGTATGTGGCAATACCATTTCGAGTTTTTGCTGCTCGGCTACGGCGCCTATCTGACGTTTTTCGATTTCTGCAAAAGAGCGTTTCCGGAAATCAGCGACCAGACGGTGGCGCGCATGGTGGCAGGACTGGAAGCGGACATCTTCCGCCCGGATGACGAGTTGAGGCGGCTGGCAAGATGCGCGATCGATCTCGGAGTGGAGAACGAGTTCAGGGAGGGACGATCGCCGGATGAAATCCTCGCCTCAATGAAGCAATCGGGCGAGAAAGGCAAGGCGTGGCTCAAGGAGCTGGAGGTGTTGCGCGATCCCTGGTTCAACATCAACGTGGGCGACGGCTTCTATCACTACCACCGCGCGTGGAACGACGATCTTTCCATGCCCTTTGCCGCACTGCCTGGTTACATCGCCAACGCGAAAAATGGGGAACGGCTGGAGCGTCAAACCGAAAAACTAATGGATGAGCGCAAGAAGCTGATCGCCGATTATCGCGAGTTTTTGGAAACGGAAGAGGATCGCACAGCTTACGATCAGATGATCGAATTGGCGCACCGCGTGTTTCCCTACGTGGAAGGACACAAGTTCTACTGCGAACATTGGTACACGAACTTGTTCTTCAACAAGATTCGAGAGTTCGGCGCGCTGCTGGCACAGTATGGATTCTTTCCGGCTGCCGATGACGTGTTTCAGCTGAGCCACTATGAGCTGGAGGCCGCCATCGTCGACCTGATGACGGCGTGGTCGAACGGCTCTCGGCCGCGCGGCCCGGCGGTTTGGCCCGGTGTTGTGCTGGAACGCAAAGCCGCAATCGCGGAATGGGCGAAGCAGGACACGCCGCCCGCGCTCGGACCTGTTCCAGACATAATCGACGATCCCGCGATCGTGATGTTGTGGGGCATCACGCGCGAGAATCTAGACAAGTGGTTGTCGGCCGGGGCGCAGCCAAATTCGAACGAAATTAAAGGCGTGGCAGCGTCGAATGGGATAGTTGAAGGCGTAGCTCGCGTGGTCAAATCCGCCGAGGAGATCGACCGCTTGCATCATGGCGACATTCTGGTCTGCCAGGTCACGAACCCGAGCTGGACGCCGGTATTCCAGAAAATCGCCGCGGCGGTTTCGGATATCGGCGGTTCGATGAGCCACGCGGCAATTGTGGCTCGCGAATATGGATTGCCGGCCGTTGTGGGCACTGGAACAGCAACGCAGAAGATCAAGGATGGCCAGCGCATCCGCGTCGATGGAGGCCGCGGAGTGGTAACCATTCTCGTTTAGGAGATGTTGGGGTGCAGTCCTCGGAAATCATCGGGTGGTTCGCGGATATAGGATTGGTGGATCGGCCCACTGTTGGCGGCAAGGGCGGGTCGTTGGGCGAGCTGACTCGGGCGGAGATCCCGGTGCCGCCCGGCTTCGTCGTGAGGACAGCGGCCTTCGAGCGCTTCATCGCGGCTCTGGAGAAAGAAGATCCCATCCGGCCGAAGGTGGAAGCGCTGGGCTCGCAAGAGCTGGAAAAAATCGCCGCCGTTTCGCGAGAATTGCGCGAGCGGCTGGAAAACGCGCTATTGCCTGAGGAAGTGAATTCCCAAATTCTTGCTTCGCTTGTCGAACTGTGCGGCCCGGGAAACAATCTGCCGCTCGCTGTGCGCTCCTCGGCCACCACCGAAGATGCGGCAGACGCGAGCTTCGCCGGCCTGCAGGACACGTACCTGTGGGTGATCGGGCTGGAGGAGACGCTGAAATACGTGCGCTCCTGCTGGGCTAGTCTCTATTCTGTTCCTTCGATTGCGTATCGCCGCAAACACGGCCTTCCCGAGAGTGGCGTAGCCATGGCTGTGGTCATCCAGGGAATGGTGGACGCGTGCAAAGCCGGCGTGATGTTCACGCGCAGCCCGCAGACCGGCGATCGTTCGGTGGTGACGATCGAAGCGGCGTGGGGACTCGGGTCGTCCGTGGTCAGCGGCGAGGTGACGCCCGACCGGTTCGTGGTGGCTAAAATCACCGGGGAAATTTCTGTCCGCGAAATCAACGACAAGCACATCCGGCATCTGCCGGCGCCAAACGGCGGAGTGGGCGAATTTGAGACTCCAGAGGAGATGCGCCGAGAGCCGTGCCTGAGCGACGCCGAAATTCTGTCGCTCAGGGACGTGGCGCGAAAGATTGAGCGTCACTACGGCAGGCCGCAGGATATAGAGTGGGCCATCGACCACTCAGGGCGAATTTTGCTGCTGCAGAGCCGGCCAGAAACAGTATGGTCCGCGAAGCAAAGCGCGCCGGTCGCCAGGCCCGCGGAGCACCCAATGCAGCACGTCATGAGAATATTCGGAGGGCGCGGGTGACGCTTACGGCCAAAGATGTGCAGGAAATCATGCGGCTGCTGGAGTCCTCGAGCTTCGACAGTTTGTCGCTCGAAATGAACGGCGTAAAGCTCCACCTGGAGCGGGGCTCGACTGCGGCGCCCGCCGCGCAACCCTCCGCCCCCTCGCCCGATCCCGCGCCTGAATCTCTACCGCAGGTGGTGAACTCAGCGGTCAAGAAGATCAAGCCGGCATCCGATCCCGGTCTCGCGGACGTTGCGTCTCCACTGCTTGGTTTGTTTTACCGGGCGCCAAAACCCGGCGAACCGCCATTCGTTGAAGTGGGAGCGCGAGTCGAAGAAGATACCGTGATCGGGATCATTGAAGTCATGAAGCTGATGAATTCAGTGCGTGCGGGAGTGAAGGGCGTAGTGGCCGAGATATTGGCCGAAAATGGCGAACTGGTGGAATATAGCGAGACGTTGATGCGCGTGCGGCCCGGAGCATAGAAATGGCTATTCGGCGCATCCTGATCGCTAACCGCGGCGAAATCGCCATGCGCGTGATTCGCACCTGCCGCACTCTCGGGATTGAGACGGTCCTCGCCGCGTCCGAGGCGGATCTGGATTCACTTCCCGCGCGTCTGGCGGACCGTACGATTTGCATCGGCGCGGGGCCAGCGGCCGAAAGCTATTTGAAAGTCGATACGATTGTCCAGGCCGCCTTGAGCGTGAAAGCAGATGCCATCCACCCCGGATACGGTTTTCTGTCAGAGAGGCCTGAGCTCGCGCGAATGTGCGAACAGGAAGGCGTGATTTTCATCGGACCGACGGCGGCTCAGATTGAAGCCGTTGGCGACAAGCTGCGCGCTCGCGCAGAGGCCGAATCGGCGGGCGTGCCCACCGCTCCCGGCGGCGCGGTGGAA
>CAWKFD010000035.1:0-58110 GCA_963848805.1 uncultured Acidobacteriaceae bacterium | reverse complement strand
TAATCGTCCCGGCCGTGGCCGTCACGGTCACCATGTAGGTCTGCGGCGAACTGCCTCCGCCACCCCCTCCGCCGCCTCCGCCGGCACCCCCACCCCCGCCGCCTCCGTCGGCAGCGCCACCCCCGCCGCATCCGTAGACCAAGCCGGCGCAAGCCATGGCCAGCATGAACAGGGCGATGCCATACAAGCGCCGGCGTCTCCCAATAAAGAGGCAGACCGCAACCGCAAATCCGGTCGTCGGAAGGAATGGGCACGAAGCGGGCCGAGCCACAACCGCCTGCGCGCTTACCGCGATTGTGAGCTGCGTCGGCGTCGCGACGCCGGAAGGTGTCACGAACGAGGGATTGAAGGAGCATGTTGCATTCGCTGGCAGTCCTGAGCACGCGAAACTCACCGGGGAGTCGAACCCGCTCTGCGGCGTCACCGTTAACGTCGCCGTCCCGCTCTGCCCGGCCGTAATCGTCAGCGAAGTGGGGCTCGCCGAGACCATGAAGCCAGGCGGAGGCGGGGGCAATTTGAAAACCGTACCCCAATCATTGCCGCTACCGCCCTCCCAGGTGGTTCCATAGAGATTGCCGAACGCGTCCTCAATCACACCCGCCATGGGCATAACGCCGTCGGTGCATGCGTCGCCCCCTTGTGAGCAAAAATTGTACAGCACGGTCTCTGTATAGCCGCCCCCGCTTGGCGCGAGCTCGAAAACCGTGCCGCTGCCACCCCCATCACCCCTCCAGGAAAGTCCGCCACCGCCATTTGAGGTGGTTCCGTAGAGGTTGCCGGAAGCGTCTTCGATCAGTCCCGCGTCGGGACCAGCGCCGTCGGTGTAGTTAAAGCTGTGCAGCACGCTCTCGGCGTAGCTGCCGTCGGCGTTTGGCGCCAGCTTGAACACCGTGCCGCACCCGGGAGAATCACAGGTATTGACGCCGCCATTGGATGTCGTTCCGTAAAAGTTACCGGCAGCGTCTTCGATTAAGCTGGCGTCATAAGGATATGCACCATCCGTGCAGTTGCCGCCGCCTTGCGAACAAAAGCTGTACAGCACGGTCTCGGCATAGCCGCTGCTGTTTGGCGAAAGCTTGAAGACCGTGCCTTGAGTGCCAGCTCCGCCAAGTGCGGTCGTTCCATAGAGGGCACCGGAAGCGTCTTCGATCAGAGCGCCAAGGGGGGCAGCGCCGTCCAAACAGAGTCCTTTGGAATTGGTGGGGCAAAAGTTGTAAAGCACAGTGTAGTTGTAGCCGCTGCCGCTCGGCGCAAGCATGAACACCGTGCCATAACCATAAGCTCCATTGACCAAAGTAACGCCGGTGCCGCCCAACCAGGTCGTGCCGTAGAGGTTGCCGGACGAGTCCTCGAGGAGTCCACCCTGGGGGTTAACGCCGTCAGTGCAGGCGGCGCTACCCTGGGATTGAGAGCAGAAGCTGTACAGCACGCTCTCGGTGTAACCGTTGCCATCCGGAGCAAGCTTGAAGACCGTGCCTCCGCCATTGATACCGCCAAGTACGGTCGTCCCATAAAAGTTGCCGGCAGCGTCTTCGATCAGGCCAGCAGCAGGATTAGCGCCGTCGATGCAATTGGGTTGGGAACAAAAGTTATAAAGCGCCGTCCTGATGTATCCGCCGCCACTCGGTGTAAGCGTGAATACCGTGCCGTAACCGCAAGAACCCCCATTACAACCGGAACTATTGGTGCTGCCTCCCCCTTGGGTTGTTCCGTAGAGGTTGCCAGAAACGTCTTCGATCAGGCCGGCAAAAGGCTGGATCCCGTCAGTACAGTAAACGCCGCCCTGCGAGCAAAAGTCGTAGAGCACGCTTTCACTATCCAAATTGGACGTGGCCTGCGCGCTGGCACCAATAGACGCGGCCGAAAGTGATGCGGAGACCAGGAAAGCCAAAACGCCCATTCGAACTTTCATGTCGTGCCTCCGAGCGGGCGGCTAACAGAGCGATTGGCAACGTCCGAGACTTGAGCCCAGCAGCGGCATCCCTTGCGTGCGCTCGCCTGGTCAGCCGAACCCACACTAGCTTTGTGCCGACGCTTCGCCCGCTTTGGTTTTACTGAGAGCCGAATTCTACACCCACCGGGGAAAAGGCGCAAATGCAGGACGAACCGGGGTGACGTCAAGCTGCTTGTGTAAATAGCCGGAGGGTGCGGGTTTTCCATTCCAGATTGAATCTCTGGAAGATGGAGTAGATGATTCGGTCCACGGACTGCACGTTGACGAAGCAGCGTTCGATGATGTTGGTGGTGCGCACCTTGCGCCACAGGTGTTGGGAAACGCGAAGAAGGCCAGCAACTCGGGCAGATCGCGCTCCAGTTGGGGCGTCCTGCATCTGCTAGTAAGCGAGCCACGCAACAAGCGGTTACCTTCCGCCTTCGAGGGCATGAAGCTCTCCACGGCATTGCGGCGGCGCGAGCGTCTCCTCTGCCAGGCGCAGTACTGCGACTTCAATGTGACAACCAACACAAGACATATCGAAGAGCTGAAGTACAGTTATCGCGACGCGGTTTCGCGCGTGTGAGTAACCAAGCCCTAAGACTGGCAGTGGTCGAGCTTTCGCCATGATCAGATGGGGAAGACATGCCGGAGATCGAATCAGAAAGTACGGGGCATGTCCGTGAAAGCCAGGATATTCTCTCAGTTATTCGTTCTCGCCGCTCTCTTGATGTTCGCCGTCTCCGGTAAGGCGCAGCAGTCGCAACAGGTTTTGCAGCATCATCTCCGGCCCGCGGTCTCCAGCGGACAAGCAGCGCTGGTGGGTCCAATGCCGCCTGCACAACGGCTGAATCTCTCCATCGTGCTGCCGCTTCGCAACCAAAGCAAACTGACCAGGCTGTTGAGTAGGCTCTATGACCCATCCAGCCCCGATTACCGCCATTTTCTTAGCGTTGATCAATTCACAGAACAGTTTGGCCCCACCGCGGAGGATTACCAGGCAGTGGTAGATTTCGCCCGGGCCAACGGCTTTACCGTAACCGGCAGACCTGCGAATCGATTGATTGTGCCCATAAACGGCTCGGTAGAAAATATCGACAAAGCGTTCAAAGTGCGGATGAACAGCTATCGGCATCCCACCGAGAACCGCACATTTTTCTCGCCCGATCGCGAGCCCTCGCTCGCGCTGAGCGTGCCGGTGGCGCATGTTGCAGGTCTGAACAACTACTCCATACCACACGCCATGGTAATGAAAGCGCCGGCGGCGCAAGCGACCGCAGCGGTGGAGGGCACTGGACCAGGCGGTTCATATTTAGCCGGCGATATGCGGGCAGCTTACTACGCCAGCACGGTCCCTGCAGGCGGCACTGTTCTGACCGGCAGCGGCCAGACTGTCGGACTCCTGGAGTCTGACGGTTACCAAATCAGCGATGTGGTGTCGAGCTTCGCCGGGACTGCTACATCGAGCACAAGCGGAAGCAATTACATATTGACTTACACGCCCACCGCCGGGGGAACAACCTACAGCATCCCCATCAACAACGTGCTGCTGGACGGTGCCAGCGGAGGGCCAAGTAGCGATGATTCCGAGGAGGTTCTGGACATTGTGCAAGCGATCGGCATGGCGCCCGGATTGAGCCAGGTCCGTGTTTACATCGGGTCCTCAGATATAGACATACTCAACGCCATGGCCACGGAGAATATTGCCAATCAACTGAGCGTCTCCTGGTCGTGGAGCCCAGATGACCCCTCGACGGACGATTTCATTTTCCAAGAATTTGCCGCGCAGGGCCAGAGCCTTTTCGTTGCCTCCGGAGACTCGGGAGCATTCGATGCGCAAGTCTCTCCGTATTTCTATCCTGCGGAAGACGATTATGTAACGGCAGTCGGCGGAACCGATTTGACCACGAATGGCGCGGGTGGCCCATGGGTTTCAGAAACTGCGTGGAATGACCCCTGCAGCAGCCCCTCCGGGTGGTGTGCTAGCGGAGGCGGCATCAGTCCTGATGGCATCCCGATTCCGAGCTGGCAGCTAGGAGTGGCCAATGCATCTAACGGAGGCTCCACAACCATGCGCAATGTGCCGGACGTGGCCGTGGAAGCCGATACCGACAGCTACAACTGTGATATGGGTACGTGTGGTTTATATGGCGGCACCAGCGCCGCCTCGCCGCGCTGGGCAGGTTTCATGGCGCTGGTGAATCAGCAAGCTGTGGCCGCGGGCAATCCAACCGCAGGTTTCATCAATCCGGCCATCTACGCAATCGGTCAGGGTTCCAGCTACTCGAGCGATTTCCACGATATCGCCAGCGGAAATGACAATTGCTGCGGCGTGCTGAACACATATTATGCAGTTCCCGGCTACGATCTGGTGACAGGATGGGGAAGCCCAAACGGACAGAACCTGGTCGACGCTTTGGCGGGGCCACAGGTCCCGGGCTTCTGGATCGTGGCTTCGTCGAGCGCACTGTCGATCAACCAAAGTAGCTCCGACACAGCCACCATCACGGTGAAAGACGCAGGCGGATTCACCGGGAGTGTAACTCTCTCCGTCTCTGGCCTGCCGAGCGGCGTAACCGCA
Organism: uncultured Acidobacteriaceae bacterium; assembly: GCA_963848805.1. Lineage (GTDB taxonomy): Bacteria > Acidobacteriota > Terriglobia > Terriglobales > Acidobacteriaceae > Telmatobacter. The sequence continues at coordinate 53,596 of CAWKFD010000035.1, read as the reverse complement.
TCTTGGAGCGCGAACCCTGCAACCGGAAGCAGTGTGCTCACGCTTATTGCGAGCAGTTCTGCCACGGCCGGAACAGCTACGGTTACGATCACCGGAACCTCAGGTGCTCTGACCGCATCCACAATCGTTGCTTTGACTGTTCACGCACCAACCTTCACGCTCTCGACTTTGCCCAGCGGACTGCCCATCATCCAAGGCGATTCCTGCAAGTCCACCGTTTTTGTAACCCCTGAATATGGATTTTCCGGTAGCGTGAACCTGGCAGCATCCGGCCTGCCGAGCGGTGTGACCGCATCATGGAGTACGAATCCCACTGCCGAAACCAGCATCCTTACGCTGACCGCAAACAGTTCCGCCAATCTTGGAACGGCCACGGTGACTATCACCGGAACTTCCGGCTCACTGACCGCAACAACCGCCCTTGATGTAACTGTCAGGACCGTGCCGGCGACAACCACGACGGCCCTTATGGTGATGGCGGCCGGAGTTCCAGTCACCTCGGTTACTGCGGGGACGGTGGTGACGCTCACTGCGGCGGTGAATACCGGATCCACGGCACTGACGACTGGCCAGGTGAATTTCTGCGACGCCACGGCCGCACATTGCGAGGATATTCATCTTCTAGGCACAGCGCAGTTGACAAGCGCAGGGACGGCGGTTCTGAAGTTTATTCCAGGAATCGGCAGCCGCAGCTACAAAGCAGTTTTTCTGGGCACAACCAGCAACGGAGCGAGTTCCTCCAATCCTTCTGCATTGACAGTGACTGCGTCGTACCCTACTGCGATCACGATTGCACAGAGCGGCGCTCCCGGCAATTACGCTCTGACCGCGACAGCGACGGGGCAAGGGGCAGTGTCACCAACCGGGACCGTCTCCTTCCTGGACACAAGCAATGCAAACGCCGTGTTGGGAACAGCGGCATTGGGCGCTGGGCAGACAGCTCTGAACTGGTTGAACTCCCCGTCGCCCGCGACGGGCTCTCTTCCGTACTCCGTGGCGGTGGGGGACTTCAACGGAGATGGTATACCTGACCTGGCCGTGGCGAACAATTGGGGCAACACAGTCACCATTCTGCTGGGCAGCGGGGACGGTACATTCACGCCTGCCCCGAGCCCGGCGACGGGCAGCGGTCCCATATTTGTGGCAGTCGGGGACTTTAACGGAGATGGCATCCCGGACTTGGCCGTGGCGAACGCAGCAAGTGACACGGTGACCATTCTGCTGGGCAACGGGGACGGAACGTTCACACCTGCGGCTAGCCCAGCTACAGGCAAACAGCCATGGTCTATTGCTGTGGGTGACTTCAACAGGGACGGCAAGGCGGATTTGGCCGTGACGAACCTGGGTGACGACACCGTGACCATTCTGCTGGGTAATGGAGATGGAACGTTTACCCCCGCGCCTAACTTGGTTACGAGCGGCTATCCCGAGTTCGTCGCAGTAGGGGACTTCAACGGGGATGGCATACCGGATTTGGCCGTAGCAACCGTTCCAACCGCTAACAGCACCGTAACGAATGGCAAGGTAACGATTCTGCTGGGCAACGGAGACGGAACATTTACTCCGGCGGCTAGTCCGGTTACGGGTTTCTTTCCCGTTTCCATTGTTGTGGCGGACTTCAACGGAGATGGCAAGGCGGACATGGCCGTGACGAACTTTGCCAGCAGCACTCTGACGATTCTCGAGGGGAATGGAGACGGAACATTTATTTCAAAGGCAAGCTTGACAACCGGCGATGTACCTTACTCCATCGCCATAGGCGACTTTAATGGCGACGGCAAGGTGGATCTGGCGGTGACAAATACCAGCCTTGGCCTGGAATCAGCGACCATTCTTCTGGGCAATGGGGACGGAACATTTACCGCAATGCCGAGTCAGCCATTAAACAACAGTCCCGTGTCCGTCGCGGTGGGAGACTTCAACGTGGACGGCATACCTGACTTGGCCATAGCAATTAGTCTTGGTAACACTGTAACGGTTCTGACGACGCAGTTGACGCAAACGGTGGCCGCGACGGCAAGCGGCATCTCGCCCGTGGGCACCGGAACGCACCAAGTCGAGGCGCGTTATCCCGGAGACAGCAGCTACAGCACGAGCACCTCAGCCACCATTGGATTGACTGCAGTCATTCCCAGCTTCACAGTCAGTGGCACAGCGGTCACTGTCGTACCTGGTGCGACCACCGGCAATGCCTCAACAATCACTTTGACGCCCTCCGGCGGATTCACCGGCACGGTCAGCTTGAGCTGCGCCATTACCCCTACGGCCGCCAGCGACCCTGCGACCTGCAACATCCCAGTCTCAGTGACGATCAGCGGCTCGATGGCGCAAACAGCCACTCTCACCGTGAGCACCACCGCAGCCACGACCGCTCTCAACCAAACCAGAAAGCAATTTTGGTCGTTAACGGGCGGTGCGGCTCTCGCTTGCATCCTGCTCTTTGGGGCACCGGCACGGAGAAGGAAAGGGCAGAGCATGCTCGGAATACTTGCGCTGCTTCTCACCATCACGGGCGGCGTAATGGCATGCGGAGGGGGAGGTGGCGGAGGGGTTAGTGGCGGAGGAAATCCCGGCACCACGGCAGGGACCTACATCATTACCGTGACCGGCACCTCAGGCGCAATCACAGAGACAGGAACGGCCACACTCACGGTCCAGTAGGTCCGTTGAAGGCGTAGCTCTCGCAGTTGCTGCATCACCGACGCAGGCAGGTTTTGCAATCTCTCCATTGCCGACCATACGGGAGTAGCAGACTCCCTTTTACCATTTCCCGAACTGGGAAGACACTGCCTTTCGCCCAACGGCCGCGAAAGGACGCGATGTGGCTCCTTGAGTTGGTGGGAACACCGTGGTGATTGTGGACCCTCATGTTGCTGATTGCTTTCCCCGTGACAGCCCTCGGAGTATTGTGCGGAGCAGCGTTAGAGCACGCTTACTTCTCCCATAATGAAAGTTATCTGTCGCCGCAAATGACGCACCTGCAGTGCTCGATTTGTGGTTCGTGGGTGTGTAACCGCCTATGCGGAGATTACAAAGTAGTCAACATTTGAATCCGCCTCCGGCAGGATGAGGTTGCTCCTACACATCAAATCTACGGTGGCAGGATTCGAGTATAACTGGCGGCAGCAAACGACTATATTGGCCGGCAGTATTGGACTATATTTAGTGACAGGATTGAGGATAACCAGCATTAGAGCAACCACAGGTGCCATCCGGAATTTCAAAGTCGGCGACTTGGTGGTACAGCTTGGCGCCAAGTGTGCTGGCGCAGGGGAGTGATTCACAATGAAGTACTATCAAAAGTTGCTGATCCTTTTAGCTCTGATGTGGGGTTTTGTCGGGGTCCAGCGGGTCGTCGTGTCCATCATCATGCCTGCGATTCAGGCGGACATGAAGTTGACGTACACCGATGTCGGCATGGTCGTTTCCGTTACGGGCTTGGCCTGGGGTTTCGGAGCGCTGCTCTGGTCGGCGCTGGGAGACCGGTTCGGACGGCGCCGCGTGATTATCGCCTGCGCCGCCCTGGCTTCGGTCTTCTCCTGGATTACCGGCCTGGTTCATGGTCTCGGCCAGATGCTGTTGGTGCGAGGCGGACTGGGACTGTTTGAAGGGGGGCCGGTTGCTCCCGCGATCGCAACCATTGCGGAAGAGGCGCCGTCGCGCAGGCGAGCCATGTACCAGGGAATGTTTCTCGGGTCCTTTCTGTTCATCGGCCTGTTTCTCGGCCCCCCCGTTGCGATTTGGTTGCTGGAGAAGTTTGGCTCCTGGCGACCGGTGTTCTTTGTCATTTCCATTCCGGGACTGCTGATCAGCTTCCTGTTGGCCATTACGATGCGTGAATCTCCTACGCTGGCCAAAGCGATCAAAGCCCGCAAGATGGGGGACCAGGCGAGGCAGGGAGAGGTCCACGAGCAGAAGGTGCGGCTCGTCGATGTCCTCAAATATAAGAATGTGATTCTGTCTACCTTCAACAGCATTCCGGTAATGGCGTGGCTGTGGATTTTTACCGGGTTTTCTTCGCTGTTTCTCACCCGGGTGCACCATTTGGGCATGCAACCGGTCGGAGTGATCATCGCCGCGTCCGGCCTGGGAGCGTTCCTGGGAGAGATTTCGTTGGGCGCCATCTCCGATGTTTTGGGACGCAAGGCAACCGTGATTCTGGCCGCGTTTCTGAGCGCCTGTTTCGGCCTTGCAGTAGCCCTGACACCCCCGGGTGCTTCGGTCGCCGCCCTAACCGCTCTGTTCTTCTTTTGGGGAATGTTTGGAGCAGGCATCTATCCGATGTACCTCGCCACGCTGCCGGCCGAGTCCGTGCCCCCGGAGATTGCGGGGACGGCCGTGGGGCTGCCCAATGCGGTAGGCGAGCTCCTGGGTGCGGCTTTGATGCCAACGATCGCAGGTTTGCTGGCGGACAAGTTCGGCCTCTTCGCCCCCATCTGGATGGCGAGCGCTGCCGGCATCGTCATCTGCTTTGTTTCCCTGTTTTATGTGGAGACGGCGCCGAGACGGCTCGCTCGCATGAAGGACAAACCGGCTCCGGAAGATTATCTTCTGCGGCGATTTCGACCAGCCAAAGAGATGGCTGTGGCACCCGAATCGCTCTGAGTACGCCGAAGAAGCTCGCGAAGGAGATGACGATCGCCGGCGACTACAAACCGCTCATCGATTATGAAACTCTCGGCTCCGAAGCGCCGGACTCGTGGAGCGAGTCACCTTCTTCAATGAAGAAAGCGGGTTCGCCGTACTCCGCGTGAAGGTACGGGGACAGCGCGACTTGGTGACGGTCCCTGGCTCATTGCCCGCGGTGAGCGCTGGGGAGTGGCTGACCGCGTTCAAGAACCAGGATTTGTCTTCGGCATGTCCGATGGCAAGCCTAATACTGAATTTCCGGGACACTTTGCGGAACAATCGGCGCGCTAAACGCCGAAAGGTAGTGTCAAAGTGGTACGGCGGGCGAGAGCGGCGGGCTAAGCCACTTGGAATGAAGAGGATGGAAATGTCTGGTAGCGCTACCGGGAATCGAACCCGGGTTTTAAGATTGAGAATCTCACGTCCTAACCCCTAGACGATAGCGCCTTGTAAACCTTAAACAGTATCGCAAGGTGAACGGAAAATGGCAATTCATCGCCGTCTCCCGCGATGCCAACGGGCGGTCCCGACCCACCGCCGATTCTCTGGGGGAGGGCGCCCTGTTAATTAATTCGAAGGGCGGCACGCCTTCCGTCGCGACTCCAACCCGCGCGCAACAGGAGGCAACGCGTTGCTTCGCCGTTTATAGGGGCATTTTTCAAAAAAACCGGCAGATTCAGCGGTGGAACCAGCTTCTGAGATCGGCGCTTGGCAGGAAATTAATCGCTTCAAGGTTCTGAATTACCTCCGCCCCTACCACGGGCGCCGAGGTATTTCGAAGGCAGACGTCGACGGGCGGATTCAATGCGATTTCAAAGCTATTCCGCTGGGAATTCCCAACCCGGCGATGCGCCCAAGTAGATGATCGCTAGGGTTGTAATCCAAAACGAATTCTTTGAGCGCTGCGACCAGGCGGCCCGTGTCGCGGGATTCGCAGATTTCGCGTAGCGCTTCGAGCCAGGTTCGCATGTCTTCCTTTGGTGCGCCGTTGCCGACAAAAATACGAATCTTCTCATTCTTCGTCGGCACCGTGTCTTCAAGAAGCGTGCTGAGTTCCTCGTTGAGCTTTTCCCCTGGGCGTATTCCTGTGAATTCAATTCCGATGTCTTCTTCCGGCCTGAGACCCGACAAAAGAATTAGTTTCTTAGCCAGATCCACGATCTTTACTGGCTGCCCCATGTCGAGGACGCAGATCTGGCCGCCCTTTCCAACAGCGAGGGCTTGCAGCACAAGCTGGCCGGCTTCGGGAATGGTCATGAAGTAACGGCGCATGTCGGGATGCGTGACGGTGATTGGCCCGCCGGCCGCGATCTGTTTCTTGAAGATCGGAATAACGCTGCCGTTCGAGTGCAGCACGTTGCAGAAGCGAACGGCAACAAACTTGGTACGGCCATTCTGCAAAGCTAGAAGAACGAGTTCGGCGAGGCGCTTCGACGCGCCCATCAAGTTGGTGGGGCGTACCGCTTTGTCTGATGAGATCAGCAGGAAATCCTCGGCGCCATGACTCGTGGCAGCCATAGCCACGTTGTAGGTTCCGAAAACATTATTTTCGATGGCTTCAAAAGGGTGAGCTTCCATCAACGGAACATGCTTGTATGCTGCGGCATGATAGACCGTAGTCGGTCGGTATTGGGAAAAAACGTCATTCAGGCGAGCGAGGTTCTGAATGCTGCCGATCTCCGGATAAAACGGAACAAGAGGGAAGGTTTGACGCATTTCGCGATCAATCTCGAATAGCGATGATTCCGCAATCTCGAATCCGACAATTCCAGCGGGATGGAAGCGCGCAATCTGACGGCAAAGCTCGCAGCCGATCGACCCGGCCGCGCCGGTTACGAGGACCACTTTGCCTTCCACCACGCTCCGCAGCGTGTCTTGCTCGAGATGCACAGGGGCGCGGCCCAGAAGATCCTCGACCGCGACCTCGCGCATTTGGCCAGCCAGACCACGTTCCTCAATCATCTCGCCCAATCTGGGAACGGTTTTGAATTCAACTCCCGCTGCATGGCATAATTCCAGGATTCGCGTCATCTCCGCGCCCGTGGAGGAAGGAATGGCAATTAAGATCATCCCGATTCTCCATTCCGCGACGAGCGACTTGATCTTTTCTCCTCCTCCGAGAACCGGCACGCCATCAACGCGCAGGTCCATCTTTGCGGCATCGTCGTCGATAAAGCCGCATACATGGTAAGCCTGCCTTGGAATGTTGAGAATCTCCCGGAGAAGTGTTATGCCTGCGTGGCCCGCACCGTAGATAAGGGTTCTTTTCCCCTGCCCCTCATTACTCCGCGTGCAGGTGCTGGGACTCCATATTAATCGAACGAGAACCCTGAGACCGTTTGTTCCCGCAAGACAGACCATCAGGTCGAGCATGTAGATCGCCCGCGGAAATCCTGGTGGAGCGATGATAAGGATAAGGAAAAAACCGAGACCCGAAGCAATAATGTTGCCTGCGAACAGCCGCAATAAATCTGTCATGGACGCAAAGCGCCACAGCCCTCGGTCCAGCTTGGCCACGCGAAACACAATAATTTTGACCGGTATCCAGATGGCCAGCCCGTATCCAAGATAACGAAGGTAAGACGACGGCACGCTGAAGTCGAAACTCAGCAAGAATGCCATCACAGCCGAGGCCGCGAAGATTCCTATCTGCGCCGTCCAGATGCTGACATGACGCGCGGAATTGCCCTGCTTTTGCTTGCGCATGGGATACAACTCGCTTTCCAGAATTACGCAGACAGTGCGGTTTCTTGCGAGGTCATTTGGCGGCCCGCCCGGCGCTTGACTCGGATTGCTGCCTCCGGAACTCCTGCTCCTTTTAAGGTTTCTGTTGCTTCGATGTGTCATCTATCCAAAGCGTCGCCAGCACAGTCCGTTCAATCATACCCAAATCGACAAGGATGCCTTGCCGCCGCAAGAAATTATCTGCCAGCAGGATGGGCGAATTTGCTGTAACGCCGCAGCAGGCTCTTCCCAAAAACGAAGGGCTGGCATAGAGCCAGCCCTTCAGTGGAGCCAAATTGGTTCAGAAGGTGAAGTGCATCGACATCTCGACGACGCGGCTGCTGCCGATGGCGTTTTGGACCACGCCGAGCGTGTTGCCTGAGTAATTGGGAACTGAGTAGAGCTCGTAGGCGCAAGCCTGAGAGGAACCCTGGCAGACCTGTGGCCCAGTCGGCGTCGCTACTGTGCCGCTAGTGGGCTGAACCTGCTGGCCATCTCCGTTGCCGTTGAGTTCGCTAAAGTTCGGATTAAGGTCGACAGAGTTCGAGGGCACATCGAAGCTGGGAGTGTTGGTGACGTTGAAGACTTCGAACTGGTAGTTGAGAATGTACCGTTCATTGATGGGAAAGTTCTTTTGGATGGTGATGTCGGCGCGCTTCTGAGGAGTTTGACGGAAGATGTTGCGCTGACCGGGGACAAAATCGGTCTCATAGACGTCGCAAAGTGGGCCGCCGCCCGGTCCGGCATTTCCGCCAGCCGTGGTCGTGTCGCAAGGAGGGACGCCATTCTGCCCCGGGGCCACCAACGGAATTTCGAAGTCGTTGGCATTCAGAGCCGGAGCATAAACCGGAGTGCCGCCGGGGCCCACGGCGGTGAACGCCCCGGGCTTGCCGGTCTTTGCTTGGGCGGTGCTGATTCCGGGTTGGAGGGGCAGGATGGGGTTAATGATTTCCGCCTGGGTGCCAAAGTACTGTCCGCCGACCGATCCTGAATAGTCGTAGATGCTGTAGGGCTGGCCGCTCTCAAGCACCACAATGCCGAGGAATGACCAGTCGTTGGTCACATACCTGAGGAAGTTGCCTTTGTTCTTGATGGTGTCAGGAACTCTGGCGACGAAGTTGAATGTCAGGTTTTGGGTTTCGTCAAAGTCGGCGTTGGCGTAGGAGCTGCGCAGGTTGTTTGGGTTGTCGCCGGTAAAGAAGAGGCCCACATCGCTCTGCTCGTCCAAAGTATGCGACCAGGTGTAGGAGACTCCGGCCTGGATGTTATGCGACATCTTTTTTTCGAGGTGCGCCTGCAGCGCATCGTAGGCGGAGACGCCGACGGCGCTGAAGGAGGCAGAGTTGGGATCGAAGCCAACGAATGGCACGCGGAGATCGATGTTGCCGCCGCTGTAGGTGTCGTAGGGCTCGTTGGCCATGGCATACGGCGTGGTATAGGTGTTGCCCGCCCCGTAATATCCCAGGGGTGCGTTGACATTGCTCAAAACCTGCACGCCATAGGAGTACTCCTGGCCGTTGCAGGCTGCAGTGGTTTGATAGTTGGCCGGAGTGCAGAGCACCGGCTCGTTGAAGGGCAGGGGAAGGACCTGGTGCTTGCCGCGGTTGCCCACATAGCCTATGTCGAACGACATATCACTTCTGGGCTGGAACTGCATGTCGAGGATCCAATCTTCGGTATACGGCAGCTTGTTGTTGATGTTGTAATTACCGATCACGTACGGGCCGTCGGCCACGCCGTCGTCGCAATCGTAGTACAGCGCCGACGGGGTGTTGTACCCCTGGTAGATGTTGTAGGTTGTGCAGGCGCTTTCGATCGAATCGATCGTGGGCATGAAGGAGGCAATGTTGGCCGGCGTGGTTGGGGAAAGAAGAGTTGAGAATGGCTGGTTCAACTTTCCGGTGGAACTGGTGTAAGCGGCAAATGGAGCTTCCTCCGTAACGCCGAAGGGGCCGCTGATTCCGTGACCGGCCGGCGGGGAAAGATACTGGAAGTATTCGCCGCGGTCATAGTACATGCCAGCGCCGGCGCGCCACACCAACTTGCTGTGATCTCGCAGGGGCGCCCAGGCTACGCCGAGGCGGGGGCCGAGGCCCCATTGGCGTCCTTTGAGCGTGGAGTCGCTTACCCCTGGAGTGGCGAATTGCTTGTTGTTGCCGGCGATAATGAATCCGGTGTTAGCGATAGCGCTCGCGGTGGCCGAGTAGAGCTTGGGATCGAAGTTGAACAGGTCCCCGTTTTTCTCACTGAACGGCCCAGTGAAGTCGTAGCGGAGCCCGGCAGAGATGCTCAGGTTGGGCAGGATCTGCCATTTATCCATGCCGTAGCCGCCGATGTCGTGCGAGCGGTAATAGCGGTTGGAGTCACCCTCCAAAATGGAGCCGTAGTAAAGTTTCCCCTCGAGGAAGTTGGGGAAGGTCTTCGTCTCCAGACTGGCATGGTTTTCGTCCTGGTTGCGAACATTCAACTGATCGAAGCTGAAGCTGGCGCCCACGGTGATGGTGTGCTTGCCGCGCGACCAGATCAAATCAGAAGAAGGCGAGATACGGTTTTCAAAGTACCCATTGTCGACAAATCCTCCGCCCGAGGTGTGTGGGCCGAGATAAGAAGTTGTGGAGTTGGAGTTGTCTTGGGCAAAGTCGGCCAGCTCAATGCCCGGAAAGAAGTTTTCGGCGGGCATGGTAATGCCCACATCGGATGCGGTGAAAGCCGGATTTGGGAAGTAGCTATAGACCTTTTGCCGCGAGATGCCGATCAATTGCACCCAGTTAATATGCGAGCCGAGATTGACGGTGTTGGTGAGCGAGGCTACCTGTGCGCCGTTATCCTCATCTTCCGGAAAGCCGCTATAGCTGCTGGTTGCGTAGGGGCTCACGGTGGGCATGTGCTGGTAGAAATACTTGGCTGAGATATGGTCGGCTTTAGAGACGTTGTAATCCAACGCGGCCGTGGCCTGATCGCCCTTAAAGACCGAGGTCCCAATCAGCGAGGTGTCAGGTTGCCCGGCTGCAAGCTGGTTAACGGCATTTGCATCTGCCGGCGGAATCAGATATTGGCCATTGGGAAACTGGGCCTGCAGGATGCCCACAGCGGCGGAGTTCCATTTCGAGCTCGCCGGACAGGTTGACGAGGAGCCGTCGGCCACGTAGTAACTATTGCAGGCTGCGGTGATGCCTGCCGTGCTGCGGTCGTTTGTTAATCCTGCGGGAACCTGGAACAGCGACAGAGCGCCGTACTGGTCAGAGGTATAGAGATGGTTGTAGCCGAGGAAGAAGAACAGCTTATTCCTCATGATCGGGGCGCCCAGCGTGCCGCCTGCGACCCACTTGTGCAACTGCGGGTTCACGTATTGCGGCAAAATCGTGCCCAGCGCCACGTCTTGTTTATAGAAAAACGGGTCCGCGTTCATGAAGTTGGTGCCGCGCATTCCATATACCTGGCCGTGCAGGGCATTGGTACCGCTGCTGGTGATGAGGCCGATGTGCGCGCCGCTGGTTTGGCCCTGCTGTGCGTCATACATCGAGGTAACAACGCTAATCTCCTGCAAGAACTCTGGCGGAGGGGAGGCCAATCCATTGCCATTCGAGCCGTAGACCGCGACATTGTCCTGGGTCTGTCCGCCGGTGGTGCCGCCCTCGCCGATATCGAACTGATAGCGCTGGGAGGTTTGTTCGCTGGCGGTATTGCCGTTGAAGAGATTGGTCACGTCGACGCCGTTTACGGTCATGGTGTTCGAAGTGGCACGCTGGCCGTTGGCCCAGATGTTCTGGTTGCCGAGGCCCTGGTTGGTCCCGACACCGGCGATGAATTGCGAAGTGACGCCAGGCGCCAGAATGGCCAATTGTGTGAAGCTGCCTGTAGCCAGCGGTGTTTCAGCAATCTCCGACTTGTCGAGTGTGTAGCCGTTGGTGGTGTCGGTTTCATTCAGCATGGGATTGGTGGTGACTGTCACCGATACAGAGACGCTTCCCGGCTTGAGGGTGGCGTTGACAGTTGTTGCCCGGCCTTCCTGCACCGGCAATCCGGGCATGTTCACCGTTTCAAAGTTGGTCTGCGTGACGGTCAGCCGATAGGTGCCCAGGGGCAGATCGAGAATTTGCCAGTAGCCGGACTTGAGCGTCGTCGCTGACTCAGTGAGACCCGTCTGCTCGCTGACCGCAGTCACAGTAGCCTGGGCCACGGCAGCTCCCGACGAATCCAGTACAGTGCCATTTAGTGAGCCCAGGGTTTGTTGCGCAAAGCCTGATAGTGCAGAACTCAAAGCAAAAGTGAAAAGCGCCAGGGAGCATAGTCCCAGACGAACTCGATGGGATGTCATCACTGCCCTCCAATAGTGTTGGTTTGCGTTTGACGGCGATTCGATGGGGGAAAACGATGGGCGAGGCCGGTATTTTAGATCTGCTGTCATGCCCTCACGCAAATGCAAAACAAGAAATACAAATGACCGAGACAGTAAACCTGCGGACTGAAGTCAGCGAGACGGATACATGGAGTTCCTTCTCGTTCTTCGCGCTATAGCCAGCGCATCCTTGCATCCCGGTTGTACTTGAGTTGCGCAAAAGGGGCGCGCTAAAGGTCCCTCAATGTGAAATCCAAGGGTGGAGCTTTCTTTCAGGAATGCAATTTTAGGACAGTGGCGTCTGATTTTCCAAGGGGGAAACGCAAAATATAGCTTGAATTCTCCGTGAATCAAGCTATTTTGCGGCAATTTTGTGGAAAAGCAAGGGAAACTCTAGATCCGTACTGGGGCAGTTTAGGAGCCGCGAAAAGCGGTGGGTTAATGACCGCTGCCCGGGCCCCAGCGGAGGCGAAGGCCGGTGCGGACGTTGAACGGAAGGCTGGGGTAGCCGATGGGCGCGATGTGTTGATTGTCGAGCAGGTTCTCAGCCTGGGCGTAGATATCCATCCATTTGAGCAATTGAAAGCTTCCGCCGAGGTCGAGCTTCGCGTAGCCGTAGTCGAGATTGCGGTTGGGGAGCAGCAGACTGTTGCCGCCGAAGGCGTCGGCATCCTCCAAATAGGTTGAATCGTCAGAACGGCCGGCAAAGGCGGCGGTGAACACGCCGGTGAACCGCCTGGCCGCGTAGGAAACGGTGAAGAAGCCGGTATTCGGAGCACGGCGAAAAGGACGTGCGCCGACCAGCGGCGAAATTGCGCCGACGGGAATGCCGTTGTAAGTGGGTGGGCTGATCCCGATCAGCGTCTGGTTGTCACTGTCGAAGGAGCGTTGCACTACCGCATCGAGGTAGGTGTACCCGCCCCGCAGGAAAAGGTTGCGACCGATACCGCTCTCGACGGTGGACTCAATGCCCTGGGCACGAAACGCCTCGGTGTTAACCGCCAATCCGTAGTTGTCGGTGAAATAGTAGCCGAGCGCGTTTTCGAAATCAGTCTTCTCAGCCGCGGTGAGTCCCGGGATCAGATTGGGCAGAAGCATTCCGCCCACGTATTCGATTTCGCTGCCGAACTCATTGTGAAAGTAACTGGCCCGGAAAATGACGTGCTCGCTGAGGAACGACTGCTCCGCGCCGCCTTCGTAGGTTCTTGCAGCCGGAGCAGCCAATGGGCCAATATGCAGTTGCTGCGCCACGGACGGATAACCATTCGTTACTAAAAACTGATAGAGAGAACCGAACTGGTCGGTCAGGGCGGGCTCGCGCACCGCTTCGCCGAAGTTGAGCAGAATGCGCGTACCGCTGAAGACGCCCTTGCGCTGACGAAGGGCATAATAAGAAACTCCGGCGCGCGGCGATGTTTGAACGCCGAAGAGGGAGTAATGCTCAAGGCTGCCGCTGAGCGTGTAGAAGAACCGCTGCTTGAAGTCCCCGTGCACCGACGCCAGATAGTCGTAGTTTTCGCGCTCGGCCGTCTCGTGCGTGAGATAAGTCGGCACATTTTCCAGCCCACGCTCGTCCTCGTAGTGAAAGCCGATGAGGCCCACAAGGTGGGGCGTAATGGTGATATCGCCTTGATAGACGATCTGGTCGCGGTTGGAGGCCAGTTGATAGGTGTAAGGGTAGGCTTGAGCATAGTCAAGCACGGCTTGTCCCGTTGCCGAGTAGCCGTTGGCGCCTGCAATCGTCACCTCGTCGCCGAGGCTATCGCCGTAGGCATCGAAGTCCCCGCCGCCGTCCTGCTGCCAGAGGCTGTATTGCTCGCGCTTGCGCGTGAGGCCGTAGCGAACGCTGTTGTGCAAACTTGCCGTGGTCTGGTTGTCGAGGACGCCGCTCAAAAAAAGATCCTGATCTTTTTCGGTGGCGTCGTCAGCGACGTGATAAAAGTCCCACGCGCTGGGGACGCCGGTTGCGGAGACGCCGTAGTGCGCTGTGCCGCGAATCTGCGTGGTGCTGTTGAGTGCCCAGCCCAGGTTGGCTGCGCTTGTGGCCACGTGGAACTCGTCCCTGGGCAGATCGTTTGCGGTTTCGAGCCAACTGAATGCTCCGAGGTAGTCGACCCTTTTGTAAGCACCGGCAAGCTGGAGTTCCTCGCGCGAGGTGAAGAGACTTCCGGCATCGCCCTGAAAGAGCAGTGAAGGGAAGCTGGTGGTGCCGTGAGGAGTGGTCAGGCGCACCACGCCGCTTTCCGCGTCGGCGCCGTAAAGGTTGGAATCGGGACCACGATAGACCTCGGCGCTTTCGACGGCCGTGGTGGAGAGCGGGCCGAAGTCGAATCGCCCGCCGAGATCGCCGGCGTCGACCCCATCGAGAAGAATCTTGTTGTCGTCGGAATCGCCGCCGCGGACAAAAAGCGAAGTTTGGGCGCCGCGCTGGCCGGTTTGCACCACGAATGTGCCGGGCATGAGCCGCAGGACGCTAACCAGACCGTCACGCAGTGCCAGATCGAGCGGGTCGAGCACGGTTATAGCGGCGCTGGTTTGCGGCTGCGGCGTGGGCGCGCCGGTCGCGGTGACGACGATGGATTCGCGCACCCAGGCCGGCTCAAGAACAACATTGCGTTCGATGGAGTCAAATTGGCCGGCATAAAAGTCCGGCGTTTGCAGCTGACGAAAGCTCTTGGCAGAGACGACGAGAAAGAAGCGGCCACTGCTTCCGGTGGTGATTTCGAAGCTGCCGCCGGCCGTGGAGACTGCCGAGGCAATGACTTTTCCGTTACTGACGAGCGCAACGCTGGCGCCGGTAACTTTGGCGCCGGTGGCGTCAGTGACTACACCGCGGATGGATGCAGCCGAAGAGAGGACGGCACATTGGGCGAGGATGAACAGAGCGAACGTGCAGGCCAGGAGGCGACTGGAGTCTGCGCGCAGGAAATTGAAAGCCGGCATGAAAGCTCCTTCGTGCCTCTCTGAACGTGAAGGCGGTTTGGCGCGCCGCCCCACCGGTCTCCTGACATCTCCGGTCGCCGTCGCGAAGCCGAACCAGTGGGGTTCAACACCGATGGCTGAGTGGGCATCTCCGCATTGTGCGGGGGAGCCCTGGCTACAATCCTGCCCCGTTCCAATACCTTGATAGGACGGGAGCAGATGCAGGTGCGCTCACTGTTGCGGGGCAGTGGCGGAGTTTGACCGCCTTCCCGGGACATCCTGGCGATAATGACGGTGGATCGAGCCGCGGGGCAGGGTTGCCTCGGTGATACCATTCAAGCGATTTCCATGACATCAACTTATAGTGGGACGGAGCACGAAGTCAAAGTGGAGCTGCGAGAGCGAACAAGTGCAGATGTCAGCCGACCATAGAGATGGTGACCCCGGGAAGACTTGAACTTCCGACACGCAGTTTAGGAAACTGCTGCTCTATCCATCTGAGCTACGGGGCCACATTTATAATGAACAACTTACAGAATGTTGAAAACTTTTCCACTCACAGTTACTCACAGCTAATAAAATCCACTCAGGGCCGATAACCCAAGTGAGCTCAGAAAGTGTGAGACGTGAAGACGAAAAGATCACAGTACCAACAGGGTAGCATCAGGAAGGTTCGCAAGGCGAAGGGCTATGTCTGGGAGGTCCGCTTCTCCGAATGGCCTAACGGAAAGCGCTTCCAGCGCACCATGAGATTCCAGGGTACCGAGTATCCCAAGGAAGCAGACGTTCGCAAAGCGATCGAGTTGACCGTCTCCCAGATCAACTCCGGGACCCCCGGCGAAAAGGCCGACGCCAAGTTTGGGGCGATCATCACGCTCTACCGGCGCAAGTTCCTTCCCAGTGAAAGCCGCCTGCGCGAACTCAAGAAAAAACTGCACAAGGTGTTCCCGACTGACGGCGCGCTGGTCGATGCCTTCACGGTTGCGCGAGAAGATGAGCTGGACGAGATCGATCTCATGCTGAAGGCGCCGGCCATGCCTGAAAACATCAACCTGCTTGGTCAGCGGCTGATGGTCCCTAACGCGCCCGACCTTGAATTCTCGACTCGTGAACATCACTCGTACCTGCTCGATCACTATATTGAGCCCAGGTTTGCCAATGTGCCGATTCGCCAGATGAAGCTTCTTATGATCGACGAATGGCTCCTTGCGTTGTGCGGCGCGAAGGGGCGACCGCTTGCAGGAACCACCAAAGCTTCAATCCGCACTCTGTTGAGCAAGTGCTTCGACCTCGCGGCCAAGCACGAATTCATCTCCGCGTTTGAGAACAATCCGATGAACAAGATCAAGGTAAAAGGCGTCTCAATACGGCAGAAAGAGGTTCAGCAAATCACCGTTGAGCAGTTTAAGGCGATCCGGACAGATCTCCCCGATGTACTCGACATGATGGTTCTTGTTGATGCGGCCTTCGGTCTGCGCATTTCGGAATTGCTTGCTCTCCAATGGCAGGATCTGGACGTCGCGAAGAAGACGGTTTTCATTCAGCGCAAGTTCACGCGGGGACGGATTGGAAAGACAAAGACTAAGGCCTCGTGCGCAACGTTGCCCGTCGCGGATGGACTGCTAAACATCCTGATGGGTTGGAAGAAAAAGACTGGCGATTCAGAATGGGTATTTCCCTCTTCACGCACCGGAGGCCCTCGCAGCGGATCGATGCTACTTCAGAAAGGGCTGAAGCCAATCGCAGCCAAGCACGGTGTGCCGGGCCTCACATGGCACTCCCTACGCCACGCGTGCCGTGCATGGCTGTCGTCTGGCGGAGCAACTCTCACCACGCAGAAGGGCCTGCTCCGTCACGCCGACGAATCCACTACCTCGGACATCTACGGGTATCCAATGACAGACGACATGCGGAAGGCGCACGACAATCTCGTTTCGCAACTTTTGGAGCGTTAAGCCGGCGACAAAGTCTGGGTGGAAAGTGCTCGAAGAACCCTTGGGTTGCTTTCAAGAGAAGCTAGCCGAATGCAACCCAGTCCTCCACGCAGAATGGTGCTGTGGACGACGCGTCTCTGCCAACCCAGGCGAGCTGCTGGGTGTAGTGCTTTGCTGCCACTCAATATAGTGGAATGCTGCCACTGCCGGAATGGGCGGAAAGACGGCAGTGTCTGCCGGCACATCGCGTGGGGCCGACACTCGGAGTATTTACCAAGTGATAATATTGTGCCCTTCGATCACGCTTTCGAACCGCGGTTCAGCCATGGGCGGTGTCTGGAAATGTCGCAGAATCGGTGCAAAAGGCTAGAAACCGGGGCGAAGATTTTTCAAAGGTCACCTTTGGCGACAATACGGGCACTAACCTTACTTCTGGAGCCGTCCCGTGCAAGCGGGCCTTGTTAGTATGCATCGGTAGCGCGGGCCGCTCTTCTGTGGGGTCAGCCCAACAACATTGACGCAACTGTCGTCTAGTGGAATGATGGTAAGGTCATGCGCTTCTTCAAGAGCTAATCCCGACGAGAAACAGGCAGGCTGCGACGAGCAGTCGCGGTTTTCTTATGCCTTGAATCTGGCATCGGCGAAATGCTTCGATGCCGCTCAGTCACCGGTCTAGACAATTGGAGAAGTCTATGTCCTGGCCTGAACGCTCTGTTCAGGATCACACGCGGCGGACGGATCGCGCCATTCATCGCGCGTGTGCCGGTCTTGCGCGTGATCCAAGCATCTTCGCAAAGTTTCAAGATCTTCTGCTCTGCGCCCGAAAGCGAGCGCCGCGCATCTTCGAGGCGCCGATTGCGAACGCGCGGCATCCTGGAGTCGACGGGCTGGTCAACCTGGCTCGGTTCCATGACGCACATCTGCGCTCGCTCTCCGACTGGGCGGGCACGCCATCCTCTTGGCGGCCTGCGATCTCGTCTCTCGCGCACCACCTGACGGCCAAGTATCAAGTCCCTGCCTTCATGGCCTCCGCTTGGTATGCAGTCGATGCGGATGGAGATAGGAAACGCACGTGGGTGATCGCGCATTCGCGGGGAGCGAGTTTCCGATCGCTCGGCCTTCCAATAAATATGACGCGCAAGATGGAGCGCATCTTCTTAGCGTCGCAGGATCATCTTGCGCTTGAACCAGCGCTCCGCCGAGCGGAGCTGCTCGCCCTCGGCATGCCTCCGGATTTTGTGAAGGCGATTCTTTCCACACGGCTGGCAACGGACCTGCAGAATGGTGAATTCTGGCGCGGGGTCTGGATGTTCATCATGTCCAATTCAAAGGAAATCGATGCCACGCAAATCGGCCCAATGATTGACTACATCCAAGCCATCCGCCACGATCGAATTTGCATTGAGACTCCGGAAGGCATAAGAGAAATCGCTCCACCTCAGCCAGGCTTTTCCATCAAAGGGCGAACGATGGCGTCCATGCTGCGGCTGATGCAGCAGTGGCATCGTAGCTTTGGCAGAGCCTTCGCCGGTGCCGGGTTCTCGTGGGCGCGATCGCCCTTCAGACCCTGGATGATGGAAGAGCCTGCGCGTGACGAATCGGAGACGCCAACGCGCTGGCAAATTGTGGAACTAACCAACAGCGCCCAGCTACGTGAAGAAGGTGCAGCTCTGCATCACTGCGTCGCAAGTTACGCTCACCTTTGCCACTGCGGCAGCTCAAGCATCTGGTCGACGGAGATGCAGGCTACAGTTAAAACCAGGTCTCCCTTTAGTTTTCGCTTGTTCGCCGCCTTCATGATCCGCTCCAGGAAATAGCCTAGTGATGCCATAAACCCATCTAATACCTGCTATTTGCCCTATATTTCTTTCTGGCTCATCTCTTGCCCAGTCCCGGCGCCGGATCAAGCGCTGCTCCCGGCTTGAAAAACTGCGCTACCTGGATTTGGCCCTTTTTTCATGGTCAGGAAACTGCGCTACCTGGTTTCCGTTGCTCCAGAAACTGCGCTACCTGGACTTGCTTTTTGGACCTGGTTTTCGGCTCCCTCTCTATCGCTTTTACGCTTTTACCTTTATGTCTTTGCTCTCTCTACTCTTCTTTGTCTGAAAAAGACGAAATGCTGCCTGGTAGGGTGATTGAGTATGGGATGAAGAAAAATGATGGAGATGAGGGTTTGATTGAGGGAATGCTTGCGTTATTAGATGAAGTCTATGCTCTGTTTTCTCCGCCGCCGCCGACGGTTTTCCGCATCATCGGCACTCAGAGGAGGAAGAGTTTTCTTCATGCCGGCCTCCCGGGAAACACTACACCATCGCTCGATAAGCCAGACGCTTTCGTGAAAAAAGGAGGCAGATGGATTCAAGCGCATCGGCCATCTGTGAGATGGCCGCTAGGTGTCGATTCCAAAGAAAAGGAATTCGGCCGCCAGAGACCGCGATTGCTACTGCAACTCTCACCTGAGGGCTGGTTATGGAATTTCAGGCGAAAAGACGACTTACGGGTACCGATCCTGGGAAGAACCTATAAGACCAGAAAATAATGCCGTTATTAAGATCTCTGTTCTGCCACATGCACTGGCTGTTCCGCCTAGGCGTGTGAATTCCTGCTCCTGCTCCTATCACCGTGGCGGTGCCCCGGAGGGCCCTTCTCGTGGTAATCGTGATGGGTAATGCACGAGTAGTAATTGACGTAAAACGGTTATGCTCTCGGAACGCGCAACTTATCTGTTTTCCTGTCACGGCAACCTTCACCGTACCATTTTGTCCAATATAGACTGGCACGGACTCGGAGAGCTCCCTGCTTTCCTCAATTGAGGCCAAGCATCCAATAACCCCTCTCTAAACAACAAAGCTATGAACGGCGGCTTGTCGACAGCACCCTTTCTATGGACTCAAACATGAAGACACTGGGCATGCGTTGCATTGTGAGCATTCAAAGTCGATGCGATCGGTCCGCACTTCTTCACCGTCTCGACGAATTCGGTGACTACCTGTACAAACCTGTCTCCTTCGCTTGCAGACACATAGTCAAAGCGGCATCGCTCTGCCTCGATTCCTAGTTGTTGGAGGAAACGTTGCATCATGCGATGGCGCTGGCTGGCGCGGTAGTTGCCTTCCTTGTAGTGGCAGTCGCCTGGGTGGCAGGCCAGAATCAGAACCCCATCGGCGTCGTTTTGCAGGGCGTGCAGAACAAACTGCGGATCGATTCTGCCGCTGCACATCACGCGCACGATACGCACGTTGGGGGGATAGGGCGTCTGCGCTAATCCTGCTTTGTCGGCTCCCGCATAGGAACACCAATTGCATAGGAATCCAACAATCTTTGGCTCGAACTCTGGGTTGAAGGGCGTCATAGCAGGATGGCCTCGATTTCCGCAAAAAGTTGGTCGTTGGTGAAGTGATTTCCGGTTATCGCTCCCGAAGGGCAAGCTGCGACGCATGTGCCGCAGCCGTGGCAGAGCAGGACGTTGATCCGGGCCGCGTTTCCATCACCGGCGCGGCTGATCGCCTTGTAGGGGCAGATGGTCGCGCAGATTCGACAGCCCGAACACCGGCGCTCATCCACGCTGGCGGTAATAGGATTAATCTCCAGCTTGCGTCCCTCAACCAGTTCCGACAGGATGTATCCGGCGGCGGCAGTACCCATACTGAGTGTCTTTTGCAGGTCCATGGGAGCCTGGCAGGTGCCGGCAAGGTAGATCCCCTTGATCTTGCTTTGCGAGGAGTGGAGCCTGCCGTGCATCTCCTCCATGAAGCCGAGCTTGTCGCGGGTGACCTCCAGCATCTGGCTAAGACCGGCTGCATCTGGTGCTGGAACGATAGCCGGACAAAGCACTACCATGTCGGCCTCGACGGAATACTCATCGCTGGCTCCCTTGTGATAGACGACGGCCAGCCTGCCGTTCTCGCGGGTAGCCTGCACGTCGGTGATGCTGGCATAGCGCGTAAAGCTGGCGTTAGGATTGCCGGCCGCGTGCTCGTAGAGCACGAACTCTTCCTTGCCCGCCATGACCAGCTCTTTGTAGAAATGATGGACCTTGATGCCCGGCAGCTTGTTCTCCAGCAAGTGGTTGAATTTGAATGCATACTGGCAGCAGACGCCGGAGCAGTAGGGCTTGTGGTTGCGGTCCAGGCTACCCACGCAGTGGAGGATGACGACGCTCTTGGGGGTGAGGCCTGCACGTGTAAGCAGCGTGCCGCCATTCGGTCCATTGGAGGCCAGCAGGCGTTCAAACTCCAAGCTGGTATATACCTCGTCATCTCGCTTGTATCCCAGCGCAGGCAGATTGCTGCAGTCGTAGAGGGTTGCGCCGATAGCAACGAGGATGGCACCCACCTTGCGCTGCAACTTCCGCGCAGAATCATCGAAGCGGATTGCGCCCTCCACGGGACAGGCGTCCTTGCACAACTGGCACTCTTCCCCCTTGAAGCAGAGGCAGACGGAGGAATTGAGGAAGGGAAGATTGGGAAGCGCGCCGGCAAAGGGAACAGCTATGGCGTTGCGCTGGTCCAGCCCGCAATTGAATTCATTTTCCGTGGCAGCCGGACAGGCGGAGCTGCAAAGTCCGCATCCGATGCAGGCGGCTTCATCGACAAAGCGGGGCGCTTGCTCGAGCTCTGCCGTGAAGTTGCCCATGTAACCGGTAATGCCGGTGAGCCGCGCCAAGGTGAGAAGCTCGATATTCCCCGCGTGCTTGCCGTGCATCACCTCGCCCAGTACCGGTTCGAGCATACAGGGACCGCACTCCATGTTGGGAAAAAGCTCCTCGAAGCGTACCGGCATTCCGCCCAGCACAGGCTCTTTCTCGACGAGCGTTACCTTCCGTCCTGCCTCGGCGAGCGTGAGGGCAGCTTTGAGCCCGGCGGGGCCGGCGCCAATCACCAACACATTGGGCGCGGCCTCGATCTCGGTCACTTCCAGGGGGCGATGCTGAGCGACGCGCGCCACCGCGCCCCGAATCAGGCGAGCCGCCTTGGCTGTTGCCTGGGCGCTGTCGGGAGTTACCCAGGCTACCTGCTCGCGCAGGTTGACCATCTGCAGAAAGTAGGGATTGATGCCGGCCTTCTGCAAGACTTCCATGAAGGCGCTTTCGTACTCTCGCGGGGAGCAGGCGGCAACCACGACACGATCGGGTTTCTCATCAAGTAGGTCCTGCTCCAGCCACTGCCTACCATCCTCCGCGCAGAGATAGCCGGCGGATTTGATATAGGCCAGATCGGGCGTCCCTTGCAATAGGCGGCGCAGCTCTTCCAGTGGAATGCTCTCGCTGATGATCGACCCGCACTGGCAAAGATAGACGGCTGTCCTCATGCGGATTCTTCCTCCCTTGTCTCCTGTCGCAGCTCTCGCATCACGCTGTCGACCACCAGCGGCACGGCGCGCTCCACGGCCTCTGTCAGTCGCTCGCCGAACGACTCCACATCGGCTGCTTCGATGGCCCAGATCAGCAATCTGGAGGGCAGATGCAGCCCGAGCGACCTGCCCAGTTCGAGGGCCACGGCAAGATTGGCGTCGTGTGTCGAGCGGGTGTTGCGGGTATGAAAGAGTTGATGCATCGATGGCCTCCGGATCAATCCTGGCGCGGCACCTGGTGTCGCCATGGAATCGACGAGGATGGCCCGGTCATAGCCGGCCATAGCTTCCATCAGGCGGAGTCCGCCGACGTAGAGCTCCCGCACCGCGATGCCGCTCTCTGTGGGCAGGAGCTCGGCAATCCGGCGCGCCACCTCCAGGCCGGCGCGATCATCGCTTAGAACTGGATTGCCAATGCCTATGACGATCGTTGCCATTCTCTCCTACCTGTCTGACCCGTTGCTTCAATCTCGGCGCAGTGATTGCATCAATTCGGCATCGGCGTTGCGGATGTTGACCACCAACGGCATGGTTCCGGGCAGCGAGTGCGTGGCGCAGGACATGCAGGGGTCGTAGAGCCGGAAGGCCATCTCCACCCGGTTCAGCAACCCATCCGAGACCACCCCGTTGTGAATCAGTTGCTGGGCGGCCCGCTTCACCGACATGGACATGGCCGCGTGATTGTTGGTCGTTCCCACGATCAGGTTGACTTTCTCCAGCAGCCCATTTGCATCGGTCTCGTAATGGTGGGTCAGCGTTCCCCTCGGGGCTTCCACCGAGCCGACGCCAATCCCGGCGATCTTTTCTGAGATCGTGCGTACATTCGGGGAGGTAATCTCCTCATCGGTGGCTAACTCCAGCATTCTTTCCGCCGCGTAGAGCAGCTCGATCAGCCTCGCCCAGTGCGTGGCCATGCGATGATGCACCGGCTGATAGCGGCCATACACCTTCTTGCTTCCAAAGGCATCGAAGAACCGCTCATACTCCTGCAGTGCACGGGGCGTGGCGATTCCGTCCGACACATTCATCCGCGCCAGCGGCGTGGCGCAATAGACGCCGCTCTCTGTGCCGTCAACAAAGCCCTTCCAGCCGATCTCCTTCAAGTATGGGAACTTCAGATAGGTCCAGGTCTCGACGCGTTCGGCGATATGGCTGGCATAGCAGGAGGCGTCGTAGTGGAGAAACTCCTTGCCGTTGGGATCGACGACACGAATCTTTCCGTCGTACAGATTCAGCCGGTTCTGGCCGTCCACCGTGCCCATGGAATAGGTCCGATGCAGGTAGAGGTCGCTCTCGATCGTCTCCCGGTAAGCCGGATTCTTCAGCACGATGGCGTCGAAGGTCTCCAGCGTGAACAGAGCGAAGTCGATGTTCTTGCGCGCGATCGCCTCGATCTGCCGGCGTTCCTCCTCGCACAGAGATTTGCTCCATCCTCCCGGCAGCGCCGCGGCGGGATGAATCTCCCGGCCGCCGATCATCTTGATGACCTGGCCATTCCGGGCGCGGCATTCGATCACCTGCCTTCCAACATCGAGGCCGACCTTGCGAATCACGCCCAGGATGTTTCTCTCTGCGGGCTCGGCATCCGGGCCGACGATAAAGTCGGGCCCCCCCAAAGCATAGAAGTGCGTCGTGTGGTCGGAGACGAAGAAGGCCATGTAGACCAGTTCACGAAGCTTCCGGGCCGCAGCCGGCGGCGGGGCGGCGAAGAGCTGATCGAGGGCCTTGACGGCGGCCATCTGATGCGCCTCCGGGCAGACGCCGCAGATTCGGCTGGTGAGGTTGGGCATATCCTCGGCGGGCCGGCCGACGCAGAATTGCTCCAGGCCGCGCAGCTCGGGAACTTGCAGGTAAGCATTGGCTACTTCACCCCGTCCGTCGAGGAAAATTTCGATGCGCCCATGCCCTTCCAGACGGGTAATGGGATCGATGCTGATGTGCCTGCTCATTCCGTCCTCCCGAGCTTGTTCGCGCCGATGGCGTTTGCGCCCATGGTGTAGCGGCAAACGGTTCCCGCCAGATCCGGCAGAGAGTCCAGGATGGCGTCGGTCCTCTCCGCCGCATCGCTCTCACTGAGGCCGAAATAACCGCCCAGCTCCAGCACCGAGCCTAGGGCTCCAATCATCTTGGCGCCCTGGTTCACCACTCCCTCCGGCGGTCCATAGCAGCCGGTACAGGGCATGTTTACCGCCGGACAGAGCGCCCTGCATCCATCCCGCGTCGCAACTCCCATGCACACCAGCCCCTGTTCCAGCAGGCAGCTCTCGCGGTCGGGATCGATCTCATACTTGCGGTGAAAATTGGTGACCGACTTCTGCTGCCGGGTGCGGGTACACTCCTGGCAGACCGTCGAGTCTCCTCCGCCCAGAACACTGCCCCGCGGGGGAAGCGGCAGCCCCTGGATCACCGCCTCGATCACCCTCCAAATCTGGTGCGGCTCCGGGGGACAGCCGGGGATGGAGTAGTCCACATCGACGGTCTGTGCGAGTGTCTTGACCGTCGAGAAGAAAGTGGGCAGTTCCAGCACTCCTTCCAGCGCCTCCGTGCGCTCCCGGGGGATGACTCCGGCTGCGTTGTCCAAGGTTGGCCCTTCCAGATAAATCGTCCGGAGATGATCCTTGCGGCTGTGCAGATTACTTAGTGCAGGAATGCTGCCGCTGCTCGAGCAGGCTCCAAAGGCAATCAGCACCTTGGACTTGGCCCGCAGCAGCTTGGCCATTGCCTCATTTTCCTCGGTGCGAATTGCCCCGTTGAAGAGGGTGAGCGCAAGGCCACCGGCCGGCAGATCCCTGACCGCACTGATCTTCGTATCCAGCAGGCAGGGGCAGAAGAAGAAGTCAAAATGGGAGTCCAACTCCAGGATCTTCTCATGGAGGTTGACGACGGAGATCTCGCATCCGCCGCAGGAGGAGGCCCAATACATTGCAAGTTTCGGCTTTTCCGGCATGGAGAGAGTGCGCCTTTCGCCTGGACAAACCAAGAGACAGTTTTCCCTGAGCGCGATATCGGCAGCCGCGCTCCACAACTTGAGCGTCTCCAGTGCGAAACAGAGGAGTTGCAGTTGCTCTAAAGGGCTTCTGAGACTATCCCGCTAAAGTCAGAGTCGCCCATGCCGATTCAGGAGAAGGGTAGCGTTGCTCCGGAGGCACTACAAAGCGGCTTCCACTGCGAAAGAAAGAAGGCGTTAATCATGACGAAGTCCATAGATGCGCGCGGACTCAAGTGCCCGCAGCCGACGTTGATGCTGATGTCGGAATCCATGAAATTGAGCAAAGGTGATGTGATTGAAGTCGTGGCTGATTGCCCCACGTTTGAGAATGACGTTCGGCAGTTTTGCCAATTGAAAAAGAAGGCCTTGCTCTGGATTCGCGCCGATGGCAATGGAAAACGATGCCAGGTGCAAGTCTGAAAACAGCCTGATCTACGTGTATTCGCAGTACAAGCTTTCCATGCAACGGTCCCTTGACAACCTACAGGTAACTGCATGGTGATACCCCGGAAGGGATTTTGTATGTTTCGGAGCATCGGGAAAAAGCTGGCTTTCAGCATGGGTTCGATCCTGCTGGTGTTCTTGCTGGCTACAGTTTTTCTACACGTGAAGTTGCAGGAGATAGGGCAGACAGAACGGCAGCTCGCAGCAGGCGCAGAAACTCAGGCGCTTCTGCACGGCCTCGAGATGGTTGATGGGGTAATGATTGCCTGCTGCCTGGGCGCGATGATCATGGGCTGCTATATTGTGTTCCGGCTGAGCCGGAGCCTCTCCAGCTCGATTGCTGTCGTTGTGCAGCGCGCGCGCAAGATTGCAGTCGGCGATCTGAGCGGGGAGGAATTGATTCCGAATACCCGGGATGAATTGGCCGAACTCATGGCCTCCATCAACGAGATGCAAAAGGAACTTTGCGAGTTGTTGCATTCCTTCGAGCAGAGGGCGGAGTCGATGGTCGCAGCCAGCGAACGGATGAGTGCCGGCTCCAAAGAAGGAGCCGAGCGCGCGAACCAGCAAAATAAGCATACGGCTATCGTGGAAAGTGCCATTCAAGAGATGTTCACCGTTGTGGAAGAGGTAGCAAGCAATTCAAGTTCGGGAGCGGTGGCCACGCGCACCGCCGCGGAAATCGTGGGCGAGAGCAGCGCGATCATCGAAGAGGTGATGGGGACGATGCGGTCGATTGCCGCGTCCGTGGGCTCTACCGCCATGAAGATTCAGGAGTTAGCCAAGAGTTCCGAACAGATCGGGCGCGTCGCCGCGGTCATCAACGAAATCGCCGAGCAGACCAACTTGCTCGCCTTGAACGCTGCGATCGAGGCGGCGCGTGCCGGGGAGCATGGCCGCGGCTTTTCTGTCGTCGCCGGGGAGGTGCGCCGACTGGCTGACCGGACGACCAAGTCCACGCAGGAGATCGCTCAGACGATTGCCGTCGTGCAATCGGAGACCAAAACCGCCGTCGATCACATGAAGGCGGATACCGAAAAAGTTTCTCGCGGGATTGAAACCGCCGCGCGGCTGAGCAGCTCGCAGGCGGGCGTAACCGATGCTGTGCGTCAGGCCGACGACACGGTGATGCAGATCGCCTTCTCGGCCGTTCAGCAGTCGGCCAGTGTTGGTCAAATCCGCTCCAGCATCGAGGAGATCGCCCAGATTACGCGGGATCTCGCAGGCGGGGCGCAGGAATCGGCGCAGGCGAGCGAGCAAATCAGCGTTCTTGCCCATGGTCTGCAACAGGAGATCGCCCGCTTTCAGTTAGCATCTTAGGGCGACTCTTCCACGATGCCATCGTTGTGCATTGCCGACCACTCTCCTGTACGCAGTGCCTCCAGACGTGCCGGTCGGTTGGTCGCTAACCTACATCGGAACCGCCTCGGGCAGGGCGCAGCGGGATGAGCCCGAGCATTATTTGATGCGCTAACCCGTGTCCATTCGGCAATTATGAAGTAGTTAATACCTCATAAGCATACCGGCGTTGAGCAAAGCGAGCACCAAACCGGGTCCGCGACGGACGGACATGGAAGAGATTTGGCGACTCGATACGCCCGGATCAATCAATCCTCAGCGAGGTGGCCTGGATCGGTACTGAAATACGCCCCAGGCTCCGGGAGCCTTCTTGTACCCAGCCTGGCGGCTGCGCACGAGATTCCAGTCGCCATGCCGACATTCGGGGAGCAATCGGCGTCGGTAAGTGCCTTGGCTATTTAGCGTCATCCCAGAAACACTTCAGCCGACTTGGGAGTTTCCGGAGACCCGAGCGTTGATTTTGAAGATGAGACACTTAATTCAGAAAGTTGAGGTCTTTAACTGCGGGATGTGCTTCATCCACGCTGGTGACTGCTTAGATTGTGAATACACTTCGCCCATACATGTTTTGCGTGAAGTCAACTCAGCGAGTCCTGTATCAATCCTTACCAACTGGCGAAAATCTAAACCTGCCAATGTCCCAAGCAGGCCATTCCCGCCACAAATGGCTACAAGGCTTTCCTCCCGCACATTGCCACAGCAGAATTCCGGCGGAGTGAGCACATGGCAAGGGAATACATCGCCGTTGGGCATGATGTTGAGGAAGCGACCCACGCCGCAATTGCATTGGGTTCCCATTTCATCGGGTTCAGGAGAGGGCAGTTCATCCCCGCGAAATCGAGCCATCGCTCGTCGCATGGAAAGTTGAATCTCAAGTTCGCTCACGGATAGGTCAGGGTAAGCAACGCCCCTGCCAACAGCACGGAACGGGTTGATGTTTATGGCGATGAATCCTCGTGAAATTAGGAAGGACAGCAACTCTTCCAAATCAGGCAGGCTTTGGCGCGTGACGGTGACCAGAACCTTCGGATCAAAGCCAACCGCCCGATACGTTTCCAAGGCATTCATCGCGGCGTCGAAATTGCCTCTTCCGCGCAGGGAGTCGTTGCAGGAAGCTAGGGCGTCAAGGCTCACGCGAACCTCGTCTGCCAGGCCCAGCAAATCCTCTGACAGTCTTGAGGTGACTAGATGCCCGTTGCTGTTGAGGCAGCGGATGACATGATGCCCAGCATCGGCGTCACGTAATCCCCGGAGCAATTTCAGGATGTCAGGACGGGCCAGCGGCTCGCCCCCGGTAAAGACCACTTTCCGCGGACGCAATGCCACCATGTCGGGCCATAGTCGATCAAAATCAGCCGTGCTCATTTCATCCGGCATCGGCCTTCGCGCAGAGAAATAACAGTAGGAACAGTGCAGATTACACGCCTTAGTCACATGCAAGAACACGTTCCGAATGGGAAGCGTCCTCCCAGCGAATAAGCCGCGTTGGTGGTCGGAGAATTGCGCATCCTTCTGCTTGCTCATACTCTCACGAGAGTGAGGGGATCCGTATCGCCAAATCCCCTTTGCATCAGCTCGGCCTTGGCCAACTCCCGCTCTTCCGCGAAACTCAGCGTCATCTTCGATACGCCCTCGCAGATGACGGAACTGGTAACCTCAACAGATTTCTTGCGGCTGACTCGAAACAATATGGAGCTTGCCCAAATATCGTCTTTCCTTTCGCAGAGCGAACGAACTGCCGTCACACCCCCTTCGTAGCGCATATACTCTTGGGAGTATTTTGGGTTGCTGGCTGGCGAGGTATCGACCGATTTAAGCCTGTAGCTCAGCGCCTGGCCAGCCAGGATCAATAGGCTTTCATCCATACCAACTGTAGCAGCCATTAACTTCATGCTGTGATCGTATGCATCTCCAGGATTGAGTTCAACCAAGTCTAAGATCAAGCGTGGTAGTTCGGCCTTAATAGACTGAAGCCTCTCGAGTTTGATCAATATTTCCGCAATCTTTCGGCGTTGCGATACGCTTGGAGAGGATTGCATTTGCTCAACCATTGGCACAATCGCCTCAGGGCCAAATCTTGTCAAAACCTCGGTTGCTAAATCCAAAGTAGTCGAATCGCTATCCGAAAGTGTTGCGAGAAGCGGCTTGACGGCGCGTGTGTCTCCAATCTTTCCCAGCCCACCTATTGCCGCTTTGCGAACATTACTGTCGCTGTCCTTGAGCGCGGCGATGAGCGGCTCGACGGCACGAGCATCGCCAATATCCCCCAACGCACCGATCACTGCCTCGCGAACACTGCTGTCGCTATTCTTGAGTGTGTCGATGAGGATCTCGACTGCGGGGCCGCCAGTTTCAATACATTTGTCCCATCTCCGTTTGGTTACCCAGTAAATAGAACCATTCTCGTCTTTTCCCGGCCGCCAGCCAATTTCGTCCAGCGCTTCTATCGCCGCCTTGCACACCTCGCTGTTGGTCCCCTTGAGCAAAGTGATGAGCGGCTCGACGGCGTGTGTGCCAATCTTCCCCAGCGCACCTGCCGCTGCCTCACGAACATTACTGTCGTTATCGTTGAGCGCGGCGATAAGCGGCTCGACGGCGCGTGTGTCTCCAATCTGCCCCAGCCCACCTATTGCCGTTTTGCGAACATTACTGTCGCTGTCTTTGAGCGTGGCGATGAGCGGCTCGACGGCACGAGCATCGCCAATCTCCCCCAACGCGCCCGCAGACGCCTGGCGCATGTCTCTTGCGGCATCCTTTAACGCGACGGTGAGCGGCTCGATGGCGCGAGTATCGCCAATCTTACCCAACGCACCTGCCGCCGCTCGGTTCACGCGCCCATCCTTTAGCGCAGCGATGAGCGGCTCGATGGCTCGGAAATCTCCGATCTCTCCCAACGCCGTTGCTGCCTCTCGTCGGACAGCGCCTGAAACGTTTACACCGTCTTCAAGTACGGCGATGAGCGGCCATACAGCGCGGGCGTCTCCGATCTGCCCCAACTCCTCAGCCGCGGACCGTTGGCCACTGCTGTAATCGCTCTTGAGCCGGGCGATGAGCTGCTCGACAATGTCAATGTTGGATGGGTCAACAGGTTCCATGGCTTTCCTACTTCTGGGACGTTTCGATTATTCAACGATCACGCTCAAGTCCGCAATGAGATCAAGCGGTCCTCCGGGCGAACCGTCCTCGCTTAAAAGCAAGCTCAAGGCGGAGCGGTTTTCCCTGCGCCAGAGCCATGACAACTCCCTTCTGGTCAGTCGAATATGTAATTTGTTATGGGATAGGTAATGTTGCAAGGATCCGCCGATTTCTTTGGGCAACAATATCATCTGTCGCCTACAGTGAGATAACCGGCCAAAATTCCGGATCATGCCTGCATCCTGTAGGTAAGAATTAATATTTCTTTCAGTTGGATTTTTCTTCAGGAGGCGGAGATTGCGGCACTCGGATCATTTCTGTTCTTCATGATGAGTTCCACAGATTGAATGGCATCTGCATGCCATTTGTAATGTCTAGGAATTTTCTACCCTTGGTTGTGGATCTGTATTACCGTCTTTTTCCGCAGGGCTCGTTCCAAATAGTCCCCCCATGCTTGCATCATCTTGGCGCGTGGCTCCAGGTAAAGGGCGTGGTTGTAAGCAGCGCTTACCGCGTTGTGCGGGACGTGGGCAAGCTGCAGCTCTATATGGTCGTGGTTATAGTCTTGCTCGTGCAGGATCGTTGAGGCCAGGCCGCGCAATCCGTGACCGGTCATGCGGCCCTTGTAGCCCATCCGCTCCAGAGCCTTGAGGATGGTCATATTCGACATCGGCTTTGTCTGATCCTGCTCGCCGGGGAAAACAAGATCCTCATCGCCCGAAATAGTGCGAAGCAGTTCCAAGACTTCGATCGTCTGCCGGGAGAGTGGGACGATGTGTGGAGTTTTCATCTTCATGCGGGCAGCAGGAATGGACCACCGCTTGGTCTCGAAGTCAAACTCTTCCCAGCGTGCGCCAATTAATTCACTGGTCCGAACGAATGCGAGCGCCATTAACTTCATGGCCAGCCTGGTCAATTGTGTTCCCTTGTAAACCTCGATAGCACGAAGGAGCGCGGGAAGATCCTTGGCATCGATGCGCGCCATGTTGGTCTTGCGCGTAGGCTTCAGGATGTCCGACGGACGGATTTCAGCTGCGGGATTGCGCTTGCTGTAACCGTGAGCCACGGCGTAGCGGAATACCATTCCCACAATCTGAAGAATCCGCTTTGCCATGTCTGAGGCGCCGCGGGATTCAATGCCCTTGGCGAGTTGGACCAGTTCCATCGGTTCCACTTCAGCGATTGGCCGGGCCCCGAGGACCGGGTAGACATTCGCTTTCAAACGATTCTTGGTTGTGGCAGCATGACGCACGCTCTTGTTTCCGTGCCAGTGCTCATGCCAGAGTTCCGCGACTTTCTCGAAACTGTGCTCTGTGGCCGCCTTGACCGCGATCTTCTCTGCCATCCGCTCAGCCATGGGATCGATGCCATTCGCCAGGCGCTTCCGGGCGGCATCACGACGCTCCCGAGCATCGGCCAAAGAGATCTCGGGGTACCTGCCCAAGGCCATCAGCTTTTCGGCTCCGCCAAAGCGGTATTTCCAGCGCCAAAGCTTTCCGCCTGTTGGCTTGATGAGCAAGTGAAGGCCACCGCTGTCAGATAGCTTGTAAGGCCGGTCGGCGAGTTTTAAACGGCGGATCTCTGTGTCGGTGAGGGCCAATTTGTGAAACCCCCTAGATTTCTCCGAAAACTGGAATACCCCCACTTTCGGAAATCTGTACCCCTAAAGATACCCCTTTTGGGACATGGCTTCCACGATACACCCGTGGACGCTAAAAGACAAAAGCCGCTGATTTTTCAGCGGCTTATCTTGAATCACTGGATTGTTCTGGATGTCTGTGGACCGAATCTTGGTAGGCACGACTGGATTCGAACCAGCGACCGCTTCCGTGTCAAGGTTTCTAGGTTAAGCAAATCAACAACTTACAAGACCCCGATGGCAATCTAAGTCCTTGTAAGCACGCACAACCCCCATTTTCGGCGTATCGCAAAACGTATCGCGTTTGAGCCTGTCCGTTCGCCTCTACTCGCGGAATCTTAACCGATTTCAGTCAGCGCGAAGGGACTCAGAAAAGCCCATTCTGTATTCCGCAGGACATTCTCGTACTGTCCAAGCTCTCCACTAAACGGGAGAGGCCAACGTGCCTGCATATTGCCCAACAACTGCGCGTCAATCGCTCTGGTCTGCTCGAACTGCTTCTGCACGGCCTGCGTTACGTTTTCGCGGCGGAGAAGGAATCCCTGCCGCGTCCCAATCTTGAGCTTTGGGAGCAACCTGTCGTGCCTTCGTCGCGCTAGATATAGATGCCGTCTCCGACGTGACTGAATTACATGCGGTCGGGGCGAAACCATGAACCAACCTGAATTGGAGACTCCCAGTAGTCTCTGGGAGTCTCCGTCAAGTGCGCATCACCGCTCTGATTAAGCCGGAGCGATATGCAGATTTACCGTGACTGAGTGGGCGCGGCTTCCGTCCGCCGGTTTCAAAGGAAGCGCGGCGCTCCTACAGGAGACTTTGCGGATTCAATAAGAGTTCACACAATCGACATAATCCTGCTCATCCATTTGACTAAAGCCGCAGCTATAAAGCGGCCAGTTAGTGGAGTTGGCCATATTCCAGGGAAACGTTGCGCTGCTGGAGACGTAGTAGTTGATGAACGAGGCAGTTGCGGTCGCGGTGGGCGTGAGCTGCGGATAGAGTTGCTGGGAGGAAGACGCGAGCGTCGTGCCGGCAGTCGCGCCATAGGCAGTCGAAAACGTGTAAAGGCTGTTGAATTGCGTCGGCACAGGCAAAGCGGCCAGATTGTAGTTGATCGACTGATAGTCCATGGGCATCTGCGAGGCTTGCGCAATGGTGAAGATCTTGAACGCCGGGTTATTGCCGAAGACCGGGCTTATGCCGGGAATTCCAAAGAGGACATCGCCGGTGGGCAAGACCCGGAATTCATCCATGTGGGTGTGACCGGTGATGCCCATGGCGATCAGGCCCGGGTACTTTTCGAGGATCAGCATGAATTCGGCCTGGTATTGCGGCTGCCACATCATCGCAGCTTCGTCGTCAACCCCCGGACTGGGAGCAGCGTTCTTTGCCGCATATTGTGCCGTTTCTGTGGTGTTGGCGCCGGGGGGCACATGCATCATGAGCCACACCTTCTGGCCGGCAGCCTGCGCAGCGGATAGCTGAGAATCGAGCCACGTAAGTTCGGCGTAGGGATCGAGCGGCGGCGCGTCGGGTGACTGCGCGAAGGGGTTGCTGTCGAGAGCGATTACCAGCACTTTCGAATTCAAAATCGGCGCGGTATACGATCCGAGGGTCGTGAATGTGCTCTGGAACGACGCCTGGTCTATGCTGCTGTTCAGAAGCTGCGTGTAGTAGGTGCTCGCGTTGTCGGAAAGGAATTGAGCGTCCGGCCCGGTGCCGGCAATGTCATACGTATCGATGTTTCCCGGCACGAAGATCACCGGAACATTCCCCACGTTGGCTCTGATCTCGGTGGAAACGAAGGCCATCGTCTTGTCCAGAAAACTCTGCATGGCAGCTGTCTCGGTCTTGGTCGGGGTCGTTGTTGGAATCACTGGACAAGCTGCCGGTTTAAGCTGCGCGGGAAGTGTGGAGGCGGTATCCAGCTCATAAAAACACTGCGTAAGATCGTGGCCCAGCATGTCACCGGAAAACAGAACCACGGGGCTCGATCCAAGATTCTGCTTGAGTGCAGTAAGGGCGAGCTCCAGCGCGGGGTAGTTCGTGTCGGTGCCAAACGTCGCAGGGGGCGCAGGGTTTGTGGTCTGATCGTTATCGAAAATGCTCTTCCATTGACTCGCGGGCTGGGCCACGAGCGAGGTGAAAAGGGCCGGATTGGCGAGGGGATTGAAGTGAATATCGGAGATTGCGACGACAGTATATGTTGATGGCGTCACCACGGGCGTCACAGGCGCGGTCTCCTTCCCAGCGCACCCCAGCATCCATACGAGATTCCCTAACACGAGAAAACAGAAGGAGCGCGAGATCTTGCTCATAAGTTCCCCTTTACGAATTGAAGAGCCAGGTTATTGTCCGATCGCTCCTCGTGAGATGGAGCGGCGTAGGGCATACGCGTATTATCGGCACAAACGCCGCATCTTTCCTGTTCGTTGCCACGCTCCGGGATTGCCCGCAACCCGTGGAGTATCAAAATGGGAGAGCAGTCCCAAAGCCAACACTCTGGAAGAAAGAATCTCGCCGCCAGACACCACACTGCCGGGCAACGAATCAGAATTCTCTCAGGAGTCCTCCATGCGATCGATCCGTTGGACGTATGTCTTTCTATCGGCCTTTGGTTTCTTACTGTGCGGATGTAACGGCGGCGGCAATTCAAATTCGACGCTACTGCCTCCCTCGGGCTTGAGCTATGCCGTGTCAGCGGCGACGTACACGGTGGGCACGGCTATCACCGGAGACACCCCGACGGTAAGCGGCGGAGCGGTGACCTCATACAGCGTGACTCCGGCTCTGCCGTCGGGCCTGAGCCTGAACAGCAGCACGGGCGCTATGGGTGGAACGCCGACGATGGTAAGTGCCGCGGCAAATTACACAGTTACGGCATCGAATGCGGCCGGAAGCACGACCGCAACGGTTTCCATCACCGTGAATCCCGCAGCTCCGGCGACTTTGGCCTACGCCACGAATCCAGCAACCTATAACATCGGAGTGGCCGTAGCGGCGAATACTCCAACGAATTCGGGGGGAACCGTCGCGTCGTACAGCGTGGTTCCGACGCTTCCCTGGGGTTTGAGCTTGAACAACGCCACGGGCACGATCAGCGGCATTCCGACCGTGGCCACACCTCAGGCGAATTACACCGTGACCGCATACAACGCCGGCGGCAGCACGAGCGCCACCCTCAGCATCACGGTGGCAAACGGCGCGCCGGCGAACCTGACTTACAGCAACAACACGCCGGTTTACACGGCAGATACGCCCATCATGGTCGACCTCCCGGCGAGCACCGGAGGGGAACCGCAACTCTATGCAATCACCCCGGCGCTTCCCGCGGGCCTCGCCTTCAATACGAGCAGCGGGGCTATCAGCGGCACGCCGGCCGCAGCCGCGCCCAGTTCCCCCTACATAGTCACGGCCAGCAATGCATTCGGGAGCGCGCAGGCGACGCTCAACATCACCATCGACGCCGAGGCGACACCGAGCCTGGCTTACTCGCCCAGCACCGTAGTCTACACGGTGGGCCAGGTCATTACGCCGCTGGCGGTGAGCAATGGCGCGTTCGGAAACTACAGCGTGACTCCGCCGCTTCCGGATGGATTGACCTTGGACCCGAGTTCGGGAACCATCAGCGGAACGCCGTCGCAAGTGGCCGCGACGGAGACTTACACGGTCACGGATTCGACCTCCTCCGACAATCTGACAGGAGCCGTCAGCATTACGGTGGATGGTGTGGCGCCCTGGGCGCAAAGCATACCCAATCTGGATCAGACGATCACGCCGCTCGCCGCCTCCGGATCGCAACTCCAGCAGCTCAATCCCGATCTGCCCGACAATCCCGCATGGCTGGCATCGCAGGCTGCCACCACCGTGGTCAGTCCCGATGGCGGCACCTTGCTGGTTCTTACCAGCGGCTACAACCGCGTATTCGATCAAGGCAGCGACTCGCTGACTTCGTTTGAAGCGGCGGACTCCAATGAATACGTATTTGTCTACGATATTTCGGGCGGCTATCCCATTAAGAAGCAGGTGTTGCAGGTTCCCATCACCTATTTCGGAATTGCATGGGACCCCACGAGCACCAGCGCCAACGCGCATTTTTACGTGAGCGGTTGCAGTTACGACGATGTGCATGTCTTCTCCAGCGACGGCCCGGCCGAACTCTGGTCGGAGGACGCCGCGCCCCAGGCTTCGAATAGCCTGAAGATGCCGATCGCCCTGGGCCATACGACAGGAGTGGGCCTGAGTGTGGCTCCTCCGGTAGGATCGGTGCCGGTAAACTCGCAGGTTTATGTTTATCCCTGCGCTGCCGGGATCGCACTATCAAAGACCGGGCAGACCATGGTGGTGGCAAACTACTACAACGATTCGATCTCGGTTCTCACCGGCGGTTACGGAAACTGGAGTCCGGAGAATGTCGCGACGGGGCGGCCGATCGCGACCGGCAGCAGTCCGGCCCCTTCGAATCTGGATCTGCGTCCCGGCAAAAGCCTGGTGTCGGCGGCTTCGGGAACGCCGGGCGGCGAGTATCCGTTCTGGGTTGCGATCGCCGGCAGCGAGCCGAACGCCGTTGCCTACGTATCGAGTATTCGCGACCGCGAGATCGACGTGGTGCCTCTTTCCGGCGCCCCGATGTGGGTGACGGCACGCATTCCCGTCAAGGGACAGCCCAACAAGATGGTCATGAATCGGGCGCAGACGCTGCTCTATGTGGCCGAAGATCAGACCGACACTGTGGACGTGATCGATATCGACCCCGACCCGACGCACGCCATGACCTACAACACGGTGATCGAGACCATTCCGGTTCTCGCACCCGCGGGATCGCTGCCTTCGTCCTTCTATTACTCGGGCTCAAACAGCGAAATTGCGAACCCCATTTATACCGGCACGAACACCAACAGCCTTGCGCTCTCGCCGGACGAATCGCAACTCTATGTGACGAACGGAAACCTGAACGATGTTGCGGTGGTTCAGTTGTCCGGAACCAACTCCGGCGATCAAGTCATCGGCCTGATTCCCACTGGCTGGTATCCAAATTCCGTGAGCATCAACGCGACCGGTACGTGGATGTATGTCGCGAATGCCAAGTCGCCGACGTGGCCGAATCCCGATTGGTGCTATGGCTACGGTCCAGCGACCTTCGAACCGAATTGCTTTCCGGCAAACGAATACAATCCGCAGCAGACTAAGGCCGGGCTGCAGAGCTTTCCCGTTCCCGGTGCGGACCAACTGCAGCAGTTGACCGCGCAGGTAGCCACGAACGATCGCTTCTCAAGCACGGAATCCGCGAGCGACGCGCAGATTATGGCAGCGGTAAGTAAAGGCATCAAGCATGTGATCTACATCATCAAGGAGAACCGGACGTACGACCAGGTTCTGGGCGACCTGGTGGATGCGAATGGCATGCCGATCGGCGATCAGGACCCGAGTTTGGTGCAGTGGGGACAGGCAATTACCCCTAACCTGCACAGCCTGGCGCGCACGTTTGTAGACCTCGATCACTTTTATGCATCATCGGAGGTCAGTTACGACGGTTGGGTGTGGAGCACCTCGGCGCAATGCCTCGACATCGACGAACATCAATACCCGGTCACTTATGGGTTTCGCGCCCTCAGCATCGATGCCGAAGGATTGAACCGGAGCGTGAACGTGGGGCTTCCCACTCTCGCCGCGCGCATGGCAGCCGATCCGCTCACCCCCAACGATCCGGATATTTTGCCGGGACAGACCCCGGCGGGCGCTCCGGATGGACCCAACGACGAGATCGCGACTGGATACTTATGGAATGGCGCGCTGCGCGCGGGTCTCACGGTGCGCAATTACGGCTTTTTTATCGACACAACTTGCTATTCCGAGCCGGCCTGTGCGATTCCGGTGATTGAAAACCCGGCCGCGACCAACACCGTCGTAGCGTACCCCACCAACGCCGCACTGGCGCCGTACACCGATCCTTACTATCGTGGCTTTGACAACAACCTTCCCGACTACTACCGCGAGAAGGAGTGGGAACGGGATTTCGACGCGAACTACGCCAGCGGGGGCCTTCCGGCACTCAGCCTGGTGCGTCTGATGCACGACCACACCGGCAACTTCGGGACCGCAATCGATCTTGTGAACACGCCGGAGTTGCAGCAGGCTGACAACGACTACGCGGTGGGGCTGCTGGTTCAGAAGATCGCCAATAGCATCTATGCGCAGAACACGCTGATTTTCGTGATCGAAGACGATGCGCAGGACGGCGCCGACCACGTCGACTCTCACCGCACGGTCGCCTTTATCGTGGGCCCTTATGTGAAGCAGGGGGCTGTGGTTTCCACCGCATATAACACGGTCGATTTCATTCGCACCATGGAAGAGGTACTGGGGCTGAAGCAGTTCCTGAACATCAACGATGCTCTCGGCCATCCCATGACCGATGTCTTTACCACCACCCCGCAAAGCTGGAGTTTCACGGCCACGCCTTCGGCGTACCTCTACTCGACCGCGCTGCCGCTGCCCGTAGCCGCCGCTGACATGAAGATTCCGAAATCCACGCATAATGCCAAGTATTGGGCGCGCGTCACCAGGGGGCTCGATTTCTCCGATGCCGATCGCGTCGATCCGCTTGTCTACAACCGCATTCTCTGGAAGGGGATGATGCACAACAAGCCGCTTCCTCTGTCGCTCAGAAAGGCGCACTCCGACGATGATGACGATGATCGCCCGTACAAACCGGGAGACCATGCGGCCGGCGATCGCCATTCTCAGAGCACCAAAGCCCAGCACGCATCCAGTCCGGAGGTGGACTAGCTCAAAACACAAGAAGACAGGATTAGGAAGCATCTCAGGGGTGTTTCTTTGCCCCTGAGATGTCTCGATGCTGAGCGCAATGGCAGACAGGCATCAGCCGGCACGCGATACAGGTACAATCAAAGTTCGAAAGACTGTGGAACCCCGTCAATTCAAGGACGGCGATTTTTAGGTTTCGCAGTCATCGAGTTGGCCCGCTCTTCCGAGATGAGGTGATCAGAATCTCGATACCTCTTTCAACCCCGATCGAAGCGAAGTCTCTGGAGGGCTTCTTGAGACGCGATCCAACGCGGAGTCTTAGATTTGCTGTTCTGCTGCTGGGCTTAGTGTTGTCTTCCGTCACAGTTGCTTTCGCCCAGCTGAACCGCAGCGGACTGAGCGGCACCATCAGCGACTCCTCAGAACGCGTGCTACCGCAGGTACGCATCACAGTAGTGCAGAACTCAACTCAGCTTCGCCGTGAGGCCTTCTCGGACGCGAGCGGCAACTACAGCATTCCGCAATTGCCGGTGGGCATTTATACCGTCACCTTCGAGCACCAGGGGTTCAAGACGCTTGAGTTTGTCGATGTGGAGCAGATCATCGGGGCGACGCGCACCCTGGATGCCAGGTTGCAGGTAGCGGGCGGCGAGGAGCGCGTTAGCGTCTCTTCCGCCTCGGCCCTAATCGACCACAACACCAGCGCAGTGACCGGCCTGATTGAGAGAACGCAGGCAGACGAGTTGCCGCTTAACGGACGCGACTGGTCGTCGCTGACTGCGTACGTCCCGGGCGCCATCGACACCGGCGGCAGCAACCAGCGGACGGTTCGCTTTGCCGGACGCGGCCTGGACGACAGCAACTTTACTTACGACGGCGTGGACGCGGGTAATATTGTGAATCAGACACAGCGCCAGTGGGTGCGGCTCGCCATTCCGCTGGACGCGATCCAGGAGTTCCGCGTCGATTCGCTGATGGCGACTGCCGAGGAAGGCGCAACAGGGGGCGCGCAACTGGATGTGAGCTCTCCCGCAGGCACGAACCACTTCCACGGACGGCTATTCGAGTATTTGCGCAACAATATCTTCGACGCGCCGCTGCCGCAGTGGGCGTCGCAAGGCGAACCTCAGCAGCCGCTTCGCCTGAATCAGTTCGGCGCATCGCTGGGCGGGCCGATCGTAAGGGACAAGACGTTCTTCTTCATTGCCTCGGAAGCGTACCGGCAGAACTGGGGTTATCCGGTGAGCGCCGATGTGCCAAGCCCGGCGTTCCGGCAAACCGTTCCGAGCACCTCGCCGGTTTATGGGATCATGAACGGATTTCCCACTGCCGGCCCGAAAAGCTTTCTCACCAGCGGCTTGTATTCGGACCCAAACATCGACTTGCTGACGTGCGCATGCACGCAGGTGGTGAACGAGGGTTCGGTGATGCTGCGGCTCGACCAGCATTTCACGGAAAAGACCGCGGGATTTATGCGCTTCAACTATGACCGATCTGTGGATACACAGCCACTTTCGGCTTCGGCGACCGACTTGCAGCAAAAGGTTTCTGCGCCGGCGAATGGCGCACTGGGATTGCTGCATGTTTTCAATCTGCATCTCGTAAACGACGCCAAGGTCGCCTTCAATCGCTCCACCGACAATCAATACAACGCGAGCGACTCCGGGATTATCTATCAGGTGGCGGTTTCTCCGGGACCGGGACCGGGATTTGCTACCGAGAACTACACCTACACGAGCGTCTATGTCGGCAATTCCTATGCGGGGCTCGATAACCTGACCTGGACGCACGACCGGCACACCGTCAAGGCCGGCGCGGAATTTCGTTACATTCAACTGAACCAGGAATATGGAGAACACGGAAAACTCACATTCTCCTCGATCGAGAATCTGGCAAACAATGTGGTGAAGAAAGCCTCGCTGACCGGTTCGCTGCCGGTGAACCATCTGCGCAAGAACGATTACTTTCTGTATGCGCAGGACGAGTTCAAATGGCGGCAGAATTTAGTGTTGAACCTGGGGCTGCGCTACATGATCTTCGACCTTTTCACGGAGAAGAATGGACTGGCGAACCCGTTCGATTTCGCTACCTGCGGTGCGCAGGGATTCTGCGGAGTGGGCGCGAGCTTTGGCAATCAGAACTACGGCGACGTTGATCCGCGGGTGGGTTTTGCCTGGACGCCGCGAAAGACCGGCTCCACGGTGATTCGCGGCGGATTCGGCATCTACCACGAGGATGGACAACTGGACGATCAGAATCTTCCCGCCAAAAACGAAGTGCCGTCCTATTCCGCAACAGGCAGTTCAAGCGCGCCGCTCGCCTATCCGGTCGTATTCGGGGCCGGAACCATCTCACCGAATGCCGAACAACGAGACCGCAAAGATTCCTATGTGGAGCAGTGGAGTTTGTCGGCGCAGCGCGAGCTGCCGGCGAACTTTGTGGGCACGGTGTCGTACCTTGGCAGTCATGGGGTGCACCTGCTGGAAACCAACGAGGTGAACCTTTACCAGGCTCCGAGCTATGCGGCTGCGACGTTGCAATATCCGGCCTTTGTTTCCGGTATCAGTTGGCGCGGATCGGTGGGCATGAGCACTTATAACGGGCTGTCGGTGGCGATGCGGCGTGCGTTTACGCGCGGGCTGCTGGTCACGGCGAACTACATGTGGTCGCACGAGATCGACAACGGCTCGAACGGCAGCGGCGATGGCGACGAAGTAGACCCACAGAATCCGCTATGCCAGGCTTGCGAGACCGCGAGCGGCGCGTGGGATGCGCGCCATGTGGTCAACGGCAACGCGGTCTACCAGCTTCCTTTCGGCCTCGGCAAGCCGTTGCTGAATCAGCCGGGGATTGCCAGCGCGATTGCGGGCAACTGGCAATTGACGGCGAACGCGCTGGCGCGCACCGGGTTTCCGGTGAATGTGCTGATGCCATCAAGCTACACTGCGCCTGACGGTGCTTCGGGCGAGGAGCGTCCCGATCTGGTTCCGGGCGTTTCACTGACGCCGCCGGGAGACAAGCACGTGGGCCAGTGGATCAATCCGCTCGCCTTCAGTTATCCGGGCACGTACAGCAATTCAGCTTTTGGCGATGCGCCACGAGACCTGGCGCGCGGGCCGGGAACATGGCAGATCGACCTGAGCGCCGACAAGACGTTTCACCTGCGGGAGCGGGGACAGTTGCAATTCCGCTCCGAGTTCTACAACGTTTTCAATCACCCGCAGCTCGGTCAGCCAACCGCTATATGCAATCCTGCACCTCCAAGTCCAGGCAGCTCAACCTCGCCGCCCGCAGGCTGCGGGTCAGGTTTCGCACAGATTACCCAAACGGTAAACCTCAACGTATCGCCTGTAACTCCCGTTGGAACTGGAACCCCGCGCGAGATACAGTTCGCACTGCGGCTGGATTTCTGACGCGCTACCAGCGGAGGCGGCGGAGCTGGCTGGCACTTGCTGCCGGTCAGGAGACCGGCTGTAAAAGCGCTGCGTTTGGCGCAACATCAGGAAGCAGCCGACCGTATCACGCAGGGCATGATCGGCGTCGTCCTCGTCCTGTTGATGCTTTCCGCGCCGACCACGGAACTTATCGGCATTCACGCCATGTTCGGGGCCTTCGCTCTCGGAGCGGTCATTCCTTCGGAAAGCAAGTTGGCCCGCCAGATGAAGTAGCAGCTCGAAGCGGTGCTGGTCGTGTTGCTGCTGCCCATGTTCTTCGCTCTCACAGGGCTGCACGCGCGCATTGGACTGGTGACTGGGATGCACGCCTGGCCGCTTTCAGGTCTGGTCATTCTTGTCGCCTGCGTGGGCAAGTTCGGCGGCAATTCGGTGGCGGCACGGTGGACGGGCTACAACTGGCGCGACGCTTGGGCGCTGGGCATTCTGATGAATACGAACGTATCCGGAGGTGCGATGAATCCCGGACGGCACCCGGATCCGAAACCCTCCAGGAGCTTTTCGGTGGGGAACCCACGTTAATCCTGCTCGACGAACTTGCGGTATACCTACGCAAGGTCCAAAGTATGCCGGCGGCGCGAGACCAGTTAACGGCCTTCCTCACGGCCCTTTTCAAGGCGGTCGAGAGCACTCCCAACGCGGTTCTCGTGTACACGCTGGCGGTCGGCCGGGACGGCAAGGCACAAGACGCATATGCCCAGGAGAACCAGTTCCTAGCGGAAAAAATGGCTGAGGCGGAGAGTGTGTCTGCCCGCAAGGCCACGCTCCTGAACCCGACGGAGGATGACGAGACGGTTCTAGTCCTACGTCGCCGCCTCTTTCAGTCCATCGATGAGAACGTCGCTAACCAGGCAGTAGATGCATATAGAGCTTTGTGGTCAGCACAGCGTGAATCGATTCCTGACGAAGCCCTCAGGCCCGAGATAGTCGATACGTTTCGCCGATCATACCCCTTCCACCCCGAGGTTCTCGACACTCTCACAGGCAAGACTGCTACCCTTGCGAACTTCCAGCGTGTCCGCGGGATGCTTCGGCTTCTCGCCCGAACAGTCGGTCACCTCTGGGAGAAGGACAACCAGCCATCTGATGCAACGGCGATCCACGTACACCATATTGACCCAGGCTTTAGCCCTATCCACCAGGAGTTTGTGACCCGGCTCAACCTGCAAATCTATAACCCGGCCATCCGGAACGACATCTCAGGGGAAGGCAGCAGAACCGCCCTCGCCCAACAGATCGATTCGAGCTTCTACCGCGGGATGTCGCCGTACGCCAGCTCGCCCGAAATGCTCACCGTCTTGCCGTACGGTGCGTCCCCACGGTCGGTCCAATACAGCATCCAGTTTACGGATCGATATCGAGATCGATCGGCTCCGGAAGATCGTCGTAAAGAAGTTCAATGTCGCTGCGGTTCGCCACCTGAGCTTTCGGCGTCGGCAAAAGCGCGAGATAGTTTCATTTATCCCAAAGCGTCGGGCGGTTGGCGCGAACCCTCTGTGGGCGCTTCTGTCGTAGCCATTGAGTCTGACGGTGCACGTGGAATTGGCGAATTCTGGATCATGGCAACGATAGCGTTCCTGTCTTCTACAGCAACTACATGGTTGCTCCGCTGATCCCCGCGCTTGCTCGCGCATTTGGAGTTCCCCCGTACGACCTTAAATGGTTGATCCCCGGCTTTTCATTGATATACGGCGTAGCAACTTTACTTTACGGGGTTTTATCGGATCGCTTCGGCAGATATCCGATCCTTAGAATGCTGCTTGGATTTGCTGCCGTAACTACTGTGTCTCTCTCGTTGGCCAGGAACGAAGCCGGGCACCTTCACGGCGCAGCGAGCGAGGAATACGCAGAGGCCAGCCGCCGCGCGATGAAGGTCGTCGCGGAATTTCGTGAGGTCGCTCGCTCGAAAGCCAGAAGCGACGATGCCTTGTGGTTCGTCGGGGCCGATCACGGTCACACGCTTCGAGGCGGTCATGGCGGGCCCGAAGAGGAGGTTCGGCGCGTCTCGTGGATCGCGCTCTATCGCGGGGGAGCCGACGAAACGAACGGCCCGAACGCGGCGCCGGCCGGGGCGATGGTGACCTCGCTCGCCCCAACGATTGCGCGAGCGCT
This sequence comes from uncultured Acidobacteriaceae bacterium, assembly GCA_963848805.1. GTDB lineage: Bacteria > Acidobacteriota > Terriglobia > Terriglobales > Acidobacteriaceae > Telmatobacter. Next base: position 9,798 of record CAWKFD010000035.1, on the reverse strand, counting down.
CGGCGTCGATGTGCCGCGCGAGTCGATGGCGGACGGCCTCCCGCTCTTGCCGGCGCTCCTCGGCCCGCCGTCGAGAGCGAGTGAGGCGCGCGTGCGCGCAGTGGAGACCGCGCGCCAAGTGGCGACGAAGCGTGCTCTGGGGAGCGCCGCGGCACGCGCGACGCTGGTTGGCGGTGCGCTGGGCGCGACGTTCGCCGCGCTCATCTCGTTGCGTCGAAGGCGCGGGGCCGCCGGAAACGATGGTTTTCGTCGCGGCGGCTGCCGGGTTCTTCGTCGCCGGGCCGGGATTGTCGATGTCGTCGGTGCGCACGGAGGCGTGGTACCTCGCGCACGCAGTGGGCACGTTGGCGTTGTTCGCGGCGGTGGCGTGGCTCGTCGCCCGCAAGTGGGCGTCCGCGATGGCAACCGCGGTCGAGTGTGCGGTCTTCCCCTTCGTCGCGCTCGTCGCCGTGCGGGGATCGCTCGGGGTGTCCGACGCGACGCCGTTGGAGTGCGTCCTCTCGCCGTCGCTCGGGCTCGTGCCCGCGAGCGTGTGCGTGGCGATAGCCGTCGTCGAGCTCGGGTTCGCCGCGCTGCGGAAATTCTCCGGGCCCGTCTGAGTCCTCTCTAGGGCGTAACACGGCCGCCGCCGCCCGGGATTCGGGCCGGCATGTGCGTGTACCCCGCCGGTACCTCGAACATCGAATCGTCGAGCTTCTCCCGCTTGACCGCGGTGACCTCGGAGCGACTGAGCTCCGCGCCGTCTTTGCTGAACTCCACGCTCCGCATGGGGAAGGTCCTCTTCGCGCTCGGATCCACCTTCTTCTTGTGGCGAAGCGCATCGAGATCGAGGGAGGGGGGGCCGTCCGCAATGCACGTCTCGGTGCGCGCACCGCTCGGGTCGTTGACCACCCAGTCCTCGCACGAGATCCCGGCGACGAGCTCTTTCTTCCCTGTCTTTCCCGTGGCGCTCGTCTGCGCGTTCGTGTTCGGCTGGGGGGCGCCCGGCGCTCCGAAGTCCATGTCCATCGCCATTTTCTGGGCGTCGAGCAGGAGCGTCATCTTGTTCTCCATGGGGAGATAGATCGCGCTCGTCGTTTGCCCATTCGGCGCCGGCATCTCCACGCGCAGCTTGTCCCCCTTTGCCTTGACGACCATCGTCGTCGCCGCGGCGTTCGGGTGCGTCGTCGTCATGGTGATCTCCCCCTCGAAGTTGGCGCCGAAGCCTTTGCTGCTGCAGGCGGCCAGCGTGACGAGTGCGAGCGGCGCCGCAAGAGCGGCCACAAACGAATTTTTCGCATGGGACGGCCAGGGTACACGAGGCGCGCGCCGTGCTATCGATCGTATTCTCGCGGTGGGGGTCACGGAGGATGGCCATGCGGTGGCGGATTTGCGCTTGCCTCGTTGGGATGGGGTCTCTCTTCGCTCAGCCTCGTGGCGTGCGCGGGCGACGATACGAATCCCCCGTTACCCGACGGCGGCTCCCCCGACGCCACGACGAATGACGGGAGCCTCGGCGACGCGACGGGCACGTCCGACGCCGACGCCGGGGCCACGGTGAACGACGACGGGTCGGTCTGCGTCCCGTTCGACGGTGCGGTCTACAGCGCCGACGAGGTCGAGGCGGGGCTAGGGATCGTAATCTTTCGCAAGTGCGAGCAATGCCACGGGGAGCAACTGCAGGGAAATCAGAACGGCCTTCCATCCACGAACGCCGAGGGGGGACCGCCTACCCGCCGACCTGACCCCCGACCCGACCTACGGCCTCGGGTGCTGGACGAACGCCCAGATCGAACGGGCATTTCTCTACGGCATCGACAAGGAAGGGCAGCCCCTTTGCAATCCGATGCCCCACTTCGGCGAACAAGGGGACGCAGGGATCGACGAAGCCGGAGCGGCTGCGGTCGTCGCCTACTTGAGGAACCTCCCAAGCGTAGCTACGCATGTCCCGGCGACGCCCGCGTGCTATCCGCCGCCGCCGGTCGATGCTGGTGAGGAGGACTCGGGGATCGACGCGGCCGTCGATGCAGGGCCGGATGCCAGTGCAGATGCGGGCGACGCCGGAGACGCTACGGTCGCAGACTCTGGCTCGGACGCCACGGTCGCCGACGGCGCTTCGGACGCGAGCGACGCGGAGGTCGAGGACGCCGCGAGCGACGCCGAGGACGCTGCGAGCGACGCCGGGCTCGACGCGGACTGAAGCGTTACGGCGCTGAAACGCTGAATCGCTAGGGTGTGTAGTACCAGGTCGGCGTCTGGCAGATCGACTGCGTGTTGTCGCACGCCACGACGGCGCCCGTCGTGGCGAAGGTGGTCCACTGCTGGGCCTCGAGGATCGCGTCGTTGTTGCACACGTGGTACTGGCTGAGCTCCGCGTTGAGCGTGCCGAGCTCGTTCGCCATCGCGTTCGGGTCATCCCAGCTGCAGCTCGCGTAGGCGGCAATGGCATCGTCGTAGTCGCCGCTCTGGATCATGCCGACGAGCGCCGATGTCGTGACCGGACCCGTGCAAATCAAGTGCGCCTGCGTGTAAGCGAGGCCGGACTGCATGACGGTCTGCACCTGGGGATCCTGGAAATTGGTTGTGCTCAGGAACTGCGTCGCCGGCGCGCACTCGCACTGTGAATAGACGGGGAGGAGCGAGAGGAGCTGCTCCCGCGTACCGTACGCCGGGTCCGAGACTTTCACCTCGACGAGCATGGGGTTGCCGTTCGCGTTGACCGAGCCGGGATCGCTTCCGTGGTTGTCGCGAAATGCGCTGGCGACGACCGTGTCGTTGCCGCTCGTGTCGACGCAGTGCACGTCGATGAGCGTGGTCGTGTGCGGGGGCCAAAACGGGTAGGAGCGACCGCCGGTGTTCGAGTAGGCGTCCTTCTGCAGCCAGTGGAAGAGCGCGTAGCAGGTCTCGCTCGCTCCGCCGTCGGAGTCGTCCGCCTCTGCGGCGGCGGCGCTCGCGCCGGTGCGCTCCGACGAGGGGGCGCTTCCGCAGGCGTAGGCAGGAAGGAGGAGAGTGGCTCCGAAGGCAGTGGCGAGGATCGAGCGGGGCGTACGAATGAACATCGAGTGTTTCCTGGAGTCGGGGGGAAGGCGATCCACCGGTGGGAAACGCTCGTCCGCATTCTTCTCGGAGAAAGCGGCCCAAGCGCGTCCTGCCTGGTTGTCGCGCGGCGCCTAAGCAAACGCCGAGCCAGGATCGAGAGGAGCGTCGCCAACGCGGAGCGCGTTGCTCAGTGCGCGGTCGCGCTCCCGCTCTTTCCGAGCTTCGTGAGGCACCGCTCGAGCGCGGGCTCGAGCGAAGAGGCCGACGCGGGGAGACTGAGATCATCGACGGCGTGACCCATGCGCGACCAGTTCAACCCCGCGATCGTTTACTGACATCCACACCACCGCGGTCACGCCGACGATCGTGTCGATCGGTACCCCGCCGCCGCGCCCGCCGAACCACATGCGCGAGTCATGCGCGTTGTTCCGGTTGTCTCCGACGACGAAGACCTCTCCGCTCTGGACCACGTAGGGGCCGAGCGTCTCACCGAAGCCGGCGGTCGCGTCGTCGTAGAAGGTGAAATACGGATGCCCCTCGAGGACCTCGATTTCGAGCGTCCCCTTGTGCGCGGGAATCGGGGACTCGTCTTCGGTGTACGAGTAGGGGCCCAGGGCGCAGTGGGGGACCTCGGCGCCGTTGATGAACGGATGGCCGTTGCGAAACTCGAGCTTCTCGCCCGGCATTCCGACGACGCGCTTCACGAAGTCTTGATCCGGGTGCTCGGGGAAGGGGAAGACGATGACGTCACTTCGGTGCGCCGTGCGCAGCTTGGTGACGAAGAGATGGTCGCCGACGAGGAGCGTCGGGATCGTGCTCCCGGATGGGATCTGAATGCTTCGACGACGTAGCGTCGCTGGCCGAAGGTCAGGGCCAGCGAGAGTATCGGCATGAGAATGCCCGCGACGATGACTCCCCAGATGGGGGCGCGCGGTGCTGGGCGCCTGGCGACCGTGCGGAGCGCGTCGGTCATCGCCCCAGCCCGGAGGCCGAACGTGTCGAGCGCGATGACCGCCAAGACGCTCCACATGAGCGCGCGCGCGCCGAGGCGCGTTGTCAACGCGAGAAAGACGACGAAAACGACGTGGATCGAAAACCACGCGATCGCTCGGGGGTACTGGGCGGCGTAGACCTGGCCGAGACCGGGGATGAGGAAAGAGAGGAACGCCGCGAGCGGGCCCGACGCGGGGGGGAGCTCGCGCAGACTGGCCGATCCCGGCGCACCCGCTCGCGTGTCGGACGCCGGCGGGGCGTAGGGAGAGGGCGTTCCAGACATCGGACGGAGCCTACAGGAAAGGGCCCAAGCGAAGCTGCGGCTCTCTTCCGCCGATTCAACACACGTCTCTGTCATCGCGCGTTCTCACCCTCTCGTTCGCCTGCGCGCTCATGCGTCCCAGGGTGCCGTCGAATGCGCGCCACGTCGTCCCGCAAACGCACGCCCTTTCTCCGCGACGCTCTGTTCCTGCCGCCCGCAGACGAACCTCGCGCATCCCGCGCGCCGCCGTGGTCGAGGCTTCGTGCCCCACGTCGCGGGTGCCACCTGCGGTACGCACGTTGCTCAGGGCACCACGCACACGTGAACGCGCAAGAACGCGCGTACTTGAAAGGATCACTTCATGTACCCCGGTTGCTTTTGTATCGGCACCGCGCTCGCTCCGTTCGCCACGCTCGTCTCGCTCGCAGTGCTCCTCCCCTCCTGCGGCAAGGCCAAGGAGCTCCCCGTCATGCCCACGGTCGCCGACCCGCGCCTCCAGTCGGTTCTCTCGTACGTTGCAGGACAGATGGAGGACTGCTCGATCCCCGGAGGGGCGATCGCGATCGTCGAGAACGGGCAAGTGACCGAGTCGGTCGGCTTTGGCGTGGAAGACCTCGCGACCAACGCTCCCGTCGCGGCGACGACAAGGTTCCAGAGCCTAGGCCTGAGCAAGGTCGTTCTCGGCGCGACGGCGCTACGGCTCGTCGAGGAAGGGAGTCTCGAGCTCACCAAGCCGGCCACGAGCTACGTTCCAGTCACGCTCGCCTCCGGCTTCGACCCGACGAGCGTAACCGTCGAGGACCTCTTCATGCACACCTCGGGGCTCCCCGACGTGGACGTGAGCGACGTCACTTGCGGCGTCGGTCGCGGGCAGCTGGGGGCGTGGTTTGCGAGCCAGCCCGCGCAGCCGCTGTGGACTCCTCCAGGCCAGGTCTGGGACTACAGCCAGCGGGGGTACGCCGTCGCAGGGTGGGTCGTCGAGCAGGCGTCGTCGCAGTCGATGGAGGACGCCGTCACGCAGCGGGTGCTCGGGCCGGCAGGGATGGTCACCGCAACGTACGACCCGAGCGTCGTTCTCGCGGGAGACTACGCGATCGGGCACGCGATCGATCCCTACAGCGGCGCGATCACCCAGACGTACGCTCCAGGGCAAGACGACTGCGAAGTGTTTCGCGCGACCGACGGCGTCTATGCGAGCGTCATCGACTACGCGCACTTCGCCGCGACGCTCTACGCAGGAGGGGGCACGATGCTCGCGCCGGCGTCCGTGCAGGCGCTCGAGACGGGCCACGCGACCGACAACCTGTATCCCGGGGACGCGTACACGTACGGGATGTACGCGCACCAGGGGTACAAGGGGCTTCAGCTCCTGCGGACGTCGGGGGACATGCACGGCTTCAACACCGCGCTGTGGATGGTCCCGAACCAGGGCTTCGCCGTCGTCGTCTTCTTCGACGCCAACAACTCGGCGTCCGGCTGCGACGCGGGGCACGCCGCGGAGACCGCGGTGAACGAGTTCCTCGGGCTCACCAACGTGCCGGGGCCAAACTGGACGACCCCCCGTCAACGTGGGCCCCTTACACGGGGACGTACTTCGACCCGTACCAGTTCGGCGCGATCACCGTCGCCTTGGATGGCGCGCAGCTGACGGCCTCCACCGCGCAGTACGGCACCTTCCCGCTCACGCAGGTGTCGGCCACGGCGTTCGAGGCGACCGTCGGCGGCCACACGGGGAACATCACGTTCGCCCCCGGTGCGAGCGGACCGGCGACCTGGTTCGTGACGCGTATGGGGGTGGGGATGCGAGAGTAGGCTCGCCGCTACTTCGTCCCCTCGTACGCCCGCGCGAGATGACCAATCAGCGCGGCGGGATCCACCCCCGCCGAGCGGAAGCCGACGTACCCGTCGGGGCGCACGAGGAACTGCGCGGCGCTCGTGACGCCGAAGCGCTCGCGGAGCTCGAGCGAGTCGAGCGCATGAACGCGTAGATTGATCTTGGGAAAGCGCGCGGCGAGCGCCTCTCGCGCCCGCGCCGCGTCACCGGCCGCCGCGCCGATGAGGAGCACGTGATGTTCCGTGCCGCGCAGGGCCGTGAACAGCGTCGTCTCGCCGACGCGCGCGTCGGGTGAGCGGTCGCCCGGGCGGACCGCCTTGGGAGAGAACGCCCCGTCCGTGGCCCCTTCGGAGACGATCGGACTCCCGCGGTAACGAATCCCCAGCTGCGACACGAAGCGAAAGAGACGCGCTCGCCCCGCTGCGCTCCGCAGGACGCGCGGCGCTACCAGCGGGACGAGCGCGTTGCGTGCCCCCAGGACGAACGGGTTCGACGACGCGGCGACCCTGAAGAGGCGGTCGGTGAAGCGGAGGAGCATCCTTCCGACCGGGAAGCGCTCGGCGTTGTAGCTGTCGAGGAGCGCGTCGCCCGCGGCCCCCTGGGCGACGAGCGCGAGCTTCCATCCCAAGTTCGCGGCGTCCTGGAGCCCGGTGTTCATCCCCTGGCCGCCGGCGGGGCTGTGGATGTGCGCTGCGTCCCCGGCAACGAAGAGGCGGCTGCTTCGGTAGCGATCGACGCCGCGATGGTGCAGGCGAAAGCGCGCGAGCCACGACGGGCTCACAAGGCGGGCGGGGACGGGGGAGACCTCGTCGTAAAGCGATTGCATCTCTGCGAGGGTCGGATCGCTCTCGTCGTCGCCCTGCGCGTGAAACCCAGACGCGATGAGCCGGTGCGTCCCGTGAGCGTCGATTCGGGAGGACGACGAGGAGGCCGGGATTGCCGAGAAAGAAGTGCGCGGCCCCATCCGCGATTGCGCCGTCGATCCGCACGTCGGCGAGGGCGAATTGCTGTGCGTACGCGGCCCCTTCGAAGGAGAGCCCCGCGAGCTTCCGTACGACGCTATGCGCGCCATCGGCGCCGACGAGGTAGCGAACGCGGAGGTGTTGTTCGCCGCCGGGGGTGGCGATTGTCGCCTCGACGTGATCGCCGACGTCGTTCGCCGTCACGAGCGATGACGGGCGCTCGACCGCGGTGCCGAGGCGCGCGAGCTCCTTCTCGAGCGCGCGCTCGGTCTCGACCTGGGAGAGGAAGAGGAGGTACCCGAAAGGCGTGTCGTTGGCCCCGACATCCCCGAGCGCGAAGCGGCCGAACCGCTCTCGACGCGCGTACCCTTCCGCTTCGATTGCGTGCGCGCCGCGGGCGGCGAGAGCTTCGGCCATCCCGTGACGGTCGAACAGCTCGAGGCTGCGCGCGTGCACCACGAGCGCGCGCGACGTCGTCGGTCGCACCTCGGCTTTGTCGATGATCCGGACGCGGAGCCCGCGCGCGACCAGCTCGATCGCGAGCATGCAACCGGTAGGGCCTGCGCCGACGACGAGGACGTCGAGATCGCTCATTGGGGGATTCTAGCCGCCCGGGGCGCTCGCGTGCCGGTGAAGAGGTTTCCGAGAATCGGCCGACGTTCGTGATAAGCCCTCGAGACGTGCCGGCAACCAAGATGCGCGCCGAGCGAACGGACCTTGCCGTGCTCGTCGCGACGATGGCGATCGTGCCCGCCGCTTGGGTCGTCCTCTTCGGGTTTCGTGGTGGAGCTTCAGTCCTCGGCCGCGACGCGGTCTCCGTATTCGCTCTGTGGTTTGCGGAGCACGCACGCGTAGGGGGCGCCGACTCGCTCGCCCTCTACCGCCCCGGTATCGCCGGCGGAATGGAGCTGTACGCGACGCTCGGCGTGTCGCCGCTGATGCGGATCGCCAGCGTGCTAGGCCTCCCGCCGTTCGCCGGGATGGAGCTCGTCGCGTTCACGGCGCAGGCGCTCTACGGCTTCTTTGGCGCGCGCGCGGCGGCAGACCTCGCGCGCGACTGGGTGGGGTCCAGCGCGCAGGACGGCGTCGGCACGCGCATCGTCGTCGCCGCGCTCTTCGCCCTCGCGCCCGCTCTTTGCGGCCGGGTCGCGCTCGGGCACCTCAACCTCGTCCTCGGGTTCCTCGCCTTCCCGGCGATCCTCGCCGTCGCTGCGGCGGGGGCGCGCCGCATGACGGCAACATTGGGGATCGTCGCTTCGTTCGCTGTTGCCAACGCGCTCGCCTGCTCGGGGCAGCAGGCGGTCTTCGTTTCGGCGCTGTTCGGTGCGCCCATTGTCCTCGCACTTGCCGCTCGCTCCGGGGCGAGGGAGGCCGCGCGAACGCTTGCGTTGGCCGGCGTCGTCGTGGCGACTGGCGCCGCGCTCGTTCTCCCCGAGCTCTGGGCGCTAGTTCATCACGCGCGTTCGTCGGACGGGGCGCGAACGCTCTCCGACGTCCTCACTTACGAGCTCGGCGTGGTCCCCGCGCACGAGCTGTGGGCGCGCGCGCTCTGGACGGGGGGGCTCCTCGGCGACACGGGGCTCGTCTGGGGCGACGTGGACTTCGCTGTCGGGCCGATCTTGCTCTTCGCACTGCTCGCGCCGAGACGAGAGGGGGCGACGCTCTGGATCGTGCTGATTGCGAGCACGCTCGTCGCAGGGGCGCTGGCGACGCACGCCGAGCCGTTCGCCTCCTTGCTGTTGCGCATGGTCCCCGCGCTGGGTGCCTTCCGAGTCCCCGGGCGATCGCTCGTTCCGCTGGCGTACGCCGCGTCGGTGCTCGGGTTTGCAGGGCTGCTCGGCATGGGGACGGGAGATACGCCGCGCTCCCCGGTGCCGCGCCGGTTTGTGGCGTACGGCGTCGTGCTCGCGGCGTGCCTCGCGCTCCTCCCAGACGCCCCTCGCGAGACAACCGCGTGGGTCCTGGCGGCCGCGGTCGTGGTTGCTGCTGACGCGCAGCTCCAGCGAAGGTGGGCGCTCAAGCCTCTTCGCGCATGGGCCGTGGCCTGCGTGCTCGCACCGGTCGCTCTGCGGGGCGCTGCCCAAAGGCTGCGTCCGTTCGTCTCCCGCACCGTGCTCGCGGACGCACACGCGCGCGGGGACCATGTCCGCGCCCAGATGCCGGAGCTCGCGGATCCCCTCGTGCGCGTCCACCTGCGCGGCGTGCGCCCGCCGTTCTCGTACAACGAAGGCTTCGCGATGGGTCTGTCCACGGTGGACGGTTACGCCTACCCCGGTCGCCGCTTCGTCGCGCTCGCGTGTGCGCTTCGCGGCGTCCCGTTCCGCCCGACCCTCAACTACTTCGACCTGGCCTCCGACCGGGCAGCCCTCGCGCCGCTGCGCGCCCTCTACGACGTGCGCGCCGACGTGATCTGGGACGACGATCCTCTCGGGAAAGTCGCTCCAGGGCCAGACACCCTCGGGCGCGCCTGGTTCTCCCGCCGCGTGGAGGCTCTCGACTCGTGGAGCGCTCTCGGTGCGCGGCTCCGAGGCGCCAGCGACCTTGCGGCTCTGGGGGAGACGACGCTCGCCGTCGCCGGTGACGTACACAACGGCCCCCTCGAGGACGTCGCGCGCGAGGGGGGTGGGGACGGATTGTGCGCGAGCGCGCGCTTCACCGGCGCCGACACGTCCGACGAGGGGCAGACGTTCCACCTACGAGTGGAGACACCGGCGCGGTGCGTGCTCACG
>CAWKFD010000034.1:0-38519 GCA_963848805.1 uncultured Acidobacteriaceae bacterium | reverse complement strand
AAGCTAACCCACTTCGCAATCTTGAATGAGGCCGCCGAGCCGTCAGGAAGGTCATTTCTATCCTCAAATTTATGTCTGCTATCATCACCGAAGATAGCAATCATTAATGCCATCCTTCGCCTTGGGCGAGCGCTGAGGGTACAGGATGAATCGTGAGCGGGTTGTGCGCACTTCGTGCCGTGGCTGCCATGGCGTTTGCCAGGTGCTGGTCCACATGGATGACGCCGGCCGAGTGGTGCGCGTCAGCGGCGACAAGGAAAGCCCCACCAGCCGCGGATTCATCTGCCCCAAAGGTCTGGCAGCGCCGGAACAGCTCTATCATCCCGACCGGATCCTTCATCCGATGCGACGCACCGGGCCCCGCGGCTCGGGCGAGTGGAAAGCCATCGGTTGGGACGAGGCGCTCACGGAAATGGCCGATGTCTTCGATCGCGTGCGGCGTGAGTCCGGGCCGGAGTTCGTGGCTTTGGGCCAGGGAACCGGCAGACCGTACACGGAGTTCACCGGGCGTTTTATCCATGCTTTTGGTTCCCCAAACTTCATCAGCCCCGGCCACAACTGCTTCCTGCCTCGAAATATTGCCGCGGCGATTACGGTGGGCTGGTTCCCCCAGCCGGATCTGTATGGGTTCGGTGGAACGATGCCCGAATGTATTCTCCAAGTGGGCGAAAATGCCCAGGAGACGGGCGCGGCCGACGGCTATTGCGGCGCCATGATGCGACGCGCCGAGCGCTCCGCCCGGCACGTCATTGTAGTTGACCCGCGGCGTACGTCCAGCGCCAGAGCAGCGGAGTATCACTTGCAATTGCGGCCGGGAACGGATTGCGCTCTCGCGTTAGCCATGCTCCACGTTGTGATCGGCGAGCTTCTCTATGATCGCGAATTCGTCGAGCGCTATTGCGCCGGCTTTGAAGAGTTGGCGGCGCACGTTGTGCCGTATTCGCCTGAATGGGCGGAACCGATAACGCAGGTTCCGGCCGACAAAATACGCAACGCAGCCCGCGCTTTCGCCGCCACCCGCCCCGCCTGCGTGCTCTGGGGCAACGGCACTGACTTGAGCGTCAATGCCTTCCAAACCGCGCGCGCCTACCTGCTGCTCATGGCGATCACCGGTAATCTGGACGTGCCGGGAGGCATGGTGCAGTGGGTCCCGCCCGAGGATATTCGGGCAAAGTCTCCGATGGTCGACCATAGCGTCGGCGGCCAGCAATTCCTCACGCCCCAGCAAAAGGCCAGGATGATCGGGGCGGGACGCTTCCCGTTCGCGCCCGGCTGCCATCAGCCCACTTTCTGGCAAGCCTGCATCAGCGGAGCGCCTTATCGTCCGCGAGCCCTGTGGCTGGTGGGGACCAACCCTTTAGTGACAGAGACTCGCGGCGACTTGATTGAAACCGCCCTGCGCAATCATCTCGAATTTACCGTGGTTTCCGATTTCTTCTTCACGCCGACGGCCGAACTGGCCGATCTGGTGCTCCCGGCGGCCCATTGGCTGGAACAGGACGATGTCGTCTACTTCCACAAGATCTGGTGCGTGCTGGCGCGGCGCAAGGTGGCGCAAATGGGCGAGGCACGCGACGATCGCGCCGTGATTCTTGACTTGGCCCATCGTCTGGGACTGAACGAAGCCTTTCCCTGGAGCGATTGGCAGGATTACCTGCGCTGGATATTGGAGCCATCCGGGATGAGCTTTGAGCAGTTCGCTGAGCAGGATATTCGCAAGGGCAAGATGCAGTACCGCAAGTATGAACAAAGCGGCTTTCACACGCCCAGCGGGCGCGTTGAGCTGGAGAGTTCGGTGATGCAAAGGGAGGGACAACCCAGTCTTCCGGTCTATGTGGAGCCGCCGATTTCGCCGGTTTCGCAACCGGAAATCGCCAGGGATTACCCGCTCATCCTGATCTCCGGTTGCAAACTGCTCCCGTTTTTCCATTCAGCCGGGCGGCAGATCCCATCCCTGCGGCGTCTCCATCCGCAGCCTCTGGTGGATTTGCATCCGTCCACCGCTCACCGCCTGGGACTTCAAGAAAACGATCCCGCCCTGGTCAAAACACCCGACGGTGAGGCCCGATTCTATGTTCATCTAGACGATCGCCTGGCCGAGAACGTAGTTAATGCCGAACATGCCTGGTGGTATCCAGAGCGAAACGAGACCAGCCATGGCTGGCGCGAGAGCTGCGCCAATCTCCTGTATCGGCATGAGTTTTTCGATCCTCAGTCGGGTGCAGAGGCAATCCGGGGCGTGTTGTGCCGGGTCGAGCCCACCGGCCGCCAGTCCCATGCCCATTGCGGCGTGTGACCACCGCTACTGGCTAGCCGGACCGCTCGCTTGCTGGAAAGAAACTGCTCGCGAACTCGCCAACATGCGAAGTCGCAATGCGACGCCAACCTGCGAATTACTAAACCACGTCTTTCATCCGCCGGGTTCCGCGCCGCCGATGACAGCCTGACTCGCTGACTTGCTGCTACCATCTCCCCTATGCCGCTCTCGCCTCGCAGTCTTCGCTGTGCCGTCGTGGCGTGGCTTCTCTGCGCTTGCTACCTCTTGCCGGTCCGCGCACAAAACACTAACCCTGCCGCCCGCCCTGCTGCTGAGCAGCTCGATCAGATCCTCCCCAACCTGAACCGCGGTCTTCTCATCGGCCAGGTTGCCATCTCTCCCGACGGCAAGCGTCTCGCCTGGTTTCAGGGAGACGAGATACGTGTTGCCCCCATCGACAACCTCGGACAGAGCCAGCGTGTCACCGCGGCTGCGCCTACTCAGGCCTGCACTGAATCCGATTTCTCCTGGTCACCCGATTCCGCCGCCCTCGCCTTCCTCTCCGATTGCGCCGATTCCAACGGGCAATTGGACCTCTATCTGAAGCGGTTGGATGGCAATTCAGCAGTGCGTCTGACTAGTCTCCACGGCTACGTCCACGAGCCGGCTTTTTCTCCCGACGGAGCTAGAGTTGCCTTCCTTTATGTCGAAGGAGCCACCCGCCCCGCCAGCGCTCTCGCCGCGGAGCGCCTGCCCTCGGGCGTCATCGGAGAAGATCACGTCGAAATTCAGCGCTTGGCCGCGGTCCCGGCGGATGCGCCCCAACCCACCGCTCCCATCTTTTTCACGCCCGCCAATCTCCACGTCTTCGAGTTCGACTGGTCGCCCGATTCGAAATCCCTTGCCTACATCGCCGCCGATCCACCGGGCGAAAACAACTGGTGGATCGCCAAACTTTACACGCAACCCCTCGGTTCCCCATCCACCAACTCCCCGGGTGCCCCACCCCACGGCTGCGCCTCTTCAAGCGGCGAAGCCGTAGGGTGGGAAACCACGCCCATGTCCATTCTTAGCCCCGCCGACGTACCCGGCCCCCTCCACGGCCTGCAAATCGCCGGTCCCCGCTGGTCTCCCGATGGAAAAACCATCGCTTTTATCGGCGGCCTGATGAGCGATCAGGGCGCCACCGGCGGCGATGTCTGGATCGTCCCTTCCACAGGTGGCCAGCCTCGCGATCTCACCCCCGGCCGCCAAACCTCGGCCCAGTGGCTCACCTGGGGCGGCAACGGCGCAATCTTCGTCAGCGAAATCAAGGGCGGCAACTCGCAACTCGTTCGCTTGCGCCTTCCTATCGCTGCTGCGGATTTCACGTTTTTTGACTCGCCCGTATTCAGTATTCCGGCCACAGTTAGCGCCGGCGCCCTTGAAGGCAGCCTCTCCGTCACTGCCGACCGCTCGGTCTTCGTCTTCCAGGCGAGCTCATTCAGCACTCCGCCTGAGATTTTCAGCGCCTGGGGCAAGGCGCCCGAATCCGTTCATTCGGCTGACGTCGCTCGCATCAGCCAACTCTCCCACTTCAACGACGCCGTCCAGCCCGCATGGGGCAAATCCGTCTCCCTCACTTGGAAAAATGACCGTTTTGATGTCCAGGGCTGGCTCTTGTTGCCCAAAAACTACGATCCCACCAAAAGGTACCCGCTCATTGTTGAAGTCCACGGTGGTCCCGCCGCCGCTGTTCTCTCTCGATGGAACGGTGGCGCCGGCGGTTTCAGCGCCACTGCTTTTTCCGCCCTCGACTACTTCGTCCTCATGCCCAATCCCCGCGGAAGTTTTGGTCAGGGCGAGGCCTTCACCCAGGCCAATCGCAAAGACTTCGGCTATGGCGACCTCCGCGACATTCTCGCCGGCGTCGACGCCGTCCTGGCCCAATATCCCGCCGATCCCAACCGCATCGGCATCGCCGGCTGGAGCTATGGCGGTTTCATGACCATGTTTGCCGTCACCCAGACCCATCGCTTCCGCGCTGCTGTCGCCGGGGCGGGCATCTCCGACTGGCTCTCCTACTACGGTGAGAACTCTATCGACCAGTGGATGATCCCCTACTTCGGCGCCTCCGTTTACGACGACCCCGCCGTCTACGCCAAAAGCTCCCCCATTACCTTCATTAAGCAATCCCAAACGCCCACCCTTCTGGTCGTCGGCGATCGCGACGGCGAATGTCCCGCCCCCCAGTCCTTCGAGTTCTGGCATGCCTTGCGCGATCTCCACGTTCCCACGCAGTTGGTCGTCTACCCCAACGAGGGTCACGGTTTTGTCGACCCCGCACACCTCCGCGACGTGCTGGAACGCGCCGCCGGCTGGTTCGCCCGTTACATGCCCGCAGTGCGGTCGGGCAACAAATTGCCGCAATGATCCACCGCGACGCGACCGGCATCGCTCCCGGCGCCCTCGTCGCCAATCTCGATCGCGGCTTCTTGGAGGAATCAAGAGCACCGCAGCAACCACCGTTCCCGTCAGGCGCGAACCGGAGCTCCTTGGCCAGCCTGTCGTTGTCATCGGCGGTGGCGCGGAAGGCGCTAGGCTGATCCTCACCGGCCGGAATCACAAGCAAATTTGGAATCAGTGGAATATGCTCTCGTGAGGTCAGTGGAAAAGATTTCCACAGCAACGAACATCTGTACGTGACAAAAGTCACAACGCTTCTCGCAGCACAAGCCTAAAGTAATTTTGTTCCGACGAAAAATGAGTCGATAACCCCCGTCACGAAGCGGGTGTGTCGATACAGCACTCTTAAGCGTTTCCCGGAATGCTTGAATTAGAGTTTGCTCATTGATTCTCTCTCAGTTTGGCTTATCTGTTGCCTAAAACAGCCCCAGGACTATCATTGGAACCGTTTCAGTCTCGCTTGATAGCGCAAACCGTTAGGGGGGAGCGATGTCTGTCTTGGGGATTCATCCTGTACATATTACGCGGTACATTCGTAGTCTGCGGGGCGGCTCACAGCCCATTCTGGCTCAGGCAAGTGATGGGCGTTTCTATGTGGTCAAATTCAAAAACAATCTCCAAGGCCCCAATCTGCTCTTCAACGAAAGCATCGGTTCTGAGCTTTACCGCTCCTGCAAGCTGCCGGTACCTGTATGGAAGCCCCTCCTGGTCACCGATTCATTTCTCGACCAGAACCCGGACTGTTGGATGCAGACTCCAGAGGGGAGCCTTCGTCCAGACTCAGGTATGTGTTTTGGCTCTTCATTCATGGGCGGCGGCAGCGCTCGTCTATTGGAGATCCTCCCAGGAACGAGTTTCAGCCGGGTCCGTAACATCCGGGATTTCTGGCTGGCATGGTTGGTTGATATTTGTGCCAGACACTCGGATCACCGGCAAGCGGTCTTTCAGGAGGATGCGACAGGCGGTTTGAGCGCAGTCTTTGTCGATCATGGACACAACTTTGGCGGCCCCAATGGGGAACACCGTGTACACTTCGTGACATCGCGCTATCTTGATCCGCGTATTTACCAAGGTGTATCCTCACAACAGCTTTCGGAGTTGCCAAGGGTGATAGGGACCGTCGATGTGGTTGGGCTCTGGAAGAAGGTGCACGCGCTGCCGGATGATTGGAGAACATCGTCGGCGCTCAACAACTTCGCGGAATGCCTTGACAGATTATCAAACGCACAGCTTCTACATAATGTCCTTGAGACAATTGTCGATAATGTCCTCAAAACAATCGTCACAGCTCTTCGAAGGACTAATGATGGTGAATGCTTTAATTCCCCAGGAAGAAGAAAGCCCCCAACGGCAGTTCTGCGCGTTGGAATACAGGCCGCAGGGTGCGGAGATTATCGAGCCGCCAGTTGCGAGTGTGATTCTGCTTGTGCTTAGAGATGGCGAGGGGAACCTCAAGCTCATGGTTCACCCGGAATTGCGTAGAATTGTTCTCCGAGCAGACACTGCCCTTCTGGAAACCCTAATTCAGGATTTCATTGAGCGCGCCAAACTGCACCCGGAACAGCTTTTTAAGCACCTCTCCTCGCTCGGCGTCGGGCCGTTAGTGACCAAGGAGGTTGGATCGAGCCTTTCAGATCATCCGCATCTTATGGAATTGCGAACGCAATTCGTTGAGCTTTGGTAAGGCAAGTCCCGCCGCCTACGTAGATACCAGCGGCGAATGAGAAGCCCTCCTTAGCCTCGCTATCCTGCGTCTATGAAAAAGATGCGGATTTCGGTTTGTCGTTTTGCGTCCTGGTCGCTAGCTGACTCGAAGGTGCAAACCATAGTAAGCATGCGCTCACTGTTTGCCGCATCTTTTATTTGACTCAATAAGGCGTGCTGGTTTATTTGTTTCTACAGGTAATCTGTGGCCGCCAGCAAGCATTGGATGAAGGCGCTTTCTGTCATACTGAAACGTCGATCGTTCTTGGGGCATGCGCACTTGCCATTTGTTTCGAGCCCATGATCTTCATTGCAAACGCTTTTTGCCCCGCTTGATGCAGCTGTGGAAAAAATCTCACCCAAGTGAGGATGGCGAAGCCTTGCGCAAAATCGGACACCGAGAGGCGGAACTTCAAGTGGGTTCAACGCTCAATCAGTGGTCCGACGTGGCGCAACCGGCGAGATGGTTTGCCTTGCAGATGATCGCTCGGCACGAAAAACGGGTCGCCCAGCATTTGAGCCAAAGAGAGATTGAATGCTATCTTCCGCTCTACCGTTCAGAACGCAAATGGAGTGACGGATCGAGGGTCACGCTCGATCTCCCGCTGTTTTCCGGATACCTGTTTGTTCGTATTCGTCGCAATGAGCGCGGAAACGTGCTGGCCGTGCCAGGCGTGCTGGCCGTAGTTTACGGAACCGGCCGCGAGCCGGCTTCGATTCCCGACTCGACGATCGACGGACTGCGGACCGGGCTGCAACTTGTTCGCGCTCAACCTCACCCGCTACTGACAGCCGGACGACGAGTTCGGATTCGGGGGGGCGCCCTTACGGGGTTTGAGGGTATCGTGCTGAGAAGCAAGAAGAGTTGTCGCGTGATTTTGACCCTGGACCATATCATGCAGAGCTATGCCGTGGAAGTCGGCATGGACGATCTGGAGCCGCTAACGCCGATGGATTTCGAGAGAACGGACCTTTCTCAAATGGCCCTTTGTAGAGCGTAGACCGGAGTCGGAGTTTCCCCGGGCGGGGACCAACCCCGTCGAGGCGCCCTGTTATCGACGATGAGCCCGCTGACGGAAACCCTAAATAGAATGGGCATGGACGATGGCCGCAGGGTTCTCGATCGCCTTATCCGGAGTCCGCGAGGTTCCGGCCTTGCCTGATTCTGGTTTCCCCGGCTCCCCAGTCTTAGATTTTGGAAGCCGCAGGTTGAAGCGGATTTGTTTCCGTTTGAATTGGTGCACCCCGGTAGCGTGCGGTGGAACCTCGGAGCGAACGTCGGTTTGCTTGCCATTTCTACCACGCGCCGAGCGGGGCAAATGGGCGAGTCGCTGTGGTGGAAGCCGACAGCCGGCTTGCGCAACTGATTCAACGACCTGCCGCGATGGAGCCTCCCATGTCTGCGCCGATTCAGGTTATTCCCGCTGATGTCTCCGATTCAACCGCCACCAGATCATTCCAAATTTCCGCCGTGGGCGGGCCTCGAATTTTCTGGCGCGGACGACCGGATCGAGTTAGACGGGCGGCATCCGTGAGAAACGACAGGTGAATTAGGTTACCCCCGACTGGCTTCCGGAGCGGGGGCTGGCTCCCGATGTGCTGAAGATCGATGTACAGGATGCCGAGTTCGATGTGCCGCACGGCGGATTCCGCATCCGGTCTCAATGCAAGCCAGTTAATTCTGTGCGCAGTGAGTGACCAAGTAGACGAAGTGAACGCACTATTTGCCGACCATCGTCACCTGTTTTACGACTGGGATTCGCATCCGC
Source organism: uncultured Acidobacteriaceae bacterium (assembly GCA_963848805.1). Lineage (GTDB taxonomy): Bacteria > Acidobacteriota > Terriglobia > Terriglobales > Acidobacteriaceae > Telmatobacter. Next base: position 30,344 of record CAWKFD010000034.1, on the reverse strand, counting down.
GCGCAGAGATCCATCGTTCAACCGCTTTTGCCGGTTAGGCACGGCGTAGTGCATGACGATTTTCGTGAAGTGATCGTAGATCAGGCTCGCGGAAAGATCAGATGGCCACAGGTAGAAGACCTTCAAAAGACGAGGCGAAAGAGCGTATTCTAGCGAGCGCTGCGAGGATGTTTGCCAATTTCGGTTACAACGGTGTGAGCACGCGCGAAATCGCAACTGGCGCAGGAGTAAATGAGGTCACGATTTACCGGCATTATCCGCGCAAGCGCGATCTCTATGTTGCGGTGCTCGATGCCGAGTTGCAGGAGGTGCAGCTGCGCGGTGATTTGCTGGCCCGAGTTGCCGAAGCCGGCAATGCAAAGATGGCGGTTGCGCGCACCTTTGAGCTGATCGCGGCCACTTTGACGGATCGCCAGGACCTGCTGCGCCTGGTGCAGTACAGCGCCCTTGAGTTGGGCACTGATATCGATCCGCTGCTGCGCAAACACCTGGGTGAGTTGATTGAGGTCATTGCGCGGTACCTGGACCCCTGGGTGTGCAAGGGCGCGTTGCGCTGCAGCAGCACAAAAGCTCTTGTGCTCTCCTTGATTGGGATCATCCTGAGTCACAGATCGCTGTACCGGCTTTTCTCGGGCGACGGCTCGGGCGCCGAGACAATGCTCACGTCCTACGCAGAGTTTTCAACATCCGAATAGGCCGGTTCTTCGGTCCAGGCCGGCCAGGTCAGCAGCACTTGCGCATTCGTCCATGCACCTACTGCACATCATTAACAGTTTTTCTCCGCATGCCGGGGGTCCGCCGGCGGCCCTCAAGCAATTGGTCAAAGCCATGCGCGCAGCCGGCATTGAGATTGAGGTGGTCTGCCTTGACAATCCATCCGAGGACTTCCTGAGCGACATTGGCTGCCCCGTGCATGCTCTGGATGAATCATTTCTTGGAAGGTACTCATTTTCGCCGCGCCTCTGGCGCTGGCTGCGAGCGAATGCCGGCCGCTTCGATGCCATGGTGATGAACGGGATTTGGTCTTTTCCCGGTGTTGCCCTGCATTTTGCGGCTCGCCGCGCGGGAACGCCCTATGGGGTTTTTACCCACGGCGCGCTCGATCCATGGTTCAACCGCAGGTATCCGCTGAAGTACATCAAGAAGCTGCTTTACTGGCCCGTGCAGTATAGGGTTCTGCGCTACGCGCGGGCAGTCTTCTTTACCACCGAGACGGAGCGAGACCTGGCGAAAACCAGCTTTCGGCCCAGCAAATGGAAGAGCGTGGTCATTCCGTACGGGATCATGGAACCGGTGGATGGCAAGGAAGGTCCCGCAGGGCAGGTTGAAGAGTTCTACGGCAAATTGCCGCGGCTTCGCGGGCGCCGCTATTTGCTGTTTCTGGGGCGCATCCACGAAAAGAAGGGCTGCGATCTGCTGATTGAAGCGTTCGCAAAGGTTGCCGGGGCCGCGCCGGATGTCGATCTGGTGATCGCCGGACCTGACCAGGTGGGAATGCAGGCGAAACTGAAGAGTATGGCCGAACGGTTTGGTGTTGCCGATAGGGTGCACTGGCCAGGCATGATCGGGGGCGACGTCAAATGGGGTGCGCTGCGAGCCTGCGAGGCCTTCATATTGCCATCGCACCAGGAAAATTTCGGAATCTCGGTCGTCGAGGCCCTGGCGGCAGGGCGTCCGGTTCTCATCAGTCGTCAGGTAAACATTTGGCGGGAAATCGAGAGCGACGGTGTGGGCCTGGCCGAGGACGATACCCTCGAAGGCACTGTGCGCCTGCTCTGTCGTTGGTTCGATCTGCCTCTGGCCGATCGCGCCGCCATGGCAGTCCGCGCGCGGCCTTGTTTTGCCGCACGATTTTCCATGAGGCGATCGGGAGTGGTCATGAATGCTGTGTTCGCTCGAACGAAGATTCAAGACAAGACCAGCCAGCCAGGGCCTGCCGGTGAAGTTGTTTCTCCTCTTTGAAACGCCGTGTCTCATCGCCGGCGCGCGCCTCGATATCTAAGTGGTCCATCGAGAATTCAACCAATATGGCGGTACTTGATCCGGATCCAGTGCTTCAGGTGGAATGAACCGGAATCGGGTAACTGCTAGACGTCCGCAAAACGAGCGCCTTCGGGCGGTAATAGTTAGGAGCGTCGATGCCTTTCGATCCTCAAACGGAGCCCCAGACGGGACGGCCGGTTGACAGCCGGGAAAACATGCTTGTGTTGGGCGAGCGCCGCTCGCTAATGGATATGTGGCGCGTGCTCATGAAGCAGCGCCTTACCATTCTGTTGGTCACGCTTCTTTCCGTTGCTGGAGCAACCTGGCACGCATTTCGAACCGTACCTGTGTATGAAAGTGTGGCGCGCGTTGAAATCAAACCGAACGCGCTGGCCAGCTCGGACGAGGCAAACGTCGTTTTTGTTGAGAGCCCTTTGCAATCGGAGGTGAATATCCTGAAGAGCGACTCGGTGCTGTTTCAGACCGCCGAGAATCTTCATCTAAACGGCATGGTGGGCGCCGGCGAATCGTCGTCTTCCGCCGAGATGACCCCACAGGAGCACCGCGCCTTGATCGGAATCATCAAAGGCGGATTGTCGGTTGCGGTTGTTCAGAACACGGATATCCTCGAAATTCGCTACCGCAACACTGACCCCAAACTCGCCGCAGCAGTCGCCAATCAGCTGGTAGAAACCTATTCCGACGAAGATCTCAGGACAAAATTCGAGCGCACTATGCATGTGTCGGCGTGGCTGCAGAAACGGCTGGACGATCTCAAACAGGAGGCGTCGGATACGCAGCGGCAGCTCGCGGATTATCAAAAGGCGCACAATATCGTGGGAACGGATCAGAGCTCGAATCTCACCATTCAAACACTGGAACGCGTCAGCAACAATTTGGACACCGCCGAGTCAGAACGGATCATGAAGGAAGCGCGGATGCGCGACTTTAATTCCCTGAGCCCGGACATGATGTCTCTTGCAGGCGACGATCCGGCTTTAGCCGTGCTCCGATCCCAACTCAACAGTTTACAAACGCAGCGCGCGCAAATGGCCGAGAAATTTGGCCCGAAGCATCCCCAAATGCAACAGCTCGATCTGCAGATCGATAAGGTTCAGGCGCAAATCGACAAGGAAGTCGGGCTTGCACAGCATCAAGTGCGCGATGAATACGAACGCGCGCTGGCGACGGAGGCGGACCTGCGAAAGCGCCTGGCGGCGCAGGAAGACGCAACCTACCACCTGAATGAAGATGTGGCGCAATACGCAATTCTGCGAAACGAGGCGGAATTGACCCGCAATCTCTACGATAATCTGCAGATGAAGCTCAAGGAGGCAAGCGTCACAGCGGGAATGTCGGCGGCCAACATTACTGTTGTCGATCGCGCCGAGGTTCCTTTCGTCCCTGTGGAGCCGCAGAAGGGCAAGGCCATCGGGTACGGATTCTTCGGCGGCCTTTTGATCGGCTGCGTGCTCGCATTCGTGATTGAATCGATCGACGACAGGCTGCGGACTTCGGAAGAAGTCGAAAGTGCGTCGATGCTGCCGTCGTTAGCCGCTATTCCACACCTGACGCACGAAGCGGCAACGCGCAAGGGCGATGGAGGAAAAGAAGCCGAGTCCGGCGCTACCGCGGCGCCAAAGATGGTGACTCTATCGGAGCCTAAATCGCATGGCGCCGAGGCCTATCGAAGCATGCGTAGCGCACTGATGCTTTCATCGATTGACAATCCGCCGCGTGTGATCGTGATAACCAGCGCTTTTCCAGCGGAGGGAAAAACGACCACCGCCGTGAACCTTGCGATCGTGCTTGCACAGAGGGGTGAGCGGGTTCTGCTGGTCGACGCCGATCTCCGGCGGGGAAGCTTGCACCGGGTGTTCGGGATCGCGGATCAGAGCGCCGGTTTGTCGACTGTGCTGTCGCAGCCGGGAGCCCAAATTGAACTGCCAATTCCGTTTCCGGATTTGGCGACGCTGCACGTGCTGGGAACCGGGCCGCGGCCGCCTAACCCAGGCGAGATGCTGTCCTCCAATCGCATGGAGGAGCAGATGCGCCAATGGACACAACAGTTCGACCGGATTGTCATGGATACTGCCCCGCTGCTTCCCGTCTCAGATACGCAAGCGCTGGCGGTCCGCGCGGATACTGTGATTCTGGTTGCCCGCGCTGGCGTCACGCGCAAGCGCGCATTGGTTCGGGCGCGCGATCTTCTCTGGCGCATCAATGCGCCCCTCTCCGGAGTCGTTATCAATGATGTCGATTTGCGCCTGGAGAACTTCTACACCTATCGTTACGGCATTTATTCCAAAAACTATTGGTATGCATATCGACACGGCGCAACAGCTTCCGATCGCGCCTACGGGTACGAGGATGAGGAAAAGGGAGAATAACATGGCGAACACATTTGCGCGCGCGAAAACGCTATGGGTTTTGTTGTTTGCGTTCTCAATAACCGCGAGCGCTCAGCAATCCGGCAATCCCGCGGCCAATTCTGCGCCGCCCCTGAAGATCGGTTCCGGAGACCTGATCGAAGTAACTATGTTTGAAAATCCAGACCTCTCAGGCCGTTTTCGAGTCGATGAGAACGGCGACCTTACGGTTCCCCTGATCGGCCGCGTGCATGTGGAAGGACTAACAGCAGACAACGCAGCGAGGTTGATTGAGCAGCGCTACGTCGAAGCGCAAATCTTCCCGCCAGGCAAGGCCTACGCCACGGTTTTCATCTCCGAATACACGACACAAAGGATTACCGTGAGCGGGGAAGTGAAGAGTCCCGGAGTGTATCCCGCTTTGGGTATTCGCAAGCTCAACGATGTAATCACTGCCGCTGGCGGCGTGACAATCACTGCCGCATCGAAAGTGGTCATTACTCATAGGGACGATCCTGGAAATCCAATTACAGTTAATTACAACCCCGAAGCCCTCAGCCCGGTCATTCCAGACGTGCAGATTTTCCCGGGCGATACGCTCGTGGTTCCCCGGGCTGGCATTGTCTATGTGGTGGGCAATGTCGCCAGAGCGGGTGGATACGTGCTCGATGGCCGTAACACGCTCACAGTGGAGGAAGTTATGGCGCTCGCCGGCGGCAGTGCGCGTGCCCCCGCGTTGAAGCGAGTGCAACTTGTCCGGTCCCTGCCAGACGGCAGAAAAGAGGCGATTACGATTCCCGTCAACCTAATTTATAAAGGTCAGGCTCCGGATGTCGCCCTGAAAGATGGAGATATTTTGTACGTGCCAACGAGCACAGCCAAGCTTGCTGCTGAACAGGCAATCACTTCCGCTCTTAGCTTTGGCACTAGCCTCGTGCTCTATAGAACTACCAACCAGTAAACGCGCCGAGCCAGATGTTGCTGCCCTTTGGCCTCGCTCGAGCATGGGTGAGCAACTTTGAAGAAAGCGATTTCAAGAATTAAGGAGAATGGTGTTGCACAGACCAAGGAATCGAAAGCCGGCGTCGCGATCTTCAACCGACAACGCGAACTCCGGTTCTGCGATTCTCCGAGGGACCAGCGAGGGATTGGGCACACGACACCATCTGCCGGCCGCAGGGCCAATTGCGTTTGGGTTATGAAGGGTGGGAAATGACCGAACGGGCACTTATTTGCGGTATCTCCGGCCAAGACGGCACTTATCTTGCCAAGCTGCTTTTGGAGCGGGGGTACGAGGTGTGGGGCAGTTCGCGCGATGCTGAGCAAAAAGCGTTTAATAATGCGCGCAAGCTTGGGATCTACGATTCTCTGCGTCTGGTTTCGCTGAATCTGCGCGACGTTGGCAACGCAATTGGATTACTGCAGCGAATTCGCCCGCACGAAGTGTTTTCGCTCGCCGGTCAAAGCTCGGTCGGTCTCTCGTTCGAGCAGCCGGTAGAAACCATCGAAAGCCATGCGCTTGGCGCGCTTACTCTTCTTGAAGCGATTCGCCTCACCGATCTGGAAATTCGCCTTTACAATGCAGGCTCGACCGAATGTTTCGGCGACACTGGGGAAGAAGTCGCGAACGAAAGTACGCGCTTCAATCCGCGCAGCCCCTATGCGGTCGCGAAAGCATCGGCATACTGGACAGTTGCGAACTACCGGGAAGCGTATGGAATGTTCGCTTGCACCGGAATCCTGTCGAACCACGATTCGCCCTTGCGCCCCATGCGTTTTGTCACGCGAAAGATCATCCATGCGGTCGCATCTCTGGCCATGGGCAAGGACATGAAGCTCTCACTCGGGAATATCGATATTGAAAGAGATTGGGGCTGGGCGCCAGAATATGTTCAGGCCATCGCCACAATGCTCGAGCAGCCTTCGCCGGAAGATTGCATTATTGCCACCGGTCAAAGTCAAACCTTGCGCGAATTTGTCAGGACGGCTTTCGATCTTATTGGGAAAGATTGGCGCGTCTACGTCACGCAGGAAGAGCATTTGCTGCGCCCTACCGACATTTTGAGAAACAAGGTCGATCCATCGAAGGCAGCAGCCCATCTCGGCTGGAGAGCCAGGAATGGGATGAAAGATGTGATCGGCATGATGCTGGATGCGGAAATGAAGAGTCTTCGTGAAAGCCGGCTGGCTTAGTAAGTGATAGGTTCCCCGCGGATTGAGACTTCCGATATGCTCCTCACCAATCGATTGCTGATTCAGGTTGTTCCCCGGCTCAGGCCTGCGCGATGCGGCGTAAGCGATTATGCGATATCACTGGCGCAAGAGCTGAAGACCGCGTTTGCGATCGATTCCGCATTTGTGGTGTTGAATTCAGATGAGGTATGTGATCTGCCTTATCCTGTGATTTATTGCGCGCCAGCTCGTTTACTCGAGGCGTGCGTTTCGCTGAATGGAGGCGGGCCGGGCTCGATCCTGGTTCACTTAAGCGGATATGGATACTCGGCAGATGGAGCGCCTACGCTTGTTGCCGAAGCGCTTGCCGACGTGAGAGCTGACCGCCGGTTTCGCATCTCGGTTTATTTTCATGAACTGTTTGCGACCGGAATGCCATGGAGATCCGCTTTTTGGCACTCGCGCCAGCAGAGAAATGCAGTGCGCAGGATAGCCGGGGAGTGCGATCTGCTGGTGACCAGCTCCCGGTATCACGCGGACTGGCTGGAGCGGGAGCCCGTGCGACGATCTACTATGCCCATCCAGCTTTTGCCCGTATTCTCCAATGTTGGTGAAGCGCGAGACCTTACTCCCGTAGCGCAAAGAAAACCGGCCATGGCCGTCTTCGGCCTGGCCGCGACAAGACAAAATGCATATAAGAAGCTGGCATCGCTGGCGGGCATGCTGCATGATCTTGGCATCGAGAAGATATTGGACATAGGTCCAGAATCCGCTGCTCCTGCAGAACTGAATGGAATTCCGGTGGGGCACGCGGGGGTGCTTGCCGCTAAGGATCTTGCCTGCCAACTCTCACAGACGATGTTGGGGTTTTTGCCGCATGATCCACTTTCCCTGGCAAAGTCCGGAATTCTCGCTGGTTACTGTGCGCAGGGTACGATTCCCGTGCTGGCATCGGCCTTTCCGGGAGAAATTGACGGACTGGAAGACGGAGTGAACATCCTGAGCCCGCGGACAGCAAAGACTGCCCGGGAATCCGGACTTGAACGGTGCTCCAGTGCCGCCTGGCGTTGGTACTCGGAACACAATCTCCGGACGCATGCATCGAGATATGCTGTGTGGTTGATGCGCGCGGAGTAAGCCGGCTTGAAGTGTCCGCGTGAGAGCCTGATTTTCGGGCGGTTTGAGTATAGTATATTGCGTCCCTCAAACCCGGGAAGCGCAACATATAGCCGCCAAAACTAGTTCTCACGCAGACGCCTGAAGGCGCCCTGCGCAAAGTGCGCCAATTCTGCTTGTGATTTTGGCGATAACAAAGCAGAGGTAACTTGAGAATTGATTTCAAGAACACGGGCCTCGGCGACGCGTGGATGAGGTTCATGGCGTTGTCGACGTTGTCGAGAATCCGCCCCAAAGAGCGCCATGTTGTCTATCCTCCAGATGTGCTCGTCCCATTGTCACGCCGGCTGTTTGAAGGATTCTTCGATGTGGCGGAAAGCGGCCCGGCCGATATCGTAATGAGTCACCTGGGTTTGCGGCACCTGCTCCCTGGCATGCTTCGAGGTAAAAGATATTATTCGCCTTTTTATTGGATCTTGCGGGAAACGCGAGGGAAGCCTACCGTAAAGGACAAAATCAACGATCTGGGATTCCTGATTGCAGCCGCCTCAACCTTCCTATCGCGTCCAAGCCGGCAATATGTTCATGAGTACCAGGGCTTCATGGAAATGCAGGGACTGCGGCCGTTTCGTGACATCACTGTAAAAGAGTATCTGAGCGAGGCGCAAAAGGACTTCGCGGTCATCCATTCGCGCGTTCTTGAAACGTTTGGAAGGGAGGATTGCCGCCATCGGACAGTGGTCTTTCCGTCGGGCTCGGCCCATCAGATCATGCCGCCTCAGCTTGCAGCTAAATTTCTTTCGCATGCAATTTTTGCGTTTTACGAAAAGGATGATCTCTCAAAAGTCTACGAGCAGGCGGGGCTCAACGTCATCAAGTTTGGAAATCCTCCGGAGCAGATCTGCGAATTGATTGCATCGGCCTCGACTGTTTTCTGTACAGATAGTTTTCCCTCCCATTTGGCGCAGATGTGGAAAGACAAAGCTTTTCTTCTGGGGACAGAGATGAAACCGCGAATGACTGTCCACCCCGGCGTCCCGATCTCGCGCGTCATTGAGTCGCGTGCGGAATGTCATCCCTGCCGAAACTTGGTCCGCACTGGCTCGGATCACCGCTGCCAGGCGGGGAGGGTATTCTGTGCGACCTGGGAGAGCCCTGAATATCTGGCGCAGCTTTCGACTTACAGCTCGTTATGAGAATTGTGCAAGCGATGGTGCGATTCAACTAAGTACCCTCCTTCGTAGGTTTCAGGGCAGGGATGCGCGAGACGGTCATCGAGCGCATGGTTAGCAGAACGAACAGAATTTCATGAATTCAACGGAATCAGCCAAGACACCGAAATCATCCGAAGAGCACGGCGTGCAGACTGTCGCTGTGTGCATCGGAACCTACAACCAGGCCCAATACCTAAGAGAATGCATTGAATCCGCTTTAGCGCAAACCTACTCAATTCAGGAAATTTGGGTGTCGGACGATGCGAGTACCGACAATACGCCTCAAGTGATGGAGGAGATGTGCGAACTCCATAGCACGGTTCATTACTATAGGCAACCCAAGAATCTAGGTATCGCTGGTAATCTGAGCTGGGTCCTGTCCCGGCCAGATACAGACTTAGTTGTCCGGCTCGACTCGGATGACAGGCTGGAGCCGGCCTTTGTTGCTACGCTTGCCGATTTGATGAACACGTATCCTCGGGCGGGCTACGCCCACTGCAACATTTACGAAATCGATGGCCATGGCGCCCAGACCCGCATGCGCGTGTTACATCGGCCAGCGGTTTATGAGGGCCCTGAAGAGGCTATCAGGCGCAATACCACCAGCTATCGGGTTGCCGGGAATATCGTCCTCTACCGTTCCGCCGCGCTGAAAGAAGCAAACTACTACCACTCGAACGCCTCTTGGCAGTATGCCGAGGATTGGGATTTGTGCCTCAGGATTGCGATTCTGCGGTGGGGGAATGTTCATGCCGCAGCCCCGCTGGCGAGATATCGCGTTTGGGGCGACGACAAGCAGGGACGTTTCAAACGCAATATGTCGGGCATAGAATGCATCATCAAGGTTTATAAGAATACTTTGGAGCCCGAATATATCAGGCGCGGCTGGAATACCGCGGTGATCGGGAAATACATGCGCAGAACGGCTCTGCGGTACGTGGATGGGATCGATTCACCGTTGTTGACCAGCGCCGAGCGTGAAGCGTACAAGGTGCTTTTGCGCAGGCTGGGAGACTGTTCCAGGTTGTCTGTCAGAATTTATCTGGCCGAGTGGGGTCTTAATCCGATTTTTCGGTTTATAGCAAGAGCCCAGATGAGGTCAAAAGATACGATCAAGAGCTGTCTTCGCCTGGTGAAACGATAGGGCGAAGGTAAAGCGCGGAACCGAAGATTGTGAGGTGAATTGGAGTGGGCCGTCCTGCAGTCGATCCAGTTGTTGCCGCGATTGGTCATCAGGAAGCCAATCCATCGGTCCTACTATCCCATCCGACCGGTAATCAAAACGTCCGCAACGCTCTTCGCAGCCTTGCGGAGAATCGGATGCTCGCGGAGTTCTGGACGACCATTGCATGGGATTCAGGCCCGCGATGGAATCAGGTTTTGCCTTCCGGGCTGCAGATGCAGTTAGCCAGACGCACTTTTGCGGAGGCTCCGCGGGAGCGCGTAAGGTGTGTTCCATGTCGAGAGGTCGTGCGCTTGGCCGCGAGGCCTACGTTCCTTAACAAATTCCTCTGTTCCGGAGAGCGGTCCTTTTCCGTCATCGGCATGTACCGGCACTTCGATGGCAAGGTGGCGCGGCGTCTCAGGGAGATCAAGTTCGATGCCGTGTATGCCTATGAAGGCGGCGCACTGCAAACGTTCCGAGAGGCCAGACGATTAGGTATTGCCGCTCTGTACGAATTGCCGAGCGCCTATTGGTACTGGGAGCACACGCTCCTTTCGAAGGAGGCGGAGCGCAATCCCGAGTTTGCCGGGCTTCTTCCTAAGCTGATGGATTCCCCCCGCCACATGCTGTGGAAGGACGAAGAGCTTTGTCTTGCGGATTATGTCTTCGTTCCCAGCCAGCACGTCCGGCGCACCCTGGCGGGGGTTGTCTCGGATGCAAAGATCCGGGTGATCAATTACGGAGCGCCGCCGGTGCGGTCCCGCAAGCCCGTCTCACGCGACTCGAACCGGCCGTTGCGCGTGCTGTTTGTCGGGGCCTTGATTCAGCGCAAAGGTATTGGATATCTGCTCGATGCCATCGATCAGCTCGGTTCGCAGGTGGAACTGACGATCGTTGGAGGACGGTTCCATGCGAATTCCCGCGTGGATGAGGCGTGCACCCGCTGGCGTTGGTTCGAGAGCTTACCTCATTCCAGGGTTCTGGACCTGATGCAGGAAGCGGATATCTTGGTGCTTCCCTCGCTTACTGAGGGATGTGCGCTGGTTGTTCTGGAAGCTCTGGCCTGTGGCCTGCCGGTAATTGTCACGCCGAATACGGGATCGCTCGAATTTGTGCGCGACGGATGTGAAGGATTCGTCGTGCCGATCGGCAGTTCGGACGCAATCGCCGATCGCTTGAATGCGCTCAACCGCGACCGGGAGTTGCTGGCCGCGATGTCGCGCAATGCGCACGCTACCGCGGCAGAGAAATCGTGGGAGAGTTATCGGGCGAACTGGGCCGATGCGGTGAGGACGGTAACATGGCGCAAGCGGTGATGCGAGACCCGAGAAGCACTCGCAGCAGAATGCCGTTGCTGAAAAAGCTCTTTTGGGCCTATTTCCTGCTATTGATTTTTGAAGGCGCTCTGCGGAAATGGATTCTGCCGCCGCTTGCCGCGCCCCTGTTGCTGGTTCGCGATCCGGTGGCACTATTCATCATCTGGGAGGCTTCTCGAACAAATAAATGGCCCGAGAAATGGTCGGCTGCTATTGGAGTTCTTGCTGCCGGCCTCTTCGGTCTATGCGCGGTACAGATGGCTGTAGGCGAAAATTCATGGATAGCGGCGGCTTATGGATTGCGTTCCTATTTGCTCCCATTTCCTGTGGCCTTCATCATGGGAGAAAACCTGGACGCGGAGGACCTGCATAAATTCGGCGTGTGTACATTGTGGCTTTTGCTGCCCGAAACGGCGCTGGAGGTGGCCCAGTATCTTGCACCATTTAGCTCGTTTCTGAACGCAGGCGCGTCTGAGGGTGGGAGGCAGATTGCTTATGTAGGCACGCACGCAAGAGCTTCGGGCACCTTCAGCTTTGTGGTGGGCGCGGCCAGTTTTGCCCCGATCGCGGCAGCATTCATTCTCTATGCCCTGGCGAATGAAAGGTTTGCCAAAAAATGGCTGTTATGGGCGGCCTCATTCGCGCTGGTTATTTCGGTTCCCGTCATGGGGTCCCGCACATATGTGTATCTGTTGGGCGCAGTCGTCGGCTGCGCAGGGGTTGCCGCGCTCTGCGGAGTGACCGAGTTCTTGAAGTCGCTCAGGGTCATCGTTCCGTTCCTGGCTGTGTTCTTTCTGGCTTCGCTTCTTCCAGTATTTACCGAGTCCAGCAAGAGCCTTAATCAGCGCTTTTCCGAGGGAAATCAGAGCGAAGGAGGCGCACAGCATAGCGCGCGGCAAGCGGTGATTAATCGTGCCGCAACTCCGATGATAACGGAGTTCGAAGAGATCGATTTTCGGAGCAATCCAATCGGTATAGGAATGGGCCAGGGCGCCCTGGCGGTTTCGAAGTTGCTAACGGGCAGGATAGAATTCACGGCGGGCGAGGGTGAGTTTGAGCGCGTAATGATTGAGTTTGGCCCTTTTCCCGGACTGGCGTTCATGCTGTTTCGCATCGTTCTGGCGGTGATGATACTCAAGGGTGCTGTTTCGCGAGCGCGCGAAGGCGAGCCCCTGGCTTTGTTGCTTGCTCCTCTGATGGTGAGCGCGGTAGCGGTCGGTACTTTAGAGAACCCAACGGCGGGGGGATTCATGGTGATTTATATGGCCTTTAGCCTAGCTGCGTTGAAGCGGCCTGTCGTCCCCGTTCAACCGGCCCAAGGCTTGAGCCGAGTGCTCCGTCCGGCACGCTATAGCAGCCGGACTCGTTGAGGTTGCCTATGTGCTTTGCCGTGCCCTTTTCAAAGCGCACCCTTAAGCACGATTTCCGACAATTTGAAAGGCGAAAGATCTTGACTCGGTACTTGCCGGGACGAGCTTCTCAGGCTCACCGAGGCATCGCTCATTTTGGCTGCCGGCGCGTGTCTGGCCCTGTGGCTTGCAAGGATCCTCCATGCGATCTCTTTTATCAGGCCATCTATGTCAGTCACTACCGGTTGGGAAGAAGCGTGCCTCTTTTCAATCTGGAGGTTCAGCAGCATCAAGCTGTCTACACCGATCTTTACCGCATTCCGTTTGCTGGGAGTTACTACAATTGGGGATTCTATTATTTTTACGGACTGGTGACGGAGGCTTGCCTGCGTTTATTTCGTCTCGTCGCGGTGTGGATTGCAACCACCGGCCGCCTCATCACCGTCACTTTCACGCTTCTCAGCGGTGGGATTTTCTTCCTTGCTCAGAAGCTCTTTGTTAACGCTGGCCTGTTCGCCAATTCGCGCATTCCCTGGGCTTGGTGCGCGATTGCCGCCTGCAGTCCTCTGGTCGCCTTCTCTTCGATCACTGTTCGGCCCGACATCGGGGCACTTGCCTTGAGTGCGCAGGGCTCTATGCGATGCTGCATTATGTGAGCAAACCGAGCGCCCGCCTTCTCATTGCGGCTGCGTTCCTTTTTTTACGCTGCCTGGGCCTTCAAGAAGACGCAGGTCACGATGCTCTCCGGGTCGGTTCTGGCGCTCTTGCTGCTCAAGCGCTGGCGGGCATTTCTCACGATAAGCGGAATATGGTGGCTTTTGGTCATCGCCAATCTTATTTTGGGCGGCCCTGCCTATCGCGAGTCACTCTTGTTTTCGCAGAGGCACCTGCCCATGCTGTTGGGCGCCGGTCTTGCGAATTCTCAGATAGCGAGGCTTAGATATCTTTTTCTCCCGTTGGGCACCGCCGCAATCGTGGGCGTCACGTGGAGGCGGGCCCGATCTGTCGGGCTGAGGCCGGCTGATCCAGTCGTGATTGCGACGCTTCTGTTTTCAATCTGCTTTGCACTAGTCACATCATGCATATCAGGGGCGACGATGAGCTATTACGTTCCCGCTGCCTGGGTCGGATGCTTGGCCTGGCGATGAAATCAGAGCAATTGAATTCCCCTTGGATCCTGGCGGGGCTTGTGGTTTGTTCATTGGTTATGGCCGGCGGTGCCGCGCGGGCGTTGCGCGAGCCCGGAGATTATCGCCATCAAGATTCGGTTCATCGGGCGGTAGCAGAGAAACTTAGCCACTTGCCCGGGCCGGCATTCGTCGCAGAGGAATACTACTCGAATCTGCCGTGGGTGCAACGCTACTCGCCTCATTTCGTGCTTGCATATGCCTACGACGCTGACCGAATCGCTCAGGTCCCTTTTGAAGGTGACGGCTGGGAAGGTCTGGCTTGTGAAGGATACTTTGGTACCCTGGTTCTGGTCTGATCTCTCGACCCGAGCACCCCCCTTAATTTTTGCCTTGACTTCGATGCGAGCCACTACCCTCCGCCCAGCCTGCTACAAAGGTACGAACTGGCGGATGAGTTTAGTGATGGATATGTAGCGTATAAGTTTTACCGCTGCGCGGAGCCAATACCTCGCTAGTGTGCGACTCAACCCGGTGAGCCGCCACAGTGGGGTCAATTCGAGCCTGCCGGCGTTCAGGCATTCATCACGTTCCGATACAGGTTCCCACTCCGCTAGCATTGAGGAGTTAGATGTCCATTTTTGCCATGGTAGAACCCGGGCCTGTCACATCGGGCAAGAGTGCAGAGGCGCGCCGTTTTTATCCTCAACTGGATGGATTGCGGGCGCTCGCCATCTTTCTCGTCCTCATGAATCACATGTTGGATTTGAAGCTTCCGGGCGTTGTGGCATACGTGGCCTCCCTGGGATGGATGGGCGTCGACGTCTTTTTCGTCCTGTCCGGATTCCTGATTACAAAGATCCTGCTGAGCTCGAAGCCGGGTCCGCGGGCGTTCGGAATGTTTGTGCTTCGCCGCACACTGCGGACATGGCCGCTGTATTTCACGGTACTGACCATTGCCTGGCTGATCCTTCGTCACGATCCATCGGGAATGCGGACCAACTGGCTGCAGCATGTGTTCTTCTTGCAAAACTATACGCCGTGGTTCATTACACGGACTCTCGGACCGACGTGGTCGCTGTGCATCGAGGAGCACTTTTACTTCATCTGGCCATTCTTCGTATTTCTGCTCCCGCGCCGCGTCCTGTTCTGGGTGTTGCCTGCGCTTTTTTTCACGCTTCCGATTACCCGTTACTGGGGTTTGTACCAGGCTTTCACCTTTAAGCAGCTTTATACCGAGACACAGTTTCATCTGGATGGTTTAGTGGCCGGCAGCTTTGTCGCGGTGCTCATTTCCCGGTATGCGCTTCGTCCCCGGATGATGAGCTGGATCGGAGTTGCCTGCTTCGCGATGGGAATCGGAACCGCATTCGCGGGCTTCCGGCAGAGCTGGGATATCATGTTTGGGCAGAACGTTGTCTTTGGGTTTACGTCGCTGTCTATTTGCTTCGCGGGCCTGCTGCTGTTGCTATTGCGAAACGGGTCATCGATTCTTATCAAGGTTTTCAGTATTGGCCCGATGCGCTATGTCGGCCGCATTAGCTATGGAATTTACCTTTTTCAGGACGGTTCCATTTCGTTGCTGAATCACCAGCCGCTGCATCGCGTTTTAGGGGTAGTTGCAGATTCGTGGATTTTTGCCATTCCTTTACGTATTGGCATTACCATTGGCTTGGCGGCCCTCTCGTACCGTTTTTTTGAATCTCCGATACTGCGCTTAAAAGATCGCCTCCGGTGATGTTCGAAACAGCTTACGGCAGCGCGGCCCAAACAGCGTTCAACACGTGCCGGGAAGTTTGCCTATGAGAGTCCTGATTCTGAGCATTAATTATTGGCCCGAGGTTACCGGTATCGGCGCCTTTACGACGTATCGCGCGGAGCATCTTGCCGCTGCGGGACACGATGTAGAGGTGTGCGCAACTTTTCCGTACTATCCGGAATGGAAAGTGGCGGCAGAGTACTCCGGAAAGTTTGCATGGGCCGAGAAGCACAATGGAGTGAAAATCTTCCGCAGTTACTCATACATTCCGAATCCCGTAACGCCTTTGAAGCGCATCTTCCACGAGGGGAGTTTCGTTATTACGGCGACGATGCGCGCATTGGCGCGGAAGCGGCCCGATGTACTGCTCGTGGTTTCTCCGCCGCTGGGACTTGCAGTAACCGCCGTTCTGCTCACCCGCCTGTGGCGCATTCCCTACGTTTTCGATGTGGAAGATCTGCAACCCGATTCGGCCGCGGAGCTGGGCATGCTTCCCGCCGCGGCAGTGAAAATGCTGTATACGGTGGAGAAGGCAGCGTACCGCAATGCCCGCCTGGTCACCACACTGACCTCCAGCATGAGGAAGAGGATCGTCGACAAAGGAGTGCCGGAAGAAAAGGTGGAACTGCTGGAGCCGCGAATGGACGACTCGTTGATCGATCTGCTGCCGGAGGAGGGATGTGTATTCCGGCGGCGATTCGGCCTGGGCGAAAAGTTCCTGGTGACGCACAGCGGCAACATGGGAGTGAAGCAGGGATTGGATGTTGTTCTGGACGCTGCCATGCTGAATCGCGGCGACGATTCGACACTGTTTTTGTTTGTGGGCAACGGGGCCGATTGCCAAAGGATTCAACGCAGGGCCGCTGATCTGAATTTGCACAACGTACGTTTTCTGCCGCTGCTCGCCGAGGCGGATTTCCGCGGAGTGCTGGCGGCAAGCGGCGTGTGCCTGGTAACGCAACAACAGTCGGTCTCGGAAATTGCCTTTCCGTCGAAGATTGTGACGTATCTGGCAGCTGGCCGCCCCGTCGTTGCCTCCGTGAACCCCGGCAGCGAAGTTGCGCGCATCACGCGCGAATCGGGAGCTGGCACGGTTGTGAATGCCGAAAACCCTGAGGCCCTGCTGGCCGCAATCCAGGAGCTGCGGAGTGCGGATCTGATTAAGCTTGGCGAAAATGCGCGTGGGTACGCGAGCCGGCGATGGTCATCGGTTCGCGTGATGGGACATCTGGAAAGAAGCCTAACGGCGGTCGCCGGAAACGCGATGGGATCTT
Source organism: uncultured Acidobacteriaceae bacterium (assembly GCA_963848805.1). GTDB lineage: Bacteria > Acidobacteriota > Terriglobia > Terriglobales > Acidobacteriaceae > Telmatobacter. The sequence continues at coordinate 13,500 of CAWKFD010000034.1, read as the reverse complement.
TGGCTTAGGGCCTGTCATCCACCGGCGGGAGCCAATCTTTCCGGATTCCAGCAGAGAGGCGCAATGAGCAACCTGGAGGAATGTGCTTTCCGGCGGCCGTTGCCCTTAGCCTGCAAGCCGTGCGGGCGCAGGAGACGTCGGCCTCCGAGTGCGCCTGAATTCAAATAGATGGCGAGCCTGTGATTGAGGTTGCCGGCGCCGACACCGGCAACGATGCTTGATCGCATGCGCGCTAGACCGAAGTCTTCCCGGCCAGATTCGCGACGTGGCGCTTCTCCCATATCTTGGCGTCGACGAGAAAGCGGAACCAGAAGGTTTGCAGCACCCAGAAGATGAGGCCCTCGGTTCCGTCCAGAAATCCAAGACGGAAGAAGTAGCGATATACGAACAAAGCGAAGGGCCGGATGAAGAGAGGCATTTGATTGTACTTCTGCCGGAGGAATCGTTTGCGCTGGGCAGGATTGCCGTGCGCGTCGGACTGGAGGCGGCCTGAAGTCTCTTTGGAGTCCAATTCGGCCACTTCTCCGTCGGCCCAGCGATTGTGGCGCGCAATCCATTCCGTCAACGGCATGCGGATGTCGTCGATCATGCGGCCGGGCAACTGGCCGGTGGTTCCTGACCTAAGCAGAAAGTGCTGGTCGTACTTGCGATCTTCGCAGCGGCCCACGCCGGTGCGAAACAGGCGCAAATGCCAAGTCGGGCTCATGCCCCCATGGCGCAACACGCGGCCCAGAAAACGCAGATAACGAGGCAGGAAGTAGCCGGCGTGTTCGGGTTCGTCTGGAAGGGTTTGGATAGCCGCCGCCAGTTGCTCGTCCATCCATTCGTCGGCATCGAGATGCAACTGCCAGGGCTGGGAGATAGGCAGGTTGTCGATCGCCCAATTGCGCTGCGCTCCGTAATGTTCGAAAGCGTGCTGAACCACGGTGGCTCCCAGAGAGCGTGCTAACTCCGCGGTGCCATCTTTACTGTTGGAGTCCACAACGAAGATCTCGTCGGAAACCTGGCGGGCGCTCGTGAGCGTGGCGCCGAGCGTATCTTCGGAGTTAAAAGATAATAGGATAACAGTGGGCCGCATAACAACGATGGTAACGCAGTAGCGCCCCGGAATGTTGAGCGAATGGCAGTCAGCGACAGAACTCCTTCGATGCCGGCAGGAAAGCAAGTTGAGGGTCCAATGAAGGTGCTTTTAGTCGGCAATTATGAATTTGATGGGTCGACAAGCATGAAGATCTGGGCGAACTCACTTCTTCGCGAACTTCTTCAGCGCGGAATTGACGTTGAATTGATTTCCCCGAGGCCAGTATTTGGAAGAATGCGACGATCTGCTCACGGGTTAGGCAAGTGGTTAGGATACATTGACCGTTTTGTGATATTTCCGCGGGATTTGCGCGCTGCAGCGGCGAAAGCACATGTCGTCCATCTCTGCGATCATGGCAGCGCCATGTACGCCCCTGTAGTAAAGAGCAGACCGGTAGTGGTCACCTGCAACGATATGGTTGCGGTTCGCGGTGCCATGGGAGAGGTTCCCGACTGTCCGGCGTCCTTCTTCGGGAAATTGCTGCAGAACTGGATATGCCGCGGACTAAAGAGCGCGACACGCGTTGCATGCATATCGCAGGCTACATACAATGACGCACGCCGGATTCTGAAATCGGATCAAAATCTCTGTGTGATCCTCGACGCCCTCAATCATCCGTTTGAGCCGCTTCCCGCAGATGAAGTCAAACGGCGCCTTGCGGACCTTCCCGAGATTAAGGCGCCGTTTATTCTGCACGTAGGTTCTAGTTTGACGCGTAAAAACCGCGAAGGCGTTTTGAGGATATTCGCGCAGGCCGCTGAGGGAACAAACCTGCAACTGGTCTTCGCCGGCGAGGCGTTGAATGAGGGCCTAATCCGGCTTGCAAAGGAGCTCGCGGTGTACGACCGGGTTATTCAGGTCGTCGGGCCGGATGTGAAAGTGATTGAGGCTCTTTATAACCGCGCAGTGGCGCTCTTGTTTCCTTCGCGCTACGAAGGGTTCGGGTGGCCGCCCATCGAGGCACAGGCATGCGGCTGTCCGGTTGTCGGCAGCGACATTCCTCCGCTCCTCGAGGTGCTTCGTCAGACGGCAGAGCTCAGGTCGGTCCAGGACGAAAGCGGCATGGCAGAGGCAATTCGAAGACTCGCTCTTGACGAGAAGTTTCGCGAACAGATGCGACAGCACGGATTCGAGAATATTCGTTCGCGGTTTCAGGCGTTGCGCATGATGGACGAATATGTGTCGCTTTATCGGGAGCTTGCATGTCAAAGCTAGCCATCTTCGCGTTTGCCGTCGCTGCTCCGTTTCCCTGGCGCCTGAGGCGCCTGATCCTGCAGGCCATGTGCGGATTCGTGATTCACAAAACCGCATTCATCTCCAGGTTTGCTCTTGTGTCGTCCTCCCGTCTGGAGATGGAACCGAGGTCCTACATTGGCCCTCTGACCGTTTGTAAAGGGCCGGCGTTGGTGCGGCTTGGAGAGCATGCGCGTATCGGCCCACTCAATTGGATCACTGCATTTCCTGTTGGAACCACAAGCCGCCATTTCGAACTGGACCCTGAGCGCAAGTCTCATCTGATTGTTGAACGGCACGCCGCAATCACCAGCCGTCATCTCATTGATTGCACCGACGAGGTTGAAATTGGGGCGTTCACTACGTTTGCGGGATTTCGCTCGCAGATACTCACCCACAGCATTGACCTGGACCAATCGCGCCAACGTTGCAAGTCGGTGCATATTGCGCAATACGTACATGTTCCTTCTCGTCTTCATTCGTCGTCTTGTACCAATCCTAGTCCAGCTATCCTTTCCCTTCTTCGGCAACTTCTTTCTATCTGGACCGCGCTGACCAGCGCCATGTCGCAGTAGATCACCTACTGTCTGGGAGGCTGAAGTCCACGCCATAATCTCCGGTTGCGAACAGATCGATTCACGTTTTCAAGACCGAAAGCGCCCGAAATGACATTGGCGATTTAGCGCGGCTGACCGAAGAGGACGCATTTGTGAGGAGCAATATCTTTCCGGCCAAGGTTCTGTCTTTTCGCAGGGGCACCCATCTTGGTCTGGAAAATCGCGGTGGACGGGCCACCCCGCCTATACTTGACCGCCTATGGAGGACTCCATGAAGAAGATGGACTACACCATTGGATTCAAGGCGGACATCCCGGACAGAAATGGACGGCCACAGCCTTGACGGATCGAGCGAAGGAGCCGACACCGGAACCGCGTGATGTTCGCGGGCCGTCCAGAAGCATTGAGTTCCTGAAGGACTCGCAGGCTGAAGGCTACCGATTTTCCGGCGCGGAACTGGTTGATGCCGGAGCCGAGGCCAGCCAAGAACCGCTACTACGTCATCGGCGGCGACGGACGGCTTACACCCTCAGGCGAGGACAATGGCCCGCGCGATACGGTTTGGGAAATCGGAGATGTGATGCCCGGAAGGGATCGGTTTCGTGGGAGTTTGAGGCTATTGATTGAAGTCGTTCTTCAGGGGACGGGGGTGCGGAGAAAGGTGGAATACCAATCGGATAGCGATGACGAAGGTGAGGCCGATTGAAATCACAGACGGTGAGCGGGACCCAGCGAAGTACAGCGGGCGCCTCAAGAATTTCATTTCCGTCGGCATGGCCGTACTTTGCTTTGGCCACGAGACAGTTGATGAAGTAGGCTGCCGCGGCGGCTACCAGCATAGCGACACGCATGACGAAGTCCATACCAGCAGTTGTACCTGCACGCGCAGGTCCTTGACTCGATCAGTATAGAACGTGATCAGCGCGACGCCGGTCGCGCCACAGCATCTCGAACCCGTCTCGGCGGAAGGCCCGACGGAATCAGCCCCGCGTTGTCGCCGGTACAATCGGTATCCACGAACTCGATATCGATGTTTTCGCCGACGCCCTCAATGTACCGGTAGTGCCAAATCTCGAATGGAAAGGTGGAGGTTTCGCCGCCACCCTCTTCGTACGGCCGCTCGTACAGGCCGCCCGAAGGGTGGGAGTCGATGCTGTCGGGAGCGCCGAACGAAATGTAGATGTGGCCTCGATCGGTCTTCCATCCTGGCTTGCCGGCGGCAAAATGGTCGTTGGCATATTGGATGCGCCGATAATGTTCGTCGCGAAACTCATTTTCGGGAGAATCGGGATCGGGATTGCGCCGCTGCCAGAAGTTCTCGATGAAGGCCTCGCGCTCTTCGTCGTTGCTCAGGGTCATGAAGGCCTTCCGCTCATCATCGGTGATGATGTACGGAACATCCTCATCCAGCCATTTCTTGTACGGCCCCTTCAACTCCTGCCGGAGTTCCTTTTGCGCCCGGTACCGTTCCTTGTCCGAGAGCTTGCGCTTCAAAGGATCGGGCTCCTGGCTCTGCACCGTATTCTGCACCTGGTCGTTTGCGGGCTGTGCCTGTTGTGCCGCCGGCGGCTGCGTCTGCTGGGTTGTAGAGGGAGCTGGACTCTGGGCCTGAAGACCGGTTGCGAAAAGCCAAATAAGGCCGCAATTTAGAGCTGCGAAAAATAGGCGGCGGCGATTCAATATCATTGCCTGGATAACTCCTGCGATGCCTTATTTTACGGCTCCCAGAGCCGGCGGGCAAGGTTTCCTGGGCAGTCGGCTCCGCCTTTTGGACGCGCAGGCCCGGCCAACGTCACCCGATCGCTCGATTACGCGGCAAAAAGGCTCCTTCACCACCGGATATCGGCAATTGCTTCGTTCTTCGATTTCGGGGTGGACGACAAGTAGACCGGAAGCGACCGCTCGCTAGCCCTCTTCCCCCTCGCGCAACTTGGCAATCACGGTGAAGTCTTCGAGCGTGGTCACATCGCCCTTGACCTCACCGTGCGTGGCGAGCTCGCGCAGCAGGCGGCGCATGATTTTGCCTGAGCGCGTCTTGGGCAGCGCTTCGGTAAAGCGAATATCGTCGGGACGGGCCAGCGCGCCGATTTCCTTCGCAACCCACTTCCTCAGCTCGTCTTTCAGCTCATTCGATGGCGGGTTGCCGCTTTCGAGCGTGACGAAGGCCGCAATCGCCTGACCTTTCAGATCGTCGGGCCGGCCCACCACGGCCGCCTCGGCAACCTTTGGGTGCGCCACCAGCGCCGACTCCACTTCCATCGTGCCCAGCCGGTGCCCGCTCACGTTGATCACATCATCCACGCGCCCCATCAGCCAGAAGTAGCCGTCGGCATCCTGGCGCGCGCCGTCACCCGTAAAGTAGCAGCCCGGCACGTCGGACCAATAGGTCTTTTGATAGCGCTCGGGATCGCCGTAGATGGTGCGCGCCATCGAGGGCCACGGCTTGCGCACCACCAGCAACCCGCCGCTTCCCGCAGGGACCGCTTTGAAGTTTCCGTTCGCGTCTGGCGGCGTCACCACCTCCGGCTGAATGCCGAAGAAAGGCCGCGTCGCCGAGCCCGGCTTGGTCGCAACCGCCCCGGGAATCGGCGCAATCATGATCGCGCCAGTCTCGGTTTGCCACCATGTGTCCACAATCGGGCAGCGGTTGCGGCCGATCTTCTCGCGATACCACATCCAGGCCTCGGGATTGATTGGCTCGCCCACGGTGCCGAGCAGCCTGAGAGATCGGAGATCGTATTTATCCACAAATTCATTGCCCCACTTGATGAAGGCGCGGATCGCCGTGGGCGCGGTGTAGAAAACTGTCACCTTGTGGTCGTCGACAATCTTCCAGAAGCGCGAAAAATCCGGAAAGTTGGGCGCGCCTTCGTACATCAGCACCGTCGCTCCGTTCTGCAGAGGGCCGTAGACCACATACGAGTGACCGGTGACCCAGCCGATATCGGCCGTGCACCAGTAAATATCGTCGTCGCGCAGATCGAATACGTACTTCGACGTTAAGTAAGTTTGCACTGCGTAGCCGCCCGTAGTGTGCAGCAGGCCTTTCGGCTTCCCAGTCGATCCCGACGTATACAGAATGTAGAGCGGGTCTTCGGAATCCATCTCCTCGGCAGCGCACTCCGGCTCAGCCTTGGCGACCAGCTCGTGCCACCAGTGGTCGCGGCCCCCCACCATGTTCACCGGCGTGCCGGTGCGTTTATAGACAATCACGTGCTTCACGCTGTGGCAGGCTGGCATGGCCTCGTCCACCGTCGCTTTCAGCTTGACCTCGTTACCGCGACGGTAGCTTGTGTCCTGCGTGATGATGGCCACGCATTCCGAATCTGCCACGCGGTCGGCAATAGCATGCGCGTCCTGTCGGCAAGGACGACCGGGATGCCGAAGGTCAATAACGGCGACAGGTCAGTACGTGCCCCCGAAGGAGTCAGGATCAGCCCGGCCACATTCTCGGCAACGGCGAGCTCTATGTAGGACGCCTCTTTGGCCTGGTCCTCATCGGTATTACAAAGAAACAGCGAGTAACCGGCCTCGTAGGCCACGTCCTCGACCCCGCGTACGAGCGCGCCGAAGAATGGGCCGGTACGGATGTCGGAGACGATGAGAGCCCAGACCCTGTTGCGGCGCGTGCGTAAGCTGCGTGCGACTCGGCTCGGACGGTAGCCGAGGTCTTTTGCAGCCTGGCGGACGGCAGCTGCCAGTTGGGCGTCAACTTGGGGATGGTTGTTGAGCACCCTCGAGACGGTGGCGGTGGATACTCCGGCCGCTTCCGCGTACATCGACGATCGTGGTCACTGTTGGAGGATGTTACTCATGACACCTCATCTCCGGCCCTGGTGAAGCCGTTGCGAGTTTGTTGAGATTGTATCGAACGGGTAACCGATTTCCCACTTGGCACTACCTCTAACTCGGCCGAGAATGAGAGCTGCCTGATTGGTCGAGGACGACACGACGATCTGGCCCGGCTCGACCACCCACCGCATGGGGAAACCCATGCGGTGGCCTCCGTCGTTAGCGACCACTTGGGTCAGCTGCGACAAGGATCTTTACCTCGCTTCCCGATGAGATGGCTGCCATCGCCTCGGCTGCTCTGGGAAGGGGGAAGGTAGCCGTGATGAACCGGTTGGCGTCGAAGCTGGGACTGCCGATGATGGTGATGGCGTCGTCGAAGTCCTCCCATCGGTACGTGGCCGCTCCCTGGATGCGGATCTGGAACTCCTGGATCACCGGAAGGTCGACGGACGCGAACCTGCGTGGTCCACCCAGCACCACGACGGTTCCTCCCTTGATGGCCATCTCTATGGCCTGAGCCAGAGTGGCCTCGTAAGCCACGCAGTCGAAGACGAAATCTGCGCTCTCGCCGAGCTCGCCCCTGACTGTCCCGGCAAGGTCTTCGACCCTGCCGTCGACAACGGCGTCAGCTCCGAGAGCGAGAGCCAGTTCGCGTTTTAAAGCCAATGGGTCCGTACTCACTATCTGGTCCGCCCCGGCATGTCGCGCGGCTATTAGAGTTAGGAGCCCGATCGTGCCCGACCCGAGGATAGCTACCTTCGCACCGTTTAGGTCCCCGGCCAACCGCACCGCGTGCACTGGCGTGGCGAGGGGCTCTATGAGGACCGCTTGAAAGTCGGTGAAGCCGTTCGGAACCTTGTGCAAACGTGCAGCAGGTGCCGAGAACACGTCTGCCATTCCACCTTCTCGGTACCCGCACCCGAAAAACTGGAGGTTCTCGCAGAGATTCTCCTTGCCCTTCCTGCAGGATTTGCAGTGCCCACATGGCAGGGTCGGCTCGACCGTGACTCGATCGCCAACCTCGACGCTGTCAATGCCGTCGGCCAGATCGACCACGACTCCGACCACTTCGTGACCAGGATAGAAGGGGGGCTTCAGGAAGGCATGCTCCCCGTGGACACCTGCTTTGTCCGAGCCACAGACTCCCGAAACTGACATCTCGATCAGCGCTTCGCCGCTAGCGAGCCCCGGGAGGGGCTCGGTCGTCAGCTCGACTACGTCAGCTGCGCTGACATAGACGCGCCTCCGTTGTTCATGTGTGGTCATGGCTACTCCTGTTTCTCTTGGGCCTCTGCCAATGCCCAGGGCTTGGTGAGAGCGCTGACTGAACGCAAGATGTCAAGCTGAGCGAAGGTTGAGGTCCCTTCCATAGGCCCTCTGATCGTCACCGCACGTGCCCCCGCGGCGTTGGCGTAGTCGAGGCATTCCTCTACAGTGCGACCCTGAAGACGGCAGGTAACAAAGGTGGCGTCAAAGCAGTCACCGGCACCGGTCGGGTCCAACTCCTCGACCCGGTACCCAGGTGCATCCATCTTTCCGTCGGCGTCATAATAGGTAGACCCATCCGCTCCATTTTTCACAATGATCGCCGCTACGCCCAGTCCCAGGATCTCTGCGATCGCCGCTTCTGGTTTCTTGGCTTCTGTCAGCATGGTCAACTCTTCCCTGCTCGGCAGAAAGATGTCGCATGGAGGCCATAGTCGCCACCAAGAGCGGCCCAGACTTCTGGGTCCCTCGCAACCTCCTTGCGGATGTTCGGGTCGAACGAGACCGTGCCTCCATTTCCCTTCACTGCCTCGACCGCCTTCACGATCATCTCGACAATTTCATGTGAGAAGAGTGAAGCGCCCGAAACGTGCAGGTGCTCGCACTCAGACAGCAGTGCGGCCGTGCTGCTCGTCCACCGTAGCTGGCCACAAGCACTGTTCTTGATGTTGAAGACGAAATCTCGGTCACCGTTGTCTCGGTAACGGACAAAAGCGCTGCCGGTCACCTGGTCAGGAAGACACATGACACCGGTTACATCGGCGCCGTCACAGCGAAGACGCTCCAGGTTTACAAAGCCGAAGTCGTCATCTCCGACACAGCCGATGATGCGGCCAGACTCCCCGAGTTTGGCCACTTGATCAATAAAGATTGCCGGTGCTCCACTGGGGAATGGAACCCACGAGGTGGATTGGCTCCGAAACCGTCTCCGCACTCCTCGGCCATGATCTCGACCAGAATCTCTCCGATGGTCACGACATGCGGCACATGTACCTCCGTCTCAAGGGTGCGGCCCCGAGGGACTGTGAACGTCAGAACATCGGTCATCTTAATTTGAGCACTCGCGGTCCCTCGGGCTCCTCCTGGACCTGTCGATTTGACGGAGGACAGGCTTCGTTTCAACACCTGCAAGGTGGCTTTTGGCGAGATTTCTCGGTTCGGAACGCCGCAGACCAGCTAACCATGACTCAGCTTATGGTGCTAGTAATCGTGTACACGACCAATGTGCGGTGTCAAGCTCACGAGGGCTGTCATGACGATTTTGCCAGGAACTTGGACAGCACCACAGCTTTTTGGGCCGCAAACTGGAACGACTTTTCGAATTCTCAAGTCGAGAATTCCTAGGTTCACGAAATGTGCGAACGTACAACGTTCAGCTCCGTTAACGGGCTAGTGGAGCTTGAGATCTGCAAAGTCCCAGCTTGGTCACAGCCAGACAAAACGGCCAGATTGCCGCCAAAGTGCGCGAGAACCCCGAACTCTTCCACGACCTTTTACCGCATCCCAGTAGGATGCAATGTCCCCATTCACGCTGGTCCAGCACTACACGTCATGCCAGATCGTGTCGGGGCAGGGAAAGCTGGCACTCCCGGGTGGGAAGACACCTCGAGTACGCGGGGCCCGAGCTGTTCATTTTCGAACCGGGAGCCCTCCATGGTTGGCAAGACGTCGTGGAGGAAACCCTGCTAACCGTCGTTGAGGTCAAGGGCCCGAGCTAGGCGCCTTCCCGCGGTCTTTGGGCAGATCTCGCTCGCTCAGCCGTTGCCTGGGCAAACCGTTGACTTCAGATGGCTAGCTTCGGCTCTGCGCCCTCCACCTGCCGGCTTACCAAGACATGAGTTCTCGTGGCCGCTGATACACGAGAGGTCCGACCGCTTTTCTGTCTAGACCTAAAGCAGAGCCGGCGCGGCAGCCCGTGGCAGGGCGACGAGCCTGCCGTGTACGCACCTTCGGATCAGACGCTGGCGATCAGCTACCCCCCGTTGATGGCCTCATCGGAGGGGTTCTTCCTGCAAGGAGCTTGAGCAGGCGTTCCGCCTCGCGGCGGAGTGCATCGCGGCCCATTTGGACGTAGTCACGCGGGGGTCGACATTTGTGGGCTCGACGAGGAGTTGCTCTCGTAGTGCAGCCGTGAAGATCGAGTTCAGATGGGTCGAGATATTGACCTTGGAAATTCCAAGGCCGCACCGCGCGAACAAGGTCCGCATCCGAGACGCCCGAGGAGCCGTGAAGGACGAGCGGGCAGTCCACGGCCGCGTCGCAGCCGTCTCGATGAGGCGCGAAGTCGACGACGGCGTCCTCACCGTCATGTGGTGTTCCGTCCCTACCGCGACAGCCAGGGCGTCGATACCGGTGGCTGTGACAAAAGCAGCCGCCTCAGCAGGATCGTGCGCGCCCCAGGGCGTGTACGCCGCCCTTCCCGCCCACGACACCCAACTCTGCTTCGACAGAGACGTCCCGCGAGTGGCAGGAACGTGCCACCTCCGCTGTCTGGGAGAGGTTCGCCGGGTAGTTGAGAAGCGAGCCGTCGAACATTACCGTGGGTATGCCAAGCTCGATCGCTTCCTGCACAAGTGTCCTAGTCACGGCGTGATCGAGCTGCACACAGACGGGCTGCACGGCCGAACGCGCGAGGCACAGCGTCGCCTGAGCCAACGGCGCGAGCCCACCGTGATAACGGACACAGTTCTCCGAGATCTGAAGCATTACCGGCAGTTCGGCCCTGTCGGCCGCAGTCACGAATGCCTCCGCATGCTCGAGAAGGATGACATTGAAGGCGCCGACCGCCACTCCGCGCGCGCGGCAGGACCAAGCAGGTCGGTTCCGGTCGCGAGAGTCACGATGGTGTCGGCTCTCCGGGCTCCGTGCCAACGGTCGCGGCCAAGGTATCTCCAGGCACCCCGGACGAAGAGTTGCAATCTCACGGCCGAGTCAAGCCACTGCTCGCACGACGGTCAGGGCCGTGTTTACTGACAGATGACGCCCCCCGGATCCCAAAGGTCCTCCCAGGACTGATCCTGCTTCCATAAGAAGACGTGGCCCTTTATGAGGCGGTTGTTTTTGTCCGTTCCGGCTATGGCCAGCATCTCGTCCGCGGTGAGAGGCTCGGTCACGACCGAAGCTAGGTTCGACTCGTACTCGTTGCGTTTGATCGAGAACGGGATCGGGGTTTGGCCCCGTTGCACCGCCCACTTGACACAGATAACGGCCGGATGGACCCCATGGTCCTTCGCGATGCTGACAATCACGGGATCCTCTATGTCAACGGTGTCATCTGGAGTCCGGTCGCGATCGGGACGCGTCGGCGACCCGATCGGGCAGAATCCGATTGGCTGGATGGCCTTGCCGAGGACGTAGCTGAAAAGATCGGGCTGCTGGAAGTGAGGGTGCAGCTCCATCTCATTCACCGCAGGGGCGATCCTGCGTCGCGCAACAACAGCTCCAGCTTGGGAATCGTCGTGTTGGAAGTGCCTATGTGCCTGACCAAGCCGCGATCGACGAGCCGTTCCATCTCTCGCCAGGTTGCCATGAACTCGCTGTGAACATACGGGACGCGCATTCGGGCTGCGAGCGCTCACGTCACAGCCTGGCGGGTGAAAGTTCGGGAACGGCCAGTGCACAAGATACATGTCCAAATAGTCGGTGCGAAGCTCCGCCAGGGACCGTTCGCACGCCGGCAATACGTCTTTCGGGGCATGATCATCGTTCCAGAGTTTGGAGGTTATCCAGAGCTGGGCTCGTGGAAAGCCCTCCAGAACTGTGCCGATCAGGTCCTGGTTCTCATACACTGAAGCGCAGTCGAAATGTCTGTAACCGACCTCGAGGGCGCCTTCCACCGCGCGGGCGACCTGCTCAGCCGAAAAACGGTCCGAGCCGAATGTGCCGAGCCCGATGCCAGGCATTATGGCGCCGGTATACAACTTGCGCTGGGGCACCAGCGAAAGGTCAACGGGCATGACTACCTGGAAGGGTCTCAGCTGCTCGAATATGGCTCTGGCTGCTCTCTCCACCGCTGGCGGTGGGTATCAACGGTTTCGACACCTCGCCGCCTCTCAACCGGGACTGCAATCTGTCCCACGACCGGCCGACAAGATTCACGACGAGACCTCTCTCGACCAACTGCGTTGCGAAGAGAACCGGGTTCGTGGAAACTCTGAGTAATCGTGTACCCAAGCACGCCTCACTGTCAAGGCAAAGGAGAACTCGGCACCGGGGCCCCAGTGCGACACCGACGCAGGTCGGGTCACTAATGTTGCCCATTCTCTACCTTTCATCCGCACCAAAGGCAGTCAATGAGCCCTGTGAATGACCTAGGTCCTTTCGGACGCGCCTTCAAATAGCACTTGGGCTCAATGGTTGCCGGCTGCCGACAACGATCGGAACGCGGCCGTCAACGAGAACGCGGATACTCGCTCCTACGGGGTGGCTTCTGAAACCCTGGGACTCCGACTCCATCCTTATTGGCAGCCGAAATCAGCGCGAGGCACGTCACATGGAAGTTCGCGAACCTCCTCGATGCGATCGAGCAGCGCGTGCCAATCACCGTCGTTTTGCAAGGCTGGAAACGCGGCACTCTCATCGATCCACTGCTTAGCGGGCGTAGCTTCGACATAGCGCAGGTGCTACCGGCGTGGAATGGCGCTATCTGGCGGCGTCCGTGGCAACCACAATTGTGTTGGAATTCAGACGACAGGACTGTATTGGACCCGACCCCGCCCGACGTGGGTTGCAGCGGCGATTCGATGGGGTGACCGACGACAAAGATTACGTAGCAATCGCCGCTGGCACCGTGGCGAAGCTTCGTGTCGAAGTGGAGCCTCCCGCGGCAAGGCGTCGCGATGTCTCGCAAAGGTCAGGAGATTGACACAACCTAGATCCAGCGCCGCCGTGGCCAACACCTTGTCCTTCGCGGCTGCGCGAAAAGGGGTGCCCATGACCTCATCATCGCAGTGACTTCCTTGGCTCCTCAGCAGATTGCTCTCGCTGCCCATTAGACAACTTCCTCGCGATCTTTATGTGGCCGCACCCTGCGTGCTGCTGAGTGCAGTCGACGGTGCGGACGTTAGAGCCTGCGAGCCGACCTGGCGGCTCGGAAGGTCCACTGGCTGAGGTCAATGTCAAACCCTCGCGACGCAAGTTCTCCGAGTGCTATCAAAGTCACGCTTTTAGAGCCACCGGTCCTGCTTGCTTTCCTCCAGTTTACCGATGAGTGCCTCTATTTGTGGAACCGTTGTGAAAAAATGGAAATCCGCTATACGATTCACCAATCAAACCACCTTTTACTGCTCCCATGACTGCAAACGAAAAGGGCAAAGGATTGGTTGGAATAGTGTAACCCGGTCAGCGCTAAAATGCAAAATGGACACGAGAGTTCGGAGAGGCGGCATTAGTTTGCACTCGGTGTGGTTATGATAAATCATATAACATCCATTTACACCATAAAATCTATGTAGTGAACGGTGGTCAAACGATCCTAATAACCTTGGACCCGTTTGTAAAAATTGTCACGGAGAAGAGCACTATGCCCATGGTAAAGATACAGATTAGAGTTTCAGATTATTTGCTTTCACG
>CAWKFD010000033.1:0-119803 GCA_963848805.1 uncultured Acidobacteriaceae bacterium | reverse complement strand
GTTGTACGTGCCGCACTTCTGGCAGAGCACGTCGCTGGGCAGGAAGGGGTCCGTGATGACCATGGCTCCGCAATGCACGCAGGCCGTGCGCAAGTGGTGCAGTCCCTTCAGGTGGCCGCACTTGCACTCCCAGTTGCCGATCGAGAAGTCAACGAAGTCCAACTGCGAAATGCCGCGGAAGTCCGTAATCGGGAAAACCGACACGAACACCGACTGCAATCCGGAGTCGTTGCGCTCGTTGGGCAGCTTGTCCATTTGCAGGAAACGCTCGTAGGAGCGGCGCTGCACTTCAATCAGGTTGGGAATCTGGGTTGCGGTGGGAATCTTCGAAAAATCGAGCCGGCTTCGAATCGCGCGCTTCTCGTTGGGCATGATCACTCCTGAGCCTCGTCGCTCCGGCGTCCGCCCTCTTCAAGGTGGCCGCGCCGGTCCGGCGCCCGAGTCTCATCGGCGCCGATATTGTTCCTGTCGAAATCGAAATACGGTTGAGCGGGCAATGAAAGTCCCGCTCGCAAAGTGCCGGGCAAACCGAAAAACTCGTTCCAGTCATGCCACGTAAACCCCGGTCAGAAGGGTCCTGTGAGAGCCGTGTCAAAAACAAGTCGTCGATATTGCCGTACATCGGGCAGGTGCGCTAGACTGCGCACAGTTGGAAGAAGAAAGCGCAACGGAAGAAACCCTGTTATCGGGTGAAACCGTCAAAGTGAGGTTGTGCGCAAATATTAGCCAGTTCTCGAAAAAATTCCTAGATGCACACCCGGGAGACACGAGAAGCCCGTAAGGACGCAGTGCCTCACGAGCGCGGCCCGATGCCAGTGCTCCCATCCGAATTTTCTTCCATTGTCCTCGCCGATTGCAATATCCGCATCCGCCGCGTATTGCCTGCTGCCCGACCCTCATCAACGGCCGCCTCGCCTGACTTCAAAGCAGGCCATTGACCCAAAAGAACTTAACCGATTCATGACGTCCGCCCGATCAGGCTCTCCAGTGCCCTGGGCTACGGACGCGTGCATGGACTCCCGCTTCAGATTAAGCGCCGCCTAACCCTTCAAGTCCCTGGAATATCCGAACAGAACCCGTAGGACGCGCAACCTATATCGTAGCGCGTCCCGGCCTCCCTTGCAAGTGCCGTGCCGTTTGCGTGGCCCGTTACTTGACTTCGACGGTCGCAATGCCTTCAAACTTCTTCCGGATGGCTTCGGCCTCATCCTTGGTCGCGTTTTCCTTGATCGGCTTGGGAGCCCCATCCACCAGGTCCTTGGCTTCCTTCAGGCCCAGCGAGGTGACTTCGCGTACTGCCTTGATGGTGTTGATCTTATTGGCGCCAAAATCCTTCAGAATAACCTGAAATTCGGTCTTTTCCTCAACCACCGGAGCCGCCGCCCCACGCCCCAGCGACAACCACCGGAGCAGCGGCTGCGGCCGAAACGCCAAGCCTCTCTTCCAGCTTCTTCACCAGAGCCGCTGCTTCCAGCAGGCTCAGGCTTACGATTTGCTCTTCCAATTGCGCGATATCCGCCATGTTTTTCTCCAATCAAAACCGTTTTGAATTCGTATTTCCCCGGCCGCAACAGCAAAGCTTGAAAGTTTCCGATGCGCCAGACCCGCGCCCTTCCTGCCTGCCCTGGAGCCAAAAACCTGTCTTGAGTCCAGACTGCTCAGTTCGCAGTTTTCAGTTGCCCAACCGGCGGCTCTGAACCATGAACTGTGAAACTACGAGCTGTTCTCACAGCCGCCTGAAACTTTTCCTTCTCCACGCCCTGGCCAATCACCACCGCCAGATCGCGGCCCGCGGCATTGATCACCATGGCCAGCCGCTGGGCCGGAGAATTGATAAGGAAAAGCAGCTTGGCAAAGATCTCTTCCTTGCCCGGCATGGTGGCCAGCGCCTTCACATCGTCAACGGTGAGCAGCTTGCCGTCCACAATGCCCAGCTTGAACTGGAACTCCGCCGCGTTCTCCCCTGCCCACTTGGCAAAGACCTTGGCCAGAGCCACGGGATCGCCCGCGGTAAACGCCACCGAATTCACGCCCTTCAGGCCTCTCAATGCCTCTTCTACCTGCGTGCCCGTGCCCGAAATCGCGGCCAGCTTGTTCTTTACCACGCGATACTTGCCGCCGGCCTCGCGAATCACCTTGCGCAACTGGTAATCCTTGGCAACGGTCAACTTGCTGAACGTGCCGATAATTGCGGTCGTTGAAGTCTCCAGCTCAGTGGCCAGAACCTTAACCTTCTCCGACTTCTTCGCTCTTGAAATTGCCATTGTGTGCTCCGCACAGTGGTCAGTAGTCAGTGATCAGTGGACAGGTTTCTTTCCACCACTCGATCTCCTGAACTCCGACCCTTTCTCTCGCCCCCAATTGCGGGCGATTATTCCAATTTCACTTTCGACCCTCTAGACTCGGCACAATGTTCGCCGTCCCACCGGGCTAACTGATCACTGACCACTGACCACTGGCCTTCAGCGTTTGCCGGCCGCGTCAGCCACCGACGAATCCAGCGGAACGCCCGGGCCCATCGTCGAGCTCAGCGTGACGCTCTTGATGTATTTGCCTTTGGCGGCCGAAGGCTTGGCGCGCACGATCGACGTAATCACCGTGGTCGCGTTGTCAATCAGCTTTTGCTGGTCGAAGCTCAGCTTGCCCACGGGTACGTGCACCAGGCTGGTCTTGTCGGCGCGAAACTCCACCTTGCCGGCCTTGATCTCTTTCACCGCCGCGGCCACGTCCATGGTCACGGTTCCGGTCTTGGGATTCGGCATTAGACCCTTCGGTCCCAGCACCTTGCCCAGCCGGCCCACCACCTTCATCATGTCCGGCGTGGCGATCAGCGCGTCGAAGGCCGTCCAGCTTTCCTTCTGGATCTTTTCCACCATCTCTTCGCCGCCCACAAAGTCGGCGCCGGCCGCGGTGGCTTCCTTCTGCCGGTCGCCTGATGCGATCACGGCCACCGTCTTGGTCTTGCCCAGCCCGTGCGGCAGCACCACGGTGCCGCGCACCATTTGATCGGCGTGGCGCGTGTCCACGCCCAGACGCATCGTCAGGTCGACGGTTTCGTCGAACTTGGCGAACTTCACTTGCTTGAGGAGATTCACCGCTTCAGGCAGCGGATACGCCGCCTTGTTCACAGCGGCGCGCGCCTTCACAATATTCTTGCCAGTCTTGGCCATTCTTCCCTCGTCTCCCACCGCTTTTGCCAGCCCGCTTTTGCGGGAGCGTTAGCCGCTGAGGCCCACGCCCAAAAGCCGTGGTGCAATTGACCGCGCAGGGATGTCCCCGCACATATCTATGAATCATAAGGGAACGGGCCCTGAATTGCAAACAACCGCCCCAGGCCGCGCAGCGGCTCGTCCACCCAAACGGTAAACTAGACTAAGGAACCTTCCCACTAGGACCTTCACCTTGCAGCCGCTCCTCGAAAATCTGAATCCCGAACAGCGCGCCGCGGTGGAGGCTACCGAAGGCCCGCTGCTCATCCTGGCCGGCGCCGGCTCGGGCAAGACCCGCGTCATTACCCACCGCATCGCCTGGCTCATCCAGGAGAAGAACATTGCGCCCGATTCGATCCTGGCCGTCACCTTTACCAACAAGGCTGCCAGCGAGATGGCCGAGCGCGTGAACCGGCTGTTGGGTCACTCGTCGCTGGCCAAGCCGCTCATCTCCACCTTTCACTCGCTCTGCGTGCGCATTCTGCGCCGCGACATCGAGGCGCTGAAAGTCGACGGCAAAACCGGGGCCCCCGCGGACAGGTCCACGTCCGCGGGGTGGAAGGGCCTCACCCGCACCTTTACTATTTTCGATGAAAACGACCAGCAAGGCATCGTCAAGCAGATCATGAAGCGCATGGGGCTCGACACCAAGCAGATGACTCCGCGCAGCGTGCAGGGCCGCATCTCGTGGGCCAAAAACCACATGGTCGACCCGCAGGAGTACTTCCTCAGCTCCAAAGATCCCACCAGCGAGCGCGTGGCTCACATCTTCAAGGCCTACCAGGACGAGTTGCGCAAAAACAACGCCATGGACTTCGACGATTTGCTGCTCGAAGCCGTGCGCCTGCTCAAAGCCTCGGGCGAAGTGCGCGAACGCTACCAGCGCCGCTACCGCTATTTATTGGTTGATGAGTACCAGGACACCAACCGCCCGCAGTACGAGTTGATGAAGCTGCTCGCAGGCGAGCATAAAAACGTGTGCGCCGTCGGCGATGAGGACCAGAGCATTTACTCCTGGCGCGGCGCCGACATCCGCAACATTCTGGAATTCGAGAAGGACTTTCCCGACGCGCGCATCGTGCGCCTCGAGCAGAATTACCGCTCCACGCAGATCATTCTCGAGGCCGCGGGCGCGGTGGTCGCCAACAACATTCGCCGCAAAGGCAAAAAGCTGTGGACGGAGCGCCAGGGTGGATCGCTCATCGGCTACTACGAAGCGCCCGACGGCGAAAACGAAGCGCTTTTTATCGCCGACAGGATTCAGGCATTTCTACGTACCTCGTCTGAAGGTGAAGGGGGCGGAAGCCCACACTGCGCCGTTCTCTATCGCACCAACGCGCAGTCGCGCCTGGTTGAAGAAGCGATGCGCCGCTACAACATCAGCTACACCATGGTGGGCGGATTCAGCTTTTACGAGCGCGCCGAGATCAAGGACCTGCTCGCCTATCTCCGGCTCGTCCGCAATCCGCACGACTCGATGGCCTTCCAGCGGATCGTCAATACGCCAGCCCGGGGCATTGGCAAAACCACGCTCGAAACCATGGAACGGCTGGCTCTGGAAACCGGCGTTTCAACATGGGACGCCGTTGCCGCGGCCATCGCCAACCGCCTGGTCCCCACCCGCGCCTCCATGGCGCTCGATACATTCCGCCAACTTATTCTCGATGCGCAGGCCATGATGGATCCCGACTTCGCCGGCAAGCTCGCCGCCGATGTAGCCGAATCGTCAGCCGGAGACGCCGACACCGGTTTCGATTTTGGCGCCGCCGAGTCGAACGCGGCAGAGGCGAACACACAGGGGGCGAAGTCGCAGCCAGGCCCAGACTTCGATTCGGACGCCGAAGAGATCGCCAATGATGATGAGAAGGAGGTGAGCGGGTTCCGTTCTCCTGGCGGCTCGGCCACACTGCCCGAGCTGATTCGCTTCCTCATCGACCGCACAGGCTACATTCGAGCTCTCGAAACCGAGGGCTCGCCTGAGGCCTTCAGCCGCATTGAAAACCTGAAAGAACTGGCCAACGCCGCGCACGACGCCGAGGAGCGCGGCGAAACGCTGGCCGAGTTCCTCGACCACGCCGCGCTCGCCTCCGATACCGATCAGTTCGACCCCAACGCCCGCGTCACGCTGATGAGCCTGCACGCCGCCAAGGGTCTTGAGTTTCCGCTGGTATTTCTCACCGGACTCGAGGAGGGCCTGTTTCCCCACTCGCGCACGCTCTCCAGCCCTGAAGAGCTTGAAGAAGAGCGCCGCCTCTGCTACGTGGGCATGACGCGCGCCATGGACTCACTCGTCCTGAGCCGCGCCCACTACCGCCGCCGCTACGGCTACGATGCTCCGGAGCGGACTATCCCTTCGCGCTTTCTCGAAGAGGTTCCTGCGCAGTTGGTCCAGAATCTTGGCGGGCGAAGTCCGGCGTGGTCCACTCCCGCCTACCGGTCTCCGTACGGAGCAAACCAAGGGAAGTCCGGCGATTTTGACGGCGGCCACTTCAACTACGAGGACGAGAGCCAGGAAATTCCGCACTCCATCGCGCCATCGAATTTCTCTCCTCGCCGTGGAACTACTCCAATAGGCAAGAGCGGAGGTGAACGCGCCGACGCACCAGAATCGCCGAAGTCCATCGACAATATCGCGCGCTTCTTTGGCGGAAAAACCGGCACGGGCCGTCCCGGTTCTTTCCCGCGCCCGGCGATGAACATTCCCGCGACGAGCGGCGCAACGGGCCTGAAGAAAGGCCAGCGCGTAATCCATGCGAAATATGGCGAGGGCACCGTGCTGATGCGCGAAGGCGATGGCGAAGACGCCAAGCTGACCGTGCTTTTTGCCCGCCACGGCATGAAAAAGCTGATGGAAAAGTTCGCCAATCTGCGAAAAATCTAGCGAGCCCCCGAGCAAAATCCAACTGTGCCAGCCGCGCCTGTTTTGACCAATACAAAGGACTTATGCCCTCGGCGATTCGTTGGGGCCGATCCTCAGGCGATTTGCCAGTGCTCCGGGGAGATGGTGACGGTGGCGCAGCCGAAGGAGTAATTGAACCATGCGTGCTCGGTGTTGGGCGAGGCGAAGAAGCCTTCGAGGTTTAGCGCTGCGGCGACGCGCGTGATGAAGGAGCGGGTCCCGTAAAAGAGGGTGAAGAAGCTGTCCCAGTCGACCGTGAACAGGAAGGAACGGTCAGGTGCGAGGAGGGTTCCGCGTGCCGGAAATGGGACGGAGCCGCTGCCGAGGCCGGCGATGGGGAGGGTGACGACGGGGTCGGATTGCGGGAATTCGGGGACAAAGATGAGATCGCTCGCTTGAGCCGCTCGGAAGGCGTGCAGGAAGTCTGCTTGCAGGAGGGGTTCGAAGCGGCCTTCGACGGGCATCCAGACAGGCTGGGATTCGAGAAATTTTTTGAGCGCATCGCGGCCGGCCGGGTCGGCAAGGTGATCGGAGAGAGAGCCGATGGAGGTGAGCAGCGCCTGATGGAGACGCGCGCAGTTGGCGAGTCCGGTTTGCGCGGCTACCTCGGCCCACGGGACTTTTGCGCCGGAGGCCAGGATTTGCGCGTCGCTCGGGTAACGATGCGTGGCACTCCAGGCGAGGGCCTGAGGGACGCGGACGAAGGGATGAAGAATTACAAAGACAGACTCGAAGAGGCCGCCATAGGCTTCTACCAGCGGGATGCTGTAGGGAGGATATGTGAATTCCTGTGATTGCACCTGGCTGGAATGATAGCAAAGAACAGAGCAAAGAAAACCGGGAACAGAAGAACAGGGAACAGACCCTTATTTCGCTACGCCGTGAATTCTTCACCCGGCTTCAAGCGCACCACTTTCACGCCAGGCTCGACGAGAGCGGCTAGCTCTTCAGGCGTGCCTTTCAGTACCGGAAATGTGCCCCAATGGATGGGGAGAACTGCCTCCGGCGCTAGAAGGCGGCAGGCGAGAGCAGCTTCCTTCGGTCCCATGGTGTAGTGGCCTCCGATGGGCAGCATGGCCACGCTTGGCTGGTAGAGCTCGCGAATCAATTGCATGTCGCCGAAGACCGCGGTGTCTCCGGCGTGGTAGAGCACGGGACCGCCGGCCACTTCCAGCACGAACCCGCCGGCAGTGCCCACGTAGTGAACGCCCTTCTCATCGCTGCGCGCCGGATGAGTGCTTGGCGTCGACCATGGTTGCGGTCACGCCATCGAGCGCGACGGCGCCTCCCAGATTCATGCCGATCGTCTCGGCCACGCCCTTACCCGCAACGTAGGCCGCCAGCTCAAAGATCGCGACTACGGTTGAACCGTGCCTCTTCGCTACAGGAACCGCGTCGGAGATATGGTCCCCGTGGCCGTGGGTCAGCAAGACATAGTGAATCTTCGACGGCAGCACAAAGTCCTGGGGATATTTCGGGTTGTTCGCGATGAACGGATCGATCAAAATATTTGTTCCCTGGGCGGTTTGAACCAGCACGGTGGCGTGGCCGAGCCATGTAATGCGTGTTGCCTTTTGGTTTGCCATGAATCCTCCCTCCTGCTAAAGCTGTGGGCGCCGGGCCAGCTACCGGGTCATGATCACCTCGGAGACGCTGTCCTTGGCCAGGAATTGCCTGTGGCCCGACCAGCCGGCGAACAGTTGCTCAATGCTGCGGTTGGTAAATACGCGCTGAATGGGATATGGCTGGGTCAACTGCATTTCCACGTCGTTGCCCGGCGTCAGATGGAAGCGGCAGTGAGCCGTCTCTTCGCCCTTCATCCGGGTGTGGAAAAAAGCCAGCACCTGCCCGCCGCGATTCATGGCTGCGCGCAGGTGCGCCACCACTGGGGCGACGAACGGTTCCGGCAGGTAGTCGAGCGCGGTCCACAACAAAACCACATCGAAGGTACGGCCGGAGAATTTGAGTGCGTGATTCAGATAGCCCTCGACGTTCCAGATTGGTTCTCCTTCGTCGTTCTCGCCCAAGCGCCAGTTTTCCGTCCATGCATCGTGGACCAGGTCGGCAAGGAAGACGCTATGGCCCAGACTGGTGAGGTAGTTGATGTTGGCGGGCGAGGTATAGCCGGTGTCGATAACGTGAAGGCCCGGTTCGGCAATCAGCCGCTTGCGCAGCTCAACCCAGCCACCGGAGTGGCGTGGCATGCGCGGGCCGATGAGGCCCGGAGCCGAAGCGGTTGAACCGCTCTCCTGTTTCTTGTCGAACCAACGGCGCAGCACCCTGATTCCCTCCCGCCGCCGGCCAGATGCATGACCGGATGCATGACCGGATGCATGACCGGATGCATGACCGGATGCATGACCGGATGCATGAATTGACCGGCCCGGTACGCTTTTCTGCCCTTAGAAGGCGCCGACAGTGCGCGGTGCGTTTGCGCTGTCGGCCGGTCTTGAAACCCCCTGCGTCAGGTCCACCTTGCCGCGGAAGACGGCGTTGTCTTCGATGGCGAGGCGCAGGGCGCGGATATCGCCCTCCAGGTTGCAGCCGGCGCGCAGTTCCACTCGGCCGCTGGCCACAATATTGCCCTGTACCCGGCCCATAACCAACACGTCCTTGGCGGAGAGGTCTGCGGCAACATTTGCACTGGGACCGATGGTCAGCCGGCTCTCAGAGAGGCTGACGGTTCCTTCGACCCGTCCATCCACAATCAAATCCTCACTGCCCTTCACTTCACCGAGATCACGATGGTCTTGCCGATGCGCGCGGGAGCATTATCCACTGCCATGGTTTCGTTCCTTCCGTGGATCCCCTTTGCCGCGTTCCGGCGGGCGCCATGTTTTCTCCGGCCCGCTTCCTTCCGCCGCTCACTCCGGACTTGCGCCGGCTGGAAAGGTTTGGCCCAGAGACACGCTGTGGCTGGAAACGCGAGAGGCCCTGCCCGAACTATACGCAACCCGGCCATGTTGCTTCAATTCGCGAAGGCAAAGTTGCGCAATTTCGCATGCCGGGAGGGCCCGCGACGCGGCGGAGACGCGACAGCGAGTGGGCGCCGAACGCATGAGAATTAGCAGCTAAACTATTTGTTGTGCGCCGATTCCTTTCGCTTTTCCTGCTGATTCCCTGGGCGGTTCCGGTCAGTTCGCAGCCGGTAACCGGCAACGGACAGTCCGCTCCCGCCACCGCGGACGTTTTGCCGCCCGCGCAGGCGCAAGCTCTGGTGGCAAGGGCGCTCGCCAGCGAGCTGCGGGCGGCCCAGGATGCAAGCCATCCCCTGCGTTACCGGTTGCGCAAAAGCAGTCCTCGCCTGACCACCACCAAGGAAATCTATGAGACCAGGGACGGCGACGTCGCCCGGCTGGTTGCCATCAACGACAAACCACTCGGCGCGGCGGACGAGCAGCAGGAGGAAGCGCGGCTTGACGCTCTGGCCGGCGATCCCGGCAAGCAGCAGCGCCGCAAGCAGGCTGAGGAGACAGATGCCGGACGCGCCCTGAAGGTGCTGCGCGCACTGCCCAGCGCTTTCATCTACCAATATGCCGGCCCCGGCCAGGGCCCCACAGGAGAAGTGGAAAAATTCATATTCCGCCCCGACCCGAAATTCTCCGCGCCGGACCTCGAAACGCAGGTTCTGACTGAAATGGCAGGCGAAATCTGGATCGATGCCGCGCACGAGCGCGTGGTCCGGCTGGAAGGCCATTTGCAGCAGGACGTGGACTTTGGCTGGGGGATTCTGGGGCGGCTGAACAAAGGCGGCTGGATCGTGATTGAGCAGGCCGATGTGGGTCCAGACATGGGCGTCGACCAGTGGAGGACGGTGCGGTTTCAGATGCAGATGAGCGGGCGTGTAGTTTTCAGGAACCGGACCTTCGACACCACGGAGGAGGAAACCGGGTTTGCGCCTCTGCCCGTGGGACTGGGTTACCAGAAAGCGATTGAGATGCTGCGCGCCGGCCAGTGATAAGGGCAGGGACTGAGGGACTGAGGGACAGAGGGACCGAGGGACAGAGGGACTGAGGGACAGAGGGACTAAGGGGCTAGGGGACTGAGGGTTCGTTAAAAAAGCGGCCCATCCGCGTGGACAGGCCGCTTTTCTTGTTGAGGCGCCGATTTTACTTCACCTTGATGATGATCATGGCGAAGGTAAACAGGGTGAGGGACTCGATGAAGGCCAGGCCGATGATCATGAACGTCAGCAGGCCGGCCCGGGTTCCAGGGTTACGCGCCAAGGCCTCGGTGGTTGAGCCTACGGCCCGTCCCTGGCCGAGACCGCAAAGGCCCGCTGCCAGGCCCATTCCGAGGCCGACGCCCACCGGGGCCAGATCCATGACGGTCGAGCCGCCATCCGCGAAGGCCGGAATGGCGAAGCAAAGCGCCGCCAGGGCCATAAACACATATTGAAGTTTCCGCATTGTTCTCCTGCTTCTCTTAAGATTGGCCGCCAGTGGGTGGTTGAGGCTCACCGTGCTGGCCCCCTCACGCTTGCGGCCCTCCGTTTGTCCGGAGCGGAAGCGCTCTCCGGTGGAATTCCTTGTGAGCTTTTAGCTCTTAGCCTTTAGCTTTTAGCTCTTCCCTTCGGGAACCGCAATGTTCAGTTCCCCCGCCTGCCAGCTAAAAGCTAATAGCTAAAGGCTATTAGCTGCTTTAATGCTTTCCTTGTGAGCTTTTAGCTCTTAGCCTTTAGCTTTTAGCTCTTCCCTTCGGGAACCGCAATGTTCAGTTCCCCCGCCCACCAGCTAAAAGCTAATAGCTAAAGGCTATTAGCTGCTTTAATGCTCGTGCGAAACCGCCATACTCAGATAAATCATCGACAGGAGCATGAACACATACGCCTGTATGAGCGCAACCACGAAATGCAGTCCCAACGGGAGTATGGGAAGCGCCAATGGAAGGAATGAAAATGCGATCAGCGTCAGCAGATCGCTGGCCAGCATGTTGGCGTAAAGACGGATGGTGAGCGACATCATGCGCGCCAGATGCGAGATGATCTCGACCAGAAACAACAGCGGCGCCATCCACCACACTGGCCCGGCGAATGTCTTCAAATACCCGAAAGGTCCGTGCACCCGGACGCCATGAGCGTTGTAGTAAATGAAAGTGAGCACAGCAATGCCCAGCGGCACCACCGGCTGGCTGGTCGGCGTGATGACACCCGGCACCAGGCCGAGCAAATTAAGAATCACAATGTACAGGCCGACGCAGGTTACGAACGCCTGGAAGCGCTCGTAACCATGGCCAATCACCTGTTCCGCCTGGTTGCCGACGAACTCGTGGATCATTTCGGCGATCTGCTGCGCCGGATTGGGATTTTCCACAGAGAGCGTCAGGCGCACGATGAGAAAGAACAAGATCAGGCCGCACGCCACCAGCAATTCCAGCGCGAAGGTATCGTCAATGGGCGCAGCCGGGTGGGCGGGATGAATGCCTACAGTTTGCAGCACTGCAGCCACAAGGGGACCGAACAGATGATTCAACAATCGAGTCAACGCTAGGCTTTCCGGCATAAGTATTTATGTCTTTCCATTACGGCAGGATCTATCCACAAGGATCGCACAGATCCTCAGTCGCGAAGCAAACGCACTGCCTCCCAACTGATGGCCAGCACCGCTAAGGCCAGGCCACAAAGAAGCGCCAAACCCGATCCTCTGAAACACTTCAGGCTACCATAAATCAAGCCCGCAAAGACCACCAAGCGGAACAGAAAAAAGACCACTGCGACTGCTGTCCCGCGTGGCGCCTGCTTTTTGTCCATTTTGGCAATAATGAACCGGACCAGCCGCCGCCACTCGTAGATGCTGGCAGTCGATATCGCCGCGCCCGTGGCCAGCATGGCCGCGTTACGCCAGCCCGCGGCGATCCAAACTGCCAGCGCGGCCAACACGCCCACAATCATAGTGATACGGATGGCGCGGCGGAGCAGCCCTTCAAGATCCGCATCGCTCATCTCGCTAAAAGGCCCGAAATCGCCATTATTGATTTCGCCGTTCATGGTCGGTTGCCGGAACTTCCGCCTTCGGCTCCATCTCCGTTCTTGCGGCCCGATTTGGGATCGGCCATGCTGACCATTGCCATGCGGATGGCGCCGACGAGCCCGGAGATAATCCCCACCACGATCCCGATCATGGCGATCCACGTCTGATGCAGCCAATGATCGAGGCCGTAGCCGATCAGCCAGCCAATGAAGGCAGCCGAAGGCAGCATCAGCGCGATCTGCATCATTTTTTCCGCCTGCACCCAGGCGCCGAGCAAACTGGAGCCCCCGGCGGACCCGCCATTGCCTTGCTGGGGTTGGTCGCCGTCGCCGGCCTTGCCGCGCCGCTTCGATTCCGGGATGGGGCTGTTGAAAGGCATCATCGTGGTTATACACGACGAGCGCGCATTCACGCGAAGGTACTGATTTTTAAGTTGAGAACCAGATGCTCGGGCTGTTGTCACGTTGATGCGTGACAGCGGTCACGCGGTGCAGGCCGAGCCGAGCCGCATTCGCCAGCCGGTATACTGGCGGTTGGAACCTGAAACACCGAACAGCGAAGGAAAACCAATTGTTCGACTCGGAGTTTGAACAGACTCTCTTTGAGCTGCGCAAGGAGAAGCTGAAAGAAATCGAAAAGCTGGGGCAGGCGGCCTATCCCAACCGGTTTCCGGCGCGGCAGGACCAGACGGCTACGGCTCTCGCAGCAGTGCGCGCGCAGTGGGACAAGGCAACGGGCGAGGAGCTTGAGGCCAACCGCACGACCGTGGCCGTGGCCGGGCGCATCATGGCCATCCGCCAGCAGGGCAAGGCCGGCTTTGCCACTTTGCAGCAGGAGGGCGTGCGGCTGCAGATTTACGTACGGCTCGACGCCGTCGGCGAACAGGCATTCGCGCTCTACAAACTGCTCGACCTGGGCGACCACATCGGCGTCACGGGATATTTATTCCGCACGCGCACCGGCGAACTCACGGTGCACGTGGAGACGCTCACGTTTCTTTCCAAGGCCATGCTCGCGCTGCCCGAGAAGTATCACGGCCTGGCCGACGTAGAACTGCGCTATCGCCAGCGCTATGTGGACCTGTTCGTGAATCTCGACAGCCGCGAAGTCTTCGTCAAGCGCGCCAAGGTGCTGCGCGCGCTGCGCACGTTCTTTGACAGCCGCGGCTATCTTGAGGTCGAGACGCCCATGATGCAGCCCATCGCCGGAGGCGCGGCGGCAAAGCCGTTTGAGACGCACCACAATGCGCTTGACATGGATTTGTTTCTGCGCATCGCACCGGAGTTGTATTTGAAGCGCCTCGTCGTCGGCGGGCTGGATCGCGTTTATGAGATCAACCGCAACTTCCGCAACGAAGGCGTAAGCACGCAGCACAATCCCGAGTTCACCATGCTCGAGTTCTACCAGGCCTACGCCAACTACCACGACCTGATGGATTTGACGGAGGAGCTGATCAAGTTCGTAGCGCTCGAAGTGAACGGGACGACGATTACACACTTTCCCATTCCGAAGGGACCGCGCGCAGGCGAGGTCGTCGAGATCGATCTGGGCAATGGACGCGGCTGACGATGCGGGAGGCGATTATCAAGTGGTGGCCCATCGAAGCAGGTCCAGCACCTGGCCCGAATGACTTTGAAGTCGCATCTTTCGCCCGCGTTTGCGTTGCTGCAAGCCTTGCACTCAAGAGTTATCGACAGTCTCTGGGGGATGCCCGCGATGCGGTGTTTGTCGAGGAGCCGCAGCCGTTAACAGAATCCGCCAAGCATTTGGAGAAACTCGCCGATCTTGAGGTCGCCTTTGAAGTAATTTCGCGCACAATGAAATCCGAAGGCGCTGTCGGAAAATTCATTGCTAATTTATTCGAGGCTCTCGCCGAGCCGCACCTCATCCAGCCCACGATCATCTACGAATTTCCCACCGCCGTTTCACCGCTTTCGAAACAGAAGCCCGGTGATCCCGATTGGGTCGAGCGTTTCGAGTTTTACATTGGCGGGTTCGAAGTTGGCAACGCCTTTAGCGAGTTGAACGATCCGGTGGAGCAGCACAAGCGCTTTGAGCAGCAGTTGGCCGATCGCGCGCACGGCGACGAAGAGGCGCATGCGATGGACGAGGATTATGTGCGCGCGCTGGCCTATGGATTGCCGCCGACCGGCGGCGAAGGCATCGGCATCGACCGGTTGGTGATGCTGCTGACCGGGTCGAAATCAATCCGCGATGTCATACTCTTTCCGCTGATGCGGAAAGAGCAGGGAACAGGGAACAGGGAACAGGGACCGGAAAGCTCCACTACCGAGGCGAAAGGCTAGCTCCGCTAACTCCGCCAACACCGCTAACTCCGCTAGGAGCTTCTTTGAACATCCTTTTCGTCGGCGACATCTTCGGCAGCGCGGGGCGCAGGATCGTGCGCGAGCACATCGGCCACGTGCGCGGGGCGCACAATGTGGATCTGACGATTGTCAACGTGGAGAACGCCGCCGGCGGTTTCGGCATCACGCCCTCGCTCGCTGAGGAGATCTTTGACCTGGGCGCGGATGTTCTGACGACCGGCAACCACGTGTGGGACAAGCGCGAACTGATCGATTATTTGAA
Organism: uncultured Acidobacteriaceae bacterium; assembly: GCA_963848805.1. Classification (GTDB taxonomy): domain Bacteria; phylum Acidobacteriota; class Terriglobia; order Terriglobales; family Acidobacteriaceae; genus Telmatobacter. Next base: position 105,137 of record CAWKFD010000033.1, on the reverse strand, counting down.
TTCGGCAGCCCCTGAGAGCGAGCAGCGCCCGCGCCGCGTGCTGCGGCCGGCGAATTTTCAGCCCGGATTGCCCGGCTACGGCGTCTACGAAGGCACAACTGCGAGCGGCGTGGACTACGCGGTGCTGCAACTGCAGGGCCGCGTCTTCATGACCGCGATCGACGATCCGTTTCGCGTTGCCGACGCGCTGCTGGCCGAGATCAAGGCCAAAGTGATCGTGGTCGATTTCCATGCCGAGGCCACCAGCGAGAAGGCCGCCATCGGCTGGTATCTGGATGGGCGCGCAACGGCGGTTCTGGGCACGCACACCCACATCCCCACGGCCGACGAGCGCATTTTCCCCGGCGGGACCGCCTTCCAGACCGACGTAGGCATGAGCGGGCCTTACGACAGCATTATCGGCGTGGAAAAGGACCTGGTGCTGCACAAATTCCTCACCGGCATGCCGGGCAAGTTCGAAGCCGCCAAGGGAAACCCCAAGATGTGCGGCGCGCTGATTACGTGCGACCCCGTGACCGGCCGCGCCTCCCGAATCCAGCGCATCATGCTCGGCGAGTAAGCATTGCATGCAGCAGCCTTTTGGAATGGGGGACTTGCCGCGCCAAAAAACAAGGGCAGGCCGCCGAAGCGGACTGCCCTTTGGAATCCAGGAAACACTGCATTATGCGGCCCACGATCGCCAGTTTGACACCGGCGAACGCGGGCCTGCCAGGTTATTGCCCGCGGTGCGCAGGCGAAGGCTTTGCGGTGTGATGCACCGGCGCGGTCTTCTTTTCCAACTGCAGGAAACCGTCCCGCATCACGATTTGCGCGGAGGCCGCCATAGACCCAGCGGCTGCAACCTTGGTGTAGGTGTCGTAGGTGGCGTCGAGCTCGGCGGAAGGCTGGAATTTGAGCTCGTCACCCGCCGCAGGCGCTTCTTTGCACGAAGCCGGCTCCTTCATGTTAACGATGAAGTCTGCAACGTGGTTGTCCTTGGCGTCATGGGTCACGGCGACATTGATCACCCCAACCGCTGGCTCGATTGCGATCTTGCGGATATGCGCCGGAGTATCGGTGAGGATATCTCCCATAGCGTCGGTATCGGCCTTCACGCCATTGGCCAGAATGTAGGCCTGAGCGTCCTTAATCTTCAGCTCAGACGGAGGAGGAGGCACGGCGCTGCAAGCTACGGGGTTCGAGAGCTTGACCACAAATTCCTTCGGCTTGGGCGAAGCTGCCATGGTCACGACGATCTTCAAAACCGAAGCGGGGTCGGAGATCACAATGCCCGGAACAGGCGTTTGCTGGCCTTTGATCAGAGCCCACAGCCCATTGGCATCTTCCGCCGTGCCATTGGCCAGGATGAACTCCTTGTCTTCGAGGTTTAGTTTCGTCGGATCGCCGCCGGTATAGGCCACGTGCGCCAGTTTCTCCGGAGTCGGGGCCGGCTCAATGGTGAAGGTAGCAGGCGGGAAGAGCGTTGACTGAGCCTGAGCCTCGATGGCGCCGATTTGGGTCTTGATGGCAGCGTCGCCGTCCAGAGTGCCGTGATACCGCTTGTACCAGTAATCGAGCTGAGGTTGGATCTGGGCCTTGTAAGCCGGAGGCGCGAAGTCCCAGGCGCGCGCGTAGAACCACACGGCCTTCACTTCATCTCTTGAGTCGCCGGGCTTGGCGTAGGCCTGTGCCAGTTGCAGAGTATCGGCAAGTCCCAGTCCGGGCTTGGTGGTTGCGTCCGGCGGATAGAGCATCAACTCGGCGGTGTACTCCTTGATGGCGCCGGCGAAGTCCTTCTTCGAGACCGCGTCATCAAACGCGATGGCCGAGTGAAAGACGGGATAGGCGCCGCCAGTCAGCTTCTTCCAGTCGTCATCCGAGACGCCGGCCGGCTTGGGCGCCGCGAGTCCTTTTCGCGCCAGCGCCGCTGCATCGTCGCAGGTCTGCGGATCGGTGCTCACCCCAGACGCATCCAGGCTCTTGCCGCACTGGGTCTTCTTGACGTAGACGGAGACGAAGATGGCCTTCATGTTGTTGGGATCGATCTGCAGCAGGCGGCTGGCCGCGTCCAGCACTTTGTCGGGCTGGTTCAACTGCTGGTAAGCATCGATCAACTGGTCGAGAACACCGGTCTTGACCGGAGTCTGTGGGTAAGTGGCCAGAAAACTCTCGAGGGCAGCGGCCTTCGCAGCAGGATCGGTCTGCGTAGTGGCGTTCTGGTAAGCGTTGAACTGCTCTGGCGGCAGGCTGATCTGGCCCGTGTCTTGGGCGCCCAGTGCGGGCGTGTAATGAAGGCAAAGGACTAGCAATGCCACCGCAAATGCAAAGACTAACTTCTTCATGCAATGCTCCTGGGAAATGCCGAAATGGTGATCTGGACGCACTCGTTCGCCAGCGAAATGGCAACCATCCTGGACGGCGGTTGAGCGCCTCGGTAACGGTTATTACGATACCACGGCTTCCATTGCTGCGTAGGAGGATTATAGAAAGCCAGAGAGCCGCTGACAAGCGATGTCCCCAAAAAGAGGCAGACGGCGCGGAGGCTGTGAAAAACGTTCGCGCCGGCGGGCCAGTTTTGCGCCAACCTCATTGCAGCAGCCGCACCAGCTCTACCTGCTCGGCCAGGAAGGCGTCGTGGCCGTGATCGCTGGTCATTTCCCGGTAGTCGGCCTGAGCGCCGGCCTGCCGAATGCATTCGGCAAAGCGCCGCACTTCGGCAGCGGGAAATAGCCAATCGGTGCTGATGCCGATGAAGCTGAGCCGCGCGCCGATGCGCCCGAATGCCTCCTCAGGCGATGGGTATCCGCGCAACGGATCCCAAGTATCCATGGCGCGCAGGATCGCCAGGTACGCGTTGGCGTCGAAACGCTCGATAAACCGCTGCCCCTGATAATCCAGGTACCCCGCGATGTCAAAGCGTCCGCCGACGAGGCCGCCAGTCACGGCCCCACCTCGGCCGTCTGCCGCCCAGGGGTCTTCGCCGCCGCGGATGTTCGGATTGCGGCCGAAACGCTCGTCGAACAGCGGCGCGGACTTGTAGCTGATCATGGCGATCTGGCGGGCCAGCGCCAGCCCACGGCGCGGAGGGCGTTGCGGCAGATAGCGCCCGCCGGCCCACTCCGGGTCGTGCTGGATGGCCTGCCGTTGCAGGTGGTTCAGCGCCAGCCCCATTGCCGAAAGCGGCGTGACGCCGATAATGAGGCCGCGCTCTACGCGATTGGGATGAAGGATGGCCCAGTCCAGCGCCTGCATGCCGCCGATAGACCCGCCCAGCACCAGCCGCAACTTGCGGATGCCCAGTGAATCGAGCAGTCGCGCCTGCGCTCGCACGTTGTCGCGGACCGAGACCAGAGGAAAATCCGGCCCATATGATTCGCCAGTCGCGGGGTTTACCGAACCGGGCCCCGTGGAGCCGTAACAGGAGCCCAGCATGTTGATGCAGATGACGAAGTCGCGCTCCAGCGATAGGACCGCGCCGGGAGCAAAGATCTCAGGCCACCAGGATCCCACCAGGGCCGAGCCGGAAAGCGCATGGCAAACCAGGACGGCATTGTCGCGCGCCGCATTCAGCCGGCCGTAGACAGCGTAATGCAGCGTGGGACAGATCAAGGCGCCGCCACACTCCAGCGGCAGGGAACCATCTAGCACGAAGTCGCCTTCGTAGGTGGGTTCCACGATCTTCGATCGAGGCGGCGAGGCCCCGCTGCGGTTGTATGTATCTGTCATAAAAACAGCTTCTAGCTCCTTGCTCCTCGCTGATAAACACAAACCGTCAAGTCAATGGCCTTCTGCCAGACAATCAAGTCCCGGTAGTCTTGCGCCACTCTTTCTCCTTCTTTCCCTGCTCCCTACCTTCGCGCCTGCAAGCCAGAAGCTCGAGCTAGAGGCTAGCAGCTAGCAGCTAGGAGCTAGGAGCTAGAAGCTAGAAGCTTCTCTTATTCTGCCTTATCGCGCCGCGAGCGCCTCGGTTTTGCCGCTGAACTTCTGGCCATTCGCCACTTCAATCGCCTGATCCAGGTCGGCCAGAATGTCGCGAATGTCCTCGATTCCGACGGAAAGCCGCACCTGTTCGGGCGTAACGCCGGCCGAAGCCTGCTCCTCGGCCGAGAGTTGCTGATGCGTGGTGGAAGCCGGGTGGATCACCAGCGACTTTGCGTCGCCGATGTTCGCCAGCAGCGAAAAGAGCTTGAGCGAGTTGATCAGTTTCTTTCCGGCGTCGTAGCCGCCGCCCGTCGTTCCAGCTTTGATCCCGAAGGTCACCAGCGCGCCGTGCCCATTGGGCAGGTACTTTTTGGCGCGGGCTGCGTAGGGGCTCGATGCCAGGCCGGGGTAGTTGACCCACTCCACGCCGGGATGCTTCTCCAGATGCTGGGCCACGGCCAGGGAGTTCTGCGAGTGGCGCTCCATGCGCAGATGCAGCGTTTCGATGCCCTGCAGTAAAAGAAAAGCATTGAACGGCGAGAGTGCCGCGCCAGTGTCGCGCAATCCCTGTACTCGCGCCTTGAGGATGAAAGCCAGCGGACCGAAGGCCTCAGTGTACGAGAGCCCGTGATACGACGGATCGGGCTCGACAAAATCCTTGAAGCGGCCCGATGCGGCCCAGTCGAACTTGCCGGCATCGACGATGACTCCGCCGATCGAATTTCCGTGTCCGCCGAGAAATTTCGTGGCCGAGTTCACTACGATGTCCGCGCCCCACTCGATAGGCCGCACCAGGGCCGGCGAGGCGCAGGTATTGTCGACTACCAGTGGCAGCTTGTGCTCGTGGGCAATCCCTGCGAGCGTTTCGATGTCGGCGATGTCGAGCTTGGGATTGCCCAGCGTCTCGGTATAGACGGCGCGAGTTTTGCTGTTGATGGCCTTATGCAAGCCGTCGAAATCGTCCCCATCCACAAAGCGCACCAGAATACCCAGCTTGGGCAGCGTGTAGTGGAATAGATTGTAGGTCCCGCCGTAGAGCGAAGTGGTGGAGACGATTTCATCGCCGGCGTTGGCCAGCGTGGTGATGGTGAGCGTCTCCGCCGCCTGCCCTGAGGCCGTGGCCAATCCCGCTGCGCCGCCTTCAAGCGCCGCCACTCGCTTTTCAAAAACGTCTGTGGTGGGATTCATGATGCGCGTGTAGATGTTGCCGAACTCTTTCAGTGCAAACAGGCGTCCGGCGTGGTCCGCGTCCTCGAAAAGATACGAGGTGGTTTGGTAGATGGGCACGGCGCGCGCGCCGGTGGCGGGGTCGGCCGTTTGGCCGGCGTGCACGGCAAGTGTGGCAAGCTGCTGCTGGTTTGGTTCCGGCATGATGGTCTCCTTCAGGTTTGTGTGGTCTCTGCTATCGGGGACGGCGGGGGTTCGCCGCAGGCCGCACCACAATGAAAACGGCCCGCATCCGCTTTGGGACCCGGGCCGCTCGACTTCAGATCGGTTGCGCTTATCGCGTTTGCCGTTCAAGAGCCGCGCAGAGGGGTCCGCATGGCATACACATACACCTGGCCATGACCACAGTTCCGCTTTCCCTTGAATTCGGCATAGAGGAAGTATCAAGGGCAAGAGGGGCGAAAGTCAAATCAAAAAGATACAGGTCGAAGGCGCCAGTCCTTGCTTTATTGATCCCGCGTCTGCTTGACTGCGCGCGGCGAAGGCGTGATTCCGTCCGGGCCATGTGGATCCCGCGCGCCCAGGCGCAGCGTGGGGCGCGATCCGGCGCCGTGGCAGTTCCGCAACTCGCGCAGGATCTCCTGCTTTTCACGCGCGTACTGACCGGCCAGACGCGTCAGCGCATAAGTGATGATGTCACCATGATGCAGGTCCGCCAGCGATGGGTCTCTGCGCATGTTCAGCCACAAGCGGTGGACCAATTGCACATCGTCGGGACTTAAAGCCGCCGCGTGCGGCCCAATGTAGAACACCTTCACTTCGCCGCCAGGTCCGATGACATAAAAGTTGAATTGGCGCTTAGGTTCGGGCAGCGCCTCCCAGGCTTGACCAATGTGAAATGCCTGGTCCTCGGCGCTGATGGAAGTTGAGAGTCCTGAAACCACCGACTCCACCTCGAGCGAATTTGCGGTTTGTGCCAGCGCGGCAAAAATATCTCCCGCCGGAACCACCAGGAGCGAAACCTTCTTGCCGAAGCTCTCGGCCACCGAGACCGCCTTGGTGAAGACCATCTGCTCGTGTTCGCTGAAGCTCTGTTGCTCAGCGCTCAAAAACTCTGGGCCACCCACGCCCATCAGGCGTACGCTGATCACCACCACGTCCTGCTCTTCGGTGTTGGTTCGCGCCAGCGTCCACTTCAAAGCCAGCGGATTGCCAGCGTCGCGCATGGTCACAATCGCCCCGCCGGGGCGGATCGCAACAGACTCGCGGCTCACCGTCTCCTGGTGCTCGAGTTGGAAGTGATCCCTCATCTCCTTCGCGGTTCGGGCGTGTTTTTTCAGGTTCTCCCGCTCTGACACCGTGAAGATTATGAAGAACGCGGCAGCGAACACCACGCCGCTCGCTGTGGCTATGGATTTGGTGAACAGGTTGACCGTAGCTGTTGCCAGCAGCACAGCGAAGACCGAAAGCAAACCGACAGGAATCTCGAAGTTTCCGATGCGGATATTGGGCGGAACCTTCCAGCCGCGCTCGCCTTTGTACTTCCAGCGCAGCACCAGCATGGAAAGACTGTTGAAGGTAAACGACCAGATGACACCGAAGGCATAAGCCTCGCCCAGCATGATGACATTGCCACGGCTGGCTATGATGGTGAACATCTGCAGGATGAACACCAGATTCACGATGCGGTAACTTGTGCCGAATTGGGGATGCGGCTTGCGGAACCAATCGGTCAACACGCCGTCTTCTGCTACGCGCATCAGCACGCCCGTCGAGCCGATCATCGAGGTGTTGATGGCGCCGGAAAGAATCAGGAAGCCCACCAGCACGACGAATACGCGGAATAGAATGCGCCAGAATATGGGTCCCACCATATACATGGCGAGGCCGGCGATCAGGTTGTCGGAATAGACGTGGACCCGTTCGTAGTTGGGGATCAGCATGGACGCCAGCAGCGTGGCGCCACCGGTGAAAACGAGGCTGTAGATAGCGATGACGATGGCCGCGCGTTTCAAGTTCTTCAGCTTGGGGTGCGCAATCTCGCGGTTGACCTGCGCCAGGCTTTCCTCGCCGCTCATGGCCAGAATCGAATGGCCGAAGGCCATCAGAATCCCGAACAGGCCGAGGATCGGCAGACCTCTTCCTTTCAGGAAGCCAAGCGCGTCATCGCTGAACTTCAAGTGCGATGGGACAGGCGAGGGAGGCAAATGCGCGCCGCGAATTGCCACCGAGTAACAGCCCCACGCCAGCAGAATGATCACCATGATGGTGGTGATCTGCATGACCCGCAGCGCCTTGTCGCTCGACTCCTCAATCCCCTTGATGTTTTGCCACCAGTAATAGATCGTGACAACCGCGGCGAGCAGCGCCGAGCTGTAGTTCATGTCGAGCTGGATGGGTTGGCCGTTGGCGTTCATCAGGGCCGGGGGCAACCAGTGAACCTGGTTGGCGACCGTCAGCAGCTCGTTCAGTAGCCCGGTGATGTATTGCCCGGCAGAAACGCCGGAGATGGGACCGGTAAGGATGTAGTCGAACATCAGCGCCGACACGCTGAGTTTGGCGAACCCTCCGCCGAGGGCCTCTTTGACCACGCGGTACACGCCACCGCGGGTAAACATCGAGCAGCTCTCGACATACACCGCGCGCACTGCAAAGCTGAACAGCATGATGCCGAGGATGAACCACGGCGCAGCGGCTCCCACCGCCTGCTCGGCGATTCCGCCGGCGTAGAAGGCCGAAGAACCTAAATCGTTGAGGACGATGGCGGCAGCCCGCCAGAAGGAGATGAACGTGAGCATCACCGAGGAGGCTACGATGAGCCGCACGCGGTCGTTCGGTGGTGCCACGGTCGTTCGGGTAGAGGCCATCGCGAGGGTCCGGCGAGGCAGCCGGTGGCCCAGGGCCTTCTATCGCACCCTGGAGAAATCGTAAGAGCGAAACCAACGCTCTGCGACGAGTCTAATTCGCCGGCAAATGCCTGTCAATGAAACTAAACGGGTGTGTCGTAAGCACAATAGAAATGCCCCGTCTCCCTCCTTCGCGCATTTGGGCAAGGCGTCGCCTGCTTCGCGCGCCCGCGGCGAAGCCGGCGCAAGGAAAGAAAATCTACGGCACTTGACGTATACGTCAATTGACGTATACTGGCCTCGTGCCGATCAGGAGAATGAATCTCGATCAGTTTCTGGAGTTCCTGAAAAAACAGCAGGGCGACCAGACCGCGCAGCAGTTCGCTTCTAGGCTTGGGGTTTCTCCGCAGTACCTCAGCGACGTCTACAACGGAAGGCGGCCTCCGGGCGAGAGCATCACCTCCGCGCTCAAGGTCGAGAAGGCGGTGGTCTACAAGCTGGCTTCGCCGCCGTCCAAAGCCGGCTCGTCGACTAATCCGTCCGGCAATCCGTCCAGTAACCAGTCAAGGAGGGAGGAAAAATGAGGGACAGTTTCACGCGCATTGCGATCGTTCTCGATCGCTCGGGCTCCATGGAAAGTTGCAGGGAATCGACTGTGGCGGGCTTCAACGAATTCATCAGAAGGCAGCGCGAGCTGCCAGGCGAAGCCACGATCAAGCTGGTGCAATTCGACGACCAGTACGAAACCGTCTTCGACGTGAATCTCAAGAGCTGCCCCGAGCTCACACAGAACACGTTTGTGCCGCGCGGCTCGACGGCGTTGTTCGACGCTCAGGGACGCACCATCGTCGAACTAGGCCAGGAGCTTGCCGCGCTCCCCGAACACGAACGCCCATCCAAGGTCATCGTAGTCACGCTCACCGACGGCCTGGAGAACTCGAGCAAGCAATACAACCTGCAGCAGATCAGCGAGATGATCCGCGAGCAGAGGGACAAATACAGATGGGACTTTGTGTTTCTGGGCGCGAATCAGGATGCTGTTGCAACGGCGGCGGCCATGAATATTCCGCTTCCTTCAGCCATCAGCTACAGCACCAGTAAAGCGGGCGTTGCGGCCACTATGGCGGCCGTTTCTCATTATGTGGGGGCGGCCCGCGGCGGCAAGGTTGCGGCATTTTCGCCGGAAGACCGCAAGGCCGCGATGGATAAGGAGGCTTAAGGACGGCGCTGATTTCGGCCGCCTTGTGTGGGCCAGGAGGCCCACACGACAGCCGGCCAGGAGGTCGGCGTTACCTAATCTTTGCCGAACAGTTCCTTCCCGTCCTCGAAAAAGCTGATCAGCACCACCACTGCCGATCCCGCCAGGCCAAGAAAGAACATCACTTCCAGGATTCGCATTGCCACAATGGCCAGCAACATGTTGTCGATTCTAACCCATCCGGATGTTTTACACTCGGCCCTGTATGCAGTCATTCTGGAAGCCGTGGGCTGCCGCGGTTCTGTCAGCGGCCTTGCTCGAACTGCCGTTCCCGCTTGCCGGGCCGATGCCTCCCTGGCGCTCCGTCTTCGCATGGTTTGCCCTCGTTCCGCTCCTTTGGGCCATCCTCACCATTTCGAACTCCAGCCGCCGTCATCCAGTCCGCCGCGCCTTTTTTATTGCCTATCTCTGCGGCTTCCTGTGGTACATGGGCAATTGCTACTGGGTTCGAGACACCATGCTGCGCTATGGCGACATGCCGCCGCTGGCTCCCACGCTGCTGCTCACGGGGTACAGCTTGGTGCTGGGGCTCTACTTCGGTCTCTTCGGACTCGGCGTGGCGCTGGCGCGGCGCGCCACCGGCTCCACGCGCCTTGCCCTCATCTTCGCGCCCTTCCTGTGGACCGCTCTGGAGCTGGCCGCCGCCCGCATCACCAGCGTTCCCTGGGACCAGCTCGGCTACTCCCAGGTTGATAACGCACTGGTCAACCAGCTCGCGCCATGGACCGGCGTCTACGGCATCAGCTTCCTGCTGGTTGCCGTGAACGCGCTTCTCACCGCCGGGTTGTCGCTCGCCCGCGGCTCCAAAAGCCGCTACGCTGGCCGCTCGGCGTGGATTGGCTGCGGAGCGATTCTGCTCATCTCCGGTTTCTGCGGCGTCTTTGTCCCGCCGCCCAATCCCGATCCGACGGCGGAAGCGGTGCTGATTCAACCGAATCTCGACGTCGGCTCCGCCAACAACTGGCAAGGGCCGGCATGGGACAGCCATATCGCCGAATTCATTCGTCTCGCCGAAGAGCAATGCAAAACCTACATCGCCGGAATTCCCCAGACCGGCGCGCCTACGAGGGAGGTTGTCTGCCCGCCCTACCCCACGCATCCCGATCTCGTCGTCTGGCCGGAGTCGCCCGCGCCATTCGACCAGACCGACCCGCGCTTTGAAAAGGCGCTTGTGAATATTGCCGGCGCCGTCGAAGCACCGCTGGTGGTGGGCGGCATCGGCTGGGACCACGGCGAGTCCACACAGGAGTGGCGCTATTACAACTCGGCGCTCATCGCGAATGCCGATGGGCAGATCGTCGGCCGCTACGACAAAATCCACCTTGTCCCCTTCGGCGAATACATTCCCTTCCAGAATTTGCTCACCTTTGCCCGCAAGCTCACCGGCAGGGTTTCGTCCTTCACGCGCGGCACAGAGCGCAAGACTTTTCTGCTCGATACGCAAAACGGCGGACGCCATCGCTACGGCGTTTTTATCTGTTACGAGGCGGTCTTTGCCGACGAGGTGCGCCAGTTCGCGCGGCACGGGGCCGAGGTGCTGGTCAACATCAGCGACGACGGGTGGTACGGCGATACCAGCGCGCCATGGCAGCACCTGAACATGGCGCGCATGCGGGCCATCGAAAACCGCCGCTGGATTCTGCGTGACACGAATACCGGTGTCACTGCGGTCATCGACCCCTATGGGCGCGTGCGCCAGAGCATTCCCCGGCACCAGACGGACGCGCTGCCCGCCGAGTTCGCCTTCCGCGACGACCTCAGCTTCTACACCGCGCATGGCGACGTGTTTGCGTGGGCGTGTGTGCTGCTGAGTTTGGGGATTGTGGTCTGGGCGGGAGGACGGGATTTGCGCCAGCGGGTCGGACTACGGAGTGAGCAGGAGCCTTCAGGTTCCTGACGGCGGGCATTCAATCAACGGAGGGAGCAGGAGCCTTTAGGCTCCTGAAAACATGCCGTTCCAAATGCGTGGCTTTAGCCACGGGCCTTTCGTCTATGATTCCGGGATGCGCCTCGCGCCTCAGGAAACCCGCACATATCTCGTGACTGCGGTTACGGCGCAACGCCGCAGGCTCTTTCAGGTTACGGCCACGGCGGAGCTGATCGAGCGAACCATTCTCGACTATCGCAGTCAGGGAAAATTCCTCTTGCACGCATTCGTCATCATGCCCGATCACTTCCACGCCCTGATCACGCCCGCCCCGGATGTGTGTGATCCCAGTTAATTGACGCCGAGGCTAAGTTATGGGAGGAAAAATTCGCTTTACCATATCCAGCTGAGCTGAAACGTTTGGTCGATAAAGAACACCAGCACGCTCCGGATGGAACGGAAGGTGGGGCAAATTCGACCAATTCGAGATGAGCAAGTTCACCCCGGAATTTGCACCGCACGCAGCGAAGGCCGCGAAACCTGCTCTAACCGCCGCAGTGATATTCTGAATTCGTTAAGGGAAAGCATATTGACAGCCCAAATCCAAGTCGGTCCCACAAGCCCATGTCGCTGAACGACCTCGAATTCGCTTACAGTCCGGTGCGCAATCAGGTGCGCGACCTGCGGGAGTATCTTTGACCCTGCCCGCCTGCGCAGGGAACTCTCTGAAATAGAAACCAAGCTCTCCAATCCGGCGTTGTGGTCCGATCCGGCAGCAAGCAAGCCGCTGATGCGCGACCGCAAGCGGCTTGAAGCGCTCGTCCGCGACGACGAGGAACTGGTGCGCCGCACCGGCGACACTGAAGCCTACTTCGAGCTGGCGCGCGAGGGCGAAGATGTTCTCCTGGATTTGGAGAAGAGCATCAAGGACCTGGGGGCTTTTGCCGACGAGATCGAGGCACGGACGATGCTGAACGGCGAGGCCGACGCGCTGAATGCGATTGTGACCGTGCACCCCGGCGCGGGCGGCACCGAGAGCCAGGACTGGGCCGAAATGCTGCTGCGCATGTATCTGCGCTGGGCCGAGCAGCAGGGCTTTAAGACCGAGATGAACGACTACCAGGACGGCGAAGAGGCGGGCATTAAGTCCGCTACCTTCACCATCCTTGGCGAGTACGCCTTCGGTATGCTGGCCGGCGAAAGCGGCGTGCACCGGCTGGTGCGCATCTCCCCGTTCGATAACGCCAAGCGGCGGCACACGTCGTTTGCCTCGGTCTACGTGTCGCCGGAGATCGACGAAACCATCCAGGTAGACCTGAAACTCGAAGACCTGCGCATTGACACGTACCGCTCGGGCGGCAAGGGCGGGCAGCATGTAAACACCACCGACTCCGCCGTGCGCATGACGCATCTCCCCACGGGAATTGTGGTTCAGTGCCAGAACGAACGCAGTCAGCACAGTAACCGCGAAAAGGCGATGAAGATGCTGCGCTCGCGGCTCTACGAGTACGAGCTCGAAAAGAAAAAGGCCATCAGCCAAAAACTCGAAGACTCGAAGCTCGACATCAACTTTGGCTCGCAGATCCGCTCGTATGTGTTGCAGCCATATCGCATCGCCAAGGATCATCGCACCAAAGTCGAGGTGGGCGACGTGGACAAAGTGCTTAACGGATACCTGGAGCCGTTTCTGCGCGGGTATCTGCTGGCAAAGCGGCGCGGAACGGCCGTAGCAGCAACAGAATCCGACGACCTGGACGTGTAAACGACAGGGACTAGAGACCAGGGACCAGGGAAATGCTGCAAAACGATCCAGCCATCATTGGCGAAATGCTGCGCGGCGCGCGCAACATCGCGGTTGTCGGCATGAGCGACAAGCCCCACCGTGACAGCCACCACGTCGGCCGCTACCTGGCCGAACACGGTTATCGCGTCTTCCCGGTCAATCCCGCGCTCAAGGACGTGCTGGGAGGGCCGTGCTATGCGGACCTCGACGCCGCCCAGGCTGCGGCACGCGAGCTGACCGGCTCCGGGATCGATCTGGTGGACGTTTTTCGCGCTTCCGAGTACGTGCCACCGATCGTGGACGATGTGATCCGCCTCGCCATTCCTTACCTCTGGCTGCAGGACGGAGTGGTTCACGACGAAGCCGTGGCGCGCGCCCGCGCAGCGGGCGTCAAGTGCGTGCAGAATGACTGCATCTTCCGCCAGCGCGCGGCGCGCATCGCAGACTGAGCGCGCCAGCGCGCCGGCGGAATTGCGGCGCTCGCTACACCAACCCTCAGATCACTTCATCGACATCGGCATGTGTTCCATCGACTTCGGAGTGTGCTCTGTGGGAATGCAGGCGACGTACGACTCTTTGATGGTTGATGTCCTTACGTACTCCTTCACATAGGCATCCCATTCGGCATCATGAGCGGGAGGCTTGCTTCCCGGCTCGATGAAGTGGTACGTAATCACCAAATGATTTGAAAAATGGGCCTCATCGGTCTTGGGGTCGCGCTCCACAATCTGCGCAGCAAAGATCTGGTCTTTGTAACCGTGTTTCATGTACCACGCCTTGTGCGCAGCCAGGGCCTGCATGTATTGGTCCACGTTGCTGCCCTGGCTGATCTCGATGAGCCGGACGATGGCGTACGTGCCGTCGCAAGCGGGCAATGGGGCCTTGAGCAGATTTGTTGCCGCGGCGGCCTCCTGGCCACGGCTGAAGGGAGTCAGAGTTGCGCCGAGCACAACCAACACAGCGAAGAAGCTGGGAACTTTCATGGGTGCATCCTCCTTATGGTTTGGGAAGGCTAGGGGAACCAAACGCGCCCAAGATAGCACACCGGAAAGGGTTTTTCATCAGAAAAAAAACGATCCTCTCCGCCATTTCTTCTATGGCGGTCCGACGCCTGTGCGAATCCAAACGTTTGCGCTCGATTACACTGAATCCAGCCAGATGAAGTTCATTTTTCCACTCTGCTTGCGCCGTTTGCGCCCCATATTGGCGCTGTTGTTCGTGCTGGCCATTGAGATGCCGGCGTTCGCTGCCTCGAACTCTGCTGACGTTGCGCATCTGCATGTGCAGCTCATCTTCCCTGACAACGATCTTTATCCTGGTGGGCAGAACCAGGCCGGCCTTTATTTCAAGCTGGAGCCGGGCTGGCACGTGTATTGGCAAAATCCCGGAGACTCCGGCGAGCCGCCGAATGTGCGTTGGACCCTGCCTTCAGGACTCACCGCCAGTTCAATGCAGTTTCCCGCGCCCAAGCGGCTGCCTTTGGGCCCGCTGATGGACTTCGGCTATGAGAACGAAGTCCTCTTCCCATTCCGCTTCGATGTGGCGAAGGGGTCGAAGCTCGATTCCGCCGTTCTACATGCCAGGGTGGATTGGCTCGTTTGCCGAGACGTTTGCATTCCGGGCAAGGCGGACTTGGAAGAAGGCGTTCGGCTCCTTCCCGGTGAACCAATGGTCAAGCGGATTTCCACGCTCGACCAGGAGCTTTGGAAACGCCTTTCAAATTTACTCCCGCAATCCCTCCCGTCCGCCGGCCACGCCGTCTTCCAACCCACGGCGACAGGCATTCGCCTGGCCGTTGAAACGGGCCAGCGTGAGACACAGGCCGCGTTCTTTCCCGAGGATCAGGACATTCTCGACAATCCAGCGCCGCAAACCGTTACGCCCACGGCAAAGGGACTCATTCTCGAACTAAAAAAAGACGCCAATCTGACCGCGAACCCCGCGCAATTAAAAGGCGTTCTGGAGCTTTCGGGCGGAAGGAACTACGCGCTGACCGCGCTGCCGGGAATTGTCGCCTCTCCGCCTCCATTGCCCGCCTTCTCATTGTCAGGGTTGGTACGCATTGCAGGGCTCGCTTTTCTCGGCGGGTTGCTGCTGAACCTGATGCCCTGCGTCTTCCCTGTGCTGTTTTTGAAAGGGCTGGCGCTGGTGCAGTCGGGCAATGAAGAGCGGCATAAGCTGCGCGCGCACGGGTTTCTTTACACGGCCGGAATTCTGGTTTCGTTCTGGGCGTTGGTGGCCGCGCTGCTCGGCCTGCGCGCTGCGGGAGCGGTGCTCGGATGGGGTTTCCAGTTCCAGTCGCCGGTGTTTTTGTCACTGATGGCCGGACTGCTGTTCTTCCTTGGGCTTTCGCTTGCCGGCCAGTTTGAGATCGGGCTTACGCTGACCAGCGCCGGCGGTTCGCTGGCCGCAAAACAGGGTTATGCAGGCAGCTTCTTTACCGGCGTGCTGGCTGTTGTCGTGGCCACGCCCTGCACCGCGCCGTTTATGGGAGCGGCAGTGGGCTACGCTCTCGCCCAACCGGCTGCCATCACCTTTACCGTGTTCACAGCGCTCGCACTCGGCCTGGCCGCGCCGTACGTGGCGCTGACGCTCCAGCCGGCGTGGACGCGATTGCTGCCCAGGCCCGGCGCATGGATGGACGTGCTGAAGCAGGCCATCTCGGTGCCCATCTTCGCTACGGTTATCTGGCTGGCCTGGGTGGTGGCGCAAGCCTACGGCGCGGCGCTCGTGGCCGTTCTTCTTGCCAGTTTCCTGCTGCTGGCCATTGCCGGATGGTTCCTGGGCCGCTGGCCGGCCCGGCGCTGGGCAACGGTGGTTGCGGCGCTAATTGCGCTTACGGTCGTTGTGGTGTGCGTAACCGCGCCAAAGCAGTTGGCCGCAACGCCCGAGGCTGGAGCGCCGTTGCAGACTGCCGGTCAAGCTGCGGCCGCAGGCCAGTGGCAGCCCTGGTCGGCGGATGCAGTCGAGCGTTCGCTCGCCGCCGGCCAGCCCGCCTTCGTGGACTTCACCGCGAGCTGGTGCCTGAGCTGCCAGGTGAACGAGCGCGTCGCTCTCGACCAGCCCGAAGTAATGCAGGCGTTTCAGGCCAGGAAAGTGGCCCTTTTAAAGGCCGACTGGACCCGCGAAGATCCGGCCATTACACAGACGCTCACCGCGCTGGGGCGCAGCGGCGTGCCGGTTTATGCGCTCTACACGCCGGGCCAGGCCGAACCTCAACTCTTGCCTCAGGTTCTCACTCCCGGCATCGTCACCGACGCGCTGGACAAGCTGCCCGGCCCTGCAACTCGGGCCGGCGCTGATTCGTCCAAGGCTAAAGGAAACTGAAACTCCGGTAAGTCGATCTCCCGATTTCCCCTCAGGAGGATGACTCTGATGAAAATTTGGCATACCTTGGCCGGCGTAATTTTGCTTGCGGCAATGTTCGCGCCCGTCTCCGCCGGCGCGCAGGCCGTGGTGGGCTCGCCCGCTCCGGCATTTACCGCAACCGACTCGCATGGCCAGGCTCACACTTTGAATCAATATCGCGGCAAGTATGTGGTGCTCGAATGGCATAACCAGGGCTGCCCGTACACCCACAAGCATTACGTCAGCGGCAACATGCAGTCCCTGCAGAAGGAGTGGACTGCTAAAGGCGTGGTGTGGTTCACGGTCATTTCGTCTGCGCCGGGCAAGCAGGGCTATGTGACGGACAGCGAGGAGAATGCGTATCTCGCTGAGATGCACGCCGATCCCACCGCGGTTCTGATGGATCCCGAGGGCAAGCTCGGCCGCCTTTACGGCGCCAGGACCACGCCCGAGATGTACGTCATCGATCCCCAGGGCAAGTTAATTTACGAGGGCGCGATCGACGACCATCCCACGCCCGATGTGAGCGACATCAAAGGCGCGGACAACTACCTGAACGACGCGCTGAGCGAGGCCATGGCGGGCAAGCCAGTGGCCCACGCTTACAGGCGGCCGTACGGGTGCTCGGTCAAGTATCCGGAGTGAAAGAGCAGGGAACAGGGAATAGGGAATAGATTCAGGCCGCCCGCGGACGGCCTGAAATTTCAGCGTTCACCAAGGCGGGGAAGAGGCGGTTCTGAACGCCGCGACCAAAGAGCCAAGAGGCGCCGTTACGCGTGGGCGGGCTCTTTCGCCTGCCGCATTGATGCTTTCGCGCCTTTCTCAAGTTCTTCGGCAGTTGGCTTAGCAATGGTTTGGCCAATCGACCACTTGTGCCCGAAGGGATCGCGCAGTTGTCCGTAGCGGTCGCCCCAGAACTGGTCCTGCAGCGGGAAGACAACCTGGGCGCCCGCGTCTACCGCCTTGGCCCAAACTGCTTTGGCGTCATTCACCTGCAGGTGCAGGATCACTGGTGATCCGCCCAGCGCGTCGGGTGTCGTGGGCTTTTGGCCGAACGCTACGGAAAAGTCGTCGTTCACAAACAGCCGGCCGCCGTTGATATCGAGGGCAGCATGCATGATTTTGTTGGAGTCGGGCGCGACGTGGCGCCCAATTTCCGTCGCGCCGAACGCCTTCTTGTAAAAATCGATGGCCGTGGCGGCATTGCTTACTACGATATGGGGAACAAGACTCGTGCATTCGCTCATGGTCGAACCTCCTGGAGATGGATGTGGGGATATGCGCAAAGTTTCTTGGGGAAGCGCACTCGCCGAGTTTACCACCGTTTCTGTGGACGGGGAACCGCGGCGCAGACCGCCAGCTACAGCGGTTTTGCAAATATGGTGTTCCGAATCCGCAGCATTTACGCGGTTTTTTCCGCGAAGCCACTGTACAAACGGCGCCAATTCCAGGAGCGGCCCGAAAGCCAATGCAACCCCAGGGTTTTCGGCATCTTAGTTCGAGGAGAAGACGAATGAGTCGCCAAAGAAAACCAACCCATGAAATGCCCGGCGGCGAGATTGAAGAGACTGAAGACAACGGTGTGGTCAATGACTCGCTGGGCACCGTCGATCCTGCCGATTCAACCGGAACCGACGAAGAGAAAGAAACCGGCGACGCCAAAAAGAACAACACGCCGACGAGGGAAGACTGAGCGAAGCGGAGAACCAATGCGCCAGGAATCAGAAATACCGCTGAACGAGTGATTCTTATTCCTTTTGGCGTTGTGCTATCATGCTATCAATGGAGGGCGGCGATGGCGCAGATTCTGGTCCGCAAAGTCGATGAACGGGTCAAAGCCCGCTTGCAGCGCCGCGCCAAGCGCAACGGCCGCAGCATGGAGGCCGAAGTGCGCGAGATTATTAATAACGCGGCAGCCGAGGAGGAGCCAAGGCGCGGATTAGGATCGGAGATCGTTGCGCTCTTCAGTGGACAAGGGATTGGGCTCGCAAAGGGCGAGGAAATTCCTGAAATTCGCGGCTTTCGCATGCAAATTCCGAAGTTCGAACCGTGATCATTCTCGATACGAACGTAATCTCGGAGTTCATGCGGGATGCACCCGACACTAAGGTCGTCCTTTGGCTGGATGGCCAACCGCGCAGTTCGATCTGGACCACATCGATCAGCGTGTACGAAGTGCGCTCGGGACTCATCGCGAAGCCAGACGGAAAGAGGCAGGCATTGCGCATGCTTGCCTTTGAGCACCTATTGAACGAAAAAATTCAAGGGCGCATCGCCGCATTTGATTATGCGGCTGCGGAGCAGGCGGCGGAACTCGAAGCTGCCGGTCAGAAGAAGGGGCGTCTACGCGAGCCCCGCGACACCATGATCGCCGGCATCGTCCTCGCCTCCCACGCTACCCTCGCCACGCGCAACGTGAAGCACTTCGACGATATCGCCAAGTCGGTGGTGAATCCGTGGCAATAAGCAACAAACCCAAATGTCGAGTAGGCCGTGCGATCAGGATTTGCCGCGTTTGTCGGCCCTGATTTTTCGTATCTCCTCCATGCGCGCCGCCAACTGTTTCTCGCGGCCCTCCTGCGTGGGGTGGTAGTAGGTGCGGCCTTTGAGCGATTCGGGGAGGCAGTCCATGTCGGCGACTTTGTCTTCCTCGTCGTGGGCGTAGCGGTAGCCTTTGCCGTAGTCGAGATCTTTCATCAAGCGCGTGGGTGCATTGCGCAGGTGCAGCGGGACAGGCTCCTGGCGTGTGTTCTCGATGTCGTCCTGCACCGCGCTGTAGGCGGTGTAGACGGAGTTTGATTTGGGCGCGAGCGAGAGATAGACGACGGCTTCGGCGAGGGCCAGATCCCCTTCGGGCGAGCCCAGAAAATCGATGGTTTCCTTGGCCGAGAGGCAGAGATTGAGCGCCTCGGGAGCAGCGAGGCCGATGTCTTCAACGGCCATGCGGACGATGCGGCGGGCGAGATAGAGCGGGTCTTCGCCGCCCGCGAACATGCGCCCCAGCCAGTAGAGCGCGGCGTCGGGGTCGGAATTGCGCACGCTTTTGTGCAGAGCCGAGATGAGGTTGTAGTGCTCTTCGCCGGATTTGTCGTACGTCAAGACGCGCTGCTGGACGGCTTCGGCGGCCAAGGCCCGCGTGATGTGTTTGCTTCCGTCTGCGACGGCTAATTGCGCGGCGACTTCGAGGGTGTTGTAGGCGTTGCGGCAGTCGCCGCTGGAGTAGCCGGCGATGAGCGAGAGAGCGTCATCGTCGGCGGTGAGCGCGAGCGAGCCGAGGCCGCGGTCTTTATCCGCCAGAGCTCGACGCAACAGGGCGGCGATCTGCTCCTCCTTGAGCGGCTCCAGAGACGTAGACGCGGCAGCGCGAGAGCAGGGGCGAGATGATCTCAAAGGAAGGATTCTCAGTGGTCGCGCCAATCAACCGGATGGCGCCGCGCTCGACGTAGGGCAGAAACGCGTCCTGCTGCGCCTTGTTGAAGCGGTGAATCTCGTCGACGAAGAGGATGGTGCGCGAGTGATGCTCGGCGGCCTTGGCGGCTGTGACCATCACTTGCTTGATCTCCTTGATGCCGCTGGTGACGGCCGAGAACTCAATGAAGCTGGCCCTGGTGGTTTCGGCGACGATTTTGGCCAGCGTGGTTTTGCCCACGCCGGGAGGGCCCCAGAAGATCATGGAGCTGGCGTCGTCGCGCTCGATCTGGACACGCAACGGCTTGCCGGGGCCGACCAGATGCTCCTGGCCAACCAGTTCTTCCAGGCTGCGCGGGCGCATTCGCTCCGCCAGCGGAGCGCCTCCCACTCCCATTGCATGGAGCGGGTCTTTGGAGGCGTGCAGCGGCTGATCTGGCTGATCCTCGAACAGGTTCATTGCCGCACCTTTTTGGGAGACTTAGGGGATTGCTCTCCCAACCTGGCCGCCAAGCGCGCGGCTAGGTTGGGGCGCCCAGCGAACCGCTGCCGCGATGCTTCATAAAGCAGCACGCTGGCGGCGACGGCTGCGTTCAGGCTTTCGACAGGGCCGGGGCAGGGAATGGTGATTTTGGCGTCGGCCTTCGCCGCCAGATCGTCCGCGATGCCATTGCCTTCGTTGCCGATGAGGAGAGCGGCCGGGCCAGCCATATCCGCCAGATCGGCGGGCTGCGCGGCGCCAGCGGTGGTCGAGAAAATCTTCACGCCCGCCTCGCGCAGGCGTTGCAGGCACTGCTTTTCGCCGGCCGCAACCAATGGCACGCGGAAGACGCTGCCCGCCGACGCGCGCACAGCCTTCGGGTTCCAGGCGTTTACGGTGCCGGGCAGGCTCACCATGCCCGTGGCGCCGAAGGCTTCTGCCGAGCGCAGGATTGTGCCGAGGTTGCCGGGGTCCTGCAGGCCGGCGAGCACAACGACCAATGGCGTTTTTTTTTGGTCTTGGTTGAGTATCTGCTCCCACGACCAGTCGGGCGGCTCGACCAGTGCGGCAATCGGCTGCGGCGTTTCGGTGGCCAATGCGGAATCGAGCAGTTTCCTGGGCAAACGCAGAATTTCGGTTTCGGGGGGCAGGGGCACGGCGTCGAGCAGGCGTTGCCATTCACCATTCAGGCCTTGCGCCACAAAAACAGTCGCCACGCGCAGGCCCGTGCGCAGCGCCTCTCTGAGCAGATTCAGCCCTTCGATACCCACAAGGCCGCTGGCGCTACCCACCAAACCGCCGGCGTCGCCGGCAGGCCCGCGCTTGCCGCTGCCGGGCGCGGCCAGCGCCCGCCGCAGCTCCTTCAGGCGCGCATTATCCTTGCTTTCGACCACGCGGACAGGCATCGGACCAGCTTTCGGACTGCTGTGAGGATTGTAAGAGCAGCTACTTGCTACCAGCTACTAGCTTCTAGCTATTCCTGCCCATCGCGTCATTGAGGTTTGCGTGCGGATTTTGTCCCCAAAAAGGCCAAATGCCGAGGGCAAGCGGCTAGAAGCTGGAAGCTGGAGGCTGCACTGCAACTTGCGCCGAGGACAGTGCTGTGATAGCTTCCGAGTTTGTAGCGTCTTCAAACTTCAGGAACTCAGGCAGGCCTCTTTGTCCGCGGAAATTTTGCGTGTCCATCCCGATGAACCCCAGCCGGAGCGGATCGACTATATTGTCGCCTGCCTGCGCAAAGGGGGTGTGGTCGCCCTGCCCACCGACACCTTCTACGGCCTGGCTGTGGACCCGGTGAACCTCGCCGCCGTGGAGCAAATCTACCAGATTAAGACCCGCCAAAAGCACAAGCCGCTCTCGCTGCTGATTTCGGGTCTGAGGCAGGCCTACGAACTGGCGCGCGACAGCGATCCAATGCTCGATAAGCTGGCAGACCACTTCTGGCCCGGTCCGCTCACAATCATTGTGCGCGCCGGAACCAAGCTCCCGCTGCGCTCCACGGCCAATACCGGAAACGTGGCCTTGCGCGTGCCGGATGCGGCTATTCCGCGCGCGGTAGTGGAGCGCCTCGGGCTGCCCATCACGGCCACTTCGGCCAACCTGCGCGGCGCAGCGGAGTGTACCAACGCGGCCTGCGTCCGCGATCAGATCGGCGACCGCATTCCGCTCATCGTTGACGGCGGCCCGACCGGAAATGCACAGCCCACGACGATTGTCGATCTTTCGCTCGGATCCGGACGCTGGGAGATCTTGCGCGAGGGCGCCATCCCCACGCACGAGGTCGTTATGGTCCTGCAGAAGTGAAAAAGCAGGGACCGAGGGACTAAGGAACCAACGGACCAAGGAACCGGCCGGGGCTTTCATATTTCAATGGGTAGCCTTTTGCGCGGGGAAGAACGGCCTGCAAGGTACGAGCGCAGAACCTAAAATGGAGCGCATGGGGCAAGGGACGAATGCGAAGCTGCGCGGGAGGGTTATCCGCGGACTAATTCTGCTTTTGCTCGTGCTGGTGGTGGGCGCTTTCGGCTGGTGCTGCTGGGTCTACAAACAAATTGAGAGCTACGCAGTGCAGGATCAGGCTGCGCCTGCCGACGCCATTGGCGTGCTGGGCGCGGCAGAGTACGATGGCCGGCCCTCCCCGGTCTACCGCGCGCGCCTGGACCACGCTCTGGAGCTTTACCATCGCGGTATTGCCCCGCTCATCATCACGCTCGGCGGCAACGGCGGCGACCAGTTCACCGAGGGTTCGGTGGGCGAGGATTACCTGATCGGCAAAGGCGTTCCGGAGTCGGACATCATTGCCGAGACGGAGAGCCGCAATACCGAGGAGTCGGCCCGCCGCATCGCCGTCATCGCCCGCGTCAACGGCCTGCACCGCCTGGTCGTGGTCAGTGACGACACCCACATGTTCCGCATTCATGCCATCTGCGCCGCCAATGGACTCAATGTGCTGACTTCGCCCCGGCCCCGTCCCGCCGCTGAAGGCAAGACGATCGAGGCACAGCGGATTGCTCACGAGATTCTCAGCTACACGTTGTGGCGGCTGCATCTGTACTGAAAGACAGCGGAGTTAGCGGAGCTAGCAGGTGTTACAAGGGCAGCAGGTTAGCAGGTTGGCGGGTCCATGCTGAAGGGGGGTCAGCCTCGTACAACCAGAATCCACAGGGCAGCCCCCGCCGCGCTGGCCGTAGACAGAAAGTTGACCGCATCGTTGTTGAGCCAGTCCCGCTGCTCCAGGGTTGCTCCCAGCAGGCTGTCGAAGAAGAGGCCGAAGACGGCTCCTGCGCCGCTGATCGCGAACAAAGTGAGATTGCCGCGCAGGGCCCAGGTTCCCGCGCCTGCGACCGCAGCCGCCGCAACCACGCCGGCGAGCGTACCGACCAGAGTCACCGCGCCGTCCCGGCCCGCATCCACCGCGCGCAAGGTTGTAATCATCCGCGGCCGGCCGCCCAGCACCTGCCCGATTTCGGAGGAGACGGTGTCGGCGGCGGCTTCAGCCAGCGCAGCCAGCGCCAGGGCAAAAAACGGCGCCTGCGCGGAGAAATGGTGCGGAATCCAGCGGCAATCGAGCAGCCAGAACTGCACGGGACCGGTCGACACCAGCGCAGCAAAGCCCAGATTGGCCGCTACCTGCGAGGCGGAACGCCCCATTCGCCTCTCTGCCGTGCCCAGCAGCTCTTTTTTCGTGCGGCCCACCTTGGTGGCGGCAAAGGCGAGCACTGAAACCGCCAGTGTGGGCGTCAGGGCCGTGTGCCATGGGGCATAAGGAGACACGGCGGTGGAAAACATGAGGCTGGCCGTGATGGTTGCGCCAGTTGCCGCCGCTGCCGGGGTAGCCGCGCGCAACCTCCAGGTGACCAGCCCCAGCAATGCGCTCAGCCCTAAGGCCCAAATCGCCACGGGCGCCGTTTCGCCCGTCCGCGAAAAGCAGGCAAGTAGCACATCCGTGCCTGCGAAGGGCAGCACCGCGAGCAACACCAGCTTCGATTGCCAGGGCAGTTTCTTTTGAACCACGCTTCATCGTATCCCGCGGCTGCGCAGGGGAAAAAGGTACGGCGCTCTATTGGGACGAAAGCGCATGACAGGATCCAGAGAAAAGGGATGGCAAGCCCTCGCTTTCCGCGCCCCAAGAGGGTGCGGCAAGGGGCAAGCGTTCTTTCGGCCTGGCTGATTTACAATCACAAAGAAGCAGGAAAGAACAGGCATGAGGCTTTTTGCTATGAATGCAAGGCGGGCGCGCACGGCGTTCGCGCAGATTGGTGCGATTGTTGCGGCTGTTGCGGTATCTGCACTCATCGGCGGTTGCGGCAATAACTACAGACCCGTGGTGACGCCGGTGCCCACCAACGGTCCGGCAGCGCAGCCGACGTCGTATGCGGTTGTGATTTCGACCACGGGCTCCAGTACGGATGGTGTGGTTACGATCATCGATTACTCGGGCGATGCGATCATGACCGAGGCGACCATCGGTCCCGGGCCGACAGCTTTCACACTGGACGAGATCGGCGGTACAGGCTACACCCTGAACAGCGACGGCACGCTATCCAGTTTTTCCATCACCACCTCGCTGCAAACCAAGAACGTTTTGTTCTCCACGCTGCCTCCGACGGCGCGGCCGGTCAACCTCATGCCGCCGTCCTCAGGACTTTGGGTTACAGACCTGAATGGGAACGTGGTCGATCAGTTTACGGGATCGCCCCAGGCTTTTCAGCGCGCCATTCCAATCACCGGCACGGTGGCCAATCCTAACTCATTGCCCATGTTCATCGCCGGATCCCCGACCACTTCCCCCGGCCAGCGTGAATACGTCATTAGCCAGGACATTCCCGACAACGCGCCCATGACCTGTAACCTTTCGCCCAGGACGGTTGCCACAGACGGCGCGGCCACTCCAATCGAAACTTCCAGCAATACAGCCGATCCGGCCATTCCGGTAGGCAAGTGCCCTGTCTACGCTGTGTCAAGCACCGATCAGCAGCGCTTGTATGTGCTGAACCGGGGAGACGACACTCTCTCGGTCATCAACATCAGGAACAATACGCTGGATACCGGCTGCCCTCCGCCGGCCGGCTGCACCAACCAAAACGGACAGACCTATTTCACCCATCCCGTTCTGCCGTTGTCCACCACCGCGGTGACTGCCACCGGCGTTACGCCGCCCAACGGAACAGCCGGCATGACGGCGATCGCCGGGCCGATTCATGCCGAGTACAACCAGGCAACGCAGCAACTGGTGGTAGCCAACTACGATGGCGGCACGATTAGCGTGATCGATGTGAGCCTGGATGAGTACGGCAACGACAGCGCCACTTTCGGAACCACTTACACCATTCCGGTGGGCAATACTGCCACTCCCAACCCGGCTTCCGTAACCGTCCTCTACGACGGGAGCAAGGCCTACACGGCCAATCAAAACGACGACAGCGGGACAGGGAACGGCACGGTCACAGTGGT
Organism: uncultured Acidobacteriaceae bacterium; assembly: GCA_963848805.1. Taxonomy (GTDB): domain Bacteria; phylum Acidobacteriota; class Terriglobia; order Terriglobales; family Acidobacteriaceae; genus Telmatobacter. Next base: position 80,126 of record CAWKFD010000033.1, on the reverse strand, counting down.
GAATCTCTCCACGCATACGGTGGAAAAGACGCTTACGATCGAGGGCCATCCGCGCACCGTGGTGAGCACGCAAAACTCCGAGTACAGCAAGATCTATGTGGCCTCGCCCGACAGCCCCTATATCACCATCATCGAGTCCACCCCGACCGTGATCGACCTGATCGACACCACGGTTCTGGTAGAGGGCACCCCGGTGGATGTGCGCACGACGACACAGAGCGGCTCCGGCGGCAGCAACGACAATTACAGCAGCCGCGTTCCCGGCTACGGGCAGCCCTGCAACCTGCCGGGCAGTGCGTCGCTGGTCTCGCTCGCCGCCTGCCAGGCCATTCCGTAGCGCGGAAGGCGCTCCAGGCAATCTCTGAAGGGCCATTCCCTCGCGCGGGAACGGCCCTTCAACTTTTGGAAGGAACTCCGCGACGGTAATGGCGAATACGGGAAAAATGCATCCCGAAAAAACGAGCCCCGAAAAGACGAAAACTCCAAAAACACGGCTCGATCTCTTGCTCGTCGAGCGCGGCCTTGCCGCCAGCCGCGAACGCGCCCGTGCGCTCATTCTTGCCGGCCGGGTTCTGGTGAGGGAACAAAAAATCGACAAACCTGGCACGGCGGTTGCGGAAGATTCCCCCATCCGCCGTTCTTGGCGAAGACCAGCCCTATGTGAGCCGTGGCGGATTGAAGCTTGCGGCAGCTCTCGATCATTGGCAGATTGACGTCAAAGGCCGCGCCTGTCTCGATGTCGGAACTTCAACCGGTGGATTTACCGACTGCCTGCTGCAGCACGGCGCCGCGCAGGTGACGGCCGTCGATACCGGCTTCGGTCAAATCGACATGAAGCTGCGCAACGACCCGCGCGTGCGCCTGATGGAGCGCACCAACGCGCGCCTGCTCGAACCGGACTCACTTGTCCAAAACCAGGAAAAAGCTTTGCTCGTTATGGATGTCTCGTTCATCTCGGCCACGCTCGTGCTCCCGCCCGTACTGGCCGCCGCGCCCACCCTTACCGAGGCCGTCATCCTGGTGAAACCGCAGTTCGAGGCCGGGCGCCGGCATGTAGGCAAGGGTGGCATCGTTCGCGACACGGCCGCACATGAACTGGCGGTAGCCAGGGTCGCGGAGTGCGTGCGATCGCTGGGCTGGCAAGTCGTCGAGACGATTCCGTCGCCCATCACCGGCGCGGAGGGCAACCGCGAGTTTCTGCTCTACGCGCGGAGGGCGTGAAGCGGAGTCTCGGTATTCGCGGGCCGGCTATGGGGCACGACGAGCATAGAAAAAACCGGCCTCTTCGCCGGTCTCAAACCTGCGCGCCGCAACTGGTGCAAAATGACGAACCCGGATTCATGGTTGCGCCGCATCGACTGCATGACCCAACCCCATATTGGCCAGCGAGAGCTTGCGGCTGCGCGGGATACCCCACCGGGGCGAAGGCTGCGTTCGCGGCGTACATCCCGGCGGCCAGCTCAGGAAACTTCGGATTGGGTCCGTATTGGTTCGTTCCCGGCTCGCTATCCATACACAGGAAAACGATCTGGATCACAGAGGCGATGATTCCTAGGAGCGGGATCAAGCCGAGGACAATCAGCAATAGGAGTATCCAGCCGCTTTTGCCCGTGTCGTGGAATCGGCGCACAGCGACGGCGATCGATGGAATCAAAGCCGCCAGACCGTAAAGGGCAACCGGAGCGAACAGCAAGCCTCCGTAATCCCGAGAGATTGCGAGGCCCACGCCGCCGACCGCAGCCAGCGCGAGTATGACCAGAAAATTGAACAGCAAAAACATCCAATACTCTGTGCGCCGCGAGCGGCCATCGAATTCGGCGTACTTTCTCCATACCATCTGATACCATTCCATCGCACACCCCTTTCCTTGTAGCACTTTGAGCACTACGGTTCAGGCCTGTCACTGTCGGTACTGATCCCCGCGGGCAGCCAGCGAATAGGCGCCGCATTTGGTGCTGAACCAATATACATTCAGAATTCCGATTATGTCAGCAGGTTTTTCGCCGCAATTATGCACCGCACCGCGCCTTTGTCTCCAGCGGATGCGGTCCGTTACACTGGGACGCATGTCCTCGGTCGCTATTGTTTCAAAGCCCAACCGGGAAGAGCTGGCGCGGCTCTTGCCGGAGCTGGTCGCATGGCTGCGCCAGCACGGCTACGATCCGGTGCTGGACTTGGAGGGTGGCAGTTACACCGCGGCTGCTCCGGCGGTCGATCGCATGGAACTGCCCACGCGGGCGCCGGCTCTGGTCATCGTGCTGGGCGGCGATGGCACGCTGCTGGCCGCGGCGCGCATTTTTGCCACCGTGGGCACGCCCATCCTGAGTGTGAATCTCGGTTTTCTCGGATTTCTTACCGAGGTTCGTCTTGCCGAGCTGTATGCCACTCTGGAGAAATGGTGCGAGGGTCGCCACAGCCTGGACGAGCGGGCCATGCTGCACGCTGCGCTATGGCGCGAGGGCATCGAGCTCGCCAGCTTCGAGGCGCTGAATGAGATTGTGGCATCGAAGGGCGACATCGCGCGCATGGGCGAGTTTGCCGTGGAGCTGGACGGCAAAAGCGTAGCCAGCTTTCGTGCCGACGGCGTGATCGTGTCCACTCCCACCGGCTCGACGGCCTACACGCTGGCCGCAAATGGGCCCATCCTCACCCCGAATGTGGATGCCATGGTGGTGACGCCGATCTGTCCCCACCTGCTCACGCTGCGCCCCATCGTGGTGCGGGGCGACGCATTGCTCACCGTGCGCGTCGAAGGCATCCCGAATGTGGCCCTGCTGACCATCGACGGCCAGCAGGGCGTTGAGTTGCGCCGCGGCGACGAGGTGCGGTGCTGCCGCTCCTGCCACACCGTTAAGCTGGTCCGCCTGGGCGAAAGCGGTTTCTTTGACGTGCTGCGCAGCAAGTTGAGCTGGGGAGAGCTGTAGAAAGCAGGGAACACGGTTTAAACGCCGTTTTCGCGAGAGACTGCTCGCCTGTTGCCGATTTGAACGAGGGGATGCGCAATCGATCATTCCGGATGTCGCAGATGATCCGGAAATCAACACTCCGGTAGCGCCGGCAAGAGCCGAGTGTATCGCCAGTTAATGCCTTTCTGGTATCGCGCGGATCCAATCCCCCCTTCCCTGGGTCTCCTGGTTTCTCGAGACTTATCGGGGTGGCTGCGCGTTCGCGCAGGGCTGCCGCGCAAGCTCCAGCAGCCGGATGAATTGCGCCAGCTCCGCGCGGCTCATATGGCCGAGGAGTTCGATGGGCACGCGCTGGATCAATGGATCCATGGACCGCAGAAGATTGCGGCCTGCGGCGGCGATCTCGGTCCGCACTACGCGCCGATCCTTGCGGTCGCGGTGCTGCCGGATCAACTTAAGGCGTTTGAGCCGCGCCAACAAACGCGTAATATCGGGCTCCGCGGCGATCATGCGGGCGCCGATGGCCGCGCAGGTGAGCCCCTTGGCTCCAGCGCCGCGCAGAATGCGCAGCACGTTGTACTGGGTCGCGGTCAGGCCCCAGCCGCGCGTGCTGCGCTGGATAGCGCGAAGCAGGCAATCGGAGGTGCGGACGACGTTGAGGAAGGCCTCCTCTTCCGCGCTGGCGAAAGGCCGCTTCTGCTCGATCTCCGACTTGAGACCTGCCATGCTTCTTCCGGAAATCTCCGGCCCCCGCCGGGCGGTGGACCGTGGCCCGCCGGCCTGCTTTGAGTGTTCTTTTACTGAATGGGCGGCAGCGGACCCTACCGCGGTGGGCCGCCCTGCGGCTGCCCCGGCTGTTGCAGCATCGCGTCGAGCTCAATCTCAAGTTGGACGTTGGTACTCAGCATTGCGTTCGGCATATTGGCGCCAATGCCAAATGCCGTGCGGTCGATGGTGGTGGTGGCCGAGAAGCCCATGTGCCTGGTGTTGCCCATACCATTGACCGGACCGGTAGGCGGCTCGACCATCAGCGTCACGGGCTTCGTTACTCCGTGGAGTGTCAGGTTGCCGGCCACCGTCAGGCCGGTTGCGTTTTTTGACACGCCGGTGCTGACGAAGGTGGCGGTGGGAAAGTTGGCCACGTCGAAGTAGTTGGCGCTCTTGAGGTCGTTGTCGCGCGCGGTCACGCCGGTGTCGACGCCAGCCACGTCGATGGTCATCTGGACCGACGACCTGGAGATGTCGGCCGCGTCGTACATGATGGTTCCGGTAGTCTTACCGAAGCGCCCGCGGACGTTGGTGAGACTCAGGTGACGGATGGTGAAATCCACTTCACTGTGGTTCGGATCGGGGGCCCAGGTTGTGGTTTGCGCGAGTGCGAACGGCGCGGTGAGCGCCAGAACGGCGGTGACAACTGCCAGTCGTTTCATGCAGGAAGACTCCTTTTGGTCCGGCCTGTTCCAGCCGATTTTGTGGTGTAGAGGCAACCGCGCTCTCAGCCCGGTGCCCCGAGAGCAATGCCGGGGGAATGCCGCTAATGCTTTGTTACATGTTTAAGATGCCGCTGGCAAGATACTCGTTGCAACAAATATTTTCCCGATTCCCGTTCCTCCGGAGCGGCGCGAAAAGCCGCTCGGCGCCCTGGGTTTCGGTAAAGAGAAAAAGCGAAAAAGCTGAAGCGCTGGTCTGTTATTCTCCGGCGTATGTCCATCCTGGGGCAATTTAAGAAGCTCTCCGCAGCGCAGCGCCATGTTTTTCTGGCGGCCTTTCTGAGCTGGACGCTCGACAGCCTCGACTTTTTCCTGCTGGTCTTTTGCGTGAAGGCGATTGCCGGCGAATTTCGCGCACAGCCTTCAACGGTGATGGGAACGGTGTTTCTCACGCAGGCCTTCCGCCCTGTGGGCGCGCTGCTGTTTGGCATGCTGGCCGACCGCTACGGACGCCGTCCGGTGCTGATGGCAAACATTCTCGGCTTCTCGGTGATCGAGCTCTGCTGCGCCTTCGCGCCCTCGCTCAATGTGCTGCTGGCGCTGCGGGCGCTGTTCGGCATTGCCATGGGCGGAGTGTGGGGCGTGGGCGCGGCGCTGGTGTTTGAAACGCTGCCCAAAGAAGGCCGCGGCACATTTTCAGGCATTTTGCAGGAGGGCTACGCTCTGGGGTCGATTCTGGCCTCGGCGGCATTCGGGCTCTTCTTTGCGGGGTTCCATTGGCATGGGCTTTCGGCGCCGGGGATCGGCTGGCGGGGACTGTTCATTCTGGGAGCGACGCCCGCGCTGTTGGCGTTTTATGTGCAGGCGCGCGTGGCCGAGTCGCCGGTGTGGCTGGCAGGGGCCGGCAAGCGCATGGTGCGCGCCACCGCTGCCGAAGGGGCGGCGCGGACGCAGCTCCTGCTCCGCTTTTTGCCCACGTTTCTCTTTCTGGTGCTGCTGATGACGGCCTTCATGAGCTTCTCGCATGGGACGCAGGACGTGTATCCGACGTTTCTCGCCGTCGAGGCGAAGCTAACGCCGGAGACCATCGGGCTGATCGGCGTTCTTTACGGCCTGGGGTCCATCGCGGGAGGAATTGTTTTTGGCGCTCTCTCAGAGACATGGGGCCGCAAGCGGGCGATTGTGACCGCGGCGTTGCTGGCGATTCCGGTGATCCCGCTGTACGCCTATGGACACTCCGCGTTCACGCTGGGGCTGGGCGCGGTGCTGATGCAGTTCATGGTGCAGGGCGCGTGGGGCGTGGTTCCGGCGTATCTGACCGAGCTCGCGCCGGCCCCGGTGCGCGCGACGGCTCCGGGGTTGGCGTATCAACTGGGCGGGCTCATCACTTCGTGGAACGGAAAAGCGCAGGCGCTGGCGGCCGAGCGCTGGGGAAGTTATCCCGCGGTGCTTTCCTTCACCGTGGTTGTGGTGGCGCTGGCGCTCGCCTGCCTGGCGGCATTGGGCCGCGAAGCAAAGGGCAGGGAGATGACGGAAGCGTGAGAAAAGCAGGGAACGAGGGAACAAGGGAACAAGCGCACGAGAAAGCCGCGAGTTGGCGTTAGCAAGTTTTCGAGTGGCAGGAAAGAGGGCGGTCAGACAACGGCGCTGCGATTTGTCTCATTATGAGTCAATGATCGTTCTGAAGCTGCTAACTTATGCCCAAGGTAATCGCTAGTAGTTACTTGTTCTCTGAATTACGATGTAACTAAGGCGGTATGTTTCTCGGCTCCCTGTTTCCACCTTCGCGCTATTGTTCTTCAACGTTCATGCGGGTATCTTCCAACTTATCAGCTCATCTGTGAATTCTCACTCGGTGAACTCTGGGGGCCCGCAACACCGGCAAGGTAGCGCAAGGTGTTCTGCGAACCTCCAGAGAATTTTTGTATGCCGAGGCATAGGTTTTTTGAACGGTTGAACCCGCTGTTTCAACTCCGCACGCTGGCCTGCCTGGGAGCGGTTTTTATGAACCGGAATCTCAGAAAATTCGCGCGCGCAAATTTGTTTCGTCCGCCTGAGGTCATTTCCGCTCCGCCCGGTTCCGTGCCACACAGGGCCGGGCAGGCGCACTTCCGCTTCGATCTTGGCCGCAGCCTGCAGATGCATCGCCGCCTGGCGATTGGATTCGCCGTTGGCGGGCTGATTTTCGCAGCGGCGTATCTTGTCGGATATTGGCCTGTCTATCCCGCGCAAAGCCTGGTTTCCGGCGTCATTCCAAATGCGCTGGTGCTGTTTCTCGGTTTCGTCTTTTTGGGGTTGGCCGCGGCGGTGATTGCGCAAAAGATGGATCAGAAGATTTACATCGCCAGCGATTTGGAGCAACTGCTGGGTTTTGCGCCCATGGCGCAGTTGCCGGACTTTCTGGAGGTTCCCGGCGAGGTCGCGGACGAACAACTGCTGCGGCTCGCGGCCGGGATCGAGTATGCCTGCAAAGAAGGCGGCATGCGGAGCTGCATCTTCACCGGAGCGGGGCCGGAAGCTGGGGTAACGACTGTGGTCACGCGAGTGCGAGAGATGTTGGAGAGCATGGGCCGGCCGACGGTGCTGGTGAGCGCCTCAGGGACGGCGGCGGCGGAGACGCATGGGAGAAACGATCGGACTCAATCCGCGGCGCGCTCAACCGCGCTGCTCGAGCAGGCCGTTGAAGAAGCGGAAATCGGACACGAGAGCCTGGTGATGACCGACGCTGCGCCGCTCGCGGCTTCAGCGGAGACGGAGTACCTGGCGCGCTTCGCCGATTGCACCATTGTCGTCGTCGAATCGGGCGTAACGACGCGCGCCCGGGTGCGCGACATGGCCAGCCGATTGCGTCACCTGAACGTAGCGGGAGTGGGATTTGTGCTTAACCGCGTGGCGCTGGCGAAGGCGGACCCGGCGTTTCGCCATTCCGTCGAAGCCACGGAGAGGCATCTTCGCATGCAGCGTCGGTTTGAGCCGCGGCCCGCGCCCGGCGGACGCCTGGTCAGCACTGAACCTGTCCGCTCAACCGGGGAGTTGGCGGCGCCGGCGGCAGCAGACGTAACACCAGAGCAACCTCGAATGGCAGAGCGAACAGCGGCGCCCGACGAGACCAAGGTCACGGCAGAATCAGCGTCTATCGCGCAGCTTAGGCCTGTGGCTGCGTTGCCCGCGCCTGTTGAGCCAGCGAAGAAGAAATTTGAAACCATCGCTTCTGCCGCGCCGGTTTTATTGCAAGCGTTGCAGAAATATGAACCCATAGCCGCCGCTTCAGTCTCGCGGCAACGGCCTGACTCCATTGCTGCGCAGCCTGTTTTGCCGGCGGCGCGGCCGGCGCAGGGGTCCCCGGCCGCGCCGGCGCCGGATATTCCCCCGCGGCTCACTGAAGCGCCGGCGGACGGAACGGCGCTTCAGCGACTGGTGAATGCGCTGGCATCCCAAACGCGCGCCGCAAGCCGGGAAACAGAGTTGGCTGCAGAAGACGGAAAGGAAGCTGCTGCAGCGGCGGAAGAGACGGCGCGCGCCACGCCATCGCGCCTGAGCAGCCTGCGGGGATTGTCCTTCGCGCTGGGACCGAAAGAGGAAAAGCACTCCGCGCCGGAAGCCGGCGAAACCGAAATCGCGCCTGCGCCGCGGCCTGAGCGCGCGGTTGCCGTCGAGGATCTTGCTCCCCTTCCCCCGCCGCCGGAGCAGATGGTTCCGGCCCAGACCTTTGTGGCGTTTCCCGAGCCAGAGCCCGCCGTCGCCTCTGACTCGGCAAACCGCTCGCGCAAAGACTCGACGCGGCGGGCTACGGCAGAGCCTGAATTCCCACCTTCAAAACCTCTGGACCCCGCGCGCCGCGATCGCAGTGAGGCCTTCGACGACGTGCAGATCCTGCCGTCATGGCGCGGGCAGTACAAAAGAAGAAATTAAGAGCCGCAGCGCCGGGCCGGCTGCTCCGAAACCGCCGCGAATTCATTGGCGAACAAAACGCACGCCGATCTTTGTGCTTATTTTGTGCTACAGGCGATGGGTAAGAGCAGTTTCTAGGCCTGAAACTTCCGCATTGGAGGTCAACCGACCGTGAACACACATTAGCCCTATCTGGTTGGCGCCGCCTGGAATTCCACTTTGTGCAAAAGACTATCCAGCGCCTGCCGATCGAAATAGTTGCCCTGCATTAACACCCCACTAATCTTTTGAGTGTTCCGGATATCTTCCAGCGGATTGCCATCGAGCAACACGAGATCAGCAAGCTTGCCCGTCTCGACCGTACCGAGCGATTTTTGCAAACCAAGAAATTCTACTGTATCTAATGTTGCAGCCCGGAGGGCTTCCGCTGGCGTCAAACCGGCCTTGACCAGCAGCACCAGTTCGTCGTGCAGACTGAAGCCAGGAACTACCAGCCAGGGTGCATCGGTCCCTGCCAGAATCCTTACTCCAGCACGATGCATGCGACCGACTACGTCTAGCATCATCGCAACGATTGTTATCAGATCTTGTCGATCTTCAGCGCTCAGAGGGGTCAGGATGTTCGGAATGTCCCAAGGCTTCTGCATGGAAGACGGAATGAAACTCATGCCACGCTGGTCCATTAAACGATTGGACACGAGTAATGCGAATGACTGCTCCTCGACGAGGGTCGGCACCTGCCAGGTCCCATTTTGCACAAAGCGTCCAAAAAGCCCTGAGGCCTTTTCATTGCTGAAAGTATTGAGAGTACCGCGGGGTGGTAATCCGAAATCAATGCGAGCAAGAACATACTCGGGGGTGGTCTTGGAATCCTTCAAGGTTTCGGCCGTGAATCTTCGCAGTTCGGGCTCGGCAGTGGAACAACTCTGCCAGATTCCCATCAAATGCTCCATGCTGCGTTGACCCGCGTCGGATGCCTCGACCGCGCTTATCAATTCAGGAACGTGGCCAACAAAGGAGATTCCTTGCCGCTTTGTCTCGTCTGCAATCGCGAAATACGCGTCACGCGGGACGAGAGATTGAACCTTAATGAAGTCGGCTCCCGCTTGCTTCAAATAAATCACCGAGCGCCGTGCCGAATCCGCATCGTTGGATGCGAGGTATACCGCGGAACTCTTGCTTGTTCCTGTCAATTGAGGGCCGGCGGCGATGATGCGAGGGCCAGCGAGCGTACCGGCAACGATTTCGTTCCGGAGTGCCTTAATGAACTCGAGATCGCCGCCCATGTCGCGAATGCCGGTGATGCCGTTGGCGACGAGCAGCGGAAGACTGACATCCCTGGCCCAATTCGCCGAGAATTCATGTGCGAGGTGAAAATGTGCGTCCCACAGTCCTGGGATAAGAAACTTTCCCGTCGCGTCCACGACTCGCGCATTGCCAGGAATAGCGACATTCCCAGATGGGCCCACCTTCTCGATGCGGTCGCCGACGACAATTAAAGTCATCTCCGGCCTGATTCGTCCGGCGGCGACGTCGACGACATTGACGTGAGACAGAACGAGTGGATTCGAAGGTCGGCTTCGTTGATCTTGGCCGATGGCCAAACTTACGGTGCCAACAAGACAACCCATCATGCCCAGCACGGTAACAATTCTCTTAGACATGGAAGCCACTATAGGTTGGTCGAGGGCGGAAATCAATGGGAACGCATCGATCGAGGGATCGACTCCTGGTTTGTCGCCAATCCGGAAATAACGCCGCTTGGACTCGCCGGGAAGCAGCCGCAGATCCTTCACTGCGTTCAGGATGACAGTGGTTTTTGTTGGATGCGTTGTGTGGCGAAATCTGTGCTAATTTGTGCTACGGATGTGGGGGACGACGGGCCTTTTCACTGGCAACGGGCCGGGGTTAAAATAGCGGCAATGCGTTGCGCGTCCCCCTTGTGAAGCGCGGCGCCGCGATCCCCTTAAACCACAGCGCGACTCCGCAGCGCGAGCAATGCTCTACTGAACCGTTCGAGACACAGGAAAGACCCTGAAAACCGGAGGGTCGGCCATGCCGGAGCAAGCCGCATGTACTCAGCGCAGGTTCTCGATCATTTTGAGCATCCGCGCAACGCAGGGGTGGTTGCTGATGCGGATGCGTCGGCGCGGATCGAGAACCCGGCCTGCGGCGACATTCTGGAACTCACAGTAAAAGTTGCGGGCGGGCGGATCGCGGAGGTTTGCTTCCGGGCCAAAGGCTGCGTGGCCGCGATGGCATGCGGCTCGGCGGTGACCGAGCTGGTGCGCGGCAAGACGGTGAGCGAGGCGGGGAAACTGAGCAGGGAGGCGCTGGTGCGCGCGGTGGGTGGATTGCCTGCGGCATCGTCGCACGCGGGCCATCTGGCGATGGACGCGCTGGCGGCGGTGCTGGGACAAATTTCCCAAAAAATCTAACGCGGCGGCGCTCGCTCAGGATGACAGAACAGCGGGGTAAAGGCCGATTTACTTTTCCGCCGGAGCGCGGAGGGATTCAATCTCCGCGGAGTCGCCGGTAGCGGCCCCAGCAGGTTTCTTGCCGTGGAGCCAGCTCATGTGGGGCAGCGCGCGCTCCGCGCGGCGGCGCATGGCAATCAACTCCGCCACGATGGAGACGGCGATCTCCTCGGGCGTGACGGCGCCGATGTCGAGGCCTACGGGAGAATGCACGCGGTCAAAGAGTTCTGGGCTCAGTCCTTCGCGCGTGAGCTCGCGAAATACGGTGATGGCTTTGCGTTTGGAGCCGACCATGCCGATATAGCCCGCTTTCGTTTGCACCGCCCAGCGCAGCACGCGCATATCGTCGCGATGCCCGCGCGTGACGATAACGATGTATGAGGATTCACTCGGCGTCAGTTCCGCAAGCGCCTCATCGAAATCTTTGGCGACCACCTGGCGGGCGTTGGGAAAGCGTTCGGCGTTGGCGTAGGCTTCGCGATCGTCGGTGACGATGCAGTCGAAACCTGCGTTGCGCGCTGCCTTGAAGAGCTCGATGGCGACGTGGCCGGCGCCGAAGATGTAAAGCAGAGGCACGGGCAGCACCGGCTCAATGAAGATCTCAAGCGTGCCGCCGCAGACCAGGCCGGTATCGTACTTGGGATTCTGGTTCAGGTTAAAGCTGAGCGTACGCGGCTTTTCCTCGGCAATCACTTCGCGCGCCGCTTGCCACACTTCGGCCTCAACGCAGCCGCCGCCGATGGTGCCGGCCATGGAGCCGTCGTCGCGCACCAGCAGTTTGGCGCTCTGGAAGGAGGGAATCGAGCCGCGCGCATTCACGATGGTGGCCACGGCTCCCCGGCGGCCATCGTGCTGCAACTTGACGATCTCCTCGTATATATTCATTCATCTCGATTATTCGATTGGCCGCAATCGAAGTCAAACCACCCGCAGCGCATCCGATTGACTCCAAAGGCTGCGGAAAAACTCGAGCTCATGCGCTTTGTAACAAGGGCACGAGTTTACTCGTGCCGATAAAGCCAATAAAATGAATTGGGCTTTATAGCCCCTGCTAAGCTCATTCCCACCACAAATAACCGAGTTGAGGAGTTTTTCCGCAGCCTCTCAAGTGATGCATTCACGATGAAGTTGAGTTAATCGGGAGGAGCAACCGGGCATGGACGAGCAACGGTCTTTGTTAAGGCATTTCCTGGCAGCTCTGGCTTACAGGACACAAAAAGCGCTTCGCGGCGCACCGGCAGAATTCCCGGAGTTCCGGGCTCCCCATCTCGTTCGCACGCCACACGAGTTGATCCGCCATATGGACAGCGTCCTGGGGTATGCTCGAACGTTTCTCATCGGGGGAACTTACCGCCCGCCTGTGCTGCCGAGTTTTGCTGAGGCAGTGACGCATTTCCACGAAACCCTGGCGGATCTGGCGCGCCACCTTGAATTGGGAACGGAATTTCGCGGAATCACAGCGGAAAAAATGCTGCAGGGCCCCTTTTCCGATGTGATGACCCACGTAGGCCAATTGGCCATGCTGCGACGGCTCGCGGGTAGCCCGGTTCCTCCTGAGAACTTTGTGTTCGCGGCGATCGCTCCCACCAATCTGGGCGTCGACCAACCCCAGCCGGTAAGCCCCGACAAGGAATGGCCGGAAGAGCTTTGAGCAACAAACGAAAAAGCGAGTCGTGGAACCCTTCATTCCCTGCGGTCGGGTAGTGGGACAGTCTGAATCCGCTTTGAAAGGGCACGCTTCAACCGCCATTCAAAAAGCGCAGGTTATTGACCCTTCAATGGGCAAAATGATCAAGGTAGGCGAGAAAGCGCACTCGTAGGGCTGCATGCATGTGCCGAAACTTCCCAATTGACGACGACACGCCCACTTGATGCTAAACTCGTCGCATGTTACCCGCTTCCCCTGTCCTCACGATGATCTTTCTGCTCGGACGCGCCATCGTAGCAACGGTGATTGGGGTGGCGAGCGGATGGCTGATTTTCGCCTTCACGAAGACAGGTCCGAGACGGCTTTTGACGGACGCACTTTTCGGAGTGGTCGGCTACTTCGCTGGCTTTAGCACCTGTTTTCTCCCATGGCGCCAAAATACGATTTCATACCGACTCAGCGGTGGGACCGTCGTCACTTCGACTGCTAATTTCTTCCAATACTATGATCGAGTCGCGGTCATAGCCGCGATCATGTTGCCTTGCCTATACGAGTTGGGCAGGTTCTTTCGTGCGCGACAATCTTCGTCTCAGTAGTCTCCTCATTGAACTCGCCGCGAGGTCCTCGCCGGATGGAGTGCGAGGCGAGCTCCGGGCAATTCCGAAGGGAACGGGGGCCTTCATGCCCCAGAAAGCGGCAACTCATTAAAGGGCCTTTAGGCCCGGCCTCATTTCCCCGCAAAGTGCATAGGCATGGCGTTGAATGGCCCACCGCGGTGCTAGTCGCACTTGAGAAGCATAATCAAGAGGCCCGTGGCTGAGGCCGCTGACTTTGCAATCCTGCGTTCAGGGGCCCGAAGGCCCCTGCTCCCTCCGCTAGCGGCCGGTCGATTTCTGGTGCTTCGGGCGTATCACCGGCTATGCGGAAGTTTCGATTGCCCACGGTCTTGGTAGTCAGGCGTAGCACAAATCAGCACAGAAATTTTGAACCATTCGCTTCCCGCGTTGATTTGCAGCAGTTACGGATCGGCGGTTTTGAAAGGGCACGACTTTAGTCGTGCCGTAAATCCGCAAAATGTACCGGGGCATTATAGCCCCCGAGACACGATCTTTTTCAAACTGACCCATTCCCCGCGCTCCTTTCCTATTGCCTCGCCGGGGCGATTCATTTAACGTCTAAGACTCAAAGTTCGTCGATGGAGGTGGCACGAAAATGCCTCGTATTGTCCGATGTTCCATCATTCAGGCGTCGAATGCCGTGCCTGCCACCGAACCCCTGCCAGCTCAGAAAAAGGCCATGGTGGAGAAGCACGTGGGGCTGATCCGCCAGGCGGCCAGGCAGGGTGCGCAGATTGTTTGCCTCGAGGAGATTTTCAACGGGCCTTATTTCTGCGCCGAGCAGGAGACAAAGTGGTATGAGATGACGGAGCCCGTTCCCGATGGCCCCACTGTGAGCCTGATGCAGTCGCTGGCCAAAGAGCTGCACATCGCCATGGTGGTGCCGGTGTACGAAGTGGAACAGGAGGGCGTTTTCTATAACTGCGCCGCGGTGATCTCGAGCGACGGCGCGTATCTGGGCAAGTATCGCAAAACGCACATTCCGCACGTGGCGCCTGGATTCTGGGAGAAATTTTACTTTCGGCCGGGCAATCTGGGCTATCCGGTCTTCGATTTGGGTTTTGCCAGGATCGGCGTCTATATATGCTATGACAGGCATTTTCCCGAGGGGGCGCGATGCCTGGGATTGAACGGCGCGGAGATTGTATTTAACCCTTCGGCCACAGTGGCCGGCTTGAGCGAGTACCTGTGGAAACTGGAGCAGCCGGCGCACGCTGCCGCGAACGGATATTTCATCGCCGCCATCAATCGCGTGGGCACTGAAGCGCCGTGGAACATCGGCGAGTTCTATGGGTCCAGCTACTTTTGCAATCCGCGCGGGCAGATCTTCGCGCAGGCCTCGCGCGACAAGGATGAAGTGCTGACCGCTGACCTGAACCTGGACGAGATTGCCGAGGTGCGGCGCACCTGGCAGTTTTATCGCGACCGGCGGCCCGATCTTTATGAGCAGTTGGTGGCGTTGTAACGCAATGGGAACCGCATGAGCACTGCCACTCTACCTGACGATCCGCAAATTCGGGAGCGATTCAGCGAGCTCAAGCCGGCGCTCACTCGGCAGGCCGCGGTGATTGAGGCCGATCGCTGCCTGAACTGCTTCGACGCGCCCTGCACCGCTGCCTGTCCCACGCATATCGATGTGCCGGGATTCATCAAGCGCATCGCCTCAGGCAATTTGCGCGGGTCGGCGTTGCGCATTCTGGATGCCAACATTCTGGGCGCCAGTTGCGCGCGTGTTTGCCCGGTGGATGTGCTGTGCGAAGGCGCCTGCGTGCTGCACCGGCAGAATCGCAAGCCGATTCAGATCGCGCTGTTGCAGCGCCACGCCATGGATGCCTATTACGCGTCGGGCGAAACGCCGGCGGCCGCGCCGGGAACGCGCGGCGTGCGCGTGGCATGCATTGGCGGCGGTCCGGCATCGCTGGCCTGCGCGGCGGAGTTGTGCAGGCAAGGCGCTCGGGCCACCGTGATCGAGCGCCGCGCGCTGCCTGGCGGCCTGAACACCTATGGCGTGGCCGAATACAAACTGCGCGCCGCAGACAGCGTGCGTGAGGTTGAGTTGATCCGCAAGCTCGGCGTGGAGTTCCGTTGCGGCGTGGAAGTGGACTCCGCGGCAGCGCTGCTGGCCCTGGAAAAGGAGTTCGACACCATCTTTCTGGGCTTGGGTTTGGGCGCGATGCAGCGGCTGAACGTTCCCGGCGAAGAAGCCGAGGGCGTGATGAACGCGCTGGAGCTGATCGCCGCATACAAGACCGGCCACCTGCGCGAGCTGCACGGGACCGTGGTGGTGGTGGGCGCGGGAAACACCGCGATTGATGCAGCCAACGCCGCCCGCCGCCTGGGCGCGGCGACCGTGTATCTGCTCTACCGGCGCAGCGAGAACGAAATCTCCGCCTTCGACTTTGAGTACGAGCACGCCAAGCAGGAGGGCGTGCAGTTTCTCTGGCGGCGGCAGCCGGTGGCCATTCGCGATGACGGGCACGGCCGGCTGCTGCTCGATACAGTGCAAGTGCAGCAAGTGGACCGGAAGCTGCTGCCGCTGCCCGATTCCGAACATACGCTCGACTGCGACCTGGTGGTTCCGGCCATCGGCCAATCGCCGCTGGCGTTGCTCTTGCAGGAGCTGCGCGGCGTGGAGGTGCGCGATGGAAAAATTGTCGCCGATCGCCACACCGGGCAGACGGGCAATCCGCGCTATTTTGCCGGCGGGGACTGCGTGAATGGCGGGCGCGAAGTGGTGGACGCGGTAGCGGGAGGCAAGCGCGCCGCGCTTGCGATCTTGAAAGCTGCGGAGGTGGCCCATGCCTGACATTCGCGTGAAGGGATTTGCAGGATCGATCGACTCGCCCAATCCGTTCTGGCTGGCCTCGGCGCCGCCCACCAATACAGGCGAGATGATTATGCGCGCTTTCGATGCGGGCTGGGGCGGCGCAGTGTGGAAGACCATCGGCGAACCCGTCACCAATGTAAGCTCGCGTTATTCATCAATCGGTTGGCAAGGCCAGCGCATCGTAGGCTTCAACAATATCGAGCTCATCAGCGACCGCAGCGTCGAGATCAATTTATCTGAAATGGCCGAGGTGAAGCGGCGCTATCCGCACAATGCCGTGATTGCGTCGCTGATGGTGGCGTCGACGCGCGAGGCGTGGCACGAGATTGTGCCTCGCGCCGAGGATGCGGGCGCCGACGGCCTCGAGCTGAACTTCGGCTGTCCGCACGGCATGAGCGAACGCGGCATGGGTTCCGCGGTGGGCCAGGTGCCGGAGTACGCGGAGATGATTACCGCATGGGTAAAGGAGAAGGCGCGCACGCCGGTGCTGGTCAAGCTCACGCCCAATATCGGCGATATTCGCGCCGTGGCGCGCGCGGCCAAGCGCGGCGGGGCGGATGGATTGTCGGCGATCAACACCATCAATTCGATTACGGGGATCGATCTCGACACGTTTGTGCCGCGGCCGAATGTGGACGGCAAGAGCTCGCACGGCGGCTATTGCGGACCGGCGGTGAAGCCGATCGCGTTAAACATGGTGCAGCAAATCATGAGCGATCCCGAGGCCGCGCTGCCGCTTTCGGGCATCGGCGGCATTGGCTCGTGGCGCGACGCGGCGGAGTTTCTGCTGCTGGGCTGCGGCACGGTGCAGGTGTGCACGGCGGTGATGCATTACGGCTACCGCATCGTGGAAGACATGGCCGAGGGGCTCGACAACTGGATGCGCGAGAAGGGGTTCCAAACCCTCGAGGATTTTCGTGGCTTGTCGGTCAATCGCGTGACCGAATGGAAGCACCTGAACCTGAACTACAAAATTGTGGCGCGCATCGACGAGCAGAAGTGCATCGGCTGCGGCCTTTGCCACATTGCCTGCTGGGATGGGGCGCACCAGTGCATTCATCTCGACCGCGTGACGGGGCCGGTGGACGGGCCAATCGACGGGAATGCCGAGCTGCACCAGACGCCCCCGGCGAAGGTTGCCCAGAGCCGCGCGGCGATTGCCGAGACGCCGGTTTCGCGCAAGGAGCGCGCAGCATTGACGGCGACGGGTCCGTATCCCACGCCGCTCGAGCGCATTCCGCGCGTGGACGAAACGGAATGTGTGGGCTGCAATCTGTGCGCATGTGTTTGCCCGGTTGACGGCTGCATCACCATGGTGGAGGTGGACACGCGGCTGAAGCCGGAGACGTGGGACGAGCGCACGCGCGGGGCGGCGTGCGCGACGCCGCAAACCCGAGGATGAAAGGACGGCCGTCGGAGCCAATATGGTCAACGCCGCACGTCATAAGGTCCACTTGAAGTGGTGGTTGCCGCTTTGCGCAGGGTTTGTCTCCTTAATTATTGGTATTTTGATCCTCATCTCAGGTGCTTTCGACCTCGGGGAGCTTGTGTATGTCTTTCTTGGGGTTCCATTCATCACTCTGGTCGTAGCGATTTGCGTGTTCGTTGTGGCCAGGCGCACGCGACGAACACCGAGCCTAGCTATATTTCTGATTCTTCCGGTTTATTGGGCGATCACTTGGATTCTTTTTGCGGAACGGGTCGATGTTCGCGAGACTGTCCGATGGGCTCTTGATGCGAAAGAATACAAGGCAGAAATGTTGAAGCGACCTGATCCGCCCAGTGGGGAGCTGCGTCACATGGAGTGGGATGGTTGGGGCTGGGCCGGAATGGATACGAACGTGTATCTTGTGTTCGACCCGGCGGATTCGCTTGCGACAGCTGCCAAGAGCCGTTCAGCCGGTAAGTTCAGGGGCATTCCATGTGAAGTTCCCCGGGTGCGCCGATTGGAGCGTGATTGGTATTCTGTCGAGTTTTACACTAGTTCAGATTGTGGAGAATGGCAATGAGCTGTTGTACGAAAGGCCTTGTATCGGGATGGAGCCTGCCATGCGCACCTTAATTCAACACGGAACGGTTGTGAATGCCGGCGCCAGCGTGAAGGCGGATTTGCTCGTCGACGGCGCGGCGATCAGGGAAGTGCGCGCCGGAATCCCCGCGAACCAAGCTGACAAGGTCGTCGACGCCACCGGCCTTCTGCTGCTCCCCGGCGGCATCGACGCGCATACGCATCTCGATATGCCGTTCGGAGGGACCATGTCGGCGGATGATTTCGAGACCGGCACGCGGGCCGCGGCGATTGGCGGAACGACGACGATTGTGGACTTCGCCATTCAGGCGCGCGGCACCAAGATGCGCACGGCGCTCGACACCTGGTGGAAGAAGGCCGAGGGCAAGGCCTGTATCGATTTCGGTTTGCACATGATTGTTACCGATCTTGCAGACGCAGGCCTCGAAGATATGGACGAGATGGTGCGCGAGGGCGTGGCCAGCTTCAAGCTGTTCATGGCCTACCCCAATGCGCTGATGGTCGACGACGCCACCATCTTCAAGGCGCTGCGGCAAACGGCGAAGAATGGCGCGCTCGTCTGCATGCACGCGGAGAACGGTTCCGTAATCGATGTCATCGTGCAGCAGGCGCTGGCCGAAGGAAAGACCGCGCCCATCCACCACATGCTTACGCGGCCCACCAAGGCCGAGGCCGAGGCGGTGCATCGCGCCATTGCCATGGCGGAGATGGCCGGCGTGCCCATTTATATCGTGCATCTCTCATGCGAGGACGCGCTGAATCAAGTCCGTGAGGCGCGCGACCGCGGCCTTCCGGCGTTTGCCGAGACGTGCCCGCAGTATCTGCTGCTCGCGCTCGAAGACGTGGCGGACAAAGGTTGGGAGGGCGCGAAGTACGTGTTTACTCCGCCGCTGCGCGAGCGCAAGAACCAGCCAAAACTGTGGGAGGGCCTGCGCAAAGATAATCTGCAGGTGGTTTCGACGGATCACTGCCCGTTCTGCTTTGCCGACCAGAAGGCGTTGGGCAAGGACGACTTCACCAAGATCCCCAACGGAGGTCCGGGCATCGAGAACCGGCTGCAGTTGCTGCATCATCACGGCGTGGGGCAGGGGAATTTCTCCATCAACCGCTTTGTGGAATTGGTTTCGGCCGCGCCGGCGCGAATTTTCGGCATGTATCCGAAGAAGGGCGTCCTGGCCGCGGGCAGCGACGCGGATCTTGTGCTGTGGGATCCGGCTGCGGATTACACCATCAGCGCGGCCACGCAAGCCATGCGCGTCGACTACTCGATGTTTGAGGGATTCAAGGTGCGCGGCAATGCACGCGATGTGTACTCGCGCGGCGAGTTGATTGTGAGCGGCGGCAAGTTTATCGGCAAGCCGGGCCGGGGAAAGTATTTGCGGCGTCAAGCTCGCGGCGGTGCGTGGAAGTGATAGGCATTTCTTATGAGCCACAGAACCAACAGAAGAATGAGCCCCATCGAGGATCTCTACCAAATCCGCACGAACCGCGATCGGAACGGGACGATTCCTGACGAATGGAATCGCGTGCTTTTGGCTCGTGATCTCGATAGGCTCATCAGCGAGGGATTGGTAGAGCGCGCTCTTAATGTCCGTGAAATCTCTCCTGATACTCGTGACAAAGTCTGGTTCCGTGAGCTATCTACCGGAGATCTGTACGTCTATGTCGATGGCTGGGAGCGCGGCTCGCCAGAGTTTCGCAGGTATTCGGAGCCCATAAGCCCGAAGTCATCCCTCATACAGTAACGCGTTCCGTTGTCAAGACGCCCACATTCCCCATCGCCTTTTCATCGCGGTTCGTATATACCGAATTCACTGGAGGCCTCCCCGATTGAGCACCGTCGATCCATCCCTGTCGAATCGCGACCTGACGCCGACCACGCCGGCCCAGCGCAAGTGGGGTTTCTATAACTACACCGCGCTGTGGTTCTCCATGTGCATGGAGATCACGACGTACCGGCTCGCCTCCGGCCTGATCGCCAGCGGCATGGATTGGAAGCAGGCCATCGGGACGGTGCTGCTCGGCAATCTGATTGTGCTGGTTCCCCTGCTGCTGAACGCGCACGCGGGCGCAAAGTACGGCATTCCCTTTCCCGTGTTTCTGCGCGCTCCGTTTGGCGTGCGCGGGGCCAACATTGCGGCGCTGCTGCGCGCCGTGGTTGCCTGCGGATGGTTCGGCATTCAATCCTGGATCGGCGGCTGCGCGATTGATGCGATGCTCATCGTCATCTGGCCGGGCGCCATGGGGAATGCGGAAGTTTTGTGGACCTGCTTTCTCGGCTTCTGGCTGCTCAATATGGTGGTGGTTTGGCGCGGCGTGGAATCCATCCGCCGCCTGCAAGCCTTCGGCGCGCCGTTCATGTTCGTGATGGCGGCGGCGCTGCTGGTTTGGGTGCGCATCAAAGCCGGCAGCTTCGGCGCCATGCTGTCCACGCCCAGCCGGTTCCATACGCGGGGCGAGTTTCTGGCGGTATTCTTTCCCTCTCTCACCGCCATGGTCGGCTACTGGGCCACGCTGGCCTTGAACATTCCCGATTTCACGCGCTATTCCAAATCGCAAAGCGCGCAGTCGTGGGGGCAGGCCTTCGGCTTGCCGGTGGCGATGGTGCTCTACACTTTTCTCGGCATCGCGGTTACTTCGGCCTCCGCGGTGCTGTTCGGCCGTCCCATCTGGGATCCCGTGCAGTTGATCGGCATGTTTCATCAGCCGCTGGTGGCATTCCTGGCCATGATTGCGGTTCTCGTCGCCACGCTCAACGTAAACATCGGCGCCAACGTGGTTTCGCCGTCGAACGATTTCTCCAATCTCTATCCGCGGCTGATCGGTTTCCGCACCGGCGGCCTGATTACCGGGTTTCTCGGCCTGGCCATGTGCCCGTGGAAGCTGCTGGCCACGCCCGACGCGTACATCTTCGGCTGGCTGGTGGGCTACTCGGGACTGCTCGGTCCCGTGGCCGGCATCATGGTTTGCGATTACTTCCTGATCCGTGGCACAGAGCTCGACGTGAACTCGCTCTATCACCGCGAGGGCGCGTACTACTACACCAGGGGCGTGAATCCGCGGGCGCTCATCGCGCTGGCGCTGGGCGCGGCCATTGCGCTGGTGGGCGTCTTCGTGCCGCCGCTGCACTTCCTCTACGACTACGCCTGGTTCGTGGGCTTCTTCACCGCCGGCGCAACGTATGTGGCCATGATGAAGCTGGCCGCGCCGGCAAGCGTGGCGGCGAACGCAGAAGAAGTGGCGTGAAAACAGCTTCTAGAAGCTATCTCATAAACCGGTTTTGAAAGGGCACGACTTCACAGGCTGCGGAAAAACCCGCATGCATGCGGTAAAAAGACTCGCCGGAGGGAGCAGGGGCCTTCAGGCCCCTGAATTCCCAGGCAAAAACTCTCCGGCCTTCAGGCCCGGAGGCCCATTGCACAATGTCCGACGCGAAATGAAGAGTTGATCCGCAACCTGTTCAGTCGTGCCGAAAAGGCCAGCCAAATCGCGGGCTTTAGCCCCCTTCGACCGTCTCGGAGGGTTTATGCAACCAGCTCGAGTGTCCTGAGTCAAAAGCCCACATCATAATGACGGGTCATCCTGAGCAGCCCGACTCGCTTAGGCGAGTCGCGTGTGAAATGCACGGTCTTGAAGCCAGCAGACTCCCGGCCCCGGAGGGGCCGAACGAGAAAAGCCCAGGGTAAAACCCTGGGTAGGAGTTATCGAAAATGCGCCGCAGCCCCGTAGGGGCGGCGCGAAAATTACTTATCGAAACCGTTGGCTTGCAGGGGTCCACTGATTTGTTCATGCGGAGCGAGTCCGCCAGGGCGGACGAGCCCCGAAGGACCCGCATTTCTCACACGCGGCGAGATCCTGTAGCGCCGGTCTCCTGACCGGCCGTAGCGGGGGTCTCCAGAACCCCGCAGGGCAGGCCGGCGGTCGAAAATGGCCCGTCTTACCTGCCGTCGAGACGCCTGTGAGAAATGCGGGCTAAAACCATGCTAGCGAATCGAGAGAAATAATCTGCAGGGTTGCACTGAGACGTATCTGGCGGGTGGCCCCGATCTCACGAAGAATCCTATCAAGCTGAGGGTACCCCCGGTCCCTCGCCTTTGGGGACCGGGGAGCGTCGTTTCCACTCAAGCACACCCGCACAGACAGCAAAAACCCGCGAAATCATGTCAAAAATGGTGAAAAAGTGGCCATTTTAGGGCTGCGGTGAACCCCTAAGTTGAGACAGTTTGCATTGAGCGCACTCGCCGTTTGCTGTTTTTGGTTATGCCAAGCGCCCGGTTTTGATCCACCATGGCGTTGGCCGGTGAAGCGGAGCCGGGCGCTGCTGGAGAGCAACCCGGCAAGGAATAGCCGGCTGGTGACTCATCCGTACCGATGAGCGCCGGGAGCGGGGACCCACCCTGCTCCCGGTTTTTTGAACCGACATCGGGTGGATAGATTTCCCCATGCCTTGGAAAACTCATGCAGGCCGCTGCCCCACCGCTGGCCTGCGGCTGGGCAACGGCAGCTATCTGCTCGAACTCCTCCGGCGGCCGATAGCCCAGAGCCGAGTGCAGCCGGCAACGATTGTAATACCGTTCGATGAACTCTTCGATGTGATCGCGCAGCTCTTCCATGCTGCGGTAGGACCGGGCATCGATTTCTTCCCGTTTCAGAGTGCGCATGAAGCTTTCGCAAAAGGCGTTGTCGTAGGGGTTGGCGGGCCGGCTCATGCTGGGCACGATCCGATGCAGGCGCAGCACCCTGACGTATTCTTCACTGGCATACTGCAGGCCGCGATCGGAGTGGTGAACCAGGCCTGGCGGCGGTTGCCGATCGCCGATGGCTTGTTCCAGCGCCGCCAGCGTCAGCCGCGCTGTCAGGGTCCGCTGCAGCGCCCAGCCCACCACCTTGCGCGAGAACGCATCCAGCACCACGGCCAGATACACGAACTCGCCCAGGAGCCGGATATAGGTGATGTCGGCCACCCACAACTGGTTGATTCCAGTCAGCTTCATACGCGCCGCCAGATTCATGTAAACCTCCAACTCATGGCCCGAGTTGGTGGTTGAGGTAAAGGCCCGCGACGGGACGGCGAGCAGATTATCTTCGCGCATCAGCCGCGCCACACGTTTATGGTTGACGATCATTCCCCGGCGCCGCAACTGCTGGCTTACCCGCCGGTAACCATAGCGCCGCCGGTGCTCCAGCACTACAGCCTGGATCGCCGACCGCACCTCCATCTCCGCCTCCACCGGCAACTCGGGCTCCAGCCAGCGATAGAAACTGGCCCTGCTCACTGCCCCCACCCGGCACATCCGTTCCACACTCAGGGCGCCTGGCATCGGCATCATTGCCCGGATCCGGGCGTAGATGCCCTCGCGCCAGACGCGGTGTTCTGCCGGCGTCGAGCCGCGATGTGCTGCAAGGCACCCTGTAAAAAATCCACTTCCAGAACCTTCTCCGCCAAGGCACGCTTCAGCCGGCGGTTCTCCTCCTCCAGCGTCTCGCCGGCGCGCTCGGCCAGCACCGGCTCGGCCTCATGACGCGCCGCAAACTGCTTGCGCCACTTGCGAAGAGTACTCGGGCTCACTCCCAGTTCCTCGCACAGCCGGCCTACGTGCATGCACGTCCGCAATCGCTCCACCGCCATCGCCCGGAACGATTCTGGTCGCCATCCTGCTTCTCGTTTCGCCACTCGCAGTCCCCCCTTCGCTGCAAGATGCGCATATTTTAGCTGTCTCACTTTTGGGGGTCAGTCCAGGGCCGCAAAGCCCTGTTTAGACGCACTTTTGGGAAATTACTTGGTGCTACTCGCTCTTATTCGCAACCTTTCTCGGTTCTAACCGCTAATTGTTCGCAACTATTCTCGGTATTTGTCTCGAAGAATCGCAACCTCCCGAGCGAACATTTGGGGGGCAAGTGCAACCATCTGAGCGAACATTTGGCCGGGTCGGCGCACCAATAAAACCAACATTTGGCATGATTCCACGGGACTTAACGAAGCACCCCACCGCAGACGCAAAAAATGCGGGTCCTAAGACTCGGTCGCCGCGGCGACCTCGGTCAGGATGACGATGCTGGTTGGGTTCGCTATCTCAATCCCGATACCAGATACAAATCCGAGAGAAGCCGGACATATCCATATGCGTACGCACTGCCATCGGGATTGAAGAGAACATGACTCATTTCGCAAGTTCCCGGGCCATCGGGCACCGTGATTTCTTTGAAGAACTTTCGTTGGCCGTTGAGGATGTTGAGCCGGAAAACCCGGATTGACGATGGAGTGTGTTGAAAGACGAAGAGGGTGTTCGGGTCAGAGGTCCATTGAACAGTTTCTCCCGTCTCGAGTCCGGGGATCGCGCGCGGCGCTCCGCCGTCCATCGAATAGAATTGCGGTCCGCCCGGCGTGGTATCGCTCGCCGCGATGAGCCTCCCGTCGGGCGAAATCTGGCAATAGTTGACTCCCTCCGGCGTGACGGCACGCGGCTTGCCCCCATCGATGTTCTCGACAAAACACCGGGCCGCGCGGCCTGCCTGGTTTCCCGGGAAAAGAATCTGCTTGCCGTCGGGCAGCCAGTGAATGTGGAATCCGTACTGCTGAATGTCGCCGCGGTCGAGCCGGCGCACCGATCCCGCTCCGGTGGGCAGCAGAGTGAGTTGGGTGTAGGAGACAGTTGCAACCGCCCACTTGCCATCGGGAGAAAGGTCGCCGGCCATGCCCTCGCCCAGCGCGATGGGCGGCGAGCCTGTCATATCGCGGGTGGCCACTATATAGTTTGGTCCGGCTTGTTCTCCCTGCTCGTCAAAGAGCAGGGTTTTACCGTCGCGCGAGATATCGACGGGAAGCGACCAGTCCTGCCACGAGAGGTCGCGCTCTTTCGCAGCTCCACTGCCTTCGCCCATAATGCCGGCGCGATGGTTATCGCGGGTCATCAACACGCGGCCGTCAGGGGCGATATCCATCAGCGTCACTCCGCCCAATGCGCTGAAGGCCTGGCGCACATGGCCTGACAAATCGACGGCATAAATCTGGAGCTGCAATCCAGCTTGAGTGGCCGAAAACCAAACTTCCTTTCCGCTGGGAGACCAGGCCAGTCCCTCCTCGCATTCCCACCCCGCGGACAGGACGGTTCGCCGGCCATCCAAATCGACAATGGAAACCCCGCCCTGATCGTCGTTGAGGGTGGGGTGGTCGAGAAAAGCGATCTGGCGGCCATTGGGTGAGATCCGCATGTGACTGATCCAGCCGGAAGTTTCGTACAGAACGCGACCGAGCGGATACTCAAGGCGCTGTTTACCGGCGACATCGTGAACCACGGCCAAGGTTTTTCCGTCTGGCGACCAGTCAGCCCATTCGACGTTCTCGGCAATCTGGCGTGGAGTTCCGCCTGTGAGCGGCACCTGGCCGAGGGTGCCCTTCATCCCGGTCATGAATTTCGGTTCAGCCGGCTGGAGTACGGCCATCAGGCCCGAGGAGGAGATGGCAAGCAGGTCGGTTCCCGACAAGTCAAGAGCGCGCGAGCCATGAAACTTCAGGTCGGTGGAGAAGAGCTCAACCGGCGATCCTTCCCAGGACGCCGCATAGAATACGTTCCGGCCGTCGGGCGCGAACCGGGCGGAATAGACCGTCCCGCGGCCTACCGTAAGGCGCTGAACCTGCGGCGGCCGCGAACTGACGCTGCGGCGGCCGAGCCATACACCCGCCCCAACCATTGTTGCACATATAAGGACGGCCAGAGAGATCCAGAGCAAGCGGCCGGCGCGCGAATTCGACCGGGATTTTCGATCGCCACCAGGGTCCGCCAGACCAGGCGACACTGCCGGGGGAGCCTGGACCGGCTGGCCCTCGACGGCGGCGACAAACCGGTAGCCGCGACGCGGCACCGTCTCAATGAAGGAGGGATTCTCGGCAGAATCGCCCAGAGCGGTGCGCAGCTTGCCGACTGCGACGTTGACCGCATGGTCAAAGTCTCCGTAGCTCTCCTCAGGCCAGATGCGCGCCTGTAACACTTCGCGCGAAATCAAAGAGCCCGGACTCTCGAGCAGAATCTGAAGGATCTTAAACGGCTGATCCTGCAGCTTGACGCGACTTCCCGCCTTGCGGATCTCGCCGGTGCGAAGGTCCGCCTCAAACTCCCCGAAGCGAATCTTGTGGAATCCGTTATGGGAGGCTGACTCTCCGTTCTGGGAAAGTTGATCCATCGTTGCGCCTACCTCCACTTGATGCCACACCCTGGGCGCCTTTTTCAACTATTTTCCAGGAGACATCCCTCTCCGGCAAATCTCCACTGTATCTCCTTGACCCGTATCGACGCTCGACTTTCAATCTAGGCCCAGTGAATTGAGGTACTTCGCGGCCTCGCGCATGATCGCCTCGCGACGTGAGGAGGAGGTCAAAAAAAATGCGCATTCGCCCAACCTTCGTGACGATTGTTCTTGCAGGCTTCGTGACAACATGCTCGTCCCCGGCAGGCGGCGCCGACCGCGAGGAATCAGTTCCGGCGATTCATGCCGCAGCGGGAAACGTCCGGTTCGATCTTTATCAGGGCTTTTGCATTGTTGTGCATGGATCGGCCGGCCCCCTGAAAAAACTGAACCTTTTTCTCGATACCGGCACCATCCGTTCCACTTTCGATTCGCGCATCGCGAGTAAGCTCAATCTGCGGGACACGACAACTGCCGGCATCGTGTTCATGAGCGGCAGGGCAAAAGCCGAAGACGCTGTTCTGCCCTCGCTCCAGTTCGGACCGGTAGAGCGGTCCAATCTTGAGATCGTGATTGCGGACATCTCTTCCTTGAGTAGAACTCTCCAGGTTCGTATCGACGCGATTGTCGGCCTCGATGTGCTGGGGCAGATGCCTTTCGTCATCGATTACTCTGCCCGCGTCATCCGCTTTGGCCCCGTCCCGTCTCTAGGCGTCTCCGTTCCAGTGCGGGTCTATGGAGGTCTGGCGGTGATTGACGCCGAGATCGATCACAGGCCTGTGCAACTTCTCTTCGACACCGGGGCCTCGTCCCTCGTCGTGTTCAAAAAGGAGAATCGCCCAGGCTCCGATGCAGATAGCGCCGGCCACGGGAAGGAGAGGATTGGAGAATTCGAGAGCAAACAGGTGTGGCTGCGTAGCCTCCGGGTAGGGCTGGAGGAGTTCCGTCAGGAGCCAGCCCTGTTGGCCCAAAACCCCAAACCTGCGCAGATCCACTTCGACGGGCTGATGAGTCCGGCGGCACTTGGCATGTCGCGGGTTTCAGTCGATCTTGACGCGGGAGTATTGGCGTTCAGCCGCTGAACCGGCGCGGCCCTCAATGAGAACAAGTCAGGACGCGGGGACCTTGTTGAATTTCCGGCTTTAAGCCTCCACCAGCGCGTCGGCGATGGCGAGGTGCTCGTCGAGCGCGGCGATGCCGAGATCCAATTCCTCTTTGGTGACGATGAGCGGGGGCGCGATGATGAAGTGCGAGACCCAGGCCTGGATCGACACTCCCTGCGCCATCATCTTTGCAGCGATTTGGTCGACAACCAGCGGCTTGCCTTCCACCTTGTCGCGCATGGTGTTGAAGAGCTGCTTGGTCTGGCGGTTCTTCACAATTTCGACGGCAAAGAAGAGGCCGAGACCGCGCACGTCGCCGACGGAGGGGTGTTTGGCTTTGAGGGCTTCGAGCTTCTGGCGGACGTATGGCTCGAGCTCGGCGGCGCGCTCGACGAGCTTGAGGCGTTGCATCTCTTCGATAGTGGCGACGGCGGGGCCGAGGGTGAGCGGGTGCGCTTCGTAAGTGTGGCCATGCGAGAAGTAGTGCTCCTCGAAGTAGCCGGCGATTTCGCTTGTGGTGGCGCAGAGGCCGAGGGGCACGTAGGCCGATGTGATTCCCTTGGCGGTGACGAGGATGTCGGGCTTCACGTTCCAGTGTTCCACGGTGAACCACTTGCCCGTGCGGCCCCATCCGGCCATGACTTCGTCGTCAATCAGGAGGACGCCGTGGCGCGTGCAGATATCTCGCAGGCGCGGGAAGTACTCGGGCGGAGGGACGAGGACGCCGTTGGTGCCCACGACCGGCTCGACGATGATGGCGGCCACGTCGCTCTCGTTGCGGATCATGTGCTCGATGTAGTCGGCGCAGGCGATGTTGCAGGCGGGATAGGTGTGCTTGATGGGGCAGTCGTAACAGTTGGTCTCGGGCGCGAAGACGACGCCTGCGGCTTTGCCGGCCGGTTCCATGGCCCAGCGGCGCGGATCGCCGGTAGCCGCGATGGAGCCCATGGTTGAGCCGTGATAAGAGCGATAGCGCGAGATGATCTTGGTTTTGCCCGTGACCATGCGCGCGATTTTGAAGGCCGCTTCAACGGCTTCAGTGCCGCTGGTGGCGAGGAAAAATTTTTCTATTCCCTTTGGAAGAACTTCAACCAGTTTGGCGCTTAGGCGCGCGCGCGATGTGGTGGCGAAACCGGGCGCGGCATAGCAAAGTTCGCGCGCCTGCTGGGCAATGGCCTCGACCACGCGAGGGTTCTTGTGGCCAAGGTTGACGCACATTAGCTGCGAGCTGAAGTCGAGATAGCGCTTGCCCGCGCCGTCGGTGAACCAGCAGCCCTCGGCATCGGCGATGTGGAGCGGTTTCCAGCTCTTCTGGTAGCGCCAGGTACCGTAGTTGGTCTGGCGCGTGATGGTGGAAACCTGCTCGGTGGTGAGCGGCGCGGATGCTGAAGTCTCAATCATGGTTGCGGTCCCTCCAAGGGGACGCATCAAATCGTATCATTTGGCACCAAGTGGGGAACGAGGGAGCAAAGGGAGCGAAGACTCAGACGCGGACAGGGCTTGGCGTATGATGTTCGCCGATGAGACGGTCCACCAGGGGGATGAGGTGCTCGCCGGTGCGCGCCAGGATAAAGGCTCCGGTAGCGGGGTTCCAGTCGAGCTTGAAGCTGGTGGCGAGCGCCGAAATCCAGATCTGGCGTACGGGCGTGTTGGGCGTGATGACGAATCGGGCTCCCGGTTCCTCGAAGAGAATGTTCAGGACTCCGCTCTGTTCCTCAACCTCGAAGTCCGCCTGCGCGTCTTGCTCGCGCACAAACAGATGCCGCTTCAACCCGTCGAGCGCAGCTTCGGCCGCGCGCCGGAACTCCTGTTCATCCTGCATGGCCCAAGTGTAGCAAGCCGGTTGTCCTCCCTGGCCGCGCCGGTGGCCCTAACCATGCGTCCGTAAGCTGTTTTGGCGCGCGGCTGTCCGGAATTCGAACAAAGGTAGCTCCGGAAGATTAAAGCTTCTCCCTTTTTCCGCCGATAAGACGCCCTAAGGCGAGAAGCAACGATGGAAATTGCGCCCATTCCCGGAATCCGCGCATTGCCTGCGCTAAGAGCGCAGCAAGGTGATTTCAGGCCGCTCGCGATCTTCGATATCGACGCCTCGGCGAAACCGGGCGACAGTGGCGGGCAGCGAAGCAGCAGGAAGGCTGCCGGCGCAGAAGAAGACGGCGAAGAGGAACTCGTGCTCGACGGCGAGATTGAATTCGCCGGTGAACAGCTCGAAGAGGTTCCCGCGCGGCAGATCGACTATTTCGCGTAAATGCGAATCGAAACGGGTTTAGCGCGGTTCCGCGAATGGCGCAAAGGTGCGCGCGGCGGCGCGATTTTATATGGCTTTCGATATGCCCGCGCTGTCCAGGGTGCGGGTGCGGCGGCGCCAGGTGGCGCGCAGAAATGAGATCGGGCCGATGAGCAGTACGGCCAGGGCCAGGAACAGCAGGGAGGATCCCAGAGAGTTTTGGTGCTCTATTGTCATTCCGATCAGGCCGAGCGCGATGCACAGAATGAGGACGGCCGCGAGGCCGGCGAAGGTGAGAAACCAGGACCACCAGAGCATGGGAGGCATTCCCGAAAGAATGCGCGCGCCGGGATTTGCCGATCGGACGCGCGCCACCAGTGCGGCGACAAACCGATTGAGGGCGGCCGAGCGGTCTTCAAAGCGGCCGAGGGAGAGAAAGTGCGCGCTGGTGAGCAGGACGACGGCGCCGGAGTTGAGGGTTATTGCGCAGCGGCGCGATGGGTACGCAGCGATCATACCGCCCATCCGCAAGCCGGGTATCGTGTAGATCCTGACGGCATGGATATTGGCGATTGGCGCGCTGCCGCCCGGCCAGACAAGCGCACTCTCGGTGAGGGAGTACTCCTGAGCGCTCGCGAAGAGGGACCGCCGGAATTGGTATGTCACGCTGGGCAATGGGGAAATGCCTCCTGCAATGGAGAATAGCGGTTTCGGGGTCGAGGGTTGTGGCTTCCCACCCTAAACGCAAAAAATGCGTTTAGGATGGGGCAACCTACGCTCAGGGTGACCCGGCACCCGGCTACGGATCTGGGTCCAGCCCGGTACGATACCACGTGCTTGAACCGAACTGCCCGTTCATCTCGAGCGTTCCCTTCGAGGAGCCTTGAATTGTGTAGGTTCCCTGGGTGTCGAAGACGATGCTGATGGCATGCATCGTGTACTTGCCATTGCTTGTCGTGAACGTGCCGTTGTGCATCGGCTGGTTGCCGGGGGAGGAGGGGGCGGCACTGTGGAATGTGTAGGTGCCGTTGGCGGCGATCTCTAAAATCCACAGGCCACCTTCGACGTTAGCCTTCCAATAGCCCACGAGGTCGCGATCGACCGACCCCGGCTGAAAGCCTGTTGTCGGCAGCGGCAGCGGCGAAGCCCAGCGCGGGTCGTCGGTGTAGCAGGGCGAGACGCGCACTCGGCAGTCCAGGCCGTTGGTCTTACAGGAACCCATCGCATTCGCCGCTGCCGACGCGCGATCGTACCCGTGTGTGCCCCAGCAGCAATCCATCGCAGCGGGCTTGATCGACGTCGCCAGCGCCACGCACTGGTTCCAGTATCCATAGAGAACTTTGCAGTCCTTGGCGCCGTACATTGCGCAGTATTTCAGAGCCATCTGCGATGCCGCGTCGGAAGATTGCTGCGGAGTGGAGGCGCCATAATTCCCTGTCGATGAAGAAAAGGCGACGGCCACCCAGACAGGGGCCTGCGTAAATGCCGGCCCGGGCTGCGCATCTACGGCCGCAACGACCAACAAGATCAGCGAACAAACTGCTGCACACGCCCAGCGAGAAGCGATTGACCTGCGCATGGTTGCACGACCTCCTCGAGAGAAGGTTAGTACCCACCATCGCAAGCGCGCTGACCGCAAGTCAAGCGCGAAAATCGCGGCGGCGCACGGTCGGCTGCCTGTCAGGGAAGATGCGGTGGCATTCCCGGTCTCAAAAACGAGACCGGGCGCACCCGCAACCGGGTGGTGGCGCAAGCCGCGTCTGCTCCACTGCAGGTGGCTATTCTTCTTCTTCCTCGATAGGGCGCTTCCGGGCTACGAACTTGTGGCGCCGGCCTCCTGGTCGGCTGTGGCGCGGACGTCCCCGTCCGCGCTCCAAACCCAAGTCCAGTTCTTCAATCCCGCCCTGGCGGGGTTTTCGAGGATGTACCTGGTGGCGCGGTCAAGTTCGTCTTCATTCCGAATCATGCGGTCGTAATACTCTCGCTGCCAGAATCGACCCTTGCGTGCGAGCGCCTGGTTTGCGGCTTTTGCCGAAAAGTTCTTCCAGGCTTTTACAACCCTGGCAAGCTCCTGGCCTGGGAAGAGTCTCGTCACAACATGAACGTGGTTGGGCATGACGCACCAGGCGAGAAGCCGGTAGTGCTTTCCCTCCCTGCATGAACGGTCATGTCATCAGCGAGTGAGGCGGTAGATCATTGTGCGGCCTAGGCAATCAGGCACCGTTACGGACTCCCCATCTTCGCTTATTTCATACGGAGGCACCGGCCGTTCGTTATAAACGTTCCCACACATTGCGCCAGGGAACTGAAACCGCGGCCCGTACACCGAAGTTTCGGCCGTTCGAACCCACACACCTGAAGTGAGGCCAGGCCCGCAGCCCCCGTCGTAACAAGCTCCAGACTTAACGACGTGATTGCCGTTGAATTCCAGCGCGTTTGCAACTCGGCCCGACGGGTCCTCCCAAATGAACCTCTTCCCATCAATCTTTTTCAGCAGGTCCGCAAAGCTCAGCTTCTGCGGGGCAGCGGCGGGATGCGGCGAGCTTTCTGCTGCCTTGACCTTCGCCGCCTTCTCCTGCTCGGCCTCAAGTGCGTAGATTTTGTCTTGAGCAGCTCTCGCGTCGGCGCTGGACAGCTTGAAGAGAAGGTATTCCTTCAGATTTCCGATGGCAAGGTCATACTCGCCCACCGCTTCCTGTGCCAGCGCAAAGTTGTAACGTGCATCGGGCCACCACGGGGCAATGATGACAGCCTGCTCGAATTCATAGACCACCTGCTTGTAGTCATCCGGTGCTTTGGCATCCTTGAAGAGAGTGGCGCCGCGCACGAAATGCCGCCGCGCCTCCTCGGGGATGGGCGGCAACTGGTTCATCGCCGCGGCCATGCGGATGACCTTTTCGGCTGTGGCGTCGGAAGGCGATTGCTGATACGCCGCAACCGCCTGCTGGAAGTCGGCATTGGTGGTCTGCGCGCGCGCCGGAATGGCGACGGCACAGAGCAGCGGAAGAAGCATAAGTCCGAGAAACATGGTTCTTGCTTTCATGATCTTTCTCCGGGAAAAAGCTTGTTTCAGTTATGAACGGTGCTCTTTCGCACCGGCGTCTGGGTTGCGGGCGCGCCGGGGTGCATGGTGGTACGTGCGGGAAACTCACTGGCCAGGTGCTGGGCGTGATCGAGAACCGTCGCAACGTATTTGTCGTCATGCGAGAGATGCTGGGCCGTTTTCATCTCGCTTACCTCGGCGTCGTAATTTCCCCACGCCTCAGACGCCAGAGCGTTGCCCACAAGCTGCTCCACGGTCTTTACATCGTGGTCATTTCCCTGGAAGTGCGCCTTCATCGAGGCCACGGTGAGGCTCCAGTCGGCGACATTCGGGTTTGAGGGGTCGAGCTCGCCGGCGCGCTTGATAAAATCGCCCGCTGTGACCGTGTCGCCTGCCATCAGCGCCGCCAGGCCGTGGTAGAGCTGCTGGACAGCCTGATCTCTGTTGTCCTGCCGCTGCTGCATACGGCCTTGGAGCACCGTCTCGGCCAGCAGCAGGGCCTGGCGCACCATCGGGTCATTGGGCCGCTTCAACTGCGTCCGCTTGAAATACTGTATGGCAATCTCCATCGTCTCCACACCGGGACGCACCTCCGCCCCCATGGCCTTCTTGTAGTCGGGGTCGTCGAAGAGGGTGAGATCGACCTGCGCGTAAAAGACGCGCTGCTCGCCGCGCACTACGTGCGGATCGACAGCGATGGGCCTATCCGGGTCCAGCCCTAGGCAGCGGAGATCGACCACGGCTGCGCCCTGGTCGCCCCAATTGCATTCAGAAGGCAAATCGTTGAGTTGATCTCTGAGGCCAAGGTCGCGGGTATCTGAGCCGCCCACATCCTTCAGCCCCAGGTCGCCCGCGTCGGCTCCCTTCAGGCCAAGCTCGCCCCCTGCAATGCCCCTCATACTTTCCAGGGCTTCTCGCTTTCTGCGGTCGAAGTCGGCCTGCCTCTGCTTGGCGGCTTCTTCGTCGCGGGCGCGCTGCTCTTCCGCCTCGCGCTGGCGCTGCCTTTCGGCTTCGATCTCGCGTTGCCGCTCGGCTTCTGCAGCGGCGGCGGCATTTGCATCCGACGAGCTCGACCCGTTTCCGCCTCCGCCGGCGCCCACACATGCGCCACGGCTGGGATCGAACGTGCCGTGCATGCAGCTGCACCAGCTTGCGTACGCCCTCGCCCATGCCGCCATCGAGCCGGAGGTGCTTGGAGGGTTGCCGCACTGCGCGTGGGCTGCGGAACCCAACAATACGAGGAATGCGAAGAGAATAGTTGTGCCAAGGACCTTGTTCATCGCTGTCTCCTCACCCGCACAGGGGAAGGGTGTGCGATGCATGTTCTCAGCTCGGAGCCGGACCGGCCCGCAGTCCAGAAGGAGGGGCCCGTACAACGGCTTCAGGGTCTTGCGGAGAAAGCCAGCGTAGCGAAGGAACGCGAATCCAGTGATCTATGTCACTACACTTCGCCATAGCGCGCACAGAAAGCACGCTTCGCAACGCCTATGCTCCGAAGCTCGAAACTGAACGGAATCATACAATAGTTTGGCAGCAGCAAATGCGAATTCTTCGCCGTTCGGCAGAGCCAGGTGGGGTTCGAGGTATCCCACGTCTCAGAATCGAAACCTCCACCCCACGGACTAACCTGTCCATGGGGGTCCCGGACGCGGGGCACCCCCTTTTCGTGCGGAGTTATTCTTCCTCTTCATCGACTGGCCGCTTCGCGTTGGCCAGGATTTTTTCCGCAACCAGTTGCGGGACGAAGTCATAGTGGTCCATTTCCATGCGGTAGCTCCCCTTTCCCTGCGTCATCGAGGTGAGCAGGGTGCCGTAGGTGAGCATTTCGGCCATGGGAACTTCAGAGTTGATGACCGTGGTGCGGCCCTTGGATTCCATGCCCTGCACGCGTCCGCGGCGCGAGTTGAGGTCGCCCATGAGGGTTCCGGCAAACTCGTCGGGAGCCTCGATCTCGACCTTCATGATGGGTTCGAGCAAGGCGGGCTTGCAGACCTCCATGCCTTTCTTGAAGGCGAGGCGGCCGGCGGTCTTGAAGGAGAGCTCGTTGGAGTCGACGTCGTGGTAGCTGCCGTCGTAGACGACGGCCTTGAAGTCGACGACGGGGTAGCCGGCGAGGTAGCCGCGCGCGGCCGCCTCGACGACGCCTTTCTCGATGGCGGGAATGAAGTTGCGCGGAATGGCGCCGCCGAAGACTTCGCTGGCAAACTCGAAGCCGGAGCCGCGGGGCAGGGGTTCCATGCGGATTTTGCAATCGCCGAACTGGCCGTGGCCGCCGGACTGCTTTTTGTGGCGGCCGTGGGCCTCGCCTTTGGCGCGGATGGTTTCAAGATACGGAACCTTGGGGGCTTTGAGCGTGACTTCGGCGTGGTAGCGCTTCTTGAGGCGGCTGACGATGGCTTCGATATGGGGCTGTCCGGCGCCGGCGATGAGGAATTCGTTGGTTTGCGGATCGCGGAAGAAGCGGATGAGCAGGTCCTCTTCCATGAGCTTGTGAATGGCGGGCGCGAGCTTGTCCTCGTCGGCGCGGGACTTGGGCTCGATGGCGTAGGTCATGGCGGGCTCGGGCAGCGCGGCGAGAGCGAACTGGATTTCGGAGCCCTTCTGGCCGAGGGTGTCGCCGGTGAGGGTGTCACGCAGCTTGCCCACGGCGCCGATGTCGCCGGCATGGAGCTCGGGGATTTCGACGGGCTTGCGGCCCTGCATGACGCTGAGGTGGGAAAGCTTCTCCTGGCCACGGCGGGTGTAGTTTTCGAGGGTTGCGTCGTTCTTGATGACGCCGCTGACAACTTTGAAGAAGCTGATGCGGCCGGCGAAGGGATCGGACATGGTCTTGAAGACCATAACGGCTGCAGGTTCGTTGTCGGACACCGTGCGCGTGGGGATGGCGGCGTCGGGATTGTCGGAGGCGGATTTGGCGGGAACGGGTAAGCGCTCGACAGCCGAAGGCGCGTAAGTCTTGAGGAAGTCCAGCAGATGATCGAGGGCCATGTTGGCGAGGCCGCTCGAGAACAGGATCGGAAAGATACGGTCTTCGCGGATGGCTTCATGAAGCGCGGCGATAAGGTGGTCAGGCGCCAGCGTGCCCGTGTCGAAGAACTCTTCCATCAGCTCGTCTTTGCCTTCGGCGATGAGCTCGACGAGAGCTTCGTGGCGGGCCTTGGCGTCAGCAGCGAGAGACGCGGGGATCTCAGCGGAAACTTTGCCGCGGCCGTCGCCGCCCGGGGTGTAGGTGAAGGCCTCCATGGTGACGAGATCGACCACGCCATGAAAACCTTGCGCGTCGGAAATGGGCAACTGGATGGCAACACAGTTGCGGCTCCAGCGATCCTGCAGATCGTCGATGAGCGCACTCAGGCCGCCTTGGCCGCCGGCCTTGGGGTTGTCCATTTGATTGACGAGGACGATGCGAGGAACTTTGGCCTCATCGGCGTAGCGCCACACGCGCTCGGTAACGGGCTCGACGCCGCTCTGGGCGTTGACGACAATAAGGGCGGATTCGACGGGAAAAAGCGCGGCGCGAGCCTCGTGCGTGAACATGTGGAAGCCGGGCGTGTCGACGAGATTGATTTTGGCGCCCTGCCACTCGGCAAAGGCGACGGCGTTCTGCATCGTGATGCCGCGGGCTACCTCTTCTTCGTCGTAGGCGGTGACGGCCGAGCCGTCTTCCACACGGCCCTGCGTGGGCGTCATCTTGGCGGCATGCAGCAGAGCGGCGATGAGGGTGGTTTTGCCGCAGTGCGCATGCCCCACTACAGCTACGTTGCGGATCTCACTTCCCTGATACGTTTTCATGGGTTTCTCCTTGGATTTGAGGGACTAAGGGACTTAGGGACGCAGGGACATAGTATGGCGAGGGGCAAAGACTTCGGGTGGACGCCGTTAGCGGCGTTCGAGGGGCCGGATTGCCGGGCCCGGGGTCCGGTTCTGCCGTCTTCGTCATCCATGCGGATGGTCTCGGGGCGGATGGTTTCAGCGCGGCGGGCGGAGCGCACAGAGCGACGCCGGCCGCGCGTCACCAGTCAAAAACCGGATGCTATCACAGCGGGAGTGATAACGTCCTGTGACATTAAATACAAGGGAGCAAGGGAACGAGGGACCATGGGCTGGGGACTAGCGTGGCTGGCGGTGGAGCAGATGATTCCGGAAGCGCCACGCATAGATGCCGAGGTTGAAGGCGCAGACGGCTACGCCGATTAGAGTGACGACCCACCCTGGAACATTGGGATAAACGATGGCATCGAGGGCGTGGAGCAGAAAGCTGCCCTGATAAGCGGGGAGGCCGGCGCGTGTTTCGAAGAATTGCTCCGCGAGGGTAAGCGGGCAGGGCCAGGGGCCGGCTTCCACGGCGATTCCCCAGAGCAGAGCGAGAATATGCAGGGCGCTCCAGGCGGGGCGGCCGCGCGTAAAAAGCGTGCCGAAGATCACGAGCACAATCCAGGCCAGGTGCAGGAGCAGAGTCAGGATGGCGAATGCGGTCATGACGCGCGCAGCCTGCTTCAATCGTAGCCCGGAGGCGCGGAATGGGCGCGTGAGCAGTGGCGCACTAGACCAAATTCGAAAATAGTGTGAGGGCGCATCGTGCCATCAGAATGCCCTATACCATTGCTAAAGTCGCTCTAATCCGAGCTGGATTCGCACTCTGCCGGTAAGGGACGGGTGGTTTCGGGCCGGCGCCGCCGCACCGGCTCTATATCAGGCAGGAATGCGGTCGCGAGCCCGATCAGGGGCAGGAACGAACAGACGTGGTAAACGAAGTCGATGCTCCGGAGGTCGGCCACCTTGCCCAGCACGGCCGCACTTAGTCCGCCGATTCCGAACGCGAAGCCGAAGAACAAGCCGGAGATCATGCCGATACGCCCGGGTACCAGCTCCTGGGCAAAGACAATAATTGCCGAAAAAGCCGAGGCCAGCACAAGGCCGATAACGATGGTGAGTACCGTGGTCCAGAAGAGATTCGCGTAGGGCAAGGCCAGCGTGAACGGCAGCACGCCAAGGATGGAGCACCATATGACGTACTTGCGGCCGATGCGGTCGCCGATAGGGCCACCGGCCAATGTACCTGCCGCTACTGCACCCAGAAACAGGAACAGGTGAACCTGGGCAGCCTGCACCGACATGTGGAATTTGCCGATCAGGTAAAAGGTGAAGTAAACGGTCAGGCTTGATAGATAGACGTACTTGGAGAAGATGAGCACCAGCAGGATGGTGATGGAAAACGCGACCTTGCGGCGAGAGAGGACGAGGTCAGAGCCCTCGACGCGAACCGCTGTGGCTTTGGGCTTGAGCGGACCGCGGCGCTTATACCATGCGCCCACCCCGACCAACAGGAGCAGGGCCAGCAAGCTGAGCAACGAGAAATAGCGCAGGCTCGACTGCCCCAGAGGCACGACGATAAAGGCCGCCAACAACGGCCCGATGGAACCCCCTGCGTTGCCTCCGACCTGGAAGATGGACTGGGCCAGGCCATGCTGGCCGCCGGAAGCCATGCGGGCCACGCGGCTAGATTCCGGATGAAAGATGGCCGACCCGACCCCGATCAGGGCGGCCGAAAACAGGAGCATGTAGAAGTCGTGCGCCACAGACCATGAGATGAGCCCCAGAGTGGTGACGGCCATGCCCGCTGCCAGGGAGAAAGGGCGCGGAGTGCGGTCGGTGTACATGCCGATGATGGGCTGAAGAATGGACGCCGTTATCTGGTTTGTGAGCGTGATGAGGCCGACACGCGCGAAGCTGAGATGAAAGTTGCTCTTCAACACGGGGTAATAGGCCATTACGGTCGTTTGCACCGTGTCGTTCAGCAGATGACAAAAGCTGATCATCAACAGGATGCGATAGACAATTTCCCTGACGGGGACAGGCGGCGGGCTCGAGACTGTGATAACCGGAGATTTGCTGGTGGCCATGATTACGGCGGTTCTCCAATTCCTGTGAAGCCTGAAGGGGCGTGCAACAGGTCGTTTTCTTAAGGAAAATGCCCCGCAAGGGTTACGGCTTCGCTCTGCTCCAATTGGAGGACCGCTGAAGGCCCGTCCTTCATTGTGCTCTCTAAAAGAATAACGGACGCAGTCTTCAAGTATCACAGGCGCCGAGCCGATAAACGATTTGGAGGGGCATGCATGGCGACCCCACTTCTATTGCCGGGCGGTTCCGAGCTTGCTGAAGGTGGTTCCCGGTCTGCTGAAATTGAGCCGGTGTGCGGTATGCACTACGCGGCGCGGCAACCGATCCTGAACCTGCAGGGCAAAGTGCACGGGTACGAGCTCCTTTTTCGCAATGGGCCTGAGGCGGCGTTCCGCGGCGATGGCGACTTTGCCGCGCGCAACATGCTCGACAGCGCCATGATGTTTGGGCTGGAAAAGTTGACCTCAAACTTGCCGGCATTTGTGAATTGCAATGCAGAAACGCTGACCGGCAGCCTGGTGCAGATTTTTCCCGCAAAAATAACCGTGCTGGAGATCCGGGAAGATATCGAGCCCTCGCCGAAATTGATTTCGGCCTGCAGCAGCCTGCGGGCGGCAGGGTACAAGCTGGCTCTGGATCACTTCACATGGGGCAGAGGCATCGAGGCTTTGGTGGAAGCGGCTGCGTATATCAAGGTGGATTTTTCCACCACCGATGCTGAAGAGCGCCACGAGCTGCTGCGCCGGCTGACGGGCGCGCCGGTGGCGCTGGTGGCCGAAAAAGTGGAAACACACGAACAGTTCCTGAGAGCGCGCGCCGAAGGATTTGCCTTGGTGCAGGGCTTCTACTTTTGCCGGCCGGTGCTGATCGAGAAACGCGGAGTGCCTGCGAACTGGCTTTCGCAGTTGGAGATTTTGCGGCAACTGCAGAACGAATCGCTCAACCTGCGCAAGCTCACGGAACTGGTGAAGCGCGACCCATCGCTGACGTATCGTTTGCTGCGCCTGATCAACTCGCCCATATGCGCGATGCAGCAGGAGGTAACCAGCATTCAGGCGGCGCTCCTTGCGGTCGGAGAGGAGACCTTTCGCCGCATGGCCACGGTGGCTATCACCAGCGAGATAAATGCCGGGCAAACCACGGAATTGCTGCGCATGGCGTTTGTGCGGGGGCGATTCTGCGAGCTGGCCGCCGCGCACAAGGCGCTGGATGGCAGGGAGCAGTATCTGCTGGGGCTGCTGAGCCTGCTGCCTGCCATGCTGCGCATTCCCATGAAAGAACTAACGCCCTCGCTGCCGCTGCGCAAAGAGATATTGAAAGCGCTCGAGGGTGAGCAAGTTGCCGAGCGCGGCCTGCTCGAATGGCTGGAACGGTATGAAAAGGGCGAATGGACGGCTTGCGACAATCTGCAAGAGACGCTGAAGGTTGGTGCAAACAATCTCATTGGCTGCTACCAGGAATCCATCGCCTGGGCCGAGGCGGCACTGTATTTTGCCTGAGCCGCGGACGCCGGCCGGCCGTGATCGGAGCAAGGGCGGCCCACCTGGCGAGATGCGGCCAGCCACTGCCGCAACGCACAAATCAGCTTCAGAAGCCGTTGAGGATGGCCTGCGCAAAGCCGCCGCGGAGATTTGCGACTTGGTCGAAGCCGCTGCCCTTTAATGCGCAGGCGGCCAGATAGCCCCGCTGGCCCTTCTGGCAATAGACGAGAATTCTGCGATCGCGTGGCAGCTCTCCCATCCGGTCACGGAGTTCGTCCAGTGGAATATGCACGGCATTCGGGAGCAAGCACGATTCGTTCACTTCCTTGGTATCGCGCACATCGAGAAGGAACTCGCCGTTCGGCTTCCAATCTTCAGGCGAGACGGTTTCGACGTCGCCGCGCACGATGTGATCGGCAACGAATGCGGCGGTATTCACCGGATCGTTTGCCGAGCCGAACGGCGGCGAGTAAGCCAGGTCGAGGCTCTCGAGATCGAAGACGGTCATATTGCCGGCAATCGCAGTTGCAAAAACGTCTGTACGCTTGTCCACGCCGTCTTCGCCAACGATCTGCGCGCCCAGTAGGCGCCCGGTTCCCTCTTCGGCAACGATCTTGATCCTCATTGGCTTCGCGCCGGGATAATAACTCGCGTGGTTGGAGTCAATCGTTACGCTCGAGAAGAAACTGAATCCGGCTTTGGTAGCCTGCGCGCTGTTCAGGCCGGTGACCGCCGCGGTCATATCGAGGACACGGACAATTGAGGTTCCCAGCGCGCCGCGATACACAAAGTGCGCGCCCGCCGCATTGGCTCCCGCGATGCGGCCCTGGCGGTTAGCCGGGCCGGCCAGCGGAATGCGCGTGCGCGCGCCGGTGAGCATGTGGGTGGTTTCGGCGGCATCGCCCACGGCGTAGATGTCAGGGTCAGAAGACTCCATGCGCGCGTTCACCCTTACGCCGCCAGTGACGCCGATTTCAAGCCCGGCGCGCTTCGCCAGATCGACTTCGGCGCGAACGCCCACGCTGAGCAGGATCAGTTCCGCCGGAACCAGTGTGCCATCGGCAAGTTCCACGCCATCGGGACCGAACGATTTTGCTTCAGTGCCGTTTCAGAATGGCGAAATTCGCTGCCGCGAACGCGCGTCTCGAGCAGCTGGGCCATATCGTGGTCAAGCAGCGGCAGGATGTGGGGCAGTTTCTCAATCATCGTAACCCGCATGCCGCGGCGATGAAATGCCTCAGCCATCTCGAGTCCGATAAATCCGCCTCCGATGACGGCGGCTGTCTTCGGCTGGCGCGAATCGACAAACGCGATGATGCGATCCATGTCGGGCACGTCGCGGAGGGTGAAAACATTGTCCATGTCCGCGCCGGGAATCGGCGGTACGATGGGCTTTGCGCCCTGGCTCAGAATCAGCTTGTCGTACGGGAAGTCCGCTTCGCAGCCGTCGCCGCGACGGACTCGGATTGTCCTGGCCGCCCGGTCAATGGAGAGTACCTCGTGGTGCACGTGCACGTGGACGCGCGAACGAAGCCACATCTTTTCCGGTGTCGTAATCAGCAGTTTCGAGCGGTCCGCGATCTCGCCGGCGATGTGGTAGGGCAGGCCGCAATTGGCAAAAGAGATGTAGGGACCGCGCTCGAAGACGCGGATCTCAGCGGATTCATCCACGCGGCGCGCCCGTGCGGCGGCAGAGGCGCCGCCTGCCACGCCACCGACAATTACGATTCTACGTGCAGTCTTCATCGCTCACTCGGGAGCACAGCAAAATGTACAACTCTCCTGCCCTCGGTTCCAAGGCATCCTGGCGAGCATCAAGGCCATCCCGCAAGTAACGGTGATACCGGCGCAGACGAGTCCGCAACCGAGAAAAAGCGGCACAATTGCGAACCAGAGGTTCACGGCCAGCGCAAGGCTCGTGCCTGCAATCAAGAGCGAGCCAATGAAGATCTGAACCTGCCGTATCAGTGGAAGGACCTTGCGGTCGCCGCGGTGAACCGGAAGTCCGGCGGCGATCCAGGCCTGCGTGCCGCCCTCGACCAGCACGCCGTCGTCGCATCCGGCGCGCTCAAGCTGCTTTGCCTACTACGAAATGAGTAATCCTCTTACGATGAAGCTTTGCGAACTGGTGCACAAGGAACTGCTCAAGCAATGGTGAGCGACCCTCCGTGCCCATTGATGGATTATGTCGTTTCCCGGATTTCGGCGGGGTCGCGCGCAAATGGATTTAAAATCCACGAGGCGGTAGTGGCTTCGCTCTATGCCATCGGAGAAATGCTCCAGCACGGCCACGCGGCATGGGGCCACACAGTCTGTGGGCCACTCGAACTCGAACATTATCATCAATTTGGAGCAGCACAGTCCACAGCCGATTCTGCGCCTGCGATTCCGTGCCTTTCTCCGAAATGGGTTGTGCGAAAATTGAACTGAACTTTGCAGACACAATCCAATTTTCGGCTGCTCGTGGTCCGTTTGGGCGCCATGGGCGACATCCTGCACGCGTTGCCGGCCGTTACGGCGCTACGCTTTGCCCATCCCACGTGGCAGATCGGCTGGGTTGTGGACCCGCGCTGGCAGGCGTTGTTGAAGGCAGGGACCGAGGGAACAAGGGAACAAGGGAACGAGAAGGCGGGGAACAGGGATCAGGGAACAGCGATCGGGAAAGAAGGACCCGGGAGCGCAATGCCGGTGCGCGACAGCGCAATGCCGGTTGTCGACCGGCTGCATATTGCTTCGACGCGCGCGTGGAAGCGGCGTCCGTTGACCGTGAAGACCGCAGCCGAGATCAATGCGTTGCGCCGCGAGCTGCGGGCAGCGAACTACGATGCGGTTGTCGATTTGCAGGGCGCAATCCGGTCCGCCGCCATCGCGCGCCTGGCTGGCTGCCCGCGCCGCATTGGCGAGGCCAAGCCGCGCGAATGGCCCGCGCAATGGCTGTTTACCGAGCGCGTGCGCACGCGCGGCGCGCACGTGATCGAGCAGGATGTGGAGCTGGCATCGGCCGTGGCCGGCGATGCGCTCACGCCCGCGGAGCCGTTGCTGCCCGTCGATCGCGAGGCCGAAAGCTGGTGCGATGCGTGGCTTGCGGCGGCGTTCGCCGGCGAACCGCGGCCCATCGCGCTGCTTGCGCCCGGCGCCGGCTGGGGCGCCAAGCGCTGGCCGCCCGAGCGCTACGCAGTGGTCGCCGAGGGACTGACAGCAGCGCGGATTCCACGTGCTGGCGAACGCTGGTCCCGGCGAAGTGCACCTCGCCGCAGCCATCATGGCCGGCGGCGCTGCAGTTCCCCTCACCACGACGCTGCCGCAGTTGATCGCGCTCACGCGCCGCATCGCCCTCTGCATCGCCGGCGACACCGGCCCGCTGCACCTGGCCTGCGCG
This sequence comes from uncultured Acidobacteriaceae bacterium, assembly GCA_963848805.1. Taxonomy (GTDB): domain Bacteria; phylum Acidobacteriota; class Terriglobia; order Terriglobales; family Acidobacteriaceae; genus Telmatobacter. The sequence continues at coordinate 36,983 of CAWKFD010000033.1, read as the reverse complement.
CTGGGCCGGCCGGTGGTTGGCATCTACGGACCCACCGATCCCAGCCGCAACGGACCCTACGGCACCCGCGCCAAAGTGCTGCGCAGCCCCGGCAGCCGCCGCGACCACAAGCGCCGCGCCGCGCCCGACCCCGGCCTGCTGACCATTGCGCCGGAAGACGTGCTGCGCGCCGCGGACGAATTGCTGGCGGAGGTGCGCACCGGATGACCCAGCACTCCACTCCACCAAAAGTCCGCTGCGATGCAATCCGTGGCAAAAGGTGGCGAGGCGCATTCGCGTGCCGCTGGGCTTTGTCACTGCGGCTGTTTTTCTCGTTGAGGTGGCGCGGAGCGCTCCGCATCCGGCGGCGATTGCCTGGAGCCTGGCGCTGGTTTTGCCCGGTCTGGCGCTACGCGCTGCTGCATCGGGCACGGTGAAGAAGAACCGCGAGCTCACGATAACTGGCCCTTACGCATACACGCGCAATCCGCTTTATCTGGGGTCATCGCTCATCGCCGCGGGCTTTGCATTGGCACTGATGAGCTGGCCGGTGGCATTGCTGTTGCTGGGCGGGTTCGCGGCGATCTACGCACCGGTGATCGCATCGGAGGAGAGTTTCTTGCGCGCCACATTCGCCGGGTTCGACGCCTATTGCCGGCGCGTGCCGCGCTTCATCCCGCGTGTGACCGCGGCGCGATTCCAGGACGAAGCGGCCTTGGCGCCGGACTCCGCGGCTGGTTCGCCCGCCACGGCCGGAGGCTTCTCCTGCGCGCTTTACTTGAAGCATCGCGAGTACAATGCTGCATTAGGGGCCGCACTGCTATACCTGAGCCTGCTCTACCTGCGGCCGGCGCTGGAAGCACTCCTGCACCGGGCGTGGTGAGCGTTTTTGATGCGACGAAGTCCAATTATAAGGGTCAGGTCAATCGATAAGGAGCCGTGCCGAACATTGAAGTCACGCGCGAACGCAGTCGCCCTCATTTGCACTCTTGCCGTGGCCGTCACAGCGCGCGGCCAGCAGCCTGTCACGCTCACGCCGCCGCGCGCAGGTTTCAGCTTTCCACAGAAGCAAACTCTTACCTACGCCGTGGATTGGCGTGTGTTTCCCGCGGGCACAGCCGTCATCCACTTTGAGGCGGCTGGCGACCACGAGCGCATTGCCGCGACCGCCGACACGATTGGCGCCATCAACATGCTGTTTCACGTTGCCGACCGCTTCCAGTCGGACTTCGATCGCGAGAAGGGATGCACCTATGCCTTCGACAAGCAGACCGTGGAGGGCCGGCGCCAGATCAACTCCACGCTGGGGATCGATTACGCCGGCTCCAAATCCATCCTCGACGAGAAGAACCAGGTGACCGGCCAGACTAAGCATCTTGAAGCGCCGGTGCGAGGCTGCCTCACCGATCTGCTGACCGGAGTGTTCTACGCTTCGTCGCAGCCCATGGTGCTGGGGCACAACTTCGTGATTCCCGTAGTCGACGCCATGCGCACAGTCCAGGTGACCATGAAGGTGGAGAGCCGCGAAGAGATCAAGACCCCCCTCGGAACATTTAAGACAATTCGCGTGCAGCCTACTGCCGATGCCGGCGTGGTGAAAAACCGCGGCGACATCTGGATCTGGTATACCGACGACGACCGCCATCTGCCCGTGCAGATGCGCGCGCGGCTTTTCTGGGGGACAATCACTTTCCGGCTGATCGGCAACGAGAACAAGTGATGCACCCCAGCCGTGTCATTCCGAGCGACCGGCGTCCGCTCTAGCGGACGCAGGGAGTCGAGGAATCTGCGTTTGCCTTTCAGGAAGTGTCCCCGCCAAGAGACGTCTGCCAGATCCTCAGGCCTTCCAGTCCCGAGATCTCACCGTTTCGGTGTAAACTTTTCCTTCGCGCGGGCCGGCCGGATGCCCCGTGCGCCGAGGGTTCTTATGCGCCAATTCTTCTCCCACCGATCCTGGGTGCCCCGGGTCCCTCGCATTTGGGGACCCGGGATCGCACGAATGCTCACGTTACCAGTTACCGCCCTCGCCCTTCTCCCGTTCTGTCCCGCGCAACCGGCCGCCGCCAAGCGCCCTATGACCTTTGAGGACATGATGCAGATGAAGCGCCTGGGCGATACTGCGGTCTCGCCTGACGGCAAGTGGCTGGGCTATGCCGTCATGACTGTAGATCTCAACCAAAACACCAAAACAACGGAGTTGTGGTTGCAGGCAATTGCGGGCCAGGCGAACGAGAATCCGGCTCCGATCAAGCTGGCCGTTGCGCGGCCCGGCGACAGCGGCCTTCAGTTCGCGCCGGACGGGCACCGCGTGCTCTTTCTTTCTGGCCGGGAGGGCGGCCAACAAATCTGGCTGGCCGATTTCGATCCGGCCACCGGCGCGGCGAGCAATGCCAGAAAGTTGACGGCGATTGCGACGGAGGCCGATAACGCCAAGTGGTCGCCGGATGGTAAGTCGGTTGTCTTCACTTCGGAGGTTTATCCGGATTGCCCGGCGATTAGTCCTGCGGACGGCGGAGCCGGGGACAAGTGCAATGCAGAACAGGACGCGGCGCTGGCGGCGAGCAAGGTAAAGGCGCAGATCTTTACCCACCTGCTCTATCGCCACTGGGACCATTTTACGGGCGACAAGAGATCGCATCTGTTTCTGGATTCGGTTGAGACGGGCGCGCTGCGCGACCTGAATCCCGGCGACACGCACGACGTTCCGCCGTTTTCGCTGGAGGGTCCGGGCTGCGGCTGCGACTTCGCGCCCGACGCGAAGGAGTTGGCGTTTACCGAGAATCCCGATCCGGAGCCGGCGATCTCGACCAGCCCGCAGATTTACTCGCTCGATCTGACCAATCTGGCGGCCAAGCCGGTGAAAATCTCGACCTCTGCCGGAGGCAACTTCAATCCGGCCTACTCGCCCGATGGAAAGTATCTGGCGTGGCGCAGCCAGGCGCGGGCCGGTTATGAGAGCGACAAATTCCGGCTGGTGGTCCACGACAGAGAAAAGAACGCAATCCGCGATTTAGTTCCCAAGCCGTCGAGCTGCTGCCGAGAACCGCTATTTCCAAGCGACGACTTGTACGACCTCTGGGTAGACGAATTCAAGTGGGCACAGGACTCCAAGTCAATCTACTTGGTTTCCGAGGCGCAAGGATCGGCACCTATTTCATCGGCTGGTCTTGACGGGAAAATCACACAGTTGATTTCCATATACGATGGCGAATTTTCAAACCTTCTGGTCTCCACGGCTGGAGATGTGCTCTTGGCCTCGCGGATGACAGTTCGGCAACCGAGCGAGGTTATATCTCTTCTCTTGAAAACAGAAGATTCCATCGAGAGAGAAGAGCGAAATGCTAAAGGAGAGTATGGACCGAGCGGGCCTGGATCCGTTGAATTCCATCCTGTCACCCACATCAACGACGCCCTTCTCGCCCAGCTCGATCTGCCCAAGATGGAATCCTTCTGGTTCACGGCGTCCGATGGTACGAAGGTGCAAGGCTTTCTGATCCGCCCGCCGGGATTCGATCCCGCAAAGAAATATCCGGTGAAGTTTCTCATCCACGGCGGCCCGCAGGGCGCGTGGGGCGACGACTGGAGCTATCGCTGGAACCCAGAGCTCTTTGCTGCCAGCGGCTACGTTGTTGTCATGATCAACTTCCGCGGCTCGACGGGCTACGGCCAGGCTTTTATCGACGCCATTAACGGCGACTGGGGCGGCAAGCCTTTCACCGATCTCATGCAGGGCCTCGACTACGCCGAGCAGCATTACCCATTTATTGACAAGGACCGCGAGTGCGCGCTGGGCGCGAGCTACGGCGGCTACATGGCCAACTGGATGCTGGGCCACACCAACCGCTTCAAGTGCATCGTTTCGCACGACGGCATGTTCAACGCGGAGTCGGCGTTTGGGACGACGGAGGAGGATTGGTTCAATATCTGGGAATTCAAATCTCCAAGGACCACAGGGGGCCATCCATGGGATTACTACGGCAAGCCGGACTCGGAGAATCCCTACCGCAAATGGTCGCCGTCGCTCTACGCGAAAAACTTCAAGACGCCGACGCTAGTGGTTCACGGGCAGCTCGACTACCGGCTCGACGTGAGCGAGGGGTTTCAGCTCTTTGACACGCTGCAATTGCTCGGCGTGCCGTCGAAGATGCTGTATTTTCCCGACGAAGGCCACTGGGTGTTGAAGCCGCAAGATTCGCAGCTCTGGTGGAAAACGGTGAACGACTGGGTGGACCAGTGGACGAAGGCCGGCAGTCAGTGATCAGTGATCGGTTGTCAGCAACAATCTTGGGTGCCCCATCCTTGCCACGCCTTTGTTTTTGTGGCAAGGGTGGGATAGCAAGGATCTGAGTCAACCTCTATGGTGTTTGCCCGCAAATCCGCGAAGCCGAAAGCCCATCTCAGCGAGGCCGGGCTCTATGACTACGCTGTCAAGGCGCTAGGACGGCAGATGCGCTCCGAAGCCGAGTTGCGGCGGCTGATGAGCTCACGGGCTGAGCCGGGCGCGCGGGGCGAGGCGGCGGTTGCGGCCGTAGTTGCGCGGCTCAAAGAGCACGGCTACGTCAACGATCAATCCTTTGCCGAGACATACGCCCGGCTGCGCCAGGAGAACGAGAAGCTGGGGCAGCGGCGGGTACGGCAGGCTCTTGCCCAGAGGGGCGTAGCTCCTGAGGTCGTGAGCGAGGTCATAGAATCGCGTTATGGCCAGGCCAACGAAGAGACACTTGCCCGCGAGCATCTGGAACGCAAGCGCATCTCGAAACCCAGGAACGAAAAGGAGACCGCGCGCGCGATGCGGCGGCTGGTTGCGGCGGGGTTTTCGACGGGGACGATCTACAAAATCCTGCGCCAGTGGGACGTGTCCGACGATTCGCTCGCCGCGCTGGACAATCTCGAGGCCGAGGGGCACGACGAGGAGTGAATTATCTGTGGCCCTGTAGCTTGCAGTGCCGGAGATGCTCCCGGTCTTTTTCGTCGGGGATCCGCCCGGTCCGTACCGAAATGTATCGTATCCCCCCCTCCCTATATCCCATATCTCCATATTTCAAAACAAAGGAGTTACGGATACGGTATATCCCGCCATATTTGAAAAGAAGAACTTATCGGACGATATGTCAGCCGGCGTTGTTCAGGATCGAGAAATGAGAAGGCGGCGGGTGCGAGCCGTCGCGTGGACATGATCGAGACTTATGGGAACAGTATGCGCCGCAAGGGGGAAATTAACTGCAAACCTCAAGGAACGATTATGAGAGAAGGAATGAAGACAGCGAGTCAGCAGCGAACCCACCCAAGCAAAGCTTGGATGGGGCAACCGTGTGAAAGGAGGAGAAGCAACCGCAGATCCTTCGACTTGTTTGTTGTGCAATCGTGCCGATTGCACGCCAAACTGCGCTCAGGAGGACAGTACGTGGGTTGGGTCCGTGTCCTGTGAGCGCCGCCAATTACACTAAAGAAGCCATGCAATATCGCTCGGGAAACGAGATACGCGAGCTGTTTCTAAGCTTTTTTGAGTCGAAGGGGCACCGCCGTGTGCACTCTTCTTCGCTGGTGCCTTTGAACGACCCCACGCTGCTGTTCACCAACGCGGGCATGAACCAGTTCAAAGACCTCTTTCTGGGCGCGGAGAAGCGCGACTACAAGCGCGCGACCACTTCGCAAAAGTGCGTGCGCGCCGGCGGCAAGCACAACGATCTTGAAAATGTGGGCTTTACGCGACGGCATCATACGTTCTTCGAGATGCTGGGCAACTTCTCGTTCGGCGACTACTTCAAGCGTGACGCCATCAAGTTTGCCTGGGAACTGGTCACCAGCCCCGAGTGGATGGGCATTCCCAAAGACCGGCTCTACGTGACGATTTTCGAGGGCGCGGACTCCCCGGGGTGGAACGTCCCGCGTGACGACGAGGCCGAACAGTTTTGGATTGAGACAGGCGTCCAGAAGGACCGGATTTTTCAATACGGACTGAAGGACAACTTCTGGCAGATGGGCGAGACCGGGCCCTGCGGACCGTGTTCGGAGATCTTCTATGACATGGGCATCGAGGCCGCCGAGACTCCCGGCGTGGATCTCCCGTTCGGCAAGGACGAAGCCCGTTACGTTGAAATCTGGAACCTGGTCTTCATGCAGTTCGACCGCTCGGCGGTGACGGACGCCGCGGGCAAGACAACCTACAAGCTCGCCCCGCTGCCCGCGCCCTGCGTTGACACAGGCATGGGGCTGGAGCGCGTGGCGGCGGTGCTGCAGGACAAGGTCTCCAACTTCGAGACGGATTTGTTTACGCCGCTTATCGACCGCGCGGGGGAGCTAACAGGTAGGCGAGTGAGCGAGGCTGCTATTGAGCGGGAGAGCCGGACTGCAGACGACGATGCGGCAAGCTTGCGCATCATCGCCGACCACGCACGCGCGGCAACGTTTTTGATCAGCGACGGCGTGCTGCCGTCGAATGAAGGGCGCGGATACGTGCTCCGGAAAATTTTGCGGCGCGCCATCCGGCATGGACGTTCGCTGGGGCAGGAAAAGCCATTTCTTTTTGAGATGGTCTACGCGGTCCGCGATGAAATGAAAGGCGCTTATCCCGATCTCGTCGATTCCGCCTCTCGCGTCGCAAGAGTGGTCGAAGCGGAAGAGAAACAGTTTGACCGTGTGCTGAGGATTGGCCTGAGTCGCCTCAACGAGGAAATGCAGGGCGAGTTTACGGGAGACAAGGCCTTCCACCTCTACGAAACCTTCGGCCTGCCGCTGGACTTCATGGTTGATGCGGCTCGTGATGCCGGAATTGGTTTCGATCAGGAGGGATTTGAAGCTGCTCGCGCCGAGGAGCAGGCACGTGCGCGCGCTTCATGGAAAAGCGGCAGCCAGAAGACGGCCAGTCCCGCTTTCCGCGACCTGCCGAAGACCGTCTTCGAGGGCTACCGGCAGCTCACTTCGACCAACTGCGAGGTTCTCGCCATCGTGAAGGGCGGCGTGGGCGTGCCCGCTGCCAAGGCGGGCGACGAGGTCGAGGTCGTGCTCGACCACACCAGCTTCTATGGCGACTCCGGCGGCCAGGTCGGCGATCTCGGCTGGTTCACCTCGAACGACGGCAACGAAACTATCGCCGAGATTACAGGCTGCATTCTTCCAGTTCAAGGAGTCCGCGCGCACAAGGCTGTGCTCAAGCAGGACCTTGCGGTTGGCGACAGGGTGCGGACCGTAGTGGACGGCGACCGCCGCAACGCGATCCGCCGCAACCATACCGGTACGCATCTGCTGCACGCGGCCTTGCGCCAGGTGCTGGGCACGCACGTGAAGCAGGCGGGATCGGCGGTGCACCCGGAGCGGCTGCGCTTCGATTTTTCGCATTTTGCTCAAGTCGCCGATGAAGAACTCCAAGAGATAGAAAATATCGTGAACCGCGAGGTGCTGGCCAACGCGAAGGTCGAGACGCTGGAAGACGTGCCAATCGACGTGGCCGTGAACGAGTACCACGCCATGGCGCTCTTCGGCGAGAAGTACGGCGACAAGGTGCGCGTGGTGAAGCTCTCGGATGGTTTCTCGACCGAGCTCTGCGGCGGAACGCACACCGCGGCCACGGGCGAGATCGGATTGTTGAAGGTGACCAGCGAGGAGTCGGTTTCGTCGGGCGTGCGGCGCATCGAGGCCATCAGCGGGATGGGCTCGCTCGACACGTTCCGGCGCGACTTTGAGCTGGCGCAGTTTACTTCGCAGGTGGTTTCGGCCGATGGCAATCTTTCCGACGGACTTCGCGCGAAGCTGGCCGCACAAGAAGAAGAAATGAAGCGCCTGCGCCGCGAATTGGAAGAGATGCGCATGAAGTCGGTGGCCGGCGGGCTGGACGAATCTGTGGCCCGCGCTGTTGATGTTAAGGGCGTGAAGGTGCTGACGCATCGCGCCGATCAACTGGAGCGTGGCCAGTTGCGGACTCTCGTCGACAATTTGAAGCAGAAGCTGGGCGAGGGCGTGGTGGTGCTGGCGTCCGCGCAGCCCGAGGGCAAAGTGGCCATCATTGCCGGCGTGACGCCGGGCCTCGTGAAGCGCATTCAGGCGGGCAAGCTGGTGGGCGCGGTCGCCAAGCTGGTGGGCGGCTCCGGTGGCGGCAAGCCGGAGATTGCCGAGGCCGGCGGCAAAGATCAGTCGCAGATCGAGGCGGCGCTCGAAGCGGCGCCAAAGATTGCCGGGGAGCTGCTGGGATAAAGGCGGGGCTGTGCGATCCCACCCTTGCAACTAAAGAAAGCCGCAAGGACGGGGCAACCTCGATTTGTGGTGAATTTAATGAGGCGAGTTGAGGTTTGCGCTATCCACCCTTGGCGCACGAACGGGAACGCGCCAAGGGGGCATCCCTCTTTTCGTGCTGATGGGGCTCCCGGCTGCTGTACGAATTGCGCGAGTGGCCGGCCTCATGCCGTAATCTGACCCCATGCCGAAATTCGACGCCGATCCGGCAAAGGTCGCCGCGCTGCGCAGCCGTTTGCTTGAGTGGTACGCGCGCAACCGCCGTGACCTGCCATGGCGGCACAGTGCCGATCCCTACGCGATCTGGGTCTCTGAGATCATGCTGCAGCAGACTCGAGTGGCCGTTGTCGTCAATCGCTATCAGTTGTTTATGACGCGCTTCCCCACGTTGGTCTCGCTGGCCCTTGCCGACGCACAGGAGGTTCTGGCGCTGTGGAGCGGCCTTGGCTACTACGGCCGGGCGCGCATGCTGCACAAGGCGGCGCAGTTTGTGGCCTCGCATTTCGGGGGCAACCTGCCGGAGCGCGCGGAGCATTTGCGCTCTCTGCCCGGCATCGGCGCCTACACGGCGGCGGCGATTGCCAGCATCGCTCACGGCGAGCAGGTAGCGGTTGTGGACGGCAACGTAGAGCGCGTGCTGTGCCGCGTGGCCGGATGGGAGGCAGGCAGCAGCAAAGCCGTCGGCGCTCAACTGCGGCGCAAGATTGAGCAAATGGCCGGCCGGCTTCTCGATCCGGCGCGGCCAGGCGATTTCAACCAGGCAGTCATGGAGTTGGGAGCCACGGTCTGCGTGCCACGCAATCCGCAATGCCTGGTGTGCCCGCTGGCCGCGGAGTGCAAGACGCGCGGTGAGCACCAGGTGCCGCGGCGGGCGCCAATGATGAGCCGCGTAGTGGCCTACGCCCTCTCTGTACGCACGGGGCGGGATCGCGAAGAGCGCCGCAGCCCGAGCACACGCGGTTCCGACACTCAAATTTTCGGCGGCCGCGAAGTGCTGCTGGAACAACGGCCCGCGCAAGTGACGGTGATGCCGGAAATGTGGGAGCTGCCCGCGTTGCTCGATCCCGCGGTTCCCGCAGGGGAGCTGCGCATGACGCTGCGCCACGCCATCATGCAGGTCAACTATTACGTGCGCATCCGCACCGTTTTTGAGGACGACGTGGAGGTTCTGACGGCGACAGGCGGCGAGCGCCGCTGGGTTCCGCTGCGCGAGGCCGCGGGAATGGCTCTCACGGGCCTGGCGCGCAAGGTGCTTACGCGCGCTCGCCTGCTGCCCTCGGCGCCGCTCGATGCCATCGCGCCTTTGCCCGGCCGGAAGACGCTCTGACGTTCAATCTGCTTGAGCGAATGAGACGTTGCGAGTCTTGCTGTTGGCACGATGGCCTGGGTACGATGCGCCGCGATGTGCAGTTCGTCTGGGCGCGTTGTTTTCAGTAATAGTCAGCGCAGCTCATGTAATAGCCGCAATGGGTGCAGACCAATTTGCAGTGGTGTCCGGTCAAGCGATGGCCGCAGGTTGGGCAGATCTGGCAATGGTGATCGATACGGGTGTCGGGCGGCTGCGCCTCAAGGCCGGGTTCTGCGGCGCCATTTTGTGTGATTTCGGGCGCGGGATCGGGATCAAAGTTGGAATTCAGGGCGCGCGGCCGCTCCGGCAACATGCCCGACAGATTAGCATGGAAGAGAGGCCGTCTGCTCCGTGGCATTCCGGCAGGCGCCCGATGGCTTCGTGCCGGGCCCCGCATGGTCTTCCCTTTGAACGGCTCAACTTGAACGGCGCTCGCCAGAACGGCGCTCGCGGCAACCCAACCAAAAACCAACGGGATTCTGAATCACCCAAGGAGGAATTATGGCAAGCAAGGCAAGTGCGGTTTGGACAGGTTCACTGAAGGAAGGCAAAGGCACGATCTCGACTGCAACGGGCGTGCTCAATAATGCCAACTATTCGTTCGCCACGCGCTTTGAAGGAGCGGCGAGCGGAACCACTCCGGAAGAATTGATCGCGGCGGCTCATGCGAGCTGCTTCTCCATGGCTCTGGGCGCGCAGTTGGGCGGTGCGGGCCTGACGCCGGCGAAAATCGAAACCCAGGCGGCTGTCACCCTGGCCAAGGTCGACGCGGGCTTCGCCATCACCCGCATCGCGCTCACGACGACCGCCAGCGTTCCGGGCGCAACCAAAGAAGCCTTCGACAAGGCTGCCGCCGACGCCAAGGCCGGTTGCCCGATCTCCAAGCTCTTTGCCAACAATACCGAGATCACACTGGACGCAAAGCTCGTTTAACCCCTATCGAATGCCATGGCCGGGGCGAGAAACCCCGGCCCGCGTCCATGCGCAGTCCATGCGCAGAATTTGACACCTGATTCCGCATTTGCGAGACTCAGGATAGCTGCCTGCTCAAGGCGAATCGCCTGAGCTGTCTCTCGTGCCGAAGTGGCGGAATTGGCAGACGCGCGTGGTTCAGGTCCACGTACTCGCAAGGGTGTGGGGGTTCGAGTCCCTTCTTCGGCACCAAGTCCTTTTAAATCAATGATTTATCGCCATGGTGTCCACCATGGTGTCCACAAAACAGCGGTTTTGGTGTCCATTGTGGTGTCCACTTCGCCGCGCTTTTTTGCGCGAGATCCGAGAAGGACGGACAATCCCGCCCATGCCGCGTCCAGTGGATTCCGCTCGCCGTGGAGCACAGGTCAATGTGCTCAAGAAAGTCCGAACGAGCAAAGGCTGGCAACTCTGCCCGATCGTGCGTGAGTCCAACGGACGCCTGCGTGATCGGGTGCGCGTCGGCGGCCACATCGAGATTCATACCGAGGGAGTCTACTACCTCGAATGGCGCGAAGGGGGCCGCCGGCAGCGTGAAGCGATTCCAAACCATTCGGAAGTCCTCGAACGGGCACGATTGAAATCGCTGGAACTCGAAGCCCGCAAAACGGGCATTACCCTGGATTCATTTCGGACCTTGGTGCATTCTCGGCCCTCGGCACCGGCAGATCGCACAGAAAATGAGGACAGAATCTGCATTGATGCTCCGTCAGCCTCAGGCGCAGAACAGCTTCTGTTGACGGGTATTGAATCATACATTCGGGAAAAAGTGGACCAGGCTCTACGCGCCCGCCTGGCAACCGTCATCACCTTGGACGACAAATCGGTGCTCCCAACTCTGCAGGAGCCGAAGTTGCTGGCGGCTCCGCCTCGGCAAAACCATCCCCACCGCGGTCGAAGGGAAGAAGCTTCAGAACCGGCGCAGCTGAATCATTCAGTCGTTTCGTCCGAAAACGGAGTGGGTATCAAAGATGCGATCGAAGCCTACCTCAAGGATGTCGAGCCTCCGCAGCGGGAGCCAAAAACCTACGAAGAATACCGTAACGTGCTTTATCGTTTCCGCGACACCTGTAAAAAAGAATATGTGAAAGAGATTGATCGCAAGGACTGCCTCGAGTTCATGCGTCATCTCTATTCGATCGGCAATGAAGCTCGCACAGTCTATAACCGCATCGGAATCGTGCAGCAATGGTTGAGGCTAAACGGCATCACAGGGCTTCTGCATGGCCGGGACAAGCCGAGCTTTGTAACCAATATGCGGGAGATGTACCAGCCGGAGGACCTGGAGGCGCTCTTTCGTGCCTGCAACGCCGAGGAGAAGATTCGCTACCTCTTCTTTCTACTCACTGGAGAGCGTGACAAGGAGGTTCGATACACAACCTGGTCCGACATCGATTTCAATCGAAAGTGCGTTCGGGTGACGGCAAAGAAGCAACTTGGCTTCAAGCCGAAGGACAAGGAGGAGCGGGAGATTCCGGTACCGGCCGCCCTCCTCGATGCATTGCGCGAGTACAAGAGTCGCCAAACGGGATTCAACCGGAATGATCTAGTCTTTCCGACCTCCGAGGGACAGCCTGACAAGAAACTTGAGAACAAACTGAAGAGGATTGCCTGGCGCGCGGGGCTGAATTGCGGACGCTGCAATTCGAAGTACGGCAACAAATGCAACGAGGGGCCATACTGCGGCAAATGGTTTCTTCACAAATTTCGCCACACCTTTGCCACGACAAGCCTTGAGGAGGGGGTCAGCATTCGCACGCTCCAGGAATGGCTTGGACACAGCGATCTGGCGTCAACAATGGTGTACCTCAAATACGTCGGCCGGCAGGGAATGCACGAAATCATCGACAAGAGTGCGATGGCAGGACTGGCCGCCTCTGCACTTCAAAACCCGGCCGATGCTGGTTCAGAGTCCAACGTAGCTCCCAACTAAAGCCTGCCGTTCAGGCTGCACGCAACCGTCGAGTGCGAACAGCCTGCGGCTGCTTGCTTCTCAGCCAGTTGGCAATTTCCTTGGGATCCAGGCGGATGGCGTTCTCGATTCGGAAGCACGGAATAAGCCCCGACGACGCCATTCGGTAAATATGCTGTGGGGTGACCTGAAGCATTTCTGCCAACTCGTTTACTTTCAAAGCTGAAGAGCGCTGCTCAATCTGTTCCAGTATCGTCATATCTTCTTCCCTCTGCGGACATCTTTGAAGTCCCACCCAAGGCAGTCGAATCTGAGGCTTCCTCAGTAGAAGCGCATCTTCTATCCGATGTGCAATTCGGTCAAATCCTGGAGGCTTTCGAGTCAAATCACATAATCGAGGCGCGTTGATTTGACCGAGTTCTGGTTCTGACGCATTCTCCAACAGCGCAAGGCGAAGGAGCTGTGGATGTTCGAGTCCTGCGAGGAATTGACGGCCCGGCTTACAGCAACCGGCTACTTCATCGATCCGGTGATGATCAAGGTCGTTTATCTGGCGGCCAGGATGCAGAAACCGCTGCTGCTCGAAGGGCCTGCGGGATCGGGCAAGACTGGTACATGCTCTCCTTCGAGGGCTGCGAGGACCGGTTCACCTCCGAACTCTTCGACCGGGTCTTCTCCGAATACAAGTTGTTCAGCTACGTCGAGCAACCCGGCCTGCTGCTCTCCCAGTTGCAGTTGGCAGTCGCCTAACCGCCTCACCCTGTCGTACACCACCCACCCAACAAATCCCAATCACAACCTGGAGGAATCTCATGCGCCTATCCGCTGGCCGTATTCGCTCGCTCGCAACCCGTTACGCACTGGCCGAGGCCGCCGCCTTTCCCGGCCTCCGCACCGAACCCAACACCTTCGCCACCAACCGCAAACCCGCGCCGGACTTCAAGCACAGCCGGCTGCGCTTCGCCCACCACTTCTGAAGGACCCCAACCTCGTCGCTGCTTTGATGGCCCGGTGTACGCTCCGGGCCGTCATTTTTTCTCACCCGCAAACAGCCATCCAGCCGGCACGCCACCGATTTGACCGAGTTCTGGAACCGGGGTACAAACACAGAACTTCAGGAAGGAGCGAGATCCATGTATACGACCTTCTGTGTAAGCCGCGAGACGGCCGACCGGTTCATCAAGCTCTTCGTCAACCGGCGCGCCTACGGGATGCAGGCTGCCCATCCGCTGCCCAACGGTTCGGTTCCGTACTACCTGGCGCGGGATTGGCAGACCAAGAAGCCGAAGCCCCTCGATGCCGACGTGGTGCGCATGCACCTGAACGGCGACATCACCATCAACCTCTATGCCATCAACCCGGAGACACAGCGCTCGAAGTGGGTCGCCATCGACGCCGACTTTGACGGCGCTGTCGAGGCCCTCTTCCAATTGCAGTGGGAACTGAAGCAGGATGGCGTCGAGGCCGCGCTCGAACAATCCCGCCGCGGCGGCCATCTTTGGATCTTCGCCGATGCGCCGCTCTTGGCGTCCGAGTGTCGCATCTATATTTACAACCTCGCCCTGCGGCTCGGCGTTCCGGTCAAAGGCGGCGGCCTCAATGACGGCATCGAGGTTTTCCCTCGCCAGGACCAGATCGAGGACGGCGAATACGGCAACGCCATCCGCGCGCCGCTTGGCGTGCATCGCAAGACAAACCAGAGGTACTGGTTCTACGAGGCTGCCCTCACACCGGAGGCTCAACTCGATTATCTTGACGGTCTGAAGAAACTCACTGAGGCGGAACTGAGGACCTTCATCCACGGCATGACGCTGCCGGAAGCCTACCGGCCGGTTGTTGCCCAACCTTATATCCCGCCCGCTTCAGCGCCGCTTCACACCGAGTTCCGGATTCTCGACTACGTGCGCGCGACGCGCAAGGACAGCCGCAACTGGTGGGCGCGTTGCCCAGCGTGCGCCCAGTCCGGACACGACCGAACGGGCGACAACCTCGCCATTCAGATCAGAAATCCCCGCCTCTACAAGTGCTGGGCCGGATGCACGAAGGAAGAGATTCGCGCGGCGCTGGGTCAGCCGATCCGCCGCAAGGTCGCGGTCTGAGGAGGCGCTGCCAATGACTAGTCGAGCGAAAATCCCCACAGACAACGCCAACCGCTACGCGCGGTACGGCCTGTCGCTTCCACAGCAGACTCTTCGCGCCTTGGAGAAGCGCGGCATCTACTGCCAGCCGAGCGTCTCAATCGAGCACCAGCATCTGGCGCGACGGTATGTGCTGCGGGGCGTAGAGTCCGGCGGCGCGGTTGCCGACATGGGCCGCTACTGCGCCTATCTCGACGCCGATGGGAACCCGGCGCCGTGGCTGCAACAGATCGATTCGATCTCCGGTAACGGCCGCCACGCCATCGTGATCGCGCCGGAACTGGTGCGGATCGAGGTGTTGCGTATCGGCCAAACCTATGAACTGGCCATCACGCGGCTTTGGCTGAAGACCGATGAAGGCCACACGCGCCCGGCAATCGCCACGGCGCCCGTCTTCCGCGGACATCAGGGAACGCTCGCCGTCGAACTCTGGAATACGGAGAACAAGGCTCTGTGTGGAACGGTTGCGCCGGTCTTCTACACCGCAGCCGGCGAGGTGCTCGTTCTACCTGAGCGATTCAACGAGGCGATTCGCAAGATCACTGGCGCAGTCACCTGCCTGGGATGCAAGCATACGCACATCGCCGTGGGTCCGGCCTCGAACAAGGGCGGTGAGCTATGAAGCGCGCCATCGAAGTTGGTAAGCCCGACTGGCGGCCTCTTGAAAACGCGATTCCATCGGATTATGCAGAGGACTTCATGTTTATAGGCAAGGCCGGCGACATCGTGCTCTACAAGCACCGCCTGACGCGGCGCTATCTGAACATCGACGCGGCGACAGGAAGGTTCTACCGCTATGCCAACGACAAGTACGTCGAGATCGACCGACGACAAGCGCTCGATTCTGTCTACGACCACGACTAATGAGAAGGAGTGAAACAAAATGGGCAAGAGCGTCAACAAGGTCATTCTTTTGGGCCGCGCCGGTAAAGACCCGTCGGTCCACATCCTGCGCACGGGCACAATCGTCAACCTGTCGCTTGCCACCAGCGAGCGGTACCGGGACATCCACGGTGATTGGCAGGAACACACGGAGTGGCACAACCTGGTCGGCTACCAGCGGGTCGGCGAGATCCTGCGCGATTACGTTCGCAAGGGATCGCGGCTCTACATCGAAGGCACGCTTCGGACGCGCTCCTGGGACGACCGGCAGACCGGCCAGCGCCGGTATCGCTCCGAGATCGTCGTAACGGAGGTCAGCCTCCTGTCACCACCGCCCGATGGCGGCAGTGACGATGTGGAGCACTACGTCAGCGATCAGGGATTTGCGCCAACTGAGTTCAGCGAGGAACCGGAGATCACGCAGGAGGAAGTTCCGTACTGATCAATTCGGGCAATGCCCGTGGTCCTTCGGGGATATGAGTTGACGCGGTTTTCCAAGAAGGTGCATGAGTCAGGATGGCAACGGGCAGGACTGACCTCCGGCCGACCTGTCGACGAGTGGGTTGGCGATTTCTCGTCAATCTAAGACTGCGGAGCGCCCGGATCTACATTGAGCAGGTAACTATTCCGTGCTGAATTCGTCATATGTTGTACGTACTCCGGAATTTGACCTGCGGCAAAACTGTAATTCGTAATGGGCGGTGTGGGGGCGGAACCATGAAACGGACATTCAGGGCCTTTGAACCCCAAACCCCGGAAAAGCGTATATTCAAAACAGGGCGATAGGATTCTTGAATCACACTCCCAACACGAGCAGACTAGACCCCACTGCATTCGCATGTACGGCGCGAATATATGCGCGGATCGGTCGTCTTCTGCTGATAGTGATCGCTGTTTCGTTGATTACCATGCCCTTGACGGAACGAATTTGGACCTGGGATCATTTTCTGCACGGCGGTCAGGACTTTGAGTTTACCGCACTCGCGATACTGACAACCCTATGCCTTGTACTTGTGCTTGCTCGGCTTTGCAAGCAGAGTGTCGATCTGTTGGTCGCTGTTCGGCATCTGTTCTCACTCATCTGCCACGACTTTGTATTGGCTAGAACTACGCGAAGTGATACCATCTCAGCTTTCCGTAACGAGCGAGTGTCCAGTCCAGTTTTAGGCATGTACTCACTCCCCCTTCAGATCTGATCCATTACCTCTCCGGGCACCCATAATGAATGGCTCTTACAGAGCCGTTCACGGGCCGTTGATTTCCACTCATCCCACCGCGTCTGATGTGGAGAGGTAATGAAGAAATCCGAAGTCTTTCACGCATGGGCCAGGATTCTGGCCGGTCGCGCGCCTTCGCTTTCAATCGAAATCACCAAGGAGTGCCCCTTGCGGTGCCCTGGATGCTATGCCTTTGATCCGGCACATCTCGGAGGCGCACGGCAACTGCGACAACTCTCCGATTTCCAAGGTGATGAGTTGGTTGATAGGGTGCTGGCGCTGATCGATGAGCATAAGCCACTCCACGTCTCTCTGGTAGGCGGTGATCCGCTGGTTCGGTACCGTGAACTCGAATTGCTGTTGCCGCAGATCGAGAACCGCGGCGTGCATACGCAGGTTGTCACCAGCGCGTTCAGGGTGATCCCTGCTGCGTGGATGAACTTTAAGAAACTGAATGTCGTGATATCGGTCGATGGCCTGCAACCGGAACACGATGCGCGGCGCAAACCAGCTACCTATGACCGCATCCTCGAGAACATCAAAGGGGCCAGGGTAACCATTCACTGCACAATCACGGCGCAAATTGCAGAGCGCACCGGCTACCTCGATGAATTCCTCCGGTTCTGGACCAGCCAACCAGAGATTGCAAAGGTGTGGTTCAGTATTTTTACTCCTCAGCGCGGCGCCACCGATCCGGAAATATTGACGCCAGCGCAAAGGGCTTCCACAATCGCTGGTCTACGGCAATTGCGGCTCAAGTATTGCACCCTCGACATGCCGGAAGCAGTCATTCGGGAGATGGAGTTTCCTCCGAAGAGTCCGAAGGAATGCATCTTTGCGAGAACTACTGAAACCATTTCCGCCGATCTCACGAGACGGGTCACGCCTTGCCAGTTCGGGGGAGACCCGGATTGCGAGCGGTGTGGCTGCATCGCGTCAATGGGATTAGCCGCGGTTGGCCACTATCGTGTACTTGGGCCACTTACTGCCGGGCGCATTTTCATGGCTTCGGACCGGCTAGGCAAAGCGTGGAGGGGTTCTAGCGGAATCCTTTCCCGCAAACCTGGAGTGCAGGTAGAACTTTTCCCCATTCAACAACCTGGAACCTTAGTGTTGGCAAGGGGAGAAGCTAAACGGAGTCAAGAGCGGAGCGAGAGTTGGCAAATCAGAATTATCAAGCCGAAGGGGTTAGGTTGATGCGCCAGTGAGCCGGCCAGCGCCTGTTTTATTGGCGATCTGGAAATCGCTCCGAAGCGGCCAACCCAACCGCTGAGCCGAGCCGCTTGAAAAACGGGGTGTGAGCCGACTTCAATCCCGCCAAGCCCGAGCAGGTCCGTCGAACTAGGCGAAAAGAGGACTTCGCGGGAATAGGGCAGGTTATGCTTCTCATCCTGCACGGGGCGTAAACTGTCTTTAGCAGATCGGAGGCAGAAAGACATAAATGAGAACCCTCATGCGCTCCGCTCCCCTCCTTTTTATCATCGCATTGCTTTCCCCCACGATATCGCGCAACGCAGCCGCCCAGGGGCCTGAGCAGAAGGCACAATTCGCCATTGATTCCGACCATGACGGCATGAGCGATACGCTGGAGCAGGCTCTCTTGATTCAGTTTGCTCCGACGTTCATGGTCGCACGGAATGACTGCTCAGAGATTCCCGCGGAGTTTGCGCCGAATATGAAGACTCCCACCTTGAAAGCCGAAGACGGGACCATCTACGGCCAGGTGTTTCCGGCAAAGCCTTCAAGCGAAGATCTCCCGGCTGCGGAGATTCACTATTATCATCTCTGGAGGCGCGACTGCGGGCCTCACGGGCATCCTCTCGACACGGAGCATGTGGCTGTACTGGTGAGCGCATCGGACCGCAATCTCGATTCCGCAAAATGGAAGGCCATCTATTGGTATGCCGCGGCCCACGAGAACACAGTATGCGACGTGAGCCAGATTACGCGTGCCTCAACGCTCCACGCCGAGGAGAACGGCGCCAGGGTTTGGATCTCGCCGGGCAAGCACGCTTCTTACTTGAATGAGACGCTCTGCCAAGCCGGGTGTGGCGCAGACAAGTGCGTCGATATGGTGGCACTTCGCCCCGGCAGGATCATCAATCTCGGTGAGCCCGGCCATCCCATGAACGGTTCTGTCTTTATCGCATCGAGCGAATGGCCGCTCTTGGACAAAATGAGCCACACAAACTTCCCGCCTGAGCCGATCGCTCGTCTCAACCAAATGCCGGATACGGACATAGCATGGTTTAACGCCGGAAGGCATCCCGCTCAGGGGATCATTGCCAAAAGTAGCTCCACTGAGCAGGTGTTGGCAGGCGGCGCCAGCCACACAACGTCATCCCTCTCCAAAGCGGGAACCTCCACGGACGTGGCTATTTCGGTTGCACAAGACGATACTGGCAATGCAATTCAGAAGAGCTATAGGCACACCAAACATGCGCTGGGTACCTCCGCAAGGCATGTGGGTAAGGCACTTCATCCGCAACAGAATCCTGAAGAGCCTCAGTAGGGCAGCTCGCCTTCAGGTTGACCCTGAATCTGATTGGCGATGGATTTGATCGTGCAGTATTCCCAGTGGAGCGTGGGAGCCTGTTCTCAGACTGCTTGGGTCGAGCCCGCTGATGTTCCCGCAAAACGGGGTTGTAGGTAACTTGAACCCGAGAATGTTTGAATGGCGAACCTCTCATTCCCTATATACGCAACGTTGGCCACACCGCGATTCCAAGGGGAAGCCTATGGAGGAAGTTCGCCAAATCCGTAACAGAGTGCAATCGCTGCTTGGCCAAGACGGTCTCTGCGTCACCATATGACGGGCGGCACGGAAATTGGAGCGTCAGTTGTTGCAAACAGGCCGAGTCACTCGGCGACTCTGGATAGGAATGGTTCGGCTCTAGCAACCGTCGCCAACCTGCACAGTCCGTCCCTGGCTCTCGAAGTTCGTTTAGCATTCAGGACCGGAATGATTCTTTGATTATTTTTAGATTCTCGATGTGAGTACGACCAGAACGGCGTAAGCTCTACACACCCAATTATTCACGCGATTACAGGAAGCGCCTTCTGTGGCGCTTTCATTTTTGGGGCTGGGCCACAAGCATCCAGCCAGAGGAGGTGAGGTATGGCCGCAACAAAGTTTACGGAAGCCGAGCGCGAGAAGCTCTTCGCTCAACTCGAAGCGCCGTTCGATCCGGCGCTGATCAAGTGGCGCGTGATGCGCACCTCCGACTATGGCCGGAGCGGCGTCATCCTGCCCTTTGCCGATCCGCGCGCCTATACGGACCGGCTCAACGAACTCTTCACGCCCTCTGGATGGACGCGCGAGTACACGATCTCGACCGTGCCGTCGCTCTGCCGCATGGAGCGGGGCAAGGCGATCGTGACCAGCAAAGTGCTGGTGGCCACCGCCGTGACGATCACGCGGCTGGGCAGCCACACCGGCACCGGCGAGGAGTGGGCCGACCGCGAAAACGCCGTCACGGCGGCGGACGCTCAGGCCTTCAAGCGGGCCTGTACCTGTTTCGGGCTGGGCCGCTATCTCTACCGTTTCGGGGAGACCCGCGTGCGGCTGAACTCCCGTGGCGAGCCGATGGCGATCCCCACTCTGCCCGAGTGGGCTCTGCCGCCGGGCATGACTCTGGCGCAGGCGAACGGCGTGGGCGGCGACACGCGCGGCCCAGTCGATCAGCGTCTGACGGCCGAGATCGAGGGTTTTCGCGCGACGCTGGGCGAGCCGATTTTCGCGGAGATTTTGCGAAGGGCAGGGCATAGCACCGACGCGCAGACGATTCCGAACGCCGAGAGGCAAAAGCAGACCGTCGAGAAGATGCAAGCTGCGGCGCGCGGCTTCGAACGGCTGCGCCAACTGGCTGAGATCGCCGGCGAAGCGCGGTTCTTCGCCGTGGCGGAGCGATTCAGGATCGCATCGGTCACCGAATTGCCGAACCTGGCGGCGCTGAAGCAACTGATCGACGATCTTGAATCCGTGGCTCGCGAGCAGGTCGCCTAATGGGCGGCCCTGTTCCGAGATTTGTTCCGGGAGGAAATCATGGGAGAACTCAGCATTCTGCGTCCGCGGCGCAGCCTCGTCAGCATTCCAGTTGTCGAAGCCGTCTACTGCGAGAGTTGCGCCTCGGTTTCGAACTCAAGCGGGGGATGTTGTGCCCTGTGTGGCAACATCTCTGTTTGGCCTCTGGCCGAACTAGTGCCGCAGCCACCAATGGGGCCGCAATCAGGCTCGGCATCGGCTCGGCATCTCACACCCACCATGCGAATCGGATTGGCCAGAGCGGCGTAATAAACCCGACAGGAAACGCTGCTCATCGCCATTTGTGGAAGCTCAATCAGGAGGTCCGCCATGGACACACCAGAACTTTCCATGCCCGACCTGTTCGCCCACCGGGAGGCGCTTCGGTTTCCCGCATCGAAGGTGGTCGAGAAACTGGTCGAGATCGTCGGGCGGAAACTGACCGCATATGTCGGAGGCGTCAAGGATGCGCGGGCGATCGATCGCTGGATCGCGGGCAGCGCGATCTACGGCGGTGCGGAGGGCCGGTTGCGGTTTGCATTTCAGGTGGCGCGAGCCTTGAGCGAGCACAATTCGTCCGCCGTCGTGCAGGCCTGGCTGACGGGCGTGAACCCGGAACTGGGAGACAGAGTGCCGCTACGCCTCATGCGCGAGAATGAGATTGATGAGGTGGCCCCTGCCATCCTGAGCGCCGCCCGTGCGTTTCTCGCCGGAGGATTTTAGGGACTCTTGCTGTAACTACTGTAATTGGCGGTCAATTCCTCGCCCGTTCGAATGTCCCGATTAGCAATAAAATCGAGATTCTCATCACATCTGACATTCGGCCGATTTGAATTATTCAAATACCAGCCCGGGCTAAGAGAATTGAACGACTGCGGGGTAGTACACCACCCATCGCGGAACACCCCAAAATCATCATAGAGTTTGCGCAACGATCCAGATTTCGGGAGTGCACTAAGAGCTGTCCAGACGAGGACGTCGGAATCCCCTGCAAAGATGTTGGTGCCTTTCGGAATCGGCCTGATTGCGAACGCTCCAATGCCCCCTGTGTGCACCTTTGAAGGACGTAGCCGGACAAATACGCCGTGATGCGGAAAATCGCGTTTCTTCGGCCCCCATTTTGCGGCCAACAGCATCCCGAGACCGTCGAGGTCCGGGTAAACAGAGGATGCGTCCACTCCTAGATCGGTGAGTTGGGATCTGATCTTGGCAATATTCTGGCCTTCAATCACTATACGGAGCAGTGGTCCACCTCTCTTCCAGAGCTTATCGAGACCTCGCACTTCCGAGCCGTGGATAGTGAAGCAAGATTTCTGATTTTCGATCCTTCGCGCGAAATAAGCCGGGTAGACCGCAAGTGGTTCTGGTGGTATCGTATGGCTCTCGCGATTAGCGGAGAGAGGTAGCCACTTGTCAATCTTTTTCCTCTGGCGCGCCTTGTTCCCTATAAATCCGGGCGAGATGACCTCATCTTTTCTGAATCCGTCATTTCGTTCATTCAACTCATACGGATCGAGCATCCAAATCGCGGCGTCAGCGCCACACTGACGTGCCGCCAATGCAAAATACGTGGCGACAAGCACGTTTTCAGTCCAATCCAAGAGGCGAGTAGGAACTCCATAGTGCTGCATTAAGAAATATCCATCCCACAAGTTCGACCGAATCGATTCGGGGGCGCCGAGTGCCGGCGCCTTTGTGAGGAATTCCTCAAAGCTCTCATTCTCGTCTTGGCAGGTATGCTTCCCCCATTGACGTCCACGAAGACCCGATGGCTGAAGCTTCCATCCGAGCGATGCATGACCGCGGAACCAAGGTCGATTTTGGTCGTCTTCCGCAAACTGCCATCTCCTCGTCTGTTCCGCAACGATTTCGAGCAGCTTATTGATCGAATCTACTGTCTGACTTGGTTGGCTTGCCGTAAGAATATCTTTCACCATGGTGCTTTCGGCTCTCCCACCGAAGAATACACCAACCAACTCAAATTCAAGAGTTTATCGCCCACGGAGGAACCATGGCCAGGAACATGGCGCGACTGAAAATGGGATTTTACCCGCTTCCGGAAAGCGAAGCAGCGCGGCTTCGCGCACTGCTTGAGTTTATCGGCCCGGCGTCGGTCGTCGATCCCTGCGTTGGGCAAGGAACGGCGCTCGAAATCGTCACGCAGGGCGCAGATGTGCGCCGTTTCGGCGTCGAGCTCGATGCCGAGCGGGCGGCAATCGCTCAATCGAAGGGCATCGAGACCATTCAGGGCAATGCCTTCGATGCCGTCGCCAAGCCGGAGTCCTTTTCGCTGCTCTATCTCAATCCGCCCTACGACTCCGAGATTGGCCTGGTGGCAAACAACCGCATGGAGCGGCTGTTTCTCGATCACACCTATCGCTGGCTCGTGATGGATGGCGTTCTGGCGATGGTCATCCCCTTCGAACGGTTGATGGACTGCGCAGGACTGCTGAGTTCGCACTTCACGCATCTCAACCTCTTCCGCATGACCGACTCGGAATCCGAGCGTTTCCGGCAGATTGCCGTGCTCGGTGTGCGCTCGAACGCGCGCGGCGCGGCGGTGGACGCAAACAAGCGCCACCTGCAGCGCATCGGCCTCTACGGCAGCTTTCAGGAGTTGCCGGAGCTGGCGCCTGATGCCTGTGAGCTGTATCGAGTTCCACCTTCAGAAGAAACATCGCTCAGCTACCGCGGCCTGCCCTACGACCTGCTCGAAGACCTGTTGCCGCACTCCGGTGCGTGGAAGCAGGTCATGCCGTTTCTCGCTCCGCATGAAGACGTGGCTACAGGGCGGCCGATCACGCCGCTGCATGGAGGCCATGTCGGACTGCTCTGCACTGCCGGCTTGCTGAATGGCGTCTTCGGACAGGACGGCGACCGGCACATCGCACGCTGGCGATCGGTCAAGCATGTGACCACCTTCGTCGAGCACGACGAGGAAAACGAGATTGTTCATCACCGCGAGCGATGGGCCAATGAGTTGCGGTTGGTCTATGCCGATGGCAGAACGCTGAAGCTGACCGAAACGCCGATCCGGCAGGAGGAAGAAACGGATGCAGAATGCGCACCTGCGACTCGGGCTGCTTGAGTACCACCGCATTACGGAGAAGACTTCAACCAGGATTCGCGTCAGGGTTTCCTCCTATATAGGAGAGGACGAGCAGGCGCATCTCATCGGCGTCTTCGGAAACGATTCCGACATCGGCGCGATCACAGCAGCGGTACACGAGAAGGCGTACTTCACGCTGACCTTTCCCGATAGCGCCATCAAGGAGATCACGCTTGGCGAGCACGCTTCGTGCTATCGCGGTTCGGTGATCCTGCCGGGCCGGAGACACCCGGTGCGGCATCTGATCACCATCTCCGAGCAGTTGCACGCGAATGGAAGCGTGGGCCGGACGCTTCTTTCGCGCAAGGCTCCCGCCGAGACCTGGGCGTGGCTGTCAACCTTTCTCGGCCTTCCCGCAGTGCCGGCGTGGGCGGAGCAAATCTGCGGAATTCTAGAAAATGAGGGCCGCTTTCAGCCGCTCGACGGCATCGGATGCGAACCCGTGCTGGTCACGGCCACGGCCGATGAAATGCTCGCCTGGATCTCGACGGCGCTGCAGTCCGGAGCGATCGCTTTCCCCGTAGAGAATGGGCCGGTCAAGTGGCCAAAGCACTCGCTTTTCGAGATGCTGCGCGGGATTTGGGAGGAGGACGGACAATAGCTTTTCTGCCAGACCATTTCGAAGTTGCACTCCAACTCCACAGACTCGCCGTGAGGTTCCATGCATGAGCCAAGAGAGCCTAGTCGATATTGCTTCGTACTTGCGCGCAAACGTCAACGAATTGGGATCGCGAATCCTCAGTACATTCCCGCCTCTGCAGAGCACAACAGATCCAGTGGCGCCGCGCATTGCAACACTGCTGCGCAAGGCGCTCCCGGCCCAGGCGCTGGCGATTACCGGAACCGCCAAGTATCTGCGCCAAGCCAAAGCGGCGCGGATCGTAGCCGAATGCGGCGCGGGCAAAACGTACATGGCGCTGGGCGCGATCCATGTTCTCGCCGACGGGCGGCCAACGACAACCTTGGTGATGTGCCCTTCGCACCTTACGCACAAGTGGGCTCGGGAGGCGCTGGTGACCGTGCCGCGCGCCCGGACCTTTCTGGTTGAGGATTTACGCAACGGCGGTGATCCAAGAAAGGCGCACGGCGTCTGCGAGGTCAAGCTGCGGAAGGGCCGGGTTGTATACGAAGGAATGCGGCTGTCGCTCTCCGATCTGCGGCGGATGAGCCGCCGGGAGTGGCGCAAGAAGTGTCCAGCGCCGGCCTTCTTCATCACCGGCAAGGACAAGGGCAAGCTGGGCTACTTCTGGGAGCACGTCTACCTCAAGGCGAAGTCCGGGCCGAACCTGGGCGGCGTCGTCAATCCCGACACCGGCTCAAGCGATTCTCGATTCTGAACGGCAGAAGCTGACCTATCTCGATTTCGGAGACAAGCTCAAGCTCTCGGAAGCGCTGACCCGGCCGCAGGGCGGAACGACGCAGTACTCGGCTCTGTGGCAGGCAGACCGGGATCGCATTCAGCGCATGGCGCCGATGGAGTTTGTGGGCCGTTACATGCGGCGCTGGTTCGACTTCGCTATCGCAGATGAGCTGCACCAGCTGGCCGGAGACACGGCGCAGGGCAACGGCCTGGGAGTGCTCGAACGCGCGGCCCGCAAGCTGATCGCGCTGACCGGCACGCTGATGGGCGGCTACGCCGACGATCTCTTCAATATCTTCTACCGCATGGAACCGCACGCAATGGCAGGCGAAGGCTTTGCCTATGGTGGCCAGGGACGGCGCGACTTCCAGGAACAGTACGGGGTGCTCGAAACCATCGAGAAGGTACGCAAAGAGGACAACGCCTGCTCGCGGTCGACAAAGAAGACGATTCAGGTCCTACGGAAGCCAGGAGCGTCGCCGTTACTGTTCGGCAAGTTCCTGATGAACACGACTGCATTTCTTTCGCTCGAAGATATCGCGGACAACCTGCCTCCCTACGACGAGAGCGTCGTCTCGGTCGAGATGGACTCCGATCTGGCCAAAGCCTACGAGGAACTCGAAGACGAAATCCGGTCGGCGATGCGTGAGCACCGGGGCAACAAGAGCCTGATGAGCATTCTGCTCAATACGCTGCTTTTGTACCCGGATCATCCCTATGGATTTGATGCGATCTGGGCGCGGGCCTTCGATCCAACGACGCGGGAGTACGTCAAGTTCCTGGCGGCGACGCCCGTAAATCTCTCCGAGAACCGGCTCTATGCCAAAGAACGCGCGCTCATCGCCGACATCGGTGAGGAGTTGCGCCAAGGCCGGCGTTGCCAGGTCTATGCAACCTACACCGGCGAAAAGGACGTCACGCTGCGCCTGGAAACGATTCTGCGGCAGGCCGGCTTCCGGGTTGCCGTGCTGCGATCTTCCGTACCAACGGAGAAGCGCGAGGACTGGTATGAGCGCCATTTGCAGACCGGCGTCGAAGTCGTCGTCTGCCATCCGAAGCTGGTGGAGACGGGCTTGGATCTATTGGCCTTTCCCGACGCTTTACTTCTACGAAACGGGCTATTCCCTGCACACGCTGCGGCAGGCCAGCCGCCGTTCCTGGCGGATCGGCCAACGCCATCCAGTGCGGGTGAAGTTCGTCACCTACGCGGGGACCATGCAGGAGACCTGCCTCCGGCTGATGGGCAAAAAGATGCTCGTAGCGCTGATGCTGGAGGGCAAGTTCTCGGGTGAGGGCCTGATGGCGCTCGATGCCGACGAAGACCTGATGAGCGCGATGGCGCGCGAGTTGGTTGAAAAGGCTGGTGTCGGCGAATCAGCGGACAAGATCTGGCGTGACCTGGAGAAGGAACGCGGGCAGATGTTGCCCCAGCCTCCGGCGCCGCAGATCGAGGAGGAATCCGGCCTCCTGTCCGGCCTGCCGGAGTTTGCCGCAGGCGAATCGGCGTCAGGACGGGATGGCATTCACATCGTTGAGCCGGTCAGGGCGCAGATCAAACCCGCGCCGTGGCCGGCGGCGATGGAGACTCCCGTACAGCTCAGCCTCTTCGGCTGAGACTGGACCGGGCCGTCAAGACCCCTCCAATGTGCCAACAGACAACGCTGCGGCAAATATCCCTGTGCTGCTTCCATTCCATTTCTGAATATCGAGGTGATCTTGTGACCAAAGAGAATCGCCTGTCGCAGACCTTTGTCGAGTGGATGCTTCAGTTGCTCGAAGAGCGGTTTCCGTGGCTCGGAAAGACGGCCGACGAACAGATCAGCGGCGCCGATACCGTCGATCAACTGACCGACCTTCACCGGGAACTCAAGCGCAGGAGCAGAACCAATCGAAGGAATGGCAGGAAGAACGGAAACTAGTGGTCGTATCGAGCCTGCATTTCGCCGGAATACGAGATTCGGAATGGAGAGGCCGGAAACACGCGGACTTTTCTTTCAACTTTTGCTGGAGGCACGAGTTGAAGCGGCAATCCACAATTCTCAAGGGGTGAACCCATGTGCGAAGAACGGGTAAAGATTCGTTGCGCCGCGTGCGAACTGGTGCAGTGGGCGGAGGGTGCAAACTGCCGCCGCTGCGGACAAGTTCTGCCCGCGCCCATCGTGAACATCGTTGAACGAGTGGTGGAGAGGATCGTCATCCAGCAGGACTCCCGATCTCTCGAAGATCTTCAGGAAGCCTCGAAGCTCATCTCCGCCACTGCGGCAAGGCTCAAAGAGTCTTATGCGAGCCCTGCGCCCCCGGACTGCTTTCATTCGCTTTCGGCGGTGGAACAATTCCCGACGCTCGACGAGATGGAACGGGCGTTGATTGTAGCCGCTTACAGGCGGTCCAACCGCAAGCCTCTCGAAGCAGCGCGGCTCTTGGGCATCGGCAAAACGACCTTCTACCGCAAGTTCAAGGAGATGAGTCAGGCTGCCGCCTGATCCACGTCATAGCCATCCTCAACAACGAAGGGAGATACCATTCATGAGTGGTCTCAAAGTTGAAGCTCTCGACCGCGAATTTTTCCTGAACGGAACCCGCATTCCCGATCCTGCGCCGCAGATGTCGGTCGAGGAGATCCGAGATCTCCTCACGCCGACTTACCCGGAGATCGCCACGGCCACATTGACCGGCCCGGAGGATACCGGAACCACCCTGCGCTACACCTTCAGCCGCGCCATCGGCTCGAAGGGGTGAGCCGTGGCACGGCGCGCAAGAACGCGAGAAGAACTGGCGGCGTTGTTCATGGCGAAAGCCGCCGAAGCTCCTCCCGCAGCCGACCTGATCCTGGCGAGGCATCTCCAATGCAAAGAATCGTGCGCACTATCGAGCGCCGTCGCCGAAGCCACTCAACGCTATGCCGGGACAGACAGGACCCCGCTCGAAGCGCCGCGGACCCTGCTCATGCCGCTGGCGTAATGACATTGGCGCCCGCTTTCAGCCAGGCGTTGCCGTCGCTTGCTGGCATACGCACCGACTACACTCACGAAGCCAACCGTGAATTGCTCTTTGCATTTTGCGCCGCGCTGGCGCGCGAGGGGCTGGGCGGCTGGGATATCTGGAAGCAGGCTCAAGACAGCGCCATTCGATTCGCGCAAAGCGCAATTGCCAGTGGAATAGGCAAAGAACGCGACACGCTGTTGACTCGCAATGTTGAATATCACCTGCTTGTCACTGACGCGCTGGAGCGGTACGGAGAGGACGCGCAACTTGGTTCGGGCAGGCTCGCCGTTCTGATCGAGTGCAATGGTGCGGGGTATCTCAAGATTGGCCCTGCGATCGAAGCCATGGAAGCTGAAGCCGAGGGTCTGGGCGCGGCATTCTACTGGACGTTGACTCACGCCCTCTACAGAGTCATGCGCCTCTATAACCATGACGACGCACTGATGTACGAAGAGCAGATGCGCGAATGGGCCGCACAGGATGACGAAGAGAACCAGAGCCAGTACGAGTTTCCGGAGGTTGAGAAGGCTCCGCCCGAGTGCATCCGGAAAGCATTGAAACGCGACCACCGCGAAGGAAAGATGCAGGACCGCGCATTGCTACGGCAGCATCGCAATGGGTGCTTCAAAGACTGGATCGGGCGGCTGCACCGCATCGAGCAACTGGCGCGGCTTCCCGTGAAGCAATCGCGGGAGTACATCGAGGAAGGCTGTTACGATCAACCGCCATTGCCGTGCCTGCTTGTCTGCTTCAGAGAGCAGGACGCCATCGTGGCCTGCTTCGACGAAGAGAGCCAGTCCATGCTCGAAGCGACATCCGAGCCCGCGCTCTGCGTCCTCTTCTCGCCGGCAGACCCAGCAGAGGTGCGCAATGCGCTGCGGATCGTTGCGCGCTTCATCCAGATCAACACGGAACTGTTTTCGCTTGTCGAATCGATTCATGCGGCGGAGGGCCATCATGGAGATCCATCTTTCAATCGGTCAGAACCATCGCTTCGAGTTGCATGAGGCTCTGCTTGTCTACCGCGACCGCCAATCGAGTTTCATCACCAGGCATGACGTTCAGGCCCAGAAGAGCGGGCCGCCCACGCTTGGGCCGGCGCAGCCGCTTACCCTAGCCTTCGTCGAGTCTCTGATGCGGTCGCTCGGCGGCAGCGTTGCCGCCGAGGTGCTGCCAGAGAGCGTTCTCGCCAAAGGCGACCGGCTGATCGTCTGGTGGACGCCCGAGCAGCGCCGCCAGATGTTCTACGAAAACGCCGAGGGCAAGGCTGTCGATCTCAGTGGCCAAGTCTTTCCCCAGCCGCCACTGGTCTGGAAAGTGGAAAACGGTGAGTTGAGCATCCGGGCGCTCGTCCGAAACAAGCGGCCACAAGCCGCGACCGCGCTTGCCGTCGCTCCCTTCTGGAACCTCTCGGACGATGGCCGCGTCTGCACCGGCACGATGCGCCGGCCTGAGAGCGCAACAGTTGCGGCGATTCCAGCCTGGGAGCGTGGATTCTACGAGAGCGCCTTTACGCACGCCAACGTCGGCCGCCTCACGCGCCACCAGGGCGGATTCGAGGGCCTCTGGGAATCGCTCAAAGGCAAGCGCAGGCGATTTCCATCTGAGACCTTGATCCAGTTGCCGCAGACGCTTGAGCAATTCTTGCGCGGAGAGCGGGGCCATTATGCGGATTGAACATACCCTCGCACTCCGCGCCGATGCGCACAGGCCGATTCGCGTTCTCGTTGTCGGAGTCGGGGGCACGGGAAGCGCCATCACCATGGGCCTGCCGTATCTCGATCAGGCTCTGCGTGTATGGGGGCGGTTCGCCGGCCTTGATGTCGTCCTGATGGACGCCGATACGGTCTCCGAGATCAACTGTATCCGCCAGCCCTTCTCGGTTTCCGACATCGGGCAAAACAAGGCAACCGTGCTCATCAATCGCATCAACCTCTTCTGGGGAACGCGCTGGCGTGCCGAGCCGAGAAGCTTCGACGAGCGGACCTTCGAGAGAATTCAGGACACCTCGATCGATTTCCTCATCGGCTGCGTGGACAGCCGCGCAGCACGGAGCGCAATCGCGCGGTCGCTCGTCAAATCGAACAACCGTACCGCTTATTGGCTCGATCTTGGCAACAATGCGGCAAGCGGCCAGTTTGTGCTTGGCCAACCGTGGAATGCGCGCAACCGGCGTTCGGCGGAAAGGCTCCGCACGGTGAACGAGTTGTACCCGGAGATCGTAGACGCCAAGGCTGGCGAAGATCCGCTTCCGAGCTGCTCGGCCATCGAGGCTCTCGAACGCCAGGAGCCGTTCATCAATCAGACGCTGGCGATGAGCGCACTGTCGATGCTGGCGCGCCTGTTGCGCTACGGAAAGATCGCGCACCACGGCGGCTTTCTTAATGCCGCTACAGGTAAGACAACGGCGCTTCCGGTCGATCCCGAACTCTGGAAAAAGACCCGCAGGCGCAACCGGAAGATGCAGGCGAAGCTGCCAGTTCGCTGAAGCCCACCCGGAAATCAAAGACTTTTACTCAATAAACAAGGAGGAACTCTATGTTCAAAGAGCTTGTTCCCATCCTGCGCAGCCGCGCCGTCGTCATGACGGCGACTGCGCTCGACGACGATCAGATTCGCGTCAATATCGTTCCCAAGAAGATGAAGGACGGCGATAATGACGCCCTCACCACGCCGCTGAGCGTCACCGGCACCGCCGAGGAATTGGACGCACAGTTGGGGCCGACCCTGGTGGGCTTTGTGGCGTCGCATCTTCAGATGAAGAATGCTTTGGAGAAGGCGAAGGCCGATATGGACGCAGCCACCAAGGCCGCGCAGGCCGAGGCGCGCGCCAAAGCGAAGTCGCCAGCGAGCAAAACGCCGACGAAGGCAGAGGCCGCACCAGCCGCTGTTGCCGTTCAGCCAACCAAACCGGCAGAACCTGCTCCCGCAAAGCCTACCTCTCTCTTCGATGCTCCCGCGCCCACTGAGAACGAAGACGATTCCATCGACGGCGAAGGCTACACGAGCGAACCCGAAGAGAGCGACGAACTGGACGAGGCCGCCTGATTACCGCCCGTGGCCACAATTCTGGCGTTTTATCCACACATTCTCCACAACCGCCAGCCTGCCAGGCGACCTTCGACGCCGCCGCGTTTCCACGTGCATCCATGCGTATAACTCAATATGAATGTGTGGATTATAGAGATTGTGGCACAGTTCTGCGACGGCTAGCGTAGAACAGATCGCTGTCAAGGTTCCTCAAATGGAGCAGCGGCATGGACTTTCGCAGTATATTCGCCTATCCTCTTCTTATGTTTCAGGGACCTTCAACGCGGAAAACTTTCGTTGTGGCCTGCAAGAAGTGCTGCCGGGATGTCCCGACCGGCGTTGCCGAGTTCCCGTTCCAATCCATCATTGTGGAGTGTGCGCTTTGCGGCGAAAAGCGCCGCTACCTGCCGTCTGAGGTTTTCCTTGGGCGCGTCGATCAACTGGTGGCGCGCCAGAGGCGGGGCGGGGTTAACTGATGTTTGATCTTGATTGATGCCAACATGCTTCGCTGCATCAGGAATCGGCAGCAGTTCGCTGAATAGTCGCCTTCACGATACCTAATGTTGAAAGCTGCTGTCGAGGCAAATCCTCTGACGGCATTTTCCTCGTCAGGCGACTACCTAGGATCGTTTATGAACCTTAAGCAGCGACTCAGGAACAAAAGTGAGATTACCCCTCGCTCTTGAACAGGCAACGTAGAGCTTGTTGCGTGTTTCGGCATTGATGTCGCGGAAGGTTCCGAGCTTCTGCCAGGTCCTCACATTGCCTTGATTCAGGACCACGCACACGTCCTGATAGCGGTCTACGCCCTTCGACGCTCCCCAATTTTGGGAGTAGCAGGCATACTTGTAATGTTCCCTGAGAAAGAGCTTCACGGTCCTAGGGTCCTCATAGATGGCGTTGACCGCTGCTGGGTCATCCTCGTATTTGATAACGCTCTCCCGATCATTATTGGCTTCTATCGGAATACCGATCTTCACGGTTATGAAGTCGCAGACAGTCTTACTGCATCGATGACTCTTCCGGAGGCTGTCCGTGTCGACATTTAGCTTGGCCGCTTTGAGCCGGGCTTTATAGGCGGCGTAGTCATCATGGAGGCCGTCGTTCACGTTCCCGTCACGGCTCGTGTCAAAAGTGTGCTGGAAGAAATCGCCGACAAATGTAGCGTTCATCTCGACCGCGCTGATATCTAGCAGGAAATTGAAGTCATGCCCGGCGAAATCCTGAACTTCGTCCACGAAGAAGGCATCAAAATACTTCTCCATGCGGGTTACGACGGCGCCAATTAGGTTGGATTGTTCGATGAACTTGGCGAGCCGGTTGGCGTAAAGCCGCCGGCTAGGCGTCATGTAGCGCCTGTCGTCTGTCAATTTGTACGGAGAGATTCCGGGGGGCAGCTCGAACGTCATGCCTTTGGTGTTTTTTGCCGATCGCAGAAACGGCCTGTAGCAGAAGCCATGCAGGAAGCTGAAGTAGGTATAAAGCGTGATGTTCACTGGAAAGTAGCCGAACCGCTGGATGATCTTCCTACGCAAATTGTCGTGATTCAACTCGGTGTACGTGACGATAAGGAAGCGTTGCTCCTCATCGAGGCTCGCGACGAGGTCGGACGTTTTGCCGGATCCTGCAACGGCGAGAATCACTCTCTTATCCATTCGACCGCCTTCTGGACGTATCCTGGTGCGGCAAGCTCGGCACCCTTCTTTTCCAGCAGTTGAAGCGCGGCGTCTGTTTTATTTTTCAGCATGTATTCCTGCACTGTCAGCGTCTGACGGCCCTGTAGAAACAAACCGTCGCAAATGTCCTTGTTGTCCTCATAAATGCAAACTTCGAAGGTGTACCGCGCGTTATTGGCGTCTGCAAAGACCCCGATCGAAGGCGAGGTGAAGTCGGCATAGTTATCTACACACTTCGATTGGTATTCCCGATCGTTATCACGGATGGCTGCGACCTTAATGCCTAGTAACCTGGCGAGTTCGAAATAGCGTTTAAAGCTTGTCCCGTCCACGGAAGCCACATGAACGCCATCTCCATCAGTGGAGGCACCCTCGGCACTGTTTTTGTAGAGCGCGTCCATGAGAATGAACTCGGCATCGCCCTCAACAAGGACCGCCTTCTTGCAAAGGGCAAACTCCAGGAGGTTGTGGTCGGGCGCCTTCATGAAGAAGGCTGCGGTCTCCTGACTCAGATCCTTGAGGTAGACGGGCTGGGATGAATTCTCCTCGCTCAATATCAAAACCTTCTTAAGGTTCAGCCGTGTAGCGATGAAGCTGCTGTGCGTGGCGATGAAGAGCTGCTTCTTCACGGACACTCGGATGCGCTCAATGAGCATGTGCATGAGGACATGGCTTAAATGGTTTTCGGGCTCTTCGAGGAGGAGGATATCAAGTGGATCCTTGCGATGCTTTAAGGCGAACTCCGTCTTGATGAAGCACTGACGGCCTTTACCCTTGCTGTCGATTGGAATGTCACCCTCCGTTATGACGATGTCGGTTTCGATATTCGCTTTCGAGCTAGTACGGAGATCAAATTTACAAGCCTCCAAAGCATCATTCATTTTTTTAAAGACGGTGTCCCTAAACCGCGACTTGGCTTCGCGGTATTCGTAACTGTAACGGTTTCGCTCGTCTGGGGTCGTGTTCACGGCATACATAGAGCGTGTGTAGTCGCGCGTCGCGTATTCATTGTTGATATGGGAACTGTCGATGAGGACGTGTTTAAGCGGCTTGTTGTAAGGAAAAAGTTCCGCGTCCGTGAAGGTTTGGAAACGGACAGAGTAGAACTCGAAAGGAAAACTGTCGCGCTTCTCACTCAGGATAGTCTGGATTATCTTTGTGTGCTCGTCACCGGGCTTGCACACCATCTTTATACCGAGGCAGTCTGCGCCCTTGCTGTTGTTTCGACCGTCCAACTCGTGTTGACCGTCAATCCCGTCGAGGAACACCTCCACCAGAAGTTCAGGCAGATCCTCAATCTTCCTCTCGCCAGCCAGGAATTCTGTAATGCAGTCCACATTGAAAAGGGTCTCGATCCCTAGCGCTTCAACCTTGCTCCGACTCGCGCTGAGCACGATATCCAGTGCTTGGAGAACTGAGCTCTTGCCTGTCTCATTGCCACCAACCAGAATATTCAGCTCGGGATCAAACTCGAGCTCAAGCGTCTTGAAGCGCTTGAAGTTCCTCAACACCAGCCTTTTTATTGTCGCCACCGTCGCCCTCCCCTGAACCCTAGCGGGCGGCCCCTGCCCCTGTTTTTGGGAACCGCGACGCGTAATCTTCAGTCGCGAAAATACTACTCCCCGCAAATAGCCTTCACTCAAATCATCCGGTCAACCGGCATCCATGAACGCAACATCACCATTATATTCAGAGACTTGAACGTTCTGAAATGCTGGTCGTCTGCGATCGCTGACTTCCCGAGAATTACTTCCTAAACATCCGAAAGGCTCCAACTCCATGAAACCATCCAAGCTCTACGAAGCGCTTCATGCGCTGATCGGCGAACGTGTGCCTCTGCACATCTGGGGCGCGTGCGGCGTGGGCAAGTCGCAGATCGTCGCCCAGGTGGCGCGCGATCTCGGAATCGACTTCCTCGATGTGCGCGCCGTGCAACTCGATCCGGTCGATCTGCGGGGACTGCCGCGCATCGCATCGGATCAGAACCGAGTGGGTTCCGCCCAAGTTCCTGCCCAGCGACGGGAAAGGCATTCTCTTTCTCGACGAGTTGACCTCGGCGCCGCAGATGACGCAGGCCGGCTGCTACCAACTTGTCCTCGACCGCAGACTGGGCGAATACGTCCTCCCCGAAGGGTGGGTCGTCATCGCCGCCGGCAATCCGGCATCGGAGCGCGGCGTGCACTTTGCAATGCCGCGGCCGCTGCGCAACCGGTTTGTCCATCTTGAACTCGAAGCCGACCTGCACGACTGGTGCCGGTGGGCCGTGGGCGCGGGCGTGCGGCCGGAGATCATCGCCTTCCTGCGCTTCAAGCCTGACCTGCTGCACGCGGCCGACACGACCTCGGACGCCAATGCCTGGCCTACTCCGCGCTCCTGGGAGATGGCCTCGCACGTTCTGTGCGGCGTGGCGCGCAGGCAGAACACGGCTCTGTTGACCGGCGCCGGTGAATTCGAGGCGCAACTGCTCGACGGGACTGTAGGGCAGGCGGCTTCCGGCGAGTTACTGGCCTTTCTGCGCCTCTTCCGCCAGTTGCCGTCGATCGACGAGATCCTGCTCAATCCCGAAACCGCTCCGCTGCCGGCAGAGACATCGGCGCAGATCGCCATCTCGACGGCGCTTGGCCGCGTGATGACCGACACCTCGCTCGCGCGCGGCCTCAAGTACCTCGACCGGATGCCCACCGAGATGCGCGTCATGGCCATGCGCAACGCGGCGGCGCGGGATCGCGCCATCACCCACACGCCGGAGTTCATCCGCTTCGGCATCGAGCACCAGGGAGTAGTCCAATGATTCAAGAACGCGCCATGCTCGCCGCCGTCCACATCAGCATCTGGACGGCCGTCAAACACGACCGCGGCGTCAGCCGCGACGTGGCCGAAAGGAACGGCGCTCCGATGAGCGCCGGCCGCTACAACAAGCAACTGCTGCGCGGGGCCGACAAGCTCGACGAATTGCGCACGCTCGCCGGTCAGGTCCGCCAGTACTTCTACAAGATCACGCTGCCCTGGACCGACGAGGGCTACCGGCTGCTGCCGGCGAATCTCTACTTCGATCTGACCGCGCGGATGCGGGAGTTCGAGGCCCAGTTCGAGCAGGGCGTCGAGGCGTTCCTTACCGTCTATCCGCAGTACATCGAGCAGGTGCGGCCCGAGTTGAATGGGCTCTTCCGCGAGGAGGACTACCCGAAGGCCGAGAAGCTGCGCCGCAAGTTCGGCGTCAAGCTCGAAGTCCTGCCCATTCCCACCGGCAACGACTTTCGCGTGCAGATGTCGGCCGAGGAGCAGGCGCGCGTCGCCCGCGAGATCGACTCGAATGTTCGGCAGTCGCTGGTGCGCGGGACCGAGGATCTTTGGAGCCGGCTGCGCGATGTGGTCTCGCACATGGTGGACCGGCTGAATGAGCCGGAATCGCGCTTTCACGCGACGCTGGTGACGAACATCTTCGATCTGGTGGAACTGCTGCCGCGACTCAACGTCACGGACGATCCGGAGTTGAACCGGTTCGCCGAGGAAGCCCGCCAGAAGCTCTGCACCTATACGGCGCACGATCTCAAGAAGCATGAGTTGCTGCGTGTGGCGACGGCGACCGAGGCAGCGGGGATCGTCTCCCGCATGGATGAGGCGATTCGCAACCGTGAGGCCGAGCAGGCTGAGCAAAGTACTGGCTTCGGTCCAGGGCATCTTCGACCATATGTCGGCGTACATGGAGGCGCCCGCGGCGGCATGAGACACGAAAATCCGGCGGCCGAGCGCATTCGGAAGGCGCGTACGGCGCTTCTGCTCGATCACCCGTTCTTCGGGTCGCTTCTTGTTCCGGCTGAAGAGCGAAGAAGATCGCGTGATTCCTACCATGGCGACCAACGGCATTGTGCTCCGCTACAACTCCGCATTCGTCGATACGCTGAACGCGGCGACGCTGGCCGGGGTGCTGGCCCACGAGGTCATGCACCCCGCGCTCCAGCATCACACCCGGCGGGCCAAACGCGACCCCAGGCGCTGGAACGAGGCCTGCGACTATGCGATCAACCCGCTGCTGCTCGATGCCGGTCTGAGCCTGCCAGACGATGTGCTCGTCGATCCACGCTTTCGCGGCATGAGCGCCGAGCAGATATACAACCTGCG
>CAWKFD010000032.1:0-146906 GCA_963848805.1 uncultured Acidobacteriaceae bacterium | reverse complement strand
GTTTATGGACCGGGAGTGCTGGCCGTGGTGCTCACCGGCATGGGCTCGGACGGCATGAAGGGCTGCCGCGCCATCCGCGAACTGGGCGGCAGCGTGCTGGTTCAGGATCAGGCCTCGAGCACGGTTTGGGGAATGCCGGGCGCTGTCGCACAGGCAGGCCTGGCGCAGAAAGTGCTTCCACTCGACGCCATCGCGGGAGAGATCGTCCGTATGGCCGGCCGGGCCGCAGCGCAACGTTCAATCCTTCCTCATAATCTTGAACGAATGGCGGTGTGAAGATGGAAACTGCCACCGCCGCCGACTACAGTTATTTGCGCCAGCTCGTCTTCGAATTTTCGCAAAATGTTCTCGACCCCTCGCGCGACTATCTC
Source organism: uncultured Acidobacteriaceae bacterium (assembly GCA_963848805.1). Classification (GTDB taxonomy): domain Bacteria; phylum Acidobacteriota; class Terriglobia; order Terriglobales; family Acidobacteriaceae; genus Telmatobacter. The sequence continues at coordinate 146,535 of CAWKFD010000032.1, read as the reverse complement.
TTCGAAGCCCGTCTTTCCAGGCTTCTGCGCAACCAGGGCATGACGCAGATGGAGGAACTGGTGCACAAGCTGCGCTCGAGGAGAGATCCCGCCCTCGAGCGCGCCATCGCCGAAGCTATGACCATCAACGAGACCAGCTTCTTCCGCGACCTGCGTCCCTTCGAAACGCTGCGCACGGTCCTGCTGCCGCGGCTGATCGAATCCCGCCGCCGCACCCACACCCTGCGCTTCTGGAGCGCCGCCTGCTCGACCGGCCAGGAGGCTTACAGCCTGGCCATGCTGCTTCTCGAGCACTTTCCCATGCTCGTCAATTGGAACCTGTCCATCGAAGGCACCGACCTGAATGGCGAGGTGGTCGAGCGCGCCCAGGCCGGCCGCTATCATCGCATCGAGATCAACCGCGGCCTTCCGGCGCGCTGCGTGGTGCGGTTCTTCGATCACGTCGGCGAGGACTGGGTCGTCAAACCCGAGGTGCGCAAGCTTTGCAACTTCCGCCAGGCCAATCTCTGCGGCCCCCAACTGCCCTTCTACCGCTCCACCGACCGGTTCGACGTGATCTTCCTGCGCAACGTGATGCTCTACTTTTCGCAGGAGACGCGGCGCACGCTGCTGGCCGGCATTCACCGCGTGCTGGCGCCCGACGGCGTCCTCTTTCTCGGCTCGAGCGAACAACCCGCCGATCCTTCGCTCTGGAGCCCCGTGCTTTCTGGAGGCACGTGCTACTACCGCCCGGGTCAGCCCAACTGGCGTCCGGCCTCAAAAAGCAGCTTCGAAACGCCGCTGGCATCTTAGCCGGATTCACCGGTTTGCCGCGTAAAAATTTCCGCCGCCGGAAATTCTTTCACCCTCCCCCGAAAAGGCCAAATTGCCCCCCTGAGCCAATTCAGCAACTTCCGGCCTCAACTATTTGGCATCCAACGTGCTACATCAAGCTACATAAACTACTCCATATTTAGACTAGATTCGTGTCATCGTTAGATTCATGTCACTTCAAGCGGCGTTTGGCGCGTTCCACGCCAAGCGCCGCAGACGCGTAGTCCGGATCCTGGAATGTAAACTTCTGCGGCAGAGGTGAGAGGGTCCGAACCCCCAACCTCTCCAAATTCCGCTCTATCACCTAGCCCATGCCGATCAAGAATCACTGCGCATCTTGCGTCGTTTCCGCTCTACGGCGGTACAACACAAATGTGGAGAACTCCCGCATGCGCTGGAAGTGCGGGTTCGCGTCGACCCACTCGATATCGGGCTCCCAGACTTCATCGGTCTTGCGGTAGACCACGAGTACACCGCCGGCAGGGATGTGCTCGATGGCGTCCAGGAGCGCGGGACCGGTGGCGTGCAGTTCGTGAATCGCGCAACTGGTGTAGTAGGCAAAAGCGGGGTAGTTGAAGTTCATATAAAGCGTGGTGGCGGGGGGAACAGCGCTCTCAAGAAACTGAGCGGCCAGCATCTCGTCCGGGACGCTGCGCTCGACGAAGGGTTGGCTGAAGCGCTCGCGGAGGGGGAGAAACGTGAAAATCAGGCCGGCGGCGACAAGCAGTGTTCCGGCAATCCGCAGCGGCCTGCGCGGCAAAGCGCACAGCAGCGCGAGGCCGCTGCCGGCCAGCAGCAACAGCGGCGGCGCAAGCGGCAACACGTAACGCGGTTCCTTGTGCGGCATGGCGCTGAAAAGGAAAAAGTCGCCGAGAAGCCAAAGCCAGAGAAACCACTCCATGGCAATCTGGCGCCGAGCGAAACGAGCAGCCCTCGGCCGCTCAGCGAACCCGCGCCACAAGCGCCACAGCCACCAGCAGGCCGCCAGCGCAACCCCAGCCAGGGCAAGGCCCGAGAAAATCGCAGCGGCATTGCGCAGATAAAAGAAAAACGGCTCCCCTTCGTCCACGACACCCGTCCAGCCGTTCCGCAAGGTGAAGAAAAAGCCTCCGAAGCGCAGCCGCGACCAGAGCAGATAAGGCGCCATCCCTATCGCGAATCCGGCTCCGCAGGCCACGAGCGCCCTTGAGCGCCGTGTCGCGGCAAGAGGCAACAAAAAAAGTATGCCGACACTGGGCAGCGAACCAAAACGCATCAGCATGGCAGCCGCCAGCGCCAGCCCGCCACAGGCAAAGCGCAACGCGCTCTGGCGCTCCAGCGCGCGGAGCAGCAGCCAGAATGCCAGCAGCACCAGGGTCAGTGCCGGCGAATCCGTCAGTAGACCGTTGCCGGTTGCGTCGCTGGTAAAGCCGCGAGGGAACACGCCCACAAAGAACGGCGAAAAAGCCAGCAGCACAGCAGCAATCGCAGCCGGAACGCACCCTACCGCCAGTTGCCCGGCGCGATAAAGAAATAACGGCCCCAGAGCGTTAAAAAACGCTGTAGCAATGCAGGCCGCGAAGATGCTGTGCCAGACGAAAAAGACGCCGGCGATCAACACCGAGATCAGTGGAGGGCGAAAGTCCAGTTCGGAGTAGTTGATTTTGCCACAACAAATCACCTGGGCATTCTGCAAGTAAACCATCTCATCCCAGAAATGGATTCTGGAAAGGCCCCAGATGCGCACCAGAAATGCGGCGGCAACAAGCAGAAAGAGCAGAAAAGTTTCCAGGCGCTCCGTCCGCATGTTAAGAATGCGCGCAAAGGTGGTTCGTGCCCAAACAAATAAAAAAATAAAAAGCCCTCCAGTCCTTTCACCGCCGTCTGGAATCCTGGGTACAGCAAGGCCGTGGTGTCAAGGGCAGCATAAGTAAGAATCGGCGCGGCGGATGGAAACGTGCCACGGCGAATCGATTGTATCGGAAGGCACGAATGCTCTAATAATTGAAATCGTGACTCGACAGAATTTCGATGTCCTCATACTCGGCGCCGGGGCCGCAGGCCTGATGGCCGCGATCGAAGCGGGCCGCCGCGGACGCCGTGTCGCGGTGCTGGAGCGCGCGGAGCGAGTGGGCAAGAAGATTCTGATCTCCGGCGGAGGCCGTTGCAACTTTACCAACCTGCACACGCGGCCCGACAATTTCCTTTCGGCTAATCCCCACTTCGCAAAATCGGCGCTGGCGCGCTACACGCCCGCGGATTTCATACGGCTCGTCGAACGGCACGGCATCGCGTATCACGAGAAAACGCTAGGCCAGCTTTTCTGCGACGGATCGGCGCAGCAGATCGTCGACCTGCTGATGCGCGAATGCGCAGATGCCGGCGTGCGCGTGCTTCCTTCGACGGCAGTCAGCGACGTGCGCCGCAACGATTCTTCTGGAGCGTTTGCGCTCGGCGCCGGCGACCGCGTCTTCACGGCGCCTGTGCTCATTGTTGCCACCGGCGGACTATCGATTCCGAAGATGGGCGCGACGGGGTTCGGCTACGGTATTGCCCGGCAGTTTTCGATTCCCATCGAGCCCTGCCGTCCGGCGCTGGTTCCGCTCACGCTCTTTGGCGCGGAGCATAAGCATTTCGCCGACCTCACCGGCATCTCCGCGCCCGTGATTGTGACATGCGGCAAGCGCAGTTTCCGTGAAAAATTGCTCTTCACCCACCGCGGGCTCAGCGGGCCGGCCATCCTGCAAATCTCCTCCTACTGGAACAAACCCGACGCGATCCATATCGACTGGTCGCCCGGCCAGCCTGTGCTTGCGCCCTTGCAGGCGGCGAATGCGCGACGCGATTTGACGGCGGTGAAAGCAGCCCTGCGTGCACAATTGCCGGTTCGGTTGGCGGATCGTCTTCTTGAAGTCGCCGGTCCGCAAAGCTTCACGCGACACGCGCTCGACGAGTTGGAGCGCCGGCTGCATGCTTTTTCGTTCACGCCCAGCGGCACGGAGGGTTATGAAAAGGCGGAAGTGACGGCCGGCGGTGTGAGCACAAACGCGTTTTCGGCACAAACCATGGAGTGCCAAAGCGTGCGCGGACTCTACTTCATTGGAGAAGTGGTAGACGTCACGGGCCACCTGGGCGGATTCAACTTCCAGTGGGCCTGGGCGTCAGGCGCCGCAGCAGGCCGCGCGGTCTAGCAGTAATGGTACTTTCGCAAACTGATCACTGTTCTTCCAGCAGCCGTCCGACTTCATCGTGCAGGCGTGCGGTGATCGCCGCTTCTGTCACTTCGGGGCCGAAGCGGATGGCTTCGCCCACGTGGACCTCAATCGTTCCTGACCGGAACCAGCGGCGGGTTCCCGTTTTCAGCTCGCCCAGGCCGAGAAGCGCCACGGGAAGCACGGGAGCGCCGCATTGCTTCGCTAAGAGCCCGATACCGGGCCGGAAGCGCGCCAGGCCCTCAGCAGATTCCTCTCCCTCGGGAAACACAAGCACGTTGTAACCGTGGTCCATGGCTTTGCCGGCGTGGGTAAAGCTGGCCTGGAAGTTGCGCTGACGCGGCAGCGGAAAGACATTGAAGAACGCCGTGACCAACCAGTAAGCGAACGGCCCGAAGAAATAGAAGCCCTTGCGCCCCGGCGGCCACCAGGGACTACGCCAATGGCGGAAATCCTCGAGAATTTCGCCCGCCATGGCCGGAGCGGTGTGTCGCCGCAGCGGGCCGGCCAGCGCGTACACCACCAGGGCTGCGTCGTAGTCGGTGACGTGATTGGCGACGATGAGGAGAGGCTCCTGCGGAAGCGGCTGATGTGACCCAATGACGCGCGGAGCGGCCAGCACCCAGGTGAGCGGACGCATGATGGCTTCAATGAAGGCCACGCGAATGCACTGGAACGGCTTCCACCACGGCCACTCGGGATAAAGGAAGTGATAGCGCGGAGGCTGTTGCAGGCCAGCCGCGCCCGCAACGGGCCCAGGCTGCGCCCCCATTTGCGTGGGAGATTGCGCCGCACTCGCGACACCTCGTTCCCTGGTTTCCTTGTTCCCTTGTTCCCCTGGCCCCTCGGTCCCTTGTTGCCCTGTTCCCTCGATTCCTGCCTCTCCCTCGCCGGCCACCAGCCTGCGCAGTTCGCCCAGCGTCTGCACCTCCTCAAGCAGCCCACTGCCCGAGACAATGCCGAGCCGCTCCTCGATGGCCGCGGAAAGCTGCACGCGCCCCAGGCTGTCGAGGTGCATGTCTTCAGTGAGTCGCAGTTCGTCGCCCACTCCCGCGTGGTCCTCGCCGGTGATCTGCGCGATGAGTGCGAGCAGCCAGTCGGCCGAGGGCGCAAAGGCGCCTTCAGCGGCGGTGTGCGCCGACCCATTGTTGGCCGTGGAGGCTGCGGACTGCACTCGGGCCAGCCATTCGGCAACCGGCTTGCGCCTCACTTTGCCGGTAGAAGTGCGAGGCAGGTCGGGTTCGGGCCACAGAACCCAGCGGCTGACGCGCTGAAATTCCGCCAGCTTGGCATTGGCCCGTTCGATGGCTGCCTCGATGTGTTCTCCCGATCCGCGGCAAGCGAGCACGGCGCAGGGTTCGGGTCCCAGAGGAGTTTCCATGGCCACCACCGCGCACGCCGCAACCTCGGGCTGTTCCTCGATGACCGCTTCAAGATCTTCAGGATGAATATTGAGTCCGGCAGAGGTAACAATAATTTCGCTCTTGCGGCCCAAAAAACGCAGCTCGCCCGACTCCTGCCGCTCTGCAATATCTCCGGTAGCAAGCCACTCATCGTCACGCGGGCGCAGCGCGCCGCCAGCCCAGGTGGCGCCCGAGACCATGGCGCCGCGCACCAGAACTTCGCCGTCGGCAGCGAGCTTGACTTCGCGCCCCGCGAGCGGTTTGCCGATGGTGCCCTCGGCCACATGAAATGGATGATTCAGCGTGATAAGCGCGGTGGTCTCAGTCATGCCGTAGCCCTGCACGAGGACAAATCCGAGTGCGTTCCAAAACTGCTCCAACGGGCCCGGCAGTGTGCCGCCGCCAGAGACGAAGGCCCAGAACTTGAGGCCGAATTCGCGGTGCACGGCGCGGAAGCGCCACCAGCGCCGCCAGGGGTTGAACTTCTGCGCGCCAGTTGCGCGCTCGGTAAGGCCGGCGTGTGTTGCTTCCAGATGGGTCTTGAGCAGCGCCAGCACGCGCGGCACGGCGGCCAGCACGGAGATGCGCTCGCTGTGAATCAGGTCGATGAGGCGTGGGGCGGCCAGGCGGCTCTCGAAGTGCAATTCGGCGGTAAAGATGGGCGGTACCCAGAGGCCCATGGTCTGGCCGAAGACGTGGCTCAACGGCAGCGTGTGCAGTATGCGCAGCGGATGGACTAGGCGCTCGTAGCGCATGTAGGGCCTGGCGCCGTCTTCGATGGGCCCCACGCTGGCGAGCACGTTGCCGTGCGTGATGACGATGCCCTTGGGCTCGCCGGTGGTGCCTGAAGTAAAGAGAATCTCGAGCGGGGTTTCGTGCGTCAGGCCGGAGATGGCGCCCATCTCCGCGGAGGGAAGCTGGGTGAGCCAATCCTCGAAGGCGAGCGCGGGAATGGCGGATCCGGTGCGCGCCGCAGCCAGTTTTCCCAGCAGAAGCGAATCGCCGACGGCGAGCCTGGGATTGACGTCAGCAGCCACACGCGCGGCAAAATCCGCGGTTCCGGCGGCGTCGAGGGGGACAGCCAGCACGCCGCGCAGCAAGCAGCCGTGAAAGGCGGCGATCCACTCCGCGCCGTTCTCGGCCCACAGCAGCACGCGATCACCGGCGCCGATGCCCTCTTCGGCCAAATACGCGGCAAAACGGCCGGCGAGCCGCGCCAGCTCTCCAAACGTAGTGACGCGGCGCCGGTTGCCTTGGTAGCGCACCACGGCAATCTCGCGGTCGAAGAGGCGAAAATCGTCGATCAGTGTGGCCAGATGGTCACGCATGATTCTTTCGGAAAGTTCAATGGTAGCAGCGTCAATCGTCCGCTGTGTTCTCCAGGTACATCTCCACCCGGTCGGTCGTCCAGGTAGCCACGCCAGCGCCGAAGAAATCCGCATCTTCGGTCCAGACCGGACAGTTGAAAACCATCGCCGTGGCAAGCACCGGCCAATCGTCAATATCTCGTTTGGCTAAACGCCGTTTGGCCGTATTTTCAAAGGCGGAATAGGTATCAACGCCGATGGGCCGAACAACTTTGCCGACGGCGTCGAGGACCTTCATGCCCTTCGCGACCGGCGTGCCGCGTTTGCCGAGTATGGTTGGCAGGTGCTCTTGCGCCTCGGAGAAGGCGGCCTCCGGCGCGACAAAACGAACCCGGCCACCATACTGCACCAGCATGGCCCGAACACGTTTCCCAAGGACTGCGCGAATGAGAATGTTGGCATCCAGGACCAGCAACTTAGCGTCCGGCACGCCGCGCCTTCCGAAGCGTCTCTGAATTCGCTCACAAGCTCGTCTTCCGTGGCGCCTGAGGAAGCAATCAGCGCGTCCAGTTGCTCACCGGCCCTGCGAAGCGCCTCCAGATCCTCCTCCCGTGGACGCTGCGGCGTGGGAACATAAAACCCAAGCGTTTTGCCGTGACGCATGATCGCGACCGGCGCCGCGGATTCGAGGTAACCGGATAGATTCTCACGAAACTGTCGCACTCCCACCTTCGCCGTCGGCATCACACCCTCCTTTGTGTACACAATGATAACACAATTTGGCTGCCGTGCATCCGTCGTACACTGAAATCAGCAGGATTTCTCCATGAAGAAACTGGCCATCGGCCTTTATGTTCTGATTACCGTCGCTTTAATGGCCTGGGGCTATTACCAGGCCATTTACGTGGCGCCCAACGACGCGATGCAGGGTGAGATCTTTCGCATTATTTATTACCACGTGCCCTCGGCGTCGGTGGCATTCGTGTTTTTCGCGGTCAGCCTTGTGGGATCGATTGGTTACCTGGCCTCACGGCGCGACCACCCCTTGCGCGCGCAGATGTTTGACGCCTGGGCGCTGTCCGGGGCCGAGGTCGGGGTGGTTTTCTGCACAGTGGTGCTGACCACGGGACCGATCTGGGGCCGGCGCGCGTGGGGAATCTGGTGGACCTGGGATGCGCGGCTGACGACGACGCTTGTCTTGTGGCTGATTTACATGAGTTACCTGCTGTTGCGCCGGTTCTCCGCGGGGCCTCAGGTGCAGACGCTGGCCGCGGTGCTGGGCATCTTCGGCGCGCTCGACGTGCCGATCGTTTATATGGCGAACCGCTGGTGGCGTACGCAGCATCCGGCGCCGGTCTTCGGCGGCGCGCAAGGCTCCGGGATGGATCCAAGCATGGTAGGCGCATTGCTTTGGAATATGCTGGCGTGGTTCGCATGGGGCATTCTGATTCTGGCGCTGCGCTACCATGTCGAGCGGCAGCACCAGAAGATTGCCGCGGCAGAGGCAGAGGCGGCGCTGAGCGCCTGATTCGAGCAAGCTGCGCAGAAGGCGTGTCTGGAGCAGGAAACTACTCTAAGAAGAGGAAAAGAATGGATCAAGCAGCAATTCTCGACCACGAATTCAGGATTGCGGCCTATGTAGTCACGTGGGTCATTCAACTCGGCTATCTGGCGTGGCTGGGCCTGAAATGGCGTTCGCAAAAGCGGAAATCGGCTCGCTAGGGTTCTGTCTCTAAAGTTCGCAGTTTGCCCCGTTTCAGGACGATCACAAATCGACCCACTGCCAGAAATTGCCCTTCGCTCGCTCACCCGTTAGACTGAGGGATCGGGGGCAGTCATGTTGGTTGTGATGAAGGCGCAGGCGACCGAGGAGGAGATTCAGGCGGTCTGCGACCACATTGTGCAGTTGGGTTTCCGGCCACATCCGCTTCCCGGAGCGCAGCGGACCGCGATCGGCATCACCGGCAATCAGGGTGAGGTCAACCGGGGAAATCTGGAATCGCTTTCCGGTGTCGCGGAGGTCATCCGCGTCTCAAAAACCTACAAACTGGCCAGCCGCGACGTAAAAGAGGAAGACACCGTCGTCCGTTTTGCTGGAAGCGATGCCGCCATCGGCGGGCGCAACCTGGCTGTCATCGCCGGCCCCTGCTCTATCGAGAGCCGCGAGCAGGCTTTTGCTATCGCCGGGCAGGTGGCCGAGGCGGGCGCGCAGTTCTTCCGCGGCGGAGCCTACAAGCCGCGCACTTCTCCTTACGCCTTTCAAGGCCTGGGCCTTGAGGCGCTGAAAATTATGGCCGAAGTGAGAGAGAGATTCGGCCTGCGCATTGTGACTGAGGCGCTCGACGCCGAGTCCCTCGATCTGGTGGCGCAGTGGGCCGATGTCATCCAGATCGGCGCGCGCAACATGCAAAACTTCTCTCTGCTGAGGAAGGCCGGCCTTCTGCGCAAGCCCGTGCTGATCAAACGCGGCCTGAGCGCGACCATGGAAGAGTTTCTGATGGCCGCCGAGTATGTGATGAGCGAGGGCAACTACGAGGTAATTTTGTGCGAGCGCGGCGTGCGCACGTTTGCCGACCATGCGCGCAACACGCTGGACCTGAGCATAGTGCCCGCGTTGCGGCACGCCAGTCACCTGCCCATCCTCGTCGATCCCAGCCACGGCACCGGGCGCCGCGATTGCGTGCTGCCCATGGCCAGAGCCGCCGTGGCCGCGGGAGCCGACGGCATCATGGTGGAAGTGCACGATCACCCTGAAAATGCGTTCTCCGATGGCCCGCAGTCGATCTACCCCGCGCAATTCGCCACCATGATGCATGAGATCGAACAGCTCGCGCCTATCGTGGGGCGCACGTTAGCGCGGGGAGTCGCCGCTCCTGTCGCCGCGGGAGCCGGTGGAAAGTGAACAACAGCAGAGAACAGAGATCAGAGATCAGAGAACAGAGATCAGAGATCAGAGAACAGAGAGCAAAGAGCAGAGAGCAGAGAACAGAGGGCAGAGATCGGAGAACAAAGATCAGGGGTCTGGTTCGTCTCTCTGCCGCCGTCCTGCTGGCGCTGTCTCTAACCGGCTGCCGGACGCACGATTTTCCGCAGTATCCACCCAACTATCGCGAGTTCGCTTATGTGACCAACGGAGGCAGCGGCACTGTGACCGTGCTGGACGTGGTGAACGTTCGCGTGGATCGCGAGCTGCCCGTGGGACGGAATCCCGTTGCTGTGGCCGCCAGCCCCACGCGCAACGAGATCTACGTGGTGAACTCTGGCGCCGCGGATGCGTCCGGCTCTATCTCCGTCATCGATGCCGAACACAACACTGTCGTCGCCACCATTCCGCTGCACCGGCAACCGGTCTCAATCGATATCGACGCGGATGGCAACCTGGCGTACGTGGCCAACTCCGGTTCCAACACTGTTTCCGTCGTCGATCTCAAGGTCCGCCGCGAAGCCGCGCAGATCGGCGTCGGCGAAGAACCCGTGGCGGCGCGCCTGGCGCCGGATGGCAAAACGCTGGTGGTGGCCAACCGGCGCGGCAACTCCGTTACTCTAATCGATCCCGCCAGCCGCACGGTGCGCGCTGTCTTCGAGGGCTGTCCTGGCGCGGCCGGCGCCGTGATTCTTCCCGATTCTTCCAAGGCCTTTGTGCCCTGCTCGGCCGGTCATCAGGTGATGGCGATCGCATTGGCGCACCCAAATTCGAGCCTAGATGCCCGCCTCGCTCAGCCCGATCGAGTGGAATCGCTTATGGACGTAGGCCGAGCGCCCGTCGACCTGGCCATGAAGCCCGATGGCGGCGAGATCTTCGCGTCCAATTCCCTGTCCGACTCCGTCTCAGAGATTTACAACTCCACCGACGAGGTGGGCGACACCTACATGATTGGCGCCGATCCCGTGTGCGGGCTGGTTTCGCGCGATAATTCGCTACTCTACGTGGCCAACATGCGCTCGCAGGAAGTGACCGTGTACTCGATCGAAGACGGCAAGCGGTCCGGCTCAATTCACGTCGGCGACGGACCCGCGGCGCTCGCGTTTTCGGCAGCCGGGCACCTGCTGTTTGTGGCCGACAGCCGTTCCGGCGACGTAGCCGTGGCGCGCACCGCAACGCAGTCGCTGTTCACGTTGCTCCCCGCAGGCCGCGATCCCAACGCCATCGTCGATAAGGCGTTCAACGTCAGTGGACAGTGAACAAAGGTCAGTGAACCGGTCCGCCCGCCTTTAATCGTCGTCGGTCCCCGGGTCTCAATTTTGAGGCCCGGGAACGCTTCACGTGAGCACTTCGGGATCGAGGCGGACGCTGACGGCCTGCTTGCGCCGCGGACCGCGGAGCCGGACCATGCGCGCGAGTTGATCCGGAGTGAGGCGGGGAATGTCGTCGTACTCCTTTTCAGGGAGATCGAGGCCTGCGGCCTGCTTCGCAGCCACACGTCGCACGACTGCCTTTTCGGCCTCAGTCCACTTCCTGTTCCTGATATCTTCTGACGTCATCCTTACCAGCTCTTCGCGCTGAGCTGGAGCCCTCATTCTCAATGAATCTTCTGCGGCACGACCAAAGTTACGCCCTTTCAACGCACCGGCTTAATAGAGTTTCCTTAGCTCATTAACTGCCGGAAGAGAAAGAACAGCCCGCCCGAGAGCAAAGCCGCGGCCGGCAGCGTAAAGACCCACGCCATGGCGATATTGCGGATGGTCGAAAGTTGCAACCCGCTCTTATTCGCCGCCATGGTTCCCGCCACGCCCGAACTCAGCACGTGCGTTGTCGAGACCGGCAATCCGAAGGAGTCAGCCGCCGAGATGGTCGCCATCGCAACCAGCTCCGCGCATGCGCCCTGGGCGTAGGTCAGGTGCTCCTTGCCGATCTTCTCGCCGACCGTGACCACAATGCGCTTCCAGCCCACCATGGTGCCCAGTCCCAGAGCCAAGGCCACGGCAACCTTCACCCATGAAGGGATGAACTTGGTGGCCTTGTCGATCTGGGCCTTGTAGTCGTTCAGGACTTTGGCTTCGGCGGGCGAAAAATCGCCAACGTGATTCTTCATCATGAGGCGGATGGCTTCGCTGACCACGTACATGTCGTTGCGCACGTTGGTCTGCTGGTTGGCCGGGACCGCCTTGTACTCCTTGTAGAGCGCAACCTCGTTGCTTAGATCGTTCACCAGCTCGCGCAGCGCGATCATCGTATCCGGCTGCAGCTTCTTGGTGGCGATAAACTGCGTCACTTCGGCACGCGCGTCGGGCCCGAGAACGGCGTTTTTGTCCACGTGCTTGTCGATCACCTGGTCGGCCTGTTCTGAGGCCGCAATAAATACTTGCACACCTCTCGCCGGTACCGCGTGATTGAGCGCGTAGGCCGTGGGCACGGTGCCGATCAGGATCAACATGATGAGGCCCATGCCTTTTTGCCCGTCGTTCGATCCGTGGAAGTAGCTCACGCCCGAGCAGGTGAGAATCAGCAACGGGCGGATGGGCCACGGCGGAGGCGTGGCGCCCTCCGGCGCGCGGAACAGCGCCTCCGGCGTCGGAATCAGGCTCAATCCTCCAGCCAGTGCGGCGGTCACGCCGACGGCGAATACCGCTGTCCAGAGAGAGCTCCATTTGAAGAGGAAGTATGCGGACAGCGCGAGAATCACCGCCAATCCCAACGAGCCGATCAGCCGCGATCCCGGCTTGAGCACCAGGAAGAAAATCGCCGCGCAGCCAAATCCCACCAGCGGCGAAATCAGCAGCACCCTGAATACATTGCCTGCCTGGCCCCAATCCACGCCCGAGGTGCCGGAGTAGGCGGACATGATCTGGTTGGCCACGCCCACACCGATGATGGAGCCGACCATGGTGTGCGAGCTCGATGCCGGCAGTCCGAACCACCACGTGCTCAGGTTCCAGATAATCGCCGCAATCAGCAGGGCGAAGACCATGGCGAACCCCGCGCCGTAGCTGACCTTGAGGATCAACTCAACGGGCAGCAGCGTGATAACGCTGAAAGCCACCGCGCCGGTCGACATGAGCACGCCGAAGAGGTTGCAAAGCCCCGACCACACCACGGCAAGGTTGGGATCGAGCGAGTGCGTGTAAATGACCGTGGCCACGGCGTTTGCCGTGTCGTGGAAACCATTCACGAACTCGAATCCGAGCGCGATCAGCAGTGCCACGCCCAACAGCACGTAGGGCCACGCACTGGTGATCACCACGTTGCTCATATCCTGCGCGATGTGGACGCCGATGTAGCCCAGTCCGCCCAGTAGCGCAATCAGGACGACTCCGCCAGCTCACCCAGGCCGAGGTTTTCTTCATTTTATGGTCAAGAAGCGACCCGCCCGCAGGCAGGACGTCAACAGTTGGCGCTAGATCGGCCATGGGGAAGCTCCAGAGGTTGATCGGAATGTGGGGTTTCGTATGGAGCGGCTGAGAGGAGCTCCAAGTTACTCTCAAGGGATACCGGAGAAATGTGAATAGGAAGTGAACGCCAGTTTAATATTGCGCAGGGCGAGATGGCCGCCAGACAAGAAATGAGCCCGGCTCGGGCCGGACGCTCTTCCGCATCGAACGCCAGTCTCTCAAAACATTGTGTGGAACAAGAAATAGAGCAGGCCCGAGAGCAGCGCCGCGGCCGGCAGAGTCAACACCCAGCCGGAGGCGATATTGCGCACTGTGGACCAGCGTAAACCAGTGCCATTAGCGGCCATGGTGCCCGCCACACCGGAGCTGAGGATGTGGGTAGTGGAAACCGGGAGGCTCCAGGTATCGGCGGCGAAGATGGTGGCCATGGTGATCAGTCCCGCGCTGGCGCCCTGCGCATATGTCATATGCTCTTTGCCGATCTTCTCGCCTACCGTAATGACAATCCTCTTCCAGCCAACCATCGTACCCAGGCCCAATGCCAGCGCCACGGCCACCTTCACCCAGTTGGGAATGAACTTGGTGTTCTTGTCCAACTTGCTTTGGTAGTCCTTCAAGGCATCGCTTTCCGCAGCCGTGAAAGCGGGGTTGTGTGAGGGATCCATGATCCGCAAGGCTCTGCCTGTCAGGTACATGTCGTTACGAACGTTAGCCTGGTCGTTGGCCGGAACCGATCGGAATGTCTTGTAGGCGGAGACTTCGCGATTCAGTACCTCCACCAGTTGGCTTAACGCCAACATGGTGTCCGGCTGCAATTGCCTCGTCTCGATGTACCTGGTCACCTCTGTACGGGCGTCAGGGTCGGGTGCAACAGATGGGATCACGTGCCGGTCGAGGATTTGCCCTGCGTGCTCTGAGGCGGCGATGAAGCTTTGCACCTCCGCGGGGCTGACGGCGTGGTTCAGCGCGTAGGCCGTGGGTACGGTGCCGATGAGGATCAGCATGATGAGGCCCATGCCCTTTTGCCCGTCGTTCGATCCGTGGAAGAAACTGACGCCGGTGCAGGTGAGCACCATCAATGCGCGGATGGGCCAGGGCGGCGGCTCTTTGCCCTTGGGCACTTCGTAAAGCGAGGGGAATTTGAAGATACGCTTTGATACCAGCATCAAGATGCCGGCAAGCGCAAAACCAAGCAGCGGCGAGATCAACAGAGCCTCGAGCACCTTGGTCACCTGGCTCCAGTCAAGACCGGAAACGCCGCGGTGCACATTCATCAGTTGGCTCGCCAGCCCTACGCCGATGATGGAGCCCACCATGGTGTGCGAACTCGATGCCGGAAGGCCAAACCACCATGTGCCCAGGTTCCAAAGGATGGCTGCGATCAAGAGTGCAAACACCATGGCGAAGCCGGTTCCTGAACTGACCTTCAGAATCAGTTCCACCGGCAACAAAGTAATGACCGCGAAAGCGACAGTCCCCGATGAAAAAAGCACGCCGGTCAGGTTGCACAACCCAGACCAGACGACGGCGATATTTGGCGGCAGCGAGTTGGTATAGATGACCGTGGCTACCGCGTTGGCCGTGTCGTGAAAGCCGTTTACAAACTCGAACCCCAGCGCAATCAGGAGCGCCAGACCCAGCAGCAGATACGGCCAGACGCTGGAAACAGTCACATTATCCAGGTCCCTGGCTACATGAATGCCGATATAGCCGAGGCCGCTCAATAGGGCCAGGACAAAGATCCATGCGCCCGTTCGGCTCGACTTTCTCTTGAGCCCGCGCTCAACCAGAGAGGGAGACGCGGGGATGACTTCAACTGCCGTCGCGAGACCGCCCATCAGAAATCTCCATGGTGGCCGGAGAAATTCCGGGTCCGCATGGGCCTCCGGCGTAGATACTCAGCATGGCAACTTTTCAATTGAAATGGACATGGCTTTTGACAGGAGAAAGACGATCCGGAGATGATGGCGTCCATAAAACCTCAACAATCGTTTAGTTTCGCGATTGTTTACCCTGCGGTGAGGAAACATTAACCGGGTTACAGTAAAGTTTAAACCCCGCCGCTGGAAGGGTGTGGAAGATCCCGGCCATTCTCCGGTCGCATGATTGATCTCAGGTTCTTTTCATCCTTTTCTACAATGAACAATCTAAATAACTTATAGGAATTATGGTGGGCTTGCCCTCTCGTGAGACAGTTTTCTGAGGAAAGTCTTGACAAGTCTGGCCTTCACTGACCGAAGGCGTCCCAATTTGCTCTCCTGCAATGATTTATTCCGGCAGCGCTTGCATGCCCTCGGCGCTCAGTTCCCGGTTCCCACCTCGGCGTTGCGCGGAGCGTGCACAATCCGCATCAGCACGCCGCCATTCATCCAGTGCAATTCGCAGCGCTCGCAGGTCGACATCACCGCATGCCCTCCGCCGAAATAATAATGCGTATCCATCCGCTGGCGGCACTTGGGGCAGGGCGCCTTCTGTTGCAAATCCGCCGGGTCCCCCGGTGCGGGAATCGCAATTTCCGGGTGCTCGATCCGCATCCTTTCGATCAACGCCTCGAACGCGCCGAGCGGCACCAGCAGGCCGTGGCACTGCTTGCAGGCTTCGATCTTCAAAGCCGCCAACACCGAACTCCACAGCGGAACCGAGCACACGGGGCACATCAGCTCCGCGACCTCGTCAAGAAACTGCACGCCTGTGTCGTCCGCCTTGGCAATCACCACGCTTTTACAAAAGTCGCACCGCAGGCTGGCATTGCCGCTTGCCAGCCGCATGGGAGCGCCGCACGAAGGACAATTCATAGCTGCTTCCCGCATTCCGGGCAAAACTTTGCGCCTTGCGGCATCGGCTTGCCGCACTCCATGCAGAACTTGGCGCCCGCCGCGGCCGGCGTGGCCACGCCTCGCGCCTGGCCCATCATGGACTGCGCCATGGCGGCTCCCGCGCCCAGCCCCACGCCCATGCCGGCCGTTCCGCCGGGATTCTGCGCCGCCTCCTCCAGCGACTCCGCCGTCTCGAACTGCGTCAGCCTCCCGATATCCCCGGCCATATTCATGCCAATCCGCTGGTCCATCACCTTCTGCAGTTCATCGGGCAGCGACACGCTCTCCACGATGAACTGGTTCAAGTCCAGTCCCAGCGCGGCAAATCCTGGTTTCACCGCGTCTTGAATCTTTTCGGCCAGCGCCGCCTGATTCCTGGCCATATCCAAAAACGAAATGGCGCTCTCGGCAAACGTGCTCGCCATCCGTTCCACAATCAAGGCGCGCAACTGGTCTTCGAGGTCCGCCACGTAGTAGCTGTCGCGCGTTCCGCTCACCTTGGTAAAAAACACCCGCGGATCGGCAATCTTGTACGCGTAATTCCCGTACGCCCTCAATCGCACCGCGCCAAACTCCTTGTCGCGAATCGTCACCGGCGTGCCGGTGCCCCATTTCTGATCCATCTGCAGCCGCGTCGAGAAGAAGTACACATCCGACTTGAAGGGCGACTCGAAGTCCTTGCTCCAGTTCATCAGGTCAGTCAGAATCGGCAGATTCCGCGTCGTCAGCGTGTACAGCCCTGGACCGAACACATCGGCAATCCTGCCTTCGTTGATGAACGCCGCCATCTGGGTCTCCCGCACCGTCAGTTTGCCGCCGTTCTCAATCTCCATGTCCTGCGTTGGATACCGGCAGGCAAGCAGGCCATCCTCAGGCTCGGTCCACTGGATGACGCGGATAAACTGCTTGCTGATGAAATCTCCCAGAGTCATGCTTTCCTCCTGGCACTCGATCTTACTTGCACGCGATGGGTGAGGTAACTCCCGCGTTTCAAATGAAAGATTACCCTGCCACTCTACACGCAGGCTGTGAACAAAGGAAGAAAAAAGCTGCCGGCCGTTTTGGCATGGAGAGACCCTGAGCCCTCGGAGAAAGGCTGGCCACTGACCACTGATCACTGACCACTGTTTTTGAAGAAATCTCCCAGCCCGGCGCGCTCGGCATGGGCCGCCATTGTCGACTGAATCGTGAGCGCCAGCTCCAGCGCCACGCGTCCCTGCCGCGCTGTGACCCTCGGAGCCTGCCGCGTGCGCACCGACTCAAGAAAAGAGAGAACCTCCAGCCGCAACGGCTCGCCCGGCGTCACCTCCGGCTTCGAAAACGACAAGCCCGGCGCCAGCCCATCGTGGGTTCCCGTCAGGCTCTTTGCAATCTCTTTAATCTTGTCAGGATCGTTTTTCGCCGCGGCAAACTGCATGACCAGCGTGGCAGGAACCTGGCCCGATGCGAGCAACTTCTGGATCACTGCTGGGTCGAACTTTCCGGTCGTCAGAAATTCGGCGGCCGCTTGAGCCAGTTGCGCAGAGGAGCCGCGCGTGGAGGTTAGCTCTTCGCCAGCCCCGTTGTCATCGATGCGAATCACCAGCACGTCGCGCCGCGCATAGTCGATCGAGACATACTGCCGCGGCTCAAAGTAGCGCAGCTTGCGCACCCGCTCCGTCGAAACCCTGGACGCGGTAAAGTTCGCCACGCAGCCCGACTCGAACTCCACGCGCACGTTGGCAATGTCCACCTTGGGCGACACAATCGGCAGCCCCACCGCGCGCACCTCGCGCACCGGCGAGCGGGCAAAGGTGAGCACAATGTCCAGATCGTGGATCATCAAGTCCAGCACCACGTCCACGTCCAGCGACCGCGGCGTAAACACGCTGAGCCGGTGCGCTTCGAAGAACATCGGCCGCTTCAGAGTGGGTTCCACGGCCAGCACCGCCGGATTAAAGCGCTCCAGGTGGCCCGGCTGGACAATTCGCTGGCCTGGCCGCGCACCGAGCCCGCCGCCGCGCTCTGCCCGCCAAATCAGATCGTCGGCCTCAGCGAGATTCGCCGCCAGCGGCTTCTCGACCAGCAGGTCCAGCCCCGCATCGAGCAGCGCCGCGGCAACTTCATGATGCTTGACCGTCGGCACGGCGACGCAGGCCGCGTCCAGCTTCAGATCCGCCTTGAGAAGCTCGTCAATGCTCGCGAAAACCTTGATCCCGAATTGCTTTTCGGCCTCGGTTGCCCGCGCCGCATCCGGCTCCGCGGCCGCAACCAGCGCCACGCACTCGCCCGCCGCCTCCAGCTCACGTACCACGCGCAGGTGATTGCGCCCAAAGGCTCCGGCGCCGGCCACAGCCACGCGCAACTGTTTTTCGCTGGCTATCTCGCCGCCTCTTTCTCAGGCCCCTTTCCTTCCACGGCTTTCAGGCAGCGGCTGTAGAGCTCCAATAACTGGTTCACGTGCTCCTCCGGCTTGGCCGCGGCCGAGCCGGTGAACCCCGTCGACGGCGCCGCGGGCCGTCCTACGCCCGCCGTGCCCGCCACAAATTTCATCAGGTCCAGCGCAATATCTTCATTGCGCCGGGCTCCAAGCCCCGCGTTGCTCAGTGCATCCATACGCAAATTCTCCGAAAACCGATGCTACCAGAATTGGCAACCGCCCTGCCTCTCAGCGTGCATCTCAGCAATCGGAGGAAGGGCATGCGATCCGCTGAGCGCGATTTCCTTTTGTTCCTGCTGGCGATAGCCGCCGGCGCCGCTGACGGTTGGAGTTACACCAGTCTCGGCCACGCCTTTGTGGCCAACATGACCGGCAATACCGTTCTCATCGGGCTTGCCGTCTTCGAAAGAGGCAGCCCGCTCCATCCACTGATTTCCGTTGCCTGCTACGCCATGGGAACCATCGTCGCCACATACTTGGTGCGCAACACCCGTGAAGGGGTCGTCTGGGCCCGTCAAGTTTCATGGGCACTGCTTTTCGAGGCTTTGGTCATGATGGCTGCCGGGACCGGATGGGCTGTTCTGCACATCGCCGCTCATCCCGCCCCGCCCCTCTCGTTGCTCCTGGGCGGGGTGGCTTTCGCCATCGGCATACAGAGCGGCGCGATGCTGCGCTTGAAAGTCCCCGGCGTCGTGACCACCTACATTACGGGAACCTGGACCAACCTGATGAGCAACCTGATCCGGTTCGGCCACAGCGAAAAGAAAAGGCCGGCTCCGAAAAAAATCGAGTTTGAAGAGCGGCTGCTGATGCAGTCCGGCATCCTTGCCATCTATTTTTCGTCAGCGGTTCTCACCGGGTGGTTCCTCACCCGCGTGCCCGTCGCAGCGGGAGCGCTGCCTGCCGTATCCACCCTGATCGCCGCCGTGTATGGGCTGGCACGAAACTGATCCTCTCCCGCCACCTGCGTCTGCTCCATTACCCTTGATGCAGGATGCCCCTCGCCTACATCGCCCTCGGCGCCAACCTGCCCGGCCCCGCCGGCCCTCCCGAGGCTACGCTCGCCTCAGCCGGTGTCCGCCTCGCCTCTCTCGGCAGCATTGGCGCCCGTTCTTCGCTCTACTCGACCACACCGGTTGGCTTTGCCGATCAACCCCGTTTCCTCAACGCCGTGGTCGCCCTCGAAACCAAGCTCACGCCGTTCGAACTGCTTGGCGCCGTTCTCCTCATCGAGGGCGAATTCGGCCGCGACCGCACCGACAGCGTCCCCAATGGCCCGCGAACCCTCGATCTCGACATCCTCCTCTACGACGATCTCGTCCTCAGCGTGGCCGGACTTGAAATCCCCCATCCGCGCCTCGCCCAACGCGCTTTTGTTCTCGTCCCCCTCAACGAAATCGCACCCAATTTCCGCGATCCCCGCAGCGGCAAAACAGTCTCGCAGCTCCTTGCGGAACTGGGGGCGAACCGCGTTCAGAGCGGCCAGGAAGTCTTCCCGATCGAGAGCGCTCTTTGGCGTGTCGAATAGGGAGCGCCCGAGAGCCCGTTGAACCCTGCAAATTGTTTTTTGATTACTGGTCCGCGGAATGTTGATCGCCCAGAGAGATAGGCTATAAATCGGAAGGATCGGGATACCGGTACGACGAGGTTTTCCCATTCACCTTGAGCAGAGAGGTAGGATAAGCAATGCAAAAACGCAAACTCGGTAAAAGCAATCTTGAAGTTTCGGCTCTCGGCCTCGGCTGCATGGGCATGAGCCAAAGCTACGGCCCGCCCAAAGACGAGCAGGAGATGATCTCTCTCATCCATGCGGCCGTAGATCGTGGCATCACGTTTTTCGACACAGCGGAGGTCTACGGGCCATTCACCAACGAGGTGCTTCTCGGCAAGGCGCTCTCGCCCATCCGCAACAAAGTAGTGATTGCCACCAAGTTCGGCTTCAAACTCAATCCCGACGGAAGCCCCGGCTTGCAAGGTGTGAACAGCCGCCCCGAGCACATTAAGCAGGTGGCCGATGCCTCGCTCAAGCGCCTTAAGACCGATGTGATCGACCTCTTCTACCAGCATCGCGTCGACCCCGACGTGCCGATTGAAGATGTAGCCGGAGCCGTGAAGGACTTGATTCAGGCAGGCAAGGTGAAGCATTTCGGCCTCTCGGAAGCCGGTGCGGGCACCATCCGACGCGCGCACGCAGTCCAGCCTGTCACCGCGCTGCAAAGCGAATACTCATTGTGGTGGCGGAGGCTCGAAGGGGATGTGATTCCCACACTGGAAGAGCTCGGCATCGGCCTGGTTCCTTATGCCCCGCTGGGCAGAGGCTTTCTCACGGGCAAGATCAACGAGAACACGAAATTTGGTAAAGGCGATTTCCGCAGCACGCTGCCGCGCTTCACGCCGGAGGCGATGAAGGCGAATCGGGCCTTCGTCGAAATGATCGGCACGATCGCGAAGCAGAAAAATGCGACGCCTGCTCAGATCGCGCTCGCATGGCTGCTCGCGCAAAAGCCTTGGATCGTTCCGATTCCCGGCACAACGAAGCTCTCACGCCTGGAAGAGAACATTGGAGCGGTGGTGGCAGTTGAGCTCACGCCCGCCGATCTCGGCAACATCGACGAAGCCGCATCCAAAGAGCCATTGGAGGGTGATCGCTATCCGGAATACATGGAAAAGATGACTGGCCGGTGAGCGTTCAAATCAAGGATCAAGAGGAGAACAGAATATGGAGATCAAACGAGCAGGCACGCAACCCTCGGCCAAGGGACCGGCCGACTGGTTCACCGGCACGGTGCGCATCGATCCGCTGTTCCAGGCGCCGGAACCGGCGCTGGTGCAGGGCGCCCACGTCACCTTCGAGCCGGGCGCGCGGACCGCATGGCATACGCATCCGCTCGGCCAAACCCTCATTGTCACCTCCGGCTGCGGCCGGGTGCAGCGCTGGGGCGGGCCCGTCGAGGAGATTCGGCCAGGAGATGTAATTTGGTTTTCGCCCGGCGAGAAGCACTGGCACGGCGCCGCGCCAACCACGGCCATGACGCACATCGCCATCCAGGAAAAGCTCGACGGCAAAGTCGTCGACTGGATGGAACACGTGAGCGACGAGCAATACGGGAAGTGATTGCGCCGGTACAATCAATGCGTGACTCCACCGTTCCAGCTCATGGCGCAAACCGCTGCCGGCGGGCGCCGCGGACGCCTCGCTCTGCCGCATCAGACTGTCGAAACGCCCGTGTTCATGCCCGTCGGCACGCAAGGAACGGTCAAGGCCGTCGCGCAGGACGTTCTTGAATCTCTCGGCGCCGAGATCGTTCTCGGCAACACCTATCACCTCTACCTTCGTCCCGGCCATGAAAGCATCCGCCGCATGGGCGGGCTGCATCGCTTCATGAGCTGGCCGCGCGCCCTGCTCACCGACTCCGGCGGCTTTCAGGTCTTCTCGCTCAACGCGCTGCGCAAAGTTACTGAAGACGGCGTCCGCTTCCGCTCTCACCTCGACGGGAGTTCGCACTTCTTCACTCCCGAACACTCCATCGATGTGCAGATCGCGCTTGGCGCCGACATCATGATGAGTTTTGACGAGTGCACCGAATATCCGGCAGATCGCTCTCGCGCCGAAGAGAGCCTGCGCCTCACCATGGCCTGGGCGCGGCGGTCGCTTGATCATTTCCGCGCCCACCAAGACGAAGTGCCGTGGCACGAAAAAGGGGTGCCCCATCCTAAGCGCGGTACTTTGCGCTTAGGGTGGGATACCACCGTTGCACCTTCGACGCAATCCCTCTTCGGCATCGTTCAAGGCGGCATGTACCGCGATCTGCGCCGCCAGTGCGCCGAGGGCCTCATTGAGATGGGCTTCGACGGCTACGCCATCGGCGGCCTGAGCGTGGGCGAACCGCGCGAGTTGACCCTGGAAATGATCGCCGAAGTGTTGCCGCTGCTGCCCAAAGACAAACCGCGCTATGTGATGGGCGTGGGCTACCCCGACGAGATCGAGCTATATGCGCGCATGGGCGTGGACATGATGGATTGCGTGCTGCCTACCCGCGCCGCCCGTCATGGCCTGCTCTTTACCAGCGAAGGCCGCCTCAACATTAAAAACAAACAATACGCGGAGGACCAGAACCCGCCCGATCCCGCTTGCCAGTGCCCAGTGTGCTGCCGCTACTCGCGCGCCTACCTGCGCCACCTGATGCAAGCCGGCGAAGCGCTCTCCGGCACGTTGAACACTATCCACAACCTTGCGTTCTATCTCGGGATCATGCAGCGCGTGCGCAATTCGCTCGATCCCGATCCCTCCACCGAGGCGCCTTGAGAGCTTGGGAACGCCGAAGTTCGCCACACATGCTCTCGAACTCGGCGCATACTCGCTCAAGAACTCCACCCCAGTCTCCCGGCGCTTTCTGCCGGAACAGGCGCGCCGTCGGGTACCAGGGGGTGCTTTCCGTCTCCTGCATCCAGCGCCAATCGGCGAGGTGAGGCAGCAGAATCCACACTGGTTTGCCCATCGCTCCGGCCAAATGCGCGATCGAGGTGTCGGTTGTGATCACCAGATCGAGCGTTGCCACGAGCGCCGCCGTCTCCGCCAGATCGCGTTCGCGGCTCGACCCATCCCAAACGAACACGCCGCTCGGCAAAGCCGCCAACTGCTCCGCCGCTTCGCCTTTTTGCAGCGACACCCAGGTGAAACTCGCCGTACGCAGCATCGGCAGCAGCGTTTCGAGCCGCATGGAGCGCAGAGAGTCTGCCTTGTAGCGCGGATTGCCTGCCCAGGCCAGCCCAACCCGCGGCCCTGAAGCGACATCAGGAAACTCCGCCCGCTTCTTGAGCGCCATTGCCGGGTCCGCTCCCAGGTAAGCGCCCGGCCACGGAACCGTCTCGATCGTCGTGCCAAAGACCGCCGGCAAACTCATCAGCGGGCACTCGCAGTCAAATTGTTGCTCCGTTCCCAGTACCGCCGTCTCCGCCAGTCCGGCGCGCACTACGGGCAGCGACCGCATCAGCCGCTCCGCCGCCGGCTGCACTTGTAAAATGGGCACGCCGCCGCGCGCGGCTACCAGCGTTGCGTAACGGCAGAACTGGATGGTATCGCCCAGTCCCTGCTCGGCGTGAAGCAGAATCCTCGCCCCATTCAACTCTCGGCCACTCCACCTCGGCTGCTCGAAGATTCTTGGGCGCCGATGCACCTCGCGAAATCGCCAGCGCGCCTCGTACCCAGCCCAGCCCTCTTCCCATCTGCCCAACCGCAACTGGGTGAGCGCCAGGTTGTACCTGGCTCCCGCGTTGGCCGGATCGCGCTCCACTGCGGTCTGGTGCGCCTTCAGCGCCTCTTCCATCCGGCCAAGATCGAGCAGCGAATTTCCACGGTTCGACGCTGCGGCGCGGCTGCCCAGCGCCTCGCCCCACTCAAAAACTGCCACGGCCTCGGTGAAGCGCCCTTCCGCGTGCAGCAGAATCCCCCGCATGTTCACCGCTTCGTCGTGATCCGGATTGCGCGCGAGCGCCCATCGCAGCCACTCCCACGCCCCGGCCAGGTCCTTCTGGGCGGCGCGAAACTGGCACCATGTCACGAGTGTCTCTACCTGATCGGGGTTCAGCGCCAACGCCCGGCGCAGATAGGCCTCTGCCGCGCGCGGCCGTTGGCGTTCCCGCTCCAGAATCGCCAGGTTGATCCAGCCCGAAACCAGGTCGGGCCGCAGTTCCGCGGCGCGCCGCAACGCCGCCTCGGCGTACACGTCGCGTCCCTCTTCCCGCAGCAGACTGCCCAGGTTCATCCACGCCGCGGCAAAATCCGGACGCGCGGCAAGCGCCCGCCTGTAGCGCGTCTCTGCCTCCTTCACGCGTCCCATGCGCGCCAGCACAAATCCAGCGGCAAACTCTCCCTCGGGCAGCCGCGGTTGAATAGCAAGCGCCGCCTCATATCGCTCAAGAGCCTCCGCATGCCGGCCGAGGAGCGCCAGCGCGTTGCCGAGCCCCAGGTGCGCTGCCAGCAGCCGAGGCCGCCGCCTCACCGCCATCTCAAACTCGCACGCAGCGTCGGCTGCGCGGCCAGCCGCAATCTTCAGCTCGCCCAGCCCTATCCGCGCCATCGCGTTCATTCCGTCCAGACGGATCGCCCGCATGTAGGCCTGTTCCGCTTCCTCGAAGCGTCCCCCGGCCTTCAGCGCCTGCCCCAGCGCCACCCATGCTGTACCCAGCAGAATGGTGCCAGGGGGCGCAGCAGCCACGCCAGCTTCAGCCATCTTCACTGCGGATTCGATTTGATGGCTGGCCAGCGCCACCAGGCTCATCCCTACCAGCGCTTCGGCATCACAGGGATTCCGCTTGAGCAAACGCTGGTAGCTGAGTGCAGCCTCGGTCAGGCGCCTGGCGAGCGTCCCGGCCGTCCTTTCGACCGGGCCTGCCCTGCGTTTCGTCTTTTCCCCTGCAATCTCCGGCGCGCTCACAATTACAGTTCCGTCTCACCCTCTCGATGGTTCTCAAATTCTGGAAACTAGACTCTCCTGGCGCCGGCACGCAACGGGAAAGTCCCTGCATCAAGCGTTTCCCGGCGCGAAGTTTCCCATTTTGTCCGTCGAGTATTGTTTTGGAACGATTGCGTGCGCCGCCTGGGTTGTAGCCCGCCCACATGGCTTCGATCACCCCGGGCTATCATCGATCTGTGCATCCGCATGCTCATTTCGGCGACATCCAAATCGGAATCATTATGGCCAACGCAATCAACCACGGTATCGGCCCTGGGCCGGCCGGCGGTGGGTATGAACGCTGACCCGTCTCGCGCAGGCCAGCGCTTTGCGGCAGTGATTGTCAATTACAACGGCGGCTCAATGCTTTCTGAGTGCGTGCGCTCCTGCCTGGGTGAAGGCATTTCGCCCGCCCGGATCGTCGTCGTCGACAACGGCAGCCGCGATGGGTCGGCGGAAGAGCTGGTAAAGCAAATCTGCGGCCTCAGGCTCGTCTCAAACCGTTGCAACGCGGGCTTCGCTCGCGCGGCAAATCAAGGCATTCGGCAAACAGATGCGGAATTCGTGCTCCTGCTCAACAACGATGCACGGCTTGAGAGCGGCGCTCTCGGAGCGTTCGCCGCCGGCTTCGATGAGCGGCCCAGGCTGGCCATCGCCGGCGGTCAACTTCGCTATCCAGATGGGCGCCTGCAGAGCGCCTTCGCTCCCCTGCCTTCGCTTGCCGAGGAACTGCTGCCCCTTGCGCTCCTCCAGCTCCTCCAGCCCCATCGCTTCCGGCGCAAGATCCTCAAGAGCGAACCCATTGCCGTCGAATCTGTTTTCGGAGCTTGCTTGTGCGTGCGAGCTGCGCTGCTGCCGCGTCTCGGCCTGCTGGATGAGGATTACTTTTTCTTTTTCGAAGAGATTGAGTGGTGCCAACGCGCCTGGCAATCGGACCTTGAGGTCTGGTATCTGCCGGCCGCGCGAGCCGAGCACGGCGGCGGAGCAACAGCGAACCGTTTTCGCGGTTCAGCGCGCGTTGAATATCAGCGCTCCAAACTGACGTTCTTTTTGAAGACGCGCAATCGGGGATCCTACATAGTTGTGTCGGCGTTTCTGGTGCTCCGCACCTTGATCAACGCCATGGCTGGCGCAGTCGCCTCCGCTGCTACCCTTTTTCTTAACCGCAAGCTGCGGCTGAAGGCCGCGACCTACTGGTATCTCTTCTTGTGGCATCTCCTGCTGCGCCCTGCACACTGGGGGCTGCCGGACAAGTGCCCGCCGCAATCACCGGCTCCGGCACGCAAATAGCGCTCGGTATTCACCGGGCGAAAGGCCGGGGCGCCGAAAGACCACCCCGCATTGACCCAAACTCCCGTTTAACGATAAGATTGTAGAGTTTGGCGATACACCCTTTTTGTGGGTGTGCGGGGTTATGCAGGGCTCACCGCCGCGACAGGGGAGTGTGCGGCCCAGATCCCGATGCAGTTACCGTCTGTATCCGCCCCAATGACACGGATTTCGGGTTTAGCGCCTGGCTGAGGGATGCCGGAGCGACGGAGGGTTTGTTATGTACGCAGTAATTCGAACTGGCGGGAAGCAGTACCGCGTGGCCCCCGGCGACGTATTGAAGATTGAGACCGTCGCTTCAGGCGATCAAACGGTTGAGTTCAGCGATGTGCTCGCGGTTTCCGGTGAGCCCGGAACGGTGGCCAGGCCCACCACCGCCAAGGTTACCGCTGAAGTTCTCGGCGAGGGACGCGGCGACAAGATCCTGGTCTTCCACCTGAAGCGCAAGAAGCAATACAAGAAGCTTCAGGGGCACCGGCAGAACTTTACCGAGGTGCGCATCAAGGCCATCGAGGCCGACGGCGTCACCTATTCGGCTGCGAGCTGATTCGCGCCGAGCTTCTAGCCTCCAGCTTCTAGCCCCTGGCTTTTTCGTGCAGGGTCCGGAACGAGCGGCTTAGTTCATAAAGTGCTAGAAGGCAGCAACTGGAAGCTAAAAGCTGTTTTATGAGAAGGGGATTGGGCAATGGCACATAAAAAGGGTGGAGGCAGCTCCACAAACGGACGCGATTCAAATGCACAGCGGCTGGGCGTAAAGGCCTTTGCCGGCGAGTTGGTCACCGGCGGCTCCATCATCATGCGGCAGCGCGGCACGCGGATCAAGCCCGGCGTCAACGTGGGCATCGGGTCAGATGACACCTTGTTTGCCAAGATCACGGGCCGGGTGAAGTTCACCGACCGCGGCGGCCGCGGACGCTTTGCCTCCATCGAGCCGGTTTAAGAAGTAGTCAGGTTTTTTTGAGAGCCGGCGAAGCCGGGGGACAAGCAAAAATGCCACGGTCAAGCCGTGGCATTTTATTTTCCTATTTCCTGCTCGCTAATCCCTATTTCCTGTCTTTCACGTCTCCGATTCTTGCCCGTTCATATTCCGGGCAAGCACCTTCTCCACAACGCGCTCTACGTCAGAGAGGAAGAAGCTGTTCGCGGGCTGCTGCACGGCAACTTTTGTTCCCGTGTGGCCCAGCGCTGAGGCGATCTCGTTCCACCGGTAAATGGCCGAGCTTGCCGGCATCACCATCGGCCTGGGAGGTGGCTCCGGTACGAAGCAGTAGGCCATCCAGATGCCCAGCGCGGCCAGCAGCAGCGATCTCATAGGCAAACTGCACCGGGGCATTGACCGAAGTAATGCGGGAACTCCAGGAAGAGACGATAAAATCGCTCGTCGACATGATGCCAAATCCGAGCGCAATGCCGAAGGCCATATCGCGCACCGACAGTCGCAACGCATTCATGCTCAGGCCGAGGAAGGCAAGCAGGCAGAGCTCAAGGACGCTCACAGAGCGCATCAACCCGTAGGAAAAATTGAAGATTATCGGGAGGCCCTTATGGGCATAAGAGATCGAGGTCAGGCTCACAATCACTGAAACCACCGCGGCCCAGCGAAAGACCACGATTCCGATCCTCATAATCGCCGGGAATGGCGCCAGGGCAGCGCGGAAGACCTCAACGCAAACGAAGTACAGCAGCACCGCGCTGGCCAGATACATGGCGAAGTAGCCGTAGAAATAAACGCGCTGGAGGTGATAACTCCGGCCCCACGGCAAAGCCGCGGCTCGGAGTATGGCCAGCAGCAACACGGTGAAAACAGCGCGCAATGTCAGGTAAGCGCTGGTCGCCGGGAAGCGGCGATACAACCCTTTCTTCCAAAAAAGGAACGCGAGCGCGACCCACAAGGACAAATTCGGCCGCGCTCATCGTCGACATTGCGAGGTTCGAGAGCATAGTGATCGATGCAGATTCTAAGGACGCCCTCAGAATAGCGCCAATCTGCCTTATTGCTCAAATACTAAAGGGTAACGTGCTGCTGGCACTTTCGTGCTATGCAGTGCTCTATGCAGCGCTTACCGGTTTACCGGTTCGAAGGCGAAGAAACGACGCAGGAGTCGTTGAGCGTAGCACGGAGGCGGAGCTGGAATTCCTACAAGCGGTCCAGGCCCGCTCGCGGTGACCGACATGTGGGACGGAAGGGCGGCGTTGGCGGCGCGGAAAAGGATGCGGAAACAAGGCCGGCGAAGGCCACGAGCAGTGCAAAGATGCGAATGGCGGTTTTCATCTTTGGTAACCCCATGGATTAAGATGTGAAAGGGAATTTCTCTCCACTTTCCAATGAAATCTTAGTCGATTATATCAATATAAGTCTATCTTTTTCATTTACTATAACCAACTAGAACGGATATAGATTACTAGCGTCACTTGCTATCATGGCCTGTACCCCCTGGTAACCTGTTTTGCGCCTTCGCCGCGTCCGTCCGCCACCCCCTCCCGCATGCTAAAATTGACTAAGGCGAGCACGCTTGAAAGGCCCCTCGTTTTCAAGCGGATAGTCCCGCTCCAGCGTCCGGAATCGGCCCCGGTTTGACCCTCGATACGCAACCCCTTGCGAACGGAATTTATGGCAACTGAAGCTCTGAGCAGCACCACCATCCACGGCGACAACGACAGTTACACGGGCGAAAACATTAAAGTTCTTGAAGGTCTTGAAGCCGTGCGCCTGCGTCCCGCCATGTACATCGGCTCGACCGGAGAGATGGGGTTGCACCACCTCGTCTACGAAGTTGTCGACAACTCTGTGGACGAGGCTCTGGCCGGCTACGCCAAGAAAATCGATGTCGTCATCCACGTCGACAACTCCATCACCGTGGTCGACGACGGCCGCGGCATTCCCGTGGACATGATGGACACGCCCGAGGGCAAGCGCATGCCCGCCGTGCAGGTGGTGCTCACCAAGCTGCACGCTGGCGGCAAGTTCGACGCTTCGACTTATAAAGTCTCCGGCGGCCTTCACGGCGTCGGCGTCAGTTGCGTGAATGCGCTCAGCGAAGAGTTCGAGGTCGAAATCTGGCGCCCGGAAAGACCCGGTGAGCCGAGCCATACCTACGAACAGAGCTACTCGAAGGGCATTCCCACATCCGCGCTGCAAATGACCGGAACCTCGAAGCGGCGCGGCACCAAGGTGCATTTTCTGCCCGACAAGTCCATCTTCGCCACCACCGAGTTCAACTACGACACCCTGGCCCAGCGGCTGCGCGAGATGGCCTTTCTCAACAAGGGACTTGAAATCACGCTCACCGACGAGCGCACTGCCGACGCCAAGACCGGCGAAGCCCGCCGCGCCGAGTTCCGTACGCCGGCGGCATCGCCGAGTTCGTCAAGCACCTGAATCGCGGCAAGACCGTGCTGCACGACAAGCCTATCGTGATGGAGGCGTTGCGCGACAACGTCGAGATCGACATCGCGTTGCAGTACAACGACAGCTACTCCGAGACGGTGTTCAGCTTCGCCAACAACATCAATACGGTCGACGGCGGCACGCATCTTTCCGGATTCCGCACCTCGCTCACCCGCACCATCAACTTCATCGGCCAGCAGTTGGGTCTCTTCAAAGATATGAAGGAGAACCTCAGTGGCGACGATGTGCGCGAGGGCCTGGTTGCTGTGGTCAGCGTCAAGCTGTCGCAGCCGCAGTTCGAGGGCCAAACCAAGGGCAAGCTCAACTCCGACATCGCCGGCACCGTGCAGGCCTTCGTCAACGAGCGCCTCGGCATGTATCTAGAGCAGAATCCTCCCGTCGCGCGCCGCATCATCAACAAAGCCATTGAAGCTGCCCGCGCGCGCGAAGCAGCACGCAAAGCCCGCGACTTGACCCGCCGCAAAGGCGCGCTCGATGGCGGCGGACTGCCCGGCAAGTTGGCCGACTGCAGCGAGCGCAATCCCGAACGCTGCGAGCTCTACCTGGTCGAGGGCGAAAGCGCCGGCGGCACCGCCAAGCAGGGCCGCGACCGCAAGTTCCAGGCCATCCTTCCGCTCAAAGGCAAAATCCTCAACGTGGAGAAGGCGCGTTACGACAAGATGCTCGGCCACGAGGAAATCCGCGCCATGATTACCGCGCTCGGGTGCGGCATCGGCAAGGAGGACTTCGACGCCGCCAAGGTTCGCTACGGCAAAATCATCCTCATGACCGACGCCGACGTGGACGGCTCGCACATCCGCACCCTGCTGCTCACCTTCTTCTTCCGCCACATGACGGATCTCATCAAGCGCGACCACGTCTTCATCGCGCAGCCCCCGCTTTACAAAATCAAGAAGGGCCGCTTCGAGCAGTACATCAAGAACGACCGCGACTTTGTGAAGGTCATGGTCAACCGCGCCGCCGAAGGCATGGTCGTCCGCCACGGAGAGGGCGCGAGCCGCATCGAGGGCGCCAATCTCACCCGCTTCATGGCCACGCTCAACGAGTACCTCGGTTTTGTCGAGAAGGTCGATAAGCGCATCCGCAACGAAGAGCTCACCGAGATGCTGGCTCGCGCCGAACTCACGCACCGCGCCGACTTCACCTCCAAGACCGGCGACGAGATTCCGGAGAAGATCGCCGCGCTGCACGCGCAACTGATTGAGCTTGCCGATGAGTTTCAGTTCAAGGTTGCCAAGCCGGTTGAGGACGAGGAGCACCACACCTGGTCCATCTGTTTCACCGATGCGCAGGGCGCTACGCGCTGCATCGACTGGACGCTTGCCTCCAGCCCCGAATTCCGCCAGATGATGGCCAAGTACTCGCTCATCAAGGAATTCCTCGAGCCGCCCTTCCTGGTCGAATTCGCCGCCAAAGCCGCTGCCGCCTCCGCTTCCGATGAGGAGGAAGAATCGGAGGGCGCGGAGACAAAGACTGGCGCCAAAGCAGAGACCAAATCATCTACCCGTCCGGCGCGCATCCTGCGCGAACCGGTCGAAAAGCAGACTGCCCGCGAGCTTTTCGCCTACATCGTCGAGCAGGGCAAAAAGGACTACCAGGTGCAGCGTTACAAGGGCCTGGGCGAGATGACTGCTACGCAGCTTTGGGATACCACCATGGATCCCGAGCGCCGCACATTGCTTCAGGTCAAGCTTGAAGACATCGCCGAGACTGACGCCATCTTCACTACCCTCATGGGCGAAGACGTCGAAGCGCGCAGAAAATTTATTGAAGATAATGCGCTCGACGTGAAGAACCTGGACATTTAGGTCACTGGCCGCCTGTACGTTTTTTCCGCGGGCCGAAGAACTGGTTTCGCTCTTCGTTTCCTATAAAACCAGGCTGCTGTAGGGTAAAGTCGGACGGGTCGAGCCACTGGATGGCTGGGGTTCCGGCGTAGAGGAGTGGAGCTTGGCCGGTGTAACGCGCGGCCACCATGTTGGGCCTACCGGTGACACCTCCCGCAAATCCACAAATCCACCTTGGTCTGTGCCGCCGTCCGACAAAACCTACCTTTTTCCGCAGCCTATACCATCCGCGTCACAAGAGTTTGAGGGGTCGGGCAACGTAACATAGAATCGTTTATGGCAAGCAGAGCACATCCGTTTTCGATGGACCGATCCGCAATGGACCGAGCATTTGACCGAGCGATTGACCGAGAGGGGGTCGAGCGCATCGTGCGCCAGGTCCTATTTGAATACTTGGGGCAGGAGAGAGCCGGTGCCGATATAGATACGCCTGCGGCTTCTTCTTCAGCCGCGATGGCGGGCGCAGCGCCCGGCCGCGCCGCGAATCCCCGCCTCTACACAACGCCTGAAGCCGAAGCCATCAAGAAAGAAATCTGCTCGGTGGGCCGCAAGCTGTGGCTGCGCCAGTTTGTCGACGGCAACGGCGGCAACATCTCTTTTCGCATCGGCCCTGACGAAATCCTGTGCACCCCGACCATGGTAAGCAAATACGACCTGACACCCAGTGATATTTGCCTCACCGACCTCGAGGGCAAGCAGATCGCGGGCCCCAGGCCGCGCACCAGCGAGCTTCTGCTACATCTTGAAATCTACAAAGCCGTGCCAGAGGCCAAAGCGGTGGTTCATTGCCATCCGCCGCACGCTACGGCCTACGCCATCACCGGCCGCGTGCCTCCCAACCTCGTCATTCCGGAATTCGAGATTCTGGTGGGCAAGGTTGCCATCGCGCCTTACGAAACGCCGGGAACGCAGGCGTTTGCTGAAACCGTGCTGCCCTATGTGAAGCAGCACAACACGGTGCTTCTTTCCAATCACGGCATCGTCTGCTGGGCCGACACGGTAACCCATGCCGAATGGTCTGTCGAGGTGCTGGAAACCTACTGCTGGACCCTGATGCTGGCCAACCAGCTCGGCGCTCCCATCTCGCGCATCTCTGAGGAACAGGCCTCTGATTTGCTGGCCGTCAAGAAAAAGCTCGGGTTACCCGACGACCGCTTCGACACATCGATGGAGCCCGCGCCGTGTGACGTCAGCCCGGGCAACGGCAGGGGCAGAGGAGCCGATCTGGACAGGCGAGTCAAGTCTCTGACTGACGCGGTGATGAAAGCCCTCGCCGCTACAGCAGAACCAGAATAGCTGTACCCAAAGGCACGCCCGCTGAGTGGCTTTTTCCTCAAGAAAAAGCCACACTGAAGACTCTTCATTTTGGCACGTGAATTCTGCTTCTGCTCTGAGTGAACGTCGCCGGCTCGAAGCATTCGCAACTCACTGCGCTACCCTCATTTAAGCGAAGGAGCTCACTTGCAGATCGAGGCGCATGACGTTCTGCTCGTCGTCGACGTGCAAAACGATTTCTGCCCCGGCGGAGCGCTTGCCGTTCCCTTGGGAGACGAGGTGATTGCGCCCATCCATCGCGTCGCACCGCGTTTTGAACACATTATTCTCACTCAGGACTGGCATCCGCCCAATCACTCGTCCTTCGCCGCATCCCATCCCGGCAAACGGCTCTTCGAGTCCATCGAGCTTGCCTACGGGGCGCAGACTCTTTGGCCGGCCCACTGCGTTCAAGGCACCGAGGGGGCGGAGTTTCACCCCGCGCTGGATCTTCCGCAAGCCGAATTGATCCTGCGCAAAGGCTTTCGCAGGCGCGTTGATTCCTATTCTGCGTTCTTCGAGAATGACCGCTCTACGCCCACCGGCCTGGCCGGCTATTTGCGCGAGCGCGATCTCAGGCGCGTCTTCCTTGCCGGGCTTGCATACGATTATTGCGTGGGCTATTCCGCTCTCGACGCGCGCCGTCATAACCTGGCTGCGTTCGTGCTGCGTGACGCGTGCCGCGCAATCGGGCTGGGCGGTTCGGTGGCCGCGATCGAAGCGCAGTTTGCCGGGGCCGGGGTCGTCCTTATCGAAACGGCGCAGCTTTCCGGCTGAGGCTGTCTGGCCTAGAATCGCAACAGGCCGCGACGAAACAACTGCGGCTTCCGCGCATATGTCCCGCAACTTCTACATTCTGGCTGCCACGCTGGGGCTCTTCGCCGTCATCTCAGGAGGCATGGCGCTGGTGCCGTCGAGTTTTCAGCCCGGATTGCCGGCCAATGGCACGCTCTGGCGTACGGTGGCGTTGCTTCTGTTATTGGCCGGCCTCGCGTCGGCGCTCGTTGGCGCCCTCAGCAACCTCTTCGAGCAGGTGGATCGGCGCGGTGAGGAAGACCGCCGGGCGATGCGGCGCAAGCGCCGGGGTTCCCGCGAGCCATAAGCGCGGCGATCCAATTAGAATGGGGAAGTGCGGCTGGTTTACCCGCACAGGATCGAGCAGACACCGATGTATGAAGTCACCGTGGAGGCGGATTTCTCCTCCGGCCACTATCTCCGCAACTACAAAGGCAAGTGCGAAAACCCGCACGGCCACAATTACAAGGTCCGCATCGCGCTGGCCGGCGCAATGCTCGATGAAACCGGCATGCTGCTCGACTTCAAGCTGCTCAAGCAGGTGCTTAAGCCCGTTATCGACCGCATCGACCACCAGATGCTCAATGACCTGGAGCCATTCACCGAGCTCAACCCCTCAGCCGAGAACATCGCCAAATACTTCTACGACGAGACCAACCGGGAGCTGGCCGAAATGACCGCGGGCCGAGTGCGCGTGAAAGACTGCACCATCTGGGAGACCGACAATTGCAGGGCTACCTATTACGAGTAGACGGCTCTATGCGATCTTGCGGCGGGCTTTCCGGCGTTGCTTTGAGGAGTCGGGCAATTCATCGCCTTCGCGTGGCAGCTCGCCCTTTTTCGGCCTGCGCAGCAGTTCCAGTGCGCGTCGCGGGTCCCCGCGCTTCGCCCTCTCAGCAATGTAGTCGAATGTGTGGTCAGGAGGGTCAGTTCATCTGGCTTGACTTCGACTGCAAATACTTACTGAAGGGAATCTCGAAGTAGAATAGCTCGTTGCCGTCGGCGTTGCGCAGCGAGCGCACGTAGAGCCTGGCGCCCACCAGTGGCTGAGTCAGTCCTGAGACATCGTAAAAAAGAAAGCCGGCACGCGTGGTATGCGGCTCGACGGCCAGCGCCGAGTACTCGAAGGTGTCGAAATCCTGCTGAATCTCCGTATTGCTGGCCTTGGGTTTTGTATGGATCGGCGGCAAGGGGGCGGGCAGCGGGATCTTGCTCCCCATGCGGTCCTTGCGCGTCATCAGCCTTTCAACATCTTCCGGCTCGGCCGCCTGAATCCGGTCGCCCGACGCCGTCTCAAAGAGAATTCGCGCGTCGCGCAGCGAGATGGGACGGTCGCCCAGATTGGTCACAATCAGCCGCACCGGCATGACGTCGTGGTCAAGGTAGTCGACGCGGAAAATCGACTCCTTTTCCTTGGTGTCGTAGGGTTCGACGGCGATGGCTACGTGCTCGTCGGCGTGCACCTCGACTGCGGCGAACGAAGTGGCCGGCTGCACCGGTGGCGGTGTATGGTCGGCGGCAATCACCGGCAGCGCCAAGCAAAGCAGAAAGAACGGAATTCCCCGCAAAGTTTTCATCGTGAGCGACTGTATCATTCTAAGGTTAGCTACCCAATGGCTTCGAGTGTCTCAGTTTTGGTGCAATCATTCTTCGGGGCTAAACGGGCTACGGAAAAAGCCAGATTCTTCGGTTGAGTGCTCAGGGCCTGACACAGCCCCGTTGCTTTTGCTCCATTTGCGGTACGACTAAAGCCGTGCCCTTTTGAAAACAACGAGTTATTCCGCAGCCTGTAGGTTAGACCGGCAGAAAGCAGATTGGGTTGAGTGTGATTCTCTTTTTCTATAACGTAGCACTGCTGGTGGCGCTCGTGGTCAGCGCGCCATGGTGGCTTTGGGGCATGGCCACCAAGCACAAGTACCGCGAAGGGCTGCTGGAACGTCTGGGACGGGTGCCGAGGCGACTGGCGACGCTTTTTGCGCCTGCCGGCGAGCGCCCGCTGATTTGGCTCCATGCGGTCTCCGTTGGCGAAGTTCTGGCGATCACTCGCCTGGTCGGGACCCTTGAGACCGCGCTGCCCGGTTATCAGATCCTCATCTCCACCACCACCCGCACCGGCCAGGCGCTGGCCCGTGAGCGCTTCGGGCCGAACCGCGCCTTTTACTGCCCGCTCGATCTGCCCTGGGCCGTCGGCGCCTATCTGAATGCCCTCAGGCCGCGCCTTTTCGTTCTGGCTGAAACCGAGTTCTGGCCCAACCAGCTCAGTGGCTGCTTTCGGCGGGGAATCCCCGTTGCAGTGGTCAATGCCCGCATCTCCGACCGCTCGTGGCCGCGCTACATGCGCCTGCGCGGCCTTTGGAGCCCGTTCCTCTTTCGCCTCGGCCGCGTGCTGGCCCAGAGCCCGGCCGACGCCGAGCGCCTGCTCGCGATCGGCTGCCGCCCGGAATCCGTGGCCATGGCCGGCAATCTCAAATTCGATGTCCGCGCGGCGCAGGAAGCCGATGCCACGCGCGTATTGAAGTTGAGGACCGGCGGTTTGCGGCTCGTGGTCGCCGGGAGCACGCTCGAAGGCGAGGAATCCGCGCTCTTAGAAGCGTGGCCGCAGTTAATCGCAGCCGATCCGCTACTCGTGATGGTGCTGGCTCCCCGCCATCCTGAAAGATTCAATGCAGTTGCAACTCTGCTCGAAAAATCCGCAATTCCATGGTGCAAACGCTCCGATTGGAATGCGGAATCGGCCGAGCAGCTTCGTTGCGGCGAAATCGTTCTGCTCGACACCATTGGCGAGTTGGCTTCGGTCTACTCGCTTGCCAGCGCGGCGTTCGTGGGCGGCAGCCTGATTCCGGCCGGCGGCCACAATCCTCTCGAACCGGCACAGTTCGGCGTGCCCATCGTGATGGGTCCGCACTACGCTAACTTCCGCGCCATCGTGGACGATCTGCTCGGGCACAATGCTCTCCGCATTGCCCCCGGGGAAGAACTGGCCGCGGCGCTCGTTGACCTTCTTGGGGACCGTCCCGCTGCCGAGGCGATGGGCCAGCGTGCCAAAGAAGTCTTTGACCGCCAGGCCGGCGCTACCGATCGCTGTGTGGCGGCCCTCTGCGAGTTGCTTGGGGCAAATCGCGGGTGGGAGCACACACCGTGACGCATGTGCCTGCCGCTCGCCCGCTGCTTTGGCCGCTCGTCCCCGGTTACCTGCTGGCGCTCGTTTTGCGCGAGTTTCAGTTGCGCGCGGGCCTCAAGCCCATCCATTCCCTGCGCTGGCCCGTTGTCAGCGTTGGCAACCTCTCCACTGGTGGGTCGGGGAAGACTCCTCTGACGATCACCCTGGCCAGGGCCCTCACGGCGCGCGGCCTGCACGTTGATGTGCTCTCGCGTGGCTATGGCCGGCGGCGTTCCACGCTTCCACTTTTGGTTGATTGCAATGGCACGAGCGAACAGTTCGGCGACGAACCGCTGCTGATTGCGCGCGAAACTGGCGTGCCGGTCTACGTGGCCGCCGAACGGTACCAGGCCGGCCTGCAGGCCGAGAAGGCAAGTCAGCAAGTGCGCGTCCATTTGCTCGACGACGGCTTTCAGCATCGCCAGCTCACCCGCGACGTCGACATCCTGCTCCTGAGCCGGCGTGACCTTACCGATCATTTGCTTCCCGCCGGGAACCTCCGCGAAGCGCTGCGCGCAGCAAAACGCGCGGCTGTGATTGCGATACCCGCCGACGAACCCGAACTGGAGGCGGAGCTCAAGTCCCGGGCCTCAAAGGGAATCATCTGGCGCCTGCGCCGCTCGATGGAAATCCCATCCGCCGGCGATTTGGCAGACGGGCCTGTCGTCGCCTTCTGCGGAATCGCGCGTCCTGGCCAGTTTTTTCAAGGCCTCGAATCGATTGGTGCGAAACTCGCAGCGCGCGTTGTCTTCCCCGACCACCACCGCTACGCCGCGCGCGACCTCGACGGCCTGGCTGCCCAGGCCCGCCAAGCCGGAGCCAAAGCGCTCGTCACTACGGAAAAAGACCGTGTTCGTCTGGGTTCGCTTGGCGCAATACTACCCGAGTCCATCCCGCTCAGAGTTGCCCGCCTGCACATCGAGATCGAGAACCAGGACGCAGCTATCGATTGGCTCATCAAACGCGTTGCGTCGCGGACATGAAGATTTGTGGTTTCGCGCATGCACCCCGCACCGAGGCATGCATCTTTACAGCCGATTTTCGAGGGGAATCCAGTGCGTCGGATAAACCGGTCCAATGTATTCGGCACGGGGACGGATCAGCCGGTTGTCGTCCAACTGCTCGATTACGTGCGCGGTCCATCCAGCGATGCGGCTGATGACGAAGACGGGCGTGTAGAGATCGACCGCAATGCCCAGCGTCGCATAGGTTGAAGCCGAATAGAAATCCACGTTGGCATTCAGCTTCTTGTCGGCGTTGATATAAAGCTCGATGGCGCGCGACATGTCGTACCACTTGGTGTTCCCCGAGTCCTTGCCCAGTTGTTCGCTTATCCTGCGCAGGTGCGTGGCGCGCGGGTCTTCGGTCTTGTACACGCGATGACCAAAGCCGGAGATTTTTTTATTGGCCGCCAGCATGTTCCTCACGTACTCCACCGGATCGGCGCCCTCCTTGTCGATGGTGAGCAGCAGACGCATTACGCCTTCGTTGGCCCCGCCGTGCAGCGGACCCTTCATTGCTCCAATGGCGCCGGTAATGGCGGAATGGATGTCGGAGAGCGTTGCGGCAATAACGCGGGCGGCGAAGGTGGAGGCGTTCAGCTCGTGGTCGGCGTGCAGCACCAGAGCCATATCCATGGTTTTTACCGCGGTCTCCGAGGGCTTTTCGCCGTTGAGCATCCAGAGAAAGTTGGCCGAGTGCGATAGCGAACGGTCAGGGGGCACAATTTCCTTGCCTTTGCGCAGGCGGTCGTAGATGGCCACGAGCATGGCGATCTGCGCGGTCAGTTTGTAGGATTTGCGCACATTGGCGTCGTGGGAGTTGTCTTTCTCGTCGGCATCGTAAAAGCTGAGTGCTGAAACCGCGGTACGCAGCACCTCCATGGGCGTGGCCGAGGCCGGGAAGGACCTGAGCATATCGATAATGCGCTGATCGAGCGAGCGCGCCAGAGTCAGTTGCGCTGTAAACTCGCGCAAGGCAAGCTCGTTAGGCAGCATTCCGTTCCACAGCAGGTATGTTGTTTCTTCAAAGGTCGAGTGCTCGGCCAGCTCGTGAATGTCGATGCCCCGGTAGGACAAAACGCCCGCTTCTCCATCGATCCAGCAGATGCCGGAGTTTGCGGCTACCACCCCCTCCAGGCCCTTCCCTGCTACAGCCGTCGGCATAATCCTTGAAGTTCCCCTTTTTCAATGATGTTGAGGGCGTTATGGCGGAGTTCCGAGCCCCAGGAGCAGGGCCGGCGCCAAAAAATGGATAGTAAAGACCTTTATAACTTAGTCGTTCGGTGCTTGTCACGGTGTATGCGGGACAAAGGCAGCGGCACAGTTTGAGCCAATGCCGGGACAAGCAGAGCGGAACCAGCGTAAGCGTCTCGTGGCATTTTCTCGTGAGGGACCCCGAGAGGAAAAAGCCACCTGGATGACGTGCTTCCGCGATGCGTTCACTCCGGTTTCGCTGAGCCGGCGCGGCCGCCTTCGAGGACCGAAGTAACGGGGCGATGCTGCAGAAGCCCCCTATCCGATATATCCTGTAAGTTCCCAGGGAAATGCTGATCGGGCGCGGACTTCTATCGACCGGACGCCGTTCGGCAGCATTCCGAATCATGGGAATTTCGGGAATGAAATAGGCAATTCTTCCCGAAGAGGCGTCTAACCGGAAAGCCTATCGTCATCAAGCCAGGCGCGGTTGGCTCTAAAAAACCCTGCATGAAAGGGAACGAATGAGTGAAATAGAAGAGACTCCCGGAACTTACGACGATGCACCCAGAACCTATTCAGGCGCGCTCTTTGCGGCAATCGCTATCGCCCTGTTGGCCGCCATCGGCGGCCTCGTCTGGTGTTACGTGCTCGGCGGCCGACTGACAAGCGCGCAAGCTGAGCTGGCCGATTCCAAGCAGCAAAACACGCAACTTGCTGCGGATCTACGCGAAACCAACGCCCGTTTGCAGGTTGCCACCGATGAGTTGGGCAAATCTCTGGGCCTCACGCAGAAGCAGTTGGATGAGCGGGCCCAGTCGATCATTCGCCAGGAGCAAGCTGACAGCCAGCGCCTGGCCAGCGCGCAGCAGCAGACAGCACAGCAGGTGAGCGCGGTCTCCAATGAAGTCTCCAACGTGAAGACAGACGTCGGCGGCGTAAAAACCGACCTGGGCAAAACGCAGAACGACCTGGCCACGACGATCAGCCAGCTTCAAAGTGTGCGCGGAGACCTGAGCAGCACCAACAGCGTAATCGCCCGCAACCACGATGAGCTTGTACTGCTGGAACACAAGGGCGACCGCACCTTCTATGAGTTCACCCTGACCAAGGGACAGAAGAAGCCCGTGGGGACGATCAGCATGGAGCTGAAGAAGGCCGACACCAAGAAAAACATTTTCACTCTGGAAATCACGTCGGACGACAAGCTGGTTACGAAGAGAGACAAGGGAATAAACGAGCCTTTGCAGTTTTACAGCGGCAAAGACCCGGCTCTGTTCGAAGTTGTCGTCAACACCATCAACTCGAAGAATCAGGTGACCGGGTACTTGTCTGTACCCAAGAGCGCGCCCGCTCCGGTCACTGCTACTGCTCAGTAACCGCCACGTGGGGCGTGACGACGAGATTGGGCTGGTACTGGAAGGCGAAGGTATAGTCGAGTTTCTTGCGCGCGTCCCACTGCTGTCTGGTCAGCTCAGTGAAGGATGAAACCACTGTCCCTTCGACCGTTTGTCCAGGGTTGAGCGTGGTGTCAAGCGGCGAGAGCCCTGGGCCGTGCGGCACCGTAAGGCCCGGATAGGCGATAAATACCCGGTCATAATCACTCTTGTTGGCCGCATAGCTGGAGTGGATGCCATCGTCCAGCGTAACGTTGGTCAATACATTCGTGAGAAAGAGCGGATGATCGGTCTGGTTATGCAGTTTCACCTGGGTAAATACCAGGACCTCGTCCACTTTCTCCTTGGACATCGGTGCGCCGCTGGCGTCAAATCCTGAGGTTTCAACGTGCTGCGGGTGAGCCCACACCGCAACGATCTCTCCCGTCGCGGCGGGCGGCTTTTGTTCGGCAATCACATAGACTGCAATGGCTGCGGCCACTACAACGGTTGCGACAAGGAAGGCAATCAACACATGGCTGGTGCCCTTTGTAAGCTCCTCGCCTTTCGCAGCATCATCGCGATCTTCCTGGTGCAGTAAGCTCATAGCGACCCTATCTTATCTCTTTGGACGCATGGATTGGCCAGAAGATCGTGCCTGCGACGGCAAAATTCTCCATTCCTTCGTGCCTGGAATGATGACTCTTGCGTGAGGGAGCCGTGTTTAGCAGCGTGGGGCCGAAAAGAATGTAAATGGCCGCTTCAGTTCCGCGCCACGTCAGATCTACGGCCGCGCCCTTAACCCCGCCAGAAATCCCTCCGCCTCGCGCGTGTTCAGAATGTCTGCTGGCACGAGCCAGGCCCGCTGCAACTGCTTAACGCCAAAGCCCATCTTTCCCAGGTTGCGGCTATCGTGTGAATCCGAAGAGATCACGATCTTCGAGCCCAGTTCCTTGGCCAGCCGCAGGTCGCGGTCGCAAAGGTCGAGGCGTGCCGGATCGGCATTGTGTTCCATGGCCACGCCCAGCTCAGCCGCGCGCCTGAGCACCGCTCCCATGTCCAATGCGAAAGGCTCGCGGCGCAGCAGCAGCCGTCCGGTCGGATGGCCCAGAATCCTGACATAAGGATTCTCCATCGCCCGCAATACCCGATCCGTCGTCTCCTCGCGGCTCTGCTCGAAGCGCGTGTGCACGGCGGCAATCACCACATCCATCTGCGCCAGCACCTCGTCGTCCAGATCGAGTGCGCCATCGGCCAGAATATCCACTTCAATGCCCGAAAACACGCGAATGCGGCCCTCCATCGCCCGGTCCGCCGCGCGGACCTGCGCGATCTGTTCGAGCGCCCGCTTCTCGTCCAACCCGTTCGTCATGGCCAGGTTCCTGGTATGGTCGGTGATCGCGATGTACCGGTAGCCGCAGGCCAGCGCGGCCGCGGCCATTTCGCCGATCGAGTTTCGCCCATCGCTAGCCGTGGTGTGCATGTGCAGGTCGCCGCGCAGGTCGCCCTCCTGAACAATCCGCGGCAGTTTATGCTGCGCGGCACTCTCAATCTCGCCCAGGCATTCGCGCATCTCCGGGGGTATCCACTCCATCGCAAGCGCGGCATAGATCTCGTCCTCGGTCGCCGCGGCCACAGGTGAGCCATCGTCGAGTCTCGTGAGCGCCCACTCGCTGAGGGTGTAGCCCATCTTCAGCGCCCGCTGCCGCAGCGCCACATTGTGCGCCTTCGATCCTGTAAAGTACTGCAGCGCAGCGCCATATGAGCCGGAAGGCAGCAATCGCACGTCCACCTGCAGCCCCTGATCCACGTAAAAGCTCACCTTGTTTTCACCCTTGGCGATCATGCCGCGAATGCCGGGGTAGGCGGCCACGTAGTCTACGGCTGCAGCCGTATGCTCCGGGTCGCAAGCGGGACCTGTCGCCAGCAGATCCAGGTCGCCCACGGCTTCACGCCCGCGGCGCAGCGAGCCTGCGGGTGTTACCTCTGCAATTCCCTCAAATTTCAGCAGATAATCTGCGATCCGCCGGGCTTCTTCCTCAGCCACGTCAATGCGGAAGCGCCCGGCGCTGCGCCGGTAGTCCTCAATGCCCTTGCGAAGCCTTTCAATCTGCTTGGCGCCCATGCGCGGCAAACCCGTCAGACGCCCCGCCGCGATGGCTTCGGCGAGTTTGTCGACGCTGCCAATCTGCGCCGCGTCCCATAGCAGAGCCACCGTCTTCGGGCCCATACCAGGCAGCTTCAGCAGTTCCAGCACGCCGGCGCCATACCTGGTGAGCAATTCGTCGCGTTGCGGCAGCGAGCCTGTGGCGGCAATGGCTTGCAGCTTGGAAGCCATGCCCTTGCCGATGCCGTCGATTTCAAGCAGCCGCGCCGTTTCACCCGCGGCTGCGACCAGGTCCACGGTGGTTTGTTCGGCAGCCTCGGCGGCGCGCCGGTAGCTGCGGATGCGGAAGCTATCGGCGCCGTCGATCTCCAGCAGATCCGCGGTCTCCGCCAGCAACCGAGCCATGGTTTTATTGTCCATGGGGTGCTTCTCCATTCGCAGTATGGACCATTCGCGGCGGTTCAAGCCCAAATTCGCACGGGTAACTCTAAGATTGCGCTATTGTCTGGGCGCTGAGCTGCCCGCAAGGTTTTTTCAAATGTGATAGCAGGATGAACGATAGGCGCACTGTGCCACAACCGCCGGGCGGCGGCCTTGCGGAGTCCCAGGGATACCTTCAACGCGCCTAGGCGGCGTTGTGGGCGCTATCCGCCCTAAAACGTACCACGGCATCCGCTTGGGGGCCCTTTTGGCCCTCGACTATATCGAACTCGACGTCGTCGCCTTCTTTGAGGGTTTTGTATCCGTCCAGTTGAATTGCCGAGTAGTGAACGAATACATCCGGTCCGTCTTCACGTCCGATGAATCCGTAGCCCTTAGCGTTATTGAACCACTTGACCTTCCCTTTGTACTGAGCCACAGGTTCCTGCCTTCCTTTTTTGTTGCGGGGTGCGACGCGTGTTCTGGGGAATTCACGCCGACAAACATTAAGACGCCACAAGATGGTGAAAGGTTGATTTTTATTTCGGCAGATTCGGCAAATCGATTCCACGAAGTGAAGCGGATGGTTCTTCAAACTGCGGAAAAACTCGGCTCGAATGCCGTTTTGAAGGGGCACGGATTTATCCGTGCCGACAAGCCGAATGAACCGGCTCGGCTTTAGCCGCGGAGAGACGGTTTCTATTCGCGTCAGACCCAGACCTTGGAGTTTTTCCGCAGCCTCTCTAGCCGCAGCGGCAAAAGTGCATCGGAATCTGCGGAAAACAGACGTCTCACTTCTTCCGCCGGCCGCCCTCGAGCCACGCATACAAGAGCACGCTGGTCAGTGTTTTTCCGTCCTGAATGGCGCCATTTTCAATCATCTTCAGCAGGTCGGAGAGTTTTACCAGGCGCAGCTCGATATCTTCGTCGTCCTCCGGCCTGGGATCGCCGGCCTCCAGACCCTCGGCCAGGAAAACCTTCATGGCCTCGCCCAGAAAGCCGGGGCTGGCGTAGTACTCCACCAGCGGACGCCATTTCTTTGCGTGATAGCCGGTCTCCTCGGCCAGTTCGCGCTTGGCTCCGGCCAGCGGTTCCTCGCCCGCGTCAATCTTCCCCGCCGGCAGTTCCCAAAGAAATTGGTTGGCGGCGTGCCTGTACTGGCGCTCCATCACAATCCATGGATTCTTCCTGCTCTTCGAGTTCCCGCCTTTCGAATAGTCGACGGCCAGAATCACCACGCTGCCGTTATGTCGAATCACATCGCGCTCATTCTCGCGCCCGCCTGGTTCGATCAGCTTGTCGTGCAGCACGCGAAACAGCGGCCCCTGATAAACCACCTCCGAGCTGAGAACCGTGGCGCGCTCAACCGCTGCCCCGGCCCTGGCTGTTTTCGCCGCCTTCTTCGTCTTCGCCGTCCTGGCCTTCGTAGTCTCACTCTTTTTTTTGTTGGGCATTGCTTCCTCTTTTACGCGAGTTCAATTCAACACGAGTATACGCACTACACTCCTCTTCCCGCCCCCGGCTCTCCACCCCACGGACGAAGACCTGTCCGCGGGGGCCCCGGCTCTCCACCCCACGGACGAAGACCTGTCCGCGGGGGCCCCGGCTGCATCGATCCGGCCTGCCATGGCATCCTAAACACGTGCCACCTGGAGAAGCAGGAACCGGAAGCACACGGGGAGTGTGGGGCTTTTCTAGTCCCTGGTCCCGATGTCCTTAGTCTCTACGTCCTTAGTCCCTCGAAAGGCAGACGAGCCGCAAGTGAACGAATTGACGACCGCAGACTGTTATCCCGTAACCGCGATGCCGGGGCAAAGCCGGCTCTTCGTGGATTTTTGCGCCGGTGCGCTTGGCGCCTTTCTTCCCTCAGACGACCTGAAAGAGCCGCGTCCTGCCCTACCCGCGCACTGGCCTGAGCTGGTTCGTCTGCTGGCCGCGCAGAACCCGTCCCCTGCCGCTCAGCCGGCGATTGAATCGCTCACTCGGGGCGCCGGAGCCATCCTGACAGGGCAGCAAGTTGGTCTCTTCGGCGGCCCGCTCTTTTCCCCCTTCAAAGCTGCAACCGCCATCGCCCGCGCCCGCGCGGCAACCGCGGCAGGCCATCCCCACGCCGCCATCTTCTGGCTCGCCAGCGAGGACCACGATTTTGCCGAGATCAACCAGGTTGCCTTCCCAACCAGCCGCGAGCTCGTGAATCTGACGTACGCCAGGGCGCCGGAAGTCGCTCTTCCGGCCGGCCGTATCGTTTT
Source organism: uncultured Acidobacteriaceae bacterium (assembly GCA_963848805.1). GTDB lineage: Bacteria > Acidobacteriota > Terriglobia > Terriglobales > Acidobacteriaceae > Telmatobacter. The sequence continues at coordinate 101,600 of CAWKFD010000032.1, read as the reverse complement.
CGACGATTCCCTCACGCCGCTTCTCGATCGCGCCGCCGAGCTCCTCGGTCCCTCCGCCGCGACCGATGCGCTTACCGGCGCTTACAAGCCCGGCCATACATTTGCCGAGGCCTTTGCCGATTTCTACTCGGCAATCTTCGGCGCGCAAGGTCTGCTCATCGTCGATGCCTCCAGCCGCGCCTTTCACTTGCTCGGCGCGCCCGTTCTGCGCGCGGCCCTGGAGCGCGCCGACGAGTTCCACTTGGCGCTCATTGCGCGCAGCCATGCCCTCGAAGCTGCCGGTTATCACGCCCAGGTCGCCGTTGCACCGCAGTCGAGTCTTCTGTTTTTGATCGATGACAAGACCGGCGCGCGTTTTGCGCTGAAGCGCATCGCGCCCACCCCGAACGAGCCCGAGGGCCTTTGGCAGACCGAGCGCCAGACGTACTCCTCAGCGGATCTCCTCGGCATCTTCGAAGCCGAGCCGGAGCGCATCTCGCCCGCGGCGCTGCTTCGCCCTGTCTTTCAGGATTTTCTATTTTCGACCACGGCACAAGCTGGCGGTCCCGCGGAGATCGCCTACCTGGCGCAGTCCAGCGTTCTCTTTGAGCGCATACTGGGCCGCCAAACGCCGCCGATTGCGCGCTTCTCGGCCACGCTTATCGAGCCGCCAATTGCCAAAATTCTTGGCCGCCACGAACTGACCCTGGAACAGGTATTGGCGGAGGAGAACGCCGGCTCGCTTGCCCTGCGCCTCGCGGCCCGCTCCATGCCCATTGAAACCAGGCAAAAACTCGCTGCGGCCGCCAACGCGCTCGACGCCGAGCTCGACGCGCTCGTCGGCTGGATGCAGTCGCAGGACAAGGGCCTTGGCCAATCGGCCGATACCGCGGCCGGCAAAATGCGTTACCAGATGAATCGCTTGCGTACTCTCGCCGCCAACTTCCAACTGCAGCGCGAAACTACGCTCTCGCGCCACGCCGAAACCATCTTCCAGGCCCTCTACCCCGGCGGCGGTTTGCAGGAGCGCGTGCACGGCGCCGCGTACTACTTTGCCCGTTACGGAATCGACCTCGCGGAGATGCTGTGCGAGCAGGCGGCGAGCCTCTGTCCGGGGCACACGGCGCTTTGGTTGTAGTGGCAGAACAGCGTTCAGGGACGAAGGATCAGAGATCAAAGCCCATTGCAGGCGGCTCTGCCTTTCGCCGTGACTTAGCTGGATATTGTCCCTAAAAAATTAGAGGCGGGCCACCGGCTTCGGGAGTGGAAGGACTTCCCGGAACCGGCTGCCCGCTGGACCCTGGACCGGGTCTAGGTGGTATTTTCAGTGTAGGCCTGTTTTGGGCAAAAGCAAGCTTTTTTTTGCATTAATTTCCCGTTTCGTGACAGGAGTCACAGAGTGTAGTTTCATGCGCCCTTTCCGCGTTGACTTGGGGGGCTGCCCTGATACAAAATAAGGGTTCCACCTGCGAAAAATCTCTCATCCGACAGGCATAGCTGCGCAGTATCTTCATGCAAGACATCATTCGACAACTCGGCGGGCTCATGGTTGGCGCCATTCCCACGGCCCTGCTGTTCATCGTGCTGGTTTTCGCCTATCAGTTCCTTGTGCAGGGGCCGCTGACAGCCGTTCTTGCCAGGCGCCGCGCCCTCACCGAAGGCGCCATGGAAGACGCCCGCAAGGCCGTCGCCGAGGCCGAGGCCAAGGCCCAGGAATATGCCGAGCGCTTGCGCCAGGCTCGCGCCGATGTGTACAAGTTGCGTGAACAGCGAATCAAGCAATGGAGCGCCGAGCGCGACGCGGTCCTCGACGTTGCCCGCAAGGCAGCCAGCCAGAAGGTGCGCCAGGCGAGAGCCGAGTTCGAGGTCGAAACCGACGCTGCCCGGCAGGCGATTCAGGCCTCAGCCGCCGATCTGGCCGACCTGGCCGTGCGCGCCGTCCTGCCGCTGCCGGTCGCTGCGGGGGGTTCCCGTTGAAATATTCCCTGCCGCACGTGCGCATCTCGCCTCGTTTTGCCCCCCGGATTCCCACCTTGACTCTCCGATTTGCCGCACTCATGGCCCTTGCCGCCGCGTTGACCGCGGCCCCGGTCTTTGCGCCCTGCCGCGCCGCCGCGCAGCAGCCGGCCGCCGCACCTGGCGCAACTTCGCCAAGTACGTCCGCCGGAGCGGGAACTCCCAAACCCGCTGAGGCTCCCCAATCCGCCGATGATGAAGAGCAGACCTTCCTGCACTCTTCCCAGGTGCAATCGATCGCCCGCCTTCTGCACCTCAGGCTGAACACCGCGGTCGATCTTTTCCTGGGGATTAACTTCGCCATCATCTTCTTCGCTATCGCCATCCCGCTCAGCAAACGTGGCCCCAAAATCATTCGCAGGCGCTCCCAGACCTTGCGTCACGATCTCGAAACCGCGCGCGAGGCCACTCGGGACGCGCAGGCCCGCCTGAGCGCCGTCGAGGCCAAACTCGCCGGGCTCGATGAAGAGATGCGCAACTTCCGTGCCCAGGTGGAGCAGGAGAGCCTGGAAGACGAAAAGCGTATCAAGGCCGCGCTGGGCGAGGAAAGCGCCCGCATTGTGGCCGCCGCCGAGCAGGAAATTGGCGTGGCCGCCGCCCAGGCCAAACGCGGTTTACGCAACTTCGCCGCCGATCTCGCCATTGAGCACGCAACCAGGCAACTGACGCTTACGCCGGAAGCCGATCGCGCCGTCATCGCCGAATTTGTGTCGGATGTTGCCGGCGATGGCGCGGCCAGGGGAGGCAAGATCTAGATGCCCGCCTTCGTTTCCCGATATGCCAGCGCCTTTGCCGATGTGGTCACCGCCGCCAAACTTTCCACCGACGCGATCGACCGGCAATTCGCCGATTTTCTCGCCACCTGGGACGGCAGCCCGGAGCTGCGCACTTTTTTCGTCAATCCAGCCATTGCGGCGGCGCAAAAAATTGCGATTCTCGACAAGCTGAACGCAAAGCTGGGCCTCCAGAAGGAGCTTCGCAACCTGCTTGCCGTACTTATCGCGAACGATCGCATCGCACATGTCGCTGAAGTCGCATCGGCCTGGCGCCACATTCTGCAGGAGCAATTGGGAATTCGCCCGGCAGAGATTGTTACTGCGCGCGAGTTGGCAAAAGACGAGCGTGATGGGCTGGTGGCCGAAGTGGCCAGGCTTGCCGGCGCAAAGATCGACGCCAGTTTTAAGCTCGACAAATCCATTTTGGGGGGCGCCGTGGTGCGCATCGGTTCCACAGTTTACGACGGCTCCGTGCGCGGCCGGCTGGACAGGTTGAAGGAAGCGTTAACGGCCGGCTAAAGCCGGCAAGTGGTCAGTGATCAGATCAGTGATCAGATAGTGGCTTGGAAAGTGGAGTGCAAAGTGGAAACCACAGTGGCTGCGCGATCCTTTCGGGAATTGGTTGTCTGGCAGAGGTCGATCGAATTGGCAACCGCAATTTACCGGCTGACTCGTGGATTCCCGAAAGACGAAATTTATGGACTGGCCAGCCAGATTCGGCGTTCGGCTGTTTCGGTCCCCAGCAATATTGCTGAGGGGCAGGGAAGATTAAGTACCGGTGAGTTCCGGCAGTTTCTTGGCTTTGCCCGTGGATCGAATTTCGAACTGCAGACTCAGCTTGAATTCGCAAGGGCGTTGAATACGGGAGATTCCAAACTGGTCGACGAGGCAGAAGGCTTGTCGCACGAGGTTGGTAAGATGATTCACGCGATTCTGGAAAAGACCAGTAATCGCACCGCAGTTGTTAACCACTGAACGCTTGAAGGAATTTTCTGGCTTTTAGGGACGAATAATGGAAGCAGTAGATCGGCAAGAGCACGTGAGCGCAGAACCGGCCACTGATCACTGATCACTGTTCACTGGAAAATGGAGGCAGTAGATCGGTGAGAGCATGTGGACGGAAAACTGACCACTGATCACTGATCACTGTTCACTGGAAAATGGCTCAAATCAAAGCAGACGAAATCACGCAGCTTCTTCGCGAGCAGATCGCGAACTACGATTCGAAGGTCCAGGTCGACGAAGTCGGGACGATTACTTCGCTCGGCGACGGCATCGCCCGCCTCCACGGTCTCGATAAGGTCATGGCCGGCGAGCTGCTCAGCTTTCCGCACGGCATCGCGGGCCTCGCGCTCTCCCTTGAAGAAGATTCAGTGGGCGCGGTGATTCTCGGCGAGTACACCGAGTTGAGCGAAGGCAACGAGGTCAAGCGGACGGGCAAGATTCTCTCCGTCCCCGTGGGCCCGGCCATGATCGGCCGCGTAGTGAACACGCTGGGCCTGCCGATCGACGACAAGGGTCCCATCGCGACCACAGAGATGATGCCTGTGGAGCGCCTGGCGCCGGGCATCATCGACCGCCAGAGTGTCCGCGAACCCATGGCCACCGGCCTCAAAGCCATCGACGCCATGATTCCCATCGGCCGCGGCCAGCGCGAGCTGATTATCGGCGACCGCCAGACCGGCAAAACCGCCGTCCTGCTCGACACCATTATCAACAACGCCAAGAACGACCTGATCTGCATCTACTGCGCTATCGGCCAGAAGCGATCGTCCATCGCGCAGGTGGTGCAAACGCTCACTGAGGCGGGCGCCATGGGCCACACCATCATCGTCGCCGCCTCGGCCTCGGAGCCCGCGCCCATGCTCTATCTGGCGCCCTATGCCGCATGCGCCATGGGCGAGTACTTCCGCGACAACGGCAAGCACGCACTGGTGATGTACGACGATCTCTCCAAGCACGCCATGGCCTACCGTGAAATCTCGCTGCTGCTGCGCCGCCCGCCCGGCCGCGAAGCCTATCCGGGCGACGTCTTCTATCTCCACTCGCGGCTTCTGGAGCGCGCCTCCAAGCTCAGCACCAAGCGCGGCGGCGGCTCGCTCACTGCGCTGCCGGTCATCGAGACCCAGGCCGGCGACGTTTCGGCCTACATCCCGACCAACGTCATCTCCATCACCGACGGGCAGATCTTTTTGGAAACCGATCTGTTCAACTCCGGCGTCCGCCCGGCGGTCAACGTTGGCCTCTCGGTTTCGCGCGTGGGATTTTCCGCGGCCATCAAGGCAGTCAAGCAGGTGGGCGCCACGCTCAAGCTCGATCTTGCACAGTACCGGGAACTGGCGGCCTTCGCGCAGTTCGGCTCCGACCTCGACCCGCTCACGCAAAAGCAGTTGGCTCGCGGCCAGCGCCTCACCGAACTGCTCAAACAGCCGCAGTTCCATCCGCTCACCTGGCAGCAGCAGGTGGTGGTTCTCTTTGCCGGCACGCAGGGTTATCTCGACGATTTCCAGGTCGCCGACATCCGCGCTTTCGAGGATGGGCTGTACAAGTATTTCGATGACGCGCAGCATGCGCTGATCGCGGACCTGACCGAGAAGAAGCAATTGGACGACGACCTGCGCAACCGCCTGCACGCATCGCTCAATGAATACTCGGCAAACTTTAAGGTGGAGATGGCGGCCGTTACGGCGTAGAAAGCAAGTGGCGAGCGATCAGTTGTCAGTGACCGAATCGCACGAAGCGCTGACCACTGATCACTGACCACTGAGAACTGAACATGGCAAACGTACTCGATCTACGGCGTCGCATCCGCAGCGTGAAAAACACGCGGCAGATCACCAAGGCCATGAAAATGGTTTCGGCGGCAAAGCTGCGCCGCGCGCAGGAGCGCGCGCTTGCCGCGCGGCCCTACGCCCGCATGATTACCAGCGTTCTTGAATCGCTCACGCGCCGCGCCGATCTCTTTGACGAAACTACCGGCAACATCTCTCACCCGCTCTTTATCACGCGGCCCGAAAAGCGCGTTCTCGTGGTCGTTGTCTCCGGCGACAAGGGTTTTGCCGGCGCCTTCAACGCCAACATCCTCAAGACCGCGTATCAGTTCATCAATGGCAATCCGGATAAGGAGATCGACATCGAGGCCGTAGGCCGCAAGGGCCGCGACCAGATGCGCCGCCGTTACCCGATAGCCAGCTATACCGAGCAGACGGATGAGAACGGCCAGAAGCACCAGGTCAGGGAAAAGCGCCGGGGCCCCGTCGAACTTACCGGCGATCACCCCGGCATGCTGGTCAACCTCCAAACCTCGCGCGTCCTCGATCTGGCCAATAACATCATCGCCCGTTACGTCCACGAAGAGATCGACGCCGCCTACATCGTTTACAACGAGTTCAAATCAGTCATCGCGCAGCGCCTCGTCGTCGAGCGCCTGCTCCCGCTCATGAAGATCGGCATTCCCCAGATCACCGGCGCCCAGGAGCCCACCGCCGAACAGAAAGAGCGTGCTGCCGAAGCCGCTCTCTCGGCCGGCATCGCCATTGAGCCCGCCGACACGGCCGAGGCCGAAGAAGAAGTGCGCAAGTTCGGTACCGCCAATGTGGACTACATCTACGAGCAGCCCGCCGGGGAACTCTTCGCCGGCCTGCTCCCGCAGTACATTTTTTCCATGCTGTATCACGCCATGACAGAGTCGGTCGCCGCCGAGCATGCGGCCCGCATGACGGCGATGGACTCGGCAACCAACAACGCCTCCGATATGATCGACGCGCTCACGCTGCACATGAACCGCGTGCGCCAGGCCGCCATCACCAAGGAGATTATCGAGATCGTTAGCGGCGCGGCAGCGCTTTAAAGAAAGGCACGGCAATAGGAGCACTGAATCGGACGAGCGATTTGCGGCACTTTGCAATTCAAGCCTTGGAGTCACGACTGAAGATGAAGTTCTGGAAAAACATAAAATCGAAGAAGACCCTTTTGGTTGGGGGAACCATTTTGGGCATTGTTGCCTCGTCAGTTTGCACATTCGCGGCGGTTCAACTGTGCTGGCTCACGCCTGCCGAGCGCGATGCGGCTCGAACGGCGCTGACGACGGTCGACGGCTTGCGGGACGTTGCGTTGGTCAATGGCGACGACGCCGATCAGAGCCTGAGACAGGCAGAGGACCAGGTTGAATCGGCAAGGCAGGCGGCGCGAACGATGCGGGATCAGGACGTGGCCTTTGCGCTGATGCAATATCTCAGCTCGATCGAGTTGGAACGCGGGGCGATGCGGATGCAAGGGATCGCGCCCGAACAGGTTGAGCCTCCCGGGGGAAGAAATCTGCAACTGGCAGGGTCAGCGCCCTTGACCGAGACCGCGTCAATCCACTCGATGCGTTTGAAATTACACAAAACCCTCGATTAAGAGGCGTGAAACGCAAGTTCGGTTTTGAAAGGGCACGACCGGGGCACCCTCTGGGTCGCGTGCCGAAAAAAGGGCAGGATCGGTTTTGAAAGGGCACGACTTTAGTCGTGCCGCACAGGGCAACAACGGGAACGGGGGCTTTAGCCCCTGAGGGATCAAGTCGGAGTTGCGACGAATTCTTCCCGAAGAGTCAGGTTGTTTAGCGAGAAGGCAGACATGGCAGAAAACAGCGGAAAAGTGATTCAGGTCTCCGGCCCCGCCGTAGACGTGCAATTTGAAGAAGCAAAAATGCCGCCCATCTATCAGGCGCTGCGCGTCACCGACGAGGGCTTCAAGGTCCCCACGCCCATCAGCGTGATCCTCGAGGTGCAGCAGCACCTGGGCGAGGGCCGCGTGCGTACTGTGGCCATGGAAGCCACCGACGGCATGGTCCGCGGCATGAAGGCCATCGATCTCGGCGGCCCCATCAGTATGCCCGTGGGCAAAGAGACGCTGGGCCGCGTGATCAACGTGATCGGCGAGCCGGTTGACGAGCTTGGCCCCATCGGCGAGACGCAACGCATGCCCATTCACCGCCCCGCGCCGCTCTTCGACGAGCAGTCCACGCAGGAAGAGATGTTCGAGACCGGCATCAAGGTCATCGATCTCATCCAACCCTTCCTGAAGGGCGGCAAGATCGGCCTCTTCGGCGGCGCCGGCGTGGGCAAAACCGTCGTTATCATGGAATTGATTAACAACGTGGCCAAGAACCACGGCGGCTACTCCGTCTTTGGCGGCGTGGGCGAGCGCACCCGCGAAGGCAATGACCTGTGGACTGAAATGACCGAGTCCGGCGTCATCAAGCCCGGCGACTTTGCCCACTCCAAGTGCGCCCTGGTCTATGGCCAGATGACCGAGCCGCCCGGAGCGCGCCTGCGCGTGGCACTGAGCGCGCTGACCGTCGCCGAGTACTTCCGCGACGTGGAGGGTTCCGACACGCTTCTGTTCATCGACAACATCTTCCGCTTTACGCAGGCCGGCTCCGAGGTCTCTACGCTCCTGGGCCGCATGCCTTCGGCCGTGGGCTACCAGCCCAACCTGGCCACGGAGATGGGCGAACTGCAGGAGAGGATCACCTCCACCAGCAAGGGTTCGGTTACGTCTGTTCAGGCCGTCTACGTCCCGGCGGACGACCTCACAGATCCCGCTCCGGCCACTACCTTCGCTCACCTTGATGCCACCACTGTGCTTTCGCGTCCGCTTTCCGAGCTCGGCATCTATCCGGCCGTCGATCCGCTGGCCTCCACGTCGCGCATCCTTACCGCGCGCGTGGTGGGCGACGAGCATTACGACGTGGCGCAGGGCGTCAAGCGCATTCTGCAACGGTACAAGGATCTCCAGGACATCATCGCCATCCTGGGCATCGATGAACTCTCCGAGGACGACAAGCTTACCGTGGCCCGCGCGCGCAAAGTGCAAAAATTCCTGTCGCAGCCCTTCCACGTAGCCGAGCAGTTCACCGGCATTCCCGGCGCCTACGTAAAGATCGCCGACACGGTGCGCGCGTTTAAGGAGATCATCGAGGGCAAGCACGACAACATCCCCGAGCAGGCCTTCTACATGAAGGGCGGCATCGAGGAAGTGCTGGAGACGGCAGAGAAGTTGAAGGCGACGGTGTAAAGACAGTGGTCAGTTTTCAGTGGTCAGTGGTCAGCTATTGCCGGATCTGATGCAAGGGTTTTTGCAGGTCACCGATCACTGACCACTGATCACTGACTACTGGGCGACTGAAAGGAGCCCATGGCTGACGAATCCAATCAACTCCGCGTCCGTCTCGTTACTCCCGAGCGCACGCTCTTCGAGAGCGACGCCACCGCCGTCGAGTTGCCCTCGAAGTCCGGGTACATGGAAGTGCTCTACGGCCACGCACCCCTCATGGCCGAGCTGGGCGCAGGCGACGTCACGGTTCACGGCACGGCGGGAACTGAGCCGGGCAGCCCCGACGGCCTGACGCGCTACAACGTCAGTTGGGGATTCGTTGAGGTCCTGCCCAATCGCGTCACCATCCTCGCTTCCGACGCGCTCAAACCCGAGGAGATCGACGTACAGCGCGCCGAGCAGCAACTCGACCACGGCCTCAAGCTCTGGAGAGAAGCTGGCGAAAGCGAAGACGCCTATACCGAAGCTCTCCGCGTCATCTCCGAAGCCGAAGCCAAGATGGCCTCCGCCGCCGAAGTGACCAAAACGCACTGAAACGGTTTCACTCGGCAAGCTTCAGCCAAAAGCCCTGCTCGAGCGAGCAGGGCTTTTGGCTGATAGGGAGGATTACCAGACGGTTCGCGGATAATGCTCGGCGATCGCCTCATCGGCAGAAATCAGCGGCGCGAGCCCGTTGATTCTGGCCTGGGCCACAATGATGCGATCGAATGGGTCGCGGGTCCATTTCTCGTCGAGCGCGGCCTTGGCTACATCCGCGAAGGCCGAGTCGCAGACGCTGACGGCAAGCTCTCGTTCGAGCTTCCGCAGAACGTCTTGAGCCCGTAGCGCGCTGCGGCCGATTTCATTCATATACTCAAGCTCGAGCAAAACCATGGGCGACATGCGTAGGCTGCCCTGTTCGATCAGCCTTCTTGCCCTCAAGTGAAAGCGGACGACGCCTCGCTGCGCCAGGAAGACGGCCGCATTCGTGTCCAAATAGACGATCACGGCTTGCTTGCCTTCTTGCGTGAGCGCGGACGGTGGCCCCTCGCTTGTTTGGGCGCCGGGCCGAAGTCACGTTCCCAATCGCGCTGCCACTCTTTCTCCATCTCGGCCAGCATTTCGGCCTTAAAGGCCGGGTCATCCATGTCGAAGTCCGGGGGAATGAGAATCTGCATGGGCGTGATGCGGCTCAGCTTGGAGGGAGCATGTTCGGGCACGAGCCGCAGCCGGCGCCCCTTGTGCGAGACCCAGACCTCTTTGCCGTCGAGAGCCTGATTCACGAGGTCGAAGAGTTTTTGCCGGAATTGGGTGATCGGGACTTCCATGATCTTCGATTGTAGCATAATGTACATAGATAAACGTACATGATGTACACTCATGCATCCTGGCTCTCCCCGCCTCATCTGGGGCCGAAAACTCTGGAAGCGAGCCGCTGAAAGCAAAGAAGCCTGCGACGAGGCCCTGAGAGTCATCTCCGAAGCCGAAGCCAAGATGGCGCCAGCGGGCGCAACGACCCGCACTGAGGGCGTTACCTTTTCGTCGCCAGGTGGGTTTTCAGAGCCGACCAAGCCCTTCCCTTACCCGAAATGATGCGGCACCCCTCGTCGCCAAACCACAGCGCAGCGATCTGGAGATCCAGCATTAGCTCAATGTGACTCTGGGTTGGTGGTGGGATTGTCAAAATCACGAGATCTGTCGCAGCCTGATTGGGAAGGAAGCGGCGGTAATCGAAAAGTTGTCCGATTGCGATGCGAATCGAGCCCTTGTCCGGATCGGGCTTGGCCTCAACAAGTAAATCACGGCCGTTTCCGTTGTAGTTCGTGATCAACGCGTCGTACCTGCAGTCGGGATCTGCACCCTGACTGAGCGTGAGGCCAGGAAGAAGCTCCCGAAGGCGATTGGTCATTTTTTTATGCCGGCTTCGGTAGGTGATTTTCGCGCTCTTTTGCACCGCCTTCCGTTCAGCGTCGTCTAGGAGTGGAAGCGGCGTTCCTCTTCCTCGATTAGGAGACGCGGCGATAACACGCGCGGGGACTTTCCGTTTGCTTGTAAGGCTTCCTATCTGATTTATCTCCGCCTCGGTCATCGTATCGACTTCGAATGCGTCACGCAGGCCAAATTGGAGAATCAAGCCCATGAGCCCTTCCACTTGTTCTCTAAGGCCGCGATTCGTAAGACGCAGCCCGGCCAGCTTCTGCTTCAAGCCCTTCGCCCCGTTTATCATTGGGAACCTGCATTTCGGGTCTATGTAGGCCACGAGTGGAGTTATGAAATCTGACGCAGGTTTTGTTCGCTTGCTTTTGGGAGTCGGTACGCGGGGCAGGTCGGCAATTCTCGACGCCAGATCGAGCCGGTCTCCATCGTTTGGCCCTAACCTTTTGGCGCCTTCGATGATAGACCGGAGAGGCTCAGCGTTCTTTCGGCACCAGCCCCTCAGGGATTTCCGGTAAGCTCCGTACGCGTTTACGTGGCCCGTGGGCTGTTTGGCAGCCGTTGCCACCCGCGGGGGCAGATTCTTGTCCCCGAAAAGCGTTGACAGCGCAGATTCCCTGATCTTCTCGTAATGGAAGCTGGTCTTGCCGTTTTTCTTGCCCTTCGATATCCAGGCGAGCTTTAGCAGCGCCCACATATCCTCGCCCGAAAGCGGGGTCGCGTTTCGTTCCGCAAGCACCGCCCTTACGAGATTCGCTGTGTTTTTCTCGGTCCTATACAAATTGGATTCATCGGTCCGTGGGTCAAGCAAGGATCACCTCACGTCAGCCGGATTGGGGGATTATTGACGCCCTCATTAAAGCACAATGCAAAAGGGTGAGCAACGTGCGAAGCGCGAACCTCGGATGCCCCGGGCCGACCTGCTGACCTGCCGACTTGCTTCCCCCACGTCCCGCCCGATAAAGTGACTGCCTAGGCTTTTCCTAGGCGAGCCCATCCCCGTGCGTGCCGCAAACTGTACCCAACGAACCTGATTAAAGGAACCTGCATGTCTTCCTTGCCTGTTTCCGTCGCCAACCGCGATATCGACTCCACGCTGCGCGAAAACCGTGTCTTCCCGCCGCCGGCGGAGTTCAGCGCCAGGGCCCGCATCAAGAGCCTCGAAGAATACGAGTCGCTCTACAAGCAATCGATTGAGGATCCCGAAAAATTCTGGGCCGATGCGGCCAGCGATCTCGACTGGTTCAAGCCCTGGGACACGGTTCTTGAGTGGGACCTGCCCTGGGCCAGGTGGTTCGTCGGCGGCGAGCTGAATTTGTGCCACAACTGCGTCGACCGTCACGCTCTCGGGACTCGCGCCACCAAAACCGCGCTCATCTGGGAGGGCGAGCCTGGGGAAATACGCCATCTTACTTACGCGGAATTACATGTCGAGGTGCAAAAATTCGCCAACGCCCTTAAGGCGCTCGGCATCCGGAAGGGCGACCGTGTGGCCGTGTACATGGGCATGACGCCGGAGCTGGCCATTGCGCTGCTCGCCTGTGCGCGAATTGGCGCCGTCCACTCGGTCATCTTCGGCGGGTTCGCGGCCAACGCCATCGCCGACCGCGTCAACGACTCGGGCTGCGTCGCCATCGTTACGCAAGACTCGAGCTATCGCCGCGGCAACGAGGTGAAGCTAAAGCAGACTGTAGACGAAGCGATGCACGCGTGCCACACGGTGAGGCACGTAGTGGTCTACCGGCGCAGCGGCATGGCGGTGAACATGGTGGAAGGCCGCGACCACTGGTGGCACGACCTGGTGGCCAGGGCCGCGTCCCATTGCCCCGCCGAACCCATGGACTCCGAGGACCCGCTCTACGTCCTCTACACCTCCGGTTCGACCGGCAAGCCCAAAGGCCTGCTCCACACCACGGGCGGCTACGCCGTGCAAACCTGCCTGACCACGAAATACGTTTTTGACTTGCGCGACGACGACATCTACTGGTGCACGGCCGATATCGGCTGGGTCACGGGCCACTCCTATGTCGTCTACGGCCCGCTGCAGTGCGGCGCTACTGTGCTGATGTATGAGGGCGCGCCCAACTGGCCGGACTTTTCGCGCTTCTGGAAGATTATTGACGACCACAAAGTGACGATCTTTTACACCGCGCCTACCGCCATTCGCGCCTTCATCAAGTGGGGCGAGCAGTACGTCGAAAAGTTCAAGCTCGACTCGTTGCGCCTTCTCGGCACTGTGGGGGAACCGATTAACCCTGAAGCCTGGATGTGGTACCGCGAGAAGATCGGCCACAACCGCTGCCCCATCGTCGACACGTGGTGGCAGACCGAGACCGGCGCCATCATGATCGCGCCCATCCCTGGCGCCGTGCCTACTAAACCCGGCTCGGCCACGCGTCCCTTCTTCGGCATTGAGGTTGCGGTGGTCACGCGCCCCGATGCCGAAGGCAAGTTCACGACCGTCCCTGCCGGCCATGGCGGGTTGTTGGTGATCAAGAGGCCCTGGCCGTCGATGGCGCGAACCATCTACGGTGACCCCGAGCGCTACCAGAAAACCTACTGGTCCGACGTGCCCGGCTGCTACTTCACCGGCGACGGCGCCCGCCAGGACGCCGATGGCTACTTCTGGCTCATGGGCCGCGTCGACGATGTGATTAATGTCTCGGGCCATCGACTGGGCACAATGGAAGTCGAGTCCGCGCTTGTCGCCCATCCAAAAGTCGCCGAAGCCGCCGTCGTTGGCCGGCCGGACGATCTCAAAGGCCAGGCCATCGCCGCCTTCGTCACTCTCGAATCGGGCCACCAGCCAACCAACGAACTCAAAGACGAGCTGCGCAAGTGGGTCTCAAAAGAAATCGGCGCGCTGGCGCGGCCAGACGACATTCGATTTACCGAGACTCTGCCCAAAACGCGCAGCGGCAAAATCATGCGGCGCCTGCTGCGCGAGCTGGCCACGCACGGCGAAGTGAAGGGCGACGTGACGACTCTCGAAGACTTCACCGTCATCGCCAAACTGCGCGAAGCCGAAGAAGGCTGAGCGCCAAGCCAGAATCCCGGGCCCTGCACGTTGATTGCAGTTTTATTCCCCGGCAGTTGCGTAGCGCCTCTCGAAGTACAGAGAGGCCCCGGTCCAAATCGGGAGCGCGATATGATTCTGAAGCAGTACTACCTTGGATGTCTGGCCCACGCCTCCTATCTGCTCGGCGATGAGCAGACCGGCACGGGCATCGTCGTCGATCCCCAGCGCGACATTCAGCAATACCTGGCCGACGCCGCACAGTTCTCGCTTGAGATTCGCCACGTCTTCCTCACCCACTTTCATGCCGATTTCGTAGCCGGCCATCTTGAGCTGCGCAACCAGTGTGGCGCGGCCATTCATCTCGGCGCCAGGGCGCAGGTCGAATACGCGTTCACTGCGATGAAAGACGGCGACACGCTCGAGTTTCCCGGACTGCGGGTCAAGGTCCTGGAAACGCCGGGCCACACCATCGAATCCATTTCACTCCTGGTCTTCGATCTTCAAGAGAGTGCGGACGCTCCCTATGCGGTTCTTACCGGGGACACGCTCTTCATCGGCGACGTGGGCCGGCCCGACCTCCGCGCTTCGCTCGGCTGGAGCGCCAATGACCTGGGTGCGCATCTCTACGATTCGCTTTTGAACAAGCTGCTTCCCCTTCCTGACGAGGTTCTTGTCTACCCGGCTCACGGAGCCGGCTCGCTTTGCGGCAAAAAGCTGTCGTCCGACACCGTCTCAACGCTCGGCGATCAGCGGCGGCTCAATTATGCGCTGCAGCCCATGACGAAGGACGAGTTTGTCCGCCTGGTCACCGCCGATCAGCCCGACGCCCCGCCCTACTTTACCCACGACGCGGTCCTGAATACGCGCGAGCGCGCCACGCTCGACGAGAGTCTCGAAAAAGCTCTGCAACCGGTCAAACTCGAGCGCGTCATCGAGCTCGGCGATCGGGGGGCGCAGATCCTCGACGTCCGCGAACCCTCTGAATATGGCAAAGGCCATCTCGCCGGCAGCATCAACATCGGGCTGGCAGGCCAATATGCCACTTGGGCGGGAACCGTGCTCGATCGTGCCAAACCCATCGTGATTGTTGCCGAGCCGGGGCGCGAGCTGGAGGCCGCGCTGCGCCTTGGCCGCATCGGCTTCGATCACGTCATGGGATACCTCGACGGCGGCATGTCTGCTCTCGCGGCCCGACCCGACCTGGTTTGGCCGACTGAACGCACCAGTGTGCTGATTGCCGCCGAGGAACTGGCTGCCGCCGATCCGCCTCTGGTGATGGATGTGCGCGCGCCTCGCGAATGGGCGGACAAGCACATTTCGGGCAGCGTAAATTTCCCAGTGAATCATCTTCAGGAGCGAATCGCCGAGGTGCCGCGCGATCGGCGCATTGTGCTGCACTGTGCCGGCGGCTACAGGTCGTCGATTGCGGTCAGCATCCTCCATCAACATGGCATCACAAATCTGATCGAAATCGCAGGTGGCCTGGCCGCGTGGGAGGCCGCACAGTTGCCTCTGGTTTCCTGAGGCCTGAGCGCCGCTCCAGAACAACGATTTTCTCGTCTCCCTCCGCTGTACAATTCATTGATGGATTCTGCACACCTGAATCCCCTAGTCGGAGCTTCTCTGCGCTTCCGCTTCTTAGGCCCGAGCGGCCTTCGCGTCTCTGAAATGTCTCTCGGCGCCACGCCCTTTTGCAAAGAGCCGGATTGGGGCGCCGCGAAAGACGAATCCCACCGCATCGATAACACCTATTGCGAAGCCGGCGGCAATTTCATCTGCATCATGGCCTGAACCCGGCAAGAATCAGCAAGTTTGGTGATGGGTCAATTTTGAATTCTGTCTGGCCGCTAATCGGGCGCTGAGGAGATTTCAGTGAAAGCTGCAATTCTAAAGAGTCTTGGAACCCCGTTGGAGCTGGTTGATCTTCCGGATCCCATTGCAGGGCCGGGCGAGGCGGTCGTCCGCATTCTTTCCGCGCCGGTTCTCGCATACATGCGCGAGGTTTTTGATGGCACGCGCATTTATCCGATGTCGCTGCCGCTGGCGCCGGGATGCGGACCCATTGCAGTGGTAGAAGAAACTGGACCCGATGCTACGCGATTGAAAAGAGGCCAACTGGTATTCTGCGACCCCACGGTGCGTTCACGGGACGACGTGCTGACGCCCGATGTGATGCTGCAGGGGCTCATCGCGGTGGGCGAGGGGTCGCGGCGGCTTCAGGAGCATTACAGACACGGAGCTTTTGCTGAAAAAATGCTCCTGCCGCTTGAGAATGTGGCTCCTGTCAGCGGCTTTCAACAGGACGACGCAGACAAACTGAGTTGGATGAATACACTTCTGGTGCCCTATGGCGGCCTGCTGGCCGCCGGGCTGCAACCGGGTCAAACGGTTATCGTGAACGGAGCCTCCGGGCACTTCGGGAGCGCCGGGGCCGCAATTGCCGTGGCCATGGGCGCCGAGCGTGTGGTTGCCGCTGGCCGTAAGCCGGATGTGCTTCAGCTTCTTGTTCGCCGGCTGGGGCCGCGGATTCATCCTGTCGTCCTCAGCGGCGACGAAGCGGCGGATGTCGAAGCGTTGAAGCAGGCGGGCGGAGGTCCTGCGGATTGCATGCTCGACATGCTGAGTCCGGTACGCACGTTTGCTCCTGTCCGTTCGGCCATCATGGCAGTCCGGCCAGGAGGGACAGCCGTGCTGATGGGAGGCGTGCAAGCGGACATTGCAGTTCCTTATGGCCACGTTATGATGAACAGCATTACGATCCGGGGCCAGTTTATGTATCCGCGGCATGCCGCTCTGCAACTGGCGGGACTCATACGTGGGGGTCTCTTAAGTCTCGATCCGTTCCACGTGAAATCGTTTCCCCTGCACAAAGTCAATGAAGCGGTTCAGTTTGCCGCGGAGCACGGTGGCCCGTTTGAACTTACAGTCTTGAAACCGTAGTCGGAGCTGGCCTCGAATCGCAGCTGATCTGCGCCGCAAACTGACCCAATTCCGGAACCCGCCGCGGTGTCCCAAACGCGAATGCGTGCTGCCCGGCCGCGCGGCGGTTTTCGTAATCCAGGGCTTCAATCTGCCGTCCATTCCAGTGTGAGTCATGCGGTTGAAGTGCGCTATCGCTGTCCGTGCTGCGGCTACAAGACGCTGACTGCGCCGGGCGCCCTGGTATTATGCCCGGTTTGCTGGTGGGAGGACGACGGCCAGGAAGACTCCGACGCCTCTGAGGTACGCCTTACCGTCAACGGCCAATTAAGCCTCGATGAAGCACGCGAGTTCTACAGTCAGTGCGGCGCATCCCATCCCCGCTTCATCCCTTACGTTCGTAAGCCCCAGGCCGCAGAAAAGTAACGTGACGTTCGCGGTGCCATTCGGCTTTCAGCGTGACGCGCCGGTTTGACCCCTCCTCGAAACCCCCGTACCATAAAGGCAGGTATTTCCCCCGGCCAAAACGGCGGCATTATCTTGAGGGCAGCCCGTGGCCGCAAGCTCCACTGGCGCGCAGGCCCGGAAGGTACAACGTTGACTGAAAGCAGCACGCTCGAAAACAAATCTGAAACGGCTGATGCACCGCACGTTCACGACCACGCCGAACACGACCAGCAGCACGGCCCGGCGCTGAACCCGGAGTGCACCCGTGAGGTGGTCATTGACGTCCCCGCCGACGAGGTCTCAAAGGCCTGGCGCAGCGTGGCCGCCAGCTACCGTAAATTCGCCAAAATTCCCGGCTTCCGCGCCGGCAAGGTGCCGGAATCGGTCATTCTCCGCCGATTCGGAGCGGAAATCCGCAAAGAGGTCCGGGACACGCTGCTCCCCGAGCGCTTTAACAAAGCAGTCGCCGAGCTGGGAGTTCGTCCCGTGGGCCAGCCCCAGGTCACTGAGCTCACCGTCGAGGATGGCGCCCCGCTGCACGCCAAAGCCATCTTCGAATTCCTGCCAACCGTTTCCATCGACGGCTACAAGGATGTCAAGGTCGATAAGCCCCCTGTCGAAATCACCGAAGAGGAATTCCAGCGCGAAATCGAACAGCTCCGCGAGTCGCACGCCACCATCGAGCCCGTTGAAGAAGACCGCGCCCTCAAGGACGGCGACTGGGCCGAGATCAGTTACAAGGGCGAGATTCAGCCTGCCGCCGGCGAGGCCGCGGTCGCAGCCGAACCCACGGCCGGAGCCCAGGCCGCACCCGCAACCCAGCCCATCATCGGTGAAAACTCGCTCGTCGAGATCGGCGGCAAAGACACCGTGGAGGCTTTCACAACCGTGCTCCGCGGCGCCAGGCCCGGCCAGGAGTTGAAGGCCGAGATTATCTATCCCGCCGATTATGCCGAGCCCAAACTGGCCGGCAAAACCGTGGCCTACGAAGTCGAAGTCAAGGCCATCAAGAAGCGCACTCTGCCCGACCTGAACGACGACTTCGCCAAAGAGATCGGCCAATACGAGAGCTATGCCGATTTTGAAGCCCGCGTTCGCGAGCATCTGGCCGCCCGCAAACGCCGCAACGTCGAAGCCGAAACCAAAGACCGCCTCTTCGCCGCGCTCGCTGAGCGCTTCACTTTCCCGGTTCCCGAGTCGCTCATCCAGGAGCAGATCGACACCCGCCTGGAACGCGGCCTGCGTGCTCTCGCGGCACAGGGAATGCAGCCCGAACAGATGCGCAAGCTCGATTTCACCCGTCTGCGCTCCGCCCAGCGCGATAGCGCCGTGGTCGAAGTAAAGACCCAGATTCTCCTTGACCGAATCGCCGATGAAGAGGATATCGTTGTCAGCAATGAGGAGATGGACAACGAATTGCAACTTGCCGCACTGCAGTCCCGCGAGACCCTCGATGCCCTGAAAGCGCGATTGACCCAGGAAGGCGGAATGGCTAGGATCAGGGAGCAATTAAGACGCGAAAAAACCGCGTCGGTTTTGTACGAACGCCTCCCTGCGTACGGTGCGTCCGGCGACGATTGAAGCTGGGAAAACGCAGTGATTAACAGCAGAAAAGAGCTAGAAGCTTAGGAGCTGAAAGAATGGCATTAGTTCCCATGGTGGTTGAGCAGACGAGCCGGGGCGAGCGCGCCTACGACATCTACTCCCGTCTGCTGCGCGACAATATTATCTTTCTTGGTACCCCCATTGACGACCAGATTGCCAATCTCATCGTCGCCCAGATGCTCTTCCTCCAGGGCGAGGATCCCGAGAAAGACGTGTCTCTCTACATCAATTCGCCGGGCGGCTCCATCACCGCTGGCCTGGCCATCTACGACACCATGCAGTTCATCAAGAACAACGTCGTCACCTATTGCATCGGCCAGGCCGCCAGCATGGGCGCCTTTCTTCTGTTGGCCGGAACCAAGGGCAAGCGTTTTGCGCTGCCCAATTCGCGCATTCTCATTCATCAGCCTTCCATGGGCGGCCTCAGCGGCCAGGCCACAGACATCGACATTCATGCGCGCGAAATCCTGCGCATCCGCGAGATCACCAACAACCTCATGGCCCGGCACACCGGCCAGCCCCTCGATCGGATCGAGCGCGACGTCGAGCGGGACTTCATTATGAACGCGCAACAAGCCAAGGAATACGGGATCGTGGACGAGATTATCGACCGGCCGCTCGCCGTAAAGTAGCCTTAAATCAGCATTTGGATTAAACTCGTTTAAAAGGGGAGCCATAATGAAAACGCGCACGGGACCCGAAGAGGCGTTGCGCTGTTCGTTCTGCCATAAGTCGCAGGACGCTGTTGCCAAGTTGATCTCGTCGCCCAGCGATTACCCCCGCGCCTATATCTGCGACGAGTGCGTAGCCGTCTGTAACTCCATTCTTGAGGACGACCGCGGCGAAGCCGCTCCCGCTACCACCGCCGGCCATCTCCCCAAGCCCACTGAGGTCAAAAGTTTCCTCGACGATTACGTTATCGGCCAGGACCAGACCAAGAAAAAGCTCGCCGTCGCCGTCTACAACCACTACAAGCGCATCCAGATGAACCGCGCGCGCAACAGCGAAGTAGAGCTCGCCAAGTCCAACATCCTGCTCGTCGGCCCTACCGGCTCCGGCAAAACCCTTCTGGCCCACACCCTTGCTAAAATGCTCGACGTGCCCTTCGCCATCGTCGATGCCACCACGCTCACAGAGGCAGGCTACGTGGGCGAGGATGTCGAGAACATCATCCTCAAGCTCCTCCAGGCTGCGGACGGCGACGTCACCCGCGCCCAGCAGGGCATCATCTACATCGACGAAATCGACAAGATCGGCCGCAAAGACGAGAACCCTTCCATCACGCGCGACGTCTCCGGCGAGGGCGTGCAGCAGGCACTGCTCAAAATCCTCGAAGGTACCGTGGCCAACGTTCCCCCGCAAGGCGGGCGCAAGCATCCGCACCAGGAATTCACCGCCGTTGACACCACCAACATCCTCTTCATCTGCGGCGGAGCTTTTGTCGGCCTCGAGCGCGTGGTCGGACGCCGCGTGGGCAAAAAGGCCCTCGGCTTCCGAACCGTCGATGCCGACGCCGACCAGGCCACAACCCGCTCCCACCGCGACACTGAGCTGCTGCGCCGCACCGAGCCACAGGATCTCATCAAGTACGGCCTCATTCCCGAGTTCGTCGGCCGCCTGCCCGTCATGGGCATCCTCGATGAGCTCGATGAAGCCGCGCTCATTGAGATCCTCACCAAGCCCCGCAACGCCATCCTCAAGCAGTATCAGCGCCTCTTCGAGTACGAGAACGTCCGCCTGCACTTCACGCACGAGGCGGCCTGCGCTGTCGCCCGCGAGGCCATGGCACGCAAGGTGGGCGCGCGCGGCCTGCGCATGATCCTCGAAGAGCTCATGCTCGACCTCATGTACCACCTGCCCTCGAACAAGCGCGTCCGCGACCTCGAAATCACCAAAGACATGGTCGAGCGCCGCGACCTGTCGCTATGCCTGCTGGAGAAGGCCGGCTGAAGTCCCGCTCGATCAGATGGCTGGAAGGCGATAGAAAGTTTACGTTATCCTGAGCGAAAAAGGCCGCGCATCGCGCGGCCTTCATAGTTGAATGCCTGCCCTGAGCTTTCGTCGGCCCGCTAACCCGCCAACTCGCCGGCCAACTGGCTCGCTGGCGCTCTTGCCCGCTTAGCGTACGCCCATAGATAAAAACTTCCCAGCACCAGCAGGCTGAGCGGGACCGGATAGACAAGCAGAACAAAAGACGGTACAAATGCCACCGAGCTATGCTTCGCCAGGTACGCAATCAGCGCGATCCAAACCAACTCCCCGTTCAGCACAATGGCTGCGGTCGTCACGACCAGCGCCCAGCGCCGCATCCGTCCCCCCTCCGCCATCAGGAGCGCGCAGGCGGGAATCGTGAGCAAGATGAGTTTTGCGTCGTAGAGACGATGGTAGACCGGCAGCATCGAGAGCGCCGCGATGGCCGCTACGCCAAGCCAATTTGCCTCTCTTCGAGCCCGCGCGCGCGCAGCGCGGATCGCCCACAAGACAAGGAGTGGTGCGCAAACGGCGAAGCTGGCCAAGTTGTAGAAAAGCGCATTGTCCCAATAGAAACTGAGCACCGTTTGCAAGTCGGTGATCATGTAGAATCCGCGCCCGCCGGCGCTGGCAGGCCCGGGATCGTTGATACCCCCATGATGCGAAAAAGTTTTCAGATTCGCGGCCATCTCGCCAATCCAGTGGGGCGAGACATGCGCGACCCAAAGAACAGCAGGAATTGTGACAGCGGCCGTCACGGCCAGCGTCTGCCATGCCCGTTTCCGCAAGACTCCTCCAGCCAGCAAAAAGTAGAGCCAGATGAGCCCCGCATCCTGCGGTTTGAGGCATAGGCTCAATGCAAGGCAAACAACGCCCGCCGCGGCAAACCGTTCGCTCAGGAGGCAATAGACGGCGATGACGCAGAGACTCACTGCCAGGCACGCCGGATTGCCACAACCCAGCAGCGTGGAACTGTTGACCAGGAAAAAGACGAGTAGCAAGCCCGAGGCCACAGGCGCGGAACGCGCGCCCTCCTTCCACATCAGAAGCGAAGCAAGAATTACGCAGGCCGCGATCAGCGCGTTCCAAAGCACGATCGCAACGTCAATCGGCAAAGCGGCGAAAGGCAGGCTGACCGCGAATTCACTTGGCGGATAAACGTTGTGCGAAATGACAAACAAATCGGGCGCGGAGCTTTTCGGGTGTGCGCCTGGGTTGGCACGGTAGTCGCGCAGGACCTCGGCCGGGTTATAAGGATCGCCACCGTCGAGAAGGCACCGCGCGCTCGAGTAGGCGGTGCGAAAGTCCTGCATGGAGCCCGGCGTAATATACCACCACGCACCCAGCAGCAGAAATGCTGCGCAGCCGATCAGGAGCAGATATAATCCGTCTCGTTCGCGCCCCGTCTATCTCTCGCCCCATTTGCGCTCTCGCTCCACCCAGCCGCACGGTCCACCCGATGCGTACGTATGCGCAATCGAGCGTCGGCATTCGAGGAGTTTCCTCATTCTCTCGCCCGCTCCGCGCTCCGTCAACAACCAAAGCGTCCTGTCGCAGCGCGTTCCAACTGGTAAGCTTAGCGCTGTGAGGCGCCGTTTGTATCGCTCCGCAAGTAACGTTACTTCGCGTTCATCTCATTACCGTTAGGGCCGGTTCGCCCGCCTTGGCGTCGCGAATCCTTCTTCCCATGTCATTTAGGCTGTACAATTCAAAATGAGGCTCAAGGCCGGTGCCCCGCACGCCGGGCTGGTCTTGAGTTATCCCCAAAGGTATTGCGATGACCGTTCCCCGCGAAAAAAATGAGCCGCGCAAACTGCCCATGATGCCCATACGCGATATGGTCATCTTCCCCTACATGATGACCCCCTTCGTGGTGGGCCGCGAATCCAGCGTGCGCGCCCTCGAAGAAGCCCTCACCGGCGACCGCAAAATCTTTCTCGCCACGCAGCACGACGCCTCTACTGACGAGCCCAAGGCGAAGGACATCTACCAGGTCGGGTCGATTTGCAATATTGTGCAGAGCGTCAAAATGCCCGACGGCAACATTAAAGTGCTCGTCGAGGGCGTCGAGCGCGCCAAATCCATTGAAGTGAACGACCGGGACGGTTTCTTCGTCGCCACCGTGCGCACCAGCAAGGCCCAGTTCGAGATGACTCCTGCCGCCGAGCAGCTCATGCAGCGTGTCACTTCGCTCTTTGAGCAGTACGTCAAGCTCCAGCAGTCGCTCAATTACGAAACCATTATCGCCAGCGTGCGCATGGACGAGCCCGCCAAGCTCTCTGACACCATCGCCGCAAATCTGCAACTGGGCATCGAAGAAAAGCAGGAACTGCTGGCCATCTTCGATCCTGCCGCGCGTCTGGCCCGGCTCGCCGATGTCCTCGACGTCGAAATCGAAAAGCTCGACCTCGACCGCAACATCCAGTCCCGCGTCAAGCGCCAGATGGAGCGCGCGCAAAAAGAATACTACCTCAACGAAAAGATCAAGGCCATCCAGAAAGAGTTGGGCCGCGGAGAAAAGAGCGAGTTCGACGAGCTGCGCAAGAAGATTGAAGCAGCCGGCATGCCCAAGGAAGTCCTCGACAAGACCATCCAGGAGCTCAAGAAGCTCGAAGCTATGCCGCCCATGTCAGCCGAGTCCACCGTCAGCCGCAACTACATTGATTGGCTGCTGGCTGTGCCCTGGAAAAAGCGATCCAAAGAAACCCGCTCCATCGACTACGCCGAAAAGGTCCTGAACACCGACCACTACGGCCTGGAAAAAATCAAAGAGCGCATCCTCGAATTTCTCGCCGTGCGCCAACTGGTCAAAAATCCCAAGGGTTCCATCCTATGCTTCGTCGGACCTCCCGGCGTGGGTAAAACTTCTCTCGGCATGTCCATCGCCAAGTCCACCGGCCGCAAGTTCGTGCGTCTTTCGCTGGGCGGCGTGCATGACGAGGCAGAAATTCGCGGCCATCGCCGCACCTACATCGGCGCCATGCCCGGCCAGATCATTCAGCACATGAAGCGCGCCGGCACCAAGAATCCCGTTTTCCTGCTCGACGAGGTCGACAAAATCTCCTCTGACTTCCGCGGCGACCCGGCATCCGCCTTGCTTGAAGTGCTCGACCCCGAGCAGAACGTAACCTTCCAGGATCACTACCTCGATGTCGATTACGACCTTTCGCAGGTGCTCTTCGTGGCCACGGCAAACGTTCTCCACACCATTCCGCCCGCGTTGCAGGACCGCATGGAGGTCCTGCGCCTGCAAGGCTACACGGAGCAGGAAAAACTCGAAATCGCGAAGCAATATCTGGTCAAGAAACAGCGCGAGCAGACCGGCCTGAGCGAGAAAAACATCGTCTTCAAAGACGACGCCATCCTTGAAATCATCCGCTACTACACTCGCGAAGCCGGCGTGCGCAATCTTGAACGCGAGATCGGCAACATCTGCCGCAAAGTCGCCCGCAAGGTGGTCAAAAGCGGCGCCAAACACAAGGAAGAACTTTCCGCGCAAAACATCGTTGAATTCCTGGGCGTGCCCAAGTTCCGCGACTCCGAGGCGCACGAAAAGAGCGAGATCGGCCTGGTCACCGGATTGGCCTGGACCGAGGTCGGTGGCAGCATCCTGAGTACTGAAGTACAGGTCCTCGACGGCAAGGGCAAGCTCACCGTCACCGGCCAGCTTGGCGACGTGATGCAGGAGTCAGCCCAGGCCGCGCTGGCCTACATCCGCAGCAAGGCGCAAGCGCTCGGCCTCTCTCGCGAGTTCTACCGCAACGTTGACCTGCACCTGCACGTGCCTGAGGGCGCCATCCCCAAAGACGGCCCATCCGCCGGCATCACCATGGCCACGGCCCTCGCCAGCGCTCTGGCCAAAATTCCCGTCCGCCGCGACATCGCCATGACCGGCGAAATTACACTCCGCGGCAAAGTGCTTCCCATCGGCGGCCTGAAGGAAAAATTGTTGGCCGCTCTCCGCGCCGGAATCTTCGAAGCCATCCTTCCCCGCGCCAACGAGAAGGATCTCTCCGAACTGCCCGATAACATCAAGAACGCCATGAAGCTCCACTTCGTCGACACCATGGACGATGTCCTGGCGTTGGCTCTCGAAAGCCCGCTGCCCGCGGCGCTGCCCGCCGCATCCGAAACGCTTGCTGCAGTCCCGCCCGGCGAGGTCGCCGGCAACCAGCCCGCCCCGCAGTAATTGCGTTGTGCCATGCTACTGGTGCGACGGTGCACCTCATAGCGATGGGGAGACTTGCTGCCGACCTTCCGACAGACATGCCGGCAACGGTCCCGCAAACGCTCGGGGCGACCTTGAAAGGCGCGGCACACCGACGCTATCGCGCCCGAAGTGCGTTAGCGTGCCGCACCCATTCGGGAAAAGCCTTAGGCGGCGCCTTTACCAATCGAATTGCTTTATGTCCGCGCGGCAATTGCCAGTGTAATTCGACTTCCCTCCGCGAGCCTCACATCACTTTTCTTGGTTGACACAAAGACCCCGGAATTGGCGTCGCCGATTTTGCTGTGCAAATCCACCCCGGGCAGAACTCCGATTAAATCCAGGCTCAAGGTTCCGCTGTTCCATTGCGGGTCCACTGCAGAGGTGCCGTAGGGGAATAGTCCGTCTGTTTCAACCGGGTGGGCCACTCCAACAATCGTTGCCACGATGGGAATTGTTTTGCCATCCTTCAGCTCGGCGCTGGTAAAGCGCAGCGCCAGCCTCGAGGCGCCGCTCGCCTGCATCTTGTCGGTTACCACCACGGCCGTCAGAGCTGTGCCGCGTGGCAACTCGGGCCCGTTCTTCAGTTGCACCGTATCCTGTAATTTCGTTTGTAACTTGTAGCCCGGCTCAACTTTCCGTGCGTCGAGTTGCCCAGTCAATGCCACGTCAGCGGGCACCATTTGCATGGCCTCGCTCTTCGCGGTTGCCTGCGCGGAATTACTGTTCATTTGCTGCCGATTTGCGTCATTTTGCGCCAGGGTAAGTTGAGGCAAAAAGGAAATGAGACTACCTGCTGCAATTGACACGGAAATCCTGGCAATACGCTTCATGAGAATAAACTCCTTTGATGGGATTGAAGTGCGCCTCCGCGGGCCGCACTTTCCAGAGGCAGGTCTTGTACCTAATTGGATGGGAGTCGCGCGCGCTCGGCTTCTTTTTTGATTCCGCCTCAGTACAGCTCTGACTGCAACGCGCTGGTACTGCGCTGTTTATGCTCAAACGGAACGGTTGCAATTTCACCGCTGCGTGCACTCGTTATGCCTTTTTTATCTATGCTCGAAGACGCGCTTCCGCGGGTTCCCGATGATAGCGGCATCAAGCATGTGACTGCGGCTGGCCATGATGCAAGAGGTGCATGGCAATGCCGTGTCATCCGGAACGGAGCCGGTCGGTTTGTCAGGCCGGCGAAGTCGAAGGATTTGCAGTTGTTCTTCCGTCATCGACACTTGTGGTGCCTGAGCAATTTCGCGCGTGCAAAGCCTCCAGCGCGTCGCACGCCGTCTGCACGCCGTTCTCGCGCGCCACTTCCTCGGCCGCGCCGCGCGCCCGCTCTTCGTACTCCGGCTCGCCCAGCATCGCACGCACCCGCCGCGCCACGCGCCATGGTTTGTAGCTCGCCCGCTGAATCACCCGCGCCACGCCCATGCGCCGCATGCGCCGCGCGTTGTCCGGCTGGTCGTGGGAGTAAGGCATAATCAGCATCGGCCGCCCCGCGCGCAGGCACTGCGCCGTCGTGCCCACGCCGCCCTGGTGCACCACCAGCGCCGCGCGCGGAAACAAACCCGAGTAGGGCGCGTACTCGGCCACGCAAATCGAATCGGGCAGCTCCTGCTGCGGCCGGTTCCGCGGATCTGTCCCGATCAGCAGCACCGCGCGCACTCCCAGCTTCTTCGCCGCCAGCGCTGACTGCTCGTAGAAGTTCCCTGCCGCCAGCACCGCTGCTGAACCCAGCGTAAACACCACCGGGGCCTCGCCCGCGGCCAAAAACTTTTCAAGCTTTTCCGGCAGCGCCGCATTGCCCGCGTCCGCATCGTAAAAGCAGAACCCTGTGATGAGCGTATTTTCCGGCCAATCCTTCTGCTCCACGCCCAGCACATGCGAGAACAGCGCCAGAACCAGGTTAGGCGAGTGCTTGGCGTCGAAGATCGGGTTCCTGCCTTTGGGCAATCCCAGCTCGCGGCGCAGCTCGTAAACCGGCTCCGGCCATTTGCGCGTCACAAACTGCGCCAGGCGCCGCATTGCGCGTCCCATGCCTTTGATCTTGTCGGCACGCGCCAGCCTGGGATACGGCGGCAGCACCGGCGGATCGAACGCCGAGAAAAACGAGAACGGCGCCAGCACATAACTCGCCCACGGAATTCCCGTCACCTCGGCCACGATGGGTCCGGCATAATTCAGCTCGCCCAGCAGCAGCAGGTCCGCCCGCACGGGCTTGGTTGCCGCGTCCAGCAGATCGTCGTATGTCTCGCGCAGCACGGGGAACAGGAACTCGCGCAGCCCCGTTTCCGTGCCCTTCTTCACGTCGTAGATCATCTCCACGAGCTTGGTGTTGTTGGGATTGATGTCTGGCCGCAGTGCGTGGAATTCGAGGCCCAGCGGCGCGATCTTTGGCCGGTACACATCCGGCAGCGCCATTACCGGCGTGTGCCCCCGCCGCTTCAACTCCAGCGCAATCGCAATCAGCGGATTGATGTCCCCAAACGTCCCGATATTCGACAGAACAATGCGCAAGATTCAGGCTCCCCATGCTGAGAGATTCGCAACTTTGAGAGTAAAGCATGAGGGTTGCGAGAGGGGTCGCCGCTAATTCGATTGCTGTGGCTTGGCATTCGCGCACTCCGGCGGCGTGTCTTTCAGCGTCGGCTGCAAATCCGGCCAATAGGGGCTGGATTTGAGCACCGAGCAGAAGTCCGCAAGAGAAGGCAACGGGCTCTGTTGAGCTTTCGGGCCCAGCGCGTCCACAAACTTCCATGCCAGTTCGGAATGTCCCGTGTAAATCAGATCCAGCACCGTCTGCCACATCGTGGTTCCGATGGAATCGGCATCGCCCTTGTTCACCACAGCCTGCGCCGCGCTCAACTTCTTATTCCACTCCGCCTGCGCGGGCGCGGGTGTTTGCATCTTGTCCACGGCCAGGTGAAATCCGCCGCCCTTGTCATCGTTCACCCATTCCAGCGTGACCAGCGCAGACGGCGAACACGCGAAGCAAGTTGGCCAATATCCGAACGTCCAATCGGCCGTTATGTAGTAGTAGCGCGGATCCGCGCCGGAGCGCGCAAAGTGGGCCAGGTCGTCGTCGGAATCGTTGAGCGTGGCCAGCAGTTTGAACTGCGGTTCCAGCTCGAATACGTAGTGGATGGTGCAGCAATGCGCCCCGCCGGTAAAAAGCGAAACGATCATGTCCGGCCGCCCGCGCCCCGTTACGTCCGTCCCGTTGGCAATCGCCGGGATCTGCTCCTGCGCATCCGCCGCTTGGCCCAGCGTGAAGGTTTCAAAGCTGTCGACACTATGGCTGTAAACGACCTTGCCTCCGCTCGTCGCCTGCACGCACGCGCCATCGCTGCTCTTGTAGGCCGTGAACTGAACCTGGTCAACCGTCGCAACGTCCACCTGATTCTTGCTCGTACACGCCATCGCCGGATTCTCGGCCGGGCCCTGGGCAAAGAGCGGGACCGTAGCCACAATCCAAATCATCCCCGGCAAAGACGCTCGAAAGCGCCGTCCCGAACACGCCGAACTACGCAAACTTTCCCGCATGAGCTCACCTCGAATTGCGATAAAGATAGCACCTTGGGACGAGGGAACGAGGGAAAAAGGGAACAGGGGGACGAGGGAACAACAGATAACGTGCAAAAGCCTCGTTCATTCCGCGCTCACAAGAAAATGTTATTCTCTTCGCGTTGTCTCAGGACCTTCTCTCATGAATTTCTTGTGCCGCAAAAACCATTCTGTGCCGTTCCTGGCAGCCGCCGCCCTGCTGTGCGGCCTGTTCGCATTCGCCTCGACCGCAACCGCGCAGCCCGCAGGGCCGGGGCAGCCATACCACGTCATCGACCACTGGAAGATCGGCGGCGAAGGCGGCTGGGACTATCTGCTTGCGGACCCCGGCGCGCACCGCCTCTACATCGCGCACGGCCCTCGGGTTGAAGTCATCGACACGGCGACAGGGAAATCCGGGGTCCCCGGCGACGGGTCCATGTCGCTGGGGTGGAAATCCATCGGCGCTATCACCGGCCTCCACGGCACACACGGCATCGCGCTCGACACCGCGGGCAAGTTCGGCTACATCTCCGACGGCGGCGGCAACGCCGTGGTCGTTTTCGACCGCTCCACCCTCGCCACTGTCGCGACCATCCCCACCGGCCAGAACCCCGACGGCATCGTCTTTGAGCCGGCCACGCAATCCGTCTGGGCCTTTGATGGCCGCTCTCATGACGTCTCCGTCATCGACACCGCCTCGCGCACCGTAGTCGCCACCATCCCCCTGCCCGGCAAGCCCGAATTTCCTGCGGTCGACGGCCAGGGCACGGTCTTCGACAACATCGAGGACAAGAGCGAAATCGTCCGCCTTGACGCCCGCACCAAAGCCATAACCGCAACCTGGCCTGCCGGCTGCGATTCCCCCTCCGGCCTCGCTTTCGACATTGCCGGGCATCGCCTGTTCCCGGTCTGCGACGGCAAAAAGATGTCCGTCATCGACTCCACCACTGGCAAGCTGCTCGCCAACCCCTCCATAGGCGACGGCCCCGATGCCGCCGGCTGGAGCGCAGCGCACTCGCTCGCCTTCGCCTCTTCGGGCGACGGCATTCTCTCCGTCGTCGACGCCTCCGCGCCCGGCTACCCCACGATCGAGAGCCTGCCCACGCAGGTCGGCGCCCGCACCATGGCCTACGACCCCGCCACTGACCGCATCTACCTTGTCACCGCAGACTTCGGCCCGCGTCCCGATCCAACCCCGCAGAACCCCCGGCCCCGCCCTGCCGTTGTCTCCGGCAGCTTCACCGTCATTGTCGTCGGGCGGTAAGCATAGGGATCAGGTGTCAGGTTTCAGGTGCCAAATCGCGGATACTGAGCCTTCTATAAAATTGCTTTCTCCAGGGAACTGGCAACTGATCCCTGACCCCTGAAACCTGGACCCGGTCTCTATGAAGCTCCTTCTCGCCATCATCGCCGTCGTCATCGTCATCGCTTCCCTCTTTGCCGACTACGCATGGCGCCGTTGGATCGCATCCCGTCGCCGCGACCGCAACACTGATCCGACCTCTCATTCCTAGTCCCTTAGTCCCTAGTCCCTCCGCCCCTGCCTTTCCCATCTCTCCAGTTACAATAGCTTTAGGGAGCCGTCCAACCAACATGCGATCGACCATTGCAGCTCACTTTCCCATGCGCCCGAGCCGCGTCCGCCGTGCCGGCCTTCATTTCGCCCTGGCCCTTGTCTCTGCCGCGCTGCTCTTTGCCGCGGCCGCCGCCCACGCCCAGTTCAGCGCGCCGGCCACCACGCAGGTTCACGACACCTCCGCGCTCAAGCCGCCCGCCGGCGCGCGCGTAGCCATCGTCGAGTTCGAGGACCTCGAGTGCCCCGACTGCTCGCGCGCCAACCCCGTCCTCAAAGACGCCGCCGCCAAATACAACATCCCCTGGATTCGTCACGACTTCCCACTGCCCTTCCACGCTTGGAGCTTCCAGGCCGCGGTCAACGCTCGCTTCTTCGACACCAAGAGTCAAAAACTCGGCGACGATTACCGCGACTACATCTTCGCCAACCAGATCTCCATCGAGACCCTCGACGAACTCCGCCAATTCACCGAGAAATTCGCGGCCGCCCACGGCGTCGCCCTGCCCTTCGCCATCGATCCCATGGGCAAGTTTTCCGAGGAGGTGAAGGCCGATCAGGCGCTCGGCCAGCGTATCGGCATCAATCACACGCCTACCATCTGGATTGTCACCAACGGCTCCCATGCCGCGCCCTTCGTCGAGGTCGTAGACCGCAGCAAGCTCTTCCAGCTCATCGACACGGCCCTCGCTGAAACACGCGGCCAATAAGCAGTTTTCTTTGAACGCCTGTTCGTAATCGCCCTGCGCTTGGTATCTTCCGGTAGTAGGTCAGCTTGAAGGGCACGGGCTTCAGCCCGTACATCAAAGCTCTCCCAAATCAACGCGGGCTTTAGCCCCTGAGGGTTAGGATCACCCATACTGACCCGCTACCTATCTTCCGCAAACCTTCGGCTCCGGGCGTATACTGTGCCCATTCCATGCCTGATAGGGGTGCTTCCCCCTGGGTATTGCAATCGCACAAGGAGGTTCCGTGAAGGCTCTTCTGAGGTTGGTCCCGGTGTTCGCATGTCTTGTGTTGCTTGCGCGAGCCGGCGCAGGCGACTTGCTCCTCACAGCAAAATGGGCGGCGCAGAATCCACCATGGACCTCCACCGAAAACACCCACGTGGACTTGAACGCCGAAGTCCTCTCCGCCTGGCGATCGATTTCGGGCAACAACGGCGCCATGTGCCAGGCTGTCTGGAACAATCTCGGCCCCGGCCTCTCCGGCGCCGGCAACTGCATTCGCAACCTTTACAACACCGGCAACACCTGCAGCTTCGATCAGAACCCGGCGATCTCTGTCGATAGCCGCAACAACACAGCAACCATTACACTGCGCACCGGCAACCAGCTCAGGTTCACCACGTCAGTGCAAGGCCCGTGCAACGTCATCAACATGGGCGACCCCAACTTCACGGCAAATGTCGACGTCGACGCCAAAGCCGTTCTCAGCTATAACGGCTCCGAGCTCCACGTCAATTCAGCCCAAGCCGAAATCACCCACATCTCCCTCAGCGGCAACAACACGCAGGCCCAGGCCATCATCGGTATGGGCAACGTGCTGGGCTCCATCACCCCGGTGCTCAACCGGCTCGTGGGCCGTCCATTCGATTTCTCCGGCCCGCTCAACCCATCCATCATCAAGGTCAACGTGCTTCTCGCCATTGCCAAAAGCGAGCTTACGCTGCCCGGTGCCGTCTACTCGCTGGGTTCCGACAACAATGGCGTACTTTTCGAGGCCACCGCGGACAAGTGCCTGGCCGGGCAAACCGCGGGCAAGCTTCCCGGCACCGACGAGGTGGTGTGCTTGAATAGCCCCGATTGGCTGAAAGTCAATGCCGTCGTAAAAGCCTGCATGGCGCCGGGCAAGGTCGAGGTTAAATGTCCCGCTGCTTCCGAACGCGGGCCAAAGCCGCCGGATGGGTGGTTCGGCAATGGAAGTTGCATTTCCTGCGCATGCGCAAGCCCCCGTCATTGGAACCCAAGTAACAATTCGTGCGAGTTAAGACTTAACGTTCCGTAGGATTCCGCCGCACTGAGATTGGAGAGATCGTCAAAAGCAAGCGGCCCGTCACGCCCGGCGCCGGTTGCGCTTGGCGCGCTTCTTTCGGAACAGTCCGGAATTCTGTCCGAATCTTCACGAGATGCACGATCTCTCCAGAACGCGCCTGGAACTCAAAAAAGAAAATCGAGCGGATGTCAGGGTCTTCACAGGCTGTTACGAAACTCGACTGGAACTGGGTTTTGTAACAAGGGCACGGCTTCAGCCGGGCCGGAAGCGGCGCAAAATGAGCGAGGGCTTTAGCCCCTGCTGCTCCAAAGCGCCAAAAAATGATTCCGTTCGGCGAGTTTCGTAACAGCCTTTTCAGCGCCGCCCGAGCCACGCCTGCGGTTTTCTCCTTGCCAGACCTTCCTCTCCCCCTGTAATGATGGCCGCAGGAGGTCTTCCTATGACAAGAAGCAAACTCGTATTAGGCTCCGCTCTGGCCTTGGCAATCTTTGCAGGGGGCGTGCTGGTCGGGCGAACTCAGGTAACTGCGTCGGCTCCGCCAAGGGTCACGGTGGGCCCAAATTATCCAAACCTGCAAGCGGCACAGCGCGCCATCATCGAGGCATGGAATGCCGCGACCTTGGCCCAGAAAGCCCACGAGGGCGACGACCAGTTCCGCAGCGATATCAATATGGCAGGCAGATATCTCAATCAGGCAAACGATGAGCTCGAACTGGCAGCCGAGGCTGGGGCCAGCCACAGCCGCTGACGCCAACCGTCCCCTGAAAATCGAGTCCCAATCCGCCGCTAAGCCGCGCCCTCATGGCTGACACCGGCCTGCATTTCCGTCGAGGCCTGGTCAATCGCGTCGTTGCGACCACTGATCTGTGATCCCTGATCCCTGAGATCTCTGATCTCTGATCTCTGATCTCTGATCTCTGAAGATCGCGAACCGCTAGCTGTTCGCGATCTTCACCAGCACCTGCCCGTTCGGCGCAACCATCCGCGTCTGCGGCGCGCGCCAGTGGTCGATGTGGCTGATCCTGTGAACGCAGCTTATGGTGCAATGCGGCGAGCAGCTCTTCGCCGTCAAAAACTCCCGCTTGATGTCCGCCGTGGTGTACTCGGCCAGCGGCACGCCCGGGAACCCTTTCTGCTGCGAGCAGTAGTGCACCAGTCCGTCCTCGCAGATATACAAATAGCGCGCGCCCGCCCGGCAGCGCCAGATGTTCGGCCGCCCCTGGGAAATCGCCGCCTGATAGTCGTCAAACTGCGAGTAGTTCAACCTCTTCCACCCGCTCATCTCGTGGTACACCCTGGACTCTTCCGGCTTCAGCGGTTTCACCTGCCCGTCCCCGTCGTGGATGATCCCCACCGTCGACGTGAACCCCAGCTCCAGCGCCCTGCGCCCGATCACCAGCGCGTCGTTGGGGTCGCGAATCCCTCCGCCCACCACCGAGTTAATGTTCACGTGGAACTCGGCAAACTCCGCCAGCAGCTCCAGCTTCCTGTCCAGCACCTTCAGGCTCTTCTTTGAGACGTTGTCCGGAACCAGGTTGTCGATCGAGATCTGCATGTGGTCCAGGCCGGCCTGGTTCAGTCGCTCGATTCTCTCTTCAGTCAGCAGGTAGCCGTTCGTAATCATCCCCGCAATCGCGCCGGTGCTTCTCATGCTTCTGATAATCTCGTCCAGCTCGGGATGCGTCAGCGGCTCCCCGCCCGAGATGCCGATCATCGCCGTCCCCAGCCGCCCCAGGTGCGCGACCCGCCGGCACATCTCGTCGAGAGGGACAGGCCTCGACACCTTGTCGTACTCGTTGCAGTACGCGCAGCTCAAATTGCAAAAGCGCATGGGGATAATCTGTACCAGCACCGGGTGCGACGTCGCGGCCAGCGCCCGCGCCACCATCGCGTACTCGCGCACCTTCCGCTTGGCGGCAATCACCCGCCCCCGCACCGTATCTCTGCGTCGAAGAGCCATCTTCTCTATTGAATCACATACCCACCGTGCACTTCACAAGAAGCACCGGCGAGACGTCACGGGAGTGCCGGTCACCCGGAAACCGACATCGAGGCACCGCCTCGAAGCTGCATTCTCTTGTCACGCGTATCGTCGAGTGGGCGGCCCGCAGCCAGGGGGGCAATCTCACTTCAACAAACGCGCTGCGCACGACGAGGTATTCTTGACACATACCCCTCAAGAAGACGCAACTTTTGTTCAAGCGTCAGGGTTTAACAGTGGTAGCAGGAGGTTGGATCGGTAAGCCGCGAAGCCGGTTTTGCTGGTCTTCCCGGGCGGTCTTATCGTCTAATTGAACAAGATGACCATCGCGTCCGTACGCCCATTCTTCACCAAAGCTTCATCGGTTATGACCGATGATCGGGCGCGGCAAGAGAGCCTTGCCGTCGCCGAAGGGCTCAAACGCCAGAAAGCCGGCCTGCTCGACGAGTTGATTGTCCGCTATCAGCACCGGCTGCTGCGCTACCTATTGTTTCTCACCGGGAACCGCGAGGCCGCCGAGGATCTCTTTCAAGAGGTCTGGATGCGTGTGCTGGTGCACGGCGATCAATTCAACGGCCGGGCACGGTTTGAGACCTGGCTGTTTACCATCGCGCGCAATCTCGTTATCGACCAGCTGCGCAAGCGTACCATGAGCAGCCTGGATGAGCTGATCGACGGCGCAGACGGCGACGACCGGTCAATGTGCTTCGAAGTGGTTGCGGACGACCCCACCCCCTTTGACCGTATCTCCAACCTCGAAGACCGGGAAAAGATTGCGGAGGCACTGCTTGAACTGGACACGCTGCACCGTGAAGTGCTGGTGCTCCGTTTCTACGAAGAGTTGTCGCTCGAGGAGATTGCCAAGGTGACACGCGCGCCGCTTTCTACGGTAAAATCAAGACTTTACCGCGGACTGGCGATGATGAAGCCCAATCTGCGGTATGCGGCTGAGCGCTTTCAGGAGGCGGTGTGAGAACGGCTCGATTGGCCGGAAACTCGGCTGAAAATCCGCCGTCGAGCGCGATCGCGTCCAGCGAAGAGGCCAGGCGCGATCTGCTCGCGGCGCTCGCCGGCAAACATGCCGGCCGTGACCGTGCCATGGCCGAGCACACCCGGAAAGTGGTGATGGCTTCGCTTGGCGTCATGAAGGACCAAAAAGCCGGCCGCCGCCGCACCCGCTCACTCGTCCTGGCGTCCCTTTTGCTGGCTCTGCTTGCCCTTGGGCCCTTTGTTTGGCGCGTCGCCGATGACCTCATCGGCGGTGAGCACTTCGGCGACATTGCCACCCAGGCCAGCCTCTGGGTCTGCGTCCTCTGCCCGGCAATTCTGGCCGCTGTTCTGGTGGCCGGCTGGTCGCGCGGCAAGCCCTGATCCCCGCCCCCATAAAATCGGGGCTGTTTTCCAATGAAGAGCAACTTCTCTGGCCTCTTCTCCGTCCCTTAACAAGGGGGTTTAAGCAGCTTCATCCCTTCTCGAATCGCCCTCCAGGGAGAGCGAAGGCCTATGCACGATCCACAATCCATTCGCGTGAACGAGGATGAGCGGATGATTCCGGTCTGGTCGATCATTGCGGCCGGTCTGGCGTTTGTTCTGGTCGAGTACTATTTTTGGGTGATCGCGCCTGAACAGCGGCACCATGCGCCGCCGCCGCTCGGCTTGCGCCTTTACTTCAACATCTCCTGGGGAGTGGTAGCCGCGCTCTACCTGCTCATGGTCGGCTACATCAGCAAGGACGCGCCGCGCCGCGCCATGAGCACACGTTTCTGGATGCTCATCTGCTTCGTGATGCCGGCAGGCATTGGCGCGGTGCTTTACTTCCTTCTGCGCCAGCCACAAGTTTCACGCTGCCCGGACTGCGGAACGCATGTGCAGAGCGACTTCCATTTCTGCCCGCAATGTAACTATCAGCTCACGGCCAACTGCGGGAACTGCTACCGCACCGTCCGCGCCACCGATCAATTCTGTACCCGCTGCGGACACGAACTGGCCGCCGACCAAACGCCGGCACGGCTCCGCGTGCTGAGCGAGTAAATCCGAGCCATCATTACCGGAGACGCCCCACCTGTGGCCTTCGTCTACGGGAGGTCGATCCTGTTCGGCCTGTTTTCCCTTCGAGCCCAAAGGTTCGAGCTGAGTCCCGATTCGCTGACTCGCTGACCTGCTGACTCGCTCAGTCGACAGCTCGCTTGTTCTACAATCGAATCGCTGTTCGCTATGTCCATCTCCGCGCTCATTATCGACGACGAACAACTGGCCCGCGACGAGCTTAAGTATCTTCTTGACTCGGTAGGCGGCGTGGATGTGGTCGGAGAGGGAGCCAATGGCCTCGAAGCCGTCGATCTGATCGAGCAGCACCATCCCGATCTGGTGTTTCTCGATGTGCAAATGCCGGGCCAGGACGGGTTTGCGGTGATTCGGCGGATTATGGAGCGCAGCCGGGCCAGGAACGCGAATAGGTCTGGTGTTGGGGGGGACAAGGACGCCGCGCCGCTGCCTCAGTTTGTCTTTGCCACGGCCTTCGATCAGTACGCCGTGCGCGCCTTCGATGTGAACGCCGTCGATTACCTGCTCAAACCGTTCGACCGCGCCCGCGTTATGGAGGCGGTGGAACGGGTAAAGGGCCGCATCGCCGCCGGCGGGGCAAATGCAGGGGGTGTGGCTGGCGCACCCGACGCCGAGATCGAGTCCCAGCTTGACCGGCTGCTGCGTTTGTTGAACCGCCCACAAGGGGCGGAACGTGCCCAGCCGCCCGCCAAGCTTATCGTGCAGGCGCAGAGCCGCCTGCTGCTCGTCGATCAGACTGAGATCTGTTTCGCCGCCATCGAAGAAGGCGTCATTCGCATTGTGACCCGAGCCTTCGAGGGCCAATCGAAGTGCCGCACCCTTGAGGAGTTGCTTGAGCTGCTCGATCCGGCGCGCTTCTGGCGCGCCCATCGCGGTTTCGTAGTCAACATCGACCAGATCCGCGAAGTGATGCCCTGGTTCAAATCCAGCTATCAGTTGCGCATGAACGACAAGCAGCAAACCGAGATTCCCGTCAGCCGGGCGCAAACCAAGCGGCTGCGGGAGCTGTTTAATCTGTAGAGGGATGGCGCGGCTTCGCTGTTGGCCGGTCTTTTGCTGAGACGGGCATTTCAGGAGCCGGCCCCGTCTTCAGTCATACCGCTCAAAAACAATCTGCTTCTTGTGCCAGCCGTAGCCATTCAGCAACTCGCGCACTCCGGAAACCATGAAATTGAGCCCGCAAATGTAGCAGTAGATGTCGAACTTCAGGTCGGCGGGCAGAATCGCCGGCCCCGAAGCCGATGACCCCGAAACCGCTGAATCGACCGGCGGCGCAGGCAGCGGCTGGCCCAGCCGCGCGGCGCGATCTTCGATGATCCTGGAAACATGCGCTTGCACGTGGCCGCGCAGGCCGGTCCAACTATCGAGTGCGCGGCTCAGCGTGGGCAAATAGTGGAAGTTCGGCACGCGGCGAGCAAGGGCCTCGAACTCTTCCCGGTAATAAATGTCGGTTTCGTGGCGCGTGCCGTAGACCAGCCAGATCTCTTTGCCGTTGCTGCGATCGGGGCCGCCCTCGGGAAACAGCCACTGCGTATAGGCGCGCATGGGCGCAACGCCGGTGCCGGTCGAAACCAGAATCGAATCGGTGATTGGCTCCTGCAGCACAAAGTGCCCATGCGGCCCGTGAAGCTCGATCGTCGAGCCCACAGGCAGGTCGGGCAGGTCGGCCAGGTGATTGGAAAAGAAGCCCTCCTCCACTCGGTTGACGCATAGATCAAAGCGATTCCCGCGCGAAGCCGATGCGATCGAGTAGGCGCGGGTCTGCCGCTTGCCGTTCCCATCAAAGGCCGTAGCAGAGACAAACTGGCCAGGGGCATAGTTGAACTGTTCAAGTCCATCGATCTCAAACACGAAGTGATAGCACTGGGCAACTTCGGA
This sequence comes from uncultured Acidobacteriaceae bacterium, assembly GCA_963848805.1. Classification (GTDB taxonomy): domain Bacteria; phylum Acidobacteriota; class Terriglobia; order Terriglobales; family Acidobacteriaceae; genus Telmatobacter. The sequence continues at coordinate 63,614 of CAWKFD010000032.1, read as the reverse complement.
GATGCATTCTTTGTGCGCTAGTCGCGCTGTAAATAGCTCACGTGCCAAGTTTTTCCTCGCTCCACAGGGAAGATCGGGGCCTACCGTTATCCGATCCAATTATAGGTCGCCGAGGTGGGGCCACTGCGAATTCGTGCATGCGCAGGGATCGGAATGGGCAACTGGTGTTTCGGCCTCCGGGACCGGTTTAGGGGGCGCTCATCACTGGCGCCTCGAGTTTGGAATCTTGACCCGGCCCTGAATAAATCGTGATCGTCGCGGGCTGGTAGTCGGCCGGCTTCGCCTTCATGATGTTAGGCACGAATGTTTGCGGATTGCGGTCGTAGAGCGGAAACCATGTGCTCTGAATCTCCACCATCACTGTGTGGCCGGCCTTGAAGACGTGATCTACGTCGTGCAGACTGAACTTATACTCGCGGATGGCTCCGGGCTCGAGCGGCGTGGGACGGTCGAATCCCGATAGGTACCGTCCGCGGAAGATTTCGGCGTTGGTCATCAATTCGTAGCCGCGCATCTTCGCATCGGGATCGTCGTCGGGATACTCATCGATCAGTTTTACCACCATGTCGTTGTCGGAGCCAGTCGTGGAGGCAAAGATGTCCGCGACGACCTCGCCCGTGAGCGTTAAATCTTTCGTTAGCACGGGCAACTTCCACACGGCCACGTCCTTCCGCTCCGTCACGAAGCGCTGGTCTTCGGTGAGCCAGTTGTACCACTGCGAGCCGTTCGAATAAGTGGGCTGGATTGGACGGTGACGGTAAGGAACCGGATCGGCGGGATTGCTCACGTAGCTGGTGCGCGCGGCAGACCCCGCCGTTTCCAATGTCGACGCGCTCCAGCTCAGGCGTCCATTGCCTTGAAGGTGGAGGCTTGTTGGCTTGGATTTGGGCGGCGGAAAATGCGCGTAATCGTGCCAACTGTTCGAGCCGATCTGAAAGCTGGCCGTGTTTTTTAGATCGAAACCGGGCGCGTCTTTGAGGTAGTAGGCGAAGAACTTTGCTTCGATCCGGGAGCGGAACTCCTTGCCGATGGGCTGGCCATAGTCGAGATTGCCCAGGTGCTGCGACGACGACCCCCACGAACCGTGGCGCCATGGCCCAAGAACCAAAAAATTCTCGTGACGCGTATCGTGCGGCTCCAGCCTGGCGTACTCCTCCTGCGGCCCCCACATATCTTCCTGGTCGTAATAGCCGCCAACGGTAAGTGTGGGCACGGCCACAGTGTTCAGAGCGTACTCCACGCCGCGCGAAGACCAGACGGAATCGTACGCCGGGTGATCGAGGAAGAGCTTCCAGGTGGGCAGCAGCGTGGCGCCGGATCGCTTCACGTCTTGGGCAAAGCTGCCGCGATTGAGAAAATAGTCGAATCCGTCCACAGGCTTGCCGGCCTTGTCTTTGCCGTAATCGACGTTTGTTTCTTCCTTGCTTGATTCCATCGACAGAACGTAGTCGTAGCCGTATGTTTGGCGGAAGGCGCCGTTGTGAAAGAAATCGTCGCCGAGCCAAACATCGATCATCGGCGCCTGCGGTGAAATGGCCTTCACCGCGGGGTGCGGATAGATGCCGGCCATCATGGCCAGAAAGCCGGGGTAGCTGGTGCCCACCAGGCCCACGCGGCGATTGTTGCCGGGCACGTTCTCGAGGAGCCAGGTCACGGTGTCGTAGGAGTCGGTACTCTCGTCGATGATAGTCTTGGGTGCTTTTGCGTCGTGGCGATCGGCGAGCGGCCGCATCATAACGAACTTGCCCTGGCTCTTGTAGCGGCCACGAATGTCTTCGCCCACGTAGATGTAACCATCGCGAGCCAGCTCCGGACGCTGCGCAAAGAACGAGGCCCGGCTGATCTCGTCCACGCCATACGGTGTACGCTCCATCAGGAATGGCAGCGGCGTGGTGATGTCGGAGGGTCTCAGAATCACCGCGTGGAGCTTGATCCCGTCGCGCATGGGAATCATGACTTCGCTGCGAACGTAGTCGTGAAATACGTGGCGAACGGGCGGCCCGGTGCGGCTGTAGTGGCTACCGGGGGCATCGGAAAATGAAACAGTCTCGCCACGCCCTGAAGAATCCAGAGCGAAGGTGACGGTGGCGTCTGAACCGCTCACGGCGAAGATCGCGGCGCCCGCTGGCTTGAGCACGGTTGGAACCGCGCGTTCGGACTCAACCGTCAGCTTGCCGTCTTGTACGTAGAAGCTGTAGCTCTCGCCCGGGTCGGCTGAATTGGTGTACTCGCCGGCAAATGCTTCAAGACTGGCTGAGGGCGCTCCTGGCGCGGCGGACTGCGCAGGCCACGCAACGCAGCTCGCGGCGAACGGCAGCGCAAAGCAAAGAAGAACGGCGCGCAGCTTGAACAAATGACAAAGCCTCCTCAAATACAGGACGCAGCACTAGTGTGTATGGCGGTGCCGATGCCTGTGGCCACCGACCATCTCCTCCGGAGGCGTCACGCAACCCTCCAGTGCCTCGCAACCGATGTGCTCGAATTGAATGGTCGTATGGCTGATTTGAAATTGCTCGCGAAGCAGCTGATTCAGTTTGGCCAGAATGCACGCGCTCTCAGAAGGCGGAATGTCGGCGATCGTTACATGGCAGGCCAGGGCGCGCGACTGCGAGCCGAGGCTCCAGATGTGCAGATCGTGCACGTTGACCACGCCCTCGACCTCTTCCATTCCGGAACGGATCCGGGGCAGGGAAACGCCACGCGGCGTGCCTTCAAGCAGAATGTTCAGCGTTTCGCGCACGATGCCGGCGCTGGACCAGAGGATGAGCGCGGCGATGAGCAGCGAGAGAACCGGATCGATCCAGTTGTGGCCGGTGAGCAGAATCCCCGCGGCGCCGGCGATGACGGCAGCCGTTGATAGCGTGTCGCCTGCCATGTGCAGAAACGCGCTGCGCAGGTTCACGTCGCGGGCCACGCCCCATAGCAGAGCGGCGATGGCGCCATTCATTAGAACGCCCGCCGCAGCCACAATCATCATGATTCTCGGCTGCACGGCGACCGGGGAACTGAGCCTGTGCACGGCCTCGATGGCGATCCACACCGAGATGACGATCAGCGTGCCCGCGTTGGTGAAAGCCGCCAGCACGCCGGCGCGCTGATAGCCAAAGGTTCTGGCGTGGTCGGCAGGGCGGGACTGAAAATAGACGGCTGCGAAGCTGAGCAGAAGAGCGAGAAAATCCGAAACGTTGTGGCCCGCCTCCGACAGCAGCGCCAGCGAGTGGGCGCGCAGTCCGGCAATGAAGGTGACCACGACGTAAGCGAGGGTGGCCGCCAGCGAGATGCGCAGAACCAAAGTTGTCCGGCTTGCGCCCTTGCCTGCGGGCGCCGCGTGCAGGTGCATGAGGTTAGTCTAACCGGGGCTGGGTGCAACAGGAAACAAGGGAGCGAGTGAGCAAGGGGCAGAGGGAGCTTACTATTCTTTTCGATCCAGATGGCTGATATCCAATGGATCGGGATCGTCAAAAGACGGCAATTGCGGCAGCCCTTCCCGCAGCCCTGTCCAACCTTCTGCTACCACGATGCTGTTTTGCGGATTACCGGGCTGGTAGCGCACCGAGCACGGAAAACCAGCCCTGACCCGAACCGTGTCCACCACGTTGCGTAAAGAGGAAATATCCTGCGAGCATTCGTAGTCCACGCCAGCTATGCGGTAGTTGAAGAGAAGCATGGTCAGGGTACGCCCGTCTTCAGCGGCAATATCGTAGATATCGAGCAGCATGCCGTCGACAATCCGCCCCGATTGCACCAGGAACAGCCGCCGCGCACGTTCCAACTCCTCAGCGCTCGGACGCCTGCGGAAAACCAGCCACGCGGCAATCGCCGTAAGAACGGCAGATGCGCTCAGCCAGGCGGCAATCTCCCATCCGTATTTGTTCACGAGGATCATTTGAGAGTGGGGCTCCGCGCCAGAGTCCCAATTTGAGCATAGCGCAGGCACGGAGTAGCCGGGTCTCGCTCTGCCCCAAACCGGAGCGCCGAAACCGCATGCAACCACTCCAGGTCCGCGTAAATGCCCTATACTCTAGGTTGCATCGCGTGGGGCAGGCAGTCCGGAAGACCCGGCCCGCGCACTGGGTTTGAATAAGAGGATCGCAGTGAAAGAAAAGCTCCAATTCCACTCCACCACCGTCATTTGCGTGCGCCGCAACGGCCAGGTGGTGATGGCCGCCGATGGCCAGGTGACCTTCGGCGACCACGTGCTCAAGCACTCGGCCAAAAAGATTCGACGCCTTTTTCAGGATAAAATTCTGGCCGGATTTGCCGGCTCCACAGCCGACGCTTTCAACCTGTTCACGCGCTTTGAAACCAAACTCGAGCAGTACGCCGGCAACCTGAACCGCGCCGCCGTAGAGTTGGCCAAGGATTGGCGCACAGACAAAATGCTGCGCAACCTTGAGGCGCTGCTGCTGGTGGCCGACAAGGCGCAAACGTTTTTGATCTCCGGCTCGGGCGACGTGATCGATCCCGACGAGCCGCTGGCGGCCATCGGTTCCGGCGGCAGCTACGCCACAGCAGCGGCGCGTGCGTTGATGGAGAATACCGACATGGGCGCGCGCGAGATTGCAGAGAAGGCGATGAAGATCGCCGGCGAGATCTGCATTTACACCAACGACCGCATCACGATTGAGGAGTTGACGAGTTAGCGGATCGCTCCGTTGCTGCCCGGATTGCGATCATTGCAGTTACATATACCCTGATATATACTCAGCAATATATCGCTTGCGAAGGAGGTCCCAATGGCTTCGACGACCGGCGCACGCAAAATTTCTCCTGCTTCGCCGACCCCGGCGAAACGCCGGCCGGCCGGCAAACCCGCCAAAGAGCGCGTCCTCATCGAGTTTCCCTCCGCCGCGCTGCGCCGCGCCGACAAGGCCGCCCGCGCCGAGGGCGTCAGTCGCAGCGAGTTCATCCGCGCCGCCGTCGAGCGGTCCTTGAAGGAAAGGGAAACCGCCGAATTCGAACGCGAACTGGCCGAAGCCTGCATTGCCAACTCCCAAAGAAACCTCGAGATCCTCAAGGAGTTCGAACACGCCGATCGCGAGGCTTTCTATCGCGATTTTCATCCCGAGGATATTGTGTGACAGGCCGACCGGTTCGCGGCATGATCGTCGAGGTCGATCTCGACCCCGTTGTCGGGCATGAGCAAGGACGCATGCGCCCCTGCGTCGTTGTTCAGAACGACATCAGCAATCGTTTCGCATCCACTACGATCGTGGTGCCGCTGACGAATGCCAGAAACACTTCTCACCCTTCGCCGATTTATGTTCCCGCTCTGAGAGGCGACGGAGGCTTGAAGAAAGACAGTTTGGTACTGTGCGATCAGATTCGCACCGTCGATCAACAGCGATTTGGCCGATCCTTCGGCGTTCTCTCTCCGGAGACAATGAAGGTCGTCGACCGGGCTCTGCTGCTCAGCCTTGGCCTGCCGCGCCCCGGCCAAGCCTGAGAGAATAGACAAAGCGTAAACAAGAATGGCCATCTACCTACCCGCATCCGCCGAAGAACAGGACCTCTCGCTGGACGAGCTGACACCGCGTGAGATCGTCGCCGAGCTCGACAAGCACGTGGTCGGCCAGAAGGCCGCTAAGCGCGCCGTCGCCATCGCGCTGCGTAACCGCCAGCGCCGGCTAAAGCTGCCCCCCGACATGGCCGAAGACATCATGCCCAAAAACATGATCATGATCGGGCCCACCGGTGTGGGCAAAACCGAGATTGCGCGCCGGCTGGCCAAGCTCACGAACTCGCCATTTCTCAAGGTGGAAGCCTCGAAATTTACCGAGGTGGGATACGTGGGCCGCGACGTCGAATCCATGATCCGCGACCTGGTTGAGATCGCCATCGACATGGTGCGCGAAGAGCGCCTGGAAGAAGTCGAGGACCGCGCCGAGATGAATGCCGAGGAGCGGCTTCTGGACGTGCTGCTGCCCCCACCGCCCGCTGCGCCGCACGGCCAGGAGGGCCAACTCTCGCTGCCCGGCGCCGAAAGCCACCAGCGCTCGCGCGAAAAGATGCGCCAGCAGTTCCGCGAGGGCAAGCTAGACGACCGCATGGTCGAGATCGATGCGCGCGAGCGCAGCATGCCGCAATTCGGCATCATCAGTAACCAGAACCTTGAGGACATGGAGATGAACCTCAAGGACATGCTGCCTAACATTTTCGGTAGCGGCACAAAGAAGAAGAAAATGAAGGTTTCCGACGCCTTTGACTACCTAGTCCAGGAGGAAGAGGGCCGTCTGATTGACATGGACGCGGTGAACCGCGCCGCGGTTGAGCGCGTCGAGTCCAACGGCATCGTTTTTTTGGATGAGATCGACAAGATCGCGGGCCGCGAGAGCGGGCATGGGCCGGATGTATCTCGAGAAGGAGTGCAGCGCGATATTCTGCCCATCGTCGAAGGCACTACTGTGAACACGCGTTACGGCATGGTGCGCACCGACCACATTCTCTTCATTGCAGCCGGCGCATTCCATGTTTCCAAGCCCAGCGACCTGATTCCCGAATTGCAAGGCCGCTTTCCTATTCGCGTGGAACTGCAATCGCTCACCGTGGACGATTTTTTGCGCATTCTCACCGAGCCCAAGGCCTCGCTGACGAAGCAATACGCGGCGCTGCTTGAAACCGAAGGCGTGCGGCTGGAGTTCGCGCCCGAAGCCCTGCGCGAGATGGCCGAGTTCGCCTTCAAGGTGAACGAACAGACGGAAAACATCGGCGCGCGCCGCCTGCATACCATCATGGAGCGCGTGCTGGAAGACGTAAGCTTCCTGGCTCCCGACGTGGCGCGCCGCGCCCCCGACGAACAAGCCGCTGCGGCGCTCTCCGCGGCCATCAAAGACGAATCGTCCACGCCGCTGCCCTATCTGGAGCGCATAACTGCCTCAGGATCCGAAAAGGTCTTCCTCATTGACGACGCGTACGTCAAACAGATGGTGGCGTCGATCGTGAAGGACCAGGATCTTTCCCGCTATATCCTTTAGAGAGATTCTGATTTAAGCCGGCTGCGAAAAGCCCGCATCTGCGGTAAAATCAATCTGGAGTCGTGGATGCGGGCCGTTCGATGGGAGCGGCTCCTGGCTCGTGAACGCAACCGGCCAGAGACAGTATTCAGGACCCGAAAAATTCAGAACCACACGTTCCAACTTGCGGCGCATGATCGATCCCGAGGCTGCAGGAAATTGATCGGGGAGTGGCTCAGCCTGGTAGAGCACCTGGTTCGGGACCAGGGGGTCGGAGGTTCAAATCCTCTCTCCCCGACCATTGTTCATTTTTGGGCCTATTGATGATGAGATCAAAGGGCTTTCTGTATGTAGGGTAAAGATTTACAGCATCAATAGAGCAGTTCAAAGGTACTTTTTTGAGCAATTCGGCCTGCTCCGCGGGTTTCCGCGCAAGGTAAAAAATAAGCGTCTTTTGCGAGTTCTAAAATCCGCTGCAACGTCAAGAGATTTTCGCTGGGTCTTGTCCCCGTCCAGGCCCCAAATGCGGCATTTGATTTGCAGTTTTTCCGTCGGAAGTCTTCCGCAAACAACAGACACGACTTGACGGCACTGTCACCTGTGAAGACAAGGCGGAGCTTCACAAAAGATTTGCCGAACTTAAATCAGAATAAAATGATTATCTGTCAGGTGAAACCGCGTAAAGAAGGCGGGAAACCTAGAGTCTGTTTTGCTGCAATCCTGCGCCCGCATCCGCGCGAGGGCTCAGGCTCCCTTCACCTTTCCCCGCCCATCCACCTTCACCGCGTACATGCGCGCGTCAGCGGCGCCGATGACGGTGTGCACGGTCTTGCCGTCGCCGGGCGCCGTGGCCAGGCCTACGCTGGCGCTCACTCTCAGCCGCAATCCGTTCTTCATTTCAAATTCAGTCTCCATCAACGCGCGATGCATTACCGTAGATAGCTCCAGTGCGGCCTTGGCGCCGGTCTCCGGCATCAGAATCACAAATTCGTCGCCGCCATAGCGAAAGCACAGGTCCTGCTTGCGGCGCAGTTCGCGCAGCCGGCGGCCAACGTTCCGCAACAGTTCGCTCCCGATCAGGTGCCCGTGCGCGTCGTTCACCAGCTTGAAGCGGTCCAGATCCAGAAAGGCCAGGCTCACCGGAACTTTTTTCCGGCTGCACCGCACAAGCTCGCGCTCCAGCACGTCGTAAAGGTGGCGCGCGTTGTAGAGGCCGGTACAGTCGTCAGTGATGGTCAATTGCTGAATGCGGGTGACGTCGCGGGCGTTCTCGATTGCGATGGCCGCGTGATCGGCCAGAATATGCAGGAAGGCTATCGTGTAGTCGGTCATCTGCTCGGAGCGCGGATTGAAGATCTCGATTGCGCCGCACGTGCCTTTGCGTCCTGGCAAGGGCATTGCGATCACCGAGCGCGCCTTCTGCGGACCGGGAGGTTGCTCCTTGCTCAACCGCAGGTCGTCAACGGTCTCAGGAACGATCAGCGTCTCGCCGTGCTCAACCACCCAGCCAGCCACGCCTTCGCCCACCTTCACGCGCAGGTTCTTCAGCGCCTCGTGCTTGCCGCCGGCGGCGATGGCATAGTAAAGCTCCTGACGCTCATCGTCCAGCATCAGCAGCGCCCACATCTCGGCCTCCACAATCCGCTCCATGTGCTCCAGGATGGTGCGCAGAATGGTGTCCAGGTCAAAGCTCGACGTGAGCGAGCGCGCAAGTTGGTGGAAGACAAGCAGATCGGCGAGCGGGATGCGCTCCTCCGTCTTAATTGGCATGTTCGAGCCCTAAGTGGAGAGTCTTTCCATCAATTCTGTCACATTGCCTTGCGCGCGCCAGCGGCATAACACTTAGACGCCGCCGTTTCAGGATCAGTGAACCCGCATTCAGCGCGGCTCTCCGCTCACCCGCCGATGTGCACCATCGACCGCGACGGTTTCAGGAATCCTGGCTCCCCTATATGATGCCGGGCTTCTTTACCTTGAATGGTATGTGCAATATAGGTTCGGAGTTCCTCGTCACTGGCGCCGGCTCGCAAGCGCCCGTAGAGATCGTGTTCCATCTGGGAAAAGAGGCAGGTACGAATCTTGCCGTCGGAAGTCAACCTGACACGGCTGCAGGCGCCGCAAAAGGCCTGGCTCACGGGCGCGATGATGCCAATCTCGCCCAGTCCGTCCTGAAATGTGAATCGGCGCGCCGTCTCGCTCGGCTCGCGCGGCGGCAACTCCACCAGAGGCAGGGTCCGCCCGATGCGTTCCACGATTTCAGCGAGCGGTACGACGATCTCGGGCGTCCAGAGCCGGCCCTCCTCCAGCGGCATAAACTCAATAAACCGAACCGCCACGTCCTCTTCGCGCGCAAAACGGGCAAATCCTTCAATCTGATCGTCATTGAAACCGCGCAGCAACACGCAATTGATCTTGAGCGGCGTCAATCCGGCCGCGCGCGCGGCGCGAATGCTTGCGAGAACGATAGGAAAGCTACCCGGGATCCGCGTGATCCGCTCGAAGACCGGCGCATCCACGGCGTCCATGCTCACCGTCACCCGGTTCAGCCCGGCCGCCTTGAGCGGAACGGCAAGCGACTCCAGCAGATGGCCGTTGGTGGTCATCGCCAGGTCCAGCGGCTCGCCGCCCAGGGTGCGCATTCGCCTCAGTTCCTCGACCAGTTCCACGACCCCGCGCCGCAACAGAGGCTCCCCACCCGTCAGCCGCACTTTCGTGATGCCAAGACCGACAAAAATCCCGATCATCCGCAGGTATTCAGCGATAGCCAGCTCCGGATACTGGGCCCCTACTTCGCCGGTGCGGCAATACACGCATTTGTAGTTGCAACGGTCGGTGATGGAGACGCGGAGATCGTGGATCACGCGCCCATGGCTGTCAGTGAGCGGAGGGTGCGGAGTCACCGCGGGGAATGCGGAAAGGGAAGTAGCGGCCATCGGCAGTCTCAAGACTATACCCTTTTCGATGCTTCATGAAGGGGCAAAGATGCGGTCCTGCGCAGGTGCTCTGCTGAACCGAAGCGGATACGATGAAAGAGCGAGCTCATCTCACGGCTTTTTGCCATCAACGAGGGAAACCAAAACATGCCGGCACCAGGTGCCAGACCGGCGGGCGCGGCGGACGAAGCCGGCGCGGCAAATGCCGTGAGGCAGATGTTCGACTCTATCGCGCCCCGCTATGACCTGCTGAATCATCTGCTTTCAGCTAACGTCGACCGCCTTTGGTGGCGAAGGACGGCACGCCGGTTCCGCCCGGTGCTGGCCCGGCCCGAGGCGGCCATTCTCGACATCTGCTGCGGCACCGGCGATCTGACCATGGCGCTGCTCAAGCTGCGCCCACCGGGCGCGCGGCCGGTTCTCGCCGCGGACTTTGCGCGCGGCATGTTGTGCCTGGGAGCGCGGAAATTCGGCGAACAGGCCTTGCGCAAACCCGGGAGGGGCGAAGCGCCCTACGCAGTCCCGCTCGAAGCCGATGCGCTCCATCTGCCGCTCCGCGCCGAATCGCTTGATTTGATTGTCACCGCCTTCGGATTCCGCAATCTCGCCAACTACGAGGCTGGCCTGCGCGAGTTCCACCGCGCACTGAAGCCGGGCGGCCAGTTGGGGATCCTGGAGTTCAGCGAGCCCGGCGGGCTTGTAGGCAAGGCCTATGCGTTGTACTTCCGCCGCATGCTGCCCGCCATTGGAAGACTGATCTGCGGTAAGGACGGCCCCTACAATTACCTGCCAACTTCGGTCGGCAGTTTCCCACCGCCTGACCAGATGCTCGAAATGATGCAGTCCGCCGGGTTTGCGAACTGCGCCTGGCAGCCCTACACGTTCGGAATTGCCGGGTTGTACACTGCCGCGCACTCCCCGATACTCTAGAGTGACGATGACCTCCGCCGCATCCAGCCCGCGGGCCGCTGAGCCTCCCGCGCCGGACCTCGCCGCGATCTCCGCGCAAAAACAGCGCGTGGCCTGGCTCTCCATGTCGGCGGGGTTGGCCATGACGCTGCTCAAACTCGCCGCCGGGCTGCTCTCCGGGTCGTTAGGCGTGCTTTCCGACTCGGCGCACTCGGGCCTCGATCTGGCCTGCTCCGCGCTCACTTTTTTCTCGGTCTCCGTCAGCGACCGGCCGCCCGACGAAGATCACACATACGGCCACGGCAAGATCGAGAATTTTTCAGCCCTCGGCGAAGCCGGCCTGATGGTTGTCTCCTGCGTGTGGATCGTCTTCGAAGCAGTCCAGTGCATCTTTTACCACGCGGGCAGTTTGCGCCCCACCATTTGGCCGGTACTGGTGCTGCTGGCCTCGATCGCAGTGGATTTCTGGAGGTCGCGGCAACTGCGTGCCGTGGCCCGTCGCACCGGTTCGCCGGCGCTGGCCACCGATGCCTTCAATTTCGGTTCCGACATATGGTCCACTTCGGCTGTGCTGGCGGGTTTCGCAGCCACCTGGCTGGGTACGCACTTTGGCGTGGCCGCTCTCCAATACGCCGACCCATGCGCGGCGGTCGTGGTTTCGCTCCTGATTCTGCGCATGGCAATCCGGCTCGGCCATGAAGCGGTCGGCGCGCTCATGGACGAGATTCCCGCCGAAACCCGCCGCCGCGTGGTGCGCGAAGTAGAACGCGTGGAGGGAGTGCTGGCCGTGGAGCGGGCGCGCGTGCGGCGTGCCGGAGCCGGTTACTTTGCCGACCTCACGCTGGCCCTGCCGCGCCGATTCACTTTTGAACACACCGGCAAGCTGGTGCAGGAGGCCACTGAGGCCGTCCATCGCGTCCTGCCCAGGACCGATGTGGTCATCCACACCGCCCCCCGCGAAACCAGTGCCGAAAGCATCTTCGACCGCGTACGCGCCGTGGCCGCGCGCAACAATGTGTCGGTGCATGAGCTGAGCGTGCAAACGCACCGGGGACGGTTGCGTGTCGAGCAGCATCTGGAGCTGGACGAAAACCTGCCCCTCAGCGAGGCGCACGTCTTTGTCACTGCCATGGAAGCGGAGATTCTTCGCAACGTTCCCGAAATCGATTCAGTGCTCACGCATATCGAGAGCGAGCCTGCCACCATCGAGCAGCCCGAGGAAGCCGTCGTGGACCACCGCAAGATCGAGCTGGCGCTGCGCTCCGTGGCGGCCGGACTTCCTGAAGTTATCGACGTGCACGCCATTGCCATGGGCGATACTGCGGACCATATCTGGCTCACCTGCCATTGCACCTTGCCCGACGAGTTGCCTATGCACCGCGTGCACGAGGTAATCACCGCTCTCGAGGACCGCTTCAAGCTGGAGTGTCCTGAGGTCTATCGCGTCACCATCCATCCTGAGCCGCTGACGGATAACTTAAGGTGAGAGAATACACACTTCATTTACACTCATCAACGACGGCGAATGCGCGATGAATCCCGCAATTGCATCCGCCGAGCGCGAACCGTAACCATGAACACCCGACTCATCTCCGGCATCTTCCGCGTGGCCTCGCTGCTGATGCTTCTCGTGGCTGTTGCGATGATGGCTGCCATCGTCACCATTCACTTCGCAATTCACGGCGCTGAGGTGCAGGTGCCCGCGCTGAAGGGGATGACGGTCGCCGACGCCCGCAGGGAGACCGCCGGCCTGGGATTGAACCTCGATGTCGATAACCGCTACTATTCGGGCGAAGTGGCCGCGGGGCACATTCTGACGCAATCCCCCGCTGCGGGAACGGTGGTCCGCAAGGAGTGGCGCGTGCGCGTAGCCGAAAGCCTGGGACCGCAAAGCGTCGATGTTCCCGACATTGTCGGCGCCGATGAGCGTGTGGCCTCGCTCGAGTTGCGGCGCGCCGGCCTGGAGGTGGGCGAAATCGCGCGCCTGCCCTACGCTTCTGCCGCCGAGGGTACGGTGCTGGCGCAGGATCCGCCTGCGCACGCGCAGGGCATCGAGCAACCTAGCGTGAACCTGCTGTTGGCCGCGCCCAGCGATGAAGAGCCGGACGGCTACGCGATGCCCGACCTGACCGGATTGCCGCTTGCAGCGGCCCAGGCAGCGCTGACCAAAGTGGGCATCAAGCCGGCGCTGCCCAGCTTTGTGGATGTGCCGATTGCGCCCGTCGGCACCGGCAATGCGCCGCCCAAGCTGCCGATAAAGCCGGGCGCGGTTGTGGCGCAGTCGCCAGGCCCGGGCTCACGCGTGGACCAAAGCACGCAGGTGACACTGACCGTGGCAATGTAGAGCGCTTCTCATTCGCCGGTTTTCCAAGAAGTAGTCTTCTCGATCAGCGCCACAAAAAAGCCGTCGCCCGGAAACGCGCCTGGCAATAGGCACAAGGCGCCTTCCGGCGTCAGGCACTTCTGCAATCGCTCCGCTCCATCGGCCTCGAGAATGCCTTTGCCCAGCAGAGCCTCAACGACGGGCGCGAACGAAACCTGCCGCGCATTGCCGTTCTCCGCAAGCACGGCGGCGACCACTTGCTCATTTTCCTCGGGCTCCAGCGAACAGGTTGAATAAACCACGCAACCGCCGCGCCGCACCGCGCGCAATGCCGCGCTCAGGATCGCGCGCTCCCGGCCGGCCTGGCGGGGCAGGTCTTCCAGGCGCAGACGGTGCCGAATCTCGGGATTGCGCCCCAGTGTTCCCGTGCCGCTGCACGGCACATCGGCCAGCACCAGATCGAAGACAGATTCTTCCTGCAACGCCGCCGCGTCGGCAAGGCGGCATTCCACGCGATCGGCATATGCGGCCATACGCTCGCGCAACGCGGCGAGGCGCCGTGGGCTGGACTCGCACGCAACAATCTGTGCCTCGGGATTGCGCTCGGTGAGAATAAGCGTCTTGCCTCCGGGCGCCGCGCACGCATCGAGAATACTTTTCGCCTTTTGACCGAGTCTCTCCCCAGCGCACGCAGCCAGCTCCGCGATAAGTTGCGATCCTTCGTCCTGCACCCGCGCGCGGCCATCACGAACGGCCGCCGCCGCTGCCACGTCGCCTGATACCACGGTGCGTGCAGCGGCAAGCAACGCGCCGGGTTCAAGTTGAATTCCGGCCTGAGTCAGTTCGGCTTCAATGGTGGGGCTCTCTACGCGCATGGTGAGCCGAGGTTGCGCCTGGCCGTGCCGGCAAATCGCGCGCGCTGCTTCGAGCCCGTAAAAGTTCGACCAGCGCTCGACCATCCACGCCGGGTGTGCTTGGGCCATGGCTAATTCAGCATGGGTCTGCTCCAAAGAGTCAAAGCGCGGAGCGCCCGCAACCATCTTTCGAAGCACGGCGTTTACCATGCCGGAGGCGAAGCGGTGCCCGGACTGTTTTGCCAGTTCCACGCTCTCATCGAGGGCTGCATGGGCGGGAATGCGATCGAGAAAGAGAAGCTGAAACGCGCCGAGACGGAGCGCGATCCGCACCTCACGATCGAGCTTTCCTCCCGGCCTCTTGAGAAAGTCCTTCAGTACCTCGTCGAGCCGAATCTGCCAGCGCAGAACGCCCAGCACCAGTGTTGTAGCAAGGTTGCGATCCGCCGGCGCGAGCGCGCTGACTTCCTTGCCGCGCAAGAGTTCATCGGAGTGCGCTTTCCCTAGCTCAACGGCCATGAGAATGCCGAAGGCCGTTTTTCGCGCGGGCGAGATTTGAGACACGGCACTCAACCTGGCCGCGCCTTTGCCGCAAGTGGATTTCCGCGCAGAAACTCGGCGGCCTTGAGCCGCTTCTTGCCCTCGAGCTGCACTTCAAGGAATTCGAGCCAGGTATTTTTGGCACAGGCAGCCAGCAGGCGATCCTGCTCCGCAAGAATCGAGCCCGGCTCGGCGAAACCCAACCGGGCGGCGTAGCTCTCGTGCGCAATTGCCATGCGATGCACGATCAGTTTCTTTCCATTTAGAACGGTAAACGCGCCGGGCCATGGTTGAAAGCCCCGCCAGCGGTTGTAAAGTTCCGTCGCAGTGCGCGCGGCAAAATCCATGCGTCCGTCTTCGCGGCCAAGCAGCGGCGCAAGCGTTGCGCCCTCATGATTTTGCGGCTGTGGGTGAACCGTCCTATTCGCCAGACCGTCAAGCGTTTCAACCATCAGCGGCGCGCCGGCGCTGGCCAGGATCGGGAACAACTCCGCAGCCGTCTGCTCGGGCCCGATCTCTATGGTCTGCTGCAAGAGAATTGGTCCGGTGTCGAGCCCTTCGTCCAGAAGCATCGTCGTGTTGCCGGTGTGGGCATCGCCCATGGCAACCGCCCACTGGATGGGCGCGGCGCCCCGATATTTCGGCAGCAAGGAGGCGTGAAGATTGATGCAGCCAAGCCGGGGAGCGGCGAGCATCCAGGGCGGAATGATGCGTCCGTAAGCCACCACAACAATCGCGTCGGGCGCGATGGACTCAAGTTGCGCACGGAACTCGATATCGTTGCGGATCTTCTCCGGCTGCGTGACGGCAAGTCCGGCGGCCAATGCGGCCTGTTTGACGGACGGAGCGGTAAGCTGGCGATCGCGGCCCACAGGGCGGTCGGGTTGCGAAACTACGAGGGCCACTTCATGGCCCGCGGCCAGCAGCGCTTCAAGCGTGGGTACGGCAAACTGCGGAGTCCCGCAAAAAACCAGCTTCAGCGGCCTCGCTGCTTTCGTCATGGCAACCTTACCACGTGCCATCGGCCTGCATCTTGCGGATCTTGCGCAGATTCAGGCTGCGCTTCAGCGCGCTCATGCGAAAGATGAACAACACGCCATCGAGATGGTCGATCTCATGCTGGAAGCAGCGCGAGAGCAGCTCTTCACCGTCCATCTCGAACCACTTGCCGTGTTCGTCCTGGGCGCGGATGCGGACCCTTGCCGCGCGCACCACCTTCTCGCGGATCTCGGGAAAGCTCAGGCAGCCCTCTTCCTCGTACTGCTTGCCCTCGCTTGAAACGATCTCGGGATTGATGAGCACGAGCTTCTGCGCGGGATCTTTGCCCATGCTCAGGTCGATCGTGGTGAGGCGTTTCGACACGCCCACCTGCGGCGCAGCCAGACCGATGCCCTGCGAGGCGTAAGTGGTTTCGAACATGTCGGCGACCAGCTTACGCAACTCGTCGTTGAACTCAGTCACCGGCTCGCCAGGCTGCTGTAACACCGGTTCGGGATATTTAACAATCTCTAGAATCATCGTTTGCTGTCAGAAGCTCCGTATCTGTTCGATGTATCCGTCATAATTTCGCTTCAATTCCACCAGGGAGTCGCCGCCGAACTTCTCGTGGGCCAGATTGGCGAGCACCAATGCAACCATGGCCTCGGCAGCTACGCCCGCGGCGGGTACTACGCAAATATCGCTGCGCTCGTAACTTGCGCTGGTCGGCTCGCGGGTATCGAAGCGCACCGATTCAAGCGGCTGGCGCAACGTGGAGATCGGTTTCAGGTACCCGCGCACCACAATGTCCTCGCCGTTCGAGATACCGCCTTCAATACCGCCGGCGTTGTTGTGCGGGCGCGTGAAGCGTGTCGGCCTGCCCGGTGCATTCTCAGCCGCATAATGAATCGGATCGTGAACGTGCGAGCCGAACCAAGCCGCGGCCGCCACGCCCCGGCCGATCTCGACCGCCTTGACCGCCTGCAGGCTCATCACGGCCCAGGCAAGCAAACCGTCGAGCCGCTCGTCCCAATTCGCGTAGGTGCCAAGGCCGGCGGGAACGCCGTGCGCCACGACTTCAAAGACTCCATTCACCGTGTCGCCGGCGCCCGTCGCTTCTTCCACTTCCTCTTTCATGCGCGCTTCGGTGGCCGCATCAACGCAGGCGAGCAGCACTTCCTCCTTCGCTGCGAGCGCGGCAATCTCCTCCCACGCCGCATCCCGCTCGAGCTCCACGCGGCCCACGCGAATTACGTGGCTGGCGATCTCGATGCCCAGGCTGCGCAAGAGCAGTTTGGCAAAGGCTCCGGCGGCAACGCGGGCGGCGGACTCGCGCGCCGAAGCGCGCTCCAGCACGTAGCGGGCATCAGGAAAGTTGTACTTCAGCGCGCCGGCCAAGTCGGCGTGTCCGGGCCGCGGCGACGCCACTGGGCGATGCTTGGCGGGATCTCCCGTCTCAACTGGCAGCTTCTCCTGCCAGTTCTTCCAGTCCCGATTGATCAGCTCAAGGGCAATCGGCGAGCCGATGGTTTTGCCGTGACGCACGCCGGAGAGCACATGCGCCTGGTCGGTTTCGATCTTCATGCGCCCGCCGCGCCCGTAACCCTGCTGGCGCCGCCATAGCTCGCGGTTCACAAAGTCCAGATCGACTGGGACGCCGGCGGGAAGGCCGGAGACAAGCGCAATCAGGGCTTCGCCGTGGGATTCTCCGGCAGTCGAAAAGCGGATCATACAGATTCGATTGTAAATGCGGGCGGAGCCGGTTCATCGAAGGATGAGGTTGAACTTCAGGACGAGGCGGGAACCAATTCAGGTGCGGCAAGATCGCAGCCACCGCTTTAGAAAATCAATCAATTCTTCAGGAGGCCGCAGCCACACGTCCGCATCGGTTGCACGAACCTGTCGCCTCGCGAGAATTCCCAGCCCGCGCCCCTTGATGGCGCGAAAGGCTGCCTCGTCGGTCAGATCGTCGCCCAAATACGCGAAAGGTGCCGGGCCCTCGCCGCCTGACTCGTCAAGAAGCATCCTCACTGCTTCGCCTTTATCGCGCCCGGCGCGCAGTTCCAGGCCGGCTTCGAATTCGAGCAGAGTCAAGCCGTCCATTTCCGCCAGTGGCTCGAACAGGGCGCGCGTTCGTTTCTCGATGGCTTTGGCTCTTCCGGGCGCCAGGCCGCGCCAGTGCATCGCGACCGCATTCGGCTTCTCTTCTACGAGCCCGCCGAACGGGTCGCCTCGAAGCTTCGCCTTCGTCGCATCGAGTTTGGCGCGAGTCTCGGGCGGCATGACCTCCAGTTCGCACCGGCCGTCCGGGTGCAACCGCTCGGATCCATGCAAGCCCCAGACCTCCGGTACAGGTTCCACGCCGAGCAGCGGCGAAATCTCTTCGGCCGGACGTCCGGTCACGACTACCACGCGCGTTTTTTTCTGGTTTTGGATGAGTTGGAGCAGGTTGCGAACTCCAGCCCACGGACGGGCCTCGAAGCGATTCACCCGGAATGGCGCCAGCGTTCCGTCGTAGTCGAGCAGCAATACGGGGCTGGCCGCGCCCGTGAAGGCTTGAAAGAACGCGTCGAGCTTCTCGATCGCCTCGCCGTTCAAGCTATTCTCACTCTCGCCGGTTTCCCCGGACGCAACATCGGAAGCTCCTTGAGTTCGTGCGCTGCAGCTTCGCGGCCGGCCCTGTTTCCTGCTCCATGGTTCCTGTTCTCACGTTTTCATGCGAGCTTTTCCGCCGCAACTTCCGTTCCACGAACACCCGATGGCGCAACGCGGCCCAGCTCCGCGCCTTCTGCTAATTCCAGCCGCACCTCACGCAGGTCGCCCAGTACCTTGGCCGCCCACATGTAAATGTTGTATTCCATCACATGGCGCCGCATCCTCTGCATGCGCTCGCGGCGCTCTCGCAAAACCCATCTCCAGGGCGCTGTGGATCGTCTCAGCCATTCGGGCCACATCGTAGGGATTCACCAGTAAAGCATCGCGCAGCTCCACCGCCGCGCCGGTGAACTTGCTCAGCACCAGCACTCCATCTTCGTCGTCGCGCGCGGCAACAAACTCCTTGGCTACCAGATTCATTCCGTCGTGCAGCGAAGTCACCAGGCACACATCGGCGGCGCGGTACCAGCGCCTCACCTCTTCGTGGTTGCACTGGCGCTCGATGAGGACGATGGGCCGCCAATGCGCGGTTTGAAAGCGGGAGTTGATCCGCTCCACCGTCTCCTCGACGCGGCGGCTCAGCTCTGCGTAGCTGGGGATGCGGGTCCGGCTGGGCGCGGCAATCTGCACCATCGTCAGCCGCTCCCGGTGCCACGGATGTTCTTCTAGCAGTTGCCCCAAAGCCTCAAGCCGTTCCACGATTCCCTTGGTATAGTCCAGCCGGTCCACGCCCAGGGCCAGGCACTCGCGCGCGCACGCCGAACTCGCTCAGCAGCCGTTGACGCTCAGCGGCCCGCTCTGCATCCATCTTTGTCTCGTCCCAACCCGCGGCCGGCCGCATAGTTCCATCGAAGGCTACGCTTACCGGGTAGGCACACACCGCGCTCGTGTGTCCATGGCGCAGCACCGACAAGTGCTCGTGATCGGTGCGCGACTCCACCGTGCGGTCCACGGTGGCAAGAAAATTATGGCAGTGCAGGGGAATATGGAAGCCGATCAGGTCCGCGCCGAGAAGACCATCCAGCAGCTCGGCCTGCCAGGGACAGATCCCGAATGCCTCCGGGTTGGGCCAAGGGATGTGCCAAAAAATCGCCACGCGTGCGTCGGGCCTGGCCTCCTTGACGAGCCGCGGAAGCAAAGCCAGGTGGTAATCCTGCACAAATACCACCGGTTCCGCACTATCCTTCATCTCTTCGAGCAGCGCGTCGGCAAACCTCTGGTTGACGAGCTGGTAGCACTCCCAGTCGGCGGCGCGAAAGATAGGCCGCGTGTGCGCGATGTGGCAGAGCGGCCAGAGCCCCTCATTGGAGAAGCCATCGTAGTACCGCGCCTCCTCTTCCTCTGAGAGCCATACGCGGCGCAGGGTGTAGCGCGGCTCGTCGGGAGGCACGCGCAGCCGGTCGAACTCGTCTACCGCCGCCGCGTCGGCGTCGCCGCTGCCGCTGGCTACCCAAACGCCGTCGCATGCGCGCAGCACAGGCTCGAGCGCCGTCACCAGTCCGCTCGGCGGCACCACGCAAACTATCTCGCGGCCCTGCCGCACATGCATATACGGCTCACGATTTGAAACCACGAAAATGCGGCTTGAGCCGGCGCGATTGCGCATGTGCACGGCCAATCGCTCTGCGGTCCACTGGTGCTCGCCGGCTTCGCGCAGGCGGGCTTCCGCGGCGGCCGCCGCACGAGCCGCCTTCAGGCTTTCCGCCATCGTCTCCATCTCGCGCGCCAGCGGAGAAAACAAGCCGAGTTCCCGCGTCTCCGGCCCCGCGGGTTTATCCGGATGGCCGATTCGCAGGCGGCGCAATCGCTCCGCGACGCGGCTCATCGGGCGCAGCAGGAACCAGCGCACCATCGCCACCGTGATGGCGACAATCAGGATCACAAGCGCCACAACGCGCCAGAAACTTCGCCGCCAAAGATCGAATCCTTCAGAACGGATGTAGCCCGCATCGAGAACCAGCGCCATGGACCCTTGCAGTTGGTTGCCTTCGTGGATTGGGAACGCCTCTTCCAGCCATTGCCATTGACCCGCGTGGCCGAATGCTCCCACCGTCACGCCTCTTTGCAGCGATTTCTCGACCACTCCGCGCGCCAGGGCCTGCATCACGTCGGGCGGGCCACTGCCAGCCCGGAGATTTCCGTGCGCGTCATACACCGCCAGTCCCAGTGCGCCGGTTCCAGTCTTCAAACGCTCCGTTAATCCGGGTAGAACAGAAAGATCGCCCATCCGGAGCGCATCCTGCACCTGCGGCTCAATGCTCATGCCCATCCAATTCGCGCGGCGCTCCAGTTCTCCGCGCAAGGTGTGCCGGTGAGCCAGCACATCAAAATACGTTGAAGCGAGCGATACCAGCGTCACTCCAGCGATCAGAGCAAGGATCAGCCGCACGCGAAACAGATGCATGGTCCCCTCCCGATATAGGATTGGATGCGAGCCGCGGGAAATGCATACGTCCAAAAAGCGCATCCCGCGACATGCCGGCGAGCTAATCCCTGGGGAAAAAGCCGTTTGATTGCATCAACCGGCATTCCTCTACCTCCACTATGCGCTATTCTGTCCTCGGAAGCGGCGCAAAGTTCACGGACCGGCAAACATGGCGATAATGGCGATTGATCGTACCGCCAAACAGATCGTTCTCACCGTTCAGGAATACTCCCTGTTCGCGGGGCGCTCTTTTCTCAATCTCTTCCGGCCACCCATCTACTGGACCGATTTCCTGGTCCAGTCCGATATCATCGGTTTTGGTTCGCTTCCCATCGTGATCCTCACTGGCTTTTTCACCGGCGGCGTGCTCGCCCTCCAGTCCGCTGCCACCCTCTCGGCCTTCGGCGCCACGGCCGTCACCGGCCGATTCGTCTCCCTCACCATGATCCGCGAGCTCGGCGCTGTGCTTACCGGGATCATGGTTTCAGGACGCAATGCATCCTCCATAGCCAGCGAGCTCGGCTCCATGGTGGTCACCGAGCAGATCGACGCCATGCGCGCCCTGGGTGTCGACCCGATGCGCAAGCTCGTCACGCCGCGCATCTCTGCCTGCGTCGCCATGCTTTTTTTCCTCACCATAGTGGCCAATGCTTGCGGTATTGCCGGCGGCGCGGCTGTCACCGTCTTCCTCAACCATCAAAACGGCACCCAGTACTTCCACGTGGCTTACGAAGGACTCCGCTATACCGATATTATCCAGGGGCTGGTCAAACCGCTTTTCTTTGGCTACATTCTTGGCTCCATCGGCTGCTTCTACGGCATGAGAACCACGGGCGGCACCGAGGGCGTCGGACGCTCCACCATTCAGGCTGTCGTTAACTCCTCGGTGTTCATCATCGCTGTCGACTTCCTCATCACCCACGTGCTGCTCTCGATCTTCCCCACATGAATCACGCCGCCGCGCCCTCGTCTCAATCTCCGGTTTCAGCGCCGGATGCCAATCCTGTTGTCGCCTTGCGTGGCGTCTCGGTCGCGTTCGACGGTCCGCCGGTGCTCCACGACATTTCCTTCTCTGTGGCGCCCGCCGAGACGCGCATTCTGCTTGGACCCGCCGGCGTGGGCAAAAGCGTGCTGCTCAAATTGATCATCGGTCTGCTTCGCCCCCAACAAGGCAGCGTCGTGCTCTTCGGCGAAGACATCTCCATCATGCCCGAGGAGAAGCTCTTCTCCTTGCGCTCCCGTGCCGGAATCGTCTTTCAGGAGGGCGCGCTCTTTGATTCCCTCACCGTGCGCGATAATGTCGCCTACCAGTTGATCCAGGAACGCGTACCCGACGAGGAGATCGACAGCCGCGTCCACGAGGCGCTCAGCTTCGTTGGCCTGGACGAAACCTTCCACCTCTTTCCCTCGAGTCTTTCCGGCGGCATGAGGCGTCGCGTGGCCATCGCCCGCGCACTCATTCACGATCCCGAACTGATTCTGTACGATTCGCCCACCGGCGGCCTCGATCCCGTCACCTCCACCACCATCATCGAGCTCATCGTCAAGCAGCGCGATGTTCACCGGACCCCCTCCCTCCTCGTCACCCATCGCCTGCAGGATGCCTTCACCCTCTGCAATCACCGCTACGATGCCGAACAAGGCCGCATGGTCCCGCTCCCCGCCGGACAGACAAACCCCAATACCACCTTCCTCATGCTCGAAGAAGGCCGCCTTATCTTCGATGGCTCTCTCCACGAGCTTCTCCGGAGCCAGAACAGCTTCGTTCGCGAGTTTCTCGAGTAGAGCGCGGAAGCGGTAGAAGAAAAAGACCCGCAATCTCACCCCAACAGGAAACCAACCTCACCGCTCTTAGCGCTGAATGTCATCGGGCATCGAGAACACCGGTGAGGAAAACCGCGCATTGGAAGTCTTCATTCCAGTCTCATCGGCGCGCGCATTCGTCAAATGCGATGCGAATGTTCGCAAAATTTCTTTCGCGCTTCAGGCTGCGACTTAAAATTCGTCGCGGACCTCGATTCGCGCCGAAACCATGTTGATCTTTTTTTCACTCTTGTGTCGTTTTTTTCTTGACATCGATGTCACATGAATCTATACATTCATCAACTGCAATTTCTTAATTGCAGACTCGATGCAACCCATCGAAAAGGGAGAATAGGCAAATGGCAACCAAGAAAGCAGCCAAGAAGGCACCCGCAAAGAAGACGGCCAAGAAGGCCGTGAAGAAGACCGCGAAGAAAAAGTAGCGGAACGAACAACCCAAAAGGCAACACTCGAGGGGGACGCTTAAAGCGTTCCCCTTAGTGTTTATGCGGATAAAACAGCGCATCCCAGGCAAAACGCCGTACACTGCCGATAAGGAAAGTGCCCGCAAAAGAACTTGTGACCCGCCGCCGCTGGATTGCCGAACATTGGGACGAAGCTACCGCGACCATTGCCGGTGCGCAGGCTGAACACCTGGCGCGCGTCCTTCGCGCGCGGCCGGGCATGGAGGCCGACGTCGTGGCTGGCGGCCGCGTTTTTCATGCTCAGGTCGCCGCTGTCGCCCTCGCCGGAGAAAAAAGTGAAGTCCGCTTCAACTTGGCCGGCGAGCTCAAAGCCGATCCCGCGCTGCCTTTAACGCTGGTCCTGGCCATCTACAAGTTCGATCGCATGGAGTGGGCAATCGAGAAAGCCACAGAGCTGGGCGTTGCCGCGGTGGCGCCGGTGGTCGCGCGGCGAACGGAAAAGCACCTGGCCCAGGCTGCGGAGAAGCGCGCCGAGCGCTGGCGCCGCATCGCGCACGAGGCGGCTCAACAGGCGCGCCGATCCGATGTGCCCCTGATCCACGATCCCGTTTCATTGGCGGCGCACGTGCGGGCAGCTTCCGCGTCCACGCGCATCGTGCTCGCAGAGCAGGAGCGCACCACTACCCTGCGTCACGCGATCGACGAAGCCATTGAAGCAGCCAAAGAGGAAATGCCCGCGCTCGAAATTGCTATCGGCCCTGAAGGCGGGTGGGCCCCCGCGGAAGAAGCGCTCTTCGACGCCAATGGCTGGCGCGCCGCATCACTGGGTCCGCGCATCGTGCGCGCTGAGACCGCAGCCATCGCCGCCCTGGCCGTTGTCGCTTCCTGCCTGGAGTGATTGGTCCGATCGTTCCCTTCTCTTCCAAACCAAATCGGAAAGCCGCGAACGCCCCACACTTACTGTGGAAAACATGGGCGAAATTCGATTCACTCTTCGCCTTCACAGACGCGCGCACCTCGTTGCCCCATCCTTTCCACGTTTTTTTGTGGAAAGGGTGGGACAGCACAAACTTGCCTCAGCCGTTTGAATTTACAGATGCGCGTAGTGCAGCAGCAATCCCGCCAGCGCTCCTCCGGCAAGATCGCCGACGATAGGAATCGGCGCATAGCGCCAGTTCGACCCGCCCTTGCCCGGAATCGGCAACAGCGCGTGAACGATGCGCGGGCCCAGATCGCGCGTGGGGTTGATCGCGTATCCCGTGGTCCCGCCCAGTGAAAGTCCGATGCCCCATACCAGGCTGCCCACCAGCCACGGTCCCAACCCTGGCGCTGGACCGTTGATCGCCACGCCATGCGAAAAAATCGCTCCCGCTACCACCACCAGCATTGCCGTGCCGATCATCTCGCTGGCAATGTTCGCCAGCGGGCTCGGCACCGCCCCATTCGTACAGAAGACGCCCAGCTTCGCTGCCGGGTCGGGCGTGAGCCGCCAGTGCGGCGCATAATGGAGGGCCATCAGCGCCGCGCCGCTCATCGCGCCCAACAGTTGCGCCGACCAATACATCGGCACTTGCGAATAATTTCCGCTGTTGACCGCAACGGCCAGAGTAATGGCCGGATTTAAATGCGCGCCGGAGCTGCCGAAAGCCTGCGCCACCATCACGCCGCAAAGCACGCCCAGCGCCCACCCGGTGGTGATTGCCATCCAGCCCGCATCCGCAGCATACGACTTGCGCAGCGTTACGCCGGCATTCACGCCCGTGCCCAGCAGAATCAGAACCAGCGTGCCCATAAACTCGCCGAACCACACAGAATGCATTTATCTAGCCTCTGGATTGCCGAATTGGCTCGTCGAGCAACGCAAGGTGCAATCCGGAATTCAATTTGCGGAACTCCAGCATTGTCCACTGTCTGGCCGATCCCCGCCAAGCGGCAATTCGCTTCCCGGCGGGGGAGGCGGATTTCTTCCGTCCCGGTTACCTCGCAGCAAGGGGATAAAATGACGGCTGGTACACCATCAGCGGAGTTAGCGAACCATGACGCGCAGCATCTTTGTCGGACTGTCGACCATCGATATCGTCTACGGCGTGGACGAGTTTCCCGCGCCGAACGCAAAAGTCGCAGCGCGCAGCCAGAGCATCCTCGTGGGCGGACCGGCCACCAATGCGGCCATTGCATTTGCGCACCTCGGCGGCCAGGCGACGCTGGTCACCGCCGTAGGGCGCCATCCGGTGGCTCAGGCGATTCGGCAGGAGCTCGAAAGATACGCAGTTCAACTGATCGATCTCAGTCCGGATTTCGACGATGTGCCCGTCCTCTCTTCAGTAGCAGTTGACAGTGCCGGTCACCGCAGCGTGATTTCGGCCAATGCTGCCCGCTTTATCACGTCCGTTGCCGAGGTTGACAAAAATCTTTGCCAGCAGGCGCCCATCGTTCTGGTCGATGGCCATTTCATGCAGGCATGCCAGGCGTGGGCCTCGGCAGCGCAGGCGAGTGGAGTTCCCGTGGTGCTCGACGGCGGAAGCTGGAAGGATGGAACGGAAGAGCTTCTCAAGAGCGTCCAAACCGCCATCTGCTCGGCTGATTTCCTGCCTCCGGGCTGTCGATCGAAAGACGATGTGATGCAATTCCTTATAGACCGCCGCGTGACGAACATCGCCATCACAGATGGAGCAGAACCGATCCAATTCGCCTCCGGCCAGGCTTCGGGAACCTTGAGTGTCCCCGAGGTCGAAGTCGTCGACACGATGGGCGCCGGAGACATCTTTCACGGGGCGTACTGCCATTTCGCCTCAACGGGCGCCGGTTTCGTTGAGGCTTTAGCGGAGGCAGCGAATGTCGCGGCGGAATCCTGCCGCTTTGCAGGCACGAGAGAGTGGATGAAGCACTCCTGAGTCTACCCATTCGCGCTACGATGAAAGGCAAAAGGGGCGGCTGTGTGCGAAACAAGAATACAAAATGCTTGTGGATGGCGGTCGTGTTGGCCGTTGTGACCGGCGCGGCGGCGCAATCGCCACAACAGAAAACATCGGGCCACTGGGCCATCGTTGTGCACGGGGGCGCGGGCGTCATCGAACGCGCCTCGATGAACCCGCAGATGGAAGCCGCCTATCGCGCCGCGCTCACCAGGGTTGCCGAGGCAGGCAGTGCGGTGCTCGACCGCGGAGGCTCGCCGCTCGATGCTGTCGAAGCCGCCATCCGCGTCCTTGAAGACGACCCGCTCTTCAACGCCTCCCGTGGAGCAGTCTTCACCGCGGACGGCAAAACCGAGCTCGACGCGGCCATCATGGATGGCGCAACCATGCGTGCCGGCGCCGTCGCCAGCGTCACGCACACGCGCTATCCCATCACTCTGGCGCGCGCCGTGATGGAGAAGACTCCATACGTCTTTCTCGTGGGTCCGGGCGCCGACACATATTCGATCCAGGCCGGGATGGAACAGGCCGATTCCAGCTACTTTTTCACCGAAAGCCGCTGGCAGTCGCTGGTCAAGCAATTGCAGCAAGAAGGCAAGCCCATTCCGCCGCGTCCCGCCGGCGCGCCCGCTCCGGCTCAGGCCGCGCCGGTGGCGCAGTGGCAGGAATCGGTTGATACCCACAGCTACGGCACCGTCGGCGTCGTGGCGCTCGATCGCCATGGCAACGTCGCCGCCGGGACTTCGACGGGCGGCCTGCAGGCCAAAATGCCCGGCCGCGTGGGCGACTCGCCTATCATCGGCGCCGGAACCTACGCCTCCAATCAATCCTGCGCCGTCTCCGCGACCGGTGTCGGCGAGTACTTCATCCGTTTCACCGTCGCCCGCGAAATCTGCGCCCTCGTCCAATACAAGGGCTTCACATTGCAACAAGCCGCCGACCAGGTCATCCAAAAACAACTTGCGCCCATTCACGGCGACGGCGGCGTCATCGCCCTCACTCCCGACGGCCAGCTTGCGTGGAGCTTCAACACACCCGGCATGTTCCGCGCCCGTCTCGTCGAAGGCGGCAAGATCGAGGTTCACATTTACAACGACGAGCCGTGAAGAAGCAGGGAACGAGGGAGCAAATATAATCTGCCCATGTCGCTTGAATTCACCACATCCTATATTCAGGACGCTCTGGCCGTTTTCCGCTACTACAAGCGGCTTGCCGAGCGCGCCATGGAGCAGGTCACCGACGAGCAGCTCTCCGTGATTCTCGATCCCGAAGGTAACTCGATTGCGATCATCGTGAAACACATGGCCGGCAACATGCGTTCCCGCTGGACGGACTTCCTCTCCACAGACGGAGAGAAGCCGAACCGGAATCGCGACAGCGAATTCGTCGATCCGCCCGCGACGCGCAACCAATTACTGGCAGAGTGGGAAACTGGCTGGGCCTGTGTCTTCAACGCCGTCGAGCCGCTTACCGATGCAGACCTTGCCCGCACCGTCACCATTCGGAGCGAAGCGCATTCCGTCATGCAGGCCATCAACCGCCAGTTGGCCCATTACGCGCATCATGTGGGGCAAATTGTGCTGCTGGCCAAGCACTACGCATGCGATCACTGGCAATCGCTCAGCGTGCCGCGCAACCAATCAGACGAATTCAATCGTAGAGTCGCCGCAGGCGAGCTGAGCCAAAGGTAGCTGAAGCCGGTTGCGTCCGCCTTGCCAGAGGACGGCGCAGAATAACGTCGGCTGGTGCCCTGAGTACAAAGTTCGCATCGTAAACACACTGTCATCCTGAGCGACGTTTGGCCGGTTTTCTGGCCAAACGGAGTCGAAGGATCTGCGGTTCGGGACTTCGACTAGTGACGTAAACTTCAAATTCGTCTCACTAATTCAGCCCGGCCTGTGTCAGCTTGACCGCACAGGCCGTTCCGCAAATCTGGTTAGTGACAAAATAGATGCTTGATGCCTGGCCGCTGCTGGAGTCGTTGTCGACGATGATCCCACTTGTGCCAATGTAGCCGGCGCTGGTGGTGTTGGTGGCAGTTGCTGTTTGTGTAGCGCCTGAGAGAGGCAAGGCAAAGGTGAACACCTCTGGCCGAGTCGATGAAAAGAACAAATAGTCCTGGGTCGGGCCCGTTGCCAATGCACTGGTCACGTTACAGCTTCCGTTGGCGCCCCCGATTGTCGCGTTTACGGTGCTGGTGAAGGTAAAGGTCGTTGGACTTGTCACCGTGACGGTCTGTTCCCTGCCAATCGCGTTCGCTGCGGCGCTCGTACAACCGCCCGTCCCCGCTTCGACGCCCGATATCACCACGATCTGGTTCGAGACGAATTCGTTCGCGGCGGTCGTCACCGTCACCGTGTTCCCGCTCTGCGTCACCGTACCAATCGTGTAAGCCTGGTCATCCCCATAAAACTCGGTCAGGGGCGAGAATGAAGGTGGCGGGCTGCCGAATCCGCCGTTATCGGTGTCTGTGTACTCAGGCGTCGTGCCCATGATCCCAGAGTTGAACTGGAACTGCATGAGACTAGCGCCGACAGATTCGTTGTCAAAGCCAGCGAGCAAATCTCCGTTATTACCCGTCGTCCTGCTTGAGATCCCGTTGGTAAAGTAATTGTTGTCCGGCGTAGGGTCAGACAAATCTCCATTGCAGCCCGGCGAGCTGAGGTCCGCAGTTGACAGCACACCCGGAATGCCGGTCGCCGCGGTAGAAAACTGAACCACGACCGCTGAATTTCCACTCGAGCTGTTGCAGGAGGACACGGCGTACCCCACACCATTTGTCGAATCTACGTCAGGGCTAGCGTCGTACAGGGTGTCGCTGTACCCGACTGTGATATAGCCCTCAACAACGCCGCCGCTTGTGACGTTATAAAGGTGTACACCCACCGCATCTTCGACAAAAATGTTTCCCGTGTTCCCGACATCCACCACAGGTGATGAGAGAGGATTCAGGCTGTCTACGGCAACGGGGAAACCGCCGGTGAGCGCCGGCGTCCCACCCCCAAAGACAGGCGACACAGAAAAAAGGTCGCCGAGGTAATCGCCGACATAGAGAACATCGTTGGAGTAATCGACAAATGGCGAGGAATAGTAATCGAATGTCGGCGTCAAGCTCGCTGCCAGCTCAAGAGGCAGCATGTAATCGGTGGCGTTGCTGCCAGGCGTGCTGCCGGGAACGACCGCCGCTGTGGCGCAGGTCGGAGCTGCCGTCCCGCTGTTCGTGCAGCTTCCATATTCCTTGCCCGTTCCCAGCGTCAGCACGTGCAGGATCGTTCCGATGGGGTAATTCTCTTCGACATCGTCATTCTCGATAAATGCAATCTTCTGCCCATCTAGCGAGAGGACGGGCGACGTGTTTACTGGCCCTTCGCCTGCGGCATAGGAGAAAGTGAACGTCGGGTAAGTGTAACCCGCACAAAACGGCGAGCCGGATCCGGCGTAAAGATTGTTGAGACCGATAAGATTCGCTTGGGCTCCATTCTTCCCTGCCGTGACCGAGCCCCAACTGAAATTGCTTAGATTGTTCGCAGTGCTCAGCGTAATCCCCGTCCCGGCGGTAAGCGCATACACAGTAAACGTGCCGGCGAACGTAACTGCAGCCACCTCGTCAAGGGCGACCCCGCTCAGGTTCCGGTTGATCGCTCCCGCCAAATTCGCCGCATCAATGGAAGTATTGTTCGTGCCGCTCACAGCAAACGTCGTGCCTTCGTTCGTTGTGCCCGCCGTCAGGGTGAGTGCCACAGGGTTCGAGTCTGCGGAAGTGATTGTGATCGAAACCGTCTGCCCGGTCGTAGGGTCGTCAGTGAATGTACCGACAACCCTGGCACGGGAGCTCCCGGTAGAGCCCGTAGCATCAATTGGATAAACCACAAAATCGTTCGTGCAGCTCGGTGGCGCATTCACGTCGAAGCTATACTTCGCTGGGAACACTGGATCCGAGTCTTGCACGAAGCCATCTCCAAGCGAGACAGCCCAATCGCGCTCGAGCGTCTTGCGCTCTAGGACTGGACGGGGGCCGATCGGGCCGACCGGATCGTGGCGCCTGCGCACCATGCCGTGAGCCAGAAAGGACGCATAGGCTCGGGGGTCTCTTGCCATCCTGTCCGCCTGCTCAGCAGTGTAGCCGGCGGTGTAGATCACGTGCCGGCTGCTCCAATCGAGGATCAGCGGCATGGAGCCGTCGGGCCGGGCCTGGTACCGCGCAAAATCAGGTTTGCTTGCAGGATCGCGCTTCGTTGCAACCTCTGGCCGGTTCACGCCATCCGGCCTCGCCTCGGCTCGCTCTTCGGGCCTCTCCTGTGCATTGACCGGCACTGCAAGCGCAGCAACAGCCAGCGCCAAAACGCAAAGCAAGACTTTCGATGAGGAATCACCTGCATTGGACATCGGCACACTCTACCCCGATTCCAGATCTTTCGATGCAGAAAACACTCAATTCCCGAAATTATAGAACGCGGGAGCCTGCCGCGCCGCTACTGGATGGTTTCAAACCGCTCCCAGGGGGCGCTGCACACCGGGCACTGATCGTGCTCCTCGGGAGTTTCTGACGTGTATCCGCACACCGGGCACACATAAAATGTCCGCGGCGCGCTGACCCACGCGTCCTTCTTCCCGGCTTCGATCAGCGCGATTGCCTCGCCATAAATCCGCGCGTGTGTCTTCTCGGCCTCCATTGCCCAGTGGAAGGTGCGGATGGCCGCGGTGTTATTGCGCGCCGTGGCCTCTTCGATGAAGCCCGGATACATCGTATCCACTTCGTATTGTTCGCCGGCGAGCGCTGCCTTCAGATTTTCGAGCGTGCTCTGCACCTCGGCTGCGTGAATCACGCACTTGGCCTCGCCGCCCAACTGTTTAATGATGCGGGCATGATTGGCGGCGTGGATCTGCTCCGCGCGCCCTGCGGCCCGGAACAGGCTGGCGGCTCCGCCCAACCCATCGGCATCGGCCTTCACGGCAAAGGCGGTGTACTTGGCATGTGCGTTTGATTCGCCTTCGTAGGCGGCAAGCAGGTTCTCAATGGTTTTTGAATTCTCCACGGCGATTGTTGGCATCGGTCTCCCTCCAGACCTCTACAGCCTACGGGCACGTCTTCGGATTGGGCTGTGATGCGCACCACAACGCGACCGCACGCCCTGCGTGCAGTGCCAACATCGCATCCGCACATCCATGTAAAATGTTGCCTATGGAAACCATCCAATACATCCTGCCGCAGAGCCACATTCCTCAAGTTTGGTACAACATTCTTCCCGATCTGCCCAAACCTATGGCGCCGCCGCTGCACCCCGGCACGCTCAAGCCGCTTGGCCCTGAAGACCTGGCTCCGCTTTTCCCCATGGCGCTCATCATGCAGGAGGTGAGCTCCGAGCCCGAGATCGAGATTCCGGGAGAGGTGCGGCAGATTTACGCGCAGTGGCGTCCCTCGCCGCTAATTCGCGCCCGCCGGCTTGAGAAGGCTCTCGATACGCCGGCGCACATTTACTACAAATATGAAGGCGTCAGTCCGGCCGGCTCGCACAAGCTCAACACTGCGGTCGCGCAGGCCTGGTACAACAAGCAGGAAGGCGTCACGCACCTCTCGACGGAGACCGGCGCCGGCCAGTGGGGCTCGGCGCTGGCCATGGCCTGCGCGTTCCTCGGCCTCGAATGCAAAGTCTACATGGTGCGCGTCAGCTACGATCAAAAGCCGTATCGCCGCGCCCTGATTGAAGCCTTCGGCGCTTCTGTCATCGCCAGCCCCAGCAACACCACGGATTCCGGCCGCGCCATTCTTACCGATCATCCCCATTCCAACGGATCGCTCGGCATCGCCATCTCTGAGGCCGTGGAAGTGGCCGCCAAAGACCCCAACACCAAGTACGCGCTGGGCAGCGTGTTGAATCACGTACTGCTCCACCAGACCATCATCGGCCAGGAAGCCATCGAGCAGATGGCTCTGGCCGGCGACGAGCCCGATGTCCTCATCGGCTGCACTGGTGGTGGCTCTAACTTTGCCGGCCTGGTCATGCCTTTCCTGGGCCGCAAGCTCAAAGGCAAGGGCCACGCGCGCATCGTGGCCGTCGAACCCGCCGCCTGCCCCAGCCTCACGAAGGGCCGCTTTACATACGACTTTGGCGACACCGGCCATCTCACGCCGCTGGTGAAGATGCACACCCTCGGCAGCACCTTTGTACCTCCGGGAATTCATGCCGGCGGCCTGCGCTATCACGGCATGGCGCCGCTGGTTTCGCACGTACTCGATCTCGGCCTGGCTGAAGCCACCACCGTCCAGCAGCTCGACGCATTCGCTGCCGGCATTCAGTTTGCCCGCTCCGAGGGCATCGTACCCGCCCCCGAGGCCAACCATGCCATTGCCGAAACCATCCGCCAGGCCCTCGAAGCCAAAGCTGAAGGCAAGCCGCGCACCATCCTCTTCAGTCTCAGCGGCCATGGTCACTTCGACATGCAGTCCTACATCGACTACCAGGCCGGCAAACTGGAGAACTACGAGTACCCGGCGGAAGAAATCGCCATGGCTCTCGCGGGCCTGCCCGTGGTCGGGTGAGGCGCTCTAATCTCCTGGAAACGCTACAGCACCAGCTTCGCGATCGCCGTCAGTTGCATAAACGACGTTCCTTCGTAGATCGTTCCAATCTTGGCGTCGCGGTAAAGTTTTTCAACCGGAGAATCCTTCACAAAGCCCAGCCCTCCCAGGACATCGACAGCGAGGCTGGCTACGCGCTGGGCGGCGCGCGAGGCAAAATACTTACTCATGGCCGCTTCCTTCCGAAATTCGAGTTTCGCGTCCTTCATCCGGGCCGCGTTGTAGACCATCAGCCTGGCGGCCTCAATGTCTGTCGCCATCTCCGCAAGCTGAAATTGCATGGCCTGAAACTCGACGAGGGCCTTGCCGAACTGCTTGCGTTCCCTGGCGTGCTTCACGGCGTGACCCCATGCGCCTTCGGCCAGCCCAAGCATCTGCGCGCCAATGCCGATGCGTCCGCCGTTCAACGTTTCCATTGCGATTTTGTAGCCCTTGCCCACTTCACCCAGCACCTGCGCGGCCGGGATCGCGCACTCCTCCAGAATCAATTCGCAGGTGCTTGAGGCGCGAATGCCGAGCTTGTCCTCCTTCCTCCCTACCGTGAATCCCGCGGCGCCTTTTTCCACCAGGAACGCAGTGATGCCTTTATAACCCGCGCTCGCATCCACGGTGGCGAAGACAATGAAGAGTCCCGCTTCTTTGGCATTCGAGATCCAAAGCTTGCGGCCCGTCAACACGTATTCGGCGCCGCGCTTGTGGGCGCGCGTTTCGAGCGCAAAGGCATCGGAGCCCGAGCCCGCTTCGCTAAGAGCGTAGGCTCCCACCGTATCCGTTGCCAGCCTGGGCAGATACTTTTGCTTCTGCTCCGGCGTAGCCCAGTGCAGCAGCGCGCTGGCCACAATCGTGTTCTGCACGTCCACCAGGAGTCCCACCGCCGGGTCGACCTGGGAAAGCGTCTCCACGGCGAGAACGGAGTCGAAAAACGAGCCCCCGCTGCCGCCGAATTCTTCGGGAATCTCAATTCCCATCAGGCCCAGTGCAAAAAGTTTGCGCACCAGCGCGGCATCCATCTGCTGGTCTTCATCCATGCGGCGGACCAGCGGCAGCACTTCATCCTGGGCAAACTGGCGCACGGAGCCGCGAAAAAGCGTCTCTTCTTCGCTTAATTGCGTGACGAGCGCGGCTGGCGAAAGAAGGTTCATGGGCGTTTGCCTCAGGATCGTGTGCCTCGGGGCATTCGATCAGTATTATCACAGATAGTCTCGCGGTGGTATGCTGCGCGCATGACGCGCTGATTTCGATTCTTTTTAGATTCGAGGAAAAGACATGGCCGCATCCGATCCGATCGTTATCGTTGGCGCCGCGCGCACGCCCATTGGCGCGTTCCAGGGCGATTTCAAAGATCTCACCGCTCCTGAACTTGGCGCCGTCGCCATCCGCGCCAGCGTGGAGCGCGCCGGCATTCCGCCCGATTCCGTGGACGAAGTTTTCTTTGGCTGCGTGCTGCCTGCCGGCATGGGCCAGGCTCCCGCGCGCCAGGCCGCGCTCGGCGCAGGGCTGCCAACTTCCACGGGCGCAACCACCATCAACAAGATGTGCGGCTCCGGGATGAAGGCAGTGATGTTCGCGCACGATTTGCTGTTTGCCGGCAGCGCCAGCATTGCCGTAGCCGGCGGCATGGAGAGTATGAGCAACGCTCCATATCTCCTGGATCGCGCCCGCGGCGGCTATCGCATGGGGCATGGGAGCGTTTTCGACCACATGTTTCTCGACGGACTCGAAGACGCCTACTTGAAAGGCCGCCTGATGGGAACCTTCGCGGAGGATTGCGCGCAGAGCTACGCGTTCACGCGAGAGGCGCAGGATGCATTCGCGCTGGCCTCGCTCGCAAGGGCGCAAAAGGCCACTGCCGATGGTAGCTTTGCCGCGGAGATCGTACCCGTTACGGTGAAGGCGGGCAAGACAGAGCGACTGGTGAGTCGAGACGAGTTGCCGCAGAAGGCTGCGCCGGACAAGATTCCGCACCTGAGGCCGGCGTTTCGCGAAGGCGGCACAGTGACCGCGGCAAACTCGAGCGGCATCTCCGATGGTGCGGCCGCGCTGGTGCTCATGCGCCGCTCCGAGGCGGAACGCCGCGGCCTCACGCCGCTCGGAACCATCGTGGGTCATGCTACCTACGCTCACGCGCCGTCGCTCTTTCCCACGGCTCCCATCGGCGCGATTGGCGCGCTCGCCCAGCGCACCGGCTGGGCGACCAGCGATGTGGATTTGTTCGAGATCAACGAGGCATTCGCCGTCGTGACCATGGCGGCAATGCGCGATCTCGGCCTTAATCATGAAAAGGTCAACGTCCACGGCGGCGCCTGCGCTCTCGGCCATCCCATCGGCGCCTCCGGCGCGCGCATCGTGGTCACGCTGCTGGCTGCGCTCGCAAAATACGGGCTGACGCGCGGTATAGCCGCGATTTGCATCGGCGGCGGAGAAGCAACCGCCGTTGCGATTGAAAGGATGAGTTAGAATCCGCGATCCGCGCCGCCGGCTACGCACCCGCCAAAGCAGCTTCTGCTACGCCGGAATCCGGCTTCGGCGGCGCATCGGCGGCCACCGAAGTTGCCACCGGCACGTGAGCCAGTTCCCACGCCGAGCGGTCCTTGAGCAGCCGCGCAACCAGAGCCGTGTGCATAGCATGGCCGGCGCGCTCAGCCACCACATGGCCCTCCAGGCGGCGGCCGGCAAGGGCCAGATCGCCGATCAGATCGAGCACCTTGTGGCGCACATACTCGTCAGGAAAGCGCAACGGGCCGTTCTCCGGGCCGCGTTCGCCCAAAATGATGGCGTTCTCGGTGCTTGCACCGCGAATCAGCCCCATGTCGCGCAGCTTGCGCTCATCGGCTTTGTAGCCAAAGGTGCGCGCCCCGGCAATTTCTGAGCCGTAAGTCTCCGCCGCCAGATCGACGCATGTCTTCTGGTGGCCGATAGGCGCGGGAAAGGCGATGGTGTAACAAATCCGGTAACCGGAGCCGGGATAAACGCCGATGAACTTGTCGCCTTCGCGGACTTCCACCGGTTGCAGCACTCGGAGCGTCTCGCGCCGGCGGCGCTGCTCGCGAATACCCACGCGATGAAATGCCTCTACATAGGGCAGGGCGCTGCCGTCGAGAATCGGCAGTTCCAGGTTGTCGATCTCGACAATCACGTTGTCGATTCCCATGCCGATGAAGGCCGAAAGCAGGTGTTCGGTGGTAGAGATGAGTACGCTCTGTCGCATGAGACTTGTTGCGTAGCTCACTTTGGCGACGTTTCGCCCTGTGGCGGGAATCTCGAAGTTATCCAGATCCGTGCGCCTGAAGACAATTCCCGAACCTGCTGCGGCGGGAAGCAAACGCATGTTGACTGGCGCTCCCGAGTGCAATCCCACGCCCGCAAATTCGAGGGGCGCCGCGATCGTCTGTTCCAGGTGCGCTGGCTGAGTCAAATACCGTCTCCGTATCCAAGGAAAACCCGTTCGATGTTTAGATTAGACGAAATGTCGAAATCTCGTCGTGTGGCATTTTTGCCACACTGTGCGTTTCGCTGTACACCTGGGCCTTTCGAGCGACCAGGAGTGAAGGCTCACGCAAGCATCGTAGAATCAGGAAGTCCCTAACCGGGAAAAGGCAGAAGCGCCAAAATAAAGGAGCAAAATGCAGATCTCCGTCGACCCCCCGATTCCCATGCGCGCGCTGCTAGCCGGGGCCCGGCGCAAGGAGCCGTCTCTTCTCGATCTGGCCCGGAAGCTTGTGCGGATGGAGTCGCCTTCCGACGCAAAAACCGCTGTTGATGGATGCATGGCGCTTGCGGCCGCACGCGCCAAAGCGCTGGGGGGACGGGTCAAACTCCACCGGCAGCACCGGTACGGCGATGTGGTTGAAGCGCGCTTTGGACCGCGAAAGCGAGCCGCCGGGACCGGCACGAAGCCCATCCTGCTCCTCGGTCACCTCGACACAGTTTGGCCGCTGGGAACGCTCGAATCCATGCCGTGCCGCCTGGGCGACGGCCGGCTATGGGGTCCCGGCTCGTTCGACATGAAGGCTGGCGTGGCCATGGCGCTGACGGCCCTCGAAATTCTCGCGGAAGCCAACCTGCTGCGCCGCGAAATCGTATTCCTGCTCAACGGCGACGAGGAAATCGGCAGCCGGGCTTCGCGCCCCGTTATCGAGCGGATCGCGCGCGAATGCGCCGCCGCCTACGTGTTGGAGCCGGCGCGGGGGCTGGCCTATAAAACCGCGCGCAAGGGCATCGGCGATTGGAAGATCGCCGTAACCGGCGTGGCGGCCCACGCAGGCGCCGACTTCGAGAAGGGCGCCAACGCCATCCGCGAGCTGGCCCGCGCCATTGAAACGGTGAGCGCCTGGACCGATTTCAAGCGCGGGCTGACGGTAAGTGCCGGCAAGATCGGCGGAGGCACGAAGAGCAATGTCATTCCCGCCGAGGCGTGGGCAGAGGTCGATGTGCGCATTTTGCGCGCGGCAGACGGCCCGCGCATCGAGCGCAAATTCGCCGCGCTCAAAGCGGCGAATGCGCGCTGCACGCTGACCGTGACAGGTGGAATCAATCGGCCGCCGATGGAGCGCAGCCGCGGGACTGTCCAGCTTTATCGCAAGGCGCGGGAGCTCGCCCGCGAACTCGGCTTTGTTCTCGACGAGGCCGCGACCGGCGGAGGGTCAGACGGCAACTTCACCGCCGCACTCGGCATTCCCACGCTCGACGGCATGGGCGCGGTGGGCGAGGGCGCGCATGCGCTGCACGAATCGGTGATCGTGGAGCACCTTGCGCCGCGCACGGCGCTGCTGGCGGGGATGCTCATCGTGTAATGCTCCTCGGCCTGTTACACTTCGGTGAGAAATCGCCCTGGAGCATAACCCGATGATGAAACGCTCTGTTCTTGTGTTTTTTCTAGCGGCAATCGCGTCCGCTGCAGCCGCACAAACCAGCACGAGCCCTTCCACGACCAGCCCTTCAACTTCCAAGTCCACGCCCGCGGCCTCCACGGCCACTCCCGCCAAGCCCGCTACGGCCGCGCCCAGTGCGGCTGCTTCGGGTGCGGTGGCGCCGTGGATCAAGCTACCTGCGGGAGTGCCCAGGGTGGCTCACGGGCCAATCAAGATCCCCTTCTCGTTGCGATACGAAGACATCAAGATCGGTACAGGGCCCGAGGGCGAGGCCGGTAAGCTCTGGCACATCAAGTACACCGGATGGCGCGCGGCAGACGGCATCAAATTCGACTCTTGGGAGGACCACGGACAGCCGGTGATTGGTAAGGAGGGCAAGCCCGAACTCGGCCCGGATGGCAAGCCCAAGTTGGGCGATCCGCAACCCCTGGCGGTTCAGCAGGGCGTGGGCCGCGTGATCCCCGGATTCGATTACGGACTCGATGGCATGAGGGTCGGCGGCAAGCGCCGCATCTTCATTCCCTGGCAGGAGGCGTATGGGACGCGTGCGATTCCCGACCGGCCGGAACATCCGGGCATTCCCGCCAAGTCTGACCTCATCTTCGACGTGGAACTGGTCGACGTGACCGACGCGCCCTTGCCGCAACGGGCCACAATGCCCTTTCAGCGCCCTGGCGGTCCGCCTGCCACAGCTCCCGGTCATCCTGGGCCCGGCGTTCCGCCGCAACCCGGGACCAGCCCGCAGCCGAGCGCCGCGCCCGCCGCACCTGCAACTCCGCCCGCCTCGGCTCCTGCACAGCCTTCGACGCCCGCGCAACCGTCGACGCCAGCGCCGCCTGCAACGTCCGCGCCGGCCCAACCGCAACCGAAGTAGCGCTCATCCGCTCAGGTCGCAGGGTGCCCCATCCTAAACGCGTTTTTGCGTTTAGGGTGGGATCGGAATCCTGACCCACCGGCATTTCCAGGAACTGTCCCGTCTCAATGCCATCATGGAACTTGCCGGCTGGGATGTGCTTCACGCTGACTTGCTGACTCGCTGACTCGCTGACTTGCTGACTCGCTAATCCAGCTTGGGGTGCAACTTGTTGAAGCCTGTCTCCTCCTGGTAGGCGCGGGCGAAGGCGGCCAGCTTCGCATCCTGGTAGAGGCCAGCCAGAAACGTAAGCGACACCGGCGTGCCCGGCCCGCCGATGTCGTCGTGGTCGCCGTCGTCGATCGCGGGCGGCGGGGGCGCGTCGGCGCCGCGCAGGCCGTTGGGTAAAATGAGCGCCGGGTTGCCGGTAAGGTTGGTCGCCATGAGTTGGGCATCGGTCGAGGGCGTGACGATGATATCGACCTGCTCAAAGAGCGCCGAAACCTGCCGGATGGCGAGCATGCGCGCACGGTTGGCCTGAATGTACTCCACCGCCGGATAGAAGCGGGCAATGCGGAAGTCGTTGGGCCAGTCTTCGATGCCCTGCTCGGTGAGCAGACGGTCGCGGCCCGTCATGGTCAGGTCGTCAAAAGCCGCCGCGGCTTCGGCGGTGAGCAGCGGCACCATGGCTTCCCATGGCAGCTTGGGCAGTTCGACGGGAACGAGGTCGACTCCCATCGAGCCCAGTTCGTCGAGCGCGGCCTGCTCGTACTGGCGGTCGTAATCGCGGCGTGCGCGAGCGGCCTGCATCGCGGCATTCGCATCTTCACGCTTTTTCTGGTCTTCGGCGGATTCGCTCGGCGCAGCTTCCTTGAGCTGGAGCGGCGGCAGCGGGTCGAATTCGCTCTTCAGGTAGCCGATGCGCAACTTTTTCCAATCGAACCGCGGGTTCCAATTGAAGTCGACGCTGACCGCAGCCGCCAGATCTTTGCCGTCGGGGCCGTGAATCACGTCGAGCACCAGCGCGCAATCCTCTACCGACCGGGCAATGGGCCCGAGCTTATCCATCGTCCAGCTCAGGGCCATGGCGCCAGTGCGCGGAACGAGGCCGAAGCTGGGGCGCAGGCCGGTGCATCCGCAGCGCGTGGAGGGCGAGGAGATGGAGCCGAGAGTCTCCGATCCGATGGCGAAGGGCACGCAGCCCGCGGCGACGGCGCTAGCCGAACCAGCCGAAGACCCGCTCGAACCCTGCGCGGGATTCCAGGGATTGCGCGTGCGCCCGCCAAACCACTTGTCGCCCATGGCCAGCGCACCGAGGGTGAACTTGGCAATGAGCACGGCGCCGGCCGCGTCGAGACGGTGGACGACGGTCGCATCTTCCTTGAAGGACTGATGCTCGAACCCGCCCGCGCCCCAGGTGGTGGGGTAGTCTTTTACCGCCAGCAGGTCCTTTGCGCCCCAGGGGATGCCGTGGAGCGGGCCGTGGTAGAGGCCATTCTCCAGGTCCTCGTCTGCAGACCTGGCCTGTGCAAGAGCGCGCTCTTCGGTGAGCGTGATGACGAAGTGGAGTTTGGGGTCGTAGCGCTTAAGGCGGTCAATATACATCTGCGTCAAGGCGAGCGAAGTGATTTTGCGATGGTAGATGAGGTTGGCCAGTTCGAGCACGGAGGCGAAGGCGAGATCCTCGATGTTCGCCGGAGCCTTGGGCTCACCGGATTCCGAGTCGTCGAAGCGCAGTTGCGGCTGAGTGCCGGCGAAGGCAACGCGGCTCTCTGCAGGCCTCGCCGGGGGCCCCGGATGAAATACAAACGCCGGGGGCAGCGAGTTGGGGAGATTGAGCGCGCGAATCTTGTCGTAGCCTGCGCGCTGGTCGTTGAGGCCATCGAGCATCATCTTCATCTGCTCGGGCGTGAATGGACCAACACCGGCGAGGATCGCTGCCTGGTCGAGCAATTCGGGGGTGATTTTGGGCAGTTCGGGCGGCTTGGCGGACCCGGAGCCTCCACCTGACTCCTGCGCCTGCGCGGCCAGCGTGTAGAGAATTCCTGGCAGCAGCGGAGAGGCGACGCCGGCGCGAGTGCAGGCGTTCAGAAATGCGCGGCGGTCAAGACTCATCGCAATTCCTTTCATTACGATTCTTTCGACGAAACCCGCGCCAGATTTTGCCTGGCCTGCTCCCATGCCGCTCGAACGATATCGGGATAACTACGCGCCGGGAAATCATTCGGCGTTACTCCGAGTGTCTGTCCGAAGCCATCGTCGATATAACAGGTGGGCTGCTCGCTTTGCTTCCATTTCACTCTGGCCTTGGGCTTCTCTTTCAACACGCACTCTTCATCTGTCATGCGGCGAACTCCTCTATTTGGTCATGAGAATAATTATCGTTCCTTTTCATTGGAGCTATTTTGGCTTGTGCAAAAAGACCGCGCGCATCTCGGCGACTTCTGTGTGGATCAGTCCGGCCTTTAGGGAGGGATCGCCGTTGGCGAGGGCGCGAGCCTCGTCTTCGCTGGCGGCCTCGACAGCCAGAACCCCGTAGACACCCTTGGGGTCAAGCACGGGACCGCCGAAGACACAGACGCCTTTGTCGAAGAGGTCCTTCCAGTAGACGTAGTGCTCGTCCATCAACGCCTGCTCGGCAGGAGTCGCGTCCTTGTCGAAGGTGGGCCGCGGCGGAATGATGCGGATGAAAAATGTCTTCATGGCGGGAGCAGCCTCTTTGGGGGCAGGGTTTGCGGCCGGCGTCTGCGCAGAGAGCGTCAGCCCGCCGAGCGCCAGGACAGAAAGTAAGAACCAACCAGTTTCCTTCATGGGTGGGATGGTAAACCGGGCCAGAGCGCGCTGCAAATGGAATTCGGAGATACCCTTGCGCAAAACTACAGCCGATCCGACGCGCCGAAGGCGTTCGCCGCGGCGAATTTCCGCGCGACATCATGTCGAGCCACTGGTACCAGCACCGCGGCCAGTTCAGCGTCCATCTGCGCTTGCCCAATGTCGCTGTCCTCGCCAGCTGGGGCCCCGGCGCCGGCGAGCCGCCTATCTTTATGCGGGGCCTCGTATGTGAACGGCAGCCTGCGAAACCTGATCGCCACGGGCAAAGGCAGCCCCAATAAGAAAGAAAAAGCGAGGCCAAATCTACGAGCGCTTCGCGGCATCACCGCGCCATAGGCGCAGAGTTTGCTAGCCCCGCTCTTCAGAGCGGGGAAACAGCGCCAAATTATAAGAAGAGTCCCGTAGGGACGACGCTCGAATCATTTCGCCGCTTCCGTCAGCAGCGCCTCGGCGCGGTGCAGTGCGTCGCGGCGCTTCTGCTTCTCGCTTTCGACGTCGGCCGGAGCCAAGGTCGCCCCGCCAACCTTGCGCGACGTATCGCTGAGCAGATTCTCGAACTCCTTGTCGAGCGCGGCCATGTCGGCCTGTGCCTGCTTGAGCGCGTCGTGGAGATGCGCAAGCTCGGTTGCGATGCGCTCGGGATAGTAGCTGAGGCGGTCGCCGGTTTGCATGGCATCGACAAGGGCATTGGAGGGACCGGCGACCGGCCCGGTCTCTTGCATGGCGTCATAGGCGCCGCGCAGGCGGGTCATCTGGCCGGCGAATCCGTCGAGCTCGGCGCGGCGCGCAGTGAGGCCCGGCGCGCGGCGGACTTCGATGATAGCTTTTTCGGTCACGCTGCCGCTGGGCACGGGAATGATCGTGGTCAGCGTGTTGCCCTCGAAGGTCCAGCCACGGATTGGCCCTGGTTTGCCGCCAGCACCTTCTGTTCAATTGGCGCCGCCGTTCACAGTCACGGATGCGGGCGGCCAGTCGGCGGGCAGGCGCAGCTCGTAGCCGCGCGCCTTCATCATGCCGGGATAGCTGCCTTCCACCGGGCCGATCTCGACGCGAAGGGTGTCGCCTGTCTGCGCGCCTTGATCGGCGTGCGGGCAAAGACGCCGCGCTGATACTCAACCGATGACGCCGGAGTCCTCATAAACCGAGTAGCTGGAACTGGCGCCGGGCGCGAGCGGCCACACGTTCACAATGAGCGGGTCGACCGGCTTCTCGCCGGTGTGCAACATCGCCGGCTGCATGGGAACGATGGCACCGGCGCGCAGGTAGACGGGGATCTGATCGATGGAGAAGCTGCGCTCGACTGTGATCGGGCCGGTGAAGTGCTTGCCGGTGGGCCATTCGATCCAGTCGCCCTTGGGCAGCCAGACCTTTTCGGCGGCGAGGCCGGAGATTTTTTCGGCAGGCGTGGTGACGGGGCTGACGAGCATCTGATCGCCGAAGATGTATTCGTTTTTGCTGGTGTAGGCGGCGTCGTCTTCGGGCCAGTCGTAATAGAGCGGGCGGAAGAACGCCACGCCGGTGTCGTAGGTGCGGCGCGCTTCGGTGTAGAGATATGGCTGCATCGCCTCGCGCAAGCTGGAATGCCGAGCGCAGCACCGACGAATACGGCTCGGGATAGGCCCAGATGCGGCGCTCGGCGTCGGGATTTTTGGTGGTGTGGGTGCGCAGGATGGGCGAGAAGGCGCCGAACTGGACCCAGCGCGTGTAGAGCTCGGGATCGACCGCGCCGGGCATGTGCCCGCCGATGTCGTGGCTCCAGTAGGCGTAGCCCACGTTGGCCGCGGTGGCCGTAAACCAGGGCTGGAAGGCGAGCGAATCCCACACCGAGATGGTGTCGCCGGAGAAGCCGATCTGGTAGCGGTGGTTGCCCAGCCCGCCCCAGCGATGAAAGAGCAGCGGCCGCTTGCCCTCGCGCTGCTGATCGGTGAAGTGCAGATAGTTGAGCCACCAGGTATTGGTCACGCCAGGCAACTTAGTCATCAAGGGGTCCTGCTGCCAGTCGATCCACCAGAAGTCGATGCCCTGCTCCTCCAGCGGGTGCAGAACCAGATTGAAGTAAGCCGTTGCCCAGCGCTTGTCGGTGGGGTCGAAGGGCACGTAGTTCTTCGTGGCCGGATCGATGCCCATGGCGCGCGCCATCGCCGGGTAGGCAGCTTCCCACGGCTGAATCCCCGAAGCGGGATGCAGGTTCAGTGTGACCTTCAGCCCTTCGTCGTGGAGATTCTTGAGGAACGCATCGGGATCGGGAAAGAGCACCTTGTTCCAGGTGTAGCCGGTCCAGCCCAGCCTCTGGCCGGACTGATCGGTCTCGCCCATGGCCTTCAGCTGATCCTCGCTGATGTGCCAGTCCATGTCGATGACCAGCACATCGAGGGGAGTGTCGTTCTCGCGGAAGCCGCGCACCAGTCCGTCGAGTTCCTGGTCGCTGTAAGCCCAGTAGCGCGACCACCAGGCGCCGAAGGCAAAGCGCGGCGGCAGCGGAATGCGGCCGGCGACACGTACAAAGTCGCCCAGCGCCCTGCGGTAGTCGTGGCCGTAGCCGAAGAAGTACCAGTCGGTGTAGGAGCCGGATTTCTCGCTTGGCCGGCCGCTCCATGGCCCACGGCCAGGGGCTCTTTTCGCCGTCAATGAAGCGGAAGTCGGTGGAGTCGAACAGCGGGCGCGTCGAGTCGTCAACCAGCGCCCAGCCGGAGCGCGAGACGAGCCCCGGCTCGATGGGTTCCTTGGTTTTGCTGCCCAGCGCGCCGTCGAGGGTGCGCGTTGTGCCCTGCAGATTTTCGGAATCTTCAAGGCCGGGATGCCAGACGACTTGTTTGCCGTCGACGGTGAGTGTGATAGAGAGGCTATCGGCGGTGAAGTGACCGTCGCCGGTGGGCGTAGTAATTGAGCGCCAGGTCGCTGGTCTTGATCGTGAGCACTTGATTCGAGCCGTTCTTCGTTACTTCGGACTCGAACTTCGGCACGGGCAGGCAGCGATTGATGAAGACAAACGAGGCGTGATCTTCAAATTTGCCGTCCGCCGACCACTCCATGCGGATCAATTGCGGCGTCAGCACCGTGAAGCGCGCATTGCCGAGAGGGACCACGGCTTTCGGATCGGCCACCGGGTTATCGGCCGCCGGATTTTCCGGCGCCACAGCCGGAGTCGCGCCCACGCCGGTCAAATCCCTTCCCGTAGAGCCGTTTGGAAAGTGTATGACTGGCGCCTTCTGAGTTTGTGCCAAGGCCGCAAGGCCGCAGCCAACCCACAAGCCGACGATCGCAAGAATTCTGAAAGAGACTCGCACTTTAGCCTCCGTTCCCGCTCCAACCGGAAGGTTACCACGGCCCGCCTGCGCCGCGCACACAACAGGAGATGCGGGAAGCCATTATGATTGTGCCAAGTACGAGAGCGGTGCTGCTCTGGCTGGATTATCATGGCCCCCGTTGTTTTCATCTCGGCTGGCGAGGCAAGCGGCGAGCAATATGGGGCGCTGCTGGCTACTGCCTTGTCGCGAAAATCTACTCCAAAAGGTCAAAGAGCGGAGCTCATCGGGATGGGCGGTCCGCGGATGGAGGCTGCCGGTGTGCGAGCGGATCGTCCGCTCGGAAGACATGGCGGTAATGGGCTTCACTGAGGTGGTGCGTCATCTGCCGCGCATCTACCGGGAGTTCCAAAAGCTCAAGCGGGCCATCCGCGAGCGG
The DNA here is from genome assembly GCA_963848805.1 of uncultured Acidobacteriaceae bacterium. Lineage (GTDB taxonomy): Bacteria > Acidobacteriota > Terriglobia > Terriglobales > Acidobacteriaceae > Telmatobacter. Next base: position 19,081 of record CAWKFD010000032.1, on the reverse strand, counting down.
CGGCCTGACGTTGCCGTGCTGATCGACTTCCCCGAGATCCATTTCCGGCTGGCACGGGAGTTCCATCGTCTGGGCGTTCCGGTGATTTACTTCGTGAGCCCGCAGCTATGGGCTTGGAAGCAGCATCGCATCCGGCTGGTGCGCAAGTATGTGCGGCGCATGCTGGTGATTTTCCCTTTCGAGGAGCCTTTTTATCGGGAGCGAGGCGTGGCGGCGGAGTTTGTGGGCCATCCCCTGGCCGATCTGCCGGCGCCAACGATCAGCCGCGAGCAGTTTGCGGCTGAGAACCGGCTGGACCCCTCGAAAACCTGGATTGGCCTCTTGCCGGGCAGCCGCCTGCCCGAGATCGAGCAGCATTTGCCCCAGATGCTGGAGGCGGCAAGAGGATTGTCTGCGCCTGGGCCGTCACCGGCAAGCCCGCTCGGAGAATTACGAGTTTGTCGTGCCTCTCGCGTCCACCTTGAGCGCGGAGCAGCGGGCGGTTGTGTCCGAGCTTGCAGACAGCCGTGGCCGCGGTCTTCAAGTCCGGCTGGTTAACGACGCCCGGGCCGCGCTGCTCCACGCACGCGCCTCGGTAGTGGCCAGTGGAACCGCGACGGTCGAGGCGGCGCTGATCGGCAATCCCTTTGTGGTGGTCTACCGTGTCTCGCCGGTGACTTATGCTATTGCCAGGCGGCTGGTGAAGGTTCCGCACGTGGCCATGGCGAACCTGATTGCCGGCAAGCGTGTGGTTCCAGAGCTGATTCAAAGCGACTTCACGCCGGCAAATATCGTCCAACAGCTTCGACGGCTGCTACCGGATGGGCCAGATCGTGAGTCCATGAGAATGGAACTGGGGGCGGTCCGCGAGGCATTGCGCGCGCACACGGCCAATGGCAAGGGCCAGGGGCCGGGCGCAATTGAACGCGTAGCCGCCCTCGTCCAATGTGAACTTGAAGCAGTTTGCCCGGCGGCCGTGGAGGCCGCGCAGCCCTGAATGCAATAGGGATTTCCCCCATAACCGGCAAATGTAAGCGAACGGCGGCAAGAATAATGAGTATGGAAATGTTAAGCAGATACCTAATTGGATCGCGGCCTCGACAGCTCCTCGTCCTGCTGGCGGCAGCCTGGGCAGGTATGGCAGTAGCGCCCGCAGCCGCGCAGCGCGAGCGCCCGGCGCTCAACATCACAGGCTACGTGATTAACGCCGAGCTCGATACGGCAACGCACCACCTGGCGGCCACTACGGTGGTGAGCTTTACCGCGCCCGCAAACCTCGATGTGGTGAACTTTGGCTTTCACCCGGCGCTGAGGGTCACCAAAATCACGGATGGGAGCGGAAAGGTGCTCGACGGAGAGCGGACGGCGGACGGGTCAATCCGGGTCACTCCGCAAACGCCCTTCGTGGCCGGGCAAACCGAGCACTGGACCTTCGTCTACGACGGCACCATCACCGGCAACGAAGACGGACCCGTGGAGGGGTTGAAGCTGGCGGCCATCCAGGAACCCATCAGCTATCTGCTGTACGCGGCGCGCTGGTTCCCCATGACCGGCTACATGACCGACCGTTTCACCGCGGAGATGCACATCAGCGTGCCGCAGGGGATGCGGGTCTTCTCGAGCGGCAGCGCGGGCGCCCAAAAACACGTGACGCTGGCCAGCGGAAAGCCCGGCGACGAGTATGACTTCAAATGGACCAAACCGGGATTTCCGGGGACGGTGATTGCGGGGCGGTATGCCGAGCCCGTCTCAGCGGGCGCCGGCAATGTGAAGGTGTACGTGACCATCAACCACCAGGCGTCGGCTAACCAACTGGCGCAGACGGCGAACAAGGAGTTCGATTTCTTTACCGATAGCTTTGGCCAGCCGGAAAGCGAGCGCCTGAACGTGGTGGAGCTGCCGGACGACACGCTGCCGGCGGCTTACGCGCCGGAGCTGGCGGCGATCATGGGTTCGCGGGTGGGCGACAAATCGGGCATCCGCCTGCTGGCCAATACCATTGCCCACCAGTGGTGGGGATGCGAGATCAGCCCCAAGACGCTCAACGACGTCTGGATCACCAATGGGATGTCGCGCTATGGCGAACTGATGTATGTCGAGGACGACAGCGGCAAGAGCGCACTGCGCGCGGCTCTTGAAGACGTGGCCGCGGGCGCGCTGGCTTACGACACCATCCCGCTTTCGAGCGCCGGCCGGCAGGATCCGTTCTCGCCTCAGTTCCAGTCGATGACCCTGGAAAAGGGAGCAATGATCTTCCACATGCTGCGCTGGGAGGTCGGCGATAAGGAGTTTCTGGCCATCCTCAAGGGCGTTCTCAGCCAGTACACTGACAAATCTGTACGCACCGAGGACCTTGAAAAAGTGGCCGAGGCGCAGACCCAGCAGCAGTTGACGCCCTTCTTTGCGCAATGGATCGACGGTACGGGGGCGCCGACCTTCACCGACAAATACGCCGTCTACCGGCTGGGAAACAACAAGGGCTTTCGCACCATCGGCGAGATCAACCAGGATCTCGATCTCTTCCGCATGCCCGTCGAGCTGCGGATTGAAACCGACGGCAAGACGGTGAACCAGAAGATCGACGTGGTGGGCACCGATACGCAATATGTCGTGGACACCTTCGGCCGGCCGCGCCGCATCAGCATCGATCCCGGTGACTGGGTGCTGAAGACCACCCCCGACCTGCAGGTGCGCATCTCCATCCTGAAAGGCCAGCAGTTGGTGGCGCAGGGCGACCTGGCGGGGGCGCTGGTCGAATATAAGAAGGCGCTCGAAGCGAACCCGCAAAGCTCGCTTGCCAGCTATCGCATTGGCGAGCTGCTGTTTGCTCAGCGCAACTACCAGGCAGCGGTGAACTCTTTTCGCGACGCGCTGCGCGGCGACGACGAGCCGGCCTGGACTGAAGTTTGGAGCCACATTGCCATCGGTAAGATCTTCGACCTGACCGGGCAGCGCGACCGGGCCGTAAACGAATACCGCTTAGCGGTGCAGACCAACGACAACACGCAAGGAGCCGTGAACGAGGCGCGCCTGTACCTGCAAAAGCCCTTCAAACGGCCTGAAGATAATTGAAAAGACAGGAATAAAACAGCAACGGCCAGCCCGTCAGGCTGGCCGTTTTTCTCTGAAGGAACTACTTCTGGGCGTTTGGCTTGCCCAGAGAAAGAACCTGCAGTTCCACATGGGCAAGACCGGCCAGGGTCATGCCGAGCTTCTTCGCCGCGCCGTACGAGAGGTCGATGACGCGCCCCTCTTCAACAAGGTCGCCGCGATCGACGATACGAACTACGACCGAGCGGTGATTGGACTGGTTGACGACCCTCACGATCGAGCCGAAAGGAAGGGTCGGGTGACAGGCTGTCATGGCGTACATGTTGTAGATCTCGCCGCTGGCGGTTTTGCGTCCGTTAAAGACGCTGCCGTACCAGGAGGCGATGCCATGGACCTTGTTCGTCCACTGCCTGGCTTCGGCAGTGGGGCCGTTCCGGGGAACCGCCGGTTCCTCATCAGCGAGCGAGGCCGGGGTCGGGCTCGCGGCAAGTGAGGTTGCAGGCGGGTTGACGGCTGGTCTGGGAAGACCCGCATCCGCTTGCACTGTTCGCCCGGAGAAGAGTACCACCAGCGCGACCAGCGCAACGGCAGAGACTCCCGCAACAAAGTAAATCCATTGCGGAGGCCGTTGTCTTAAGTTGCGTGTTTTCCTGATTCTAACCATCTGATAATTTTACTAAACCGGCGCTGACTAAGCCCTTCCATTGTCAAGATTGCTAACAGGATTTTTGTTGAAAAAAGCTGAGCCTGAGATGTCCCCCGGTAAGACATTCATCTCGTGGAGGTTAAAGACTGCCCCGAAAGCAGTGTATTTTCCCATTTTGGGTCAAAGATTTCTGTGCAAAACCAGAAATAATAATGACAACGCGACCTGGTTGGGCGGCATTTCCGCTTATGCTATTGACAAATATGCTACTTATCGAACAGAAAGAGGCTATCGATGGGAAGAATTCGCACCGCTTTGAATCTTGCTGCGCTTTCCGCGCTTCTTGTTTCGTGCTGCGCTTTCGCTCAAATGCCTGCATCCACCGGCGTAGGGTCGGTGCCGCCGGCGATCCGCGCGGCCAAGTCTGTCTTCGTATCCAATGCCGGTTCGGATAGTGGCCTGTTTCCGGAGCCGTTTAGCGGCGACCCGACCGTCCTTACATGGAGTTTTGTTCAGCTCTTCAGGCCAAAGGCGCCTTCCTGCTGGCCGACAGTCCGGCGCAAGCAGATCTGGTTCTGGAACTTCGATTAACCGCCCCTTACGGGCCTTCGAACCCGAACAAGCAAAATGGCGCTTCCGATCCGTTGCCCATGTTCCGGCTGGTGGTCTATGACCGCAAAAGCCATTTCGTGCTGTGGACAATTACAGAGTCAATCGAGGTTGCCATTCTGCAAAAGACCCATGACAAGAACTTCGATACGGCGCTGGCCAATGTTTTAAATCAGTTTCTCTACGTTGCGGGCAAGGCGCCCGCCCCGGCGCACTGAGGAGATCGGCGTGCCCTTTTGCAGATTAATTCGCGCTTCCTGCTAGCGTTGACTTAGGGCTTGTTGTGAACCACCTCGCTGTTGAGGGTTCACCGCAGGCCCTTCGGCTTTTTGGGAAGAAAGAATCCCGGCCGCAGGAAAGGCAACGCGATGCAATTGAGCGCAGCAGGGTTGGAGTTGATCAAGAGGTCGGAGGGATTTCGCGGCCACGTATATACCGATGTGGCCGGCCTTCCGACGATTGGCTATGGGCACCGGGTTACGCCGCCGCAGTCGTTCCTGGGCGGTATCGACGAGGCGCAGGCTGCCGCGATGCTGACCGAGGACGTGCTTGAAGCTGAACGTGAAGTCGCCCGGCTGGTTGGGGTTGCGCTAGCGCAGGGGCAGTTCGATGCGCTGGTCGACTTCTGCTTCAACCTTGGCGCGGGAAGGCTGGCGGGGTCCAGCCTGCTGCGGGAGCTGAATGCCGGCCAATACGCCGCCGCTGCCGAGCAGTTGCTCAGTTGGGACCATGCCGGCGGAGTGGTGAATGCGGGGCTCAAGGCTCGTCGCGAAGCCGAGTTTCAGCTTTGGAATGGCGGAGAGGCTGTAGTACAAAACGCAGTAGAGGCAGCCCCCGGTACTCTTGTCGGCAAAATGGCTGTGAAACTGTGATCGTCCATAACCTATTGCTGATAAAACAGTTAAGTAATAACAAGAGCGCAGCCTCACAGAACCACAGAACCACAGAAACTGTGATTCTGTGGACAAGAACTGCCGCCAGCCACTGACCACTGAACACTGATCACTGACCCCTGGCCTTTGACATACGGAGGTATATGTCCAACGGGTAACTCCTTTGTTTTCAAATATAGAGGTATGGCATATAGGGGTGGGGGGCCTAGTCCCTAAGGTGCGGACCGGTCACATTCCTGACACATTGAACCGGGAACCCCGACCCCTGACCCCCGAAACCTAACCCCTGCTCTATTTCGCTGCTTCTTTACCGGCTAGCTTCTCCTCGATGATTTCCAGCCGTTCGTCGGGCTTCAGATAGCCCTTGCGGCGAAACCAGTCTTCCATAGCAGATTGCAGACGGTCGAGCGGCACTCTGTAGCCGGCTTCGAGCAGCCCGTCGGCGGCTGGGAACGTATCGTCGAAGACCGCGTCGTTGGTAAAGTCCCGCATGGCGAAGTTGTCAATCTGGCGGATGGGGCAAGCGTATCGCACACCCGCAGAATCAATGCGCTGGACGGAGAGGCGGCGCGCGAACATGGTTTCACTGTAAACGAACAACGGGCAGCGCTGGATAACTGAAAGCGCGGGCAGCCACTCTAAGGCTTAGCTGCCTTCACAGGCTTCGCGTCCTTTGATTGCTGGGTCTCTACGCTGAAGCGCTTGAAGTCGTAGTCGTGCTCGATGTAATGTTGGCGAAGGTTCTTGAACACCAGGACCCGGGGCTGCATGTTGCCTTCGCCGCCGGTCGGCAGCCAGACTCCGCCGCCCACGGGCGCCTGGTCAAAGTGGAAGCTGGATCCCTTCTGGACGTTGGCGAGGACGCCGCCCGCAACATGAAAATTGTCGTTGAAGCTGACGTCAAGGTGGGCGACCTGCCGGTCGGCCTCGTCGATCCAAAGGGTCCCTTGCAGCCTCTTTGAGGCGTCTTCGATCAAGCCATGAGTCTTCGCGTCTTTGCGGCCGATGAAGTCAAATACGATCGTCAACCGGCCGTGGTATGTTTCGCGCCTGGGGTTGCGCACGTCCATGATTTCAAGCAGACGGCTGATGCTGATGGTTTGGCCTTCGATCGGCTGGCCGGGCGGCGTGGCTTGCGCCTTCTCCACGAGCTTGGTCACGCGCTCCGTCTCCTTGCGGTCTTCGCGCGGGTGGAGCGGCTTGCCATCCTTTTTGACCATGCGCGCGATCAGGTGGCTGTTGACGAAGAAGTTTTCGTCCTCCTCAGATTCGGTTTTGGTCACCCTGCCATTGCTGTCAATGTCCTCGGTGGTAATGAGCGCGGTGTAGGTGTCGTCTTCGCGCGCCTTCTCAACCTGCTTCTGGTGCTCCTGCACCTCTTTCATCAGCTGGCGAATGTCAGGCAAAGCCGGGGCGGAAGGCTGCTGGGCGAAGATCGCCACGACCCATGCAGACAGGATGAACACAGCATGCGGAAAAAAGCGTATTGTGTGCATCCTTCGCGCTGGACTGACCCCCAAAAGTGAGACAGCTAAAATATGCGCATTCTGCAGCGAAGGGGGACTGCGAGTGGCGAAACGAGAAGCAGGATGGCGACCAGAATCGTTCCGGGCGATGGCGGTGGAGCGATTGCGGACGTGCATGCACGTAGGCCGGCTGTGCGAGGAACTGGGAGTGAGCCCGAGTACTCTTCGCAAGTGGCGCAAGCAGTTTGCGGCGCGTCATGAGGCCGAGCCGGTGCTGGCCGAGCGCGCCGGCGAGACGCTGGAGGAGGAGAACCGCCGGCTGAACGTGCCTTGGCGGAGAAGGTTCTGGAAGTGGATTTTTTACAGGGTGCCTTGCAGCACATCGCGGCTCGACGCCGGCAGAACACCGCGTCTGGCGCGAGGGCATCTACGCCCGGATCCGGGCAATGATGCCGATGCCAGGCGCCCTGAGTGTGGAACGGATGTGCCGGGTGGGGGCAGTGAGCAGGGCCAGTTTCTATCGCTGGCTGGAGCCCGAGTTGCCGGTGGAGGCGGAGATGGAGGTGCGGTCGGCGATCCAGGCTGTAGTGCTGGAGCACCGGCGGCGCTATGGTTACCGGCGGGTAAGCCAGCAGTTGCGGCGCCGGGGAATGATCGTCAACCATAAACGTGTGGCGCGGCTGATGCGCGAAGATAATCTGCTCGCCGTCCCGTCGCGGGCCTTTACCTCAACCACCAACTCGGGCCATGAGTTGGAGGTTTACATGAATCTGGCGGCGCGTATGAAGCTGACTGGAATCAACCAGTTGTGGGTGGCCGACATCACCTATATCCGGCTCCTGGGCGAGTTCGTGTATCTGGCCGTGGTGCTGGATGCGTTCTCGCGCAAGGTGGTGGGCTGGGCGCTGCAGCGGACCCTGACAGCGCGGCTGACGCTGGCGGCGCTGGAACAAGCCATCGGCGATCGGCAACCGCCGCCAGGCCTGGTTCACCACTCCGATCGCGGCCTGCAGTATGCCAGTGAAGAATACGTCAGGGTGCTGCGCCTGCATCGGATCGTGCCCAGCATGAGCCGGCCCGCCAACCCCTACGACAACGCCTTTTGCGAAAGCTTCATGCGCACTCTGAAACGGGAAGAAATCGATGCCCGGTCCTACCGCAGCATGGAAGAGCTGCGCGATCACATCGAAGAGTTCATCGAACGGTATTACAATCGTTGCCGGCTGCACTCGGCTCTGGGCTATCGGCCGCCGGAGGAGTTCGAGCAGATAGCTGCCGTTGCCCAGCCGCAGGCCAGCGGTGGGGCAGCGGCCTGCATGAGTTTTCCAAGGCATGGGGAAATCTATCCACCCGATGTCGGTTCAAAAAACCGGGAGCAGGGTGGGTCCCCGCTCCCGGCGCTCATCGGTACGGATGAGTCACCAGCCGGCTATTCCTTGCCGGGTTGCTCTCCAGCAGCGCCCGGCTCCGCTTCACCGGCCAACGCCATGGTGGATCAAAACCGGGCGCTTGGCATAACCAAAAACAGCAAACGGCGAGTGCGCTCAATGCAAACTGTCTCAACTTAGGGGTTCACCGCAGCGCCATGTTATGCCTTTTTAGATCAGACTGCCCGGAATCGGGTGCGAAAGGGAGGTCGACGGATTTGAGAATTTTACTGCATTGGATCCTGAGCGCGATCGCGCTGCTGTTCGTTTCCCGTCTCGTGCCTGGATTTTATGTCGCGAGCCTGGTTCCAGCCCTGATTGCCGCGCTGGTCATCGGACTGCTGAATGCCACGCTGGGGCTGTTCCTGAAGATCGTCACATTCCCCATCAGCATCCTCACGCTGGGAATCTTCCTGCTGGTCATCAACGGCGTCATGATCCTCGTGGCCTCACACCTTGTTCCCGGGTTCCATGTGTACGGGTTTGTACCGGCCTTCTGGGGCGCGGTGGTGCTGGCGCTGCTGGGCATGCTGATCAAAGTGATCGTGAAGGACGCGTAGGAGAGCGCGCCTTACCTGGAAGCCGCCGGTTGCGGCGCGGGCATGGCAACAACCGGCGTTGCTTGGGCGGTGGCAGCCTTGGCCGGCGCGTGGCGCGCCGCGGGCTTTCTCGTCACCTTAGCCGGCGCGGGCGGTTGCTTGACGGGCAAGATCGCGGTCGGTCCGGGGAGGGTCTGCGGGGTGCGCATGGCCCCGGCGCCGGAGAAGCCGCCCGGCTGGATGACGCGCGGTATGACGATGACTTTCGCTGGCTGGCCTTGCTGGGCGTTCTGCACGTGGGTGTAGACGCCCCATCCGCCGCCGGCTACCACAAAGACGATGGCCGCGGCTGCCGCAGTGCGCGTCCAATCGCGAATCATCCAGGCGCTTTGCGGTTTCAAGGGTTTGGGCCAGGCCAGAAGCCGGCCGGAACGACGCGCGGAGCGGAGCGCGGCGTGCACTCGATCTTCAAGACCGGTGGGCGCGGGAAGGCTGGCGATGAGCCGCAGAGTCTCTTCCGCGGAACTGGAAACGGAACCAGAAACGGCTAAGGGGACGGATTCAGGAGCCAACGGATTGCGAGGATTCGAATTCATCGCAAACTCCTCTCATGATTGAGCAGGCCTGCCATCAGGTTGCGGGCGCGGAAGAGGCGGGAGCGGACGCTGGACTCGGTGACGCCCAGGACCGAGGCGATCTCGACGCTGGAAAGTTCGTCAAATGCGGAAAGCAGCAGCACCTGGCGTTCTTTGGCGGGCAGTTGGTCGACGCAGGCGAGTACATGAGAGTGGTGCTGGGCCGCGGCGGCAAGCTGCTCGGCAGAAAGCCCGGCGGAAGGCAGCACGCGCGCCAGTTCTTCCACGTCGTCGGTTTCGGGGCGGGTCTTGGCGCGGCGCTTGCGGTCGAGCACGATGTTCCAGACGATGCGAATGAGCCAGACGCGGTGGTCGCGGATTTCGTCGAGGCTGTTGCGATGGCGCAGGACGCGGAGAAAGGCCTCCTGCACGGCGTCTTCAGCGTCGGCGGCGTTGCGCAGGACGGAGAAAGCCACGCGATAGAGGGCGCCGGCGTACTGGTCGACCAGCGCAGCAAGCGCAGCGTCTTCCGCGCGCCGGCGGGACTCGTCGTTCACCGCGCTCGAGGGGATTTCCATGCTCGAGGGAATTACCGTCCAACCTGCGTAAATGGCCTGGCTGGTGCTCACATCTCACCAGACGCAGACAGAGAAAAGAATGCTCGAGCGCGCGTTCCTACTTTGCGGCAAGTTTCTGCGCAGCGATGGAGCCGGCCGCGCCGTCTTTGTCCGCATCCTTCACCTTGGCCCACAGAGCGCGCGCCTGGTCCTGCTTGCCCTCCGCGGCGTAGAGATCGGCGAGGTCAAGCTGCGCCGCGCCGGCTGGGACCGTGACCGACGGCTTGGCAACGAGCTGGTTGTACAGGTCGACGGCCTCGCTGTCGCGGTTTGTCTGGCGGTAAAGGCCGGCCAGCGCCAGCTTCGCCAGGTTGGAGAGATTGCGGTTCCAGGAACCGGCTGCGGCTTTCAGCTCGGTTTCGGCGTTGCCGTTCTCGCCCAGTTCCTCATAGGTGACGCCGGCAAAATAGCGCGCTTTGACGCCCTCGGGCAGCCAGCCGAAATCGTGGGCCACTGCGACAAACTCGCGATTGGCCTCTTTTGCGCGGGCTGCGGCCGTGGTGTAAACGCCGGCCTCCGGCGGAGCGCCGGGCTGAGCCAGGGGCGTCTGATACACATCCATCGCCGCGCCCAGGGCGAGGGCGCCGGCCGACGAGCGCACACTCCAATAGACCAATGCGGCAACGCAGAGGAGCACAACCACTCCGGCCCCCACAACCCAGCGCATGACGCCGGCACGATGGCCGCTGATCCAACTGGCGCTGCTTGCGGCAGCCTGCGCAAACTTATCTTTCTTAAGGGCGTGACGGGTTTTTGTATCCACGGGTCTGTCTTTGTCCTTCGCTGGTAGACTTGCGGCGGGTCCGGTCAGGTGGGAGTAGCGCCACTGCAACCCTCTTAGTTTATCAGCGCGGTTTGAGCAGCGGCAAACGGCGGTCTGCCGGCTCGGCGACTTCCACCAGAAAGCCGGAGCGACTTGCCGCCGCGCGGCACCAACTGTAGGCTAGAGGCATGTACGAAGATTTTCATGTAACCGACCGCTGGAGCGGCGAAGATCTGCATTGCTACTGGAAGGGCACCATGGTAGCCATCGCCACGCGTCACGCCGACGCGGTAGACGTGCGTTTCGACGTGAACGGCCGCCCCATGTGGATCGCGCTGCCGTGTACGGCCTGGGTGGAACAGAAGAAGCGCGCCGGCAAGGTCATCACCGACCAGCTCGCGGCGCAAATCGCCGGCCGCTACCTGAAGCAACTGGTCGAAGAAGGCTACGATGCCCGGCGCGAGGTCTATACGATGACCGTTGCCGAGGTGCTCGAACACCTTGACGCCGTTGTGGCCGAGGCCAGGGAGCAAGGCGCCATGCCGTTGCTGCCGGTGGGATTCTAGCGTCTTGTTCAAGAAGTTCATCACAAAATTGCGGTGATCTAATGCAGGCCCTTCGACTCGTCCGCCGCGGCGATCTCGCTCAGGATGACAGGGTATTTATGGTGCGAACTTTAGAGACAAGGCACCCGCGTCCAAACTCAACGAAAGGCACCGCGAGGGAAGATTGGGATTTCAGATCGCCGTAGCTTCAGCTTTCGCATCGCCGCGCCTGAGCAGGCGGCTCAGAATCACGTAGAGCACCGGGATGAACACCAGGTTCAGAACGGTCGAAAGCAACATGCCGCCGACAATCGTGGTTCCCACCGACTGGCGGCCCTGCGCGCCGGCGCCCGAGGCGAAGACCAGCGGCAGCACGCCGAGAATGAATGCGAACGAGGTCATGAGGATGGGCCGCAGGCGCAGTTCCGCGGCCTCAATCGCGGCCTCTGAGATGGTGCGGCCCTTGCGCCGCAACTGCTCGGCAAATTCGACGATCAAAATCGAGTTTTTGGCCGAGAGACCGATCAGCATCACCAGCCCGATCTGGCAATAGACGTCGTTCGCGAATCCGCGAAGAGAAACCAGGCCTAGCGCGCCGAGCACCGCCATGGGCACGGCCAGCAAAATGATGAAGGGCAAGGCGAAGCTTTCGTACTGCGCCGAAAGCGTGAGATAGACGACAAGAATGCCGAGGCCAAAGATGAGGAGCGCCTTGCCGCTGGATTCGAGCTCGTCGAGGGTCAGGCCGGTCCACTGGTAGCCCATTCCGCGCATCATCTGTTCCTGGGCCAGCTTCTCCATGCTCACGAGCGCCTGACCTGAGCTGTACCCGTGCGCGGGCGAGCCGTCAATCTCCACTGCGCGAAAGAGATTGTAGTGCGTAATCACCGGAGGGCCCGCGTTCTCGGCAACCGTGACCAGGTTGTCGAGCGGCACCAGTTGGCCGGAGTCGGAGCGCACGTAGTAGCTATGCAGGTCACTGGCTCTCATGCGGAACTGCTGGTCGGCCTGCACGTAGACACGATAGGTCCGCTCGTTGTAATCGAAGTCGTTGATGTACTCCGAGCCCATGAAGACGTTGAGCGTGGTTGCAATCTGCGAGATGGAAACCCCCATCGCCTTGGCCTTCTCGCGGTCGATCGTCACCAGTTCCTGCGGGTCGTTGGCAGAGAAGGTGGTGAGCAGGCCGGTAAGATCCTTGTGCGCGGCGCTTGCGCTTACAATCTGGTGCGCCACGCGGTCCAGGTCGCTGAGGGTGTTGCCGCCCTGATCCTGGAGCATGAACTGGAACCCGCCGTAGGTGCCCACACCTGACACCGCCGGCGGCTGGAACGCCTGCAACAGCCCTCCATTGGGCGCAAACATGAGCATTCGCAGCTTCGGCCCAATATCGCGCAGGGTGTCGGCTGTCGAATGACCTTTTCCGCGGCGCTCATTTGCGGCGCGCATCTGCACGAACATCATGCCGGCATTGGAGGAACCGCCGGAGAAGCTGAAGCCCATCATCGAAAACAATCCGAATACATCGGGATTCTGCCCAATGATGGCCGCGCCGCGGTCGGCGAGGGCCGTGGTGTAGGCCAGCGACGAGCCCGGAGGCGCCTGCACAATCACCATAAAGTAGCCCTCATCCTCCTGGGGAATGAAGCCCGTGGGAACGTGGCGGTAGATCCACACGGTGGCGCCCAGCCCGGCAAAGAAGAGCACCAGGAGCAGATAGCGCAGTTGCAGCGCAACGTGAATGATGCGCGCATAGGTGCTGGCCGTCCAGGAGATCAGTGCATCGGCGCCGTGAATAAAGGCGGCAAAGGCGCGCGAGACTAGCCGGATATGAAGAAAATCCAACTGCCGGGGACGAGCTTCTTCTCCGCGAAGAAAGAGCGCCGACAGAGCAGGCGAAAGCGTAAGCGCGTTAAAGGCCGAGATGGCGATGGAGAACGCGATGGTGAGCGAGAACTGGCGGTACAGAATGCCGATAGTGCCGGGGAAGAAAGACACCGGTACAAAAACCGCCACGAGCACCAGCGAGGTGGCGATAACCGCGCTGGTCACCTCGCCCATGGCCCGCGAAGTGGCCTCGCGCGCGTTGGAGTGTTCCATGTGAATGTGGCGCTGCACATTCTCGATCACCACAATCGCGTCGTCGACCACCAGGCCGGTAGCCAGCGTAATGCCGAAGAGAGTGAGCGAGTTGATGGAAAAGTTGAAGATGCGGATGAACGCGAAGGTGCCGATGAGCGAAACCGGAATGGTGACGGCGGGAATAATGGTGGCCCGCCAGTCGAGCAGGAAGAGAAAGATAACCGCGATGACGATGACGATGGCCTCAGCCAGCGTGATGAGCACTTCGCGAATCGATTCGCCCACAGCGGTCGTGTCGTCGAAGGCGATCGCGTACTCCAGACCGGGCGGAAAGTTCTTTGAAACCTGTTTGAGCACGGCTTTGGCCTTGCGGTCCACGTCGATCGCGTTGGCATTCGAGAGCTGCTGTACGCCGACGCCCATCGCATCCCGCCCGGAGTATTTAAGTGTCGAGCTATAGCTCTCGGCGCCCACCTCCGCGTGGCCCACGTCCTTGAGCAGCACCAGGCCGTTGGGCGAGTTCTTGAGGATGAGATTGTTGAATTCATCCGGATTTGTTAGCCGGCCCGCAACCCGCACGGGAATCTGGAATGCCTGCTCCGTGTCGGATGGCGGCTGCCCCAGCTCGCCAGCGGGAATCTCTACATTCTGCTCGGTCAGCGCGTTCACCACATCGGTTGCGGTCAGGCCGCGCGCGGTCAGGCGCACCGGATCGAGCCACACGCGCATGGCGTACTTGCGCTCGCCGAAGATCCTCACATCGCCCACGCCGGGCACACGCTTGATCGCATCTTTCACATAAATGTCGAGGTAGTTGGAGATGTATTCGTTGGAGTAGCGCCCGTCGCGAGTAAAAAAGCCGGCGGCGAAGACGAAGTTTTGATTGGCCTTCTGGACGTTGATGCCGGTGGAAACCACCTCGCCGGGCAGCCGGCCCTCCGCGCTGGCCACGCGGTTCTGCACGTCAACGGCCGCGATGTCGAGATTGTAGCCGGTCTGGAACGTGATCTGGATTGAGCTCTGTCCGTTGTCGGAACTGGACGAGCTGATGTAGCGCATTCCCTCCACTCCGTTGATTGCTTCTTCCAGCGGAATGGTGACGGCTTTCTCGACTGTCTCCGCGTCGGCGCCGATATAGCTGGCGCTCACTTGCACCACTGGCGGCGCCAGCGAGGGATACATGGCCAAAGGCAGGTTGGGAATACAGATGGCGCCCGCCAGAATGATGAGCAGTGCGCAAACCGTCGCAAAGACCGGGCGATGAATGAAGAAATCGACGAACAAGATGAACTCACTTTCCTCTTGGTTCCGGATAGGATGGAGCGCACAACACAACCGGAGTGCAGCCATGCCAAGGCGTGAACCGGGCCGCGCTTAGCCGCCCATCGGCATCACTGGCATGCCGTCAACCAGGAACTGTGTTCCCGACACAATCACGCGGTCGCCCGCGCTCAGTCCTGAAGCAATGGAGTAGCTGTTGCCCACCGTATCGCCCAGCGTTACTTCCGTGCGGTGCGCCAGGGCCATGCCGTTCTGCTTCTGCACCACGAAGACGAAGCTTTCCTCACCCTGCCGCGTAACCGCCAGTAGCGGAACCACGGCCATGGGCCTGGTGCTCCAGATGACGTGGGCTCTGATCATCTGCGCGTTGCGCAGCATCTCGGGTGAGGAATGCACCGGGGCCTTTACCAGAATCCCTTGCAGAGTGCTGTCCACTTCGGGCGAGATGAAATCGATCTGCGTCTTCTCCAGCAGCTTGCCGTTGTTGTCGATCAGATCCACGCCAAGGCCCATGCGCACCTCGGCAGCGCGCTCCGTGGGAATGTAAACGTACGCTTCAAGTTGGTTGCTTTCGTCCACCGTCGTCAGCACGGATGCCGGCGCGAGCGACGGCGACACGTAGTCGCCCTCATGCACGGGAATATCGCCCACCACGCCGTCGAACGGCGCGCGGATGGTGTAGTAGTCCAGCAGTTGTTCCTGCGTTTTGCGCGCTTCCACAGCCGATTCGTAATCCGCCTTCGCGTTCTCAAAGGCCTGCTGCGCCTGATCGTAGGCGTCCCGGCTGGTCACGCCCGCCTCGAAAAGCTTGCGTTGGCGCTCGACCTCGACGGTGTCGTAATCGTAGAGCGCCTTTTTCTGTCGCTCCGTGGCGCGTGCGGAATCCACGGTCGCCTGTTGCTGCCGTGGGTCGATCGTCATCAGCACCTGGCCGGTCTTCACAGCTTCGCCCGAGTGCACGCGGATGTGTGTCAGCAGCCCGCTCACCTGCGGCATCAACGTAGTCGAGCGCCGCGACTTGATCGTGGCCACGTACTCACTGCTTTGGGCCACGGGCGTCATCGCCACGGTCACCGTTTGTACCGGCAAGCCCTGCGGCGCGGATGCCGCCGCTGCCTGTTTCTTCTGGCAGCCCGATCCCAACAATCCCGCGAGAATCAAAAATCCTATCGTATAAGTGCGTCGCAATGTATTCTGTGTCACTCGAATCTTCCTCTGGCCATGGCGTTACGCCATTTTCTCGTCGCGCGTGGCCGCTTTCCATCCTGCCCGCCGCGCCGGATCGCCCTTACACCGCGCCCTATTCTCCGGGTCCCAAAGCAAATGCCGGTCGGAGCCCCGCCTTGTTCGCGGAGCGGTCAATGGCGGCCCTGGCCTGTTCGCGTCGTTGCCGTCATGAAGTTGTTTCCGTCCACGCCACGGCCTCCATCGAGGATAGCGCAATGACCCCGGTACGCTCTGTGACGGCTGCACGTTCCCGACTCCGCCCGCGCTGGCCTCCCAGGCGGCCGCGCATGTTGCAGTCCTGTTGCTTCCCCGCCGAAGCCGTGGTTTCGTTGATTGCTACTGGAGCCGTCTCTCGCCGCTCCGCAGTACCGTATGTTTTTGACACGCATACCATGAGTTGATAGCCTTTCAGAGAGCGCAGTTTGAAAGACTCATTCCGGCCACTCATCCAGCCGCTATCTGCCCTCCGAAGCGTCCCCGTCGTCTAGCCCGGCCTAGGACACCGCCCTTTCACGGCGATAACACGGGTTCAAATCCCGTCGGGGACGCCAAATTAAATCAATAACTTAGCGGAAATCCCACGAAATCGCCGGGGACCAGTTTGGGGACCAGTTAAGTCCCCACGGAGAGTGCCCTTTCGCGCGCTTCCAGTCGCACCATCTCTACGACCTTCTGCTGTGCCTTTCGTTTGGCCGGCATTTGCGCCTGCGCATAGACATCCATTGTCACCTTCACCGAACCGTGGCGCAGCAACTCCTGCACCACTTTGACATCCTCTCGATTGGCCTGGAGAAGCGTCGTGTAGGTGCGCCGGAAGGTATGCCACGAGACCCGCTTGTCAATGTCGAGTTCCCGAATGACAGGCTCGATGTGGTAGCGCATGATGCTCTGTAACCAGAGCGGCTGTTTGCCGCGCTTCTTTCCAGCGCGGTGGCTGTTCGAGGTGAAAACCCAATCACCCGGCTCGCGATACGATGTAACGCGATACCAGGCCAATAGGTCCTGCGCCGTAAACTCATCGATCGGCACGGGCTTCTGAGAGGCTTCTGTCTTGCAGCGCCCGACCACCTGATCCACGACCGACCGCCGGACATCGATCAGCAGGTTCGCAAAATCGATGTCTCCCCACTGGATGCCGGTCAACTCGCCGCGCCGCAGCCCAGTGACCATCGCGAGAAACAGCAACACCCGCTCCCGCAACTGAAGTTTGGCGACAATGGCCCGCATCTCGGAAACTTCGAGAATGTCCGGGATGCTGACCCGTTTCGAGCTTTGGCGCACGCCGGCGCCTTTATTCGGTCCACTGATTGGGTTGCGGTCCGTAAAATCCCAGCGGATCGCATGATTAAAAAGCACGCTCATCAGATTGCGAATCTTGGCTTTGCTGGCCGGCGCTAAAGGCTTCAATTCCCTTTCTACAGCAAGTGATTGAGGCCCTTTTCCCTTGCGAGGCTTCTGGTGCAGCATTCGTAGCCATTCCTCCACCAGCGGAGCTTTGATCGCGGTGAGCTCTTCTTTTCCCCACCGCGGCTCAATCCAGGAATTCAGATTAGCTTCATACCGATCCCGCGTGGACCAAGCACGTCCATCCTCGCCTTTGTCCACGAGTTCTTTCTCCCGAAAGTGGTCGATAACAGCTTTCATGGTTACTCCACTGATTGTTCCACCCTGATTCGCACTCAGAGTCAGCCGCCAGTTGCGCACAGCTTTCTCCGCAGCGGCCTCGGTTTTATATTGGTCAAGCGTGCCCACTTGTCGCTTTTTTCGAACACGCCTTCCGTCTGTCATGGTTTCCCACCAACGGAAAATCCAGACCTGGGTTCCGCTGCCATTGACGGACATGCAGAGACTTCCTTTTTGGCTTCGCGCCTTCTTCATGACGCCCTCCTTTCGATAAGGGCGCGAAGTGCATCGGTACTAAGAATGTATCGCAAAAGGGCGAAGAGCGGCATGGGGGGTGTCACCTGGAATCGGTCCTCTCATATCCTCTGGTGCGAAGCCACTCGGCAAGTTCGGAGCGAAGAAATCTCCAGTGTCTTCGCCTCCTGCCAGCGACTGGGTGGGCGGGAATCAACCCCTCGCGGGCAAACCTCTGAACGGTCGCTGGATGAAGTTCTAGAAAGTCTCCGGCCTCGAAGGCATTCACAAATGCCTCGGTGCTGCCAAGTGCATCGGCAGCAAATTGGCGTTGAGAATCACGGACATTCACTCTGACGGCACCTTGCATAACACCCCCATCCGACGAACTCTTCTGTCACCCGTACTCGATCAAAGTGGCTCCTAAATGTACTTAACGGGCAAATGTGCCCGGAAATCGGAAGAACACACAATGCGCAACCTCCGTCGCTGCGATCAGGTCCGCCGCAAAGGAATCTTCGATCCAGTGCACGATTCGGTCAAACTCCAGCGATATACCGGCTTAAAAGACTCTCTCAACCGACGCATCTCATTGCAGCGAAAGCGGAATACCATTCCGACTGCGTGTCCGTCCGGTTTGACTTCCATGACCTCGTCCCTCCGCCCCTGTGAATTCTTTCCCTTCGCAGCGGTTCACGTTCTCCACGCACTCGGGCGTAGAGACACGGTGGAGGGCCGAATTTGACCGAGTTTTGGAAGGGCGGCATTCTGGCTCGGCGTTTGAGGAGATCCAGGTGGTCAACGAAATGCGCTGGCGCCCAGCAAAGAGAGAGCGCCGACGGGATTGTGAGGGGTAGGCGATGTTTGAATCGATTACCGATCTTGCCAGCAAATTGGCCGCGACGGGCTACTTCATTGATCCGGTGATGATCAAGGTCGTTTTCCTGGCGACTAAGATGCAGAAACCATTGCTGTTAGAAGGGCCTGCGGGATCGGGCAAGACCCAGCTGGCTGTATCGGTCGCCAAGGCCGCTGGGACGCATATCGAGCGGCTTCAGTGCTATCGCGGCGTGACCGAGGACCAGGCCATCGGGAAGTTCGACGAAGGGTTGCAGCGGCTCTATATGGAGTTCGCGCGCGGCGAGCACGCGGACTGGCAGAGCGTGCAGGCGAGCCTCAAAGGCCGCGACTTCTTCCGGGCGGGTCCACTGATGCGGGCGCTTGAATGCGAGCGGCCGTGCGTGCTGCTGATTGACGAGCTGGACAAGGTGGACGAGGGTTTTGAAGCAATGTTGCTTGAGATCCTTTCGGCCTGGCAGCTGTCGATTCCTGAGTTCGGCACGGTCGAAGCCAAGAGCATTCCCTTCGTGGTGCTGACCAGCAACGAGGAACGCCGGTTGGGCGATCCCATCCGCCGGCGCAGCCTCTACGTGCGCGTCGAGCATCCTACGCCAGCCCGCGAAGCGGAGATCATTGCCAGCCGCACGCCCGATGCCGACGAGAAGTTCCATCGGGAGATGGCGG
>CAWKFD010000031.1:0-462942 GCA_963848805.1 uncultured Acidobacteriaceae bacterium | reverse complement strand
CGAATTGACGCGCAATGGACTTGCCACGTCATAGCCGTGTTCACTTCCTCTCTTCGCTCGGAAACGCGGTGATGAATAAAGTGCGCCGATTCCGAGCATGTGCAAATAGGGAACAATGTCCCGGCAGTCCACGAATCGAAAATCCCTGTTGAACTGGACTCTGTAGGTCGAAATCGGTGGCTTTGCGGGCGTCATCTTTGGGCCTTCCCGGCGATGCGGCTCGGATTGACATAGAGTCTTTCACCGAGGGAGGCTGCGGCGGCCAGCCAAAGCTCGGCCTCACGGTCGCCCGCCTTGGCTCGTTCTCTAAACCGGGGCGCCTGTGCTTTCGTGACTTCAAAGTAGATGTTTTGCGCAGCCCAGAGGTTGATCTCGAACGGAAGAAGAGGGCAGATTCCAACAGCTCTCTCGAACCGCCGAAGCTGATCGAAGTTTTCGGGACTGCGCTGGAATCGGTGCGCGGCCCGTTCTACTGTTCGCCGGAAGGTGAATTCCAAAGTGACCTGCTGTAGAGGGAGTCCCGCGCGCGCAATCTGATCAAGCTTCTCACGAATTGTCTCCGGATCCGGTTCATCCTTGGCCAGCGCCGCAAGAAGTTCCTCGTGCAGAGTGAAGTCAACGGCCATTTGAAATTCCGGCGAGAGGGGAATTCCGAGATCCGCGATGAAGCGGATGAGTGTCCCGTACTGTGCGTAGAAACTGCGATAGAGCGCAGACGCCTCCGCCGTGGCGTTGTTGAGGATACTGTTTACGATCCGTCTTTGTTCGTCGCGAAACAGGTTTCGAAGAGAAAACGTTCCCGTGCCGAAGTTCCGGTCCACGGTTCGAATCAATTCAGGAATATCGCCGCGGCGGAAGACATCGCCAGTTTCGCCCACCATCGATTGGTAGGACTGTTCGCCGCTGAAAACTCGTATGCCGCCATAGACATTTTGATCGCCAAGGTGCAATACCCCAAAGCTGATTACACTATCCTCTCGCGTGATTCTGGAGGTAATGCTGACTTTCCCGAGCGCGAGCCGCGATTTCCCTTCCTGACACAGCCTGAAGTCTTCACGGTTCACCGTGTAGCAATAGATGTTTGACTTCTCTCGATATCTCTCAAACAGCGAACTGATCGCGTAGTGTGCCCCGACCTTGTGTAGATCCACTTCCGCCGGGCGAACAAACTTGGCGAAGATGCGCCGTCCGTCCCCGCAATCCGGTATGTTGCTCTTCGCGAGTTCCAGCCGTTCCAAGAAGCCCGTCTCGATTTTTTCGCCTGTAACTCCCTCGGCCAGTTGGAGGGCACGGGCAGCGTATTGGATGATTTGCACTGTCTCTATCCCGGAGATTTCATCGAAAAACCATCCGCAACTGGTGTACATCAGCATTGCGTGCCGCTGCATCTCTAAGAGCTTCAATGCCGTGATCTGCCTCGCACGAGAGCGAAGCCCGGCTGAGTGCTTCCGAAAGAAGCGGTCGACGCTCGCCAGCGATCGGTCAAGGATAACGTCGATGTACGCGTCGCGAGCCTCCCAAAGGTTGACAAAAAGATCTGCTCCGCAATTTTCGAATTCCGTCGCCAACCGATCCCGAAGCCAGTCGAGAGCTTCTCGCAGGGGTCGCCTCCATTCCTGATTCCAACCGGAGTGACTGCCTGAGTTGCATCCACAATTGGCTTGCCAACGTTCCACACCATGGATGCAGCTCCATGAGCTCTTCTCCACGACCTGGACTTCGTGCCTGGGCGGATGCCGTTCAAGGAACTCCGCGTAATTCGTCAGATTCGCAATCTGCTTGAGCTCGATGTAATCGAGTGCATAGGCCAGCGCCATATCCGCGTGACGACGGTGATGTCCGTAGGTTTCACCATCGGTAGCCATGTGCACGAGTTGCGGCCAGGTTCGCTTGTCAGAAAACGCTCCTGCCAGACGGTTCGCCAGGTTCTCACCGCGATCGAGCAAGTTCTCGAAAGCTACCGCTCGTGAGATGGGCCCATCGTAGAAAAACAGATTGAGGGTTCGGCCCGATTCGAGGCGGACAAAGTAGGCCCTTGATGGATCGATTCTCCCACCTTTGACGTCACGCCAGGCGCGCCCATTTTGCGGCCGCGTGCGGCTCGCCTGGTGGGGACTGAGCACCGTGAATTGGATGCCCGATGCGGCCAGAACCTCCAGGGTTTCGAGATCCACCGCTGTTTCCGGAAGCCACATACCTTCCGGTTTCCTACCGAAGCGGTGTTCGAAGTCGCGGATTCCCCAAAGCACTTGCGTGCGTTTGTCGCGGCTGTTTGCCAACGGCAGGATCATATGGTTATAAGCCTGGGCCATCGCCGAGCCGTGTCCGGAGAATCGTTCGCGACTTTCCTTATCGGCGGCAATCACTCCGCGATAGACTTGCGGAGCGTTCACCTGCAGCCAGGCGAGCAAGGTCGGACCAAAGTTGAAACTGATGTGCGCGTAGTTGTTGACGATTCGTTCGATTCGATTGTCGGCATCGAGTATCCGCGACGCTCCGTTGGGCGCATAGCATTCTGCCGTTATCCGTTCGTTCCAGTCATGATAGGGGTAGGCTGAATCCTGTAGCTCAATCGCTTCCAGCCAAGGATTCTCCCGCGGGGGTTGGTAGAAGTGGCCGTGAATGCAGATATAGCGCTCCATATCTAGGCCTCGGTTTCTCGCCGGTACACAACTACCGAGTTTGAATTCATCGAAAGGGGCAACTCGGAGCCTTCGATAATCTCCGGGAGAGATCCGCCCGCCCCCAGCCATCGTTGGTCGCTCGAATCCAGAACTTTGCGCCAACGACCGCCGGCGGTTGCCGATCGGACGGTTTCAACAGTCGATGCAAAACTGAAAAGTACCATCGTGTCTTCTTTACCCTTCCATCGGCGCAGACACAAGGCCCGCTGATCCGAGAACAAGGTGACATCCATAGTTTCCTTGCTCAAGGAAGCTAGCGCTGGAAGCGTGGTCCTAAGTCTGATGAGTTCGCGGTAAAAACTGAGCAGCGTCCCGTTCTTGGTCTTATTCCTGAGATGATGGTCCAACCTGGATCGGGCGAACGTTGCCTCGTCCTGCGGGTCGGGAGGTCTTTGCTGCCAGGAAAAAGCTGCAAACTCCTTTTCCCGTCCAGACCGCACGGCTTCAATCAAGCCTGGATCAGAATGACTGACGAAGTACAGGAACGGCGCCGTTTCCCCGTATTCCTCTCCCATAAACATGAGAGGAATGAACGGCGACAGAAACAGGGCTCCGGCTGCCAACTTGAGCTGCTCGAATGATACGAGCGCGGAGAGCCGCTCGCCAAGCATGCGGTTTCCGACCTGATCGTGGTTTTGGACAAACACAACGAGCTGGCGAGGTGCAATCGCCGCAGAGGAGTTCCCATGGCGCCGACGCCGGTACCTGGAATACTGGCCGGAATAGACAAATCCATCTCTGTAGGCCTTGGCCAATTGTGCCAGGTCTCCAAAGTCCTGATAGTATCCCGCTCGTTCGCCCGTGAGCACGGCGCACAGAGAGTGGTGGAAGTCGTCACTCCATTGTGAGTCGAACCCCAAGCCTCCGGCTTCGCTGGCGCGGATCACTCGGGTGTCATTCAAATCACTTTCAGCAATCACGTAGACGAGACGGCCCCGATCAGCGCCGGCTCGGTGCACAGCCTCAGTGGTCTCTGCGAGGAACGGAAACGCCGACTCATCATGAATCGCGTGAACGGCGTCCAGGCGTAATGCGTCGATGTGACACTCGCAGATCCAATAGAGCGCATTCTCAACAAAGAAGCGCCGGACCTCATCGCTATCCTCGCCATCGAAATTCATTGTCGAACCCCACGGAGTTTTGTACTTTGTCGTGAAGTAGGGCCCGAAAGTCGAGAGGTAATTTCCCTCCGGCCCAAGGTGGTTATAGACCACATCAAGCACAACAGCCATCCCGCGCTGATGACAGGCATTGACGAGCCGCTTGAGCCCCAGCGGACCGCCGTATGTATTCTGTGCCGCAAACGGCGATACGCCATCGTAGCCCCAGTTCCTGCCGCCCGGAAACTGGGCAACGGGCATCAGTTCAATCGCGGTGGTGCCAAGATCTCTTAGGTATTCGAGTTGAGGGATAATCGCATCGAAGGTTCCGTCAAGGGAGAACGTGCCTACGTGGAGCTCATAGAGGACGAATCGATCGAGAGGCAAACCGGGCCAAGTCGAATCCTGCCATTCAAAGTTGGGATCAACTAACTGGGATGGGCCGTGAACGCCTTCCGGCTGGAAGCGCGAAGCCGGATCGGGTAGGTCCCGACCGTCGACTTGAAAGCAATATCGGATACCCGGTTGGATGCCATCCACAATGGCTTCAAAGTATCCGTTGTCTTTTGCTTCGAGATGCGCCGAACGCCCGGGAAACTCCAGAAGATGCAAATTCACGCATTTCGGATGCGGCGCCCAAACCCGGAAGCACCAGACGCCCTCCTCCAGTTGCGTTGGACCATGCTTCCAATTCGCGCCGGTGGCTCGCATCCATGTTCCTCCGAAAGATTTTCCGCTTCTACAGTATGCTGCATCTTTGATTCCCGTTTCATCTTGAATCAAGCTTCATCGCTCAGCATATCCTCGGGATCAACTGAATGGCTGGCGGTATTGAGCAGAATATCGGTGCCTGGAAGCGAGCGCAGGGAGAAGTGTTGAAGAAAATGGCGACAAGATATCTCTATGAAACGGGTCAGCGTGAATGGCGATCGGGACGCGCTACGGGTACCGGGCCTTGCCGTCGATACATATCATCGTCGATAACGGGCACGTGACGCTGGAAGGAGTGGTCGACAATCAGTTCGATGACACACTCATCCGCACACGCGCCAACCAGGTTCCTGGCGTCTTCCGTCACTGACCATCTGTTCATCCTCCATCCGGAAGAGAAGAAAGAGAAGGTCTCGCAGTAATTGGAAAGAGGATGGGACATCAGGCCTCATTTGAAACGGGGCCAATGACGAAAGGTCACTGCTCACTAAACTTTGGGCTGTGCAGTGTCTCACGGGTACATGCGGTGCAGCATGCGCGGGAAACCAGCGCTGCGCACATCTGCGTGCGCGTGATTCGGCTTGATGCTACTCCATCCTGCGTTTGGGCAACAGCCGGGCAGAAGCGCCTGCGGCCCTACGCGAAGATCGCCTGCCCCTCAAACCGGAATCCTAACTACGATGTGCAAAATCGGCCAGCCACGAGTCTTCGCAGACCCCTCATTGAGCTTTCCCGCGCAAGAATCGCTTTCAAGGTTCGCTGGTCAATTCAGATTTGCAGTGCTTTACCTGGCGCGGGACGGCTTAATCGGCTCGTCCCGGATTTATCCACTGTTTGGGCAACTACAATGGTAGATAGCCGCTTTCCGAACCGAGTCGGAGGTGAAAAGGATGCGTGAGCTTCCAGCCGAGACCTGGACAGAGTTTCGCGCCAAGTTCCAATTCGCCAATAACCGCCTGGCGCAAGATATGGCCGCGGCAGCGGAAGATGTCCTTGGCCTAATGGGACAATTGCGTGAACGAGTTGCTTCCATCGCCTCAGACAAAAGCGGGCCGAGTACTGTGGGTTTGCTCGAATGTCTATTTCACGACGCGGCCGACCAGCTATTCTGCGATCCGCTTGGCGACTTTGAGAATCTGAAACCGATCGGACGGACGCTTTCGGCAATCGAGCGGCACCGTACTGAAATGAACGATCTGGCGCGCACGCTGCCGCCTGTGATCGAAATTTCGGGAGCTGAGCTCGCGGAGTTCGTCGGACCCGATGTCCGTGCACGATGGCGGAAGACTTGGCTGAAGCGGCGCAAATCGCCCCGGCCGCTCAGGCTGCGTGAGATTATCCTGGCCAACCTGTGGGGCCAAATGTCGCGCCGCGCGCGGATCGATGAGGCATTCCTTCGCGTGCTGTCGCAAGCAGGACTTCATCTGATAGCCGCATGGCAACTCTATCGCCGCCATCAACTGACCATGCTGGCAAACGGCGACCGGGAGGCAGCAGCGCTGGCCGAGGAGCAGAAATGGTGGCTCCGGACCGCAACCGCGCTTGCCGGAGAGATCGAGAGACTGGCTCGCTCCTATCGCCGCTGGACGGAAACCGCACCTGCCTTGCTCGCGCGGCCGGTATTACGCCGCACGCCGCAATTCTCCCAGCGCCATCAGGGCAGGATTGTCGCGCGATGGGAAGAGGATCTAAGCCAGTGGCATCGCCGGCACCGCGCCGTGCGCGTGGCGATCGATCTTGACCGCGGGCTCACCCGGGTTGCGCGTGAGGCCATCCAGATCTCACGGCAATCGCTTGCGTCCCTGCGAACCGAGGTCGACGAAGTAACTCGAGAGATGGATGGGGCAATTGCGTGGCTTGAAGCCTCGCCGGATCAGCGAGGCCAGGATGTGTTTCCACTTCCCAAGGCCAGCTTGCTTCCAGCTGAGCAGCGAGCCCGCGATTGGAATGACCGGGTCTCTTTGCGCGTGCAGGAATGCCTGCCCGGCGAAGTGGAAACCATTCGGTCCTCCCGCGTGCTCGAGCGATGGAAGAAGAGCTGGCGGCAACTGCACCCGCGATCGGTAATGCTACACGCTCTCGAGCACAGCGGCATTGACGCCGCTCGGGAAGGCTTTCGCGAAGGTCAGACCGAGCATACCGCCGTGATCCGCGACATCGAACAGGCGCGTCAGGTGGTTGCATTTGGACTCGAAGTCGAACGGTCAGGAGATCGATCGGTCAAAAATCTTCACCAGGAATCCGCTGCAAATGCTCTGGCGCTGCTGCAGCGCCGCCGTGAGATCCAGATTGATCCTCAGCCAGCCGCGGAAGCCGGCCTGTGCCGCGCCGAGGCCTTGACTTTGCTTGAGACGCATACGGCGCTTGAATTCGGGCAATTGGGATTATTCGCGCTGCTGGCGCGGCAGAGTGTCCCTCGCGCCAGCCGGAATCTCGGACGAGCCGGCCTGAGCTCGGTCCGCGCGGCGTCCCGCGCCTTCTCGAATTTCGCCGGGAAGGCATTTCAATGGATCGCCTGGAAGTTGGGATGGGAAAGGCCTGTCGCTCCACATCTTCAGCCGTTGGTGGAACGAACGTCGTTGAGCGCCGTCCTCGACGTGCAATTCAGGCATCGCGAACTGCCCGCACTCTACCAGCGGCTGTTCAGCCTGGCGCCCGTTGAGGACGAGCGTTTCCTGGTGGGCCGCGAGATCGAAATGAACGGTTTCAGCCGGGCGTTTTCGCTTTGGCAGGCCGGGCGGCACGCTACCTTGTTGGTAGCCGGGGCGCGCGGCAGCGGAAAAACCAGCTTGCTGAACTGCGCTGCTCTTGTCGCGTTCCAGGATGTGCCGGTGGTACGCGGGCAGTTCTCAGAAAGGATCCGCAGCCCGCACCAGATGGCCGAGTTCTTGAGAAAGCTGCTCCAGATTCCGGCCGAAAAGGACCTTGCCGCGGCGCTCAACGAGCAGCGTCAGGTGATCATCATCGAGGAATTCGAACGCACCTTCCTGCGCTCCATGAACGGGTTTGAGGGCTTGCGCAGCTTTTTGCATTTGATGTCAGAAACATCGGCGTCGGCGTTATGGATCGTCAGCATGAATCGCGTGTCGTTCCGGTACCTCGACGCAGTCATTGGCCTGGGAAGGAGCTTCTCTCATCGCATCAATGCAATGTCGGTAGGCCAGGAGCATATGACCGACGCGATCATGCAACGGCATACACTATCGGGGTTGCGCTTGCAGTTTTCGCCCATGGCGCTCGGCGATCCCCGCGTCAACCGATTGCGGCGATTCGTCGGTCTCGAACAGAGCCCCCGGCAGCTATTCTTTAATGCCCTCTACCGGCAGTCGGAGGGATTATTCCGGTCGGCGTTCGAACTTTGGATGGGAAGCATCGAGCGGATCGAGGGATCGGTAGTACAAATGCTCCAACCTCTCGATCCCAATTACAAGCAACTTGAAACTGAGTTGAAGACGGACGACTTGTTTCTCCTGCAGGCGGTTCTTCAGCACGCCAGTCTTACGGCGGAAGAGTCAGCCGAGGTATTAGGCATTGATATTGAGGAGGCTCGGTGCCAGTTGGAAAGACTTCTGGCGCTTGAGGTCCTGGAGCCGGAACCGGCTTGTCCGGGGCTGCGCGTTCGCCCCCAGGCGGGACGCTTTGTCCGGGACGCTCTGGCCCGGCAAAATCTTCTTTAGGGAGGCGTGAACATGCAATTCGGCGGATCGGCAGCGGCGCGGGATATTTTCCAATACTTCACCTTTGGACGGATCTTTTCCGCCATCCTCATTCTGGCTGTCACCTGGGTCTTCATCCGCTATGCCACGCGGCTGCTCGATCTTCTCAGCCGTCGCGGCCCTCGCATCCGCTTTCTGGCCAAAGCGGCTGATCCCATCCTTCGCATCGTCCTGTGGTTCGCCGCGATGCTCATCGCGTTCCATCTGCTGGCGCCCACGCAGCAGACGTTTCTGGCCGTGGCCGGATCGGCGGTCATCGCCATCGGCCTGGGCGCTCAGGATCTGGTCAAGAATCTTATCGGCAGCCTGGTCATCCTGGGCGACCGGCCTTACCAACTCGGTGACCTGGTTCAAATCGGCGACGCGTACGGGGAAATTGTGCATATCGGACTGCGCAGCACCAAGCTCTATACATTCGGCGATACGATGGTGACGATTCCGAATGCCGACGTGCTGACCACAGAGGTGTACGATTCCAATTCGGGCGTGCCTCAGTGCCAGGTGGAGACTTATCTATTTCTGCCCGCAGATGCCGATCCTGACGAGGCTCTCCGCGTGGCTTCCGAAGCCGCTTACACCTGCCCCTATCTTTATTCCGCCAAACCGGTAATCGTTTTGATCGAAGACAAGTTCGATCTGAAACCTTATCTTCGACTTCACATCAAAGCCTACGTCTGCGACCACCGCCTGTTACCGCGCATGCAAAGCGATATTACCGCGCGGGCTAAGCGGGAATTTCTCCGCCGAGGGACCCTGAACGGTTGGTCGTCCCCCACTGTCTGAGTCCGCAGCTTGGTTATCGGCTTCATCTAGAGGAACCTGGAAATCGGTTTTTAGGCAATTGAAAGGGCCTTCAAATTGCTCCTGGAAACTGTCTAAAATGGAACAGAATCTGGATGGCGCGACATTTATTCATAACTAGGCGGAAACAGTCGATCCGGGTTCCGGACTCTGTGACAGATTGCCGCGGCGCAGATCTGATTATGGCGAATGTGGTTTTGCTGGCACGACCTGAGCGGCATTAAATCGGATGAGCACGCGATTCGGCTTGAATCGTTGAACCTGAGCCCGGTTGCCTTATTCACGAAGCAGGATTGACACATGTCACGCCACGGCATCCCCATCGGACGAATTTTCGGCATAAGAATCGATCTTGACTATTCCTGGTTTCTGATCGTTGGTCTGCTTGCGTGGATGCTGGCGGTGAGCTACTATCCATCGGAGTTTGGAAGTTGGCCGACCGGCGAATACTGGGTAATGGGTATCATTACCGCAGTTCTGCTGTTCGTCAGTGTCCTGATTCATGAACTGGCACATTCGCTGGTGGCTCAGCACTACGGGCTTGCGGTGCCCCGCATCACGCTCTTTCTGTTCGGCGGAGTCTCTCAGCTTGCCGACGAGCCGCCAGGTCCAGGAGCAGAGTTCTGGATTACGCTGGTCGGCCCCGTTACAAGTTTTGCGTTGGCCGCTTTTTGCTGGGAGTCGGAGCCGCTGGTTGCCGCGTCGCCGCCGCTTTATGCATTGGCCAAATACCTGGCGCTGCTCAACCTCATTCTCGCAGTGTTCAATCTCATCCCCGGATTTCCGCTCGATGGTGGGCGGGTCTTTCGCGCCATCGTGTGGCGTATCACAGGCAACTATCATCGAGCCACAGTTGCGGCCGGAGTCTCCGGACGCTTCTTCGGTTTTCTGATGATCTTTGCCGGCGTTTGGCTGGCGATCACCGGGAACCTGTTCGGAGGAATCTGGATTGCCTTCATTGGATGGTACCTGGAGAGCGCCGCGGGAAGCCAGTTGCATGTGGAGGCTCTCAAGAACCTGCTCGGCGGCCATAAGGTGGCTGATGCGATGCGGCGGGACTTTCCTCATGTCCCCGGCGAAATCACGCTGCAAGAGCTCTTCGATCGCAACATCCTGCCTCCTCGCGCCCGCTATGTCATCGTGACAGGTCCCGGCGGAACGATGGGAATGTTGACTGTGGCGGCCATGCACGAAGTGCCTCGTCAGTCGTGGCCGACAACGAAAGCTGCTCAGATTATGGTTTCGTTTAATCAATTGGCTACGACACAGCCGAATGCGATGCTGTGGTCCGCGCTCGAGAAGATGGGACGCGGTGGAGTAAACCAGCTTCCGGTATTGGAAGGGAACGGCGTCGTCGGAGTGCTCTCGCGCGAAGACATTGTCCACTATCTTAGCGAGCTGCAACCTCTCGCAGTCTAGAAAAGTGGCACCGCCCGTCAAGCTACTGGCAAGGAGGAAAAGGATGACAGGTCGAGCAAGAAGACTTCCCTATGGACTCCTGGCATTGGTCGTTCTTATTCTTATTTTTGGCGGACTTCTTCGCGCCGGACTTTTGCATCTGCCGGGATACAACGTCGTCAGCGGAAAACGAGTTGCGTTGCGGATCGCGAAGAATGAGCCTCCGGTAAGTCTGGCTGATTTCAAGGACGGTTTTGCCTCGGTGATTGATCCCGCGTTGCCCGCAGTCGTGAATATCTCGTCCACGAAGGTTGTGAAGCAGCAAATCGGGCCCAATCTATTCGCAAACCCGTTTTTCCGTCAGTTCTTTCAAGGCCAAGTCCCCACGCAGGATCAGCAGCCCCAAACCGAGCGCGAGTACAGCCTCGGCTCGGGGGTCATCGTCAACCCGGATGGCTACATCCTGACCAACAATCACGTGGTAGCGGGTGCGTCCGACGTTGAAGTCTTCACACAGAACCGGAAGAAATACAAAGCCACAGTGATCGGCAGCGATCCGCGAACGGACATCGCAGTCCTGAAGATCGACGCTTCAGGGCTTTCGACCTTTACGCTTGGCGATTCCTCGAATCTGAAAGTGGGTGACCTGGTCTTTGCCATCGGCGACCCTTTCGGCATTGGTGAGACTGCGACCATGGGCATCGTCAGCGCCACGGGCCGCGCTCTCGGCGGATCAATCGAGCACTATGAGGACTTCATCCAAACCGACGCGGCCATCAATCCTGGCAACTCCGGAGGCGCGTTGATTGATGTTCGCGGAAACTTGGTGGGCATCAATACCGCGATTATCTCGGGTGGCAGCGGCGGCAATCAGGGCATTGGTTTTGCCATCCCCATCAGCTTGGCTCGGGATGTAATGGATCAGATCGTTGACCACGGCAAAGTCATCCGCGGCTACCTCGGCGTGACGATTCAGGACGTCAACCCCGACATAGCCAAGGCGTTTGGCCTCAAGCAGGGTGGTGGCGCTCTCGTTGGGGATGTCAGTCCCGGCGGTTCCGCGGCCAAAGCAGGGCTTCAGCGCGGCGATATCATCCTCGAACTCAACGGCAAACAGGTCAAGGGACCGAATGACCTGAGTCTTGGCATCGCAGAAATGGCGCCCGGAGCTGTAGCGCATCTTCAGATTTTTCGCAGTGGTCATACCCAGGAGTTGAATGTAACGCTCGGCGAGTATCCGGAAAATGGCCAGCAAGGTCAGCCGGTCGAAGCTCCAGGAGTTGCGTTGAACGGCCTTGAGGTCCAGAACCTCACGCCCGGCCTCGCGCAACAGCTCAGCCTGCCGGCCGGATCCACCGGTGTGGTCGTGACATCGGTCGATCCCTCCAGCTCTGCTGCAGCAGCCCACATTCAATCTGGCGATATTATCGAGGAAGTCGACCACAAGCCCGTAAATAATGTAAGTCAATACCAGCAGGCACTTGCCCAATCAGGGAATCAACCGGTTCTGTTGCTCTTGAACCGCGGAGGAACAACGCTTTTTGTCGTGGTGCAGCCACGTGGATGACTGCCGATCCGCAGGGCGTAGATCGACCGCTAACCGTGCCAGAGCAACGCCTCCAAAACGGATTTCGGATCAGGGCGTGCGGTGAATGGGTAGCAGGTATTTCGACAGGGAGAAACCCGCGACTCGAACCGATGGATGTATCTCTGTTTTCATCAATCCGATAATCGGACCTTCCCTCTGCATATATCGTGGTCAGATCGGTACGTCAACAATGAGCCTGTAACCCGAGAAACCCAGCGATGTCCACAAAAGGGAAACTGCGCGCACTGATCGATACCGAACTGAAGGGCGCAAAGTTCATTGCTGTTTCAAACAGGGAGCCGTATACCCATAATTGGAGCGATCGGACGATAACCTGCACGAAACCAGCCGGAGGCCTGACTGCAGCGCTCGATCCGATCATGCAGGCATCAGGTGGCGTGTGGATTGCGCACGGCGCCGGGTCGCCAGATGCAGAGACCACCGATCCATCAGGCCGTATCGCCGTCCCTCCTGACAATCCCTCGTATACGTTGCGCCGGATCGTGATGGGTGACCAGCTTCACCACGAGTTCTACTACGGGCTCGCTAACGAGGGTCTTTGGCCTCTTGCCACATCGCTTTCACTGGCCCAGTCTTTCGTCCTCGAGACTGGAAGAGCTAAAGCTGGTGAATCAGATATTTGCCGATGCTCTGCTGGAAGAAGCGGGGGACGGCCCTGCTTTCGTTTTCGTCCAGGATTATCATTTTGCTCTCCTGCCGCGCATTCTGAAAGAGCGGAACTCCAAATTGATTGTGGCGCAGTTCTGGCATATTCCTTGGCCAAATCTTTGAAATTGACTTACCGAAATGGCGACCAACCAAGACCTATCTGGGCAAGTCCTTTCGGTTAAGGCCGTTGTCCGGAGCTTCTGCGGCTCGTGTAAGGAATGATTGGCGGCGGTTCTCCTGCAACAACTCGCCCAGTGTTTCCGGTGACCATGTCGTGAAACACTCGCTGCGCTGCATAGTCTTCAGACTTTGCGACCAGAGGGTTCAACCACTCGATGACCGCGGCGTAGCCTAGACTCTCGGGATCGCGCCGCAAGTAGCCGCTCACGACTGCAATGACCACAAAGCCCTGGTGAAGCTGGAAGGATAGCGTCGGATCACCGATTTCGCCTCGGGTTACGCGGAGAACGTATTCGCGAGGACTCATCTGGGCGGCATGTCGGTGGTACCCGCGCAAGCGCGCGCCTGCCCGAATGCGGAGCAGTCCCAAACGCTCCACCAGCTCACGTCGTGCCTTATAGAGCCGCTTTCCGATGCCCCGCCCCTGACGGTCGGGATGGACCATGACCTCCGCGCCGTAAAGCGTGCGGCCCCGCTCGGCATCGTGGTTCGTGAAGTAGCCGCCCGCGGTGAAATCTCTCCAATTCGTGTCAGTGTCGTAGTCGTCCCACAGCACGATCAGGCTGGCAGCTGTTCCCACGACGCGTCCCGAAGGACTTTCCACCGCAACGAATTGACCCTGAGGAAACACAGACAGATGCGACTCCAGTTGCTCGTGGCTCCATGGAATGCTCTCCGGATACACGACCCGCGACAACTCGATGATCTCGGAGATGTCACCGGAATGCGTAGCCCGAACTTCGACTTCACTTCTTTCCATCGTCATACGGTTACAATCTCAAGGTTCGAGGCGATCTGCGCCGACCGCCGACTGTCGAGCAATGGGAGAACCGTTCCAGTGGTGCGAGCCTCGGCAATGGTCTTGAGGTTCAACTCTCCCACAACCATCATCTCCTGATTGGGAATGCCCTCGGCGAGAATTCCGTCGCGCGAAAACGCGAAATCGCTGGGCGTCAGAATCGAAGCCTGACCGTAGTTGAGTGAAACGGCCGGCACCATGGGGAGAGAGCCCACGGTGCAGGCATGAATTACGTACATCTGGTTTTCGATGGCACGTGCCTGCGCGCAATAACGAACGCGCAAGAAACCCTGCCGGTCGTCGGTACAGCTGGGCACGACGAGAATGTGAACCCCCTGGGAAGCGGCCGCGCGAGCAAGCTCGGGAAATTCGACATCGTAGCAAACGGTGATCGCCGTTCTTCCAAACTCCGTCTCAAAGACACGCAGTACGGATCGAGGAGAAATGAGCCATTCCTCCCGTTCGAAACGAGTCATATGCAGCTTGCCCTGCACGCCAGCGTGCCCGGAAGGAAAATAGAAAAAGCTCTCGTTAAAGACCTGATCCGACCCCTGATCGCAAACAGGGATGGTCCCCGCGACGATATGGATTCGATGGCGGCGAGCCAATGCGCTCATCAACTCGTTTACCCTTGGAGCCTGGCCTGCCAGGTCGCGGATCTGCTCGCGAATTGGCCTCTTGATATTGCCAAGCGTAAGCAGCTGGACAGTGAAGTACTCCGGGAAAACCGCGAGCTGGCATTTGTAATCCGCGACCGTTTCAACCATAGCTTCCACCTGGTCACTAAACTGGTCCCAGGTCTGGACGGGGCGAATGAAATACTGAAGGGCTGCGACTCGTATACGCTCGGGTTGCATGTTGAATATTCTCCTGCACATCCTATCAACTATCAACTCTTGTCTGGTCTGCCCGATACCTTCCGTCACGCGCGTTGTTAGTGTTAGCTTCTGGCCCGATCAACAGCATCTGCAAGTTCGCTGCGAACCTTTGCCGGAGCAAGCCGGAAAGTCCTGACCTAGAGACAAAACAAATCAAGACATTGGCGGAGTTGACGAAGAAGTGCCGAGAAACCGTTTTGAAATGGGTAAATGATTGATCATTGGCCCCGGAAGCGGCTTAGACGGACACGCCCAGGGATTTGGGATGGAAACGGACGCAAGAAGACCGCGAGCGGAGGCAAATTTGGATATATTGGTTCGCAACCGAGAGGCAAAATGGAAATTGTGGTCAAGGAGCTTTGTTAGAAGCCGGCAATCATCGTGAGCGCAGCTGTCGCGCTGCTGTTCACGGCGGCCATTTTAACTGCCCAAAGCAGGGATCTCGACTGCCAGGGTCAGCCGATCATCACCGTCATGCCTTCCTACCCCACCGAACAGCCCGTCCTTGTTTCGCAGCAGGACATCAAGGAGTTCAAGGTTGGTGGCAAGCCCGCGCAGGTGAATGGCTGGACGCCTCTGCGCGACCGACGGGTCGAGCTGGCATTGCTTATTGATACCGGAGCCCGCGCCAGTCTTGGAACTTAATTAGGCGAAATTACCAATTTCGTCCCGGAGCTGCCACGCCACACCTGGCTGACTATCGCGCACATGGAAAATGGCCGCGCTATGCTGGCGGGTCCACTTTCGTCCAATCCCGCCATGGTGCTCAAGGGCCTCCACCTGACAGCGGGTCCAGCCGGCATCAGCGCCAGCCCCTATTTCTGCCTCTCCGACCTGGCCAAACACTGGCCTTCGCAGAACCGCGCCGCGCACCGCGAAGTGGTCATGGTTACCGACGGCATCGACGACTACGACCCCCACTATGATCCGCAAGACTCGTACGTGCCGGGGGCTATCAGCGATTCGGCTCACGCCGGCCTTGTCGTCTACGCGTTCTATTGGGTGGATCAAGGCCGCCCTGACCGCTCTGGGTGGGCGCAGAACGCATGCCAGAACCTGCTTCAGGAAGTGACCGAAGCCAGCGGAGGTGACAGCTTCTGGGAGGGCTTCGGAAATCCAGTGTCGTTCAAGCCGTACTTCCGGCAACTGCGCCAGAAGCTGAGCAATCAATAACAGCTCAACTTTGCCGCGCCCAAGGGCAAAAAGCCCGAGGTGGAGAGGCTGGACTCGAAGCTCATCGTCTCGGGCGCAAACGTCGAAATCCCGCACGAAGTGCCCGTGCAGCCCGCCAGGCGCACTGTCCATAATTGAACAGACTCCTCGTCGCCTGGTCTTGGACAATGCCGATGCTGGCACACATTGAAAGGCGGCGCCCGATTTCATTCACCATGTGAGGCCGAGCGGAAGGAACTAGAGTGAATGCGCCAAACATTGAAGTAATTCCACCCCAACCGAAAGAGCCCTGCGACCCCAGGCGCCGCCGTCTGCCGCCCACAATCGGCCTGCTGCTAAGATGGGGATTCTTTGCCCTGCTTGCGATTGGTGTCGTTCTGTCCCTCATTCTGGGCTTGGTGCAAAAGTGGCTTTGGATGCGGCAACTGGACTTTGCCGGCATTTTCTGGACACTCTTTTCGGTTAAATGGGGAATCTTTTGTGTAACTTTATTCATTTCAATTGTTTATCTATGGATCAATCTACGCTTTGCAGCCAGGAACATCGACACCGCACAGGGCCCTAGCTTTTTCAGCAAGGAGTTCACTCACCCTGCCGATCCGAGCAGGACAATCAACATCGATGTCAGCTCCAAGTTGCTGGTATCTTTTATCGATGCTGCCATTCTGATCCTTTCCGTCCTCTTTGCACTGAGTGTGTCCAGCCAGTGGGACACGTTTCTCCGTTTTCGTTTTGGCGGATCGTTTGGAGTTGCCGACCCTCTTTTTGGCGTAGATCTTGGGTTTTATGTCTTCCGTCTCCCCTTCTATGAATTGGTGCAGGGAGGCATTACTCTCCTGACGGTGTCAGCGATTGCGATCCTCGCCTTTTGTGCGTTGTTCGGAATGCGGCAGTCCAAATCCACAGGAAAGATCACGGTGCGCGAGGGCATCGCTCAGCACTTTAGCGTGCTTCTCTTCATTCTCGTGGCCAACTTCGGGTGGGGCTTCATTCTCGACCATTACGAGCTTGTCTATTCGACGCTCGGAGTTGTGCACGGAGCCGGCTATGCGGCAGCGCATGTGACCAAAATGGCTCTGTGGGTCATGGTCGGCGCCTCGGTCTTGGCATGTGTGCTTCTCGCGGTCGGCTTTTCGCGTCCGCGCATTAAGCCACTGGCTACAGGCATTGCCGCTTACGCGATATTGTATGTCGCTGGAGTCGTGGTCCTGCCCAACCTCTTTCAGGCGTTCATCGTAAGGCCGAGCGAGTTGAGCCTCGAAACGCCCTATTTGAAGAATTACATCGACTTCACCCGAAAGGCTTACAAGCTTGACGGCATCCAGGAAACCGCTTATCCAGCCCTCTCCGATCTCACGCCCGAGGTGATCGCGAGGAATCAGGATACGATTCAGAACATTCGCCTTTGGGATTCACGACCATTGCTTCAGACCTATCAGCAGACCCAGGCGATTCGTCTCTACTACGAGTTCTATAACGTGAACGTCGATCGATACCATCTGGCGGACGGCTTCCATCAGGTGATGCTTTCACCCCGTGAACTCGCATCGCAGCTCCCGGCGCAGGCACAGACCTGGGTGAATGAGAATCTTGAGTTCACCCATGGCGAAGGGCTGGTGATGAACTTTGTGTCGAAGACTTCCGAGGGAGGGCTGCCGCAATACCTTCTTGAAAACATTCCCGCCGAATCGCAGTATGGCCTCAAGATTACTCAGCCCGACATTTACTACGGTGGTGTGCCGCTCGGATACAAGATTGTATCGACTGGAATCAAGGAATTCGACTATCCCAAGGGCAATGAGAACGTTTATACGAGTTACCAGGGAAAGGGCGGAATCCCGCTCGACAGCTTTTGGAAGAGGCTCCTGTTTGCGTGGACGCAAAGGGACATCAATATTCTGCTGACCTCCTATCTGCGCCCGCAAAGCAGAATTCAGATCTGGAGGAGCGTCCAGGAGCGCGTTTCCAAGATCGCTCCCTTCTTGCTTCTGGATCAGACTCCGTATGCCGTATTGAGCGAAGGAAAGCTCTACTGGATTCAGGACGCGTATACCGTCTCGAATCGGTATCCATATTCGAACCCGCAGTCAAGCGGTCCGGCCCAGGGAATCAACTACATTCGCAACTCGGTCAAGGCTGTTGTGGACATGTATGACGGGACTGTGTCGTTCTACATTATGGATCCTAAGGATCCCGTGCTCGCAATGTACCGGC
This sequence comes from uncultured Acidobacteriaceae bacterium, assembly GCA_963848805.1. Taxonomy (GTDB): domain Bacteria; phylum Acidobacteriota; class Terriglobia; order Terriglobales; family Acidobacteriaceae; genus Telmatobacter. The sequence goes on along the minus strand of CAWKFD010000031.1, from coordinate 445,031 downwards.
GTGCTTTCCCCGGTGTGTTCAAGGATCTGAGCGAGCTTTCACCGGACTTGAAGTCCCACCTGCGCTACCCCGAAGATATGTTCGGGATACAGGCGGCCGAATATGAAACCTTCCATATGACGGATCCGCAAGTCTTCTACAACCGGGAAGACCTCTGGGTTGCCCCTCAGGAGAAGTACAACGGCACAGCTACCGCTATGGTGCCGTATTACATACTGATGAAGCTTCCGGGGAGCAACCAGCTCGAGTACCTCCTTATGACCCCGTTCACGCCGCAGAGTAGAGACAATATGATCGCGTGGCTGGCTGCCAGATGCGATTTCCCCGACTATGGGAGGATGTTGTTCTACGAGCTGCCGAAGGACAAGCTGATTTTCGGTCCCAACCAGATCAGCGCGATGATCGACCAGAGCACAACGATTTCTCAACAACTCACGCTATGGGATCAGAAGGGATCTCATGTAATCCGCGGGACGCTCATTGTGATCCCGATCGAAAACTCCTTCCTCTACGTCGTTCCACTGTTTCTCCAGGCGGAAGGGACAAATTTCCCGCAACTGAAACGCGTGATTGTGGCAACCGGAAATAAGGTCGTAATGGAGCCGTCACTCGACGAGGCACTAAGCTCCTTGTTCGCAACTGGTCCGCAGCAATCGGAAACAGGCACGACGCAACAGACTGCAGCGTCGACGCCCTTGTCCAAAGCAACATTGGATCAGGCCAAGGCACAGCTTGCGGCAGCCCAAAAAGCAATCGATTCTCTTAAGCGCCTGTTGGCCACGCCTAATCAATAGGGTGTTCTGAAGTGGATCGCGCGCCAAATTGCCCAAGGCTGTCTAACGAAGGCGCAGCGCGCCTGCATTGCCTCGTTCGGAGTGCGGGGTTGTTGCAGAAATGAATTGCCAGCTAGAGTCTCCGGGCGTTCTCGTTAGTCTGCAACGGTCATCACCGGGCATGGGGCATGGGCGACGATATGAAACGCTCCTGATTTTCTGGATCCGGTCCAAACGTGCGCACTCTTGCGAATGCCAAGCACAAGCAAATCTACGCCATACTCCTCAACATGCCGGAGAATCTGAACATGCGCGTTGCCAACTTCAACGAAGCTTCTCGGAGTGCAGAACTGCTTGGCTTGCTCAGGAACCATTTTGTCGAGAACCGAATAGAACTCTTCTTCGATTTTGTCAAAACATCCCGGATGCTGAATCTTCTTGGAACGAACGACATGCAGCACATCGATCTTGGCATGGAACTCCTCTGCTAGGGCCACGGCTATAGTGGCAGCGTTAGCCACAGCGGGATGCAATTCGGTTGCATAGAGAATGCGCTTAAACGGCGACGATTTCGGAGACAAAGCCGGAACCCGTGGACCAACAGTCAAGCAAGGAAAACGAGTGGTTCGCAAGATGGATTCCGCCGTGGATCCGAGGACGCCTCTTCCAACTAGGCTCCCGCCGTGCGTTCCCATAACGATGATCGGGCCAGGATTACCTTTTGCAATTCGGAGAATCTCTTCATGTGGGTTCCCTTCCACGAGTACAGCCTTGGACCGGAAGCTCTTTCCGCCAAGCCGCTCCACCCTTCTTGCAAGATATGCCTCAAGGTCTTGCCGTTGCATGCTTCTAACCTTTGGCATGGCTTCCGCCTCCAATGCGGCCTGGGAGAGATAGAAGGCGTGCGAAACCAAGAGGGTGGCGCTAAACTTCTTTGCCAGCAATGAGGCGTACAAGCCGGCGTTCTGGGAAAAAACGGAGAAATCTGTTGCAAAAACGACGGTTTGAAATGTCGAACGCTGTGGGCTTGGCATGGCGGTCACTCCCGTAGGTCTGACTCTCCTGAGCTGCTGTGCCTGATTTGTCGGACAGTACTTGGCAATTCCATCAAACACTGAGAACGGGACATGGCGACTCGCGAATCACCCTATACAGTTGCGACCAAAGAAATGAAACCGTTTCTCTGGCACGTCCGCGTCCAACGATGACTAAATCGGCCTCTTCCTCAATGGCAACCTGCCGAATACCTTCTGGTACCGTTGCATCCAGGCTGCGATCCCGGATAGGGATATCATGACCTGCCTCAGCCCGGGAAATCTCCTCAAAGGATCGGCGGGCAGACGCCATCGCTCTGTCCCGATTCTGCTCGTCATTCTTCGTCATAATGTGGAGCAGGCACACACGCGCGGTATAGGCGCGAGCCAGAGAGGCAGCCATCCTGAGGACGGCCTCATCCTCGGAATCAAATTCTAAGGCGCATAGGAGTGAGTTGCAGCAATCTGGAAAGGCCGGTTTCAGCTCCGGTTCATGCGCGCTTGTGAAGACCGGACAATCAAGATCATGGAGCACCTTCGCAGTTACCGATCCTAACAACAGCCTGCGGAATCTGCCCAAGCCCCGGGTCGGCATCGTGATTAAGTCGGACTGTTCGCGTCTTGCCAGCCACTCGATGGCCAAGGCCGGCTCTCCATCAACCACTACGGCATTTCCGCTGACGCCGCGAAAATGAGTATTTACAAACGTTTGAAGGCGGCTTTCGCGCTGATTGCGAAGTTCCTGAAAGGCCGGCATGTACGGAACTGGAAGAACTGGAAGTGGTTCGTTGGTCACTTCGTCACAATGCGGCGACAAATCGTAGTCATGAACTAGGTTGAAGGCATTCATAATCGTTACAGAGGCATCGAATTTTCGAGCGATTGTGTAGACCGCAGGGGCCATAGCCGCGCCGGCGCCGGAAAAATCAACCGGAAAAAGAATCCTATGGAACGAAACCATAGACATTGCTCCGTTTGCCCGGCAAGAGGTCCCGCCTTCTGCTTTTCGAATGAAGACGAGATTCGCCCGGCCGCATGTAAGAGCTTCTGTCAAATGGTAGCACCGACAGGAGAAGCGACAGCCCGTTCCAACCAGCCTATGATTGCGTCCGTTCAGTGCTGAAGTGCGGCGAGACCGGTTCGAGGGCGCCAGTTCGCTTGCTTCTTTGGGACGCAAGGGCAAGTCGTTTCTGACTACCCTCGTTGCGAATTGAGAAAGTGCCAATCTTCCTGCGGATGCGCTATCAAATGAGGCAAGAATATCGTTGCTGGCAAATCGTTCGTGGCGTTCCGCCTGATCGAAGTCCACGGCAAAGCTGATGGGTGTACTCTGTAGAAAATATGGGCTCACAATTCGTACTGCATTCCGGAGGAGTCATGTTCCACGAACTTAAGGAACTCGTTGGGCACAACGTAAACACTGTCGATGGGGAGATCGGCCGTATTCGCACCTTTCTTTTCGACGACAGATCGTGGAAGGTCCGCTTCCTGGTAGTCGATGTGGGACGCTGGTTGGCCAACCGCGAGGTGGTTCTTCCCACTGCCGTTGTTGAGCGCCCCGATTGGCAAAAAAGGATCTGCCATGTCCGCCTGTCGAAAGAACAGGTGCGCAACAGTCCGAACATGGACACGGAAAAGCCGGTGTCACGTCAAGAGGAAATTGCGATGGAAGCGTACTACGGGGCTTTCGGGAATTGGATCAGGAGCGAATTCGGCCTTTCGTCACTGCCAGCATACAGAGAGTATCCAGTGCCGACCGGGGAAGATCGTCACCTGCGCAGCACTTCGCACGTACTTGGATACGAAGTTTTCGTACCGCATGGAGGTAAAGCCTGCCTTGAGGGATTCGTCCTGGACGAGGAGCGATGGCACCTCAGTTACCTTGATGTGAAGCTGGAGGAATGGCTTTCCAATCGATCCTTGCTCATCCCTACGGGATGGGTCGAGGGGATTTATTGGGCTACTCATCAGATATTCACGCGGGATACCGCCGAACCCGCAGGAACCGATACGCGTCATCCAGCAAAGGCGCAAGCCGGACTTGGAACCGCAGAGTGACGCCCAAGACTCATGCTGACCGAGCGGTCCAATCACTGCTTAAAGAACAATAGCCTCGGCTCTAGCTCCTGAGGTCTCTCGATTTACCCTGGCACGATATCAAGTTTTCCGCAGATGTTTAGCGCTGCCTTGAAGATGTGCGGTATGAGAATCGGTCCGGACTCAAATCCGTAGGGCCTGCGAGCCTCATCCTAATAATGATGGGAGTCCGCATGATAGCGATCCTGGGCGCGGGTGGCGCCATCAGCAACTAACTGGCCTCGCGCGGCTTGCTTGGGGTTCCAGCGGCCTGGGTTGCGCGGATGCGGGAAAGCATGGCGCAGTTGGCGCCACGCTTCTCCGCCAACCGCACCGTTCACGAATACACCGAACAACACTATCTCCCGGCGGCCGAGGCCTATTGTTCCCGCTCCGCCAACCGTGGCGCGATGCGCCAGCAGATCGCCAATTGGGAACAAATTTTGGAACAAACGTGGAACACGCTTCGTTTCGGCGAGGTGAAAGTAAAGACAGCATGGAGTGGAGCATGACTTCGAGGTTCAGGTCTATCTTGGAAACCTGGACCCAAATTCGGTCCGGGTTGAGTTGTATGCTGAAGCTGTCAAGGGAGAAGCGCCGGTCTCTCACGAAATGCACCGGGACGAGAAGATTGAGGGTGGGGCCGGCAACTACGTTTACCACGCCGCAGTGCCGATGACTCGGCCGGCCCTCGACTTTGCCGCCCGAATCCTGCCGCGCCATGATTGCGTTGCCGTACCACTGGAAGCCTCAGAAATTTTCTGGCAACGCTGATTTGACTGCATCGGCTCCGGCGCGGAAATGAGGCAGAGGACAATATCAGCCACCGATTCGAAATGGTGGACTTAATGCACCAATGGAGGTGTTAAATGGGATTGACCCGGAGCGGCGTTGCGGAAACGACCTTGTCCTTTGAACTGTTGGATAAAATGGACGCCTATTGGCGCGCCGCAAACTATCTTTCGGTTGGACAGATTTATCTTTATGACAATCCACTGCTCAAACGTAAGCTTGAACTCGCTGACGTAAAGCATATGCTGCTTGGGCATTGGGGCACGACACCCGGGCAGAACTTTATCTATGTGCACCTGAACCGCGTCATCAAGAAGTACGACTTGGACACGATCTATGTCTCCGGCCCGGGACACGGTGGTCCGGCGGTCGTAGGCAACACCTATCTCGAAGGTACTTATAGCGAGATCTATCCGGATATTAGTCAGGATGAGGAGGGATTGCGGAAGTTATTCATCCAGTTTTCATTTCCTGGCGGGATTCCGAGCCACGCTTCGCCCGAGACGCCCGGCTCTATCCACGAAGGCGGCGAACTGGGCTATTCACTAAGTCACTCATTTGGAGCGGTGCTCGACAATCCCGATCTGATCGTCGCTTGCGTGGTGGGCGATGGCGAAGCCGAAACCGGACCATTAGCCACCGCATGGCATTCGAATAAGTTTCTCGATGCCGCCACCGACGGTGCGGTCCTGCCGATTCTGCATCTGAACGGATACAAGATTGCCAACCCGACCGTCCTCGCGCGTATTACTCACGAGGAGTTGGACCAATTGCTGCGCGGGTATGGATGGACGCCGATCTTCGTCGAGGGCCACGTGCCGAATCTGATGCACGCAGCCATGGCCGCCGCGCTCGATGAGGCAGTGGAGCAGATCAAGAGAATCCAGCAGGACGCACGCCAGCACGGCAAGACAGAGCGCCCGCGCTGGCCGATGATCGTTCTCAACAGTCCCAAGGGCTGGACCGGCCCGAAGATTGTCGATGGCCTGCAGGTTGAAGGCACCTTTCGTGCGCACCAGGTCCCGCTCTCCGACCCCGCCGACCATCCCGAACACCTGAAGCTGCTGGAAGAGTGGCTGAAGAGTTACCACCCGGAGGAACTCTTCGATGAGCAGGGACGGCTGAAACCGGAACTGGCCGAACTTGCGCCTAAGGGCGACCGACGCATGGGCGCCAATCCCCATGCCAACGGCGGCATTTTCCTCCGCGATTTACGGATGCCGGATTTCTGCGACTATGCAGCCGAGGTGCCCACGCCGGGGTCGCCCGGTATCGGCGATACGCATGTGCTTGGACCCTTTCTTCGCGACGTGGCCAAGCTCAACGCAGAGCAGAGGAATTTCAGAATCTTCGGCCCTGACGAGACCATTTCCAACGGCCTGACCGCCGTATTTGAGATAACCAAGCGCCAGTGGGATGCTGCGACCGTGCCGAACGACGAATTCCTGGCCAAGCAGGGACGCGTCATGGAGATGCTCAGCGAACACCAATGCGAGGGCTGGCTCGAAGGGTATCTGCTTACCGGCCGACACGGGCTGTTCAACTGTTACGAGGCCTTCATCCATATTGTCGATTCGATGTTCAACCAGCACGCCAAATGGCTGAAGGTCACAGCGAGCCTGCCGTGGAGGCGAAAGATCTCTTCGCTGAATTATCTGCTTGCATCGCATGTCTGGCGGCAGGATCACAACGGCTTCACCCACCAAGACCCCGGTTTCATCGATCATGTCGTTAATAAGAAGGCCGAGGTCGTTCGCGTCTATCTCCCGCCTGACGCGAACTGCCTCCTGTCGGTGATGGACCACTGTCTGCGCAGCCGCCACTACGTGAATGTCGTGGTCGCGGGCAAGCACCCGGCGCCGCAATGGCTCACGATGGACGCAGCCGTCAAGCACTGTACGGAAGGCATTGGGATCTGGCAGTGGGCCAGCAACGATCAGGGCGCCGCGCCCGACGCGGTCATGGCCTGTTGCGGCGACGTTCCCACGCTGGAGACGCTGGCAGCGGTATCGATTCTGCGCGAGCATCTGCCGAACCTGAAGCTCCGCGTCGTCAATGTCGTCGACTTAATGAAATTGCAACCGCAGAGTGAGCACCCGCACGGGTTGAGCGAGATCGAATTCGACGAACTCTTCACCAGGGAAAGGCCGGTCATCTTCGCCTTCCATGCCTATCCGTGGCTGATTCATCGGCTGACGTACCGCCGTGCGAATCACAACAACATCCACGTCCGCGGCTACAAGGAGGAGGGCACAATTACCACGCCATTCGATATGACGGTGATGAACGAGCTGGACCGTTTCCATCTCGTCATGGACACGATCGACCGCCTTCCGCAAACGGGAGACAAGGGAATCTACCTCAAGCAGCAGCTCAAGGACAAGCTCATCGAGCACAAGCAATACATCCGCAAATTCGGCCAGGATCTTCCGGAGATACGAAACTGGAAGTGGAAGGCAATCTGACCCGATGCGCACCAAAGGAGTTCACCATGCCCATCCAGCTAAAAGAAGAAGACAGCGGAAAGGTTCTCGTTATTCATGTTCTTGGGAAGCTGGTAGCAGCGGATTACGAGCACTTGACTTCTGAATTCGAGCGGCTCCTAATGGAACACGGAAAACTTCGTGTGCTCTTCGACATGACGGGATTTCATGGCTGGGATGCCGGCGCCGTGTGGGAAGACTTTAAGTTCGACGTGAGGCACTTCTCCGACATCGACCGGCTCGCCATGGTCGGGGACAAGAAATGGCAGCACGGTATGGCTATGTTTTTCAAGCCATTCACAAAAGCTACGACCCGCTACTTTGAAAACACCAACCGCGCTGAAGCGCGTAAGTGGCTAAATGAAGCATAGCAATTCCGAAGAGCGTGTTGAAGGTTCGCAGCGTTTGCCGACATCGATCTCTAACTCACAGAACGATCAAAGAAAGGCCCATTATGAGCTCCAACGCCGACCAATGGAAGGCTCCGGGAACTGGACCCGCATCGAAAACCGATGCGAAAGACGATTTGAAAACTTTACCCATCGAGGAAGTGGAGAGGATATTGGGATCGTCCGCGGGTGGTCTCAGCCAGGCGGATGCAGACAAGCGTTTGATCCAATATGGACCCAACGAAATTCAAGAGAAGGAAATCAATCCGTTTCTGAAGTTCCTCACCTATTTCTGGGGTCCAATCCCGTGGATGATTGAAGTCGCCGTGATCCTGTCGGGCGTGGTCAAGCATTGGCCGGATTTCTTCATCATCCTGCTTCTTCTTTTCTCCAACGCCGTGGTCGGCTTCTGGGAAGAACATCAGGCGGGCAACGCCATCGCCGCGCTCAAGGCTCGCCTCGCGATCCAGACCAAGGTGAGGCGCAGCGGCCAGTGGATTACGGCGAAGTTGCGCGAGTTGGTGCCGGGCGACGTGATCCGTATTCGACTGGGCGATATTGTGCCGGCCGATGCGCGTCTGCTGGATGGAGACCCGATCGAAGTGGACCAGTCCGCGCTGACAGGGGAGTCGTTGCCGGTCGAACGTAAGGCCGGCGAAGGAGTCTACTCCGGCTCGATCATTCGCCAAGGCGAAATCGATGCTCTTGTCTACGGCACGGGCCAGAACACATACTTCGGCAAGACCGCAGAGCTCGTCCAGGAAGCGCACACCGTCAGTCATTTCCAGCGCGCAGTACTCAATATCGGTAATTTCCTGATCATCTTTGCAGCGGTTATCGTCGCTATCATCATCGTGGTCGCGATTTTCCGCGGAGAACCGGCCCTCACCACGCTGCAGTTCGCACTGGTGCTGACCGTAGCCGCGATTCCCGTGGCCATGCCCACGGTGCTGTCGGTGACCATGGCGGTTGGTGCGCGCCTGCTAGCCAAAAAGGAAGCGATCGTCACGCGCCTGGCGGCCATCGAAGAGCTGGCCGGCGTAGACGTCCTCTGCTCCGACAAGACAGGCACGCTGACCCAGAACAAACTGACGCTGGGCGATCCCTTCACCGTCGCAGGCGTCACTGTCGACGAGGTCATCCTCAGTGCCTCGCTGGCCTCACGTGCTGAAAATAACGACACCATCGATCTCGCGGTGCTCGGAGGCCTGAAGGATCCAGGGGTTCTGAAGCAATACAACGTGGTCCATTTTCAGCCCTTCGATCCCGTGCACAAGCGCACTGAAGCAACGGTCAACGCGCGAAGCGGGGAAACATTCAAGACGACCAAAGGCGCGCCGCAGGTAATCCTGGCCCTCTCAGCCAACGCCGCGCAGGTCAAGGCGTCGGTAGAGAAGGCGGTGAATGAATTTGCCTCTCGCGGCTTCCGCTCTCTGGGCGTTGCTCGCGCCGACGGGCAGGGAGAGTGGCAGTTTCTTGGCGTGTTGCCGCTTTTCGATCCGCCGCGCGAAGACGCCAGAACGACCATCGCGACCGCGAGAAAAATGGGCGTGAACGTCAAGATGGTGACCGGAGATCAAATCGCTATCGCAAAGGAAACCGCCACCAAGCTGGGGCTGGGTACGAACATTCTCGACGCCAGCAGCTTCGGCGACGCCAAACGGCACGAGACCGCGCAGCTGGCCGAGTCCATCGAGAAGGCCGATGGCTTCGCTCAGGTCTTTCCCGAACATAAATTCCACATTGTCGACGTCCTGCAGCAACGCAAACACATTGTCGGCATGACCGGCGACGGCGTCAATGACGCACCCGCCCTGAAGAAGGCGGATTGCGGCATCGCGGTTTCAGGTGCAACGGACGCGGCGCGCGCGGCGGCCGACATCGTGTTGATGACGCCGGGGCTTTCGGTCATCATCGAGGCGATTCAAGAAAGCCGCAAAATCTTTCAGCGGATGAACAGCTACGCGATCTACCGCATCACCGAAACCTTGCGCGTTCTCCTCTTCATGGCCGCTGCGATCCTTGTCTTCAACTTCTACCCATTGACGGCGGTGATGATCGTGATGCTGGCGCTGCTCAACGACGGCGCGATCCTTTCGATCGCTTACGACAACGTTCGTTACAAAAATCAGCCCGAAGCCTGGAATATGAAGATGGTGCTGGGTATCGCCACAGTTTTGGGCACTGTGGGGCCGATAGCAGCCTTCGGCCTGTTTTATCTCGGCGACCGCGTATTTCACCTCGACCATGCGCGCATCCAGACCATGATGTACCTGATGCTCTCGGTAGCAGGACATTTGACCATCTTCCTCACACGCACGCGGGGCCCATTCTGGTCCATCCGGCCGGCACGAATTCTGCTCATCGCCGTGCTCGGCACCCAAACGATCGCCACGCTCATCTCGGTCTATGGAGTGTTTGTGGCGCCGCTGGGTTGGCATTGGGCGTTCTTCGTATGGGGATACGCAATTGCCTGGGCGCTGGTCAGCGACGTTTTCAAGTTGGCAACGTATAGAATTCTGGATCCGGCCAGTATCGAGCGGCATGCCCGGAAAGGATTCAGGAAAGGATTCATTGCGTAAATGGGTGCTGCAGAGGCGGGCTTCGAAAGCCTCGGGCTGCGGAGCTATTGATATTCCGGGGTGAACCGGGATTGGCACGTTGTGCGTAGGAGGGTCGTCAAGACGAATAGGTCATTGTTCACGAGAACATCTTCCCAGGCTCTGGCGTGGGCAGGCGTGGTTGCCATGTGCGGTGTGCATGCTGCCGCTGTTCTGATCGAAACTCCGGTCAGCGCAGCGAGGACGCCCCGCCGCCGTGCAGACTCCACCGATTTCGGAACCGGCACTTCGCTTCCGCGCACACCGTGTTCACACCGCCCGAAACAGGCAGTTCTGTCTCCGTACCCAGTACTTTATATTGCATGAAGTCGACCGTCAGCGTCTCCGTGCCGAATATCCTGACACTTGATGCCGCCTCTTCCCTCGAGGGAAGCCAGAACCCGTTGACCTTCCGATAGTATCGTTGAAAATTAACCTCTTTGATCCAAAATGACGGGCTTTTGGCAAGGCGTCCGCTGATCCTCACGATCGCAAAATCCTGGCTGTCGATCCAAATGTTGCCATCGAACAGATCCCTGCTTATGTGTCTTGGAACAGCGCGAACCACAAGGCAATCCGAGCCGTTGATCGACTCTCTCCCCGACACCTGCAAGGAATAGTTTTGCTGAGTAATCAAATCGTCTGGATCTTCGCCGTCTCGCACCTTTTTCGCCTCATAGTTCAGCAACCGTTGAAATACGTGGCGCCGGATGTACGACGATCCTTTGCCCGAGATAGGCCTGAACCATTCCGTCCGTGGCGCCCTGTAGTCCACGGCTACGGTTTCTTCAGCAAGGACGTTGGATTTGCGGTTCTTTACCTTGTAGGTTCGAACAACGGAGAGCCGATCCAGATGGGTCTTCTTCCAGCCCTGGCGCGCGGCCAGCCCGGAAAAGACGTCAAACTCACTCACCTGGTGGCCGGCAGAGGAATCAGCATGTATTGGGGCAATCGTTTTCTGGCCGGCAAGCGTAGTGGGATGAGAAGCGACGCAGATGGATGCGATCTCCAGTAGAGACCCAATTATGCACCGCTTTGCGATCTGAGCTACTGAACGCATAGCCCCGCGGCCACCTCCATGCTTGATCGCCAGACCCTGTCTCCATCAGCATAGCGTAGGGCTTGGCTGGGCTCGCTCTCGCCCCATTAGATTTGCCCGGGAGGCGGTGGTCGCCGCAAATCCGGCGCCCGAGCCCATTAGGCGTGAATCAATTCGGCAGCAATGCGCAAAAGCTCTTCTGGACGGCATTGCCCCTTGGTATAGAACCGATCGGCGGCCACTTCGGAAGGGGAACGATCATTCAGCGGATAAACGCCGCTCATCGCAACGATCGGAATCGAAGGAAAGTTCTGGCGCATCAAGGGAATGAGGTCGAATCCCGACATTTCCGGCATGTTGAGATCGGAGATTACGATATCCGGAACTGTCAACTTGAGTTGCGCAAGCGCATCGAGTCCATGGACCGCAGTTGTGACGTCGTAGCCGGCCCCCCTCAGCAACATGGCCATGGTTTCGCGAACAGTCGGTTCGTCGTCAACAAGAAGAATCGTGCGCCGTGGTAATTCGTTCATGGGCGTTACCCCGCCGGGCTGGGTAGGGCCTGTGAGCCACTCTCCGCGAGATTGTCACGCACGACGATCCCTGGCTGTCAAATTTTGCTCATTTCGACTGGGATTTTCGTCTCAGAGGCGTGCGCCCTTGAACGCACTGGCGGGTTAGCTAACTCGGCCGCTAAGTACACCGCTGCCATCCCGTTCGGCGGCGCGAGCGACTGCTTCCCCTTTACTCAGGGTTGGTTGAGCGCAAAAGCAGGAGCGGGCATTTTGCAAGCTTCACAACCTTTTCGGCAATCGAACCAAAGACCAGCGGATGCCACCCCGAGATGCCGTGGGTAGAGATCACGATCATGTCGATATGGTCGCGGTCCACCACCTCCATGATGGCCCCGGCCACATCCATGCCGGCTTCCACGCTGGCGCTCGCCTTGATACCTTTTGCAGCCAGGGTTGCATGGCATTTCTCAAATTGCTGTTCTGCATATCGCCTGGATTCTCGCATGAATTCGCCTTCGGGAATAAGGTCAGGCATGCTCGTGGTCGGAAACAACAGGATCACATGGACGAGTTGAAGTTCCGCCTTAAAGTGCTGGGCAAGGTCCGCCGCCATCTCCAGAGCCGACTGGGACGATGGGCTAAAGTCCGTGGGCAAGAGAATCTTTTTAGGGACAGAGGGAAAAGCACGAACTCCAGGCATGACAATCTCCTCGCCGCGCTATCAAAGCAGCCGGCGTTTATTTTCCATCACTCCGATTGGCAAAGGCTCTGTTTATTCGATGGTGACCACCCCTCCATATAACGGCGATCGGGACGGACGCCGGTTTGCGCCGCTGCGCGGGGCAGGAACATCTTTGTCAATTCGAGCAGATCATACCATTCTTGGGTGGGCGCCGGCGCTCCGGAAAGGAGCATTTCAACGCAACCTTGATTTTCCCCTCGACTGAACGCGACCGGACAAATTTTGGGCCGGCGGACGTAGACCTAGTCGTGCAATACAACGTTGATCCCGTTGACCAGTGAGCTATGCACTTGCTTGCCACGGCTGTTGTAGAGACACCCGTGGACATTTGCGAGGAACTGCGTGGTTCCGGCCGCAGCGCCAAAGCCTGATCAGGAAGCGAAATAAGCTGGAATAAGGCGATCGAATAGAGCTGAATAAGGTGGTCCGAGCGAAATGCTATGAACGAATCGCTCACAAATTCCAACTGTCTAGCGGCTCGTGCCACACCATCCGGTCCAGATCTCGCAGGTATTGCCGCTCCATCCATTGCTCAGCGATCCAGCAGGCCGGTACGAGTATGGAGAGGAGAAGACTCCCGCAAAGCGCGTTTACTGCGAGGTCTCGCATTCGCAGTCGAGACGCCTCAATTCGCGTTCCGCAGCAGGGGCAGACCTCATTCCGCTTGGTCTCGCCCTTCATCCATCTGGGCGTGACGGGGCTCTTCGTCGTTTTCATCGTCATCCTCCTCTTCTTCATCCAGACCGTCTGCAATCTGCCCGGCGACTGCAAATGCGTCTCGTTCGCGTTTATCCCGACGGACATCCAGCAGTTGTTCTCCAACCGTATGTTTGGGAGCAAAGCAGTATTCGACGTACGCTTCAAAGAGCGACTGATTCCGAATGCCGTGCTTCATGAGGTCCGTGTGGTGGTGCCTGTACAGATCCTTGAGAGCTTCGGGCGTAATGATGTAGAAACGCCGCTTCCCTTGGTCGGCGACTGAAGCCTGAAGCCAGTTCTGCTCGATCCAGAAGACGACCTCCGCCTTTCGAACGTGAAGCGCGCTTGCCAGGCTTTCCACGGAAAAAAGATCGCATCGGATTTCTCGCAGGCTGAGTTGGTTCCTCCTGAGCATGTTGCGGATCGCCTTTGGTGTCCGATCGATTTTCTTCGCCACCTCTTCGATAGATCGCTTCACCAGTTCCTCCCGGACGATCTCCATTTCTGACTCCGTCCATCGTCGGTGATCCTTCCGTCCCTTGATTCCGTGCTGGATGACCAAGCGCCAGCATGCCTCCTTAGGACGCCCGGTAAGGCGCTGGAGGCGCATGACAAGCTGTTCGAGTTTGGTTCCTGAAAGCACCTTGGCCTGAGCTGCCATGGCCACAGCTTCGGGGCTCCACTCGCAGGACCGTTCTGGCAATTTGGGGAGAGTTGCCATACGCGCCTCGATAACCGATCTCCGGTGATTGCCAAGGCAAATTACGTGATTGGGCCTGCGGAACCTCTTGAGGAGTCGCTTTCTCAACGCGAAAGCCATGGCCCACGTCGCTAGCAGAAGCGCGATCCAATTCATCGCGTCGAGGACGCCGTCAAACCCCTGATGTCTCGAAATCTCGTGCGGCTTTCCGCAGAGGCTTTGAGGAGCCTCCTACTTACTAAAGGCACCTGAAAAGGCATTTTGGGGCACTGCTCCGGCGGTCTATTTCGACGGCGAAGAGAGAAGGTCGCCTATACTACTGTTAAGACGGTGGTTAATCCCCCCACGGGCAGATGCTCGCGAATGCCGCCAACGGATCCTAGCCGGGAAGACCTGACCTGGAGTTGGGCCTACACGACCGGGCACCAAGCTTCTGATCAGAATTTGGAGGCCGCTGCGAAAGCAGCATGGTCGTACTCTCTCCTGTGCGCACGGACCTACTTGAACGATCAGGACGCGGCACGTGAATTGATGGAGCACGCTGTCAACAACGCATCCCGGTACGTTGCGCGTCATCCAGACGCTCCTCCCGACAAACTCGTTGCTCGCATCAAGAGCGTGATTCGCCGCCGGGCGGGACAGCTTGCGGCCAAGCGGAGCCGTGAACTGCCATCCGGGTCGATGCTCGACATGGAATCGCTTCTCGCCAGTGAACTTGAAGCAGAAAAAAGAGTCTTTGCAAATGAGTTGCTCTCCCGGCTATCGCCCTTCGCGCAGGCCGTTGTCAACCGGCGCTCGGAGGGATACACCTGGCGGGAGATTGCAGGAGAATTGGAGATGGATCATACGGCGGTCCGTCGTGCATACTTGCGGGAGTTGGAGGCATTGCTCCAAGAACTGTCCCGGCCTGGAGATTCCCCGAAATGCGACTGAGCTGGCGCCGGTCTTCCCGCGCGGAAGACCGCTTTGAGTCCTGGATTACACGACAGCATCAGCGACGAGTCCTCGCCGGCGAAACGACTCCCGCCGGATCTTGCCCGGATGAGGGGTTTCTTCGGGATCTTGCCCGCAAGTCGAAAAGCATTTCGCTCTCTGATCCGCGGATCGATCACACCGCAAATTGTCGCAAATGCATGGGTAAACTTCTTGAACTCCGGGAACAGCATCGAACGCGCCGGCAGCGACTGGCGTTCACGGCGGCAATCACAGCCTGCGCGTTGATCGGAGTATCGGTCGTAGTGGCTCGGTATGTGTTGGAGAAAGGGCCGTCGTCAGCCAACGCTACAGCGGTTGCAAAGACGGTGAATCTCTGGGATGCGGGAACTGTTCGCGGCGAGCAGCCAGGACAACTGGAATCGGTGTCGTTGCCGGCTGCATCGGTGAGATTGACGATCATTCTTCCGCGCCATAGTGAGCCTGGACTGTACCTGGTCGCAATCACTCGTGATCAGAACGGAAATGGTGTCGTCGCCGAGGGGACCTCTACCACGGTGGCAAATGGAGAGCAGCAAGAGATCACGACCGGTCTAGATCTCCGAAAGGCCGCTGCCGGACCATATTTCCTCTCGACCACGCACGAGCAGGATCAGGCTGCCTATTACTACCCTCTGCAGATCAGATGAGAGCAGGCGCACGGGTGAACGAGTGACACGGCCTGAAGGCGTCAGGTCAGCAGGAGGAGCAGGCAAGCGCTTCAACTGTTCGCGGTGTCGGCGCTCCGTCGAGTGCCGGAAGTTTCTGGGGAGCACAGCAGGCCTTCGTCAATCTCGACAGGTCAGCCTGCATCGCCTTGTCTTCCCTAAGAACCGCGAGCGTCTCGTTCAGAATGCGTTCAGCGCCAGCGTGCTTCGGCACAACGATCTTGTAATGAATCCACTTCCCCTCGCGGCGAGCAGCGACAATGCTGGCGCGACGCAAGTAGGCAAGATGTCGTGAAATCTTTGGCTGGCTCTGCTCAAGGATCTCCACGAAGTAGCAGACGCAGACTTCCTTACCGTTCATCAGGTTCAACAGCCTGAGCCGGGTGCGATCCGCGAGCGCTGCAAACAGCAGTGCCAAGTCGTAGTTCTTCGGGGAATGAGTCACAGAACTATTATATGCGGCTTGACAGATACGTCCACAAGATAATACATTCGCTTTAACGTATGCGAGGAGATGCTCTCATGGAATCGACGACCAACATTCAGGAACAGGTCAAGGAGAAATACGGAAGCGCCGCTCGTGCTGTGGCCGCATCCGGCAGCGTGCAGGCCTGTTGCGACCCCGGCCTTCGGTGCTGCGATCCGATCACGACAAATCTCTACAGTGAGGACCAAACAGGGATCATTCCTGAGAAAGCGATCAAGGCTTCTCTCGGATGCGGCAATCCGACTGCGCTGATCGATCTTCGGCCCGGAGAAACTGTACTTGATCTTGGCTCCGGTGGCGGCATCGATGTGCTGCTCTCGGCGAAGCGCGTCGGTCCAACCGGCAAAGCCTATGGTCTGGACATGACGGACGACATGTTGGCTCTGGCACGCGAGAATCAGGAGCAGGCGGGCGTCACGAATGTCGAGTTCCTGAAGGGCGAGATCGAAAATATCCCTCTGCCCGGCAACACGGTCGATGTCATCATCTCAAACTGCGTTATCAATCTCTCTGCGGACAAAGATCGCGTTCTGCGCGAAGCCTTCCGCGTGCTGAAACCCGGCGGGCGGTTCGCTGTCTCCGATGTCGTCGTTCGTGGGAGTGTACCGGAAGAGGTGCGCAAGAGCATGTTGCTGTGGGTCGGTTGCATCGCCGGCGCTCTTGAAGAGAACGAATACGGTGCCAGGCTGAGAGCTGCCGGATTCGAAGACATATCGATCGAACCGACGCGTGTCTATAACGTGGAGGATGCCCGTCAGTTCCTCACCGAAGCGGGCGTTGACGTGGACTCGATCGCTCCTCAAGTGAATGAGAAGTTTTTCAGCGCCTTCGTTCGCGCCAACAAGCCCAAAGCCGCGTGTTGCGAACCAGGCTGCTGCACACCCGCAGTGGCGGGAGCAAAGGAATAAGAAAATGGCCGATCACTACAATGTTCTGTTCCTCTGCACCGGCAACTCTGCTCGCTCGATCATGGCCGAAGCGATCCTGAACCACAAAGGCAAGGGCAAGTTCACGGCGTACAGCGCGGGCAGTCATCCGACTGGGCAACCGCGGCCTGAAGCACTTCAACAGATCGAATCGGCGGGACTCTCAACGGCGGGTCTGCGCAGCAAGTCATGGGACGAGTTCTCCGCCCCGGATGCGCCGAAGCTCGACTTCGTTTTTACGGTATGCGACAACGCAGCCAAGGAGCAGTGTCCTTACTGGCCTGGGCAGCCGATGACGGCGCACTGGGGCATCGCTGATCCCGCCGCAGTCAAGGGAACTTCAGAGGAAATCGCCCGTGCATTCCGTGATGCGTTCACCGTTCTTGACCGGCGAATCGGTCTGTTCCTCTCGCTGCCTCTGGCGACGCTGGAGAACATGGCAATCAAGCGGGAAATCGACCAGATAGGCCGGTCCTAGGAGACAACAATGAAAAAGAGTCGGTTGTCGTTCCTGGATCGCTATCTGACGGGATGGATCTTCGCCGCGATGTTGTTGGGCGTGGCCCTGGGCTGGCTTGCTCCCGGAGTCGTGCCGTTCCTGAACCGCTTCAGCGTTGGCACAACTTCAATCCCGATCGCAGCGGGGCTGATCCTCATGATGTATCCGCCGTTCACGCGGGTCCGCTACGAAGAACTGCACGAGGTCTTCCGCAACAAAAAAGTGTTGGGTCTGTCGCTGGTGCAGAACTGGCTGATCGGGCCGATGCTGATGTTCACCCTTGCCATCGTCTTCCTGCGTGGCTATCCCGAGTACATGGCTGGGCTCATCATGATCGGCCTGGCACGCTGCATCGCAATGGTTATCGTGTGGAACGAACTTGCGAAGGGCAACACGCAGTATGCTGCCGGGCTGGTCGCGTTCAACTCCCTGTTCCAAGTCTTCTTTTACTCTGTGTATTCCTGGGTGTTCATCACGGTTCTGCCGGGCTGGTTCGGGCTGCGCGGAGCCGTAGTCAATATATCTATCGGCGAGATCGCGAAGAGCGTCTTTATTTACCTTGGCATCCCGTTTATCGCCGGATTCCTGACGCGCACCGTCCTGGTCCGTGCCAAGGGCTGTGAATGGTACGACCGAGCCTTTGTGCCCCGAGTTGCGCCGATAACGCTCGTTGCGCTGTTGTTCACCATCGTTGTAATGTTTTCGCTCAAAGGCAGCTACATCGTACGTCTGCCTCTCGATGTTCTGCGGATCGCTGTACCTCTGCTGATCTACTTCGTTCTCATGTTCCTGGTGTCGTTTTATATGGGCCGTAAGCTGGGCGCGGATTACTCGCAGACAGCGACGCTCTCGTTCACAGCCGCCTCGAACAACTTCGAGTTGGCCATCGCCGTCGCCGTGTCAGTATTCGGCATCAATTCGGGCGCGGCGTTCGCGGCTGTGATCGGACCGCTTGTCGAAGTGCCAGTGATGATTGCACTGGTGAATTTGGCGCTCTTATTCCAACGCAAGTACTTCACTGTTCCAAACCAACGCGAGGTTTCGGCCAGCGCAACTAACGCATAATCGCCGAGTCAATCATTGAGGCGGGTGTTCAACTGGCTCTCGCCGTTTTACCCTCTCGAAGCGATGCCATTGCGTAATCGAGTTGCCGGTCAGCTCCAAGCCGTCGGTCTCGCCAGTCGAATTCGACGGATTGATCCGGCTTAATGGGCGTTCCTTCAAGAACGGTGCCTTTCCATGTGTAATACGAGCCCGTCGGCAACGCAAGACGGAATCCATTGCCCACTTTGACTGAGGTCGCAGACAGCAACCGGCCAGCGGTCCTTTCGCCAACAATCGCCGCCAGTTTGTTCTCGCGTGCGAACGCGACAATCATTTCTGCGGCGCTCGCGGTGTGTCGATTTACGAGCAAAACAATCCTGCCGTGCCCTCGCGTTCTAAGCTCGGAGAATCCTGCCTTTCGGTAGGCATCCGACCTCGCTCGTTGTTCTCAGGCGAGATTCGCGGAACGTATTGGCAAATGCCGAATTCCGCGGAGTTATACGGATGAGGAGTTGGCTCAAATTATTGAATATAAATGGCGTTAGCAATATTTCTCACGCCTTGAACCGTGCGTTTATCGGCCATCTCGAACTTGCGAAGCTTCAATCGTCTGAGCTCCCCCTAAAAAGGAATGCACTTGCATCGGCCTGCAGATATTGCGTACACTTAGGTGTACACATGGAGGATCCATGCCTGCAATCAAAGTTGGAGTGCGCGAGTTCCGGGAACAGATGGCCCGTTTTCTCGAATCCGACGCACCAGTAGCCGTGACCCGCCGCGGACTAACACTCGGCGTCTACGTCCCCACGCCGCGTAAACCGGTGAAGTCGGCAGACCTTGCCGAACTCCGGCTTGCCGCCGATCGGCTCGCGGAAGCACTTGCAGATGTGAACGAGGAAGAGATCGTCGCCGAGTTCAAAAAGGCGCGTCGTCGCGGAAAGGCCGCCACGCGCTGAAATGATCGTTCTGGACGCCAACATTCTCATTCGCGCCGTCCTGGGGCGGCGCGTGCGTCAATTTCTCGAAGAGTATGCGAGCCGCGGAATTCGGTTCTATGCGCCCGATGCCGCCTACGCGGATGCCGAAAAGTATCTCCCGCCTCTATTGATCCAAAGAGGAAAGTCGGCTGCTGACGTTCCCGCGACTCTCCATTACCTGCAATCTCTCGTGGTGTCAGTCGATGCCGAATCCTATGGCGTCTCCGAAGCGGATGCCAGGGAGCGGCTGCGCGGGCGGGATGAGGATGATTGGCCGGTGCTGGCTACCGCGCTGGCTCTGAATTGCGCGGTCTGGACCGAAGATACTGATTTTTTCGGAACGGGTGTTGCGGTCTGGACCTCCAACCGAATCGAGATTTTCTTGAAGGCGCAGGCCAAATTGCTTGAATCGCTGGATGAATAAGTTTCCCTTTTATATCCAGCCAGTTGCTGCTATCCACTCCCGTCCATCCGAAGCGACCATCTGGCCATTGCTGGACAAATCAGATCTTTGCCCGACTGCACTGTGGGGCATCGGGACCGTTCTTTGCTCAATTCCAAATTGAGCAATCGGGATCGAAGATGCCTCAACTGCACTTTGGGGCATTGGGGCCGATCTTGACTCAATCGCGAATTGAGTCAACGGGAACGATCCTTGCTCAACTGCACAGTGAGTCATCGGGAGCGATCTTTGCTCATTTCCGAATTGAGCAATCGGGAGCGAAGATGACTCAACTACACTCTGGGTCAACCGGACCGACCTTTACTCAACCGCACTTTTGGGGCAACGGGAGCGAACATTGCTCAACTGCACGATGAGTCAACCGGATCGATCTTTGCCCATTTCAGCGCGCACGAATCGGAATGATCGGTAACCCACAGCAGCATCAAGAGACAAGAATGCTCCGAACCGAATAGGGTATGACGCAAGATGGCCCCCAAAGGAACGCCCTGGCGGATTGAGCCAGGGCGACAAGAAGAGAGAAGGTGTGGCCGCTCTACTGAGCTGTGGGAGCTACTTTGTGAAGCTCAGAGGGGGTCTGTTCGTGCTTGGTGAAGACTACGTAGATCTTAGTGTCCGCGGGGACGGAAACGACGACGCGGCTGTTCGCATCGAGATTCATCACTTCGGAGTCGCCCGCAGTGCCAATGTTTTCGGCCAGCCGCTCGCGCAGCATGTCATCTTCCGAGAACGCGGCGCTCGAATTGTTGCCGGCCACTTCCGCAAGCACTGAACCGAGGCCGGACGCTACACGCACAAAGAAGTTCTTGCCCGTGTTCTTTCCGTAGACATTTCCCTTGATTGGCCCGAGATCGATCCCCGTGCCCACCGCGTCGATCTTCTCTCGCGCACCGTCGAGCAATTCGATCTCGTCGAATTTCACGCTGACAAGTCCACTTCGATCGGCCTGCTGGAGTTGGCCGTACACACGCGCCCCGGCGGGAACAATGATTCTGTCGCCGATGGCGTATGTGTATTCGACTACGGCGACCACAGGAGCCTGCACTGCGCTCGATATCTGCGTTTCAAGCTTCGCTTGAATGCGCGTTCCCGGTGTGAGTTCCAATCGTGGTGTGCCATCGTCATCCCCATTGACCTTGGGTACGAGGCTGGCTTGGTTCTGCACCAGGCTCCGCACAAAGATGAGGGATGGCTCCTTCAAACTGTTTTGCTGCGTTTGCGGTGTCTCTGCCGGCGGAGCCCCGCCGTAGGGAGTCGGATCTTCCCACTTCTGCTGTGTGTCTGCGAAGGAAGGCACTGCTCCCAGAGAACTAGCGACGGCAGGCTTGCCGGCGAATGGCTTGGTGGTTTCGGCGCCATTTATCGTGCGTGTGCGACGAATATCGCCTGGCCCAAGTTGACCGGTCGTGTTGTCCGGCGCTGGCGTACGTGGGGTGTCCATCAGCGGCGTCACGCTGCTTTTGGAGGGAGTCGCTTGCTCTTGTTTTGATTGCTGATACTGAGACCCCTGTTTCACTGGAGCCGGCCTCCTCGGCGATTTGCCGACGATAGCCGTAAAGACAAAGAAGAGGACCGCAACGGCCAGTCCGCTGCCAAGAAGAATCAGCTTGCTCTTGCTGATTCCTTCGACTCCCTTGACGTCAGCTCGGGTCGCGAACTTCGGAGCGGGCTCCTGGTTGCTATCGGGACCCTGCGTCGAGGGATCTTCAACGATCGGCCCTGCGGGAGCCATCACTGACGACGGCGATCCGCCGCTTCCGTTCCTGTTGTTGTCGGTGACACTCATGACCTTTTGCATCTCCTCTCTACTTGCCATCGCCCGAGATGGGTGGAGTAAATGGCAACCGGATCAGGACTGGACGATCTACCTGGTCTGCCTGCGCGATTTGCAAGAACAGCTTCTCCGTCGATTCCTTGAAATTCGGCCGATCGAACACAACCACGCCGTCAGCGCGCGCTCCGGGCTCAAGCCGGGTCGTGCTCAATCTGTAGTCGCGGATCTCCAACTGGTCCGAAATGATGCCTTTGCCTTCCTTCTTTTTCTTCTTTGTCGCCTGGCGTCCGGTGATCTGGATCTGAGGCGGAACGATCTCGACTGGTTCATTCGAGCTGTTCAGGATGGAATAGGAGATCACGGTCTCGTTGCTCCACTGCCGCATGTCGCCAATCGATGTCTCAATCTGCTTGTCCTGCCACTTCGTCCATTTGGGCGCATTGATTCTCTGCTGCTGCCTGAACTCCTCGTCGAGACTCGATAGCGTTGTGAAACCTGAGCTCGCATCCCCGGCACCCGTGTCATGATCCGGTTGCTTACTGGGTCGGCTTGGCATCGCCGGGGTGGGGGAATCATCGGCAATCAGGAAGCTCCGCGAGGCCTTGTATTCGATCAGGAAGTCAACTGGCTGGGATTGGTTCGTAACACCGTCGCCATCGCTAACCAGCTCCAACGTCACGTGCTGACCCGATCTTGTCGCAATGAGCAGATTCGACTGTGCGGGGTCTTTGGTGATGGGCTTGACGTAGACGTACTCCGGTTCTCCCTCGCTGTGCTCGGCTTTAAACTCGCCAGGGCTGCCGAGAATGACGGAGGTGATCTCTTCCGGCATGCGGATCGTCGACTCAAACTCCGGCCGCAGGTGAAGGACCGTCACCTCGCGAGGATTGATAGTAATGGTGGCGACACGTGCCCCTACGGGCGTGTCGGCTGCGCTAATTCGCAGCGGAATCAGAACCGCAATCTGGATGAGCCAGCGAAGTTTCATGGGGTCGACCTCCTTGACAGCCGTACGGCCGGATACTTGCGAAGCACGTAATGCCTTCGGACCCCCTCTACATAGGCCACAACATCCGGATTGTGATAATCGAGTTGCTCACGTGCGATGCCGCGGTCGCCTGCGTAGTAGGCTGCGGTCACTAGGCGCAGGTCCCCGTGGAACTCCCACATCAGAGCTGTCACATAACGCGTGCCTGCCGCGATGTTCTGTTCGGTATTGAACGGGTCGAAGGCGCCGAATCGTTTGGCAGTCGCCGGCATGAGTTGCATTAACCCCATCGCCCCCTTATCGGAAACTGCCCTCGGATTCCATCGCGACTCTACGTCGATCAACGCGGCGATTAACTCGGAAGGCACGCGATAGTGCGCCGCATATTGGCGAACCAAGGCCGCCGCCGGCGCCGGATCGGCCTGTCCAAAGCCGAACAGGGGAAACGCGAACAATAGCAGGAGCAGCCATCGCCTCATGAACTTGTCCCTTCGTGAAGCGCGAGACCTTGCGCAAAACGTGCACCGTCGTCAAGCAGGCTCTTGAATCCTTCGCGGAGCAGGAGGTGCCTGCGGTCTTTTTCGGTCTTGGCAAGGAAGGGCAAAAGAACATCGCGCAGCTCGGCGGTGACGTGATCTGTTCCGAGCAACTGCAGAGCGTTGGCGAAATCGATCATTTCCGAGACGGATGGCGGTTTTTCGAGCGAGTAATTGCGGAACGAGAGCGCGATCCCCGCCATCTCCCGGTGAAACTTCCCGTCCGCTTTCGGAGTTCGGCTGGCGATAATCTCCGCTTCGCGCTCCGGAGTCGGGTGCTCGACACGCACATAGAGGCTGCGCCGGCGTATCGGGTCTCCCAAACGGCGCTCCTCGTTGCTGGTGAGCACGACAAACGGTATGCTCTTTGCCGTAACCGTGCCGAATTCCGGAATCGAAAGTTGCCATGCGGAAAGGATTTCCAGCAGCATGGCTTCAAAACCATCGTCGACTTTGTCTAACTCGTCAATGAGCAGCACGCAGGGCCGCTCGCATTCGAGCGCCCGCATCAGGGGACCGGGACGGAAGAAGTCCCGCCCCTTGAGATTCGTCTGAACGCTCTGCCAGTCTTCGTGCTGGCCCTTTGAGAACTCCATGTAGAGACGCTGCAGGCCCTCGTCGAAACGGCCGATAGCCTTGTCCTCGGTCACACCGCGGTAGCACTGCAATCGCTCGACGTGTGTTCTCGCGGCTACGGCAACCGAGACCGCTAATTGCGTTTTGCCCGAGCCCGCAGGCCCTTCGAGCAGCAGCGGCTTTTGCAGCTTGGCGGCGAGAAAGACCACCTGGGTCATCACCGGGTCGATGAAGTAGCCGGTGGCCGAGAGTTTGGTTCCCAGGTCGTCGATTGAATCAAACATCGAGCTGTCCTCGCACTTTTACTGGAATCGGAACCGCACTTTGCTCACGGTCGGCTCTCCGGCCGAAAGCCGGATCGTCTAGTACGGGAACCACTTGGGCCCAGACATTCGCCAGCGACGTGGCCCCTAACGACGCCAGCAGAACAACGAGCCCCCCGATTCCAAAGGTCGCCCGACCGCGTCGCCCAAACTGGCCAGCCGCGACAAACAACCACCGCCACGTCGAGAAACGTTAGCAATACCGCGATGATGAGAAACTTGGGTCGTCTCGTCACTCGGGCCTCCTCGAATGCAGAGCCAGCATGAGGCGATCTCAAAACTCGGTCAAATTGCCGCTCGTTTAAGCCCCAGAGCGCGCAGACTCCGGCCGCTCAAGAACTCGGTCAAATGGACGCGACACTCGGCTGAAGTGCCGGTCGTTGCTTCTCTGTCCGAGATAGCTGCGAGGTGAAACCGGGACGGACGGGATGGGTCCTGCACTGGATTGGCCTCTCAGCCAGACCGCAATATCGTGAGGGTCGAATCGGATCGAATGGGAGATTTTGAGGCAGGGAATTTGGCCCTTTGCGGCCATCCTATAGATCTTTTTGATCGAGACATCCAAGATCCGGGCAACTTCCTCCACGCGGAGAGCTTCTTTCTTGCCTTCGACAATTTCGGCTAAGATCATCGGTTCCTCCGTAATTCCCGCGAGGAGCGGGACTTTGAGACCATCTCTCCTGTTGAGAATTCGGTCAAATTTTGGAGATTTCTAGTTCTTCAGTAAAAGCGAGTGCCGGAGAGTGACTCCTCCGGCACTTGTCGCGGCTACTCAAGGCTCTGATGGCAGGGAACGATATGCGGCCGTCCGACATCAGACCGAACTCATGCGGCACCGGTGATGAGACGGAGCCGAGCCCTGTTGCGGCTTGCGAAACTCGAATTGACCTTTTCGATTACGGACCGATTTCTTGCTGGCTTCAAGTAGCGGATGATGCTCTCCAGATTGGTCTGTCCCATCCACGTCATGACAGTCCTGAGGTCAATGCCCGCCTGAAGGTGTGTGGTAGCGAACGTAGCTCGGAACTTGTGAAGCCAGAAATCATCTGGATTCAGCCCGGCTTTATTCGCATTTCGTTTGAGCGCGCGGAGCATGTGGGTATCCCGTCTTCCGCTCGCGGTGCTAAAAACCAGCGCCTGGGCAGAGGAGCGCAGAGCAGGCAGCGATCGACGATGTGCCTCCAGAATGTCCAGCAGTTCATTCGGAACAGGAACTTCGCGCTCCTTGTAAGCCTTCGGGGTCCAATTGAACTGAGGCTTCCAGCGCATCTCGATGACGTTTGCGTGGAAGCGGACGTTACTCCAGAGAACGTGCATCGCTTCTTGTTCGCGAAAGCCACTCATAAGAAAAAAATCGTAGAGTGTGCTGTGGTACGGTGAGCACACAGCATGGAGTTGCGACAGCTCTTCGTCTTCGTAGATGTCAACTTCCTGCTCGATAAAGCGCGGGTGGTCATTCTTTCCAATCAGTTTCGGCATTCCTTGAGCCTGGAGGAAGGTCAGCACATCGGCGAACTTGTTGTGCACCGTACGCGGGGCGAGCTTTTTCGTATCGCGCAGGAACGCAGCGAAACGCAGCAGATCTTTCCTCTCGATCTCCTCAAGAAAGCATTTGTCGCAGGACTCCTGAAAATAACCGAGGGAAACACGATATCCCAGCCACGTTTTTCTTTGCCTGGTGAGTTGGATTTCCTCGAGGAAATCGTCTACCGCGGACCGAATGCGGAGGCGGGAGTCGTTTTCAATGGGGTTCGAAACAACAAGACCTGCCGCGATCGCATCGAGCTCTCTTTGCTTTCGAGCGCGGCTGTTGTATGCAGCAGCAGCGTCCGCGCCGACGGACATCCGTCTACGCTTTCCGTCTTCGTTCCAGTCGAGGTAGTAGGCGCCTTCCGGATGCTTCTCCTGCCGGTCATTCGCCGTCACCCAATCGGGCTTGATGCGGCCGTTGGGGCCGACGACGACAGGGCAGAAGCGTTTGCCTTCGGGGGTGTCGATACGCTTGGTGATATTCACCTGCATGGGAAAACTCCCGGCAAAGTGGTATCACTCTTGGTATCACCCCCTGCTTCCTCGGTCAAACTTGTTGAAAGGGAAGAGGTTAGATGGTCGGGGCGGAGGGATTCGAACCCCCGACCCTCTGCTCCCAAAGCAGATGCGCTACCAGGCTGCGCTACGCCCCGATGACCTCTCTCGATTGTAGCGCGAATCGCATCTCGGCTTTCGGTGACTCCAGCGGCTCGGCTATCCTGTGTGCGCCGGCGAAGAGGGGGCTGGAGGAAGTTGTGTCGCGGGCACGAATCAGCCGTTTTCGCAACTCTCCGGCCATCCCTCAGAAAATCCCCTTCGATGCTACAATCGATAGGGTAAACGGCGGCTATAGTTCAGCGGCAGAACGCCTGACTGTGGCTCAGGATGTCGTGGGTTCGATCCCCACTAGCCGCCCCAACGATCGCCGATCCCCCGCAATATCCCGCAAAAAGAAACTCGCCTTGCGCATGGCATCGCCATTCTCGGTGACAACGTAAAATCTCATCCCTTCCGCTCGTGTGTCCTGCCCAACACAGGTGCACGGGCCTCGATTATGCTACTGCGAGGAGCCGTCTGGCACGACGTGCGGCCATGGCATCAAAGGCGGCGTTGAAAGGCTTGAGATCGCTCGACGAGCACCTCGACCAGGCGCTTCTTTCTCGTTTGGAAACGTTCTGTGGGAACAGGAATCGAGATCGCAACTAGCTCATCTTCCGGCCCGCGGATCGAGACCGCAACCGCACATATACCAATTGCGTATTCTTCCTGGTCGATTGCGAACCCGGTGCGCCGCACAGAGTCAAGTTCGCGGTCGAGAGCGCCCCAATTCGTAATGGAATTTCGTGTCACAGCCGTCAGATGGAGGGTTTTTTTCAAACGGGCAAGATGCGCGGGAGGAAGCGCCGCCAGCAAAGCTTTGCCGCTCGACGAGGCGTGCGCAGGAAGGGACGACCCCAGTCCAGAGACCGCCAGCAACGGAAACGTACCGTGTATCTGGTCAACCACCACAGCCTTGTCGCTTCCCAGCACAGCCATGTCCACCGTTTCGCCCGTGTCTTTTGACAGTTGAACGATCAGCGGGCGGGCAATTTCGGCGATGCTAAGCTGTTTCACCGACGCCGCAAGCGCGAGCAAGGCGGGACCGAGCCGAACGCCGCTTGTAGGCGAGGCTGCAATCACCAGATTCGCGTCATCGAGCGCCTGAACAATTCTTTGCACGGTCGAGCGGGGCAATCCGACCTGAAGCGCAATCTCGTTCAAGGTCAGGCCATCTCTGATGATTGCTAAGTGCCGTAAGGATGTCCGCAGCCCTGGCAATGACACGTATGCCGCCGTTTCCGGTCTCTTGGAGCCGATTCATATTACTGCCAAGGTAATTTGTCATAAGACCAGAATTCCCAATTGGTTTTAACATAGACGCCCGTGCGGTTCCAGGGCAACCATTGCCTGGCGTGAAACGCCAATCCAGCATCGGAACCTGTCGCGGTCAATGCTCACCGTCCCGCGGTTCTCATGGCCTGGCCAGCAAGATCGCCTGAGCCGAAGACCAGTCGCCGCCGGGTTGGAAATAGAGAGATGTTATAGCGCGCCGCAATCGTGCCCCATATTCCAAATGGCATCTTTAGCATGACAACAACCGCAACCGCGCCAAGGATGATTAGATACCAGCTCCCCAGGTCGGCCAGGTATTGGCGCAGAGCGAAATACACCAGCGCGCCGACGATTGGCCCTTCCAGCGTTCCCACGCCGCCGATCACCACCATGAAGATCATGTAGCTCGTCCAGTTGATGTCGAACGCTGCCGCTGGAGAAATGCGGAGCTTTGCGAGATACAGCAGTGCGCCAGTCAGGCCCGTTCCGAACCCGGTCGCTGCAAACACCAGCAGTTTGATAGAAAAGGTGTTGACTCCCGCGCTGCGGGCTGCCATTTCATTGTCGCGAATGGCGGTCAGCGCCAGCCCTGCTTGCGAACGCAACAGCGCGTAAGAGACCAGGATGGTGAGGAGCGCGAGCGCGAATGCGGCCAAATACAGGAGGGCATCGCGATGAACTGGCCCGATTTTCACGGCTTTTGCAAAAGCTACCGGCAGGCTAATGCCCGATCCTGCGCCAAGAGTCGGAACCTCGGAGAAGATGAGCCTAAGGACTTCAGCCATCACCCAGGTACCAATTGCCAGGTAGGCTCCTTGAAGCCGAAAAACTACCAGCGCGCCAGGTATAGCCACCAGCGCGCCTGCAAGACCCGCGAGGATCAAGGCGGCGAGGGGATTCCAACCCAGCCGCAACGCCGCAAAAAAGAGGGCATATCCGCCCAAGCCGATAAAAGCCTGCTGCCCGAGTGAGACAATGCCGGCGAACCCGGCCAGCAGGTTCCACATTTGAGCCAGAGCCAGATAGCAGAAGAATTCCATCAGCAGCGACAGTGCGCCGCGGTCCGCCCAGCCGGTTGCGGAGAGCAGAATTACAATCACAACGCTGGCCGTCACGCCAGCCAGGCGCGACAGGCGTGTGTTCTGTTCAACAAAGAGGTTTCTCTGCTCCGCCGGAAGGCTCATTCGGCCCTCCGGGGAAAGAGGCCTCGAGGCCGAAACATCAAGGCGCAAAGAAACACGATATGTCCGGCAAGCATCTGCCAACCGGGCGAGAAATGAGCCCCGATAGTCTGCGCAATCCCAAGAATGATTCCGCCCGCCAACGTCCCCCAGAGCGAGCCAAGGCCTCCGATGATCACTGCTTCGAAGGCAAAGATAAGCCAGGCGGGCCCCGCGGAGGCATCGAAACTGGCGCGAATACCTGTAAACACTCCCGCAATTGCCACAGTCATCATGGCGATGCCTGCCGCAATGCCGAACAAGTGCGGAGTGTTCACTCCCATCAGGCCCGCGGTGCTCAGATCGTCCGATGTGGCACGCAACGCGCGCCCCAGTCTCGTCCGGTAGAGCATCCACTGCAGCAGACCAATCACGGCCACACTCACCAGCAATGTGAGAAGCGGAAATGTACCGATTGCGAGGCCGGCGGGGAGATGGATGCTGGCGGTTTCTAGCTTCCCGCCCTGCAGTTTCTGGGAATCAGCCGAGAAAGCCTGCAGCAGGCCGTTCTCGATGATCACCGAAAGGCCAAAGGTGATGAGAACAGGACGCAAAATATCCTTGCCGAGGGCAGGGTTGAGTACGGTCCGCTGCAAGACGTATCCGGCCAGGAACATCAGCGGGATCAACAGAATCAAGGTCAGAAAAGGCGATCCGAATCCTGTTACCCGCTCGATGGCGAAAGCCAGAAAGGCGCACAGTACAATGAAGTCGCCGTGCGCCACATTCACCAGGCGCATGACGCCGAAGACGAGCGACAATCCAGACGCAAACAGGCCGTAAAGCGCGCCCAGCAATATCCCCTGCAAAATGCTGTCGATAAGGGTGGTCATGCGGCGCCTCTTTTTCCGAAGTAGGCCTGCGACACATCCTCAGGGCTCAGCACTTGGGCTGCTCCCTCCAGCGTAACGCGACCCTCCTGAAAGCAATACACGCGATCGGCACAGCGCAGCGCCTGCTGCACGTTCTGCTCCACAACGATCAGCGCCACGCCGCGCTCCCGCACTTTGGCCAGCGTGGCGTAAATGTCCTGCACCACTACCGGAGCCAGTCCTAGCGAAAGCTCGTCGCACATCAGCAGCGCCGGGTTCGACATCAGTGCCCGCCCGATTGCTACCATCTGCTGCTCCCCGCCGCTCAGTGAAGTCACCGCCTGCCGGGAGCGCTCCTTCAACCGCGGGAACAACGCGTAAACCTGCTGGAGCGTCCAGTCGCTTCCCTTGCGCGCATACGCGCCCATCTGCAGGTTCTCTTCCACCGTCAGGCTCGAAAATAGCCGTCGTCCCTCCGGCACCAGCGTCACGCCGCGCGTGACGATATTCCAGGGCTTCAGACCGCAAAGCGACTCTCCATCAAAATCAATCTTGCCTGTAGTCGATACGTTCCCGGTAATCGCATTCAGCAGCGTCGATTTTCCCGCTCCATTCGCGCCGATAATCGCAATCGCCTCGCCCTTCTCTGCGCGGATACCGGCATCGAACAGCGCCTGAAAATCGCCGTAAAACGCGTTGAGCCTGGAGACCTCGAGCAGCATCAGGCAGCCTCCATTCCCATGTAAATGCGCTTCACTTCCGCGCTGTTCATTACCTCGGCCGGTTCGCCTTCCATCACCTTGGCTCCGAAGTCCATAACGATCAGCCGGTTCACTACCGCCAGCAGCGCATGAACGATGTGCTCGATCCACACAATGGCCGTGCCGCGCTGATGCACATGGCGGATCGTCTCAACCAATTCGGAGGCCTCCGCGCCGGTCAGTCCGCCTGCAATCTCGTCGAGCAGCAACACGCGAGGCCGGCTGCACAGCGCCCGCGCCATTTCGAGGGCCTTGCGCTCAAGAAGCGTGAGACTCCCGGCGAGTACGTTTGCCTTGCCAAGCAATTGCATTTCGCGCAGGATCTCTGCGCAGCCCTCGTAACTTTGGCGCTCAGTCTGCCGGGCTCCGGACGTGGCGGCTACGAGGCAGTTCTCAAACACCGTCATATCTCCGAA
Source organism: uncultured Acidobacteriaceae bacterium (assembly GCA_963848805.1). GTDB lineage: Bacteria > Acidobacteriota > Terriglobia > Terriglobales > Acidobacteriaceae > Telmatobacter. The sequence goes on along the minus strand of CAWKFD010000031.1, from coordinate 414,345 downwards.
GGGTTGGGGAATTTGAAAGGTCCGGCCGAGCCCCGCCCGGCACCGCTTCTCCATGCTTAACCGCGTCACATCTTTGCCCAGCAGATAAATCCGCCCCCTGTCCGGCGTCAGCGTTCCGCTAATCAGGTTGAAAAGGCTCGTCTTGCCTGCACCGTTCGGCCCGATGATGCCCAGCGCGTCGCCTTCACGGATGGTGAGGCTGATGCCGTCTGCCACCGTGATGGCTCCGAAGCTCTTCGAGAGATTCTCAATGCGCAGCAGCTCCATCCTCACGCTCCGAGGTATTCAATCGGTTCGAGTTCGGCCTGCACGGGGATCTCTTCCGCGTGCTTGTTGTTCACAATCGGCAGGTTGAAGTGCCCATTTTCCACTTTCACCCATTGCCCGCCCACTAGCGGCGTTGTGCATACGTTGCGTACCGGCTTTCCCGTCCACGCCACCGGGCCCACTACCGTGCTGCAGTTCGTGGCGCGAACTGCCTCCATAATCGATTGCGGCGAATCAATGTTTTTCACTCGTTTCAGCACGTCGATTGTCACGTCGAACAGCGCGTGCTTGAAACCCAGCGGCGGTGTCCAGGGCTTGCCCGTCTGCTTTTCGTAATCCGCGCACAGATCGGCTGCCGTCTGTCCGGTCAGTCCGGAGCGGAACGGATGATGTGGCGACCACCAAACCTCGGTCGACAGCCGGTTCGCACGCGGCCCCAGGCTCTCCACGGCGGCGGGAAATAGCAGTGCCTTGGCGATGGTCACGATCTTCGGCTGGAAGCCCTGCTGCGCAGCCTGGCTCCAGAACGTTGCAAACCCAGGAGGAGGAAGCACGCCGGTCAGTATTTCAACTTGTGCATTCTTAAAGGCACTGATCTGCGCCGAAAAATCGTTAATGTCTAGCTGAAATCGTCCCGGGTCCACCAGCTTGAATCCTCTGGCCGCAAACACCGGCGGGAACCCCGTCCTGGGATCTGAGAATGAATTGCCATCGTTATCGTTTCCCCAAAGCGCGCCCACCACTTTGTTGGTTTCGATCGCTGACCACATGTTGGTGTAAACGTCGACAAGCTGATCCGCGCCCCAGAAAAAGTGGTACGTCCAGTCGAAGCCCTGATCCACTTTGCCTCCGCGCCCGAAGAAGTACGGCTGCCATGGCGCGTCGGTCGTAATGCACGGCACCTCGTTGATCTCCGCCTGGTCGCTCACCGGGCTCACCGTCTCCGGCGTGTGTGCGGTCACGAGAATGTCCACGTCTTCGCGCTTGATCAGATCCGAAGCCACTTCCGCGGCGCGGTTCGGGTCGGAGCGGCTGTCTTTCGTGACGATTTCCAGGGGATGCAATTTCCCCGCGATCATAAGCCCACCTGCCGTAACCTTGCGGATTTCGCTGAGTATGAAGGGGTCAGGCTCGGTGAAAGCCGCCAGCGATCCCGTAAGTGGGCCAACATAGCCTATCTTTACCGGGCGATTGGCTGAAGTGCGGGATCTGCAACCGATGGCCCATAGTGCCGCGGCAGCCGATCCTTTAACGAACTCCCGGCGTGTTGCCACAACCTCATCCCTTCCTGCAATTCCATTGCCCCGTCTAGCAATACACATGTATTGTACAGCGGGTCAAGAAAAAGATAGCTCACATGCCTCCTGCTGTCAACAAAAATCGTCTTGGTCGAGGGCCGGCTGCTTTTTAATTGGGATAGCTATGCTGATCATTGGGAATGCTGTGCTGATCGCGCCAAGAATACGCCTGCGTGGATCCGAATGATCACTGCGCAAGCGCTTTACCTAATTCGTATGCCTTGATCTTCAACTCTCGATTCCGCTCCGCGCTCTCCGGATCGTTTGCCCCAGTGCAGACGAGATTGCCGATGCAATTGAAGCCGAACGAGGGGAAAATGGCGGCGGTGTACTCGAAGTAGGAGTCGTATGCGTGCGGGTCGTCCATACCCTGCGAATAAACGGTGGCCATCTTCTTGATGCCGTACCTTGGCTTGAATTCGGTGTCCATGAGCGGGAAGAAGCGATCGTACAGGTTTTTTACCGGACCTGTCATTTGCATCATGAAGATCGGCGAACCGATCACAACGGCGTGGGCTGTCTTCACCATTTCGAGCGCGGTGGTAATTTCGTCGTTGACGGCGCAGGCGCCCGTGCCGATGCGGCATTTGAAACAGCTTTGGCAAGCCATAAACTTCATTTTAAAAAGGGTATAGGTTTTCACTTCCGCGCCGGCATCCTGCGCGCCGCGGGACATGATACTCAGAATGGTAGCGATGTTGCCGTCCATGCGCGGGCTTCCATTGAACATTACGACCTGTTTCATCTAAGCAATCCGTTTCTGCGGGGGGAGGCGATCCTTGCTTCGAGGAATATCCCGCGACTCGATTCAATCTGCCTCACAGCGATCGTACGGTTTCAAAAAAAACGAGGGGAAGAGAAGCCTCTTCCCCTCGCTGTTGCTCGCTGGATTAGACGGTAGCCGACTCGGCAACCGCAACCAGCTTGACGAACCCAAGGTTCACCGAGTTGTTCCTGATTTCAACCGCACAGGAGGTGTTCTGCCCAGCCGCCTCCACATCGATTGTGTATTCCCCGTTTTCCAAGGCATCGAACTTGAATTCACCAAAGAAATTTGTCTTCTGGGTGGCGAGCACGTTGCCGTTGCTCTTCAGGGTCACCGTGGCGTTCTCAAAGCAGTCTCCGTTCACCAGCACACCGGCGGTGATGAAGTTTTTGGTGTACTTGAACAGGTTTTTGTAGACTACGTGCGGCTGGTTCTTCAGTTCTGCCGAACGGTACCCTTCGAATCCTTCCTTCTTGGCCAACTCCTCGAATTCGGCGGGTTCCATGTTATAGAACTTCATGGCGTCGGTGGGGCAGCTATGCACGCAACGCGGCATGGCAGGCGTCCATGTCTTGTCGTCGAGCAGATGGGCGCACATGGTGCACTTCTGCGCCACGTTGGCTTCTTCGTTCCAATAGATGGCGCCAAATGGACACGAATCGACAATTTCCCGCCTGCCTTTGGCCTTTTCCTGATCGATCATCACCACACCGTCAGCGCGGCGGGTAATGGCGTCGGGCGCCGCCTTCATGCAGTGGGCGTCCTGGCATTGCTGGCACGGCATGGGAAGATAGGCCACGTCGTTACGTGCGTACACGCCACGCTCGCGACGTTCGATATTGATCCAGCGATGGCCATGGCGCGGCTGCGGGCCGGTGTAGCCCGGCCAATCATTGCCAACATGCTCATCCTTACAAGCCATGAAGCAGTTGTTGCAGTCATGACACAGAGCTACGTCGATCGTCATGTACGTTTGTTTCATTTTCTTATCCCCCTAATCCTTTGATCAATAGATTTCATATATGCCTCCATCCCACTTTTCCACCTCAAGCTGCGCAGAGTTTGGCGCCATGCCGCAGGCGTACTTGGACATATAACGGTCAGGAGTAAGAATGTTGACGCAGCCGCCGCGATCGGCTGACCGGCCGGGCTTGCCGAGCGGGTTGTATTCAGCGCAGGACTCGTAGGCGTGTACAGTTCCCGGCTGCACCCGCTCGCCCACCTGGGCAGCAAGAATGACGGAGCCGCGATCGTTAAATGCGCGGATCAGATCGCCGCTCTTGATGCCGCGTGCCTCGGCGTCCTTGCTGTTCAGCCTCATGATCCAGTAGTAGTGTCCGTCAACTAAAACGCGATGGTCCTTGATGTCGTTCATGAAGCTGTCTTTGCCATCGCCCATGGTGTGGAAGCTGAAGCGAGGATGCGGTGACAGCATGCCCAGCGGGTACTTCTTGGCCAGAGGACTATGCCAGCTCTCCCACGCTTCGGACGTATTTGTGCATGGCCGGTCGGTATTCATCCACGAAGCCCTGATCTTCAAAGTTCTTGATGCTGGTGGAGATGAACTCGACCTTGCCGGTAGAGGTTTGCAGGCCCTTGAAGGCAAGCTGGTTGTTTGGACGCGGGCCCCAATCGGGCGTGTCCCTGGGCGCGGTCTTCGGCAAACCAGCGCATCGCAACGTTCTTGTTGCGGTTCGGGTTGACCGGAACCACGAAGTAGCCCCGCTTCTTGAATTCCGCGAAGGTCATGTACTTGGGCATGTCGGTTGCGTTGTAGTACTGCTCGATCCAACCCAATTCGTCCTTGCCCTCGGTGAATGGTCCCTCGATGCCAAGTTTCTTGGCGAGCATCGCGTAGATCTGATAGTCGGACTTGCTTTCCCCGACCGGCTCGATGCACTTGGCCTGCAGCGAGATGACGCGGTGATTGACCTGGATCATGTTGTCGGGAATGTAGCCCGAGCAATTGGAGAACTCCGAGATGTCCCAGCGCTCGAAGTTGGTGCATGCAGGCAGAATCACGTCCGCGAACGGCACTTCGCCCTCGAACCAGATCGGCTGGCTGACGACGAACTCCAGGCTCGGATCGGTGTACATCTTGGCGTAGCGGTTGGTGGCCGTCATTGTGCCGATCCACGGTCCGCCATACTTCCACAGCATGTGGATCTTCGGGTAGCCCGGAGCCGGGTACTGGTACTGGTGCATCTGGTGCTGGATGTCGCCGCCGGCAGAAGCCCTTGCCGCTCCACTGGAACTTGCCGTCCATGATGCACTCGGGCACCTTCAGGCGCGGTATGTGCTGGCCGGGGCTCGTGTTGATGTTGGAACTCGACGGGAACGAGGTCTTGCCATCGAACATGCGCCAGGCAAACTTGAAGCCGGCCGCGGAGTTTTCGCAGTCGCCGGAGATGCCGCCTTCGGCGTATCCCGGGAAGTAGAAGTCAGTGTCCACCGGAGCGCCTTGCGTGGTAGACCAGATGTTGGAGCCGGGCTTGCCCATGCCCTGCATGGTGGCCAGCGCGATCATGCCGCGCGCCCACTCGATGCCGTGCGAGGCGCGGCAGGCGCCGCCCCATCCGCCCAACCCGCCGGCAGCCAGATAGGTCTTCCTCTTTCCCCACTCGCGGGCCAGGGCGCGAATCTCGCACGCCGGAACGCCGCTTTCCTTCTCTGCCCACTCGCAGGTCTTGGGCGTCTTGTCGTCGCCTCTGCCCAAAACATACTCCGACCACTCCTCGAAACCGTGCGCGTGAGTGGCCACGTATTCCTTGTCGTAGGTCCCTTCGGTCAGCCATGTGTAAGCGATGGCAAACGACAGCGCGTGGTCGGTGCCGATTTTGGGCGAAAGCCACTTGTCGCCGATCCAGCCCGCGGTGTGGTTGTAATGGGGATCGATGAACACCATCTTCACGCCCAGTTCCTTGAGCCACCTGCGGCGAATCGTCGATTCGTGCGCGGAGTAGATGCCGCCGTTGGTCTCAGGATCCGAGGACCAGAATACAACCATCTCGGCGTGCTTCAGGCCGTCTTCCAGCAGGTTGTACTGCTCGGGATTGCCCAGCCGCCAACTGAAGCCCCACATGTGCATGCCACCCCAGTGCCAGCCTTCCCAGCTATCCGGGTTGTGGTCGGCGTAAGTGAAGCCCGTGAAGTTCATGAACCGGAAATAGGTGGAATGGCGATAGCCAACATTGCCCCACATGTGGTGGGAACTGGGGGAGGTGAGGATCGAAGCGGGGCCGTAGGTGCGCTTGATCCGGTTGACTTCGGCGACCACGATATCTGTCGCTTCATCCCACGAAATGCGCTCATACCCAGAGATGCCACGGTTCTGGATATTTCTGTTGCCGTTGGGGTCAAAGTCCACGCGCTTCATCGGATACATGACGCGCTTGTCGGAATAGATCATGGACTTGAAGCCCTGGGTGTAGACCGAAAGGGTTGTCTTGCGGGGCGGCGTGAAGGTTTGGCCTCTTGCCTCGATCTCCCACGACGGCGCATCCGTTTCATCTAAGTCCATGGGAGTGATTCTGACAATCTTCCCGTCTTGCACGTAAACGAAGACCGGGCCTCCCGTTGAACTGTTCGTAAGTCTTTGCATCTCTCCCATACTTACCTCCGCGGCATGAAGCCTAAGCGCGACTTAAGCGGACCATCCACCCTTGCGCGCACACAAACACAATAACCGCCTAGCGATACACGTGTATTATGCTGTGATTCACGAAGTCAGTTTATTGCTGACAAGAACGCATTGTCAAGGGGAACTTGCAAGCCATTGAAATCGTTAGGCAATGGGAGCGGGCAACAAGCCTGGAGCGCATAAGGAGCCAACCTGTTCGCCCGAGAATTCCAGAGCTATCACGCCGTAACCGCACCGTCAGACGATACAGACGAAGGGCGGCAAGCGGTCACCTGCCTCGATCGGAGTTCCAGCGGTTTCCTTCGAACAAGTCAGCAGCGGCGCAGGATCGATGGAGTAGCAGCTGGCGCCTATCTGTCTCAACCCTGCTGTTTGAAGCCGGGAATGAAGCGGCTCACATCGACATCCTTGAACCTTGCGCGCTGGAACTTGCTCTTCAGCTTGAATGGCACCGTGCAATCGAAGATTGTCTTGCAGGCAATCCCGTGGTCCCGACTGGAGTGGTCGAAGGCCGGGTCGGATGATGGATCCAGTGGATGGCACCGCACACCTGGAATAAACACCGTGCTGGTGTCTCCTTGGTAGCGCGTCGTCATGGCCCACATCACATCGCTGAGGTCAAAGATGTCAACGTCTTCGTCCACCAGGATCACATGCTTCAACTCGGAGAAAGCGGAAAAAGCCAGAAGAGCGGCTTGCCGTTGGCGGCCCTCGTCAACGGGGCGGGTCTTCTTGACCTGCAGCACCGACAGATACTTTCCATTGCCCGGCGTAGGGTTGTGCACATTCTGCACAAAACCCGGCATCGCACGATTGACCATCGTCAATATGCTGGCCTCGGTCGTGATGCCTTCCATACTGCAGTGTTCTTCACTCGGGCCGATACAAGTCTGAAGAATGGGGTGCTTCCGATACGTGATGGCCTTGACCTTGATGACCGACACCGAAGGGGCGGCGGGACCGTCGTAGCCGGGAAACTCCGGCATCGCTTTGCCGGTATTCGAATGCTGATCCTCGCGCATGCGCACGTTGGGCAGGATCTCGCCCTCGATCACCACCTCCGCATTGGCGATGGCGTAGCCGTTCACCGAGATGCAGTCAACCAATTCGACGGGTTTCTTGCGGATGCTGCCGGCGATCGATAGTTCATCGTAGCCAAGCGGTGTGGTGGGCGCCTCAAAACAGGTTCCGATGTAGATGGCCGGATCGACGCCGATACTGATCGAGACTGGAAGCGGCTTGCCTGCGGCCTCTGCTTTGTCGTGGAAGACCCCGATATGCCGCCCACCAGCCTGGATGAAGATCGAGAGCTCGTCCTTATTCTGTACGCACAGCCGATGGATCGTGACGTCACGCTGCCCGTTTTCCGGATCGGCGGCATAGACGAGCCCCATCGTAAAATAGGGTCCAGCGTCCTCCTCGGTGTTGGTCGGAGCGGGAAGTAGTTTCAAGATATCGAATCCGGGTTCGCTCGCCAGATGTACGACTTCCTGGCAGCTGGCGCGTTCCCGCGGGATAACCACCGGAGAAACAGGTGTGGCAACCGCATCCCTGAACAGGAAACCGAGTTGTTCCGATGTTGTGTTCAGCAGTCGCGCGACGCGCTTGCGCGACGCCAGCACGCCAATCACAACGCGGACATCGTCGTAGCCTTTTACCTTGTTGAATACCATAGCCGGACCGATCTGTGTCGGCCGCATCACAGTGCCGTAAGCCCCAACGTATCGATAAACCCCGGAGAGTTCAGCCATAGGATCCACAGGTTCGTTGGTTTCAACATATTCCTCGGGGAATTGCTTCAGAAATTCCAACGCCGAACGCAGGTCGGTGACCTGAGTAGATGTGGATATTGAGGCTGGCGCCTCGATCGTTTCTGTATTCATTGTCATAATTTTATCACTCTCGCTTAAGTCATTTCATAAAAACAAGATAACGAGATTGGGGCAGAAGGCGCGCGGCCGCGGATGCAAAATCGCATTTCAAGAGCGCCGCTACATGACGCAATCTCTTGCAGTCCCACACGTCTCAATGAGCCGGAGAATCTGCCGGCAGATTCAGCTCGAACTTGTAACCGAATCTCAGCGAGTTATCGAGATAGCGAACCCAGGAGGGCGTGAAGCAGTAGAGAGAACTGCGGCGGATGGCGAACGCGAAGAGATTGCCCAACTGAAAACGCGCCGAGTATGCGTGCGCGATTGCATTGCGCAAATTTCTATCCGTTACGATCGAGACTGAGCCTTGCATCTGCACGCCTTGAATCTGTTGCCAACGGCGCGCACCGTTTGATACTGCAATGGATGCCTCCGCGTTTCGCGCGCAGTTTTTGCTGTGGAGGCTCGATCGAGAAGAGAACCAGTAGAGGCGCAAGCCCTCATCTGCGATGAAAAACAAGGGCGTGCTGCGCGGCAAAGAGTCTTCGCCCCCGGTAGCCAGCACGAGGGTAGTTTGGCTGCGCAGCAGGGAGCGGATTCGATCGAGTTTGCTCTTCATTTGACCAGCGGACTCGGCTGGGCCTTGCTACAGTCGTTCGATACATCCCAGTTCACATAGATGGGATTTCCGATGAGCCATAACTTGCCGTTCGGGCCGGCAACTTCGGCACGAAACCAATGACGACCCCCATCGCTGGTCCACGGCAGAGGGACGGTCTCCAATTCTGTGCCCATATAGCTGCTGGTGGGAGGAGTGATTTCCTGTCCATCCTCAATCCATAGAACCCTTCCGCCCATCGAGTCAGTAACATGCGCTTCGAATTGGACGGCGTCGCCCTGTGCTGCCTTAAGGAAATCGCCGGCATGCGCGGCCTGGCCGGCCGTTTGCGCTATCAGGTCGAGAACCCTGTCGTGAGTTCCCGCAATGTCGATAAACACATGGCCGGCGCGAATGCCGTCCAGGATTGCAGGCGTGGAGAGCTCCGTGGCGTAAACGACGGTCGTGGGGCTGCCGACAGAGCCAATCTGATCGAGCGGCTGCATGGGACGATGATTGTCGCTTCCGCCGATTCCGGTGAGGCGGCAACCGCGGTTGAGTTCCGTGTCCCAAAAAGGAAGGTCGGAGATGCCGTGCTGTTCATTACCGCCATTCACGGCCTCGACGCCGGTGAGTAAATGCATGTCGACGGGTGTGGCCGGCGTCCATCCGCAGCCCAGGCAGATTTCGCCGCTGGGCGAGTCGGGATGATTGATCGATGTGATGGCGCCGACACGCGCGGCGTCGCGCAACAGCGTATTCATGTCGCGATCGGTTTTGCCCCAGGATGTGAATCGAGACGGAAGTCGATGAAATCGTTGCTGCCGAGGAAGTTGATGTGCCCCTGAAAAGTTGTAATCTCGCGGCCGGGAATCAGAAGGACTTTGTCGAAATAGGGTTGCAGCTCGCGCATTGCATCGTATTGCGAGCTGGCATTGTGGTCGGTGATAGCGATGAAGTCGAGGCCGCGGCGCGCAGCCGCATCCACTGTGAAAAAGAGCGGGCAGGGAACCATCTTTCCTGTCTGGCTGGGGCACTGGCCGTCGCTGTGCGCCGTGTGCATGTGCAAATCGCCGCGGAACCATTTCGGGGCCCCTGCGGACAGGTCTTCGTCCGCGGGGTTGGCGGTTGGCCCGGCGCGCAGCGGCTCGATCAAGACCTTAGGCTCGGCGGCAACGGCGCCCGTCGAGGAGAGATACACATGGATCGTGTAATGCGACTCGACATTGGCGCGAATGTTGGGCACGCCAATCAAAACATTCCAGGTGCCGGGCGGGATGGCGCCGGGCAGGCATGAAGGTGTGGCGTCCATAAGTCCGACGGTGAGCGTGGACTTGTTGCCCCCGCTCCAGCAGCGAAGCTCTGAGGGGTCGAGCAATCCAAGATCGAGGTTGGTGTGCTGTTCCTTGCCGGTGTAGGCGAAGGTGATGGTCACGCGCTCAGTGCCCGCGGGCACTGGAAACGGCACGTTTATGTAGCTCTGGTTTTGCGATCCGCGCACCGTGCCTTCAAGCACGGACGAAAGCGAGGCAGCGGGAGGCTGCGCGGGTTGATCGGTTTGTTGCCCGCCTGCGGCAGCCGGATGGCAAAAAGACAGCAGGAAAAAAGCGGCGGGGCAGAGCAGCGCTGCCGCGGGCCTTACCGGATTTTTTATCATGAGGGCCACTTCCGCGCTTCAGTGCCGTTCGCTTCGGTCTGTTGCGATTCCCGGCAAACCAAACAGAACGAGCACGGGTTATTATAGCCAGCCTGACGGATCGGACCGGCGCATCGCAAAAAGAAAAAACCGCGTCAAAAAATGAAACCCGCATCCAGCGCACTCTGGACGCCGGATGCGGGATAAGTCTAAGACACGAAAAACAGGAGGCCCATGTCTTAGTAGAAGAACTTGAGCGCCAGTTGCAGCGTGCGCGCGCCGTTGTTCCCGTTGCTGTTCTTCGTAGCCCCGATATTGCTGAAGCTGCCGGCCTGGAAATTCAACTGCTGGGGCTGCACGAAAGGCGGTGTGTTGGTGGTGTTGAAGGCTTCGGCACGGAACTGTAGATACGCCGATTCGGTGAAATGAAAGTTCTTGAGGAGCGACGAGTCCAGGTTGTTGAAATGCGGTCCGCGCGCTTGTTGGATCTCTCCGCCGAGCGGCGAGTAATCGCCCTGTCCGACCTGGGTAGCCGCGGGCGGTTGAGCGAACGCGCCGGGGTTGAGCCACTGCGTGTAGTTGTGCGGGCCGGAGTAGAGACTTTTCCCGGTGAGATTGTCGGCGCAATTGAAGTCGGCCGTCGTGGCGCTGGGGCAAGGGCCGACCGTGAATGGCTGTCCGCTCTGGAAGGTGTAGAAGCCGTTGATCTCCCACCCACCCACGACCAGATCCGCGGCCTTGTTCATTGAGGAGCCGAACTGTTTGCCACGGCCGAAGGGCAGGCCGTAGGTGGCGGCGACGTGCCACAGGTCAGTGGCGTCGGCATCGCAGAGGCCGTAGTCGCCTTTGATACCGAACCCCGGGAGCCACTCGGCGCGGTAACTTGTGTTGAACTCCGAGTTCTGCGGCGCGTGCTGGTCGCCCGCGCACCGGGACCAGGTGTAGTTGGCCAGCACCGAAAGCCCAAAGCTCATCTGGTGCTGATACGTGATCTGCATGGAGTTGTAGCTGGTGTTGGCGTTGGTGGTTTCGTAGGTGCCGTTCCGGGCCATGTACGGGTACGGAATATACAACTGGGTGTTGGTGCCGGGGGGCAACATCAGAGAGTTGCTGTTCGAGTTCCCCAGAATATCGAGGTGACGGCCCTGGGTGCCGACATATCCCACCTGGATCGCGTCGTGGGGCGTGAACTGATCCTCGACGGTCAGGTTCTCCGTCTGTATCATCGGCGTCTGGTAGTTGAATTGGCGGCCATTGAGAGTTGCGCCGAGGTAGTTGGAAGCGAGGTATATTCCTCCGACGCAAGAGTTGAGGGTGTAGCCCGCCGCGGCGCAAGAACTGTACTGGAATCCCGGCGCAAATGAGTTAAGGGACGTAGCGTACGGAGTTGGGCTTTGTAGCACGGCCGGATTGTCGAAGTTGAAGTTGTTGAAGGTATTTTCCAGGGTCGCCGGCAGGTTCGAAGAACCGGCGAGCAGCGGGTGATTAGTGTCGGGAGCGGGGATGGCCTGGGTGTAGCCGAAGGGATAGTTCAGTCCCAGCGTGCCTCCGTAGCCGAGATTGCCCAGCGCTCCATAAGCAGTACCGAAGCCTCCGCGCACCACCAACGTAGGCCGCAGCTTGTATGCAAACCCCACACGCGGCGCGAAGTTGGTCTTTTGAGTGTTGCCGAGTGCGCTGTTTGCAGAGCACACGATGTTGATATTGCTGAGAGCTGCCACAGTATTGAAGGCCGTGGACCGCGCTGTCTCGCATCCCCGGTTGGGGATGTAGAAGGTGGCGCTCGGACCGTTGCCGCCAGCGGGAAGGAAGTTGGACTGGAATCCGCGGGTTTCCTCGTAGGGCGTGAACAGGTCCCAACGCAGGCCCAAGTTCAACGTCAGCCTTGGATTCACCTTCCAGTCATCCTGGAAGTAGAGGCCGATGTACCATCGATGATCGTCGGTGACTGGGATGTTGGAGGCGGAAACACCGTTCTGGCCGCCGACCATGTTTACGCCATTTCCCACACCGTACTCGTAGTTGATGGGCGCAACAAGAAAATCGCCGATACCGTTCAAGCCGCTCGTCGAGCTGCTCTCTACTCCCTGAGAAACCGAGATGCGGTTGGGAATATCGGTATACATGCCGTTAAAGCTCATGTCGCCACGGCCTTCTGGCGGCTGTGAGATGTCGCCCTCCAAGTCGTCCACCTGGATGCCGACCTTGAAGGCGTGATTCCGCCAGACCTTGGTGACAGCGTCTACGCCTTCGAGGCTCCAGACATATTGCAGGGTTGGCGAGAAGTTGCCTACGCCGATTGTCCTGAGACCGGCGATGACGATGATGGGAAGACCTCCGTTGCCGGCCACCTGGGGAACGCCCTGGATGCCGTACTCGAGGGGGATGTTGCAAGTACCCGGACCCGGAGACACGGTTCCCGAACAGGCTGCGCTTCCGAAGTCATCGCCCCAGACGGACACCTGCAGCTTGTCGCTGTGGACCATGCCCACGTGCATGTCGTTGGTGAGCGTGGGAGTGAGGATGCGCGTGTAGCCGACCGCCCAGGCCCAGGCGGGAAACTGGTCGACGCGTCCGCCGCTATTGCCCGAGCCAACGCCGGGGAAATACGAGGGCACGTCGACGGTGAGATAGCTCCGGTCATAGACGCCGAACAGAATGTCCTTGGGGCTGATGTCGGCATCGATGCGAATGTCGTAGGTGTTGGTGTTTTTGTCTTCGATGGGAACGTAGCTTTGAAAGTCATTGGCGAATTTCCCGGGAGTGTCCGCCGCCGGATACAGGCCCAGCAGCTTGACGGCGTTCGGATCCTGGCGGCTGGTGGGAATGACGTTGAGGGTGGAGAGAGGAACGCCGCCTGAATCCTGCGTGAAGTCGGTTGTGGTAACGCCGGTGAAGCTGGTGCAACCGCCCGCCGCCGTGCAGTTATAGAAGGGATCGCGCACGTAGGCATTCGGTGTGCCGGTGAGTCCGGTTACGGCGTCGTATCCGGTGGCGGAAAGCTGCCGGGTCGAAGCCGGATCCAAGATGGTGCCGTTCGAGAAGACGCGGCCCAGGGCGTCCTTCGGGCAGCCGGTGGTGACCGTGGCGCTGCAGGTGCTCGATGAGTTGTAGGTGATGTTGTCCTGCAGGTTGGTGAAGCCGCTGTTGATCATGGCACTAGTGGGCACGGTCAAACCGCCGTCCGGCTCCGGCAGGACGTAGCGGCCGCCCTGGTAGTCAGCGAACCAGAAGAGCCGGTTCTTGCCGTGGACAACATGGGGGATGAAGACCGGACCGCCCGCCGTGAAGCCGAACAGGTTCTGGTGGTAGGAGGGAACTGGCTTGCTGACACAAGTAGAGCCAGAGCAGGTCCTGTTGAAGAAGTAGTTGGCGTTCAGATCGTTGTTGCGCACGTATTCCCAGAGGTCGCCGTGCACGCCGTTGGTGCCGGACTTGAGGGACGCGTTGATGACGCCGCCGGTGGAGTGCCCGAATTCGGCATTGAAGTCGCCGCTCTGCAGCGTGAATTCCTGGATGGCATCGGGCGGCGGCACGATGGCGGCGTTGGTCCCGGTATAGTTGCCGCCATAAAACTCGATATTGTCGTTAATGCCGTTGAGGCGGAAATCGTTTTGCCATTCGTCCACGCCATTCACCCTGAAATAAGCAGAATCGGAGCTGCCTGCGTCGGCGGTGCCGTTCCCGCCGGAACCGGTTCCGGTCGCATCGGTATTGACGCCGGCGGACATTTGCGCCAGCGAGCCCCAATCGCGGGTGGCAAGCGGCATATCGTTCACGGTTTGGTTGGTGATGGACTGGCCAACCTGGGCGTTCTCCGCCTCAAGGAGCGGGGCCGCGGCAGTGACAGTAACGCTGGTCTGCACGTTGCCGGTGGCAAAGTGAATATCGATGGTTTCGACCTGCTGCACCTGCACGATCACTCCGTGCACGACATACTTCTGGAACCCGGCGGCCTCAGCCTCGACTGTGTAGTTGCCTGGAAGCACGTCGTCGAATACATAGGTACCGGTAGCTGTGGACTTGGTTGTGGTTTTTACACCGGTGTTGTCGTTGGTAATAGTGATCGCTGCTTTTTGCACCACTGCGCCTGACGGGTCCTCAGCTGTTCCGGTGATCTCACCGCGATCCAACTGCGCGGCTGATCGGCCGGGTGCGCACAAAACGATGAGCAACCCAAGGAGCGGAATCAAGGGGGCTGCGATTCTGAATTGTCTATTGGTTTTCATATCTGCCCTGGAACCTCCAATTCAAGAATTTTTCACACGTTTGCATTCGCCCGCCTTTTTACGGGCAGCGCAACGATATTGCACTTAAAACGAACGCGGGAGTGTTTACCCTAGTGTGTGCAGGTGTATACACTAGTGTTTAAGGGACTTAACTTGTTGATCGGCAGAGATTTGCCAGCCGCATGAAATGTTGGTAAACTGTGGAAATTCTCGGGTGGGGTTGCATTTTTTCGCGACTTACGCCCCTCCACCCTGCTCCCGGAGCATTCAAGAATCTGCCCGGTCCATTGGTTTAGAATTCGATTGCAGCTTGAGCGTGCGAATCGCTGTGACGAGAGTTGAGAGCGCGGCGCGCCAGAAACCAGTTTTGACAGTCGGCATGACGAAGTAATTCCCGAGGAATCCCCGCAAACACAGATTCTGGTCTTTGGTCCTACGTTTCAAGCTTGCTGATTGTTAGATGGATAGACCCGTGAGCGAGGTCGCGCATTGCCGGGTCTAGCAGTTCGGCCAGAACTCAATTCCTGCGTCAGGATAGCTGTCCGGAGATCACCTTCATGGAACGCTTTGGCGCTGTTCAATTCAAATCCAAACTGCCGCTTCATCACGGCGCGTGGCCGCTCAGCCTGAAAGACGATCCGCACTGGGAACTAGCACAGCGCGTGGTGACCGGGCCTCATTTCGCGCGCTCTCCCTTGCTGTCGAAGTTTCTCCTCTTTGTGGTGGCTGAAACTCTTGAAGGCCGCGGCAGTGAGATCACCGAGCATCAGATCGGCGTGCAGGTCTTCGATCGGCCGGCGGATTATCGCACCCTCGAGGACAACATTGTCCGCAGCTACGCGCGTCAGTTGCGTAAGCGCCTGGGCGACCACTTTGAGGAACAGGGCAGCGCCGAACCAATGCGCATCGATATTCCTCTAGGCGGCTATGTGCCGGTCTTTATTCCCAAAGCCGAGGGCAATGGCAAAGAAGAAACGGCTGAGTTCGCGGTTTCATCGCACGGTGAAGCCCAACCCCAATTCGGTCGTGAGTACGGCGTGGAGCCCCGAGCGCATCCCCCATCGCAATCGAAACGCTGGCTGCTGGGCGCGGTGCTGGCCGCAGCCTACAGCGCGGCGCTGATTGGCGCGACCTGGTATGCGGCCAAGCGTGCGCCTGCTCCGCGGCAGCCGCCGGAACCGATACATGTATTGTGGGCAGCGTTGTTCGGCGGTCCCTCGAACAGCTACATCGTGCCCTCGGATGCGGGCTTCAACCTGCTCGAAGACCTTTCGCGCCGCCCCGTGCCGCTGGCGGAGTATATCGCGGGCAATTATCAGGAGATGCCGCTCGCCCGAGTGGATGCGCACAGCGCCGAGGATCTGCGCACACAGCAGCTGACACCGTTTGTCGACCTCCAGATTGCCGCCGCTCTCGCCCACCTGCCCGAGGAAAATCCGCAGCGGGTGCTTATCCGCTTTCCGCGTGACCTCCGGCTCGACGATCTGAAGAGCGCCAATGCAGTGATCATCGGCTCGGTGAGCAGCAATCCCTGGGCGGCCGTTGCCGAATCCAACGCCAACTTCCGCATTGCCGACCGTCCCGGCATGAAAGGCGCCGTTATTCTCAACTTGAAGCCGCAGCCCGGAGAAGCCGCGTCATACGCCAGCCGGTGGAACGAGCCGGCTCACGAAACCTTCGCCCATATCGCCTTCTTGCCCAACCTGAGCGGCAACGGACATTTGTTGGTTCTGGAGGGGTTGGATGTGGCCGGGACGCAGGCCGCCGCAGAGATGCTCCTGCATCCGTCCTCCATCGACCCGATCCTCAAGCGCGCTACGCTCCCTGACGGTTCTTTGCGCAACTTCGAGGTCTTGCTGCGATCTACGAGCATCGAGTCGAACGCCACAGGAGCTCAGGTGATTGCCAGCCGGATTTACTGACGCTCACCGCTTCGAGCGAGAATCTTTTTCCATCAAAGGTCAAAACCGTGAAACGAGCGACTGGCAGGCAGTAATCAGGCGGGGTACGGCAGAGATAGTCTTTTAAATGCCTGGGAGCTTGGTCTCGGTACACTGCTTCTAAGGGGAGGCAAAGATGTTTCATGCTTTGCAGTTAGAACCTGCCGACAACGTAGCCGTCTTGCTTACCGAAATCGTAAAGGGAACACAAGTGACAGTTCAGACACTTAAAGAACCGATGATCGTCTCCTCCTTAGACGCGATTCCCTTCGGGCACAAGATCGCGTTGCAGCCGATCCCGAAGGGCGGCATAGTCGTTAAATATGGTCGGCCAATAGGCCGGGCAACCAGTGAGATTCCCAGAGGCGGGTTGGTTGGCGCTCATAATATCGAGGGCTTACGCGGCCGCGGCGATCTTGCAAAGGAAAAAGGTGCATCCCTATGAATACATTTTTGGGGTTTCCTCGCCCAGGCGACACGGCTGGAACACGAAACTATGTTCTGATCATACCGGCTGGCAGCCAGCTTGGCAGCATCTTGACCCGTGTAACCCAATACGTGACGGGAACAAAAACGGTGCTGACTGGTACCGACGCCGGACGCACGAAGAAAGACCGCGAGAGGATGGCGCGGATTCTCGTCGGCCTGGCCAAGAACGCCAACACGTATGCGACTATCGTGCTGGGTGAAAAGAAAAACCATGGTTACAGCGAACTTCGCCCTGACATGCTTGCGCATGAGATTTCGAAGGCCGGCAAACCGGTCGAGGTGCTGACGGTCGAAGATTCAGACGGCATTGAGCGTCTGGTCGGGGACACCACTGACCTCGCGCGCCGTTTCGTTCATCAAGCATCCCTGGTTCGGCGCGAGCCGGTCTCGCTCGCTCATCTTAGCGTTGGGGTCAAATGCGGCCGATCGGACGCGACCAGTGGGATTGCCGGAAACACGTGTTTCGGAAAAGCTATGGACCTGTTGGTTGCCGCTGGCGGCAGCTGCATTTTTTCTGAAACCAGCGAACTCATCGGTGCCGAGGACGACGTCGCGGCACGTTGCGTGAACGAGGCTGATGCACAGAGATTGCTGCGGATGGTACTGGAGGTAGAAGAGAGGGCCAAGCGGACCGGGGAAGACATTCGAGCCATTAATCCACTGCCTGAAAATATCGCCGCCGGACTTTCCACACTTGAAGAGAAGTCCCTCGGCGCCATACGTAAGGCTGGGACTTCGCCGATCGTTGGCGTCCTGGAATACGCTCGACAGCCATCACAGAAAGGTTTGCACTTCATGGACGGCTGGCATGCGGCCGGATCGCTTCCGATGAGTCTGGCATCTGCCGGCTGTCAGATCGTGGTCTCTCAGCTTGGCGGTGGCGATCTGCCGAACCATGACGCGCCGGTACTTGCGATCAATGCCGGCGTCGTCGCGCCTGTTATGACAATTACCGGTAATCCTCGCACCGCGGTCAAGGCAGAACGCAATATCGATTTTTCCTCTGGGGCGGTGATCACGAGAGAGTCCACCATCGACCAGATGGGCGAGGCGCTATTCCAGAGAATAATCTCGATTGCCTCGGGCGAACTCACGAAGGGCGAAACTGTGAGGTACTCGGACCCTGTGGAGCCCTATTTTTTAGGGCCCGTGTTTTGACGCGACCGATACCGGGTGTAGTGACCAAGAGCAGAAATCGAGCTGCTCTTGCAGTAACTGAGCGCGTGAGGAAATGCGCTAAAGAACCATAATATGCGGGGACCCTACCGTGCTTTTTGTGGAGCAATAGACCACAAACCCTCTCGGTCGCGGCCCTGTCATCCGTCGGTTTTCCATCTCTGTAACCAGCCTAACCCCTCCGATGTCCCGCCCGCCGGGACGTATTCGCAGCCGATCCAGCCCTCGTAACCCAATTCGTCGATCAAATCGAAAAGATAGCTGTAATTCACTTCGCCCGTGTCGGGCTCGTGCCGTTCGGGCACGCCTGCAATCTGGAAATGGCTCACGCGGGTCTGCTTCGCGTCGGCGAGATATTTGCGGATTTTGTTGGCAAGGTCGCCCTCTTCAACCTGGCAATGGAAGAGATCCATTTGGATTTTGAGGTTGGGCGCGCCGATTTCCGCCGCAATGGCGTGCGCTTCTTCCTGGCGATTGAGGAAGAAACCAGGTATGTTGCGCTGTGCGATGGGCTCAATGAGAAGCTCGACACCCGCTGCCCGCGTCCGCTCCGCTGCCCATGCGAGATTGGCGGTGTAGACACCGCGCACCCGCGCGCGGTCGACGCCGATCGGGGCGATCCCGGCCATGGAGTGAATTCGCGGGCACCCCAACGCAAGCGCGTACTCGATGGCCTGTACGATGCCCTCACGAAACTCCTCTTCGCGGCCCGGCAGAGCGGCAATGCCGCGCTCACCCGCTTTCCAGTCGCCAGGAGGGGAATTAAGGAGAACCTGGCGCAGTTCGTGCTCCTCGAGCAGGCGGGCGAGCGTGGCGGCCGGGTGCTCGTAAGGAAACAGGTACTCGACGGCCGTAAAGCCGTCGCGCCGAGCGGCGGCAAAGCGATCGAGAGAGCCGTGCTCGTTGTACATCATGGTGAGATTGGCGGCGAAGCGAGGCATGCGTGTTACTCCCGATCCGTTAGCCCAAAGCGTGTTGAAGAGCAACCGCAGATCCTTCGACTCGGCCGTCGCGGCGGATCCGCACGGGATGACGGCGTATTCATGGTGCGAGCTTTAAACTCAAAACGCCGGGTCGAACAGCCTGGGTTATTTCGCATGAGCGCTTAACTGATCGAGCACGCGCTTGAGGTCGTCGAGCTTTTGCCCTGCTTCGGCCAGTTTTCCCTGTGAAGTGAGCTGCTGATAATCGGCGAAGTCGCGGCTTGCTTGTTCGATGAGCGCGTTCAGATCCGTTGCCGCTTTTGGCGCGCCCGCGGGCGCGGCCGTTGTTGCCGCTTGCGGCGCCGCTGTGGCCGTGAGCGACGGCGCCTCCGAACCGAAGAGCGAACTCAACGCTGCCTCAAACGTCGGCCCATACGCCAGTCGGTCCTGGAGCGCGAGCACAACCAGCCGTAACTCCGGCATGGGGCTGCTCTGCGCCTGAAGATAGATTGGCTCCGCGTACAAAAGCGCCTGGCCGCAGGGAATCACCAGAAGGCTGCCGCGGATGACGTGCGAGCCCTGCTGATTCCAGAGCGTAAGCTGTCCGGAGAGCTGCGCGTTCTGGTCGATGCGCGACTCGATCTGTTGCGGCCCATCGACCAGGCGCGTTTTAGGAAAGTCGAAGACCACGGCGTCGCCGTAGTGCGCGCCGTCGCTACGCGCCGCGATCCAGCCGATCAGGTTGTTACGGTTCAGGGGGGTGAAGGGAAGAATCTCAACAAACTCGAGTCCGCCCGCATTGCCCGCTCTCGACTCTCCGGGCAATGTCATGAGGACGAAGTTGGGGTGCATGGCCTGCGCGGATTGATCGCCCTGGCTTGAGCCAGTTTCCGTGGCTACGGTCCACTGGTCTTCGCGGTTGTAGAAGACCTCAGGATCGGTCATGTGATAGAGGCCGTAAACATCGGCCTGCAGAGTCAGGAGTAATTCGGGGTAGCGGACGTGCGCGCGCAGCCACCCGGGCATCGCCGAGGCGTCTTTGAACATTCCCGGAAAGATCTGGCGCCACGCGGCCAGAATGGGGTCGGCGCTGTCGAACACGTAAAAGGTGACGGAGCCGTCATAGGCGTCCACGACTGCTTTCACACTGTTCCGCAAGTAGTTGATGGGCTGGTCTTCGAGGCTGGCCTGTGCCGAGTAAGGATAACTGTCGGACGAGGTATAAGCGTCGATGATCCAGGAGAGCCGGCCATCGGCGCCGACCACAATGTAGGGGTCTTCATCAAAGGTGAGGAACGGCGCCACGGCCTGCACACGCGCCCGCACGTTGCGCAGCATCAGTAGCCGGCTCTGAGCCGTGATGTCGTCGCTGAAGGGCACTTTGGTGAGGTCGCCGCGGTCGAAGGCAAGTAGGACGCGGCGCAAAAAGCCCCCCATCGCAATGCCGCCCGTGCCCTGGTAGGAGGAGAGATTGTTGCTCTGCCCCTGGGGATAGTTGAACTCCTGCTGATGCGTCTTGACATAGACGTCGGTGTTGGTCATCTCGCCAAAGTAAATCTCGGGCCGCGTCACGCTGAGTCCAGGCACTGTGCTTTGCACGGGCATGTTGCTCAGGTAAAGCGTGGGTAGGCCTTCGGGCGTAAATCCGTTGACGGGATTCATGGTGATGCCGTAGCCGTGGGTGTAGATGAGCTTGTCGTTGATCCAGTTGCGGCTGCTCTCAGGCAGCTTGTCGACGTTCAGCTCGCGCACGGCCAGCATTACCTGACGCAGGGAGCCGTCGATCTGATAGCGATCGATATCGATCCCTGGAAAGTCGTAGTAGGTGCGTATCTCCTGTTCCTGGCGCAGCGTGTCCCGGAGCGCGCCCACGTCCCACAGGCGAATGTTCTCAAGCGTGGCCTGATTGTGTTCCGGATCGGCGGCGGCGACCGTGGTCTCGGCGGGAAACTCGCTTTGCGCAAAGCGGTCGAGGCCGTAGGCCTGGCGGGTGAAGCCGATACTGTCGGCAATATAGGGCCGCTCGCGGTCGAGTTGGTTGGGCTTGACAACAAATGTGGTCACATACCAGCCAGCCACGCCGGCCACCGTAAAACATACCGCCGCGGGAGCGATGGCCATTAGCAACCAGCGCGCGCGTGGCCGCAAAATGCCGCCCACGAAGGCGATTGCGGCGCCCAAAGCCAGCGCCGCACTGACAAACAACATGCCGGTCAGGGTGATGTGCGCATCGGTATAGGTGACGCCGTCGAAGATGGTGTGCTGCTCGAACAGCAATTGGAAGCGGCCGACATATTCATGGATGGCCAGCGTGAGCAGCAGAAATCCGGCGGCAATCGAAACGCCGCGCCAGGGCAGGGAAGCCGCGGCGAAACGCCGGTCCAGTGCGCGCCCACCGCCTGCAACAAGCAGGAACAGCACGGCGAGAACGCACACGATGACGGCAAGCGTGAGCAGCCATCCGGCGATGAGCTGCCATGCGGGCAAGGTAAACAGATAGAAGCCGAGCGGCCGGCCGAAGATGGGATCGGTAACGGTTGTGGCAGTGTGCGGCGCGTACCAATAGAGGGCGAGGGTGGGCCACGCGGATTCCATCGCGAGGCCGGTAGCGACGGCAATCAGCAGTGCGGCGATGATGGCAATGAGGCGCAGCGCTTTAGCCACCGGCAGCTCAACGGGCCGGCCGGCGAAAAAGATTGTGTGGGTCTCAGGCAGATCGGCGGCGTGGCTGTGGCGGAGCGCGAAAAATGCGCCGAAGAGGATGAGAAACGTGAGCACTGCAAAGGCCGCGAAGGTTCCCCACTCCAGGCTCCAGGTCTTCCAGAAGACGGTCGAGTAGCCGAGCGAGCGGAACCAGAGAAGGCTAACCCAGTAGGAGATGGCGGTGCGGCCGCCAATGAAGATGAGAATGACCGCGGCAAGAAAAAGATAGGCGAGAAGACGAGGACGGCGTGGCTTGGACCGCATCGGCCAATCAATGGTATCGGGCATTTCTTCCACCCCATTCAGGCGAAAAGTGCACGCCGAGTTACGCAAGAATTGTACAGCGGTGGCGCGCGAGGTTATTCGCCCGCTTCTTTTAACAGATCGATTCGGGGCGCTAATAGCCGCTCAGAGTTTGCCAGGTTCAAGGAGGCGTCAGATCAAATCTTTGCGGCCGCTCAAGCTAAGCTCCTTGACGATCTTGCCCACATCCTGGGAGTGATCGCGGTGGGCGATCAGCAGCGCGTCCTCGGTGTCCACAACCACCAGGTTCTCCACGCCCACCAGCGCCACAAACTTTTTGGGGCTGAAGACGTAGTTATCGCTCGCCGCGATGGCCATGTGGCCGCCGGCATCGGCCACGTTGCCGTCGGGGTCGCCGCGCAGTCGCGTGTCGTGCTGGTAATCGTAAAGCGAAGACCAGGAGCCGAGATCGTTCCAACTGAACTCGGCGGGAATGCAATAGAGGTTCGACAAGTGCTCGCCCTTGGCGGAGCGGGGCTCGAGGACAGCATAGTCCACGGAGATGTTTTCACAACTGGAGTAGACGGAGCGAAAGACCTCGTCGAATTGCGGCTTGCCGTGTGCGGCGGCGATGGTTTCGAGCAGAGGAGCGGTCTCCGGCAGGTGCTCGCGCACGGCATTGGCCAGGGTGCGCGCCGTCCACAGGAACATTCCCGAGTTCCAATAGTAGTTGCCCGCGGCCACAAACTCTTCGGCGCGGTTCTGGTTGGGCTTCTCGATAAAGCGGCGGACGTGCAGGGCGGAATCGTCCTTGGCAAGGTCGCCGGTTTCGATGTACCCGTAGCCAGTCTCTGCGCGGGCGGGCTCGATGCCCAGCACCACGATATTTTCGCCGGCGGCGGCCACAGCGATACCCTTTTGCAGGGCCTTGAGGAATCGCGGCTCGTCGGCGATCACGTGGTCAGAGGGAAAGATGCCAAGCACCGCATGGGGGTTTTCGCGCTCGATGAGGAAAGCGGCCAGACCGCACGCCGGAGCTGTGTTGCGGGCCACCGGCTCCTGCACGATCTGCGCGGCAGGCAGGCCCGGCAACTGATCGGCGATTTCCTGGGCTAGATACTCGTTGGTGATGATCCAGGTTTTTTCCAAAGCGGTCAGAGGTTTGAGACGTTCCACGGTTTGCTGAATCATGGACCGCTCGCCATCGAGGGCGAGGACCTGCTTGGCGCGGGCGCGCCGGGAGCGCGGCCAGAAACGGGTACCGCTGCCGCCGGCCAGAATCACGGGACGAAAATCGATTGCGTTCGACATTGAAGAAATATCGTACTCGACAGAGATAACATTTGCACAGGGCTCAAGAGACATATTTCCTGCGAAAAACAAATCAGATGGCAAATCGGGCAGAACTGGCGGAGGCGAGTCGCCGGCCGGGACGGCTTCGGCTCGGCTGCGTGCCGGGCAAAGCCGCGACGGTTAGTGCCTGCTTAATGCAACCTAAAGGCCGTCAGACGGTGGCTAACCCCGGCAATGAAGTAAGCTAGCAGGAATGCCAAGCATGCGTCAGGGTTCGATCCATCTGGCCCGCATTGCGGGAATCGATCTGTTTCTGCATTGGTCGTGGTTTCTGGTGGCGGCCATTGAAATCGGGAGCCGTGCGGGCAGATACACCTCTCTGGTGTGGAATGTGCTGGAGTACCTGGCGCTATTCGCTATTGTGCTGCTGCATGAGTTCGGCCATGCTCTCGCATGCCGCCAGGTGGGAGGGACCGTAGACCGGATCATGCTTTGGCCGCTGGGCGGGGTGGCGTTTGTAAACCCGCCGCCAAGGCCCGGCCCTACGCTTTGGAGCCTTGCAGCCGGGCCTCTGGTGAATGTGGCACTGCTGCCGGTCCTGGGTACGGCGCTTGCGATGAGCCGGTCGCTGGGATGGGCGTATACGATGCCCGACGTTTACCACTTCATTCGGATGGTTCTTGGGATTAATGTTGTTCTGCTGGTTTTTAACATCCTGCCCATCTATCCGCTGGACGGGGGCCAGATTCTCCGCTCGCTGCTGTGGTTTGTGATGGGTCGGGCGCGCAGCCTGATGGTGGCGACCGTTTTGGGGTTTGTGGGCGCGGCTGGTTTTGTTTGTCTGGCCTTGTGGATGCACTCTTCGTGGTCTTTGTTGATCGCCGGTTATATGCTCCTGAACTGCTGGGGCGGATTGCAGAGCGCACGCGTCCTGTTGCGCAATGAAAAGCTGCCGCGGCGCGCCGGGTTTGCCTGTCCGAACTGCCGGTCAGCGCCCCTCGTGGGAGAGCACTGGAAATGCGCGCAATGCGGCCAGGCTTTCGACACGTTCGCCACAGGGACTGTCTGTCCGCACTGCGGCGCTCAATATCCGAACACGACATGCGGTGAATGCCGGCAAATGCGTCCTATGAGCGAGTGGGCCGCCGGCGCCTACGCAAGCCAGGGCACCATCAACGGTTCTCTGGTGAAGTAGCAGGCGTCTCGGCCCGCGTCTCCTCCCTATTTCAGCCCGGTCAGGAATTCTCCCATGCGGCGGATACCCTCGTCGATGTTCTGCTTGGTCACCGGATAGGAGATGCGAATGTGCTCTCCGGTTCCGAAGGCCTCACCTGGCACCGTGACCACGTGCGCCTCGTGCAGCAGGCGCGTGGCCAGCTCGGCGGCCGTTTTGATGCCGCCCTTGCCGAGATACGCCGAGATGTTCGGATACACATAAAACGCGCCCTCGGGCTTGGTGCAGGTGACGCCGGGAATCTTGCTGAGCGCAGCCAGCATGTAGTCGCGCAGCTCGATGAACTCGGCGCGGAACTCGGCCACGCACTCCTGCGAGCTGGCCAGAGCCGCGATCGCTGCTTTCTGCACGAAACTGGTGGCGTTCGAGGTGGACTGCGACTGCAGCTTGCTCAGGTTGGCGGCTACCGGCTTTGCGGCCAGCGCAAATCCCGCCCGCCATCCCGTCATGGCGTAGGTTTTCGACAGCGAGCCGAGAATCACGATGTGCTCCTTGGCCCATGTGAACGAGCCGCCGGAAACCGGCTTGCCGGCGTAGTTGAGGTATACGTAGCACTCGTCCAGAAGCAGGAAAATGCCGCGGTCGTGGGCGAGGTGGACGATGCGCTCCAGGTCCGCGGCGGAGACCACCGAACCCGCCGGATTCGACGGCGAGTTGAGGATGATGGCTTTGGTGCGCGGCGTAATGGCGCGCTCGATGGCATCGGCGGTGATGCGGAAGCTCTCTGCCTCGCTGGTTTCGAGGAAAACCACCGTGCCGCCGGCGTACTGGATGATGTCTTTGAAGCTGACCCAGTAGGGGACGGGCAGAACGACCTCGTCACCGTGGTCAACAAGAATCTGAATGGCGTTAAACAACGCCAGCTTGCCGCCGGTGGTGAAGACGGCCTCGTCAATCGAATAGTCCGAACCAAAATCGCAGGCGTGGCGCTCGACGATGGCTTTGCGCACGTCGGGAGTTCCGGGAACGACGGTGTACTTCGAGAAGTTGGCCTCGATGGCGGCAATCGCGGCGTCTTTAATGTGCCGCGGAGTGGCGAAGTGAGGCTCGCCGGCGCCAAAATCCACCAGGTTCGCGCCTTGAGCGCGCAGTTTGGCCGCCTCGGCGGACACGGCCATGGTCGCGGATACTTCGATCCGGCCAATACGATCGGCAAAGATCTTTGTGGGAGCGGAAACAGTCATAGTACTTCTATCTTGCCAGACTTCGAGAGAGGTGCAAAGTTTCAGCCCGGGAACGCACGCGGTTCAACTGCCATTCGCGGTTCAACTGCCATTATTGATGCGTTCGCTGAGGCGCTTCAGCACATTCGGCGGCACAAGGCCGGTGACGTCGCCACCCAGGCTGAATACCTCCTTGACTATCCGTGAGCTGACAAACGAGTAGCGCCCGGCCGGCTGCAGGAAGACGGTCTCGATCTCCGGTGCCAGGCGGCGGTTCATCAGCGCGATCTGGAACTCGTATTCGTAGTCGGTGATGGCGCGGATGCCGCGCAGCACTGACGAGGCGCCCTGCTGGCGGGCAAACTCAACCATGAGGCCGTTGAAGGTGGCGACGGAGACATTTCCGATCCCGGCCGTCGCCCTTTTGAGCATCTCCATGCGCTCCTCGACCGTAAACAGAGGGTCCTTGGCGGAGTTTCTCAGTATGGCGACCACCAGATGGTCGAAAATCTTGGATCCGCGCTCGATCAGGTCCAAATGGCCGTTGGTCGGCGGGTCGAAGGTGCCGGGGTAAAGGGCTTTTACTGCCATGGTGGCTCTAGAAGGATTCTAGCAGCCGAGCGGCCAGCAACCGGCCATCTCACCCCTCACGCACAGCGCCGAATTGTTAAATCATCCTGCCGTCGAGGTCGGCAAAGAATTTGATTCCGGGAATCGATAGCTTGCGCAGTTCGCCATCGTTCGTGAAAAAGAGATCGGTTCCGATTTCCGCTGCCGACGCAAGATGAATTGCGTCTGCCTGGCTCACCCGGTTGGCCGCTCGAATGATGCTATACCGGTCGGAAGTGGCCTCAGTGAACGGCAGGATTTCAACCGCGCCGCCCAAGAAGTACTTCTTCACCGCATCGACGCCGGAGGCAGAACCCCGCCGCCGCGGTCCCGCCAATATTTCGCC
This sequence comes from uncultured Acidobacteriaceae bacterium, assembly GCA_963848805.1. GTDB lineage: Bacteria > Acidobacteriota > Terriglobia > Terriglobales > Acidobacteriaceae > Telmatobacter. Next base: position 387,921 of record CAWKFD010000031.1, on the reverse strand, counting down.
GATTGAGAGCACGCTCGTGCTAAGAGTGTCTCCTCGGTTCACGATTTGATTGAGAATCTTTCGGACCTTTGAACCGAAGGTGGGATTGCCCTCCAGTATGTAGATAAAGAGCATGGAATCCCAATAAATTCGGGTCACCTGCGAGTCTCCTTGCGCGCAGTCTTCTCCTGCTCATATCTTTCCCAAACGTCTGGTCTCCAGTTCCTCTCGGCCCTCAGATAGGCTTCGCCACCGCCGAGTTCTGCGTACGCGTCGGCTAGAATTCCGTAGAGCTCCTCCAGACCGGAGCCATTAGGAATCGGAGTCGAACTGCGAGCGGGCAACCTTTCGACGGACTGATCGTCGAGCAGCCGATATACGAATTGCACGGTCGTACTTGGCCCACCTGAAGGAGGGCCGTCTTTCTTCTCGATCAGTTCGACGCCTGCCTCCTGCTGGAATTCTCTGGATTTCAAGGTGGAGAAAACCGACGGAGTGCGATTTGTCCAGCCGAGTTCCTTCTGCACCGTTCCGACACGGACTTGAATCGTCTTCTCTCCTTTCATCCGCGCCGGTCGTACGTAGGTCGAGATCACATGCTTCTTGGTCAGCTCGGTTGGTTTCATCTTTCATATCCTACATACATAACCATACATACATTACTTCTGCGCGTCAAGTAAAGGCGGCCGATAATACTGGCCGCCTAGCAGGCTGCGGAAAAACTCAACTGCGGAGTGCTTTGTAACAGGGCACGAGTTTACTCGTGCCGATAAAGTCAGCGGAATGAGTCGGGTTTAGCCCCTATCAACCCATCGTTTGCCGAATTCGCTTTTCGTTCGGACTTTTTCAGCAGCCTGCTAGGGGCGTTGGTTCTATCCCTTTCTCCCGCGGACCACTTCCTTGGCCTCGGCCGCGCCGCCGGCAGGAGCGTCGGGAACTTCGGCCCTTGCAACGCCGATGCTTAGGCGCTTGCGCAGCTCGGCGTCGAGCTTGGCAAAGACGTCCTTGTTTTCTTTGAGGAACGTCCGGGTGTTTTCCCGTCCCTGCCCGATCCGCTCGCCGGAGTAGCTGTACCAGGCGCCGGACTTCTCCACGATGTTATGCGTGACGGCCAGGTCCAGCACGTCGCCCTCCTTGCTGATGCCTTCTCCGTAAAGGATGTCGAACTCAGCCTCGCGGAAGGGCGCGGCCACCTTATTCTTGACGATCTTCACCTTGGTGCGGTTGCCGGTGACAACATCCCCTTCCTTGATGGCGGCGATGCGGCGGATGTCGATGCGGACCGAGGAATAAAATTTGAGCGCGCGGCCGCCGGTGGTGGTTTCGGGGTTGCCGAACATCACGCCGATCTTTTCGCGGATCTGATTAATAAAGATGAGCGCCGTACGCGACTTTGAAACTGTGCCGGTAAGCTTGCGCAGCGCCTGCGACATGAGCCGCGCCTGCAGGCCCATGTGGCTGTCGCCCATTTCGCCGTCCAACTCGGCTTTGGGAACGAGCGCGGCGACGGAGTCGACGACCAGCACATCGATGGCGCCAGAGCGGACGAGCGCCTCGGTAATCTCTAACGCCTGTTCGCCGCTATCGGGCTGCGAAACGAGCAGATTGTCTACATCGACGCCCAGCTTCTTGGCGTATGCGGGGTCGAGGGCGTGCTCGGCATCAACAAAAGCCGCCAGGCCGCCATGCTTCTGGGCCTCGGCGATGACTTGCAGGCAGATGGTGGTCTTGCCCGAAGACTCGGGGCCGAAGACCTCGGAGACACGGCCGCGGGGAATGCCACCCACGCCCAGCGCCGCGTCAAAGCTGATGGAGCCGGTGGAGATGACAGCGATCGGCAGCAGCGCCTCGCGGGAACCGAGCCGGACAATCGACCCTTTCCCAAACTGCTTTTCGATCTGTGCGAGGGCTAGTTCTACAGCTTTGGCGCGATCGTCGACAATGGCCATTCGGAGCTCCTCAAAAAATGCTCACCCTGCGGCGCATCCCGAAGATATCTAAAAGGAAGCGGCGGGGGCTTGAATTGGATTTCCAAGGGATTGTAGCAGGATGGGACAGATTAAGACAGAAGAAACGGCGAAGAAACAGGGAAAATTAACAGCGAGGCTGGAAATGGCCATGAGTATTGAGAAGCAACATCCAATCAAAGACGCATCAAGTACGTTGACGTGCATCAAAGTAGCACTCTACATCAAGTTTAAAAAATAGCATCGATTATGAGAGATTGCATCAATTGTGAAATTGATGCATCATAGGTCTATGAGAACTACGATCACACTTTCCCAGGAAAGCCACGAGTTTGCCGCCTATTATGCCCGGGTGAGAGGGCTCTCCCTCAGCGCTGCGATCAATGAGCTGATCAGAAAAGCGGAGGCAGGGCCCGCGCCGAAGCCGGATATTCGAATCGGTCCGAACGGTCTCCCCATGTTTCCTCCCACCGGAAGAACGATCACCGCCGAAATGGTGAAGAAGCTCGAGGAAGAAGAGTATGATCCGAAGAACTTTGCTTGACGTGAACGTCCTGATCGCCCTCCTTGAACCTGGGCACGACTTTTTCCAGAAGGCGCAGGAATGGTTTAGATCATCCGGTAAGGACAATTGGGGAGCGTGTCCGCTCACCGAAATCGGATTTATGCGGATCACAACCAATCCATCGTTTTATCCGGGTCCACGCACGCACGAACAAGCAACTTCCGCTCTGGCAGAGCTCGCCAATCGTCCAGGCTACCGTCATTGGCCAATGTCCGAGAGTTGGACCGCCCTAACCGCACCATTCGCCGACCGGATCTTCGGCCATCAGCAGGTGACGGATGCCTATCTACTGGGAATGGCCATCAAGGAAGACGGAGTGCTGGTGACGTTCGATCGCGGTCTTCTTTATTTAGCGGGTGCGCAGTTCCGCCGGAACCTGCTGGTTCTGGAATAAGGTTGGATGGATCAGACCGTGTACGCCCCTACCCGCGTCTCCCGGCTGGTGAGTGCATCGCACCTGCGGTCCAGGACTTCGTACTCGCTGTCGTGGTCCTTGCGGAAGGCGCGAAAGGCCTCTTCGCTGTTCCAGCGGTCGATGGTCAAATAATTCCCAGGGATATAGGCGTCGCGCAGCAGTTCTGTTCCCAGATAGTTGGGCGAAGCGCGGAAAAGCTGCGCCCAGGCGCCGTCCGGGCCATAGGCGGCCTCAAAGCCGGCCACTTTATCCTCGGCAATCTCAAACTGCCAAACCACCACGAACACGTGTTCCCCTAATCCTATGTTTATGGTAGCGCAGCGGATTGAGGCAGCAAAAGCGGGCGGCAGAAAGCGGAGTCAGTCACGTTCCGGCTGGCAGGGCGACGGATCTTATATACTGGGACTCCGTCTCTCGGCAAAGCGCATACTTATCGTGGGCCGTCTTCCCTTGGGCCGTTCTCCTGAAGAGTGACCTTCCCTAAGGACTCTTTCTTGCCGCCCCGCCCGTTCGACTTCGAAAACGTAAGGGACTTTGATGAGTCTGTCTGACGCATGATCTGACGCATGAGCAGACCCGCACGCGCGCGTTATGGCGTGAATGCAGCAAGTGATACGGGCGGGGTGCGCCCCGTGCATCCCCGCGCCAGGAACGTAATTTTTTCGAAGACACACGAAAGGCAGGTTCGACTGTGAGGGACTTATGAGGGCTCGCTATCCAGGAATCCGCGTTACCGCCAACGGGAATCAACTCGTCAGCTACCACACCGAGTCGCGCATCGCAGACGCCGGCGTGTTTTATCCCATCACGCCTTCGACCGAGGGCGGCGAACTCTTCCAGGAGGCCTATGCCGAAGGCCACCTGAACGTCTTCGGCAACAACACGATTGCTATTGAGACGGAAGGCGAGCACGCGGCCCAGGGCGGAGCCATTGCGCATTCTGTGTGCGGCAAGCGCGTGGTGAATTTCACCTCCGGCCAGGGAGTGGTTTACGGCGTAGAGCAGTATTACCACGCGCCGGGCAAGGGATCGACGATGGTACTGGAGGTGGGCGCGCGCGCGCTCACCAAGCACGCCCTGAATGTGCACTGCGGCCACGACGATATTTATGGCGCGCTCGACACAGGCTGGATCATGCTTTTCGGCAAAGACGCTCAACAGGCCGCCGATCAGGCGCTGATTCTGCGCCGTGTGACCGAGCTCTCGCTCACGCCCGGCATGAACATCATGGACGGGTTCCTGACCACGCACCTTGAGCGCACATTCTATAAGCATGAATCGGACCTGATCCGCGAGTACCTTGGCGCGCCCGACGACATCATCGATTGCCCCACCGAAGCGCAGCGCGTTCTGTTTGGGCCCACCCGCCGCCGCGTGCCCAAAATGATGGACCTGACGAATCCCGTGCTGCTGGGTCCCGTGCAGAACCAGGAACACTACATGCAGGGCGTAGTGGCGCGGCGCAACAACTTTGCCGAGCCGATTCTCGGATTCCTGGAAGAGGCATACGATAAGTTTGCCGAGATGACGGGCCGGCGCTACGGCCTTATCAGCGAATACAAGACCGGCGATGCAGACACGGTATTTGTTTCGCTCGGTTCGGCTGCGGAAAACATCGAAGCCGCGGTCGATTATCTGCGCGCGACGCGTAGCGCCAGTGTGGGATCGATCCATGTCAATGTGATCCGGCCGTTCCCCGAAGCCGCCATTGTCAACGCGCTCAAGGGCAAAAAGAACGTCATCATATTGGAGCGGACCGACGAGCCGCTTTCCGGCGACAATCCGCTGGGCCGCGACATTCGCACTGCGTTTTCCAAGGCTGTGCAGGGCGTCAGTGGCCTGCCCGCAATCACGCTCGCCGAGGTGCCGCGCATTTTCGGCGGCAGCTACGGCCTGGGCTCACGCGACTTCCGCCCTGAGCACATCATTGGCGCCTTTGAGTACGCCACGGCCGGCCGCGCGCGCAAGGATGGTAAGACCGCCGCGGATGGCGCCAACTTCATCGTGCTGGGCATCGACCATCCCTACAGCGTCATCGCCGACGAGACGCCTTCGCTGCTGCCCGAGGGCGCGGTCGCAGTGCGTTTCCATTCCATTGGCGGCTGGGGCGCCATCACCACCGGCAAAAATCTCGGCGCCATTCTCGGCGACCTCAACGATCTGCTCTACAAGCGCGACGGATTGAACGACGAACTGGGCAATCCCAGAGAAGTTATCCACGTCAGCGCCAATCCCAAGTACGGCTCAGAGAAGAAGGGCGCGCCGACCAGCTACTTTATGGTCGCGGCCAAGGAGCGCATTCGCGTCAACTGCGATCTGCGCCACGTTACGGTGGTTCTCTGCTGCGACCCCAAGGCCTTTACGCACACCAATCCGCTCGACGGCATCCAGCAAGGCGGCAGCCTGGTCTGGGAGTCTGACCGCGAAGGCGAACGCGCGTGGCAGGATCTGCCGCTTTGGGCGCGCAGGCAAATCATCGAGAAAAAGATTCGCGTGTTCACGCTGCCCGGCTTCGACATTGCGCGCAAGGCCACCGAGCGCGCCGATCTGCAACTTCGCATGCAGGGCAACGCATTTCTGGGAGCGTTCTTCGCGGTCAGCACGCTGCTCAACGAATTTGGCATCACGCAGGAACAGTTCCGCGAGGTCGTTCACAAGCAGTACGTGAAAAAATTCGGCAAGCAGGGCGAAGCGGTGGTGCAGTCGAACATGGAAGTGATGCTGCAAGGCTTCGAGCGCGTGAAGGAGATCGAGATCGGCGAGCTCACGGCGCCCGACCACTCCAGCCTGCGCGGCCAGGCGCTGCTGCCCATCTTCGAAGAGGTCCCCGCGCTGGCCGAAGTGGGCGCCTGCGCATCGGGTTGCCGCTCCACACCGGCGCCTGCCGGGCAAGGCCCGCGCACGCCCATCTCCACCATCGCCGCATACGATGCGGAGTTCCGCTCGCATTTCGGCTACAATCAGCCGGCCACGCCGCTCTCCGCTATGGGCGTGGTTGCCGCGGCCACGGGAGACACGGCGTCAAAATATGTTGCGCGCCGCGAGACGCCGCTCTACATTCCCGAAAACTGCACGCAGTGCATGGAGTGCATCAGCGTGTGCCCCGATACGGCGCTGCCCAACTGCTCCCAGGACCTGGGCACGATCCTCTCGACGGCGGTTACGCGCTACGTGGCCGATCCCGCGGAGCGTAGAAAGATGCTCTTGAAACTGCCCGAGATCGAAAGGCTCACGCGGCAGCGCATGCTCGCGGAAATCAAGCAGGGAACTCCGCTGCCGGTTATCATCCGCGAGGTCACGGAGTCAGTCGATGGCTTCTCCGCGCAGGCCAAGGCGCAGTTCTACGCCATCGTCGACAAGGTTCCGATGGCTTACCAGAAGACCAACGCCATTTTCTCGTCACCGGAGCGCAAGGCGCCCGGATCGGGCGGAATCTTTTCAATTTTTGTATCCGACCTGTGCAAAGGCTGCGCCGCCTGCGTCACGGCTTGCGGCGACCACCAGGCCCTGAAAATGGTGCAGGAGACCGAAGAGGTGAATGCCGAGCACGAATCCGGCACGCGCTTCCTCGATCTGCTTCCCGACACGGCGCAGAAGTACCTGGGCCTCTATAACGGCGCCAATCCGGCGGATTCTAAAACTGCCACGCTGCGCAACATGCTCATGGTGCGCACCAACTACGACGCGCTTGTCGCAGGTGACGGAGCCTGCGCCGGTTGCGGCGAGAAGAGCGTGCTGCGCTCCATTGCTGCGGTTACTGAGGCCTACATGCGCCCGGTTTATCACGCCAAGAGCGACCGCTTTATTTCCAAAGCTTCCGACCTGGAGAAAAAAGGCGTGGAGCGCCTGGCCGCGCTCAAAGAGAGCAATCTGGCGGAGTACGCGCGGCTGCGCCAGGCCATCGCGCACCTGGTGATGGGCCTGGGCGGCGAAGAAGATGCCGATACCAAGGCGCGCATCACAGCGTATGAGGCCGAGCACGGCGTCATCACCGACGCGCAGCTCATCGAAGCTATTGCGGCGGTGCTGCTCACCGAGGCCTTCAATCACAAGGACCTGCAGCCCGTCGACGGACGCCTGGCCAATGGCATGAGCGTGATGGCCATGGCCGCACATACGGGCTGCAACACCGTCTACGGTTCCACATCGCCCAATAATCCGCATCCGTATCCGTGGATGAACTCGCTCTTCCAGGATGGCGTTACCGTGGGCTGGCTGATGGGCGAGAGCTTCATCGTCGATCACGCGCGCCGCTCCGTTATTCCCGAGCGCCTGGCCGACATTCTGCTCACTCGCGAGAGCAACATGTCTGACCGAGGAAGACTACTACCACCTCGCGCACTTTACCGATGCGCTGATGACCGACCAGGAGATCGTCGAGCTGCCCAAGGTCTGGGTGGTCGGCGGCGACGGCGGCATGGGCGACATCGGCTACCAGAACATGTCGAAGGTGATCTTGCAGAACCGGCCCAACGTCAAGGTGCTCATGCTCGACACGCAGGTCTACTCGAACACCGGCGGCCAGAACTCCGACTCGACGCCGATGCTCGGCGGCAACGACATGAACGTCTTCGGCGCGGCCACGCAGGGCAAGAACACCGAGAAGAAGACGGTGGCCGAGACCTTCCTCGCGGGGCACGGTTCGCCCTTCGTGGCGCAGGTTTCCATGGCCAACGCGCCCAAGCTCTACCGCGCGATTCTCGACGGTCTCGAGTATCGCGGCACCATGTTCCTGCAGGCCTTCACCACCTGCCAGCCGGAGCACGGCGTCCCCGACGACATGGCGCTCTTCCAGGCGCAGCGCGTGCGCGACTCGCGCGGCGTGCCGGAGTTTGTCTTCGATCCGCGCAAAGGCGAAACGCTATCAGGAGGCGCTCGACATCAAGGGCAACCCGTCGATCGATCTGGATTGGTACGAGACCAAAGACAAAGACACCGGCGAACCCCACCGCTACACCGTCGCCCACTGGTGCACTACCGAAGCCCGCTTCCGCAACCACCTGAACAAGATCAAGCCCGAGCAGGCGGCCAAGATGATCCCGCTCGACAACATGCTGGTGCGCATCACGCAGCAGGATGTGGTCTATCGGCGCTATCTCCTGCCCGAGCACCGCAGCTTCATTCCCGACTTCGGCGTGTACATCACGGTTGAGAACGACGGCAAGACGACCTACTATGCGCTCTCGCGGCAACTGGTGATGTTCTGCGTGGAGCGGCGCAAGGCGTGGCGCATGTTGCAGTCGAAGGCCGGCGTCGTCAACCGCGAATACCAGGCGCAAAAGGCGATCCTCGCCGAATTGGAAGCAGGCAAGATCTCAAAGGAAGAGTTCTTCGCGCACGCGCACGAGATGATGGCCGAGCGGCTGGGGAATGCGGTGCTGGCGAAGGCGTAGTTCTCGTGCATGGGGTGAATCATAGCGCGAGTTCGTACGTACCCAATGCGCGCAGAAAAGCAACCGCAGATCCTTCGACTCGCTTTGGCGCATTTCATGCGCCAAAGCTCGCTCAGGATGACACACTCTGGTGTGTAGCCATTTAGGAGACACTACACTGGCGAGGGAGTTAAGCCGATGACAGTTGAAGCCTTCGATAACGCCTGGGACGCGATGGAGTCTACTGTACGTACAAATCCACGTACTCATTCACCGGCATTGCATCCAGCCGCTCGCAGTCGAGTGATGCCGCCGAAATCCGCCCTTGCTGCGCTTCAGGGAAGCGGCGGCGCAGGTTGGTTTTGAATTTCTCGACGAGCAACGGCAGTCCTTCTTCGCGGCGGCGGCGATGGCCGATGGGGTACTCGACGGTTTCTTCGAGAATCGTGCCGTCGTTGAGTTCCATGCGCAGGCTGTTGGCGATGGAGCGTTTTTCGGGGTCGTGATAGTCGGCGGTGAAGCGCGGTTCTTCGACGCATTCAATCTTTGCGCGCAGGGCGTCGATGCGCGGTTCGGCAGCCACAGCGTCCTCATAATCGGCCGCTGTAAGCCGGCCAAAGAGCAGCGGAATCGCAACCATATATTGCACGCAGTGATCGCGGTCGGCGGGGTTTGAGAGCGGGCCTTTCTTGTCGATGATGCGCAGGCATGCCTCGTGGGTGCGTATGGTGATTTTTTTTATGGTTTGGGACGAGAGCTTCGCCTGCTCCAGCCGTTCGCGCAGCTTCATCGCCGCCTCGACAGCGGTCTGCGCGTGAAACTCGGCCGGGTAGCTGATCTTGAAGAGCACGTTTTCCATGACGTACGAACCGTAAGGCCGCTGGAATTTGAACTCCTGGCCTCGGAAGGAAACGTCATAAAAGCCCCAGGTCTTCGCGGTCAGCGCCGACGGGTAGCCCATTTCGCCGGCGCGCGCCATCAGCGCCAGGCGCACTGCGCGGCTGGTCGCGTCGCCGGCGGCCCAGCTTTTCCTCGAGCCGGTGTTGGGCGCGTGGCGATAGGTGCGAAGGCTCTGCCCGTCGACCCACGCCAGCGAGAGCGCGGCAATGGTTTGCTCGCGCGTGAGGCCGAGCAACTGGCTGACGACGGCAGTTGAGGCCACCTTGACCAGCACGACATGATCGAGGCCCACCTTGTTGAACGAGTTTTCGAGTGCGATGCAGCCCTGGATCTCGTGCGCTTTGATCATGGCCGTCAGCACGGAGCGCATCGTCAGGGGTGGTTTGCCCTCTGTGACCGCAGACCGGGAGAGCCAATCTGCTGTGGCCAGAATTCCGCCGATATTGTCTGAAGGGTGTCCCCACTCGGCCGCGAGCCAGGTGTCGTTGAAGTCGAGCCAGCGAATCATGGCGCCGATATTGAACGCGGCCTGCACGGGATCGAGTTGAAAGCTGGTTCCAGGCACGCGCGCACCGTTGGGAACCGTTGTGCCAGGCACGATGGGGCCGAGCAATTTGATGCAGGCCGGATATTCGAGGGCCTCCAATCCGCAGCCCAGCGTATCGATAAGGCAATAGCGCGCGGTGGTGTAGGCGAGATCGCTTTCGATTTTGTAACTTAGCGCGTAGTCGGCGATGTCGGTTAGGACTTTGTCCGGTGCGGGGCGTTCATTGCTGATGTGCGAGGACAAACGGTGCTCCTGGATTTCAGCCGGTCGCTTGCAGCCGGCGGCCGGTTACATCGAGCTCTGTGGCTGGAACTGGTTGCATAAGCCCTCCGAGGCGGCCGAAAAGCATCCCTGGGGGGGCTAAAGCCCTCGATTTTACTGGCCTTCTCGGCACGACTAAAAAGTCGTGCCCCTTCAAAGCGCCATTTATACAACCAGCTCTACCGGCTACGGGCTCTTCTACTGCCGCTGCTCAATGGGTACGAACTTTAGATTCTCCGGCCCAATATAGTTTGCCGATGGCCGGATGATCTTTCCGTCCTGGCGCTGCTCGATTACGTGTGCACACCAGCCGGCGGTTCGCGCCATCACGAAAATCGGGGTAAAGAGATCGACGGGAATGCCCATCAGGTGATAGGCCACGGCCGAATGCCAGTCAAGGTTAGGAAACATGCGCTTGGCGTCGCGCATGGTGGACTCAATGCGCTCGGCGATGGAGAACAGGCGCCGGCCATCATCATCGACCGCCAGCTTGCGCGCCAGCTCCTTGACGATGTCGCTGCGAGGGTCGCTGATGGTGTAGACCGGATGGCCGAAGCCGATGATGACTTCATGGTCGGCGACGCGGCGGCGGATGTCGGCCTCCGCCTCGTCAGCGGTTCTGTAGCGTTGCTGGATGCCGAGGGCCACTTCATTGGCGCCGCCGTGCTTGGGCCCCTTAAGCGCGCCAATGGCGCCGGCAATGCACGAGTAAAGATCGGAGCCGGTTCCGGCGATGACGCGCGCGGTGAAGGTGGAAGCGTTGAACTCGTGCTCAGCGTAGAGAATCAGCGAAACCTGCATGGCGTGGGTCCACTCTGCGCTGGGCCGCTTGCCGTGCATCAGATGCAGAAAGTGCTCTGCGAGCGGTTCGCTACCGGCATCGACCGCGATGCGCCTGCCGTTGCGCGCGAAGTGGTGCCAGTAGAGAAGCATCGACGGCAGCGAAGAGAGAAGCCCGTCGGCAATGGCGCGCGCGCCCGCTTCGTTGTGATCGTCGGCTTCAGGCCGCAGGCAACCCAGCACCGAGACGCCGGTGCGCAGCACGTCCATGGGATGCGCGTGTGCGGGAAGTTGCTCGAGGGCAAACTTCAAAGGGTCGGGCAGAGTGCGCAGGCTGCAAAGGCGCTTCTTGTACGCTGCCAGCTCCGCGACGGTAGGCAGTTTGCCGTGCACCAGAAGATGCGCCACCTCGGCGAACTCGCAGTTTGCCGCCAGATCGGCGATGTCGTAGCCGCGATAGTGCAAGTCGTTGCCGCTTTGACCTACGGTGCAGATCGCAGTGTTGCCCGCCGCGGTGCCCGACAGCGCGACAGACTTCTTGGGTTTAAAGGCCTCAGCCGCGTGGCTTGTCTCTTGAACACTCATTTTTCCTCCCCAGGAAACTTCGAGTTAACGAATCAAATTAACGAATCGCGGCAGGCAATGTCTACTCCGTTTTCTTGCTTTTCGCGAATAACTCATCCAACTTCTGCTCGTAGGCGTGGTAGCCGAGATAGCGGTAAAGATCGTCGCGTGTCTGCATCAGGGGCAGCACGCTCCGTTGCGTGCCCTCGGCGCGAATGGTTTCGTAGACTTTGAGCGCTGCCGCATTCATGGCGCGGTAAGCGGCGCAGCAATAGAGAATGATATCAACGCCCGCCAGGCCAAGTTCCTCGCGCGTGAACAGCGGCGTATTGCCGAACTCGGTGAGGTTGGCCAGGATCGGCACGCCCACCGCTTTGCGAAACGCGGTGTATATAGGGAGTTCCGCTACCGCCTCGGCAAAGATCATGTCGGCGCCGGCGGCCACGTAAGCCTGCGCGCGGGCGATGGCGCAGTCGAGACCCTCGCCGGCCAGCGCGTCGGTGCGCGCCATGATGACGAACTGCGGGTCGGTGCGCGCATCCACAGCGGCCTTGATGCGGTCGGCCATTTCTTCCGTCGGCACCAGTTCCTTTCCTGGCCGATGGCCGCAGCGCTTGGCGCTCACCTGGTCCTCGATGTGCACGGCAGCCGCACCGGCTTGGATCATCTGGCGGATGGTGCGCGCAATATTGAATGCTCCGCCCCACCCGGTGTCGATGTCGACCAGCAGCGGCAGCGACGTAGCGCCGGTGATTCGCCGGACATCGGTCAGCACATCTTCCATGGTGGTGATGCCGAGGTCGGGAATGCCCAGCGAATTGGCGGCCACGCCCCCGCCGGAAAGATAAATGGCGCGGAAACCCGTGGCCTCAGCCAGGCGCGCCGCGTAGGCGTTGATGGCGCCCACCACCTGCAGCGGCTTTTCTGCCGCGAGCGCCGCGCGAAAACGCGCCCCCGCCGTACCGTTCACGCGACCGTGCGCCATGGGTCTTCCTCTGGCGCATCATAACAGGGATTTGACGCGGTTTTCTTAAGGCTTATTTCCGCAATGGGGCCGCGCGGTGCGACAATCATCCGGTCGGGGCCTTCGCAACCAGAACACGGCCCTGCCCGGAGGAGAAGCATCGCCATGAAATGCCTGTCTGTTTGTATGGGTCTTTTACTCGCCGCAACCACTCTGTTTGCCCAGTCGGGACCACCACCGGGCATGCACCATGGACCGCCTTCCGGACCGCCGAAAAGCCCGCCGGCTACCGAATCAGCAACCATCGGCGGCAAAACCATCACCATTACGTATAGCTCGCCCAGGGTGAACGGGCGCGAGGGTAAAATCTTCACCAAAGACGGGCTCATCAGCAATGACCCGCATTATCCAGTGTGGCGCGCGGGGGCCAACGGAGCCACTACGCTGAAAACCGACGCCGACCTGATGATCGGTGACCTTCATGTTCCCGCCGGCACTTATACGTTGTTTGTCGACATTTCCAACCCTTCGCAATGGGTTCTCATCGTCAGCAAGGCAACCGGGGAGTGGGGCCTTGGCTACGACGCCGCGCAGGACCTGGGCCGTACAAAGATGACGATGGCTAAACCCCCGGCACTGGTGGAGGATTTGAAGTACACGCTCACTGACGATGGCGGGGGCAAGGGCACGCTGACGCTGGCATGGGAGGACATGAGCGCTTCGGTTCCCATCCACGTGCATTAGAACCGCGACTTACGCGGTTCTCCAATTCGCCTGAAGTCTCAAGTGGCGTGCAATGTGGGGTTTTCTCAAGGATAACGTCACTCTTAGAACGGCTCTCGTGACCTTCGGCATATGGCGAGGGCGGCAGCTTTGCGGAGTTTTTGCCGCCCTCACGGTACAATAGATAATGTGGGTTGTATTTTGCCGAAGGGATAATTGCCTTGCCGATGTATCCGTATCGCTGCACTCAGTGCGGCTATCAATTTGAGAAAATCCAAAAATTCAACGCCAAGCCGGAGAAGGCTTGCCCCAAGTGCGGCGGCGCGCTAGATCGCCCGCTGACCGTGCCCGGCCTCAACTTCAAAGGCTCCGGATGGTACGTGAACGACTATGCGGCGAAGAGCAGTGCGCCCGCCGCGGAAGCAGCGCCGTCCGCAACGAAATCGGAGACGAAACCCGGGCCGGAATCCCCCTCCGGCGGAAGCAACGGTACGGCCTCCTCTGCTGCTGCAACTCCTGCTGCAACCAATTGACCGCCAGCCGCGCCGTCACACGATTGTGGAGACCTGAACTCCAGTACTCCTGCACGGGATCCACCGCAAGCGACTTCGCCACAGCCAGCCAGCACGGCGTCTTTTTATAATCGAGTCATGCCTGGCCACATCGGTATCGTAGCTTGTTCCTCCGAGGGCGCGGCTCTCTGCTACCGGACTATCTGCGCCGAAGGCGCTCAGATTCTTGGCTCCCACGCGCATCCTGAGATCACGATTCACACGCCTTCGTTCGCAGGCTACATGGACTTGATCGAACGCGGCGACTGGCAGAGCGTGGGCGAGACGATGCTCACCTCGGCGAACAAGTTGGCGCAGGCCGGAGCTGATTTCCTCATCTGTCCTGACAACACCATTCACCGGGCATTGCCCTATGTGGCCCCGCGTTCGCCTCGTCCCTGGCTCCATATCGCCGAGGTGGTGGCCGCCTCTGCCGTTGAGCGCGGATTCCAGCGCCTCGCGCTGACGGGAACGCGCTGGCTGGTCGAAAGCGATGTCTATCCCGAAAAACTTCGCGCCCGCGGGCTCGAATTCATGCGCCCCAATTCCGCGGAATGCGAAGAGATCAACCGGATCATTATGGACGAGCTTACTTACGGCATTTTCAAGCCCCAAGCCGTCGCCGCGTTTCAGCGAATCATCGGGCGGATGCGGTCGGAGGGATGCGACGCTGTGATTCTAGGCTGCACGGAGATTCCACTGCTGATGAACGACGCGAATTCTCCGCTGCCGGTGCTCGATTCCACGCGATTGCTGGCTCGCGCTGCGTTGCGCAGGGCCACGCAGGGCAAAACCGCCGCCGGAAAACCCGCTAACCGCAACGCGGCCCCACCCCGGAACGTTACTATCTCTTGAGATGCCGCTCGTCAATCACAATTTGTTGCCCTTCATTCCGTCGCCGGCGCCCCACGCCGATCTGGCTGCTCTGGAGTGGCAGCCGCTGCTGGTGCTAGTCTCTGGCTTCGCCGCGTCGCCCGTGGGGCGCAGCGCCATTGTTGCCTTGCAACCCTCCACCGATGAAGAGTGGATTGACCGCCAGCACCAACTCACCGGAGAGATGCGGCTAATCCTCGAAGAGCAGATCTCCATCGCACTCGGCGGATTGTTCGACCCCACGCAACTGGCCGCTAAAGCGCAAATTGCAGGCGCGGCTCTCGAAGCTCCGGAGTTGCAGGCAGTGGCGCGGCTGGCCAACGACGTGGCTTCGTGGCAGGCGCTGCTGCGCGAACCACCGATGCGGCTGGTGGGCAAATTGCAGGGGCTTTCCCAGCTTTCAGCCGAACTAAGCACAGGTCTCCGGCCGCTCGCCGCATCGATTGAGCGCACCATTCAGCCCGACGGCTCACTGGCCGACGACGCGTCACCGGAGCTGAACCGCATCCGCCGTGAGCAGGAGCGGCAGCAACGAATCATCGAGGAAAGCCTGCGCGCCGCGCTGCGCAAACTCTCCAGCGAAGGCTCGACCCAGGACGACGTCATCACCATTCGTGGCGAGCGGTTCGTGATTCCGGTGCGTGCGGAGCTTAAGCGGCGCGTTACGGGCGTAATCCACGGGGCGAGTTCTTCCGGCCAGACGGTCTACGTGGAGCCGCTTGAAACCATCGAGCAGAACAACGAACTGGTGCGGCTCATCGAGGAAGAGCAGGAAGAGATTCACCGCATATTTGTTGCGCTTACCCGCCAGGTTGCCGGCTACGCGCACGGTCTCGTCGAAGGTGCGCGCGTGCTTGCCGCAGTCGACAGCTTGCTGGCGCGGGCGCGTTTTGCGCGCGACTACGACTGTGTTGCGCCGGTAATGGGCCCTGATCGCCTGCTGCTCGAGGGCGCGCGCCATCCCCTGCTCGAAAAACGCCTGCGGGCGACGGGTGGACAAATCGTTCCGTTGATTCTGGAGTTGACGACCGATCAACGCCAACTCATTATCAGCGGCCCCAATACCGGCGGCAAATCCGTCGCGCTCAAGACCACGGCGTTGCTGGCGATGATGGCGCAGGCAGGAATTCCGGTGCCGGCCGCGCAGGCGAGCTTTCCCATTTTCACGGCGTTCCTGGCCGATATTGGCGACGCGCAGTCGATCGAGGCCGCGCTTTCGACCTTCTCCGCGCACATCACCAATCTCGACCGGCTCTCGCGCCTGGCCGATGCGCGGTCGCTGGTGCTGCTCGACGAGCTGGGCTCCTCGACCGATCCCGAAGAGGGCGCCGCGCTGGCCGTTGCCGTGGCGCACCACTTTTTGGAGGCAGGCGCGTGGACACTGATCTCGACGCACCACACTTCGCTCAAAGTCTACGCCGCCAACACGCCCGGCGTGCGCAACGCCGCCGCGGGTGTGGATGAGCGGACGCTGGTTCCCAACTATCAATTTCATCTGGGCGTGCCCGGTGCTTCGGCCGGCATTCAGACTGCCGAGCGGCTGGGCCTGAACGCGGCCATCATTGCCGCGGCACGGGAGCGGCTAGGCTCGCAACAGGCAGACGTTGCGCGCTTTCTCGACAAATTGCATAACGATCTGACGCAACTGGAAGTGGAGCGGAAGGCCGCGCGCGAGCAGCAGTACGCACTCAACCAGGAGCGGAAAAAGCTGGAGCGAGAGGGCGACGCGGAGGTGCGCAACCGCGTGCGCGAGCTGGAAGCGAAGCTAGCCCCGTTGCTCAAGGAATTCGAGTTTCAGATGCGCGAGAACGTGCGCGCCGTCGAGGACCGCGTGGCGCAGCAAAAGCTCTCCAAGGAAGCTGAACGGCGCATTCAGCGCCTCCGGCGCGAGTTCCAGGAGAGCTTTAACCAGACCGTCGTCGCGCACCGCACCGGCGCCGATCAGGGCGACGCGAACGCGCAACCGCATGTCCTTCGCCACATCGCGCCCGGCGATCAAGTGCGCATCAAGTCGATGAACAAGATTGCCGTGGTGCAGCGGGAGATTGAAAAGGACCTGTTCGAGGTCGCGCTCGGCCCTATCAAAATGCGTGTCAAGCGCGACGACTGTTCCGCAGTTTTGGGCTTCGGAGGGGATGCCGGGCAGGAGAAAGCCGATCCGCTGGGTGCCGCGCGCAAGCAAAAGGGAGTGCATGTCACAGTCACCAGCGCCAACACTGATGCGTTGCGGATGGAGATCAATCTCATTGGCCGCACGGTCGATGAGGCAACCGACGAGCTCGAAAAATACCTAGACCGCGCGTTTTTGGCTGGCCTGGAGCGCGTGCGCGTGATCCACGGCCATGGCGCAGGGATTCTGCGCCGCGGCGTGCGCGATTTCCTGAAAAACCACCCGCACGTAGCCGGGATTGAAGAGGCTCCGCAAAACGAAGGCGGCCAGGGAGCCACGCTGGTGGAGTTGAGGCAGTAGAATGTCGTCTTCATATAGACGAAAGTCGACAGCGGACCCTTTGACTCGTCCGCTTCGCGGAGTCGCTCGAGATGACAAGCCGGTAACCTGAATGATATAAGTTGATAGCGATTTTCCCCGTTCTTACCTCCAGTCACACCGGGCCCTCGGAGTTTCGGTACCGTCCTTAAAATTTGCACAACAATCCATCATGCAAGGCAGGTCAAATGCCGGGATTACTGGATCCTGCTGGCGCGGGCAAGGAAAGGCCCTGGATTTTCGCGCTGCTGATTGTTCCCATGGCGGTGTTCTCGAACGGCATCATCGGCGGAGGGCTATCCCTGCTGCTGACCCACCAGGGCATCGGAATGGCGCGGGGCGCCAGCATCCTTTCGCTGCTCAATTTGCCGCAGACCATCTATTTTCTCTGGAGCCCGGTCACTGACTTCTGGTTCAGGCGCCGTACATGGCTGATGCTGGCTGCAACCACGGCTGCGGCCGGCCTCGCGATCGTATTTCAGTTTTCGAGCCTCGCCTCCTCGCCCGCAGTCGCTTTGCTCTTCTTGAGCGCCTGCTTTGCGCAGCTCGTGGTTGCGTCCTGCGGCGGGATCATGGGCTCCTTACGCAGCGAGACAACGCGGCGGCGCGCGAGCGGTTTCTACCAGGCCGGGTCGCTGGCCTTTGGGGCGGTAGGAATCTTCGTCGTTGCCTCACTCGCCGGGCGCATGAAACAGGGCGAACTCGGCTGGATCGTTGCGGCGACCATCGCTCTTCCGTCGCTGGTTGCTTTGGCATCGCCCAAACAGGATGTGTTGATATCCACAGGCGCCGGCGAGATTCTGAGGCGCATCGGACGCGAATTTCGCGGTACCTTCTTCCGCTGGAAGGCAATTCCCTATGCGGCGCTGATGCTGTTCCCGATGGGAAGCGGTGCGGCAATTGGGCTGTTGCCCGGCTTGGCGACGGACTATCACGTGAGCGCTCAGCAGGTGGCCTGGATGAACGGCCTCGCCGGATCGGTTTTGACCGCCCTCGGCGCCCTGGCGGCGACGCTGGTCCCGTTCAGGATCAGAGCGTCGGTCAGCTACCTCGTCGTATGCCTCGTGAACGAGGCCACGATGGCTGTCCTATGGCTGGGACCGCTCAGGCCGTCAACCTATTTTCTCGGATCGACGCTCTATCTCTTCACTGTCGGAGCTTGTTACGCAATGTTCACCGCCGTGGTGCTGGAATTCCTGGGAGATTCAGGAATGAGCGGCAGCGCGCGCTATTCGATTATCAATTCCATGGGAAATGTCCCAGTGGCTTACATGATCGCGGTAGACGGGCTGGGCTACGGGCGCTGGGGAACACGAGGTCTGGCGGGCGCGGACGCGGTGGTCGGCTTTCTGGGAGGAGCGCTGCTGCTGGCGCATTTCCTCGCGCACAGACAGAAGACGCTGGCGCCGGTCGAGAGTGTTATTGCGGTCAGCGAAGCTTCCGCCTACGAGATGGATGGGTAGGGACAGAGCGTTTTCGTAGAATAATCACAATTCTTCGGACCCGGAGAACCAACACCGGCCCTCCCGCACGCAAAAAAACTGACCCCCGACCCCCGATCTCTATTCCCCACTCCCTACTACTTACTCCCTGTTCCCTGTCGCACTGACCCCTGATCACTCCTTCAGCACCTGGTGCACGAATGAAACCGCAATCGAGCCTTCACCCACAGCCGATGCGACTCGCTTGACATTGCCGCCGCGCACGTCCCCTGCGGCAAAAATACCGGGCGAGGTTGTTTCCAGCAGGTATGGCCGCCGGCTGAGCGGCCAGCGCGCGCCGGTCAGATCCTCTTCGGACAAGTCGGAGCCGGTCTTGATGAATCCTTTGCTGTCGAGCGCGACGCACCGGTCGAGCCACGCTGTGTTGGGCTCGGCTCCGGTCATCACGAACACATGTGCAATGCTCTTGTTCTCGGTTTCACCCGTCCGGTTATTCCGCCATGTGACTCGTTCGAGGTGTTCGCTTCCGTCGAGGCTGGCCAGCTCCGTCGAGGACTTCACAGTAATATTGGGCGTTTCTTCGATACGGCGGATCAGGTACTTCGACATCGTGTCAGCCAGACCGGGGCCCCTGACGAGGATATAAACGTGCTTCGTATTCTGGGCCAGAAACACAGCCGCCTGTCCCGCGGAGTTCCCGCCGCCGGCCACGATGACTTCTTCGCCCCTGCACAACTGCGCCTCAATAAAGGTTGCGCCGTAATAAACGCCGGCGCCATCGAAGCGCGCCAGGTTCTCGAGTGGCAGCCTGCGATATTTCGCTCCGGTAGCGATAACCACCGTTCGCGCCGGGATTCTGGCGCCGTCTTCCAATTCGACGACGTACGGACGGCGATCGCACTTGAGCCGCGTGCCGGTCGTGAGCAGCATCTGTGCCCCGAATTTCTGCGCCTGCGTATAGGCCCGGCCGGCCAGCTCGTTCCCTGTGATCCCGGCGGGAAAACCAAGATAGTTTTCGATCCTTGAACTGGAACCTGCCTGCCCTCCCGGCGAGAAAGTCTCAAGCAGCAAAACATCGAGACCCTCGGAGGCGCCATATACGGCGGCCGCCAAACCCGCCGGACCTGCACCAACGATTACCAGATCGCGTACCCGGCTTGCATCCACTGCCTCGTTGAATCCAAGACAACTGGCAATCTCGCGATTCGTGGGGTTACGCAGAACCGTCTGGCCGCGGCAGATGATCACCGGCGTATCGGCGGCCGACACGTGAAAGCGGGCAAGAACGCTTTCTACGTCGGGATCGCGCTCCAGGTCGATGTAAGCATATGGGTGCCCATTGCGCGTCAGGAATTCCTTGATGCGCAGGGTGTCGGCGGAATGACTGGAGCCTACAAGCGTGGAGTCTCCCAGGCCCTGCGCCTGCAATTGAGCGCGGCGCAGAATGAACGCTCGCATCACGATCTCGCTCAGCTCCGCATCCGTTTGTACTAACGTCACGAGGTTTTCGCGCGTAATTTGGACGAGCTCGGAATCCTGGCGGGCGCGAATTCGCGCAAAGGCGCGACGCCCTGAAAGCGAATTGATTTCGCCTGTGAAGCGTCCCGGCCCAACCACGCGGAGCAAGGTTTCCTGCGTAAATGAGAGCCGCATGACTTCCAGTTCTCCCGAGATGACGGCAAAGATTGGGATTTCGCCGTCTCCGAGCTCTACCAGCACCTCGCCGGCGCGCGCCGAACGAGGCGTGCCATGAGAAATAAAGCGCCGCATCTGCGCCTCGGTCAGCGCGGGAAACATCTGCTCGGTGCTTGAGGATACGAGCGGGATTGGAGATGGCGATTCGGTCACGGAACCCCTTCCTTGAGGAACATTTTTACAAGCAGGGCCGTGAAAGTACACAGCCTTTCGGCGTGCCGGTATCCGCCACGCCTGTCGGGTATATACTGGCCGCGTCTTGGACGAGTCGTAACGGACATTCCTGATGAACCGGGAGGACAAGCATGCACTCGGCTTCGAAGAAGCTTTTGACTGCGGCCTTCGGGGTGGGCCTGTCTGGCGTGGCCTGCGCGCAGGGTCCGCCGCCCGATCCTTCCCACATTCCCTTCACTCTGCCCGCCGACATCCAATGGAAACCCGGTCCCCTGAGCGGCTCATATCAGGCCAGGCTGTTCGGCGACCCGAGCAAGCCAGGGCCTTACGGCCTTCTGATCAAATGGATGCCGGGCAACTTTTCCCGTCCCCATTTCCATTCCAGCGATCGCTGGATCTATGTCGTGTCGGGTACCTGGTGGGTTAGCACCAGCACGCATTTCGATCCATCCCAGACCTATCCCCTCCCGGCCGGCAGCTTTGCCACCGACCTTGCCAACACGGTGCATTGGGATGGGGCCAAGGCGGGCGGTGAGCCGGCGGTGCTGGAACTGGTTGGCATGGGTCCGGTGACGACCACCGAGGTGGATGAGAACGGCAAGCCCCTTCCTCCGCGAAGCCCGGACCGGTGATGCGGCAAGGACAGAAGTTGGACGTTGCCGGCGGCTGGCCAGGTCTCGTGACGCTCAAATAACCTTCAAAATGGGTCGGCAGCGAAAAGCAACCGTAGGTCCTTCGACTGTGCTGCGCTTCGCTCAGGATGACGTAAGCGGTCGATTGAGTGCCGTGGTTTCCCACCCTTGCCACGATCAAACTGCGGCGAGGATGGGGCACCCGGCTTCACTTCTCGTCAGGCTGAAATACGGCTCCCGCACTTGGTGCCGAGGCAGATGCTCGAATGAATCGATGCTGCTCCTTATTCCACTCATAGCGAACTTCACGATGAAGGCTGGGTGAGGCGTGCGAGTCGTCATGCGTCCAGATCGCCTGATCGAGGAGAATGGCCCTCGTATCGAGGTGACGCAAAGTTACTCCCTCGGCGCTGAATCTGAAGACCGGAATGACATGCCCATCTCTACAGCTGACGCCAAGTACAAAGCGCCAGCTTCCTGTTCCCTTTAGATGGGAGTTTTCAACTACCAGGATGCGAATCCAGGTTGAAGAATCAGGATTGATGAGCCGGTCTACCAGCAGTTCAGCTTCCCATTCCGGTGAATCCTGATCTGGTGAATCGGGAAATGCCTTCCCATGCCGCATATCAAATGGAGAACCTAGGTCGCTCGCTTCGTTGAAGAGCGTCTGCAACTCATTTTCGTCGTGAGAACTCGTGGGGATGGTGCTATTCCTAAAATCAATCTTCCCTATGTCGGTGCAGACCTGCGCCCATGCTGAACCTGAGAAGAGGTAGGATCCAATCACCAAGATGACCAGCCGGACCATATCGGAATTCTAACGTGCTCCGGCT
This sequence comes from uncultured Acidobacteriaceae bacterium, assembly GCA_963848805.1. GTDB lineage: Bacteria > Acidobacteriota > Terriglobia > Terriglobales > Acidobacteriaceae > Telmatobacter. Next base: position 366,196 of record CAWKFD010000031.1, on the reverse strand, counting down.
GGATTCTGTCCGCACACTCCAAGCTGCTTACGCCATCGCTTCGCGCCCCATGGGTTCGAAGACCAACTGGTTCGATTTGCGGTCCACGTCAATGCGGACGTGCGCGCCGTGCAGCACTTCGCCGTCGAGAATCTTCATCGCCAGAGGGTCCTGTACCATGCGCTGCAGGGCGCGCTTGAGCGGACGCGCGCCATAGGCGGCATCGGAGCCGGCAGCCAGTATCAATTGCCGCGCCGATTCGGTGAGCTCGAGCGAGATGGCGCGGTCTTCGAGCAGCTTGCGCACCTCACCCATCCGCAGGTCGAGGATCTGGCTCAACTGCGCGTTGCCCAGCGGGCGGAAGATCACGATATCGTCCACGCGGTTCAAAAACTCCGGCCGGAAGTGCTCGCGCAGGGTGCGCATCACGCTTTCGCGGGCCATTTCGAAATCGTGCTCGGTCCTGAGCGCTTCGCCCGAGAGCATTGCCGCGCCCAGGTTCGACGTCATGATAAGCACCGTGTTCTTGAAGTCCACGGTGCGGCCCTTGGCGTCGGTCAACCGGCCGTCGTCCATCACCTGCAGCAGAATGTTGAAGACATCGGGTGCGCCTTCTCGATTTCGTCGAACAAAATCACCGCATAGGGACGGCGGCGTACGGCCTCGGTTAACTGGCCGCCTTCGTCATAACCGATATATCCGGGCGGCGCGCCGATGAGGCGAGAGACGGCGTGCTTTTCCATGTACTCACTCATATCGATGCGCACCATGGCGTGCTCATCGTCGAAGAGAAACTCGGCCAGAGCGCGGGCGGTTTCCGTTTTTCCCACTCCAGTCGGTCCAAGAAAAATAAAAGAACCGATGGGCCGCTTGGGATCGCTCAGGCCCGCGCGGGAGCGGCGAATGGCGTTGGCCACGATGCCGAGCGCGGCATCCTGGCCCACAACGCGCTCGCGCAAACGGTCTTCCATAGTGATGAGCTTCTTTACTTCGCCCTCCAGCATGCGGGAGACGGGAATGCCCGTCCACTTGCTCACGATTTTGGCGATGTCTTCCTCGTCGACCTCTTCCTTCAACATGCGCGCGGCGCCGCCCTTGCCGTCTTGCGCTGCGCTTAGCTTCTTGAGCTCGGTTTCGAGTTTGGGCAATTCGCCATATTGAATCTGCGCGGCGCGATCGAGATGGCCTTTGCGAGTCTGCTCCTCGGCCTCGAAGCGCAGGTCGTCAATCTTCTTCTTTAGTTCTCCGATGCGGTTGATGGCCTCGCGCTCTTTAGTCCAACGCGCAGCGAGGGCAGTGATCTTCTCTGTCAGCTCAGCCACTTCGTGCTCGACGGCTGTGCGGCGCTCGATGCTATTGCGATCAGTCTCGCGCTTCAAAGCCGCACGTTCGATTTCGAGCGACGTCCTCTCACGCTCCAATTGGTCGAGCTCAGTCGGCTTCGATCCAATTTGAATTGCCAATGATGCGGCTGCTTCGTCGACGAGATCGATGGCTTTGTCGGGCAGGAAGCGGTCGCTTATGTAGCGGTGCGAGAGCGTGGCCGCGGCCATAATAGCGGAATCTTTGATGCGCACGTTGTGGTGCGTTTCGTAGCGTTCTTTCAGTCCGCGCAGAATGGCAATCGTGTCTTCGACGTTGGGCTCGCCCACGTAGACGATCTGGAAGCGGCGCTCGAGGGCGGCGTCTTTTTCGATATATTTGCGGTACTCGTTGAGCGTGGTTGCGCCAATCGCGCGCAGTTCGCCGCGCGCCAGGGCGGGCTTGAGCATATTGCTGGCGTCGATGGCGCCTTCAGCCGCTCCCGCGCCCACCAGCGTGTGCAGTTCGTCAATAAACAAAACAATCTGGCCGTTCGATTCTTCGATTTCCTTGAGCACTGCCTTGAGCCGGTCTTCGAATTCGCCGCGATATTTTGCGCCGGCAAGCATCGACCCCAGGTCGAGCGCGATCACGCGCTTGTCGGCCAGGTTCTCGGGAACGTCGCCGCTGACGATGCGCCGCGCGAGTCCCTCCACGATGGCGGTTTTGCCCACGCCGGGCTCGCCGATGAGCACAGGATTGTTTTTGGTGCGGCGGCTCAGAACCTGAATAACGCGGCGGATCTCCTCGTCGCGGCCGATGACCGGGTCGAGCTTGCCGCGGCGGGCGAGTTCTGTCAGATCTTTGGCGTATTTTTCAAGCGGCTGAAATTTTTCTTCAGGATTCTGGTCGGTGACGCGCTGCGAACCGCGAACCGCTGTGAGCGCCCTGAGAATGTCGTCGCGGGAAGCGCCGAGAGCGACCAATGCGTCACGCGCAGGCTCACTCTTGATGTCGGTCACCCCCAGCAGCAGGTGCTCGGTCGAAACGTACTCATCCTTGAAGTTCGCGGCCTCGCGAAATGCCTGTTCAAGCGCCTTGTTCAGCGCCTGGCTCAGGCCCCGCTGCGCAGAGGCGCCAGCCACGCGAGGCAGTTTTTCCTCGATGCCGTGCAGATCGCTTTCGAGCTTCTCCACGGGCACACCGATCTTTTCAAGGACTGCGGGGATTACGCCCTCACGGTCCTCGACGAGCGCCAGCAACAGGTGCACCGGTTGCACCTCGGGATTGCCCAGCTCCGCGGCGCGCTGCTGCGCCTGTTGTATTGCCTGCTGCGACTTGACGGTGAATTTGTCTCCACGAATTGCCATTGCTTGATGCCTCAGTGAATAAGATTGCGGTGCCAGGGGTCAGGTTTCAGGTGTCAGAGTTCAGTCCGAGTCGCCGGTCCCCAACGTGAGTTTGGATACTCAGAGCGAATGTGTCAATTTGTGAATTAGCCCAGAAGGGAGTCTATACTCCCTCCTGGGCTTGGGATCTGATTCCTGATCCCTCAAACCTGTTCCCTGCTTTTTACGCCGCCAGTGATATGCCTACGTTGACCTTGATCTGCTCGGGCAGGGCTTCGGGCTTCTTGCTGAACTCCAGCTTGAGCACGCCTGCATTGTAGCTGGCCGCGACGTTCTCCGGCGTACGCCGGCCCCCGCCTGCCGGAATTTCACGGCGTTTCCTTCTGCTTCCCTGGGTTCAGGATTTGCAAATCGTCCGTGACGGAAAAGACGTTGGGAACCTGGTTGGCGCGCATGCGGATTATGGTGTCATCCATCTGGTTGTCGACCACGCCCTTCAGCGTTACGTGGCCGTTGTCGACAATGATATGGATCGACGGCAAGGCCTGGTAGCCGTATCGTGTCCCGATTTCGGCATCGCCGTAAATAGCTCTCGCCACGGCCCGCCGAATCTGGTCGTCCATCGGAGATAGCGGCAGTTCCTTGATATTGTTGATCACCTGCGTCACGCCTTTGATTCGCTTCACCGTGTTCTCCGCGTCGGACTTGATGTCCAGGGGTGGCGTAGAAGGGCAAGCGCCTTCCAGCGTGACCACCGTGCCATTCAAACTGAAAGACAGGTCGTCGAAGATCGAATAGTACGGCAACATCAGAAGGCTATGGCGGACCTCTTTTGCCAGCTGTGCCTCATCTGGCGATCCGGCAGTGAAGACCTGGTTCGGTTGATTTTGCTGGGCGTTTGGCTGATTTTGCTGGGCCACAGCAAGCCCCGTGCCCAGGAGCGCAATGCACACGAGTCCAAAAAATTTACGCATTGTGTTTTCCTCCAGATAGATGCGCCGGGGAGGCGCGTAGCCCAACCCGGCGCATTCGAATTCTTGGCTCCCTCCCGAGGCGGGAAGCCAGCGGCTAGAACGTGCTTTACGCAGCTAGCGTTTTGCCTATGTTGACCTTGATCTGCTTGGGCTGGGCTTCGGGCTTCTTGCTGAGCTCCAGCTTGAGCACGCCTGCATTGTAGCTGGCCCCGACCTTCTCGGTGTCAACTGTGGAAGGCAGCGTGAACGAGCGGAAGAAGCTGCCGTAGCGGCGCTCGATGCGATGGAAGTTCTCTTCCTTCTCCTCTTTCTCGAACTTGCGCTCGCCCTTGACGGTGAGGGTGTTGTTTTCCACGCTCACGTCGAGGTCCTTCTCTTCGATGCCCGGAACTTCCAGCTTCAGGACGACCTTTTTCTCGTCCTCATAGACGTCGACCGCCGGCACAAAGCTGGCCGTGGTCATGGGGCTCTCCCCATCGTTCATAGCGCCGAACAGAGCGTTCATGCGGTTCTGCAGCGATGCAACTTCACGAAACGGATCCCAACGAGTGATTGCCATGATCTTGTCCTCCAGATGGATTGTTCAATGATTGCGCCGGAACCTGAGTCCCAGCGGCTCAACTAATCTGATTAAACTATAGCACAAATGATTCACAAAATGTGAGCGCTATGCGCTAATATTTTATTGTTTCTGTAACGCTTTCATTCTAAATTACTTAGTTCTATATAAAGAGCTCAAGCCTGTAGCAAATAGGTGAAAAACTTCGCGCAAGGGCTAAAGCCCTGCTGATTTGATTGGCCTCGTAGGATGCTTCCACCCGGAAGCCTGCTGCTCGGTTTGCGGACTGGCCACCTGTCGACTGCAAACCGTCCTCTACAATTAAGACCGCATGGTGCATCTTTCCGGCTTGACGGCAACCGTCAACTGGCGCTGGGTTTGGCTCGTGGTGGCTGCGTTTCTGGCCGGAGTGCTGAACGCCGTGGCAGGCGGCGGCTCGTTTCTCTCGTTTCCTGCATTGCTCGGCATGAACGTCCTGCCTGTACAGGCCAACGCCACAAACTCAGTGGCTCTCTGGCCTGGACAATTGACGTCTGCCTTCGCATATCGCCGCGACGTACGACAAAACCTGAGATCCGCGGTCCTCATTGGACTGGCCGGTCTGATCGGGGGTTCGGCCGGAGCGGTGGTGCTGCTGAACACGCCGCAGATGACGTTTTTGCATCTTGTGCCCTGGCTTCTGTTAGGCGCGACCTCGATTTTTGCCGTCAGCGGCCCGGTTTCGCGCTGGCTGGAGAGCCTGAAGCTGGCCCGGCGCGAACACGCCATGGCCGGGCATATCCACGCTCCGCGCCGCGTGCCGCTCTTCTTTGCCGCCATCGCGGTGAGCTTCTATATCGGATACTTCGGCGCCGGGGCCGGCTTTCTCTTCATGACTCTGCTTGCGCTCTTCGGCTATGAGGACATCCACGTCATCAACGCGCTGAAAGTGGTGGCCGGCCTGTTGGCCAACAGCATTGCGTTCGTGATCTTCGTCGTCGATGGACAAGTGGTGTGGCGTTTATGCCTCGCGGCCATGGTCGCCTGTGGCATCGGCGGCTACGCCTCGGCCAGCCTTGCGCGGCGCGTTCCGCAGCCGGTGCTGCGCGGGCTTGTGGTGGTCATCGGGCTGGGGATGGCGGCGTGGTTCTTCTGGAGGAACAGTTCGTAGTTCATTGTTCGTAGTTTTCAGCCGGGTGCCCAAGGCCACAGTGGCAACGACTGTGAACTGTGAACCGAGACCGGATCTCTGACCCCTGAAACCTGACCCCTGTAAACTGTTCTTATGAGCCACGAAGGCATCCGCTTCGGATCGAAGGAAGAGCAAACGCGCGAGAACCAACAAAGTCGCCCACTTTCCCGCCTCGCCGTAAGGCCGGAGAAGGTTCGCGTGCTGCTGACCGACGGCAAAGGCCTGGAGATTGACTGGGCCGACGGCCACAAGAGCGCGTGGAGTTTCGCATGGCTGCGCGACGCATGCCCCTGCGCAACCTGTAATGAGGAGCGCTCGCAGCAGGGCCGCAAACCCGGCCAGCCCAAAACCAAGTCCGCCGCGCTGCTGCCCATGTATGCACCGCCGCCGAAGCCCTCGAGCGCGCACGGCGTCGGCCGCTACGCCATCCAGTTCAACTGGCTCGACGGCCACTCCGGCGGTATCTATTCTTGGGATTATCTGCGCCGCGTGTGCCAGTGCCAGGAGTGTACCTTCGCCGCCGCGGAAACCAAGGGAGCGCCAAACTAGCGAAATTCGAAAATGCTGCAAGGGTGCATGGCTGACCACTGATCGCAGATCGCTGTCTTCTACAATTTCCCGATGAAGATTGGCTTTTTGGGCACGGGCAAGATGGGAACGCCGATGGCGCTGCGCCTGATCGCCGCGGGCCACGAATTGGCGGTTTGGAACCGGACCGAAGGAAAAACGGAGCCCCTGCTCCGCCAGGGCGCAATCGCCGCAGCTACGCCGGCGGAGGCCGAACTGGGCGCCGACGCTGTCATCACCATGCTCTTCGACGATGCCGCGCATGAGGAGGTCCTCTTTGGTCCGAACGGATTGCTCTCAGACGGGGCGCTCTCACCGGGCTGCCTGCACATTTCGTGTTCGACCATCGGCGTCGCGCTCAGCGAGCGGCTCACACAGGAGCACGCCCGCCGCGGTATCGATTTTGTGGCCGCGCCGGTGTTTGGGCGGCCCGAGATAGCCGCACAGGGCCGGCTGTGGATTGCAATTGCCGGCCCCAATCAAGCTGTGGCCAGAGCGCGGCCCCTGCTGGAGCCGCTCTCGCGCGGAATTTCCGTCGTGGGAGAAGAGCCGCGGCAGGCCCATGCCCTCAAGCTCGGCGGCAACTTTCTCATCGGCGCCATGATTCAAGCGCTCAGTGACTCGTTTGTCTACGCGTCGGGGCAGGGCATCGATCCGGAAACCTTTTTCGAGACCGTCAACAGCGCGCTCTTCCAGTCGCCGTTTTACGCGGCCTATTCGAAGATCATGCTGCACCCGCCCCAGCAGCCCGGCGGGACTGTTCTGCTCGGAGAAAAGGACCTGCGCCTGCTGCGCGAAGCCGCCGCCGGCCACCACACGCGCCTCAGCCTGGCCGACTGGCTCGCCGAAGTCTTTGCCCAGGCCCGCGCTGCCGGCCTCGGCCAGCAAGATTGGGCCGTGGGAATGTACCGAATGTCACAGCAGCGCAACCAGGGTCATTTGTAGGATGAAGACATGCGCTTGAAAGGGAAGATTGTCTTCATCACCGGGGCCAGCGCAGGCATTGGCGCGGCAACCGCTTTGGCGTTTGCGGCCGAAGGGGCACGGCTGCTGCTGGCCGCCCGCCGCGCCGGCAAGCTGGCTGAGGTTGCGTCGCTGGCGCTCACGCGCGGCGCCACGGCCGTGCACTCCATTGACCTCGATGTTCGGAGCCGCCATCGCGTCCAGCGCGCTATCGACGAGCTGCCTCCGGAGTGGGGTGACATCGATATCCTGGTCAACAATGCCGGCTTAAGCCGCGGTATGGAAAAGCTCTACACCGGCAAGATCGATGACTGGGAAGAGATGATCGACACCAACATTAAGGGGATGCTCTATGTGATGCGCGCCGTGGTCCCCATGATGGTGGTGCGCGGACGGGGCCACGTGGTCAATCTCGGCTCCATGGCCGGCGAGATCGTTTATCCCAACGGCGCGGTCTACTGCGGCACCAAAGCCGCCGCGCACGCCATCAACGACGGCCTCCGCGAGGATCTGCTTGGCACGCCTGTGCGGGTTACCAGCGTCGATCCAGGCCTGGTCGAAACCGATTTCAGCCTGGTTCGCTTCCACGGTGACAGAGGCCGCGCCGCCAAGGTCTACAAGGGCCTCATGCCGCTCACAGCCGAAGACGTCGCCGAAGCGATTCTTTGGACTGTTACTCGTCCTGAGCATGTGAACATTGCCCATCTCTCGCTCACCTCAGTCCATCAGGCCAACACCCTGCTGATTCACCGAGAGGAGGAGGGCTGACTCGCTAAGAAAAAATGCTGCGCGAACTCGCCAACGTACGAAGTCGCGAGGCGAAGCCGGCCTTGGAAGAACCGTTTAGTAACGGTACCGACAGGTCTTCGTCGTTGGGGTCGTAGACCGGCTGTCGTGCAGGCCTCCAGGCCCGCACCTGCCCCGGAACGATTACCGGATCACAAAGTCATAGCAACTAGTTCATTGCTTGAATCTGCGACTCCACCTGGGCCAATGCGGCTTCAAGGGCCGCGCGGCGGCCGGGATTGGAGGTCCTTTGCGACAGGATATTCTCGCGCTGCAGGCTGAGCGCCTGTTTTTCTCTTTCCCGCGCCGCGCGCTGCTGGTCGGCTGCGCGCCGTGTCTCATCGCTTATAAGGCCGTTGCCTGGATCTACGCTTTCCAAGGCATTTGCCATTTGCTCCTCCACCGATTTACTTTCCCATCCACGAGCCATATCTTCATTCTACGGGTTCCCGCGCAATCGCGTCCCGCAGAATGACGAGAGTGGAACCGAAAAGATAGAGAGATTTCACATGCGCGCATGGCATATCTCTTCCTTTGGCATTGATTCTTTGGAGTTTGTGGAACGGCCCACGCCCGCTCCGGGACCCGGCGAGGTCCTGCTGGGGGTGCGTGCGGTTTCACTCAATTATCGCGACCTGATGGTCGTGAAAGGGCTCTACAACCCAAAAATGAAGCTGCCGCGCATTCCCTGCTCCGATGGCGCCGGCACAGTGGTGGAGGTCGGCGCCGGAGTTTCCGCGTGGAAGCCCGGCGACCGCGTGGCCGGTATCTTTATGCAGAACTGGCTCGACGGGCCGCCGACCGCAGCCAAGGCCCGTGGCGCGCTGGGCGGCGACATCGACGGCATGCTGGCCGAATTCGTGGTGCTCAAGGAGGATGGGCTGGTTGCTCTGCCGGACCATCTGAGCTATCAGGAGGCCGCCACGCTGCCCTGCGCCGCCCTGACAGCCTGGAACGCATTGGCTGCGGGAGATCTTAAGCCGGGCGCTACAGTTCTTATTCAAGGTACCGGCGGCGTCTCCATCTTTGCCCTGCAATTTGCGCGGCTCAAGGGCGCGCGCGTCCTGGGCATCTCTTCGAGCCAGGAAAAACTGGAGCGGGCCATCGGCATGGGACTGGACGCCGGACTGAACTATCGCTACAACCCGGCCTGGGAACGCTGGGCGGTTGACCAGACCGGAGGCGAAGGCGTGGACCTGGTGGTGGAAGTGGGCGGCGCGGGCACCCTGGCCCACTCGCTCAAGGCCATCTGCCACGGCGGAATGGTGTCTCAGGTGGGCGTTCTGGCTACCACGGAGGACCCATTCCCGATTTCGCTCATCCTTCACAAGATGGCGCGCATTCACGGCATCCATGTGGGCTCGCGCCGGGATTTTGAGGAGATGAACCGCGCCATTTCTCTGGCCGAGCTGCGCCCCGTAGGCGAGGAATTCCACTGGACCCAGACCCGCGAAGTCTTCGAGCGAATGGAAGAGGCCAGCCACTTCGGCAAGCTGGTGCTGACGGTGAGCTGAAGCGGAGCTAGCGGGGTTCGCGGCGTTAGCGGAGCGAGGGCGGTAGCAGGCCGTGGCCTTGTGGTAGAGATATTGAAGAAACGAGGAAAGGGAAGAGTGAAGGGGTGAACGCAATAGGTGCTGCTTTTCGAGGCATAAGAACTTGTCACTTCGGAAGCCGAAGCAGATGCCGAAGAACCTGACACCGCAAGCTCCGCTAACCCCGCTAATACCGCAAGCTCCGCTGACACCGCTAGCGCCGCCAGCCCCGCTGAATTAGAGTGTTCTTGTGAATCTCTACGAACAAATGCTTGCCGTCGCCCTCGATGAAGCTCGCCAGGGTCTCGCCGAGGGGGGCATTCCCATCGGTGCGGCGCTGTTTACCCGCACCGGCGAGTTGCTCAGCCGCGGCCACAATCGCCGCGTACAGCAGGGCGATCCCAGCGTCCACGCTGAAACCGATGCTTTTCGCCGCGCCGGCCGCCAGCCCAGCTACCGCAATCTTGTGATGGTCACCACCCTTGCCCCGTGCTGGTATTGCAGCGGCCTGGTGCGCCAGTTCCGCATTGGCACGGTGGTGGTGGGCGAGAGCCGCACTTTTGCCGGCGGCGCGGACTGGCTGCGCGAGAACGGCGTCGAGGTCATCGATCTCGACAACCGCGAGTGCCGCGAGCTGCTTGAGGGGTATATTGCCGGGAATCCCGCGGTCTGGAACGAAGATATCGGCGAAGAACAGGTGGGTTGAGCGGGTGGCGAGCCAGTGACGGTCAAGGATCTTCATTGACCCGGAAGACGTCGTTCCCGACATGTTCGGCGTGCGGCGCATCGTGCGTCGTTTGCGTGTCCGCTTCCGGGAAAAAACCATCCATCCCGTAGTTGGAATGGTACCTTCGGGTGCAACAGTTCCGGTGCGAGCGCGGGAAATTTGTTTTTCCTGTAATCTTTCATGGTGCACAATGTGAGGATGAGGTAAAGACGGCCGTGCCGCGCATTCACTTTCAACAACAACTCGCCGAACTCAAGGACAAGCTGCTGGGCATGGCGGCTCTCGCGCAGCAGGCGGTCGACTCCGCGGTGGAAGCCTACCTGCGGCGCGACAAGGGCCTGTGCAAGTTCGTGAAGCAGAACGAAAGGGCGATCGACTCCGCGCAGCGGGAGCTCGACGAGATGGCGTATGAGTTGCTCGCAAAGGAACAGCCCATGGCCATCGATCTGCGTTTCATCCTCGCCGTGATCAAGATCAACGGCGACCTGGAGCGCGTCGGCGACCAGTCCATGAGCATCGCTCGCCGGACCAAGGAGATTCTTGGCGCCGAGAAGTTTGAACTGCCGGTCGATTTCGCCGCCATGGGCGAGCATGCGGGGCAGATGATCCGTACCGCGTTGCAGGCGTTGCTCGACGGTGACGCCCACCTTGCCGAAACGGTGCGCGAGATGGACGACGAGATCGACCGCATGAATCGCCGCGCCCACGACGATCTGCTCAAGCTCATCGAAGAAAAGCCGCAATATACGCAGCAAGCGATGAACGGCATTCTGGTGGCGAAGAACCTGGAGCGAATCGCCGACCACGCCTCGAATATCGCAACCGACGTGATCTTCTGGGTTCGCGGCGCCGATGTGCGCCACCAGTTGAGCGTGGCGATGGATTAAAAAACCAGCTTTTAGCCATTAGCTTTTAGCCGTCAGCTTATTGCGGAGAAACCGAGCGTTGCAGAGTTGAGCGACGCTCGCTTTCGATTTTCTGTTGGGCGCCCGGGTTTCGATCCTGAGGCCCGGGAAGGCACAAATCTCAACCAAAATCTGGGGTCATATAGTCCCTCAGGGCTTGCGTTTCACCCGCCGCAAACTAAGGGCTTGCTTGATGCACACGTGGCGCATTTCGCCAGGGATGTCCTTGGACAGCGGACAGACCACAAAGTTTCCGAAGAGATAGGAATCGTCCAGATGGTTCCGCAATAGGTCGTCCAAATGATCGGTCCCGTACGCTGCCCATAAGAGTCGATGCGATCCCACGGGCCACAGAACCTCCATGCCGTCTCCTGTGTAGACCGCATATCGCGCATGAATACTGAAGCATTCTCCGTAACTGGTTTGAACACATTTATCGGAGCAGAATGCGGGAGAGCCCATGCAGCAGATGCAGAGGATCAGCGCAAAAAACTGTCTCATATTTCCCCAGGCCTCAAAAGCGAGACCTGGGGCACCTCCTTCAAAATCAGGTGATCGAGGCCTACACGCCGATCACCGTGCAAAGCTCTTTGACGGCCTCGGCGCTCTTCTTGAGAGCCGCACTCTCTTCCGGCGTCAGCTTGAGCTCGATGATCTGTTCGAGGCCGGCGGAGCCTAGCTTACAGGGCACACCCACGAAGCAGCCATTGATGCCGTACTCGCCCTCAAGATAGGCGGCGCAAGGCAGAATCTTTTTCTTATCCTTGAGGATTGACTCGGCCATCTCAACCGCTGCCGCGGAGGGTGCATAGTAGGCGCTGCCGGTCTTGAGATGCTTCACAATCTCGGCGCCGCCGTCGCGCGTGCGTTGCACGATGGCCTCGATGCGCTCCTTGGAGAGCAGCTCGGTGACGGGAATGCCGGCCACGGAGGTGTAGCGGGGGAGGGGAACCATAGTGTCGCCATGGCCGCCGAGGAGCAGGGATGCCATATTTTCTACGCTGACATTGAGCTCCTGGGCGATGAAGCTTTTGAAACGGCCTCCGTCCAGCACGCCGGCCATGCCGATGACCCGCTCGCGGTTGAATCCGGATAGACGGAAGGCGGCCTGAGCCATCGCATCCAGCGGATTCGAAACCACGATCAGGATCGACTCGGGCGACAGCGCAACCACCTTTTGAACCACGTCAGTCATGATCTTGAAGTTGGTGTGCAGCAGGTCGTCGCGGCTCATGCCCGGCTTGCGGGGAATGCCCGCGGTGATGATCACGATGTCGGAGTTGGCTGTGACCGCGTAATCGTTGGAACCGACGATTTGAACGTCGGACTTCTCAATGGGCAGGGCCTGCAGTAAGTCGAGAGCTTTGCCTTGAGGTACGCCCTCGACAACATCGACAAGGGCCACATCGGCAAGCTCCTTTGCCATAATCCAGTGCGCGGCAGTCGAGCCGACGTTGCCTGCGCCCACAATACTTACTTTCTTCCGCATGACGCTCTCCTTATCAGTTCGTAGTTATTGGTTCATAGTTACTGGTTCACAGTTCCTAGTTCACAGTTCATAGCCCTGCAGCCGATAGTGGGCGAAAATTTCCAACTCCAAGCTATGAACTAAGAACAGAACTGCCCTACATATTGCCGATGATGCGCGTGGCAAACTCGCTGGTGCCCACCTTGGTGGCGCCTGCGGTTTGGCGCTCGAAGTCGTAGGTGACGAATTTCTGCAGGATGGTCTTCTCCATCGAAGTTTCGATGAGCCCTGCCGCTTCCTTCCAGCCGATAAACTCCAGCAGCATGACGCCCGAAAGAATCACTGAGCCGGGATTGATCGCGTCTTTATCCGCGTACTTAGGCGCTGTGCCGTGCGTGGCCTCGAAGACTGCGAAGCCATCGCCAATGTTGGCGCCGGGCGCGATGCCCAGCCCGCCCACCTGCGCTGCCGCGGCGTCGGAGATGTAGTCGCCATTCAGGTTGGTAGTGGCCAGGACCGAGTAATCGGCGGGGCGAATGATGATCTGCTGGAAGATGGAGTCAGCGATGCGGTCGTTGACCAGAATTTTCGACTTCCAGGCGCCGTCGCCATGCGATTTGCCGATCGCGCCGAGGACCGATTTGACCTCGCTCGAAACCGCGGCCTGGAAGGCAGGAGACGCAAATTCCAGGCCCGGCTCGATGAGCGCGGCGTTTTCTTCAATCGAGATGCCCGGCATGGCTTCAACATTGCCCAGAATCCAGCTCTCGCGCTCGGTTACAATCTGGTCGCGGAACTCCTGCGTCGCCACCTCGTAGCCCCACTCGCGAAACGCGCCCTCAGTGAACTTCTGGATGTTGCCCTTGTGAACGAGCGTGACAGTTTTGCGGCCCGTTTCGATCGCGCTGCGGATGGCATAGCGCACCAGCCGCTTGCTGCCGAAGACGGAGATCGGCTTGATGCCCAGGCCCGAGTCGGCGCGCACCTTTTTCTTGCCGTCCCGCAACAGCTCGTTGTTGATGAAGGCGATAAGCCGCGCAGCGTCCTCAGAGCCCTGCTTGAATTCGATACCCGCGTACACGTCTTCGGTGTTCTCGCGATAGATGACGATGTCGAGCTGCTCCGGGTGCTTCACCGGGCTGGGCACGCCCTGGTAATACTTCACCGGCCGTACACAGGTGTAGAGATCGAGAATCTGGCGCAGCGCTACGTTGAGCGAGCGGATGCCGCCGCCGACGGGCGTGGTGAGCGGCCCCTTGATACTGACGCGAAGATCGCGCGCCGCGGCCACCGAATCGTCGGGCAGCCAGTTGTTGAACTGCCTGAAGGCTTTTTCGCCGGCGAAAATCTCAAACCAGCGAATGGCGCGCTTGCCGCCGTAGGCCTTCTCCACTGCGGCATCGAAGACGCGCTGCGAGGCCTTCCAGATGTCGCGGCCGGTGCCGTCACCTTCGATGAAGGGAATGATGGGATGGTCGGGCACTGTGAACTGGCCGTTCCTGTATTCGATCGGCTGGCCGTTCGTCGGCAGCTCCAGGCCGTTGTACGTGCTTTGCATGATCTTGAGGAGGCCCCTTCTGCGATTGGTGCAGCCTTGAGGCTATCATCTGGAATTTAGCAGTGGCAATGGCGGCGGGAGCGGGCGCGAATGCCGGGCTCAATTGCCGGCGCCACGGCGTGCCGTGTCGCCGAACATCACGCGCAGCACATCCTTATTCTTTGCGTAATTGCCGTGCGCCGCGCCCGGCGCTTCGATTAGCCCGAACCATCGTGGAGCGTTCTGCACATAGAGATTCACGACCTCAACCTCGCCGATTCTCGGCACGCGAAATGTAATCACGTCGCTAGGATCGCTCCAGGCCACCACTTGAACCTTCGTCCGGGCTGCTTCGTCGCTGGGATGCAAAGCCGCTTGAAAGCTCGTATGAAACTCATTCCAGCGGCTGACGAGCGCTTTGAAGTTGGCCGCGGGAGAAGTGGGAGGCGGCGGTGGTGGCTCAAGCCCGCGCGATTTCAGGGGGCCGGCAGTTCGGTTCGAACCAATTTCAAGATTGGTGATCTCCAGCATCTGAATCTGATTGGCAAAGAAATACACCAGGGTCGTCCGTTCGAAAATATATCGCACCGCGCGAACTTCCGCGGCTTGCCTCGCGGCCTCCTGCGCTGACAGGTTCGGGTCATTGGTTGCGAAAGTTTCGAGATTGAGCGTATTGAAGAGCAGATAGCTGCCCAGGCTGTGCGTGACCCCGATAAATTCCTGGTCCATTGTGTTGTCGCGGTTGAGCTGCGATTTCCAATCGTATCTCTCGATCCCGCCATTGGCCTCGGATTGAGCCCCCGCGGATGCGCCGCCGGCCTCGTTGGGATCGAACGCGGCCGATTTGGCCAGCAGTTGCCGCAGGCCGTCGCGCAGAACGCCGTTGAGCTGTCCCACCGCGAGCATCACGTCCCCAAGTCCCCAGTCGACAAGGTTGTCTTTCAAATTCCGATTGATCAAAGCGCCGCGCGGCCGGATCGCGGCGAGCGTTCGCGCTTGTTCGGCTGATATCCACGGATAGAAGCGTCCCAGGCCGCCCGGATCCTGCATCGAGCGCTCCGAGCAAAATTGCAGCAGTTGCCGGTCGGGACCGGCCAAATATGCTTCGGGAACCATCACGTGGCGGCATTTGAGAGACAGCAGCAGGGGCCACCAGTTGAGCTCATCGACTACCAGGACAGAGGAATGGCCGCGGAGATGCACAACCCAGTGGACAACAAAGGGAGCGGACGCCTGCCACTCGTCGGAATTGTTCCACACCGGTGTGCCCAGGTATTCGAGCGCGGGCGGCTGGATGCCGGGAGCGAATTCTCCTTTGTCGGCAAACTCGACGCCGGCGTTCGTCCAATCGGCCACGTTGCACAACTTGAGCCTGCTGCAGATCGATTCGCGCAGCAGAGCGGAGTCTCCGGCTCCGATCGCATCGATGCCGTGCACGTAGAGAACGTGCACCGGATGGTGGTCCGGCGAGTCAAGCGCATCTCCAATGCTGGTGAGTGTCTTGAGAGAACCGCTCGCGTCCTCGACGACTTTGGCGCCGGCCTGCTCCGCGGCCCCGATGGTAGCCAGGACAAGAAGGACACACGTCAGCTTCGAACGTTGCACGATGACTCCGGTGGGATTGTTCAGCTTCGACCAGGACATCCTCATTTTGCCAGATTTGCGGAGAGCGTAAAAGCGGCCGTGAATAATGGAGCAGCCCGAGGCGCACTGCCTCGCTACCGCCGGGAGCGAGGCACCGCTGCCGGAATTTACTGGCTCCGGTCACCAGTCAATCCGTCTCCCTCGAAGCGCGGAATGCCGAAGTGGCCGCGCAAATGCAGCAGGTCTTCCGGGCTCAGATTGCCGGCCACCGTTGCCAGCGTGAGGCTCTTTGGCGTTTCCACCAGAACCACTCCGCCGCGCACGTTGGCGCCGTCCATCACCACCCACACATCGGTGGTTTGGTCGTGAATGGCGCCATTGTGAACCCCTCCGGGGCCGGTGGTGGTTGCCAAATGCTTCCATCCGCGCAGGTGGTAGGCCTGGCGAATGGCGTCGATCTGCGCCGGGTCAATCGTCGCGGAGTCGCCGAATCGCAGCACATGAATGCTGACGCCGTCGAGCTTGGCAACAGCCTGCCGCAGGTCGTCATCCGAGCCGGGCATCAAGCCCGCAGCCGCCGTAAGCACGGCGCGGTCAAAGGTGAAGCTCTCTTTGGCCACGGCCTGAGCGCTCAGTTGCGCTAGCGCGGGAGGCGTCCACTCCAAAATCGCTGCGCTCAAATCGGCGCTCGCCGGCACGGGAGCTGCCGACGGTGTATTTCCGGAGCCTGGCTGCGCAGAAGAGCTCGCGGGAGTTTGCGCCGGCAAGGAGCCGCAGCTCACTAGAGCGGCCAGGACAGGGATTTCAAACCAATGCATCCATCTCATGCTCTATTAAACGTTGTAAACACCGGAAAGTTTCTCCCGCCATGGCTTGCCGGCAGGGTTGCTGCGCCGCCTACTTGGCGTCGGCAACTGCCCGCCTCACGACCGGCCTCGCCCCCCAAGCCCGGTCTTCAGATTTGACGCGCCAATGAAATTTGCGGAATTTCTTTTCGCGCTTCTCAGGATGCGATAGACTCATGCGGGAACAGTAAAAATCTGTCACCACTTTTGCACCCACGGAGGGCACATAGAAATTGGGAAAAGGCATGGTCCCCAAAAAAATCTTCTTTACCAAGGGCGTCGGCAAACATAAGGAGCGGTTGACTTCATTCGAGCTGGCCCTTCGGGATGCGGGCATCGCCTCACAGAACCTGGTGCGCGTCTCTTCCATTTTTCCGCCGCAATGCAAGCTGATTCCGCGCAAGGAAGGCCTCACACACCTCAATGACGGTGAGGTCGTTTTTGCGGTGATCGCGGAAAACTCCACGCGCGAGCCGCACCGGCTTGTCGCCTGCAGCATCGGCGTGGCCATTCCGGCCGACCGCAATACCTACGGCTACCTGAGCGAACATCATAGCTTCGGCGAGACCGAGGAGCAGGCCGGCGAGTACGCAGAAGAGCTGGCGGCAGAGATGCTGGCCACCACGCTCGACGTGGAATTCGACCCCGACACCAGCTGGGACGAGAAGAAGGAGATCTACCGCATCTCCAACAAGATCGTCCGCACCAGCAACGTCACGCAGTCGGCGGTTGGCGACAGGCGCGGCAAATGGACCACCACGATTGCCGCCGCGGTTCTGATTTTGGAAGAATAACTGCCGTGCTCTACCAACGATGAGGCCGATTCCGCGCCGTCGGGATTGGCCTTGTTCTGTAAGGCTATGAAGGGCCCTGGCGAAGGCTCGAAAGACGAGAAATGACCACAGCTCACAAATTCACCGTCGCCCTCGTGCAGATGCGCATGGGCCCGGATCCCGAAGCGAATTTCACCTCGGCGCTCGGCCGCATCCGCGAGGCCGCGCGGCTCGGCGCGCAGATTATCTGCCTTCCCGAGCTCTTCAGGACCCAATACTTTTGCCAGCGCGAGGATCTTCGCCTTTTCGAATTGGCTGAGCCCATCCCCGGCCCATCCACCGCCCAGCTTGCCGAAGTGGCGCGCGAAACCGGCGTGGCCATCGTTGCATCGCTCTTTGAGCGCCGCGCGCCGGGCCTCTACCACAACACGGCGGTTACGCTCGATGCCGACGGGCAAATCGCCGGCATCTACCGCAAAATGCACATCCCCGACGATCCGCTCTATTACGAAAAGTACTACTTCGCGCCGGGCGATCTTGGCTTCCAGGCCGTCGATACGGCAGCCGGCCGCGTGGGCACGCTGGTCTGCTGGGACCAGTGGTTTCCCGAGGGCGCGCGGCTCACGGCCTTGCAGGGCGCCGAGGTGCTGTTTTATCCCACGGCCATCGGGTGGCATCCGGCAGAGAAGAACGAGTTTGGCGCCGCACAGTTTGACGCGTGGCAGACCATCCAGCGCTCCCACGCCATCGCTAACGGCGTCTACGTGGCTGCCGTCAATCGCGTCGGCAAGGAGCATGGCGAGGTCGCAGGCAATCGCGCCGAGGGTCCGGGGCTCGAATTCTGGGGCGGCAGCTTCTTGGCCGATCCCTTTGGGCGCGTCATCGCCCAGGCCAGCCACGAGGCCGAGGAGATCGTGCTGGGCGAGATCGACCGCGCGCTGATTGAGGAGACGCGCCGCAACTGGCCCTTCCTGCGCGACCGCCGCGTGGATGCCTACGCCGGGATCACACAGCGCTTTCTGGACGCGGCGCCTACCAAGCGAAAAGGGCGGGGTGCCCCATCCTAAACGCGCACTTTGCGTTTAGGGTGGGATACGATAAACCCGAGTTTTGTGTCAGGGCATGAGTTTAGTCGTGCCGACAACATCCGAAAAAAGGGTCGAGCTTTAGCCCCTGAGGGATTTTTGAACGAACCGACAAAAACGCCGCGCCAGCTCGGTTACCGCATGCCCGCCGAATGGGAGCCGCACGAGGCTACCTGGCTTGCGTGGCCGCACAATCCCGAGGACTGGCCGGGCAAGTTTGCGTCCATTCCATGGCTCTACGCGGAGATTGTGCGCCTTCTCGCCGCCCGCGAGCGCGTGGATTTAATTGTCGAGAACGCCTCGATGCAAAAGCGCGTGGCGGGAATGCTGGAGCGAGCCGGCGCAAATCTGAATCAAGTGAGCTTTCACCGCTGGCTCACCGACCGTAGCTGGACGCGCGATACCGGGCCGATCTTCGTGAAAAACGCAGCAGGAGAGATCGGCCTCACCGGCTGGAAGTTCAATGGCTGGGCCAAGTACGGCGACTGCCAACTCGACGCCCAACTGGCAGGCCGCGTGACCAGGCTGCTCGGCCTGCCATCATGGGAACCATCAGCTCAAAACGAGAGCCACGCGAAGCGCATCGTGCTTGAGGGCGGATCGATCGACGTCAATGGTGCGGGAACTCTGCTAACGACCGAGGAATGTCTGTTGAGCAAGGTGCAGCAGCGCAACCGCGGCGTGAGCCGCGAGCAACTGGAAGGGGTCTTCTCAGACTTTCTCGGCGTCGATCGAGTGATTTGGCTCAATCGCGGCATCGCCGGCGACGACACCCACGGCCACGTCGACGACATTGCGCGTTTTGTCTCAAACGACACCATCGTCGCTGCCGTTGAGCCGGATGCGAGCGACCCCAACCACGCGCCGCTGGCTGAAAATCTTGCGCGCCTGAAGGCCGCGCGCACTCCGGCTGGAAAGCCGTATAACCTGGTCGAAATCCCGCTCCCACGGCCAGTGGTCTTTCGCAGACAGCGCCTGCCCGCCAGTTACGCGAATTTCTACATCGCTAACGGCCTGGTGCTTGTTCCCACCTTCCACGATCCCAACGACCGCATCGCGTTGAACATTCTGGCCGAAGTTTTTCCTGACCGCGAAGTCATCGGCGTCCACAGCGTGGACCTGATCTGGGGCCTCGGCGCGCTGCACTGCATGACGCAGCAGCAGCCGGCGGCCGTTACTGGTTGACTTTGGGGTAGAATGCTCCTGTAAGGGGATTATGGATGAGCCTGGATGTGAAAGAAGCTATTGTCGCCGCCCGCGAGCATTTCCTGCACTTGCTCCCAGAAATTGTTAAGTCTGGGGAGGTTAGAGAGGGAGAGGCTCGTCTGGAAGAAATTGAGAAAGAAGGTAACAATTGGGCGGTCACCTTAAGCGTTCCCTACAAAGAAACTTCCGGAAACATATACATTAAGCATCTTGGCGGTGGTTCTTCCTTTGGCTATAACAGAATCGCCAAAATTGTTGTTGTAGATGGGTCCAACGGGAAATTCATAGCACTTAAACAGCGCGCGGCATGAATCTTTCCGACCATCCACTGCTGAGGCCGCATCAAGGCAAGCCTGCAATTCTTGATTCGAATTTGCTCCTATTCAGCTGGTGTTCAAGTTTCAATCCAAATCTCGTTACTGCGTTTAAGCGACTCAATAGTTTCCAAGTCGAAGACATCGATTTGCTCTCTGAAACGCTAAAAGTTTTTTCAGTGATCCGAACCACACCTCATGTGCTTACCGAGGTATCAAATTTAGCAAATTCGCTCCCTAGCTGGGTCAAAGAGGATTGGTTCGAGCATTTCTCCGAGCAGATTCAGGTCATATCAGAAGAGTGGATTTCCGCTGCATCAATCGCCTCCAGTGACTTGATGTGGCTCGGCCTGACCGATGCGGGTTTGTCGAGATTAGCCACCACGCACGTCATTCTCACTCTCGATTTCCCGTTGAGCAACTCACTTGAGTCGCGAGGCCTGAACGTGATTAACTTCACGCACCTTCGGAGTCTATGGCTCGAATGACCGACCGCGAGGCCATGGATGCGGCTCTTGCCGAAGCGCGCCTCGCCGGTGAAGCCGGCGAAGTCCCCATCGGCGCCATCGCAGTCTACGAGGGCGAAATCCTCGCGCGTGGGCAGAATCGCGTGCTGCGCGATGTGGACCCCACCGCCCACGCTGAAATCGCCGCCCTGCGCGCGGCAGGGGCGGCGCTCGGCAACTATCGGCTGGCCGGCTGCACGCTCTACGTCACGCTCGAGCCCTGTGCCATGTGCGCCGGAGCCATGATTCACGCACGCCTCGACAGATTGGTTTTTGCCGCCGCCGATCCCAAGGCCGGGGCCTGCGGCTCGGTGCTCCAGGTGCTCAACCACCCGCAACTCAACCATCAGATGCAGGTCGAGCATGGAGTCGGGGCCGAGGAATCCGCCGAACTGCTGCGAAGCTTTTTTCGGGAGCGGCGCTGACCGTACCAGATTCGCTCCTCCGCTACCACCGACGAAGATCTATCCGTGGGGTAGCGGGATGAATTGCTTGTTCCTATTTGGTCTAGCGTTTCTTGGCGTAGTTGGCCATGCCCTGAAAATCGATGAAGACCACAGGTTCATCGCCGACGACCCAGCCGTCGTGACCGGGCGGAATTTGGACAACATCGCCGGCTACGGTGGTCATTTCGGCGCCGTCGTCCATGCGCAGGATCATTTTTCCAGAAAGCTGGCAGCCGAAGTGAGCGCATTCGCAGATGCGTGTTTTGGCAATCGGCCCGATGCAGGTGGACCACTTCCATCCGGGTTCGAAGGTGGCGCGTGCAACCGTATGTTCGCCCACATGCAGGACTTCGACCTTGCCTTTTTCAAACGGCCTGACTTCGGTGGGCGCACTGAAATTCTTTCTCTCTATTTTTGTCGCTATTGCTGGTTTCGTCGCTATTGCTGGTCTTGTCGCTGTTGCTGGCATAGCTTACCTCCTTGGGGGATTATCTGGGGAATTGATCGTGGACCGTCGTGCAGAGATAAAATACACCCGGCATCGGGCCATGTGAAGCGATTTTTTGGGATCAGTTCCTCGTCAGTTTGCGAATCCTCTCCACCTCCGTCGGCCAAGTCGCCGCAAGCTCCGCGTAGCTTCCACTGCGATAATCCGCAAAATCGAAGCCCGGCGTCACGGTGCAGCCGAGCAGCGCCACTTTGCCCCCATCCACCAGGCGCGTGCCCTGCCACACTCCGGCCGGAACGACGAGCTGCACGTGCTGACCCGCCGCCAAATTCGGTCCAAGAGTGAAAACAGCGGAGCCGCCCGACGGGAGCAGTTGCAGCATCTCCACCGGGTCGCCGATATAGAAGTGGAAAACTTCGTCCGATGCCAGCATGTGCATCTCGCTGAAGGTTCCCTCTTCGAGCAGGTAATAGATGGCCGTGCCGTAAGGCCGCACGCCGCGCAGCAATGCGACGCTGACCTCCGATGTATAGGTGCGGCGGTACCAGCCGCCCTCCACCGGATGCGGCTCCAGCTTCAAGAGCGCCTTGATCTCGGCAGCGGTCACAGGGGCGGTCATGGGGGCCGTCATGGAGTCGATGCTACCAAAGAGGAGGCAGCGCGTTCCCGATTTGCAGCTTCAGGCCGCAAGGATAAGAGTGTGAGGAGGATCACAGCCGGAGCTCTTCCGGAAAGCAAAAAATAAGCCTATGAACGTGCAGGTTTATTCCACCACCTGGTGCCGGGATTGCCGCGCCGCGAAGCAGTTTCTCGATGAGCACGACATTCCCTACACCGTGATCGATATCGACGCCGATCCTGCCGCTTCGGCCGAGGTCATCAGCCACGTGGGCAAGCGCGCCATTCCGCAACTGGTTATCGATGGTGAATGGTTCCAGCCCTACAAGCCCGGACGCGGGCTGCTCTTCGAGGAACTATACAGCCGCCTGCAAATCCCTCGCACCGTAACACGTTAGCCTCGTACAATCGAGTGTTGGGCCAAAGCACAGAAGTCCGTGTGCGTGCATCCGCGTGTCGAGTTTCTTAACGCTCTCGAACGTTGCCGACCGCGCCAGGATGGAGCCAGTGGTTAGAAGCTGGCAGCCAGGAGCTAAACGTTGATCGAACGCTACACACGCCCGGCGATGGGCAGCATCTGGACGGACGAGAACAAATACCGCTGCTGGCTCGAAGTGGAAGCCGCGGCTAGCCAGGTTCTCGCCGAGGATGGCGTGATTCCGGCCGCCGCCGCAGCAGCCATCGCCGGCATTGCCACTGTCTCCGCCGCCCGCGTGCAGGCGATCGAAGCGGAAGTGAAGCACGACGTCATCGCCTTTACGACTGCTGTAGCAGAAACCATGAAGAACCAGGGCCTGGACGCCCAGTTGCGCTGGCTGCACTACGGCCTGACGTCCAACGACATTGTCGATACAGCCCAGGCGCTCCAGGTGAAAGAAGCGTCCGCCCTCATCCGCGTCGGCAGCGTAGCCCTCCTCGCCGTTCTCAAGCGCCGCGCCCTCGAGTTCAAGCACACGCCCACCATTGGCCGCACCCACGGCATCCACGCCGAACCCACCACCTTCGGCCTCAAGCTACTGAACTGGTACGCCGAGATGGAGCGCAACATGGCCCGCTTCAATGCCGCGGCCGAAGACATGCGTGTGGGCAAACTGTCGGGCGCCGTTGGCACGTTCGGCCATCTCAAGCCGGAGCACGAGGAGCGCATTTGCGCGCGGCTCGGCCTCAAGCCCGCGCCCGTGGCCACGCAGGTCATCCAGCGCGATCGGCACGCCGCCTATATCTCCACGCTGGCCATCCTCGGCAGTACGCTCGACAAAATCGCCGTCGAAATCCGCCACCTGCAGCGCACCGAGGTGCGCGAGGCGCAGGAGTACTTCAGCGAAAAGCAGAAGGGCTCCTCGGCCATGCCGCACAAAAAGAATCCGATCACGTCAGAACAAATCAGCGGCCTGGCGCGCGTGCTGCGCGGCAACTCCCAGGCGGCCATGGAAAATATTCCGCTGTGGCACGAGCGCGACATCTCGCACTCGTCAGTTGAGAGAGTGATCTTTCCCGACTCGACGATTTTGGTGGATTATCTGCTGGCCAAGTCGACAGACCTCATCGATCGCCTGCTGGTTTATCCGGAGCGGATGAAGAAGAACCTCGAGTCCACCGGCGGGCTCATCTTCAGCGGCCAACTGCTGCTCGACCTGGCCGAGGCCGGCATGCTGCGCGAAGACGCCTACCGGCTGGTGCAGGAGCACGCCATGCGCGCGTGGAAGGAAGACCTGAACTTCCGCGACGAAGTTGCACGCGACCCGGCGATTGCGAAGCTGCTGAGCCCGGAGAAGCTGGCGCGGACATTCGACTACACGCGACAGTTGGGCAACGTCGACGCGATCTTCAAGCGTGTGCTGGGTAGGTAGAGCGATTATCCGCGCCGTAGGCGCAAGGTTTGTTAGCCCCGCGCTTTAGCGTGGGGAAACGATCGCGATGTAAAATGGGAGTCCGTTGGAGTCAGAAGCTTGGAACGTCTTGAGCTCACAGTAGCCATTACCGGCGCTTCCGGCGCGATTCTCGCTCGCGAGGCACTGCGCGCCCTCGAAGCAGACGTCCGCGTGGCGCGCGTGCATTTTGTCGCTTCCGAGCACTCGCTGCGCGTGCTGGCTGATGAGTTGGGCGTCGGCGGCCGCAGCGATCTCGTCGAAAAGCTCCTCGATGCACCGCCCAGAAAGATCGTCCAGCACCCGGACTCCGACATTGGCGCTGCCATTGCCTCGGGCAGCCACCCGTCGAGCGGCATGATCGTGCTGCCCTGCACCATGGGCACTCTGGCCAAGATCGCCAACGGCCTGGCCGATACGCTCATCGCCCGCGCCGCCGACGTCACACTCAAGGAGCGCCGTCCGCTCGTCCTTTGCGTCCGCGAAACGCCCTTTAACCGCATTCACCTGCGCAACATGACGCTGGCCGCCGAAGCCGGTGCGACGATCTTCCCGTGCATGCCTGCCTTTTACAATCGCCCCGCCGACTCAAACGAAATGGCTCGCCAGTTCGCCTGCCGGGTTCTCGCACACATCGGCCTGCCGCAGCCCGGCGCGTACGTGTGGAGGCCGGAGGAGTAGCGGCCCTCCGTGGGACCGCACGAAATGATTGCATTGGCCCTAAGGCACTCAACATTCTGTCAGCCCGCACCCGGTTCTCGAAAAATCAAGTCCTCGGCGAATCCTGGCTCTGAAGGTCCGCCTGCACTCGCCCATCCCTCAGAGCCGTCGCACATCTTCAAGTAAACATATGTTCAGAAGGCGCACACCACATCACATGACTTCGTGACGAGTGTCACATTCACCCATGCTGAAGCGCGCCTACCATCGCTGCGTTTATGAGATCCGCATCACACCGTCTTCATTTTATTTCTTAAGCGTTCCATCCATTTAATGCACGTGGACCGTTTCCCGTGTGTCTGTAAGCGATCCCTCCTCTCACGCGCATCTGTTCTGGCCTCATCTCTGAATTTGGGCCAAATCCAACGAGGACAAACGACTATGAATCTCTCAAGGCTGGCTCGCCTGACAGCGATGCTGCTGATCCCTGCACTATTGAGCAACAATTTTGCCTTTGCGGCAAAAAGACCGTTGACCCTGCGGCCATCAAGGCAAAGGTGCAGGCGCGCGGCGTGGGCCAAGGCGTTCGCGTAACCATGGCCGACAAAACCGAGACCAACGGTGTGATCGTGAGCATCGGCGACCAGAGCTTCCAGGTTAAGCCCATGGGAGCGGCCCAGCCGCAGGAGATCCAATACGTGCAAGTGACAGGCGTGCACAACAGCAAGATGGGGACCGGAACCAAGGTCATCATCGTCGTTGTCATTGCGGGGGCGGCCATCGGCATCGTCGCTGCAATCCTCGCGCACGATATCAATCACATGAAACTGTAGGGTCCCACCCCTTGACGAGGGCGGCCGTCTACAGCGTGACTTTCTACCAGCATGGTTCGACCTCCGTGCGTTGGCGCACGTGGGCCCTCCCCCAGCCCGGCGCGTATGTGTGGAAGCCGGAGGACGAGTGACGCAGTGATTAGGGAACTGGGTCCAGAAACGGGAAGGCCTGTTTCCTCTGCGTGTTCATGAGCGCAATAAGCATCCGGATTACGTCGGCGGAGAGCGCTTCGGCCTGCTCAAGAGTTTCCTCTGCGCCGAAGTGGCCACGCTGGTGATCTCGTTCCCTTGTTCCCTCGTTCCCTGATTTGTCCCAACCGCCCCCACCCCGTAAAATGACCGAAGGGCCGGCGGGTTTCCCGCGCGGAACAGGGTATTGATGAGCGCACAGGAAACAGAGGTCTATCCCCAGGAGCAAATCGCCTCGCCGGCTTGGGAAAGAATCGAGCGGGCACGGCATCCCCAACGCCCCTACCCCATGGATTTGATCGAGCGGATCTTTACCGATTTCAGCGAGATTCACGGGGATCGCGTCTACGGCGACGACGAGGCCGTGGCCTGCGGCATGGCGCGCCTGGGGGCTGACGAGGTGATGGTCATCGGCAACCGCAAGGGCGGCAACACCAAAGAGCGCGTGCGCCGTAACTTTGGCATGCCGCATCCCGAGGGCTACCGCAAGGCGCTGCGCGCCATGAAGATCGCTGAAAAATTTGCCCGGCCCGTCATAAGCTTTATCGACCTGCCCGGCGCGTATCCCGGTCTTGGCGCCGAGGAGCGCGGCCAGGCCGAGGCTATCGCGCGCAACATTCGCGAGATGTCGCGGCTGCGCGTGCCCACCATCTCTGTCATCAGCGGCGAGGGCGGTTCGGGTGGCGCGCTGGCTTTGGCCGTTTCCGACCGCGTGCTGATTCTCGAAAATGCGCTCTATTTTGTCATCTCGCCCGAGGGTTGCGCGTCAATTATGTGGAACGACGCAAGCAAGAAGGCTCTGGCTGCCGAAGCCATGCGCATCTCCGCGCCCGAGGTTGCCGCGCTGGGCTGCGTGGACGAAATTATTGCCGAGCCGCCGGATGGCATCCAGAGCGATCGCGAGGTTGGCTCCGGATTGCTGGGATCCGTCCTCAGGAAGCACCTCGATGAACTCAAAGCAACGCCCATTCACGATCTAGTGGCCGCCCGCCAGCAGAAGTTCCGCAATATCGCGCAGTTTTACACGCACAGGTGATCCGGGCCCGCCGCTGCCGGCAAGAAAGCCTGAAAGATTTGAATGACACCTCACCGAATCAATTCGTGGGATATAGCTCGCGTCCCGTGCGGCGTCCGGAATAACAGCCGGAGGCGCGCATGAGCGAGCCCGTCTCGACTGCTGGCCGGGTCGGCGGCCGCTTGCGCGCCTATGTCGAGTTCCTCGCGGCCATTCTCTACTTCGTTCTGGCACGTTCGCTCGCCCTTCGCGGCGCTCTGGGACTGGCCGGCGATGCATGGTTTCCGCTGATCGATCAGGCCATGCTGGCTTTTCTGCTACTACTCGGCTATGCGGCCATGGGTTTCTGGTTCGATCGCCAGCCAGACCCCATCGGCGCACAGGGATTGCCGTGGCGTTCCGGCTGGCCGCGCGAAGCAGCAATGGGCCTGGCAATCGGTTGGGCCCTGGCGCTGGTGTGCGTGTTGCCAATGACGGTCGTCGGCGGCATTGCCATCTCCTTCTACACTCGAAGCTCCGCCTGGGGCTGGTTCGTGGCCGATGCGGCATTCTTCGCGCTGGCCGCGCTGGCTGAGGAGATCGCTTTTCGCGGCTACGGCTTTCAAAGCTTTGTCCGCGCGGTAGGGCCGACGGGAGCCACGCTCGCGTTTGCGGTTATCTACACCATTGTGCAGGCGCTCACGCCCGGAGCGAACCACGCCAGCCTGGCCGTGTCGGCGGCCTTCACCATTCTGCTCTCCGCAGCCTATCTGCGCACCCGCGCCCTTTGGGTCAGTTGGGGTCTTAACTTCGCCTGGAAGGCCAGCCGCGCCCTGCTCTTCGGGCTTGCGGTCAGCGGCGTCAGCAGTCATTCACCGGTGGTCGAGGGCGACCCCATGGGCCCATTCTGGTTCACCGGCGGGGGCTATGGTCTCGATGGCAGTTGGTTCACTTGCCTCATTCTTCTTGCCGCCGTGCCTGTGGTCTTCCGCATCACGCGCGATCTGAACTACAAGTTCAATGCCCCGGTGATCGTGCCCGGCGGAATTCCCGTAGATCTGGATGCCATCGCGCGCGCTCAGCATGAGACCGCTATGGGGCCTGCCGCGCCCGCCGCTCCTGAATTGGTGCAGATCGAGACTAAAGACAGGGAATAGGGAGTAGGGAATAGGTCAGGCTTCAGCCAGCAGTCGCGGGTTCAAAACACGGTGGTGACGCTGGTTCCGACGAGCCAGGCTTTTTGTTTCTTCGCGACTCCCTATTCCCTACTCCCTACTCCCTATTCCCTGCCTTCCCCAGATTTGCCTTTTCCCCCTGAAGAGAGCTAACGTTTGCTATCGGTGTTCGCATCGTATGCATGGGAGGTTCCCGTGAACCGCCGATCACTTCCCCGGTGTTTTGGCCGAATTCCCCCGCCGGCGGCGACAGGCAACTGGCACGGCAGTTCTCTGTTCCTCGCAGCCGCGTGCGCTTTAGTTGCACTGCTCGCCACGGCAGCGTGTCCGGCCCAGGTCATCACCGTCGATACCAGCGGCAAGGGCCCGATTGCGGGCACCGGGACGGTCGACCGGCAATATGCGCAGATCGAGCCGACCCATGTGGAACTGACGAAGTCGGAGTTGGACGCCAAAACGCGCCTCCTGCTGATCCGCGCGTTGCTGCAGGAGCAGGGCTTCGCTATGCGTCCCTTTCCCCGCGGTCACAGGGGCCTGACACTGGCCGCCAATGGCAAGCTGGAGCCGGCTGGAACCGGCTACCTCAACATGGTGATTAGCGAGGGCCTTTCCGCCAAGCCCGGCGCGCGTTTGGTCATTACCAATATCACCTTCGACCGCTCGAGGCTTGTTTTCGATCTCAACGGGGGCCCCGACGCCAAACACCGCTTTTTGCGTCACGTCCAAATCGGCGCTGGTCCTGAGATGGGCGACCCAACGATTGATCCAGAGATTGCGAATCAGGCGGGGGATCCCGTCGGTGCCCGCCTTACGCTTACCTTCGCCGATCATGTTCCTGAGCTGACCCCAGTCCAGGTCAAGGCGCTGCTTGCCCCGCTCATCTCATTCGATGTGAAAACGCCGATTCAAGCCTTCACCGACACCCTGCCGCCGGCCTTGAAAGAAGCCATCCTCAGCCACAAGGTGCTGGTGGGAATGACCACAGACATGGTGCTCTATGCCAAGGGCCAGCCAGTGACCAAGTCGCACGAAATGGATGGGCAGGCGCCGGTCGATATCTGGCAATTCGGCACCCCGCCCGAGGACGTAACCTTTGTGAGGATCAATGGCAACCGCGTGATCCGAGTTGAACTGGCCAAGGTGGGCGAGCCTCTGCAGATCTTCACCAAGGATGTGGTATCGGGCATGATGACCGCCAACGGCTCGCCAGTGCTGACGGCGCAATCGAATACGCGCACCGTCAAGGAGGGCGACGTCGAAACCGACCCCGACAAGCAGGCGCCAGCCGCTCCTCCCAGCCTCCGCAATCCCGGGGAAAAGCTGCCCACTGACAACTCCAGCACCGGCGTGATGCGTCCTGTGCAGTTCCCCAAGCCGCATTCTGACGACACTCCGGGCGCCAATCCCGACGAACAGTCAACCACTCCGCCGGCCGCCAGCCAGCCGGCGCAGCCCCAGCCTTCGCAGCCGGCAACCCCCCAGCAGCCCTCGCAGCAATCCTCGCAGCCAGGGAATGCGCAGTCTCCACCGGCTAAGTCGTCTCCACCTGCCGGCAGCGCGCAGCCGCAGCCGGCGCCGGCCAATACGCCGCCGGCGGCCAGCCCTTCGAACTAAGTCAACCGGGCAATCGCGTGGGGCTCGCGGCCTCATATAAACTGGATACAGCGAGTCTCGTTCTCTCCGCGCAACACAGGACGCAGCCAGCGTTTAGTTTGTCGCGCAAATCGAATCGAAGACCGCGCCGTTGAAGCCGTCCGCACAACGGGATCCCGGCGAGCGATCCTTGCTTGCTGGGGTGTCAGGGCGGATGTGTGCAGAGACACTCAACAAGGAGAAACACCTTACCGATGGCTAAAATTGCAAAAACAGGCGACCGCAAGAAAGTGATGGACACGACCAGGTCCACCGACTGCCCCAAATGCTCGAAACCCACGCGTATTGTAAAGCGCGTCAAGGACCGCGAGCGCGGCATCCCCGGCGGAGTCTACATTTCCTGCTCCGCATGCGATTTCTACGAGAAACTTTAAGCGTTGCTTGAGGTTTAAAGCAGAAAAAGCCCGGCTCCGCGCTGGGCTTTTTCGCTTGAGGGACCGGTTCTAACCATCATTCAGTATGCCCGTTTGCGCATCGGGCAATCAGTGTCCGATCAGTTCATCTGCCGGCGGCTTAGGGCCGCGCTTGGGCGGCAGGCGCATCAGGAACGGCAGCGGCGAGAGCAGCACCACCACGCAGGAGAGGACGGCGAACGCGTTGGCGTAACTGAGCATGGACGCCTGACGCAGCATCTCCTGGTACGCCTCGCCTACGGCGGTTTGCGCAGCCGCCGATGGAGCCATTCCGCCGCGCACGAGCATCTCTTTCACGCGGTCCACGAACAGCCCGTAGGCTACAGTCCCACCCACCACGTTGGTCGCCAGCGCCGATTGGTGCACTTGCGCGCTACGTGAAATAAACGTGGTCAGCAGCGCGGTGCCCGCCGAGCCGCCCAGGTTGCGCGCGAAGTTCGAAAGGCTGGAGATCTGGTTTGACTTGGACGCCGGCACGCCCACGTAGTTCAGCGTGCTGATGGGGATGAAAACGAAAGGCAGCGCAATCACCTGCAACATGCGCCACTCCGTGACGTGGGCGAAGCTGGCGTTGAGGTCGAGGTGGGTCAGGTTGAAGATGCCCATGGCCGTGATGAGATACGCCACGCAGACCATCAGACGCGGGTCCATCTTGCCCACCGTGCGGCCGGCAACAAACATCATGAGCATCATCAGGAAGGCGGCCGGCGACAGCACCATGCCGGCGCGTTCTGCGGTGTAGCCCAGCAGCACCTGCAGATACTGGGGGATGAGGACAGTCGATCCGAACAGCACCATGCCCAGCACCAATTGCAGGAAAACCGCCGTGCCAAAGTTGCGGTTCCGGAGCAGCTTCAGGTCGACGATGGGATCTGGGTGTTGCCACTCCCATACAGCGAAGAAGATCAGCAGGCAGACGGCGAGCACTGAGGTGGTGCGGATCATGGGGTCGCCAAACCAGTCCTTCTCCTGGCCCTTGTCCAGCGTGAACTCCAGCAGGCCGACGCCGACGGCTACCAAACCGAGACCCAGAAAGTCGACCTTCAGGTGTCGCGCGGCTTCCTTGCGCGCTTTCAGAAACGGCGGGTCCTCGACCATGCGGTTCGTCAGATACAGCGACACCAGCCCCACCGGAACGTTGATGAAGAAGATCCAGTGCCAGTTGAAGTTGTCCGTGATCCAGCCCCCGAAGGTGGGGCCGATGGCCGGCGCCACCACCACCGCCATGCCGTATAGCGCGAAGGCCTGGCCGCGTTTGTACACAGGAAAGGTGTCGGCCAGGATGGCCTGTTCGCTGGTGGCGAGCCCGCCGCCGCCAAGGCCCTGCAGCACACGCGCCACAATCAGTAGCGGCAGCGTCTGCGCCAAGCCGCACAGCATGGAACACGCGGTGAACATGACCACGCAGCTCATGTAGAAGCGCTTGCGCCCGAAGCGGTTGGAGAGCCAGCCAGAGATGGGCAGAATGATGGCGCTGGACACCAGGTAGCTGGTCAGCACCCAGGTGGCTTCCTCCTGGCTGGCGCCCAGCGAGCCCGCCATGTGCGGCAAAGCGACGTTGGCAATCGAGGTGTCCAGCACCTCCATGAACGTCGCCAGGGTAACCGTGATCGCGACCAGCCAGGGATTGTGGTGCGGCGTCCAGTGCAGTTCGTCGAAGACTAGCTCAGACATGGCACCTGAACTCCGGCCGGATTTTGGGCCCGCCCTTTACTCTGCACCATGCCTCCATGCACTTCGAGCCACACCCTGAGCCGCACCGGCGCAGCTTCGAGCGATGGCAGTTTTTATTCTGTCTTTTTATTGTTTCATGCCGTGGGCGGAATGAGGCCTCGCGGGTTTTCTCGATTCTCGGGCAAACTTTGGCCATCAGCCAGCAGCCGTTACAGGACTTCCGCCATCTCTTTCAAAATCGCCTCGACGGCCGCTGCGGGGTCAGTCGCCTGCGTGATGGGCCGGCCCACAACAAGGTAACTCGCCCCGGCGCGCAGCGCTTCGGCAGGTGTCGCGATGCGGCTCTGGTCATTGATCGCGGCGTTCGCCGGCCGGACGCCGGGAGTCACAAGCACTCCCTCCGGGCCAGTCAGTTCGCGAAGCGCGGCGGCCTCTTCAGGCGAGCACACAAATCCGCGAATCCCGGCAGCAATGGACATCTGCGCCAGCAGTTTCACTTGCTCCGCGGGCGAGCGATCGAGGCCCACCGCGGTTGTTTGTGACCCATCCATGCTGGTTAGCATAGTGACGGCCAAAAGCCTGGGCGGGTCGGCGAGTCCTGAAAGTGCTTCGCGAGCCGCCGCGAGCATTACCGGGCCGCCGCCGGCGTGGACGTTGATCATGCGCACTCCCAACCGCGCCGCCGAGCGCACGGCGCCGGCCACGGTGTTGGGGATGTCGTGGAACTTGAGATCGAGAAACACCGAGTAGCCGCGCGCTGCCAGACGCTCCACCACGGGCGGCCCGGCTGCGGTAAACAGCTCCAGCCCCACCTTGAACCACTGGCAGGCGCCCTCCAGCCGGTTCACAAGCTCGTCGGCGGCAGCGGCATTCGGCACGTCGAGAGCCACGATCAGCCGCTTGCGCGCTTCTTCAATCTTTTCCGACCGGGTGGTACGGGCGGCAGGGAAAGTTGGATTGACCCGTTCCGAGATGGGCATACTTCAATCCTAACGGATGGCAGCTTCTCGCGGCAGTTGGGCGATACGATAGAAGGAGGGAATGGGAGAACGTGAGATCGCTGCAAATTCGTGTGTTGGTCCTGGCAGCGGCACTTCTGTACGCCGCCGGCCTGTCCTCGGCGGAAGCTGTTCACACCAACCCCATGAACAACGACCCGCAGGTGCGCGCCGCCTACAAGGATTTTTACGATCTCGATTTTCCCGGCGCTGTCACCCGCTTTGAGCAGTTTCACGCGGCCCACCCCGGCGACCCGCAGGCCACGGCCTATCTGCTCGACGCCCGCATCTTTGAGGAGCTTTACCGGCAGGACCTGCTCGACACCACCTTCTACGCCAACGACGGTTTTCTCACCGGCCGGCACGCTACCGAGGAAGACCCCCAAAAGCGCGACCAGATCTTCGCGCTGGCCGACGAAGCCGTGCGCGAGGCCGACTGGCGGTTAAGCAAGAATCCCAACGATGTCGACGCGCTCTTTGCCCGCGCCTGGGTGCGCAGCCTGCGATGCACCTATGTGGCCATGGTAGAACGCGCATTTGGCGCCGGTTTTCGCCTCGCCACCAAGGCCAAAGACGATGCCGCCCGCGCATTGCAACTGGACCCGGACTATGTGGACGCAAAACTGATCGCCGGCGTTTATGAGTATGTGGTCGGCGCGCTGCCATGGCCGTTCAAGCTGATGATCGGCTTTGCCGGCATCACCGGCTCCAAAGCCACGGGCCTGGCGATGCTGCGCGACGCGGGCAATCGCGGCGTGATCACCAGCATTGAGGCGCGTACGGCCATTGCGCTCTTCCTTCGCCGCGAAGCAAAGTATCGCGAGGCCATCGAAGTGATCCGCACACTGAAAGACCAGTACCCCCATGACTTTCTCTTCTGCATTGAAGAGGCCAACCTGCGTAAGGATGACGGCGAAGGAATGAAGGCGGTAGACGCCTACCGCGAGGTCCTCGCCGACGCCGCCAAACCGGGCTACTTCGCCAGCTCCAAGCTGGAACTCGCCGATTTCGGCCTCGGCGACGCCCTGCGCGGCCAGCGCCATTACGATGAGGCTGCGAAGGCCTATGAGCAGGCCGCCGCGACCTCCGGCGTAGGCCCTGAACTCAAGATTCGCTCATTGCTCGATGCCGGCCAATGCCACGATATAAACGGCCAACGTGCGCTCGCCGTGCGCGATTACCAGGCTGCCATCGACGCCGGCCCCGATACCTCCCGCGCCGACCAGGCCAGAAAGTACCTCCATAGCTCCTACAAAGGAACCTGAGGTTGGTGCTGTCCCAATTTGTACCTAACTTGTAAGGGCAGACTTCACAGGGGCCGACAAGCTCTCGCGACGGAGCACAACGCGCCAGGGCACAACTCCCCCGCTGGAAGCGCAGTGTTTGTTACCATCGGCGGAGCGAGCCTGCTCGGTTTCGGGCGGTACAACTCCCGCGCCGGAGGCGCAGTGTTTGCTAGCCCCGTGCTTTAGCGTGGGGAATGCGGAATCCTGGAGAATAAGAGTCCCGTAGGGACGACGCAGGAAAGCTTCGTATCAGGGCACGGCTGTCGCGCCGAAAAGGTCGATACAGGCCGGGGAACCGGCGCCGGCGCATCTTCGTATCATCTGAGAAGTTGGTCTTTTCCCAAGGAGGGGACCGGTCGTGGCCGCTTTCTGTCAGCATTGTGGAAACGCAATCCCCATAAGCGCGCATTTTTGCTCCACCTGCGGCTCGGTTATCCCTGCGGCCCAGCCCATACCCGGCCGTCCGCTCATCCGGCCCCGTGTCGGCCGCCAGATCGCCGGGGTATGCCTCGCGATGGCCCAGGCCTACGCCTGGGACGTGACCGTGGTGCGCATCATCGCCGTTCTCGCGCTGGTCTTTTCGAGCGGTCTCGTCGGCGTCGCCTACGTGGCCGCGTGGATCGGAATTCCCGAAGAGCCGCTGCAGCTGCCGGGGCTGGTCCCGCCCGCCGTATAAGCTTGGAATATGAACGGCGTTTATTTCGTAGACGGCGCGCGCCTCAGCTTCAGTGACGCCGGCTCGGGCCTGCCGGTTGTTTTCCTTCATCCCACCCCTCTTGACGGCGGCTATTGGCGTCCACTCGTCAAAGAGCTCGCGGGGATTCGCGCTATCGTTCCCGACCTCCGCGGCCACGGAGGCTCCGAGCTGGGCTCGGTGCTGCCGGTGGGCGGCTTTGCGCGTGTCCCCGACGCTCCCGTGCTCACCATGGCGCAGCTTGCCCTGGATGTTCTTGCCCTGCTCGATCACCTCCACATGCGCGCGGCCGTTTTTGCCGGCTGCTCCATCGGCGGCTACGTGCTGCTGGAGCTGTGGCGTCGAGCGCCGGAACGCATGCGCGGCCTCGTCTTTATCTGCTCCAAGCCTCAACCCGATGCCGAAGTCAATCTCGCGCGCCGCGCCGGAACCATTGCCCTCGCCAAATCGGATGGCGTCGCCGCGATCTTCGACGGCATGGCGCAGAACTTGCTTGGCGAAAGCTCGCGCCGCGACCGCGCTGAGATTTTGGCCGAAGTGCGCGCCCGCATGACTCTGACGCCCGAAGCTCTGATTGCCGTACAGGCGGGACTGGCCACGCGGCCCGATTCCGTTTCCACCGTTTCAAGCATCCGCGCGCCCATCCTCGCCATCGCAGGCGCAGAAGATTCCACCGTCAGCGCCGCGGAGATGGAAGCGTTTCGCCTTGCACCCGGCGGCTGCGAGTTCCACCTGCTGCCCGGCGCCGGCCACTTCGCCGCCTATGAACAGCCCCGCAAAGTCGCCGCTCTGCTGGCTCCGTGGCTGCGTCAGTTTCAAGCGTGAATAGACTGCCAAGTACCGCCAGTCTCCGCGAGAGTACCGCCCGTCTCGCCTAGCCCCGTGACCGGGTGATTTCCTTACCGTCCCCACGACTTGGGGTGCCCCAGGTCTCGATTCTGAGACCTGGGAAGGCACAAATTTACGCGGTCGCGCCTACGCGGGATCTTCTTCTCTTTGGCCAGCCAAATCCCCTGCCAAATTCCTTGAAGACGGTAAAAACGCGTGGCAAAATCGCTCTCCGGGGCGAATAACGTCAAGTGCCGCAACCAGTGTCGCGGCGAGAGCCTGTGCAGAGATCTCCGGCGCCAGCCACGCGCCCTGCCGGTCGCGGAGCAGGTCCGCAACCCCTCCTGATGCCGGCAAGGCCACAAGGGGCAAGCCTGCGGCGGCCGCTTCCAGCAGGGCGTTTGGCATGCCCTCATAGCGCGACGAGAGCACAAAGAGTGTGGCCCCTGGGAAAAATCCGTAAGGAGAATCCACCTGGCCGGCAAAGCGGACCGCAGCCTCCAATCCCAGCGAGCGGCACAACGATTTGAGCGCCGTCTCCTCTCGCCCTCCGCCAACAATGATCAAATCGGCCTCCGGAAACCGCCCGCGCACGGTCGAGAGCGCTTCGAGCAACAGGTCAAACCCCTTTTCCGGCGCCAGCCTTCCCACAGCCAGCAGATGCGGCCCCGCACCGCTCCACGCATAGGGTGCATCCTCGGCCCTCCGTATTCCCTCCACATCCACTGGGTTCGGCAGGACCGCAATCTGATCCTCTCTAATTCCCAGTTCTTGCGCCAGGTCCTCGGCCATCGCACGCGATTGGCAAATCACGCGGTCCGCATGGCGGTAAAGAATACGGTAAAGCCAGCGCGTGTACCGTGGCAGATCGCCAAAGGCCAAAGCAGCCGAAACGGTTCCGTTCTGCCGTACCAGCACGGAGATCTTCGGCGGAAAAAGCGGCCGCAGCAGCAGCACCAGAAAACTCACCTCCGGCGCCCCGGACAGGATCGCGCCCGGCCTGAGCCGCCACACCAGCCGCAACAGAGCGAACGCCCCGGCGCGCACACGCCGCGCGCCCAGCGCATGGACCGTGACCCAGGGGGGCAGCGAGGCCGCGGCGGCATCGCCCTGCGTTATCAGTCCCAGGTGGACCTCGTATTTTTCCTGCGACAGCCCACGCGCCAGCACGGCCATCACCTGTTGGGCGCCGCCCCCACCCAGGCGCGGGATCAGCAGGAGGATTCGAATGCGTTGCGCCATGAATTTCCTGAGAGGAAAGCAATTGTGGCTCAGCGCACCGCCCTTGATGTGTGTTTGCAATCACAGACCGTGTCTTGGTGCGGTCTTATTAAATTGTCGCAAATTGCAACATTGATGAATTTTTCTCCCGAATCTGCTCGAAGACCCTAACGTTCGCTGAATTTTAATGAGCGCAGGTGCATGATGGCAGATTCCGTGGCCCTTCCCCTCGATCTTTCTCTGTGTACCCGCAAACCGCCCACGATTCTTGTCGGCGTCACCCATTCGCAAACATGCCTGGTCTTAGGCGCGCGGCTCCGCGCGCTTCGCGAGGCTGGTTTTCGCGTCCTCCTGGTTTCAAGTCCCGGCGAGCTGCTGGACCGCACGGCCGAACGCGAGGGCGTGGAACGGATTGCGATTTCTATGCGTCGCGGCATTGCTCCCTGCGCGGATATAGTTGCCCTGCTGCGGCTCTGGTGGCTCATCGGGCGTTCGAAGCCGGACCTGGTCGAATTCAGCACGCCGAAAGCCGGGCTGTTAGGCACACTCGCCGCCACGCTCCGTAGTGTGCCCCAGCGCGTCTACATGTTGCGCGGGCTCAAGCTGGAAACTACGACCGGACTGAAGCGCAGGATCTTGCTTGCTGCCGAGCGCTTGGCCTCCCGTTGCGCGCATGTCGTGTTGTGCAACAGCGAAAGCCTGCGCGCAGAGGCGCTGGCTCTGGGCGTAGCTCCCGCCGGAAAGCTGAGCCTGCTAGGGCAGGGAAGCAGTAACGGCGTGGACATTGACCTTTTTTCGCCGGGGCCAAGCGACGTGCGCGAGCAGCTCGGCATTCCGCGCGACGCCCCGGTCGTGGGCTTTGTCGGCCGGCTGACCCGCGACAAGGGCCTGCCGGAACTCATGCAAGCCTTCGATCTGATTCTCCGCGCCGAGCCGAGTGCACGGCTGCTCCTGGTGGGTTGGTTCGACGCTGCTGAAGACGCACTGGGCCAGGCTCTCAAGGAACACATTCTGCGTCATCCGCACACATATTGCACAGGATTCGTCCGCGACACCGCGCCTTATTACCGCGCCATGGACATGATGGTCTTGCCCACTTGGCGGGAGGGCTTCCCGAATGTTGTGCTCGAGGCCGCGGCCACTGGCATTCCCGTGGTGACGACCGAGTGTACGGGCGCGCGCGACTCCGTCGTGCCCGAGGTAACGGGCCTGCTGATCCCACCCGGCTACCCCGATGCCATTTGCGAGGCAGTGCTGAAACTGATTCGCGATTCTGGACTTCGCCGCCGCATGGGCCACGCGGCGCGCGCATGGGTCCTGGAACACTATTTGCAGGCCCGCGTCCTGGCACTCACGGCCTCCTATTATCGTAGCCTCGTTGACACCGCGCAGGTCGCCGAGTTCCAGAGCGCTTGACGCACTGAATGCCTCAGCTCGTTTCAACCTCGCCGGCAAACAGATCGGGTTGTTCCGCGCCGCGTCTCACGGGTTCAACCCGTCTGCGGCTTGGCGCTCCAATCAGGCTAAGCACTTCCAACGTCTGAATTGCCTTACGGGGTACATAAATCCGCTGCGTGTTTGAGCGCGTATCGGGAGGGGTCAGCAGCAATCCCGAACCGTCCACAAGCGTGCGGTCATTGGCGGCCAATCCCTCCAGCTCGTCGCCGTCGGTCAGCGTCAGCCGCAGCCACAATCCTGCGGCGCGCGGCTTCAGAGAGAAGCGCTTGCGCACCAGCCGCTCAGGATTTGCCTGGTCCGCCGATCCGGCTGGGAAGTCCCGCACATAACAAACCCACTTCACCTGCTCCCAACCCATGCGCACTACTTTGCCGGTAAGGTCCAGAATCTCGAGCTCCGCCTCTTGCTGTCCGAAGTCGGCTCCCGCGTAGCCGGCGCACCAGTCACGGGAAAACTTGCGCACAATGACAGGTTTGCGTGCCGAGGCCATTGTTTTGGATTGTCGCACGCTTCAGGGGCCGAGTGGCGCTTGTCTCTATTGTCCTTTGTGGCTCCCCTCCATACCGGGCATCAAAAGGGTCGCTGCGGTTTCGAGTCCGGAAAAGTTGCAATTCTGGTGCACAAAACTAGTTTTCCAAGTCATTTTGTGTTAATGTTCTTGTTTGCCAGCTCGGCTAATTGTGCCATAAGAACAACAGCATCAGGCACTTGTGCTGAGGTTTCGATGCCGAAAACAGGTTAGTTCATGCCCGATTATATTTACCTGCTGGAAAACCGGCTCTCGGTCGACCAACGCCACGCGCTCACGCAGCTTCGCGCAGTCGCTCGCGAAGCCGGTACTATCCTCTTTCTGACAGGTGACGCCGTCCGCGACCTCACCAGCGGCCATGCGGTCCGCGAGCTTGAAATCGCGATCCACGGAAACGCCCTCAAGCTCAAGAAAGCATTGGAGAAATCCGGTGCCAAGATATGGGGAGAAGACGAGCCCTCCCGCAGTCTTTACCTGTGCTTTCCGGGAACCGTCCGCGTCGACCTGATCAGCGCCCATCGCGCCGAATATGCCAAATCGGGGCACCCTGTTTTTCACCCTGCCTCCATCCAGGAAGACTTGCGCCGTCGCGACTTTACCGTCAACTCGATGGCGATTTCGCTCAACGAAGGGTCGTTTGGACTATTGATGGACCCCCTGAATGGCGCCGCCGACATTGAAACCAGAACATTGCGCCTGGTTTCGAATTACGGGTTCCTCGAAGAACCTGCACTGCTCATCCGTGCTACCAGGTACCGCGCCCGCCTGAGCTGGGAGATGGACCCGAGAACGCAGGCCCGCTATGACAATGCCAAAAACGAGGGCGTGATCGAGTCGCTTTCCGCACGTGAGCGCAGCAAGGAACTGGAGCAGATCGGGCACGAAGAAGACGGACTCAAGGTGCTGCGCGCCCTCGAGGCCGAAGGCTGGATGAAGGTTCTCTTCGCGGCCTGGACCGCAGCGAACGCCGATGAGACAAAGTTGACGGCTCTCCACGATTTGGCCGTAGAACTGCTCCTGCAGGGCGTCCATCCCGACATGTCTGCGGCCCAGATGGAGATGCTGACCGCCAAAATGGCGTCCAGGGATCTGGCGGCACTCAAGAAGTCGCTGCTGCGGCCGGGTTTCGTCGCGGAATGGAATAGTCTCGATTCGCTCGCCGGCGGCTTCGCCAAAGTATTGCTGGCCAAACAGAATGTCAGGCCCTCGGCAAGCTATAAGCTTTTCATGAGCTATGATCCAGAAGCGGTTCTATGGCTTGGATTTACGAGCAAGTCCCAGGCCGTTCAAGAACGCTTCAATCTCTTCCTCAAGGTCTGGCCTGAGGCTCGTCAGCGCATCCCGCACGCTCTGATGCAGGAGATGCGCATCACGCCTGAGCTGCCGATTTATAACGAGCTCGTAGAGAAAATCTTCCTCGAGCTCATCGATGGCCATCTGACAACCCCGGAGGAGATGCGCGCCTATCTCGAGCCGCACTCGCCCCCAGCTCCGCCTCCACAAGTCACGATCAAGAGACCGCGAGCCAAACGCGGTGAGGCAAAAATCAAAGAGCTCGTGCCCGATGAGGACGAGGAGGAGTTGGACGAGGGCCTGGCGGCGGACGACGATCTGGATTCGATCGGCGCCGATGATGAAGAGATCGATCTGGGCATGGTTCTGCCCAAGGGTGCGTTGGCGGTGGAGTTGGGCGATGAAACGGAACCAGAGGAAGAGGAGGAACTGGATGGCGATGAAACGGATGAGGCATCCGCTGGAAAGAAGAGGCTGCCCACGATAAAGGGAGAAAATCCCCAGCGCGAGAAGCCCGCGCCTGCCAAGGCTGCGGCGCCGCCGGCGGCAGCGAAGCCTCGGCCTCCCGTGGCCGCCGCAGCGGCGAAAGCGGAGCCAGCGCCAAAACCAGCGCCCGCCGCCAGGCCCCCCGCGCCAGCCAGGACCCGGCCCGTTCCTGCCACAAAGCAGAAGCCGGCATCCACCCCAGTTGCGCCAAAAACCGCGAAGACGGTTCAGCCCTCAGCCAGGAAGCCCGAGCCGGCGAAGGCCAAGCCTAAGCCCGTGGCCAAGGCGGCTCAAAAAACATCGGCGAAGCAGCCTGCGAAGTCCCCGCCTCCCAAGGCAAAGCCGGTTAAACACCAACCGGCAAAGCCGTCAAAGCAGGCTGCAAAGAAAGTTGTATCCAAAACAGCGAAAAAACACTAGGGTCCTGTCTCTGAAGTTCGCAGCATAAATACACCGTCATCCTGAGCGAGTCCGCCGCGGCGGACGAGTCGAAGGACCTGCGTTTGATCACCCTTGCACGATTTGTTTAACGCACACGGTGCAACTCTGTCTGCTTACAACCCGTGTATCAGGGGAGCGTCTAAACCTATAGCGCCGCGTCGTACCCGGCGATTCGCTGTATGCAGCTTCCTCGCCTCGAACGCCGCCCCGAGCTCGACGCACTGCGCGGGCTCTTCCTGGTGTGGATGACGCTCACGCATCTGCCTACGCGTTTCAGCGACTTCGTCAATTCGCCATTGGGTTTTGTCTCATCGGCCGAGGGTTTCGTCTTCGTGTCGGCGTTGCTCGTCGGGCGGCTTTACTTTCGCGAGCTCTATCAGAATGCACCGGGCGTGCGAATCCGCCTGTGGAAGAGGTCGCTCAAAATCTACGGTTATCACCTGCTGATGCTGGCGGTTGCCTTCACTGTGGCTGCTGCCTTTGCTGTCCACACGCACAAAGCTGCGATCAGCAATCTCCTCGACTTTTATCTGGCGCACCCGTTGGTCGCCATCGCCGGCTCCGTGCTGCTCCTCTATTGCCCCCCTCTGCTCGACATTCTGCCCATGTACGTAACGTTCCTTTTCTTAACCCCCATGCTCCTTTCAGCCGCCGCTCGTTTCGGATGGAAAAGGATTCTTCTGGCAAGCGGCGGTGTCTGGTTTCTCGCCCAATTCGGTCTGCGCGACCTGGTCCACAACTGGATCGTTCATCTCACGCATCTGCAGATCCCGTTACAGGAGACCGGCGCCTTCAACCTTTTCGCCTGGCAGGCCGTCTGGACCGCCGGACTGTGGGTCGGTTCCCGATCCGCCATGCATGAGCCGGTCCTCGGAAGGGTTCCAGGTTGGGCGGCCGCGCTCTCTTCGGCAGCCTGCCTCTTTTTTATCGGCGTGCGCTGGGGCTGGCTTGGCCCGCACCTCACCCAGCAGGCTCTCGACATTCAACTCGACAAGTGGCAGATCGGCCCGCTGCGCCTTCTCAATCTCGTAGCCTTCTCCGTTGTGCTGTATTGGCTGCGCAAGTATCTGCTGCGCTGGGTGGCAATCGAGCCGTTCCTCACGCTGGGCAAGGCCTCGCTGCAGGTGTTTTGCACCCACGTTGCCTTCGTTTTCGTGGGGCTTGCCCTGCTGGTTCGCGATGTCGGCGATGATGTTGGCGGTCCCGCTGAGCAGTTGCATGGCCTCCCTGCGGCCGCTTTGCTGGCGGTCACGTTTACCGCATTGATTCTGGTTGCCGCGCGTGAAGTCCGTTCGCGCCGCAGCGGCCGAGGCAAGCCCCCGGCGGAGCAATCCAGGACCAGCCAACCCCGAACTCCTTCGGCGCCGGGGCCAGTCTTGCGTACAGGACCGGTGGCCGCCAAGTTGAGCTAGGAACCGCGCCAGAACCGATCGCACCGTGCGGCTCCCCTCCAAATTCATCAAACGTTTGCAATCTCTTTGCCCGACTGAATTACCCTGTAAGTGTTTCCCTGCGGTAATAACATTCCGAATACTCAACCGGCCGCGGGGCGAGGACTGACCGATTGAGCCAATCCGTATTTGTTCTGGAAGACGACCCCGACATTGCCAGGCTGGTGCAGCATCACCTTGAAGCGGCGGGCTTTGAGGCGCGCCTGTTTTCCACCCCCGCCAACCTCATCCCCGATGCCGAGCGCAAGGTCCCGGCCCTGTTCCTTCTCGATATCATGGTCCCCGGCGGCGACGGTCTCGATGTCTGCCGGCGCCTTCGCAATCACACCGGGCTTTCCACTGTTCCCATCATCTTCCTTACGGCCCGCGCGAGCGAAAACGACCGCGTCCTTGGTCTCGAGCTGGGCGCAGACGACTACATCACCAAGCCTTTTTCCACCCGCGAGCTGGTGGCCCGCGTCAAGGCCGTCCTGCGCCGCTTTGAAAGGCCAGAATCGCCCTCCGTCATCACTTTTGAAGAAATCATCATCGATGCCGGCGCCATGCAGTTGAAGGTCCGCGGCGAGCTTACTACGACCACTGCCACCGAGTTTCGTCTGCTCGACTACCTCGCGCGCCATCCCGGCCGCGTTTTCAGCCGCGACCACCTCCTCGATGCCGTCTGGGGCGATGCGCGCTTTGTCACGCCCCGCTCTGTCGATGTTTATGTGCGCCGCATCCGTGAGAAAATCGAAATCGACCCGGAGAATCCGCGCTATCTGAAAACCGTGCGCGGAGCCGGCTATCGCTTCGAAATTCCAAAAGGAGCTTGATGCAAGCTGCTTGCCTCCAGCTTCTAGCCAAGCCGCACTCGGGTCAGCCTCGGCAGGTAACCTAAGCAGACCGGCGCACGCAATGAAAAGCTAGGAGCTAAAAGCTAAGAGCTAAGAGCCAGGTCTTTCCATGACCCCCAAAGTCTTTTCCAAGCTGCTCGGGCTATTTGTTCTGCTCCTCGTCTTCCACACCGTGGTGATGGAGACCCTCTTTCATGGCTTCGTGGAGCGCTCAGGGCAGAGCACGCTAGGCGGCATCGGCCGTGAAGCCCTTTGGGCCGGCCTCATCGCTCTCGCCGTCGCCATTCCACTTGCCGCCTGGCTCGCCAGCCGCATCTCCGCTCGTCTTGGTCGCGTAGTCGCCTTCGCCCGCCGCATCGCCGACGGCGACCTGGCCGCACGCATTGAAGAGGCCGGTGAAGATGAGCTCTCCGCCATGGAGGGAGCCCTCAATCAAACCGCCGAAAGGATCGGCAAAGACTTTGCCGAGCTCGAAAGCAGCCGCCACGAGCTGGCCGTCATGCTCGATTCCATGCAGGAGGCGGTCGTAGCCATCACTTCCACGGGTTTTATTCGCTGGTCCAACGCCGTCATGCAGCGCATTGCCCAATCTCAGCTTGTGCCCGGCCGCCCGCTGATACACTCCGTCCGCGATCCTGAACTCCTGGCCTGCGTCCGCGGCGCTCTCGAACGGCACGAACTGTGCATTGGCCGCGCCAGCCTCCTTGCTCCGGGCCGCGTCTTTGAAATCAATGCTGCGCCCCTGCCCTCCGGTGGCGCGCTTGTCGTCCTCCACGATGTCACGGGAATTGAGGCCGCGCAAAAATCCCGCCGCGAATTCGTGGCCAACGTCAGCCACGAGCTGCGCACGCCTCTTACTTCCATTCAGGGCTACGTGGAGACCCTCATCGAAGATCCCAACCCCAGCGCGGAAACTACGCTCGAATTCCTCGGCGTCATCCTCAAGAACACCGCCCGCATGAATCGCCTCACCGAGGATCTGCTTGCCCTCGCCAGCGTTGAAAGCCCCGACTACAAGCTTTCATTGCAACCGGTCCGCGCCAGCGTCCTGCTGCGCGACGCGATCGACTCCATCGGCGGCATCGTCGTCGACTCCGGCGTCAAGCTCCAGTCGGCAGGCGCGCCCGACGCTCTTGTCATGGCCGATCCCGATGCCATGCATCAGGTCTTCGGCAATCTCATGG
The DNA here is from genome assembly GCA_963848805.1 of uncultured Acidobacteriaceae bacterium. GTDB lineage: Bacteria > Acidobacteriota > Terriglobia > Terriglobales > Acidobacteriaceae > Telmatobacter. The sequence goes on along the minus strand of CAWKFD010000031.1, from coordinate 322,391 downwards.
AGAACGCCCTCAAGTACGCCCAATCCGGCAAGCGCATCCGCGCCGGCGCGAGCCTGCTTCCATCCGAGGTGCAGTTCACCGTTCAGGACTTCGGCCCCGGCATCGCCTCCGAGCATCTCGAACGCATCTTCGAGCGCTTTTACCGCGTCGACAAAGCTCGCTCCCGCGAGTCAGGCGGCACCGGCCTCGGCCTCGCCATCGTCAAGCACATCGTCCAGGCCCATGGCGGCCGCGTCTGGGCCGAAAGCGAACTCGGCAAGGGCGCCCAATTTCACTTCACGCTGCCCTTGGCGCCGGCGGCACACATCCTGCCTCAGACGGCCGAACAAGCTCCCGCGGCCACGTCATAGAAATGGCTGCGTAATTGCTTGTTTCAAACCTCTGTCCCCTGGCGATTCTCCATGTCCCTATAGAAACGGCCCGCTCTTTTCAACTCCCCGTAACATTCCAGGTAGACAATGGCTGTGGCAGGCAAACTGCACGGGAGAGAATCGTGAAAAAAGCGCTACTTACCGTTTTATTCCTTGTTTTGGCTTTGAGCGCGGCTCAGGCACAAAAGGTTACCGGGGCGGGCGCAACCTTCCCCTATCCCATCTACTCCAAGTGGTTCACCGAGTACAGCAGCGCGCATCCGGGCGTCCAAATCAACTATCAGTCCATTGGTTCCGGCGGTGGAATCAAGCAGGTTTGCTCGGGGACTGTCGAATTCGGCGCCTCTGACATGCCCATGACCGACGAATTGCTCGCTTCTTGCGGTGTGAAAGTGCTTCACATTCCCACCGTGCTCGGCGCCGACGTTCCGGTCTTCAATGTTCCTGGCGTCACTGACCTTCGCTTCAGTCCTGACGTGCTGGCCGACATCTTTCTCGCGAAAATCACCCATGTGGAACGATCCGCGCATTGCCAAGGACAATCCTGGCGCCCATCTGCCCGACCAGAGAATCATCGTCGTCCATCGGTCGGATGGCAGCGGCACCACCTTCATCTGGACCGACTACCTCAGCAAAGTCAGCACGGATTGGGCCAATGGCCCCGGTAAAGGCACGTCGGTCAATTGGCCCACCGGTGTCGGCGGCAAGGGCAACGAGGGCGTAGCCGGTTATGTGCGCCAGTTGCCGGGTTCGATCGGCTACGTCGAGCTGATCTATGCCCTGCAGAACCACATCGATTTCGGCGCGATAAGGAATGCCTCCGGCAATTGGGTCAAAGCCTCAATTGACGGCGTCAGCGACGCCGCGGCTACCGTCAAGAAAATGCCTGCCGACTACCGCATTTCCATCACCAATGCCCCGGGCCCCAACGCCTATCCCGTCTCCAGCTTCACGTACCTGCTTATCCCGACCCATCCGAACGATATGGCGAAGGAGAAAGTGATCAAGGACATGCTGAGCTGGATGGTCAACTCGGGCGAAAAGGAAGTCTCTTCTCTCTCCTACGCTCCGCTTCCGCCGAACGTTGCTTCAAAGGTCCTCCAGACAGTTTATTCACTGCCATAAAGCGCGGCGAGGTGTCCGGCGCCCGCCGGGCTCCTCGCTTCTTCGCTTCGCGGCCTGCTTCTTCTATCCCGAAGACAGCTCCGAGAATCTGACTGTTCGCCGCTGCCGATCCCTCCGCCTCGCCACGTCCTCACTCTGCTTTGGTATACTCCGCATGGCTCGTGTTAGGATGGTCCCCGATCCTAACAACCATTCAATGACAACTGTCCCTCCGATCTCGACTCTCAACGACCTTTTCTTGCGCGTTGCCTCAGCAGCCAATCCTCGCGCTGTCCTGTGGCAGGACGAGTTCAACCAATGGCAGCCGATCTCCTCGGATCAGATCTATCAGCGTGTCCGGGCACTGGCCACGGCATTTATGCGGATGGGAGCGAAAAGAGGCGACCGCATCGCCCTCATCAGTGAGAACCGCTGGGAGTGGGTGGTCACCGATTTTGCTGCTTTGGCCATCGGCGCTGCGGATGTTCCCATCTACCCCACCCTCACCGGCGAGCAGATAGCGGAGATGGTGAGCGATGCCGGCTGCCGCATTGCCGTTGTTTCCACCCGCAAACAATTTGACAAGCTGCACGCGGTCCTCGCCCAAACCCAATTGGACCGCATCGTCATGATGGATTCGCCCGCTCCCGAGGGCGCCATCTCCATGAGCAAGTTGATTGACGATGCTGATGCCGAAGGCGCCAGCCGAGATCCCAACTTCGATGCCCTCGTCCGTTCCATTGAGCCCCATGAACTGGCCACGCTCATTTACACATCCGGCACCACCGGCGAGCCCAAGGGCGTCGCTCTCACCCACGGCAATATCGCCTCCAACCAGAATTTCGCCCCCGTCGACTTCGACTTCAATTCCTCCGACGCGTGCATCTCCTTCCTGCCGCTTTCCCATGTCACTGCCCGCGCTCTCGACTACATCATGTACAGCTTCGGCGCGCAGGTGGCCTACTGTGCGCAATTCGATAAGCTGCCGCAGGCCATGCGCGACGTTCGGCCCACCGTGATTGTCGGCGTGCCACGCGTCTTCGAGAAGATCCGCCAGGAGGTCGAGCGCCGCACCGCCGAATCGCCGGTCAAGCGCCGTCTGCTCGCCTGGGCCATCCGTCTGGGCGCGCGCTTTTCCGATACTGTGTACGACGGCCGCCAACCCCATTCGAGGCTGTGGAAGCTGGCCAACAAGCTGGTCTATTCGAAGGTTCGCGAGGCCTTCGGCGGCCGCGTCCGGATCTTCGTTTCCGGCGGCGCGCCCCTGGGCCTGGACACTGCGCGATGGTTCGCCTCGGTGGGCATTGCGATTTGGGAGGGTTACGGTCTCACTGAAACCTCACCGGTGATTGCTCTCAATAATCCCGTCCGGCACCGCATGGGCTCTACCGGCATGCCAATGGGCAACATCGAACTCAAGCTCGCCGAGGATGGCGAACTGCTCGTCCGCGGGCCGTCGATTTTTGCCGGCTACTGGCAGAAACCAGCCGCGACCGCCGAGTGTTTCGACAGCCAGGGATGGTTCCGCACCGGCGACATCGGCCATTTGGATGCCGATGGTTTTCTCTACATCACCGATCGCAAGAAGGAGTTGCTGAAAACCTCCGGCGGCAAGCTCGTGGCGCCACAGCCCACCGAAAACAAGCTGAAAAACAACCTCCTGGTGGCCAACGCCGCGCTGGTAGGTGACAGGCATAAATTTATCTGCGCCCTGATCGCGCCTAACTTTGCCGCCCTTGAGGACTGGGCCACTCATCACGGCATCCACGCCAAGTCACACGCGGAGCTCGTAGCCGATCCCCGCGTGGTTGCGCTTTACGCCGAGATTGTCCGCGAGGTCAACGGAACCCTGGCCAACTTTGAAACCCTCAAGCGCTTCCGTATCGTCGCCGAAGAGTGGACCCAGGACTCGGGAGAACTAACGCCCTCCATGAAGCTCAAGCGCCGTGTCATCACTGCGAGATATGCGGCGGCGATCGCCGAACTTTACGCGGACGAAGCAACCGCGCGGGGCGAATCGGCGAGCTGAGCCGGCCAACGCCCCTGCGCGCAGGCCCGTGCTTGCCCCACATACGCTTGAGGGCGCTGAAAAACGGCGCGCCCCATGCCCCTGCCGCCAGCGCTGAGCCAAAGATCATCACCGCATCGATGCTCAAACGGCCCTCGCGCGTCCAGTACACATCCGGTTCCAGGCTGAGCCACAGTGCAAATTCGTCCAGCGTCAGTGCCGCGCCCACGCCGTAGCAGACCGCCATCAGCCTTCCCAGAAAAATCGACATTGGCGAGTTCGACCACCCCAGGTCCAGCACCCAGCCATACCCCACCAGAAGCAGGATCAGAATGCCCCAAACCAGGTGGTGAATGTGCATCCCATGAACTGTCACCCACTGCAGATGTCCTTCATGATTCACGATCCGGTGAACCAGGAAGCGCACCCCGGCAAACGTAACCAGAAACGAAACCGAGGCAATAAACATCCTTTGCCGTGGCCGGTCTGGGATCGTCGTGCGGATCAGGTAACCCAGCCGCGTCAATTGCAACAACACCAGCAGCACAATGACGACCAGGCCGACGAACGCAAGCAGAAAAAGAGCGCCGTTATCGGGCATACTTCATTGAACCACCCCGCCGCGCCCCGGCCCAACAGAGAATCGCCAGCCGATCGCAGATCTCTGATCCGTGATCTCTGATCGATCTCTGATCTCTATTGACAGCGGCGCGATACACTAGATGGGGCGTCAAGGCCGGTGAATCTCCACGTTCTCGATTCACACTTCACGCACAAGAATTCAGGCCCGGCTCGAATGCCCGCCGAGACTTTTGGAGGAGATTCACGATGCGCGTTGCTTTATTGACCGGCGGCGGCGATTGCCCCGGATTGAATGCGGTCATTTATGCGGCTGTCAGAAAGGGCATCAACCATTACGGAGACGAATTTATCGGCTTTTTGAACGGCTGGCGCGGCGTACTGGATAACAACTTCAGCCCCCTCACTCTTGAAAACATTGACGGTATCCAGTTAAAGGGCGGCACCATTCTGCACTCCTCGCGCACCAACGTCAAAAAAATTCCTGGCGGCATCGACAAAGTCCGGGAAGTTCTCAATGCGAACAAGATTGATGCGCTCATCGCGCTGGGCGGCGACGATACGCAGTCGGTCACGCAATTTCTGTGCGAGAACGGCGTGAATGGCGTGGGCGTGCCCAAGACCATCGACAACGATATCAGCGGTACCGATCAGACCTTCGGCTTCGACACGGCAGTCATGATTGCCACCGAGGCCGTCGACCGCATTCACACCACCGCCGACTCGCACAACCGCGTGATCGTGATTGAGGTGATGGGCCGCGATGCGGGATGGATCGCTTACGCCGCAGGCATCGCCGGCGGAGCCCACGTGGTCCTGGTTCCCGAAAAGGAAATCGACATCGACCACGTTTGCGCCCTGCTCAAGTACAACTACGACCACGGCAAGCACTACGGCGTCGTGGTGGTCGCCGAAGGTTGCCATCTGCCCGACGTCGGCCAGGTCATCGGCTCCGCGCAAGTCGACTCCTTCGGTCACGCGCGCCTTTCCGGCATCGGCGAGGCTCTCGCCGACCTCATCGAGAAGAAGACCGGCTACGAAACCCGCTCGGTCAATCTGGGCCACACGCAACGCGGCGGAGTTCCCACGGCCTACGACCGCCTGCTCGGCCAGCGCTACGGCCTGCACGCCATCGACATGGTTCACTCCGGTAAGTGGGGCCGCATCGCCGTGCTGCGCGGCACCGACATCACCGACATCACCATCAAAGAAGCCATCGCTACGAATCGCAAGTTGGATCAGCGCTTCTTCGACGTGATCAAGGACCTGGAAGCGAAGGTTTAGGCCCATCGGCCTCTTCTTGTAGCGACAAGGACGCAGGCGCTGGCGGCTGGTCCCTTGTTCCCTCGTTCCTTGTTCCCTCGGTCCTTGCTCTTATGCTGTACCGCCTCTTCAAGCCCGAGGACTTCGCCGCGCTCTACGTGATCGAGGACGCCTGTTTTCCGCCGCCCCTGCGCTTCAGCCACGCATACATGCGGCAGATCATCCGGAACGATAACTCGGCAACATGGATCGCGGAGCGCAACGGTCGCATGGCCGGCTTCGCCATCGTCGACTGGATGTGGAATGAGGGGGCGCCTGTCGCCTACATTCAAACCATCGAAGTGGCCGCGGACCAGCGCCGTCAGGGCGTGGGAGAAGAACTCCTGCGCTGCGTCGAAACCTCAGCCCTTGCGGCCGGCGCGCGCACCATCTGGCTGCATGTCGACCAGGAAAACTCCGCGGCCATCCGCCTCTACGAACGGCGCGGCTATGCCAGCCAGGGCAGGGCAGAACACTACTACGCGCGCAACCGCGCCGCGCTCATCTACAGCAAACAGCTAGTGCAGTCCGATCCTGGTGCAACCAGCCCCGCCAGCTCCGTTAACTCCGCTTTCTGACCACTGGCCACTGTTCACTGATCACTCTTCTTGATGAAGGCCGCTACGCGATCGTGGAGCAGCTTCACGCATTCGTCGCGCACATAGACCATGTGGCCCGATTCGTACCAGTCGTACTCGAGGTTCTTGGCCAGCGTCTGTGGAATGGGCAGATGCTTGTCCTCATACTGCGCGGCAAAGAATGGCGTGGCCAAATCGTAGTAGCCGCCATTCACCATCACCTTCAGCCGCGGATTGGTCTTCATCGCCTCGGCCAGATCCGGAGCCACGTTCACGCTCAGCGTGTTGCCGTTGTGCTTGAAGTCCCAATGCCCCACCCCCAGTGAGTTCAATTCCGGCAGGTACGTCATTCCCTCGCCGTACTTCAAGTCGCGCCGCACGTAGCCGTTGAACAGCGCAACATAAGCCGCCGAGATCGCCGTCGATTGCGGATCGTACTCCGCATTCTCGCTCAGCGGATCGAGCGAAGGTCCGGAAAAACGCGTATCCAGCCGCCCCGTGGTCAAGTCCTCCTCGTCCTGCAGCGACTTCTCGAATTCGCCGCCGCTCACGCGCAGATCGGCCTTGAGCAAATACGCTACGGGCAGTCCGGTATACTCGTGGAGCTTCTCCGCCGCCTGTTGCTTCTCCGCTGCGCTTACGTCGGTTCCCAGCGCCAGTGCGTGCGCGTAGGGGCCCATGGCGAACTCCTCCACCTCTTTCAGGAACGGCTCCAGGACGGCTGGCTGTTGCGGCAGCTTCTTGTGATACCACGCCGTCGCGGCAAATGTCGGTAGCGCTAATTCGTAGGGCAGGTCCACGCCGGGGTTGGCGCTTGGCTGGTCGATGTCGGCGGTAAAGTTGAAGATTTGCGAGAGCAGAATCACGCCGTTCAGGTCGATATCGTGACCGTTTTCGAGCAAATCGGCCAACACGGCCGAGCGCGTGGTGCCGTAGCTCTCGCCAAAGATAAACTTGGGCGAGTTCCACCGCCCGTACTTGGTAATAAAGCGTGCGATGAAGCGCGCAAACGCGTTCGCGTCCTGGTCCACCCCCCAGAAGGACTTCTCGGCGTCTTTGCCCACCAGCCGCCCGAACCCGGTGCCGGGCATATCGACAAAGACCAGGTCGCTCACGTCGAGCAAAGAATAGGGATTGTCGGCCATCGTGTAGGGCGCGCCCGGCAGGTGTGTGTCGCCCGCGGTCACCACGTGTTTCGGCCCCAGCGACCCCATGTGCAGCCACACCGTCGAACTGCCCGGGCCGCCGTTATAGAAAAACGTGATGGGCCGTTCCTCCGGCTTCGCGTCCTTCTTGAAGTAGGCCACGTAGAACATGTGCGCCACCGCAGGCGTATCCGCAGGCTCTTTAGGCGCGGAAAGGGCAAGTTGGCTGCCCGCCTGGGGTTTTCCGTCCGGCCCCAGCTGTGCATCCTGCATGTCGCTCGAACCCACAGCGATGGTCCCTGCAATCGCCGTGTAAGCAATGTTCTGTCCGCCGCCCAAGTTCAATGTGCCCTGCGTGGTCGAATCGGCAGGCGCAGCCGGCTCGCCAGCCTTCTCTTGAGTTGCAGGCTTTGGGGTGGTCTTGTCGTCCTCAGCGCGGATGGTGACAGGCAAAATCAGCAAGGCCGCCCAAAACAAGCAGGCTGCCAGTCGGTGAGCTGAAGTCATTTGAGAATCTCCGGGAAGGGAACTCGTGTACCCGTCAGTATAAAGCAGCGGATTGACAGCTCTTTGTTCGTTGCCTCCACAGGGCCGCGATCTTGCTCTCATAGGGCATCTGCGATAGGCTTTGGCTCACTCTGTGTACTACGCTCCACAATATCGGGAGGAACCATGACCAGTCATGCATATTTTGCGCCGGCGGTTCTGGCGCTGGCGGCAATTCTGTTTTGCGCGCCGGGAGCCGCTGCGCAAGCCAACAGCGATGAAGTCCAGCAGCTCAAGGAACAGGTCACGCAACTGAGAGTTCTGGTAGCCGACCTCGAAACACGCTTGGCTAATCTCGAACGCAGGAATGGAGCAGAGCTTGAGCAGGCCTCCTACAAAGATATGGGCTCGGGGGACGCGTCTGAGCTGGCCGCGGCGGTGGTGACCCTGCGCGCCGGCTCTACGCCAGCGCAGGCAGCAGTCTCATCCCAGGCCGTGGCTCCCGCCGCGCCATCTCTTCCCACCGGCTTGCCCGGCGGCGTGACCATCAATTACTACTTCGACGGCTATTTCGAGAACAATTTCAATGACCCGACCGGCCGGGTCAACGATCTACGCGCCTATGACGTGCTCAGCCGCGTCTTCAGCATTAGCCAGGCAGATCTCGTTGTGGCTCGCGATCCCGATGTCAAAGCAGGCCGGCGCTTTGGAGGCCGACTGGACCTTCAATTCGGCCAGGCGACCGAAACGCTGCAGGGAAATCCCGCAAACGAGCCGCGCCCCGAGATTTACCGCAATATCTTCCAGGCCTTTGGAACTTATGTGATCCCTGCAGGCAAGGGCATAAATTTCGATTTCGGCAAGTGGGCCAGCTCGCTGGGAATCGAGGGCAACTATGCCAAAGACCAGATGAACTACACTCGATCTTTCTTCTTTTACTTCCTGCCCTTTTATCACGCAGGCGTGCGGACGCATTATGACTTCAACAGCAAGCTCGGAGTGAATTACTGGATCGTCAATGGAAACAACCAGTCGGAGCCTACGAACGGATATAAGGACGAGCTATTCGGGTTCACGCTGCAACCGGCGAAGGCCCTCAACTGGACCGTGAACTATTACAACGGGCAGGAACATGCAGACACAGTCGCGGCCGCCAACTGCACCGTCCCCGTGCAGCCGGGGCTCTGCTTTGCGCCGCTCACGCCGGCCCCCAACGGCAAGCTGCACATCATTGATAGCTATGCAACCTGGAATGCGACGCCGAAGCTCACGCTTGCTGCTGAAGGCGATTATGTGATTCAGCGGGAGTGGGCCAATGCTGCGCCCGGCGAGTCATCCGCGCCCGAACATACCGACGGCGGAGCCGTCTATGCGCAATATCAGCCTTCAACACGCTACGCCTTCGCGGCACGCAGCGAATATCTTTCTGACCGCGGCGGCATGTTCTCGAACGCCACACAGGCACTGAAGGAAGCGACGGCGACTTACCGCTATAACTTCGGCGACGGGCTCTCTGCCTTCCTCGAGTACCGGCGTGACTGGAGCAACCAGTTCTATTTCATTACCTCGAATCCCGCTCGGCCGAGCTCACATCAGGACACAGCAGGCGTGGGCCTGGTGTGGTGGTACGGCGGAAAGCAGGGCGCATGGTGAGAGGAATTGCGCGAAGCATTCGCGGCAAAATCTCGGAATAGGGCCGCTCTTATAGCGGTTCTCCAATTGGTGTAGAGCGGAGCCACAACTGCTAAGAGGCGTGGGAAGGGAATCGACCAAAGGTCCGTCTGTGTATAGCGGGGCTGTTGTACTGATCACTGATCACTGACCACTGATCACTGCTTTTCTGTGATCCGCGGGCGATTTTCCGCCTGCAGCCCTTTCGAAACCGCCTCCACTTCGCGAAAAACGCGCAGCAGGTTCCCGCCCAGAATCTTACGGCAGTCCTCGGCGGAGTAGCCCCGCGCCATCAGCGCCGCGGTAATCTTGGGCAGATCGGCGGGCGAGTTCATTCCCTCGGGCATCTGTCCATTGATTCCATCGAAATCCGATCCCAGCCCCACGTGATCCGCTCCGGCCACTTTGGCAACGTGGTCGATGTGGTCGATGAGCACCGAGAACGGCGGACGCGGAATCCGGTCGGCCGCCGCGCGTTCGAGCCTGTCGATCTCCGCCTGTGTCGTCTCTCTGTGCTCGGCCCTGTTCTTCGCCTTCAGCGCTTCGATCTCGCGTTTCACCTCAGGCTCCATTGCCTTCTGCGCGTTGCTGTAGTCCTGCGACAGGAACGCGGAGTAGAAGTTCACCTGCACTACGCCGCCCTTCGAATCGGGTCCTCCTGAGCGCGCGATCGCCTGTAGCATGTCGTCCGTCAGGTTGCGCCGCGCGTCGCATAACGCCCGCGCCGATGAGTGCGAGGCAATCACCGGGGCGCGCGAAATGACCAGCGTCCGGTAAAATGTGCGGTCCGAAACGTGCGACACGTCCACCATCATTCCCAGCCGGTTCATCTCGTGTACCACGTCTTTGCCGAACTCGCTGAGCCCCTCCCTGGTGTGCGGCACGCTCGTGTCGTCGATGTCGCCGGAGCTGTCGGCCCAGCGGTTCGAATTGGCCCACGTCAACGTCATGTAGCGCACGCCCAGCGCGTAGTACTGCCGCAGCAAAGCCAGCGAGTCTTCGATCGAATGCCCGCCCTCGATGCCCATCAACGCCGCCAGCTTGTGGTCCCGGTGCGCCCGCTCAATCCCCTCCGCCGAAGTCACCAGTTCCATCTGATCGGAGTGCTTCGCTACCTGCTGCTTTACGGCGTCGATCATTTTGAGCGCCCGGTGCGCGTACTGGCCCTTGAAGCGCTCGGGTTCGGCCAGGATGGCGAAGAACTCTGCGCTCAGGTTTCCCTTGCGCGCCGTCTCCAGGTTGAAATCGCCGCCCCTAAGAGCACCAAGCTTGAGCCGATCGCCGAGATCGAAATTCTCGTCAACAAAGCGCTGCGGCGTGTCGGCGTGCGTATCGATCACGAGCGCAGATCGGTGAACCCCTTCGGGGTCTTGAGTTTTCAATTTCATCATCGCTGAATTTGATGTATCCGTGGCTTGGCCCCAAACCACGGCCGGAATTCGAGTAAAAGCCGTGCGAAGAAGCCAAGCGTACGCATAGACTTGCGATGAGTCTATACCAGTGCCGGCAGGCTGGCGGCGATCCACCCGGCGCCTCTTCGGCGCAATCCGGCATTTGGTATACTTACAGTCGAACCATGCGGAAGTGGTGAAATTGGCAGACACACCATCTTGAGGGGGTGGCGCCCACAAGGCATGCGGGTTCAAGTCCCGCCTTCCGCACCAAAATTTTCTTGGGTCCTGTCCGGCGAAACTTGCGTAAACGCCTTCGGACCCGCTGGGAAAGCAGTTAAAGAATGCAGATTTTGTTTTACTTCGTCATCGTCCTGCACGTCATCGTGTGCTTCTTCCTCATCGGCGTCGTCCTGCTGCAGCAGGGCCGCTCAGCCGATCTCGCCGGCGCCTTCGGCGGCCAGGGTTCGCAGACCGCCTTCGGTCCCCGCGCCGCGGCCAACGTGCTCACAAGACTCACCACCTGGTCGGCCATTATCTTCATGTGCACGTCCATCTGCCTTGTCGTCCTCTTTGTGCGTTCCACCGGTTCGCACTCGGTTCTGGAAGGCACAAAACCCGCTCCGGCCAGCGCTCCCGCCAAACCCGGCAAGTAAGAAGGCGGCTTTTAGCTGCTAGCTTCTGGCTGAATTGCGGGACTGCCTCCTTCGCGCAAGGCTCAATTGCGATCGTTCTCAATTTCTCCCAATACACGCGTTAGGTCACGAAAGGCTGAAAGCTAGGAGCTAGCAGCTAGAGGCTGCCCTTCTCACACCGGCGGCATGGCATCCACCACCGGCACTCCCGGCGGCGGATTGAATTGGAACGTCTGGGCCGGAATCGCAGCATCGGGTTGCTCGCCCGTAAACGTGAACCGTGTCAGCGCACCGTCGGCCTCTTCGATCTCGATCGCGGTGATCGCGCCCGCAGCCGTCACCGTCAGCGTCAGCCGCGCTACGCGCTTTTCCTGGCCCCTGGGCTGACCGGTGAGTGTGAAATCGCCGTTGGCAGCAGTGGCCGCGGTCAGATTGTTCATTTCCTTTTCAAGATTCGTGTGGCCGAGAAGAAATCGCAGCGGGGAGCGCAGATCGTCCAGTTCTTTGGCTGGAATGCGTTGCACCTGCGCGTCGCCTTTGGTGTAGAACCACGCGTATTTGCCGTCGAGCAGGAAGATCTTGCCCGGCGGTGAGCTGTACTCCCACTTCATGCGGCCAGGCTTCACAAGCAGCAGCGTCCCGCTTTCCGTCCGCTGCATCCCCAGCCCTGCGTAATTCTCCGTAAAGCCGGCCTTAAGCGAATGCAACTGGTCATAGTGGCGATCGACGCGCTGCGCCAACTCCTGCGCGGAGGGCGAACGTTCTTGTGCGCACAGGCTGGTTGAGAGCAAAGCGCCGGCCAGAAGTGAGAGGCCGGCGCATCGCGAAAGCGTTCTGAGGCTCATTGCAGGGGCTGGACGCAGTTTGTGCCGCCGGCCGGATCGAACTTGATCGCGCCGGACTGGTCGCTGCAGAAACCGCGATCTCCTGACTTGCCTACGTTCTCTGGAACCGCCGTCACTTCATAACCGTTTGCGCGGTCGGTGCCATTGATCGCCGACTTCGAGCATTTAATGGTGAAGATGTAGCCGGACTTATCGCCCGAAGCCAGGTCGGCCGGAAGCATCTGCAAACCCGTTTGCGACGGTGGACCGGAACTCGGATCACCGCCCAGAGCGGCAAGCGTACAGGCAAATCCCACGCTGGGGTAATCGGACTGGTATTGAATTTGTGCCGTAACGATCGATTTTATGGAATGGATTGCGGAGGTTTCATGAGCCTTTTTCATTACCAGGCCTACGTTGGCGCTCACCATGAGCAGAAGAATTACGATAATCGCCATGACAATGAGCAGTTCCATCAGGGTAAATCCATCAGGGAGGGCAGAACGGCGTGCGCGATTGCGGCAGGAGAGCGAAAACTTGCGATTCATGGGGTTGAACGCCTCGTGGAGCAGGCCGGCGTCTGCAGGCCCATCCGTAAAAATGCTACAACTTAGAGACGCGAAAGGGAAATCGAACGCTCGAAACAGGGGTCGGTTGCCAAGGGTCAGTGATCAATCGGTTGTCGCTGGAACGATCGCGATCAACTGCTGCCAATTTGGAGCACGACCCAAAAATTGAGCGTTCAGAAAGAGGCGAAGTGGCTGATCCCAGCACAAAACTGATCACTGACCACTGTTCACTGACAACTGTTCTTCAGCACGCCAGCCTTGTCCGGTTCAGCTTTACGCCATCCAGCCGCCCAAGCAGCGTAACGGCAATGCTTTCCGGCTGGAACAGGCGCTGCGCCATCGCCTGCACCTGTCCGGCGTCCACTTCGTTTATGCGGGCGATCACGTCGTCGGCCGACATGAACTGGTGGAAGTACATCTCCTGGCGGGCAAGATTCGCCATGCGCGAGTTCGAGCTCTCCAGGCCAAGCAGTATGTTGCCCTTCAGTTGATCCTTGGCGCGCTTCAGTTCCTCGGCTCCAATCGGCCTCTCTTTCAGGTTCCGGAACTCGGCCAGAATCAGATCCACCACCTCCAGCGCTTTGCCTGCAGAAGTGCCCGCGTACACGCACAGATTGCCGGTGTCGCGATAGGGGCTCAGGTCGGAGTAGACCGAGTATGCCAGACCGCGTTCCTCGCGGATGGTCTGAAAGAGCCGCGAACTCATGCCGCCGCCCAGCACGGTATTCAGAATCAACGTCGCGTAGCGGTTCTCATCGGTAATCGGCGGCGCGGGCACGCCCAGGCAGATCTGCACCTGTTCGAGCGCCTTCTTATTTCTCAAAATGAGGCGGGCGCTCGGTTCCGGCGCCGAAAGTTCATGCAGCGTTTCGCCACCCGCGAGCGTAGAAAACTTCTCCGCCACAGCCTCCGTAAACTGGTCGTGGTCCAGGTGGCCCGCTGCCGAAAACACGATATTCCCGCCGCGAAAACGGTCCCCGTGGTAAGCAAAAAGCTCTTGCTGCCCCAGCCTGCCCACCGTTTCCGTCGTGCCCAGGATCGGTTTGCCCAGCGGATGTCCCTTCCAGAAGCTCTGCGTGAACAACTCGTGCACGAGCACGTCAGGGTTGTCCTCGTCAATCTTGATCTCTTCCAGAATCACGCCGCGTTCGCGCTCGATATCGGGCAGCGCAAAGGTGGGGTTCAGCACCATGTCGGTCAGCACGTCCAGTGCGATGGGTACATGGTCCGACAGAGACTTCACGTTGAAGCAAATGGTTTCCTTGCTGGTAAAGGCGTCCAGGTTGCCGCCGATCGAATCCATTTCGCGCGCGATCCGCTGCGCCGACCGCGAACGCGTTCCCTTGAACAGCATGTGCTCCACAAAGTGTGAGATGCCGTTGCTTTCAGCACTCTCGCAGCGTGAGCCCGATTTGACCCAAACTCCCATTGCCACCGAACGCAGATGATCCATACGCTCGGTCAGCACAATCAGACCGTTCGGCAAAACTGTGCGGCGGCGGTTTCGCTCAGAGTACATGGGCTTTCGGTCTTAATTCAATTTTAGGGCAACCGGGTGTCTAGGTGCGCTGGTTACCCGGGGAGGAAGTCGCAGGGAACAGGTCAAGCCCTTTGGTTCATCGATAAAGGCTAAGATACTGTAATCCAGTCCCGCCATGCCTGACAAGCCAAATCAACTCGTTTCATTAGACGCTCCCACACAGGGCTGCGGATGCAAGGTGCCTCTTTTTGGCTTGGATGCCCAAGCGCTGGCGGCGTGCATGGTGGAAATCGGCGAGCCGGCCTGGCGCGGGAGACAGTTGGCCAAGGCCATGTATAGTCAATGGCTTAAAGATATTTCTGAAATCACTACTTTGCCTAAATCCTTGCGCGTGAGGCTGGCCACTGAAGGCTGGCAAATCGCCCGTCCGGCCATTGCCAGGGCATTTCAATCCGCCGACGGCACTGAGCGGTATCTGGTTGAGTTTGAAGGCTCAACTCCAAAAAGTGAAACGGCGGAAGCCGTCTGGATGCCGGAAGGCGACGGCGGCGAAGCCGGCGACGAAGCGGGGCCGGACGAGACCCAATCAGCAAGTTCCTCAATTGTCATCCTGAGCGACCGGACCCAGAGTCCGCCGCGGCGGACGAAGGGGAAGGAAGTCGAAGGATCTGCGGTTGTCCCTTCCAGGCTTTGGTCCCGCGCCACGATTTGCGTCTCCAGCCAGGTGGGTTGCGCGGTCAACTGCCAGTTCTGCCTCACCGCCAAACTCGGCCTGCAGCGCATCCTCACTGCGGGAGAGATCGCCGGCCAGGTCATCGCAGTTCTTGATCGCCACGCTGTCCGCGTCGGCCGCGACCGCGTGAACCTGGTCTTCATGGGCATGGGCGAACCATTTTTGAACTACGACAATTTCATGTCCGCGGTCCGGCTGCTGGTGCGGGAGGTAGGCCTCAGCCCGCAGCGCATGACGGTCTCGACCTCCGGAATCGTGCCCGGCATCGAACGCTTCGCCCAGGAGCCTCCGGACCTGCGTCCCAAACTCGCCATCAGCCTCAACGCATCAAACGACAAAATCCGCGCCGAAATCATGCCCATCAACCGCAAGTGGCCGATTGCAGCAGTCATCGACGCCGTGCGCCGCGTGCCTCTGCGTCCTCGCGAACGCATCACCTTCGAATATGTGCTGCTTGATGGGGTCACCGACCGTCCCGAGCACGCGCGCGAACTCGCCCGCCTCGTCCGCCGTGGCGGCCTGCCGGCAAAGGTGAATCTGATCGCATGGAATCCCGGCCCCGGCATTGCGTACAACACGCCCGAGCCCGGCGCGATTGAAGCTTTTCACAAGACACTCATCGATGCCGGCATTCCCGCATACCTGCGCCAGCCCCGCGGCCGAGACATCTTCGCCGCCTGTGGGCAGCTCAAGCGAACCGTGGAAGGGTGACTGATTCAGACATTGATTGCAATCCGGTTGCCTCAATCGAGTGATCGATCTCTCGCACAAACGATCGGCCGTTCCACATCCAATAAAACTTGCTGCTCCACCAGCCGCGAGGAATCTTGCCGCGTTTGGATTCCAAACTAAAGTTCCGATAGACCCGCGAACCGGAACCCAGCCCACGAGCGGCGGACTTCGCTTTACTCAGCGTGCGAAAATCCCAGCAGCCAGCGCCCGGTTGATAGTTGGGCACGTAAACCGTATAGTCGATTCGCTTTGTTTTCCTTCCCATTACGCCGCCCGCTCCACCACTTCCAGCCTGGTCCCTTCGGCCTTCTGCAAGTACGCGACGATCTCAAATAAATTCCTCGCCTGCGGGTTGCCCTAGGCGCTGAACATCCGCATCAGCACCTTGGGCGAACGGCCAAGCTTTTCGCACAGCTTCACAAACCCAATCGTGCCGTTTAGAAGCTCAGGGATCGTTTCACTTGGACCTGCCGCCCGATTGAGCCCCTCGCCTCACTTGCTTGCAGGCATCGGCGGCGGTTTCACGTCGCCGCAGTCCGGCCCCTTATACGTGGACGTCGATTGCGTCGTCATGGTCATGGTTTGCCCGTTGCCCGTCGTGATCGTCATCTGGACAGTGGACTTCGTCGTGTTCGCGTCCACAAAGGTCGTCTGCACCGTTCCCGTCATGCTCATCTGTCCGGAACAGGTCAGATTCGCGCTCATGCCTGCCGGTGTCACCACCACATTGGTCGTCTGGCAGTTACCTCTTTGCGGATTGCTGTAAGCGCCGCCGTATTTATCGATCATGGCCTGGGTCACGCAAATCTGCATGGTGTGCGACCCCACCTGGGGCGCTTGCGGCATGCCTGACATGGTCATGCTGCTGGTGATCTCCCATAGCCCCGGCTTCTGCTTTGTCTGGCCTTGCACGGTGGCCGCAGGGGCAATCAAGCAACATCCCAACATCGTCCAGATCAGGGTCTTGTTCACACATCCTCCTCGTCGAGCGCGAAAAGGAAGCCGCGCTCTCCCGACTCTATCCCATCGCGATTTGCGCTGGAAAAGTTTCTTTGAATATTTCGCGCCAACCTGATCGGAAGAGCCCCGCTTATTGCGGCGCCGGGCCGCGAACCACCTGCACCAGGTTGCCCGTATCGATTGCCTTGGCAAATGCATTCTTGATGTCGTCCGCCGTGATCTGCATATACTTTCGTGCTGCCACCACCGGCTCATTCAGCGGCAAGCCGATCACGGCCCACTGCAACAATCCTCCCGCAAGTCCGTCTTCGCTTGAAACGCTCAGCGGAATCTGCGTTAGCAGCATCGCCTTGGCTTGGCGCAGCTCGGCGGGTGACACATCCTCGGTCCGCATCTGCTCCAGATCGCGAACAATCAGCGCCCGCGCCTTCGACACCTTGTCAGGGTCGCAACCGTACTTCACCTCATATGTGGCCCTGGTCTTCGTGGCATCCAGACTCACGTCGACGTTGTAAACATACCCATTCACCTGCCGCAGGTCGTGGTAAAGCCGAGTGGCGTAAAACCCTCCGCCGAGCACATGATCGCCGAGCTCCAGCGGATAATACTCGGGATCGAAGCGGTTCAGGTTGAGCTGCTCGGCCAGCGTCACCTCATCCTGCACGCTCTGGGCATCGGGCACATTCACCGCCGAACTCTTGTTCACGGGGGTTGTCGGCAGCGTGGTGTTGGGCTTCGGGCCTGACGCCTTCCAGGGTCCGAACCACTTCTCAATCGTCTCCCGGGCCTCTTCGGGTGTTACGTCGCCGATCACGACGATGGTGGTGAGATCGGGCCGGACGGTTGCGTCGTGGAACTGCTTCACGTCATTGAGCGTGAGCTTCGAAACTGTGGCCGGGGTGGCTTCCCGCAGCGTGGGATCGCCCGCGGGAACCAGCGCCGACGCAAGCGCGTGCGACGTACGATAGCCGGGGCTCCGCAATTGGCCGGCGACAAATTCCGCAGTCTGCTGTTGCGTAACCGTGAACGCCTGTTCCGGCAGCGCCGGATGCAGTTCGTTGTCGGCCAGCAGTTCGACGCCGCGCGAGAAATACTCCTTCAGAACGCTCAGCGAAAAGTCAAAACCGGCGTTCTCGTTGGCGGCAATGTCGTCCAGCGCCTTCTCAAATGCGAGCCGGTCCAGTGTTTGCGTGCCGTAGGAGTACAGGCCGTCTAGAACGCTGCTTAAGCCCTCTTCGCCGGCCGGCGTCTCCAGGCCTGCGTCATGCTTCACCTCACCAACCACGGTCACCGTCGGGCTGGTGGTATCGGTGCGTACGATCAGCCGGATGCCGTTCGGCAGCGTCGTGTCAGAGACCGGAACGTAATCCGCGGGCGCTTTAATCTCCTCGAGCGGCCCCTTGGCCCACTCCGGCAACTCCACCGGCTTGGTGGGCGCTGAGGTCACCTGCTCCGCTCCGCCGTATCCTTTGGCGGCGACCGGTTGACCGTTGGGCGCAGGCATCAGCGTCGCCGTAATCGTGCTCGTGCCAAGCAGATACTCCTTCGCCACGCGGTTTACATCGGCCAGCGTTACCTTCTGGATAGCGTCGATGTCCTCCTGGGTGAGTTTCTTCCCTCGGCAGCCAGAGCGTCTGACCATACATTTGCCAGCCCCGGAATAGAGTTGCGCTGGAACTCCGCCTGCGCAATCTCACTGCGCTTGGCCGCCGCAACCAGATCCTCCGGCACGCCATTTGCCGCATAGCGCTCGATGATCTGCCGCATCTCGGCAATGGCACTTGCCGCATCGCTGCCCGCCGGCAAAGCTACCAGCCCAAGGCCAACGCTTGCTTTCGGATAGGCCTCAGCCTGGACGAACTCCGCAGTCAGCGCCTTACCCGCCGGAACCATCCCGTAGAGATCGGCGCGCTGGCTTGCCAGCACGTCCACCAAAATCTGCATGGCCGCATAGTCGGCCGAGTCGGTGCCCGGCATGCGGTAGGCAATGAATCCCAAAATGTAAGGCAGGTTGCTGTCGATGGTAAACGTGTCTGACTTGAACGATTCAAGATTGACGGCTGGCCGCTCCGGCAGGAGATGACTGGGAATGCCGCTGAAAAGCTCCTTGATCTCCGCCATCGTCTTCGTAGCATTGATATCGCCCACCACTACCAGAATCACGTTGGAGGGCGAGTACCACTTCTCGTAGAACGACTTCAACATCTCGCCGGTAGTCGCGTCGAACGAGCTTTTGGTGCCCAGCGGATCGTGCTCGTATGGCGTGCCGGCGAACATCGCGCTGTTCATGCGGTTGATGAATTTATACTCCGGATTCGACAGATCGCGCTCTACCTCCTGCTCGATGGCGCCGCGCTCCTCCGCCCATTGCGCCTGCGAGTCGTCAATGCCGCTCAAACACGCGGCCTGCGCGCGCAGCGCCACATCCACATCGGCTGAAGGAACGGTGGCAAAAAACTGCGTGATGTTCTGCTGTGTGTCCGCATTGTCTTCGCCGCCCAGAAGCGCGTAAATGGCCGCCGTTTGATCGGCCGTCATGCCCGCGCAGCCGCGGAACGCCATGTGCTCCTGCGCATGGGCCATGCCCGGAAAGCCGGCCGGCGTCTCGTCTCCGCCCACCAAAAAGTTCGCTTCCACCGTGACGACCGGCGCCAGCTTGTTGGGGATAATCACCACGCGCATTCCGTTCTTCAGCGTGGCGCGTACTACGCCGGGCGTAAGCGCGCTTTGGGCTATGCACGGCGCAATTGCCCAGGCCAGGCAAAGCAAGGGCAAAAATCGCTCAGATTTCAAAGTTCGTCTCCGTTTCAGGGCGCATACGCTGGACCTGCGCCGCTGCGCCTGTCTTCATGATAAAACATTGGTGTTTCAACAGCTTAGATGCAATAGAACCGGCTCCGGTTAGTCTCTGCTGCTCGCAATTTCCAAGGCGCGCGATTATTCGTTACGTCACAACGCCGCTTGATCGGCTCATTCTCGTTAAATTTCGGCCCCAGACACGACTTGTGAGAGGTTGATTAACTCGGCCGCGCGAAAGAACGCGTCAGTCCCGCAGTCCGTGGCGCGCTCTAGCCAGCTCCAGCACGGCATCGGCCACACGGCCCGCCGCGTGCCGCACTACGCTCTCTTCGCTCGCAAAGTCGCCAGCGATGCAACGCACGCCCAGCGCTTCAATGCGGCTGATATCAGGCTGGATCGGTGCCGCGCCCTCGGCCGCGTAGCGAGCCAGCGTCTCCGGTGAAAATTGCCCCGTGTTCACGATGGCGTAATCGAAGACGGGCTTGCGGGTGTGCGCGTAGATGCGCTCAATGTGCTCTGAGGCAGTCAGGTTCAGGCTCTCATTGGCTTGTGTCATCAGGTTGCAGATAAAGACACGTAAGCCGCGCGCTGCGCTTAGCGCCGATGGAATGCCATTGACCAGAAGGTTCGTGATCAATGAGGTATACAGCGAGCCGGGTCCCACCGTGATCAGGTCCGCGCGCTCAATGGCTTCCAGGGTCTCAGGCAGCGGAGCGGGATTCGGCGGATCGAGCGTCAGTTCCACAATGCGCCTTTTGCTCGCGGTGATCTCGGTCTCGCCGCGCACCACTGAGCCATCGTCCATGTTCGCCACCAGCGTGGCATTTGCCGTTGTGGCCGGATAAATGCGCCCCCGCGTGGCCAGGATCTTCGAAGCCAGTTGCACGGCCTGGGCAAAATCTCCCGTGATCTCTGTCAGTGCAGCCACAAACAGGTTGCCGAAGTTATGCCCTTTGAGAGCATTCCCTGTCTTGAATCGATGCGTGAACAGCCGCGAAAGCATGTCTTCCTCTTCGCTCAGGGCCACCATGCAATTGCGCAGGTCCCCTGGCGGCAGCATGTTGAAGTCCTGACGCAGCCGGCCTGACGAGCCGCCGTCGTCGGTCACCGTGACCACGGCGGCCAGGTCGGCGATCGCGCTGGTTGCCGAAGGGCTTTCGCCGGGCGCTGAAACGTGCCGCCGCAGCCCGCGCAGGAGTGTGGAGAGGCCAGTTCCGCCTCCGATGGCTACCACGCGTAGCGGGCGCGCGGCCAAGGGGATGGCGCGCCCGGATTCCTGCGCACCTGCGGCATGATCGTTCGCAACGGTGGTGGAGTTCAAATCGAGGCCCCTACGGAACCTCAGGATACAGCAACTCGGTAAATCGCGGATCGTCCACCATGCTTTGGAAGTCATTGTCCACGCGCGCCTGCAAACGGTTCTTGGGGTTCAGTTCAATGGCCCGGGACAAACTGTTCAGGCAGTTCTGTGCGTGGCCGGTGATCGCTTCCAGCACTGCCAGTCCATAGAATGCGTAGTCGGCGCCCGGATGCGCGGCCAGTATATTGTTGAACTGCTCGCGCGCTTCCTCGTAGTAGCCGGTGTTCAACTGCGAGATGGCGTAGTCGTAGTGCTCCTCGGGCGTGAGAAACGACAAGTTGGTCTTCTCCATCTGACGGCGGCAGGTGCTGATGTACATCCGGCAGCGGTCCTGGATCGCCGCGGGCGCGTCGGGGAGTAGCTTCTCCAGAAGGTTCAACGCCTTCTCAAATTTCCCTTGCTGCAGCAGGAGAACGGCTGCCTGATAGTGCTGGAAGTCGGGCTCCTCGCCAGGATGTGCACGGCCGTCGGTTTTGGCGGACGTTGGCAAAATCTTTCTGCGGCTGGGCGCCGTGGTACGAACCTCTTGCGTCATGGCTTTACCGTGAGCGCGTTCCTTCACCCCTTGCGGCACATACTTGCCGGGCGGGGAACCGTCATTTGGGAACAACGCTGCTTAGGCCATGTTTATACGCATAACCCGGCATTCAGTCAATGGGGGGTGTCACAAGAGCAGATCTGGCGCTGTTATCGGCCCTTTCCGGCCGTGGCTTTGCCGTAAATTGCCGGGTTCAGCGAGGAATCGTTATACATCTTCAGTTGGCGATAGAGCTTGAAACGCCGGGTCCCGCTCAGGGTGTCTCTCCACAGCGCATCAAGACAACCTGCCAGGTCGGCGCGCTGCTCCTCCAATATTGCCAGGCGCTGGCGATTGCGTTCCGAGTGGCCTGGGGGCGCACCCACGCGTCCCGCCTCTTCGCGAGTGTGGTAGATCTTCAGCGCCAGAATCGAGAGCCGGTCGATCATCAACCCTGGCGACTCGGAATGGAGCGGAGCCGCAAGGTTGGGCAAACCAAGAGAATCCACGTAGGCGGCCACCGTCCGATCCAGTTTCTCGGCCAGATCGTTGCGGAGCTGGTTGGTCTTGTCCACGCGGCGTTTCACTTGGGCGATCTCCGCGTCGGTTGCCCCAGGCGCGCGCGCCTCATCCTCGATATGCCACAGATCAAAGTTGGCGCGATGCTGGTTCGCTACCTGCTCCAGCCATTCCTCGGTTGCTTTCCTTCCGCTGCCGGCTCCAGCCGGCGGGCCGGCCGCTGAACTTTCGCCTCGCGCGGCCGGCGTTCGATGCCATGCAACCGTCATTCGATCCTGTAGCGCGACAATTTCAGCTGCCGAAATCATATTCAGCCGTCCTTCGTGCGGTGCGGCGCTTGCCGTCACAGGCTCAATCCTACGGCATTCCTCCTTCAAACGAAGCCTTCCCTCGGGGAACCTCGGCCGCGCCTTCGCAGCCCCGGACGCTTGCGCCCTGTCTCTAAAGTCCGCAGCATAAATACCCTGTCATCCTGGGCGAGTCCACTGCGGTGGGCGAGTCGAAGCACCTGCATTTAGGCCTTCGGCTTATGCTGCGAACTCCTGGGACACGACACCAGAGCGCTTTAATTATTGAAGAAAATAGATCCAATGATTTTAGTGTCCTGGCTCTAGAGTTCGCAGCATGAATACCTTGTCATCTCGAGCGAGTCCGTCGCGGCGGACAAGTCGAAGGACCTGCATTTGAGCACCACAATTTTGTGATGAACTCTTGAGACACGAGCACGCGGCCCAGGGTGGTGAGCTCGCTGGGACTCGAACCCAGGACCCACGCCTTAAAAGGGCGTTGCTCTACCAACTGAGCTACGAGCTCGTTTAAGGCCGCTGATTCCAAATTATCACAGCAACAAGTTGCAGCGCTTGAGCGCCGCCGCGCCGCGTGGCGCCCGCAAACGAAATGGATCCTCCAGCGTGCTCTTCTCCCCCTCGCGATTCCCCTCTGCGTTTTGTGCATCGCTCTTCAATGCCCGTCTCATTCGTGGTAACCAGTGCCACTGGTACCACGGTACGCGCCGCATCCGAGAGATCGATTACCGATGGACGAGAAAGGGTCGTATCGCGCAGAAAATGGGGTATTTCGCCTGATTTCGATGGCAGAAAAGTGTTAGCAACATGGCCTTCGAAGTGTTATTGTTCTGGCAATAGTTGCGCCACTATGATTACCGGTGAGGATACCCACCATCCTTGTGCACATTTCCGGTCTTTCAGGTTGCAAGAGCCGCCGTCGGCGCTGCCATCGAGGGAGATCGGACGACGGCAACGTGCAGGGGTAATCAATGACTGAGCCTAACGCGCCTCCCGACCCGAATGAGCCGCCGGAAGATGTGGCGTCTCTCTATTCCTGGGCAAATCTGCATGGAGCCAAGTACCGCGACTTCTCCGCCTCGCGGGCGCAATCGCGCGAAATGGCCCGGCAACGCGTTGAGCACGCCATGGAAGAGGAACAGATGAAGGCGCGCCAGGATGCTGAAGCAGTGCGCATCGCCGAGGCCACGCGAGTCGCGGAGGAGAAGAACAAAGCTGCGGAGCTTGCGGCGGAGCAGGCCGCTCGTCTGGCAGCACAGGAAACCGCCCGTCAGGCTGCACTTGAGGCCGCCCAGGCACTCGCTCGTCAGCAGGCGGTACGAACCGTAGCACAACAAGCTGCCCAGCAACCCAGTCAACAGGCGGAATCCGCACCACACTCGGCACAGCAAGCTGCCTGGCGAATTCCTCGGTTCGATCGTCCCGCGCCCCCGGAAACGCCCTCTTATCCGCCCCCGGCAAACCCCGCGCCCAATGTCCCCCTTCGCGAGGAAAGTGACACGCCGACTCGCAGTCCCTGGATTACACCTGATGCGAGAGAGAGGGGAGGCCGCCCGGCGTGGTTGACGCCGGAGCCCGCAGAAACCGCAAGTGAGCCCGTTCCACCTCCGGCGCCCGATGAAACGCTGCAGGAATCGCGCGATCGCCTCGCCTCGCGCTGGTTTGCTCTTCAAGGCGTATTTGAAGGCAGTGCGCCCCCCACCCAGGCTGTTCCGGCGCCTGTGCCGGCGCGTCCCCCGGTGCTGGCCGTCTTTTCACTCGCCGGCGGCGTTGGCAAGACCAGCCTCGTTGCTACGCTCGGCCGCGCGCTTTCAGCCCGCGGAGAACGTGTTCTGCTCGTGGATACAACCCCCTTTGGTCTGCTGCCGTTTTTCTTCGGGGCCCGCGATCAACGTCCCGGCCTGTTGCGAACCTTCAGTCCTCCGATCGCCAGCGGCGATGCAGCCATCCAGATGATCACGCTCGATCCCGAGGCACAGGGCCCGGAAACGGCCACGCAGGAGGCGCTCGGGGCGGAGATCTTGAAGCATGCGCGCGGATTGGGCCGCGTTATCGTCGATCTTGCCACCGCATCCGGCGCCACCACGCGTCGCGTGGTGCGGCTGGCGCCCCAGATCCTTGTACCGCTGGTTCCCGATTTGAACTCCGTGGTCAGCCTCAGTTCCATCGACGCCTTCTTCGACCACAACGGCGGCGCAAACGGCAAGCCCTCGCTCCCTTACTACGTTCTCAATCAGTTTGATCCCTCGCTTCCTCTGCATCTCGACGTGCGTGAGGTGCTTCGCGCGCAGCTGGGCGAACGGCTGCTCCCCTTTGCGTTGCGCCACTCTCCTGCGGTGAGCGAGGCGCTCGCCGAGGGCATGACGGTCATGGATTACGCTCCCAATTCCGCCGTGGCCGAGGACTTTGCCAGCTTGGCGGGGTGGGTCAAGAGCCTTTCTGCACCCGCCGGCACTGGCTTCCGCGGCGTGCGCTGGAGCGAGCGATGACGGCCTCGGAGCTCTGGCGGGATATCGGGGCAGGGGAGAGTCTCTTCACCAGGGGTCTGCGCCTCCTCTTCCTCCTCGTGGCTGCGGCGATATTCTGCTTCCTTGCCATTCTTCCCCTCACCTGGCCGCAGCAGGCGGCGCTGGGCCTGCTCAGCCTTTTGATGGCGCTTGTCATGGGGCGCAGTTCCGACTCCTATCTCGTTACGCTCACGCTTATGATGCTGTCCATGTTCTCGACCTTCCGTTACGGATATTGGCGCATCACGCAGGTTGCGCAGTTCTTTCAGGATCCCGCCAATCACTGGGGAGCCTTAGACGCCTTCTTCATCCTCTGTCTCTTGCTTGCCGAGGCCTACGCATTCGTAATCCTCTTCCTGGGCTACTTCCAAACCATCTGGCCGCTGCGTCGCGCCCCGGTCCCGCTGCCGGAGAATCCCGCCGATTGGCCGCACATCGACGTACTCATCCCCACCATCAACGAGCCGCTCGACGTGGTGCGCTATACCGCCCTCGGCGCGCTCAATATGGACTGGCCGGCCGACAAGATGCACGTCTACATCCTCGACGACGGCCGGCGCCAGGAGTTCGAGCAGTTCGCCTGTGAGGCCGGCATTGGCTACAAGACCCGGGCCGACAACAAGCACGCCAAGGCCGGCAACATCAACGCCGCGCTCGAGACTATCGCCTCCCCGCTGGTGGCCATCTTCGACTGCGACCACGTGCCGACGCGCAGCTTCTTGCAGTTGACCGTGGGCTGGCTCCTGCGCGACCCCAAACTGGCCGTCGTGCAAACTCCCCACCACTTCTATTCGCCCGATCCCTTTGAGCGCAATCTGGAGCAGTTCCGCGTCATTCCCAACGAGGGCGAGATGTTTTACGGGATCGTCCAGGACGGCAACGATTTCTGGAATGCCTCCTATTTCTGCGGCTCATGCGCGGTTCTCAGGCGTGCTGCGCTTGACCAGATCGGCGGCATGGCCACGGAAACCGTCACCGAAGATGCGCATACCGCTCTGCGCTTGCAGATGAACGGCTGGAACACGGCCTATATCAACATCCCCCAGGCAGCCGGCCTGGCCACTGAGCAACTCTCGGCACACGTCAGGCAGCGCATCCGCTGGGCGCGCGGCATGATCCAGGTGCTGCGCACCGAAAATCCGCTCTTCGCCGCCGGATTGAAGCTTCCGCAAAGGCTCTGCTACTTCAATGCCATGGGCCATTTTCTCTATGCGGCGCCGCGCCTCATTTTTCTCACCGCGCCTTTAATTTATCTGCTTCTCAATCGCACCAACATTCCCGGCTTCTGGCTGGCCATCCTGGCCTACGCCTTGCCGCACCTCGTGCTTTCCAACGTCACCAACTCGCGCATTCAGGGCAATCACCGCCATTCGTTCTGGAATGAGATCTACGAAACCGTGCTGTCTCCCTACATCCTGCTGCCCACCATAATGGCGCTCATCAATCCCAGGCTGGGCAAGTTCAACGTTACGGCCAAGGGCGGCGTGGTCAAGCGCACCTTCTTCGACTCCACGATCGCGCAGCCGTTTCTGGTTCTGCTTGCGCTCAATATCGCCGGCCTTCTCTTCGCCATTCCGCGTTTCTTCTTTTGGGACCGCGAGCGGCCGGGCACGGTGCTGATCAACGTCTTGTGGTGCTGCTTCAACGTTGTAATTCTGGGCGTTTGCGTTGCGGTCGCGCGCGAGTTGATGCAGCGCCGCAACGCCGTCCGCCTCAGCGTCGTAACACCGCTTTACGTCAAGCTGCCTGATGGCCGATCGGTCGCCGGCGAATCCATCGACCTATCCCATGGCGGCGCCGGCATTCGCCTTACTGGAGCGCTCAAAGTCGCGCCTGAGTCCAAGGTGCGCCTGGCTTTTCCGTTTCCGTCGATCGGCACCGATGTCCGCGCGACGGTGGTTTCAATGGAGGGAGCCGTGCTGCGCGTTCATTTTGAGGATTTGTCGATCGCGGAACAGGAAGTTCTGGCCATTGCGCTGTTTTCCCGCGCCGACTCCTGGCTTGGCTGGGGCGAGGCTCCCGAAAGCGACAATGTTCTTGGCAGTCTGGGCCGAATCCTTCGTATCTCCATGCACGGCCTGAAGGCCACGCTTTCGAGCGTACTTGGCGATCAAGGCAAGCCCGCCCGGAAGTCCACTCCGCTGTCAATCGCTCAGTCGGGGATGGTCCTGCTGCTGGCCTCCCTGCTCGTGGCAAATTGCCCCAAGGCGCACGCCCAGGCGCAAAGCTCTGCCCCCGGCCCGCGTCCGGTGGCTAGCCCCGTCCACCCCGCTGTCCCCGCTACCTCCGCTGCATCTGCAAATGCTCCCGTTCCTCCCGGCCATTTTCGCCGCACCTTTACGCTCACCGAACCAGGTTCTCCCGAGATCGAGCTCGACGGCGTCGACGCGACGCACCATTTCAAATTCACGCTGCGGCCGGACCAGGTCGTGCGCACCACCAATTTTCACATCGGCTATACGTTCTCTCCCGCCCTCATCCCGCAACTGAGTCATCTCAAGCTCCTGATGAACGGAACGCTCTTTGCCACCATCCAGCCCACGCCGGGCCAGTTTGGAGGCTCGAACAGCCACGCCGCTGAGGCCGATTTCAGCATTCCCTCAGAGCTGCTGGCCCGCAACAACACCCTCGCCATCGAGTTCATCGGCCACTCCACTACGGGTTGTGAGAATCCCTCCAATACATCGCTTTGGGCCCGCGTGCACATCAATACCTACGTCGATATCGGCGGCGATCTCGTGCCCCTGGCCGGCGATTTGAAGCAACTGCCCGCTCCGTTCGTCGATCCAGCGGCAATCGCGGCCGTCAGCCTGCCCGTGGTTTTTCCCGCGCCGCCTTCGTTGAAAGCGATTCAAGCGGCCGGCATTGTTTCAAGCTACTTCGGCCTCGTCTCGGAAAGCCGGCCGGCGCGCTTCCCGGTGCGCATCGGAGCCATCCCGCAAGGCAATGCCGTCGTCATCGCCGAGAACCCCGCGAATCTTCCTCCAGCACTGAATCTTTCCGCGGTGAACTCGCCCACCGTGGCCATGCGCACCAACCCCAACGATCCCTACGGCAAGATTTTGATCATAACCGGCGCCAACGCCGAAGATGCCGTAACTGCCGCGCAGGCCGTGGCCTTGCACACTGGCATGTTGACTGGCGATCAAACCACCATTGCCGGTCTTACGCTGCCCGGCAAGCAAGCTCCCGACTTCGCGCCGCG
This sequence comes from uncultured Acidobacteriaceae bacterium, assembly GCA_963848805.1. Taxonomy (GTDB): domain Bacteria; phylum Acidobacteriota; class Terriglobia; order Terriglobales; family Acidobacteriaceae; genus Telmatobacter. The sequence goes on along the minus strand of CAWKFD010000031.1, from coordinate 294,611 downwards.
CTGGGTGCGCACCGATCAGACCATCCCTCTATCGGAGATTTCCACTGCCGGCGAACTCCAGGGCGACGGATCGGCTCCGCTCAACGTTCACTTCCGCGTCCCCCCCGACCTCGATTACGACGCGGGCCGGCCCAACGCCAAACTCCACCTGATTTATCGCTACAACTCCATTCCCGTGGGCCCTGTTTCCAGCTTGCAGGTGCACATGAACAGCGCGTTCCTGGGTTCCGCGCTCCTCGTTCCAGGGCAGGAGACCTTACGTACCACGCCCATTGACGTGCCGGTTCCCGTGGTGAACCTGCGTCCGTTTTCCAATACATTATCGTTCGATTTCGCCTTCCAACCGCTCAAAAAACAGGAGTGCAATGACAACGCGCCCATTCACACGCAGGGCGCCATCGGGGGCGATTCCTACCTCGATCTTCGCGGCTACCCGCATTGGGCGCCGCTGCCCAATCTGGAAATCTTCTCGAATGCCGGCTTTCCCTTCACACGCATTGCCGACCTGAGCGAGACCACCGTTGTGCTGCCGCCTGTGCCCACAGAGCAGGAGATTGAGACCTTCGTCACCCTCATGGGCCACTTCAGCCGCCAAACCGGCTTTCCTGCTTTGCGCGTTACCGTAGCCGGTCCCGATGCTCTCCATGATGGCGCCGACGCTGATTTCCTGGTCATCGGCGCCGGTGACGACCAGCCCGGCTTCGCTCAGCTCGGCACGCATCTTCCCGTCTCTTTGGGCAGCGGGCCACTTCAGGTGCGGGATACTGACGGCTTCTTCGTCCGTCTTCTCCACAATGCCTGGTGGAAGCTCAAGACCAACCAGCACGCCGAGTCTGGCACCCTTACCGCCAGCGGCTCTCCCGACGCCTTGATTGAAGGCATCGCGTCTCCCTACGGCCAGGGCGGCAGCCGCAGCATCGTCGCCATTCATCTTAAAGACGGAACCGTCTTCGAGCCCTTCATGAACACGTTCATGGCCGTGCAGCAGTCCAGCGACATCTCCGGCACCGTCTCTGTCCTTCACGGAACACAATTTCAGTCTTTCCGCCTCAGCTCAGAGGTCTATCACGTAGGAGTTTTGCCGTGGTGGGTGCAGTTGAGGCTGTGGGCTGCGGAATATCCATGGCTGATTGCGTTGGTAATTGTCCTTCTCGCCTTTCTTGTTGCCATCTGGATCCGGCAATGGTTGCGCGCCAAGGCCAGGGCGCGTCTGACGATGCACGAAGAATAAAACCACGAAATCGCGGGTCCATGAACGATCGGCTGGCTGCGCTGAAAGAATCTCTAATATTATCCGCGCAAAACTAAATATTATTTATAAACATACTTGACATAATTAATAAACATGAGTAAAGTCGGGCTGAGATTAAGAACCTCGATTCCGACCATGGAAACTGATCGCAAACAAGCCTCCGACTGGCACGAGCTGCTCCGCATCGCCCAGGGAGCTCCGCTTATCATCGAGCGCGTCCGGATTCCCGAGAAGGGAATCTCCGTCGAAGGCCAATTCACCCTGCCCGAGTTGGCCCGGCTTAGTCTCGAAGATCAGGTCTTCGTCGTCGCCTTTCTTCGCTCCCACGGCACCATCAAGGAGATGGAGCAAACCTTCGGCGTCAGTTATCCCACCATCAAAGCGCGCCTGAACCGTATCTCCAGCCGATTAGAGTTTGTCGAAACCAATCCCTCCCCGTCGCGTGCCGAGATCCTGGGCCGTCTCAACCTCGGCGAAATCACCGCGGCCGAAGCGATCCGCGCATTAGAGGAACTCAAATGACTCCGAACCTCGCTGTTCTCGAAATCCAAAGTCCGCACTGGCGCATGCCTCGGCTGTGGCTCCCGCTGTTTCTCCTGTGGATTCCCTTGATCCTGCTTTCGCCGCTGATCTTCCTCGTCCTCTTTGGCCTTTGCTTGGCCGGCGGTATCAGCCCCTGGCGCGCCATTCAAGTCTTTTGGGCAATCTCCTTGAGCCTGACCGGAACGCACATCCACGTCAGCACCCATGAAAGCAAGGTGCTGGTTCGCATTCTGTAATGAACTGTAGCGCCGGTCTCCTGACCGGCTGTAGTGCGGGCCTCCAGGCCCGCACAGATCAAGAGAAATCATTCCCAAGGGAGAACCGTCATGAACGAGAATCGCCGTCAGATTCTGGAAATGCTGGCCGCAGGCAAGATCACCGCGGACGAGGCCGAGCGGTTGCTGATCGCTTTGGAGCCCGACACGAGTGCATCCGCCGCTGGCGCGGCCGGAAAAGATCAAATCGGAGCGAACGGATCCAGCGCCACAGCCGCAAAGTCGCACCCGAAGTACCTGCGCGTTTTAGTCGAGGCGAACGAAAAGGGTGAGCCCACTACCGTGAATGTCCGCGTTCCCATGCAACTTCTTCGTGCGGGAGTCCGGCTGGCCAGCCTGATTCCCGCCCAGGCGCACGAGCAGTTGGACGCCACGCTCAGCAGACATGGAATTCCGCTAACGTTGTCCCAGATCAAACCGGAGAATCTCGAAGAGCTCGTCGACCACTTGGAAGACCTGACCGTTGACGTGGATGCGAGGGAGGAAAAAGCAAAGGTGCGCGTCTTCTGCGAATAGGGCAGGGAACGAGGGTTCCCTTAGTCCCTCAGTCCCTGTTTTTCTGATCCCTGTTCCCTGTTCCCTGTTCCCTGCTTCTCTCACGCCCTTCGCAGCGGCTTCTGCATCGGCACCACCTGCACGGTCACGTCGCGTACCTCTGAGAGAAACCGGTTCAGCACCGACCCGTGCCAGAGAATGTCCCAGCGCGACCGTGCCGATTGCCCAAAGACCACGTGCGAAATGTTTTCCTGCTGTGCAAACCGGATCAGCGCATCGGAAACATTGCGGTCGGTGAGCGAAACCACATGGGCGCCCAGGTCCCGCGCCATGCGCATATACTCCTCAAGCCGGTGATATGCTTCCGGATCGCCGTGCCCCTTGTCGTCGGGGCGCGCCACGTAAACCGCGTACCAGTTCGTGGCCAGCCGGCCCGCAATTCGTGAACCCACCCTCAGCAGCCGTTCCGTCCCCGGCCTTGTGCTCAGGCACACCATCACCTTCTCCGGAATCGGCGCTTGTTCCAGCCCCTGCGTGCGGCGGTATTCAGCGGCGCGGTTGCTCACCTGTTCCGCCGTCACGCGCAGCGACAACTCGCGCAACATGTTCAGGTTGCCCTTGCGGAAGAAGTTGGCCAGCGATTGCTCCACCTTCTCCGGCGCATAAATCTTCCCCGCTCGCAGGCGGTTGCGCAGCTCGTCCACCGTGATATCGATGTTGACCACTTCGTCCGCGCGCTTCAAGAAGCTGTCGGGAACGGTCTCGCGGATCGTGGTGTTCGCCGAACGGTTGACGGCGTCGTTCAGCGTTTCCAGGTGCTGAATGTTCACCGCCGTCATCACGTCGATGCCCGCGTCCAGCAACTCCAGCACGTCTTCATACCGCTTCCGGTTCTTGCTGCCGGGAACGTTCGTGTGGGCCAGCTCGTCCACTATCACGGTTTGCGGATGGCGAGCCAGAATCGCATCCACATCCATCTCTTTCAGGTTCACGCCGCGATATGGAATCACCTTCTGCGGCACGATTTCGAGATCGCGGATGCGGTCTTCCGTCTCCTTGCGCCCATGCGTCTCAACCAGGCCGATTACCACGTCCTTGCCCTGCTGATGTTTCATCAGGTACGCATCGTTCAGCATGTCGAAGGTTTTGCCCACGCCGGGCGCCGCGCCAACGTAAATGCGCAGCTTTGCGGGCTCCGGGGCCTTCTCGAGTTTGAGTTCGGCCATCGCTCAGCCCACCTCGACCGGATGTTGCGCTTCCTGCGCAACAGCCACGGGAAGCGTGAATCGAAATGTCGATCCGTGACCCAGCCGGCTTTCCACGGCGATCTGGCCGCCCATCGATTCCACCAGCCGCCTCGCCAGCGCCAGGCCCAGGCCTGAGCCCCGTTCCGAGAATGTATTGAACCGGTCGAAGATTGTGCTCAGCCGCTCCGCCTCAATGCCGCGGCCGGTATCGCGCACGCTGAACTGGACAAAATTCTTGATCTCTTCGGCCGCCAGAAGGATTTCGCCCTCATCCGGGGTGTATCGCATCGCATTCGATAGCAGGTTGTCGAGAATGGACTGCAGCGCGCGGCGATCGGCCAAGACCGTGGCCAGGTCCGCGTAAGCGCTCACCTCCAGCCGGATGTGCCTCTTCTGAGCCTCGTCGCAATAACGGTTCCGCGCCTGGTTCAAGGCTCGCAGCGGCCATAGCCGCTCCAGTTTCAGCTCGCGCTTGCCGGATTCCAACTCCGCCACTTCAATCAGGTCGCTCATCAAGTCGTCGAGTTCCTCAGCCTCTTTACTGGCCGAAGCCACCAGCTCGGTCTGTAGCGCCGTCATCTCGCCGCTAAAACCCTGAGCCAGCGCATACAACCCACGCCGCAATTTGAGCAGCGGGTCACGCAGCTTGCGGCTGGCCACTGCGATGAACTGGGTCTTAAAGCGGTCGATGTCCTGCAGAATGGTTACGTCTTCAAGTGTTGTTACTGCGCCTAGCAGCCGGCCCTCCGAGTCGCGCATGGGCATTGTGCGCAAGCGATAGCTGCGCTCCTGCTGGCCGATCCGCATCGGCAGCATTGACGCTTCGCCTTCGGCCGCCACAGCCTTTTGCATCGACACGGCGTCACGGATTGCGCTCAGAATCTTGTCTCCGCCGGGAGTGTTCGTCAGCGCCATTCGGTCGCCCGCCCCTTCACCCAGCAGTTCCTCCGCCGCCTGATTCACCTTAATCACATGCCCCTTGCCGTCGGTCACGATGATGGGCTCGAAAATGGACTGAAGCACGGCGTCGGAGAGTTGAAACTCCATCTGCCGCCGCCCGGCCTCGGTGTCGCGCAGCTCCCGCAGCCGCACCGCAATCCGGCTCAACTCGCTGGCGATCACGCCAAAACTGTCGCGGCCGCTCCATTCCACGCGGTGCTCCAGGTTGCCCTGGGCAATGCGATGCGCATCGCGCGCCAGCGTTTGAATGGGCAGAAGCACAAAGAACAGCGTTCCCCCCGCGACCACGATAGCGGCCGCGATCACCGCGTAGGCCAGGAAGAGTTGTCCCGCCGCAGCCAGCGCCTTGTGCGTGATGGCCACCAGCCCCACGGTCAGGCAGCTCAGGAGCACACAGCCGAGAATCAGTCGCTGGGTAAGGGTAAGCATGGTCGATGTCCGCGCCGATGAAAGTTGACTTTCTCATTCTCGCGGATGTGGCCGCAACCTGCAAAGCCCGGCACCCAACCTGCAAACCCCGGGTAGTGGATCGGCTCGATTCCGTTTTGAAAGAGCACGGCTTGGCGTCGCCCAGTTAATGCCGTTTTAAGCCGGCTTTTTGCGCAAGCGGTTGACTTTTTTGAGCAATTATCGGGGACATGATCGGGATCACCTCGGGTGAGATGGTCTTTGTCCCTTCACCAGCCGCCATGCGGGGCGAGTTCTTTGATTTTTCCAACGCGCAGGTCATTTTTAAAGCGATACTGTTCCTCCTTCGTACAACTCTGCCCCAAAATAACGTACTTCCGTTTCGAGCCGAAAACCGCTTTGAGTCGAAAATACACCGGCCTGCTTCGCCGCTTCGTCGAAGGCCGGAAAAGGCAAGCGGCACGCCCTTGAATGCGGGCGCGTTTGCGCGGTACGTGGCCATGTCCCTGGGCGTCTTAAACAATTTGTCCGCCATCTACGCGGAGAATTATTTAAGCCAGAACAACAGCAGCCTGAGTACTGTCCTTCAGCAGTTGTCGTCAGGTTCCAGAATCAACTCCGGATCCGACGACGCGGCCGGCCTCTCACTCGTCGACGGGCTGCAGACCAATCAGCAGGCCCTGGACCAGTCAGAGACCAACGCAAGTGAAGGCGTGGGCCTTCTGCAGGTGGCCGATGGCGCGTTGTCGCAAGTGGCGAGCCTGCTCAATCGGGCTGTCACGCTGGCTACTGAAGCTTCCAACGGCACGCTCAACACGGCCCAGGACACGGCGGCCAATCAGGAGTACCAGTCGATCCTGGCGGAGATTTCGAACGTCGGCGCAACCACAGCGTACAACGATGATGCGGTGTTTGGCTCGAATACAAACATCTATACCGGCGACTCGTCGACGGCGGGCGCGTCGATCGATGACCTGACCATCTCCGCGCTTTCCTCTGCGAACCTGGGCGACACGAATGGAGCGATCAGCTACGCTGCGGCGTCAACGGGCGGCAGCGAAGAGTCGGGCAACGGCGGATCGGAAAGTGGCGGATCGAACAGCAGCCCGACCAACACCGTCTTTATTGACCTCTCGCAGGGCGGAACGCTGGCGCAACAAGGGGATGCGCTCGCGGACTCGAGCACGACGATTCAGATTTCCTACCTTACGAGCGGTCCCGGCGGGTCGTTGACGCCGGCTTCTCTCAATGTCACCGCCGGCCAGGGCACAAGCTACAACAACAATGTCAGCGGACTCATCGATGCCATCAACGCAGAATCCACGACCACCGGCGTCTCGGCGAGCTTCGGCACCGCCACCCAGGCCGGAACCCAGGCTGTTGAGGCCGCTGGAGCCTCCAACGCCGGCGGCGGAAGCGGCGCCGACACCGGCATCATTCTCAGCGGCGCCGACCTCGGTGTCGGCAGCGAGAGCGCCGGCGAACTGGGCAGTCTGCAGGTGACCACGGCGGCAGATACGCTCACCGGTGGGACCCTCACGGTGGTCGACTCCAGCGGCAACAGCCACAGCATCGGCCTGGGCACGCCCGGCACTTCGCAAACGCTCGCGCAATTGCAGAGCACCGTGAATGGCCTCGACGCCGGCGTCTACGCATCCCTTAGCAACAACAACACAGAGCTCGATTTCTATTCGGAAAGCAACAAAGCGTCCGTTTCAGCGGACTCGCAGTTGACCTACGTTACTTCATCGCAAACCGTCGGAATCTCCGATCACACCGCGGGAAACATCGGCTACTTCGTCTTCGCCAATCCGGCCGACACACTCTCCGGCACATTTACCGGAACAGATAAAGCGGGCAACAACTTCTCCGTTACGCTCAATGCATCCGACGATACAATGGCGACGTTCGCCGCGGCCCTGAACGCGGGCGGCGCCTATGCGTCCCTGGGCATTAACGCCCAAGTGAGCGGAGACGAACTCATCTTTTCCAAGCGAGCGGGCGATGCAGATGCGCCCTGGCTTACTCCCGGCCAGGATCTCACCGAGACCGGCGCGATCCCTGAGGATGCTTCAATATTGAATGCGCCGTCCGGCAGCCCGACCGCCAGCACCGAAGTCGACGAAATCGACTTCTCGGGATTAAGCAACGGCAGCCCGGGGCTGACGACCGGATCCATATCGGTGGGATACAACCAGACCATCCAAATGGATGCGTCCGACACCTCATTGAACGCGATCGCCCAAACCATCGACAATGCCGGCCTCGGCATCACCGCAACGGTGGATGTTCAGGATTCAGCCATCGATCTCTATGCGCAAAACTCGGACCTCGTGGTCTTTTCCAATCTGACCCCAGCGCACGGGGATGCGACGGATAACGGAGGGGGCGTGGAGGAGTTCGGAGCAACCTCTGGCTACGCCCTCACACAGGTGTCGGGATGGGTTGAGGACACAGTAGCAGACCCGCTTTCCCTATATGGCGAAACGATCTACGCCGGCACGTCGAACGTGGGCATGACCGTGGACGCGGCAACCCAGAACTCCGGAGGCTCGAACGGGTCGGGCGGTTCAGGCAACAGCGCATCGGTCGGCAACACTCCTGCCACCATCGGCTACTCCGCTTCCGCCGGCCAAAACCTGAGCAGCACAAGCCTAAGCAATCAGAGCAATGCGGAAACGGCGCTTACCGAGATCGCCGCCGCAATTTCCGACGTAGCCGCGCAGGACGGCTACCTCGGCGCTCAGATCGACACCCTCAATGCGGTCAGCCAGGTCCTCGGCACGCAGCAGGAAAATGTGGAATCGGCGCAGAATGCAGTCCAGGCCACTGACTATGCGTCGGCCACCTCGAACATGGCGAAGTACCAGATTCTGATGCAGACCGGCATCTCTGCACTGGCTCAGGCCAACTCCATGCAGCAGGAAGTGACCAAACTGTTGCAATAAGGTCGCACGGCTAAAAATAAAGCCCTGCCGCAACAAGCGCACGCGTTCTCTCAAATTGACCCGCAATCTCGTGCCCGCCTTGCGCCCGCGTCACGGAATCTGGCAAACGGCCAGCGATTGGTTATGCCAGCGGCAGGCGAGCCCTCCAGGCTGCGGATATGTCACCAGCACCCAATCCACCCCGAACTGCGCCTTCAGCCGCTCAAAGTCCGCCAGCTTCAAGTTGCGCCAACCCTCCTGCGCCCCTACCTGGCGTGCCCACTCCGTACCCAACTCCGGCACCTGCGTCACCACGGCCGTGTCTTTTACCGCATCGGCCAGTTGGCTGCGCTCGGCCAGCGCGCGAAAGCTGTGGTAATCCTCGCCGGGCGCTTCCATGTAGTGCGGGTCCACGGCAAAGTACGCGTTCTCAGGCGTATGTTCCCTGATCCACGCAAATGCCTGCAGCCACTCATTCGCGGGCTGGCGTCCAGGCAGCTCCAGGTGCTGGCTGCTGCTTAACTCGGCCCGCTGAGACGCAAACATGCAGCCGTTTGCCACCAGCAGAAACACTGCCCAGCGCCAAATGCTGTGCTTCAACGCATATTTCCCCAACAGGCATCCAGCCGTCATCATCAAGAGAAAATACACCATTTGGAGGTAGCGCATGGGTTGCAGCGGGATGAGCCGCACCATAGAAGGCGAACAAAGCATCGCCATGGCCAGGAGCTGCTGGAAGACGCCGTAGGCCAACACGGCCGCGGCAAACCGCGCCAGCAGATTCTCTCCGCGTTTGCTGGCTATGCGCCACAGCAGCCAGAAAAGAAACAGCGGCGCCAGCGCACCCAGCCATTCATACCAGGTCCATTTGGAGAGGAAATAGTAAGTTCGCGTGTCCAGCGCCTTGCGCCACGCCGGGTCCGGCGGCTCAAAGATCCAGCCCAGTGGCAAAATCGCAAATGTAGCCATCGAATTCCGCCAGGCCCTGAGTTGGACATGCACAACGTCCAACAAAGCAATGGTGAGAAAAAAGCAGAAGGAGATCCCCAAAGCGCCCATCAGCGGGTGCAGCAGAAAAGCCACCAGCAGCAACAGAGCTGCTTGCCAGCGCTTTTCCTCCAGGATCCTCCAAACCGCCAGCAGAATCAGGCCCGTGGCCAGACCGCGCGGGTGCAGATGCTGGTCCACCATGTAGAGCGCTGTGCCCGATACGGGCAGCGTGAACATGGCGGCCACTAATGTCACGCCGCCCCAGCGCGCGCTCTCTTCGATGAACAGCCGGTCCGCGATCTTCTTCACTGCCCACAGAATCAGAAACAGCGAAACCAGGTGCCAGAACAACTCCGCCCAGGCCACCGGCATTCCTGTCCAGCGAATAAAACCGGCCATCCACTTGTCGAAGATAGTCGCTTGCACCTGCAGCCTGAAAAAGTTCGCGTCGTAAGGGAAAAGAGCAGGATTCAGATCCGCTTTAACCGCAGATAAGTAGACCCCGTCGTCTTCAAGGCCGGGGTGGTACCCCATCGCCAGAAACCCCAGTGCCGTAAAGATCAAAATCCCCAAGAGTTCAAGATAAAGATGGTTCCGGTGCGCCAGGGCACTCCCAGTCGCCTCCAACTGAGGTGCTGGTGCTACGCAAGTTGCCATATTGCACTAGAATATCGTGCCGCAACCGCGAGCCGCTAGCGCCTCCGCCGGGCCGCAACCCAAAAGTAACGCGGGTCTCCACAAGCTGCGGATAAACTCCTATTTTGAAAGGTCACGACTTCACGGGCAGCGGAAAAACCCGGCTCGAACGCCGTTCACCTACAGCGCCGGTAACAGCATGCGCAGCAGCAGAAACCCTCCCACCCCGGCAAAAAACACCAGCGCCATGCGGATGCCCGGTTCCCGGTTCACTTCGGGAACCAGGTCGGTGGCGGCCACATACAGCGCGACACCCGCCGAAACCGGCAAGCCGAAAGGCACCCAGCTTGGTACGAGTTGGATCACCAGCACGCCCGCCATTGTGGCCAGGGCCAGCGCTACTGCGGACCAGAACGCCGCGGCCCGGCTTCGTCCGCTGGCCATCATCACGCTGGCCATGGTGAATCCCTCCGGCGCCTTGTGCAGCAGGATGGCCAGAAAAATCAGCCAGCCCAGCCCGCTTGAAACCACAAATCCCGATCCGATCGCCACGCCGTCAAAGAGTGCATGAACGCTCAAGCCGCCCAGCACCGAGTAGCCCGTGTGCTCTGAGACGAATTCGCCCGCGTGCGTTTCCTCGCCGAAGTGAAAGTGCGCGTTGATCGTGTGTTCCAGCAGATGCACGGCGCAATAGCCGGCCATGATCAGCACGGGCCCCAGCCGCGGGCTCATGCGCAGGCTCTCGGGCGTCATCTCTAACAACGCCGTGGCCATCAGAAAGCCGGCTCCCAGCGCCACAAAGTAGCGCAGGTAGCGTTCCACCCCGTGCGCGCGCACCAGCACAAACCCGCCAGCCACATCGGCCAGCGCGGCCACAGCACCCAGAATGAGAGAGAGTTTCAGCATAATAAACAGAGATCAGAGATCAGAGATCAGAGAACAGAGAAACAGAGATCAGAGTCCAAAGATCAGAAAAAGAGGTCGGAGAACTTTATGCAGTGTACCGCGAGCGGTCCATAGCGTTGCGGCGAAAGAGGAACACAGAGAATCTGCTCTTTGATCTCAGACCCCTGATCTTTGTTCTTCGCGTTCTACGAACGGTGCGTAGCGACAGCAGCGAATGAGGGGCACAGAGAAACTGATCTCTGATCTCTGATCTCTTTTTCTCTGTTCTCTGCTCTTCTCACCCGCTGTGCCGGATGTGCACCACATCGCCGTCCTGCACCACATATTCCTTGCCTTCAAGGCGCAGCGTTCCTTTGGCTCGCGCCGCCGCCTCGGAGCCGGCCGCCAGCAGGTTGTCCCAGCGAATGGTCTCCGCGCGGATGAAATGGTGCTCTAGGTCCGTGTGGATCGCGCCCGCTGCCTGCGGCGCCTTCGAGCCCACCGGCACCGTCCAGGCGCGGCACTCATCCTCGCCCGCGGTAAAGAAGCTGATCAGCCCCAGCAATTCGTAGCTCTTGCGGATCAGCCGCACCAGGCCGCTCTCCTTCAGGCCGTAGCTTTCGAGGAAATCCGCTGCTTCCTCGTCGTCCATCTCCGCCAGGTCCGCCTCCACCTTGCCGCAGATGGCCGTCGCCCCCGCGTTGGGCCGCCCGGCAATTTCATCCAATTTGAACCGGCCCACTGCCGCCTCCAGGTCGGCGCCAAGCGTCGCGCTTTCGCTCACATTAAGCGCATAAAGAACAGGCTTTTGCGACAGAAACATGAAGCCCTTGATGAGCTTCTTCTCTTCCGCCGTCATCTCCATTTCGCGCAGCGGGATCTCACCCTCCAGAGACGCCTTCGAACGCAACAGCAGTGCGTGTTCCCGCTCCAGCTCGCCGGTGCGCTGCTTCTTCAAATCCTTCTCCACGCGTTCCAGCCGTTTCTCCACCTGTGTCAGGTCGCTCACCATCAGGTCGAACTCGACGTTCTTCGCGTCGTGCAGCGGATCGATCGGCCCGTTGTGCGCAATCGCCTCGTCCTCGAAGGCCCGCAGCACATGGATCAGCGCGTCCACGTTGCGCAGGTTGGTCAGGAATGCCGTCTCCTTTAGCGCCTCCTGCCCGATGGCCGCCACATCCACGTATTCCACCGCGGCGTAGGTGGTCTTCTTCGGCGAGTAGAGGGCCGACAGCTTGTCCAGGCGCTCGTCGGGCACGCGCGCCACGCCAATGTGCGCCTCGCGCGGATTCGAGCGTCCGTGCTCCTCGATCCTGGCTTTGGTCAGGATTCTGAACAGCGACGTCTTGCCCACCTGCGGCAGGCCGATAATTCCGGTTTTCATAATCGTTCCATCGTGGCCCTTCAAGAGAGATCGTGAATCATTCGGGCCTCTACGATGATACAAGACAGCGCACAGTGGTCAGTGATCCGTAGCGGGTCAACTTTTGCCTTTGGGGACCTGATCTTGCCACCTCGTCCCGCCCTCCGAAACCACTGTCATCCTGAACGAAGTGAAGGATCCGCGGCTGCTTTTGGGACTTGAAACTGGCGCTACTTCCGCTTAAGCGACCATCGACCGGAACACCGGGGCCACGCCGGTGAGCCGGGTGTGACCCGGCCAAGTGCAGATGAATCCGTCCCGGATAGGGTCCTTTTCGCCCCACGGCTTTTGAACAGAAATTGCCGGTTCTATGGGTATGCGAGGGAGGAAGAAAGCTCACGGTAGGCATCGGTTTGCTGCCGAAGTGTTGCCGCCGCCTTTTCTGCTGTCTCGACCGCATCTGCGCCTGCAATAAAACGGCGCGGCGGTTTATCCTGACTTGAAATCGTAATCAACGCCCGTGCCAGTTTGGCGGGATCGCCCGACTGCTGACCGTTGTGGCCTTTCCAAAACTCCATTTGCTTTGCTCTGCGTTCGTTGTAGTCCTCAATGGTCCGCTCTGCGAAATTGGTTGATGCCTCCGTGAGAAGCTCGGTGCGAAAGAAGCCCGGATTAACAGTGATCGTATCGATGCCAAATGATTCCACTTCGGCTTGCAGCGACTGCATCCAGCCCTCAAGCCCGAACTTCGAAGCCGCATAGGCGGTACCAAATTCAAAACCGGTCAGGCCCGCAGTAGAGGAGATCGTGATTATCAGGCCCGAACGCTGCCTACGCATGACAGGCAGAACGGCGCGGGTGACATCCATGGGGCCGATAAGACTGGTTGTTATTTGCCGCTCCATCTGCTCCGGCGTCAGCTCTTCAAAAAAGCCCGCATAAAAGTTTGCGGCATTGTTGACCAGCACATCTATGCGGCCAAACTTCTCCACGGCCGCTTTAACGGCGGATTCAGCGTCAGCGGATTTGGTAATGTCCAGCTTCACAATCAACAGATTGCCGGATTTTCCCAAAGCCTCGGCCACCTTGTCAGTACTGCGACCGGTGGCGACTACTTCATAGCCTTCCGCCAGCGCCGCCTTAGCGATGTCCACGCCCATGCCGCGCCCGGCACCCGTGATGAACCAAACTCTGCTCATGTTTCTGTCTCCTGCATAATGATCGCTCGACCGGCTCCGCCGGTGTGGACCATCCGCGCTGTAAACATAGATCATCCCAGCTTATGCCGCTTAGAGATTTCTTGGGTTCCGATTGTATTACCGCCAATCCGGAAGCTATTCTTTGCGCTGCCTGCCGCTTGCCGAATCGTCCCCGAGCAACTACTCCCTGTTCTCTACTCCCTGCTTCCTGTCTTTCCCGTCTCCGCCCACGCCACCAGCACCACTGTCGCCAGCCCCAGCAGCAGAATCGCTTCCTCCAACAATTCGCTGCTGTGGTGCAGCCTGTTAAAGTGCGCCGTCGTGGGGCTCGTTTGGTCGAATGTGTCGATTGCGCCTCCCGCCGCGATGCGGTCGCGCTCCATGGCGGGAATAATGCCGTACTGCGAATAGACGGTGCATGCCATCATCAGCACAACGAGTACCATGGGCGCCAGCACTGCGCGCGGCTTGTAGATGCCCCACGCCGGAGCCAGAGCCAGCACCGCCAGCGCCACCATCCCTGAAACCAATCCCATCCCATGCAGGATGCGGATCAACTGGCCAACAATCGTGCCTGCGGTATGCGTGTCGGGCCTCAACGTGTTGAACGTGATGGCGGCAACAATGGGAAAGAAAATCTCCGCGCCCAGCCAGACAATAAGCGCGAGAGCAAGCAGCGTGCGAAACAGAGTCTTCATGCGGCAGTTCTCAGTTTAAACAGGAACCTGATACAGGAATCAAGTAATTACGCAACGCACTGGAAGAGCACCGAAAAAAAACCTTCTGTTGCACCCCGTACCACAAATTTCCGGCTGGTTGATGCTGAGAATTCCATAAATGCCCGGAATTCGTGCTCCAGGTCGCAATACTCGTCGAAGTACATATACGTCCCGGGTACGATGTACGACGAAAAGTGCTCAAGAACGCATTTGGTTGAGGAATACAAGTCTGCATCAAGGTTCATGACGAGCACTTCGTGTGCCGGAACCCGATACTCAGGAAGTGTCTGGCTGAACCATCCCTTGAAAAACTTCACTCGAGGATCGTCGATGACCGGGATTGCGCCGGCAGTTGAAAAATGCCCTTTCGTCATTGTGTCGCCCCAGGCTTCAGGCAGCCCCTCGAAGCTGTCGAACCCGTGCAGTTTCGACTCCGGATGATGCAGTATCTTTGACCAGTAGCGAATAGATGCTCCCTCGAAGACGCCGAACTCCAGATAGAGAACTCTCCGATCTCCCACTTCGCGGCCTACTAGATCGAACAGTTCAACTCTTGTCTTGAATCTGGGCCTCAACCTGTGCCCAAATTGGCCCATCCTGCAACCGATTTCCAGATATTTTGCCGCTGCCTTCAGTGCGTGAATCTGATTAGCGCTCAAATGTTCGCCAACACGCGTGAGCCAATAGCGGATCGGGAGGGTCATCTTACCCCTTGCATGCAGGATGATAAGCGAGCACCTCATCCCGCCGAATATCTTTGTCCAGTCGAGATACGACGAGCAAATGTGCCTATGCTTGAAACCTTAGCAAACGCTTTTCGAGCATTGCGCGTAAAGCTAGGACGTACGCTTCAGCGCCCGCTTCAGCACTGTCTCCAGTGCCGCCTTTTGCTCCGCGTATTCATTCGGGGCCAGCGTGCCGGCGATCTTCTCGCTTTCCAGGGTGAACAACTCTTCCTTGAGCGCGCTCAGCAGCGCACTGCTTCTCGCTCCCGGCGCGGTAGAAGGCCCGGCAGACGGCGTATGGACCGTTGAAGCAGCCACCGTGCCCGCTCCGGCCGTCGCTCCTGCTCCCGCCAAAGCCGGCTTTCGCAGCAAAAATGCTGCCGCTGCCGCCAGCACCAAGGCTAGACCACAAAGAATCCACCACTTGTACTTCGATAGCGGGTCGGGCGTATCGATCGGCACGCCGAGGCCGCCGCCCGGCTTATTGCCCGCCCCGCCTTCGCTTTGCCCGCCGGCGCCCTGTCCGCCATTGTCGCTTTGCGCATTTTGATCCTCGCGCGGGAACGATCCCGAGCCGGAGACCGTAAATTCGATCGGTTTGCCGGGAACTGCGTTCCGCGTCATAAACGTCTGCATGCTGGGGTCTTGCGGTGACGACTCGAATCCCGCCCCGCTGCCGCCGCTAAACGTCATCGACTTCGGCAGCACCACCCACACAGTATTTGCAGGCAGCGTCACCATCGCGTGGAAGTCGTATTTCCCGCTGCTGTACGGCACTTCATATTCAACGCGAAACAGCGTGCCCTTGCCGCCCTCGTCGGGCTGGATGGGAAAGTTGAACGAATAGTGGCCCTTCGGTCCATCGGGATCGAGCTTTACCGTGGTCGGCAGCGAGCCCGTGCCCGGCCGTTGCGCCGATACATCGCCCAGCACGGCGTCCGGGGGCAGCACGATCTCAAACGACTTCTTGCTCCACTGCGTGCGTGGCGGGGTGCTGCCGTTGCGCACCACGTAACTCTCCACAACCCGTAGCTGTCCATTGTCGGTCTCAACCCCGATCACGTGTTCGTCGACGGTGACTCCATCGACCTTTGGCGCCACGTCAAATACGGAGATATCGGCCGGTCCGCCTCCTTGCGGCGCGGAGACAAAGTAATCGGCTCCCTGGTGCGTCACGCGGATCAGATAGGGAACGCTGCCGGGCTCATTCAGCGAATAATGTCCTCGCGCGTCGCTCGTCGCGCGGCCCACTTCGCTCATGCCCGCCATCGGCTCCATCAGCACCACCGGGTCGCCCGCGGCAGGCTTGCCAGTGGTCTTGTCGGTCACGGTGCCGGTAACGGTGGCCGCCTGCGCCACTGCGCCGGCAAAAACCAAAACTACACCAAGAGTTGCTGCGATTTCCTTCAATTTCATCTCGTCTCGTCTTCCCATCGTCGTGCTATCTTGCAATCTCAAATATGATCTCTGTTCTCTGATCTCTGTCTTTACGCCTGCTGCGAGTGGTCGATCTCGGCCAGCAACTGCGCCGTCTCATGTTCAAGCTGCGCGCGCTGCACTTGGAAATCCTCTTCAGGATACTTCCCGGCCTTAAATTCGAAGTTCAAATCGCGCAGGTTCTCATAAAGCTGCTCCTTGCGCTCCACCAGATAATCCAGCCGCGATTTTTCCTTTTGGCTGGCGAAGCCGTTCTCCGGCCAAAACGTGTAAAGCACGAGCGCAAGCAGCAGAAACAGTCCGGCAGCCAAGCCCATCGTTTCCGTCATGAATCAAAACCCTCCGTCGCTTTCCGTTTCCTGGCGAATGCGTTGCAGCCGCTCGCGTTCCTCGGGATCCGGAACCGCTGCGTCTGTGGCCGTTGCCGCCTGGGGCTTTCCGCCTAACCCTCCCCAGCGCCGAATCAGCAGAATCGTCCCGAATAGCGCCGCGGCAAACACGGCGAATGGAGCAATCCATGCCACCAGATCGAACCCGTGTGCCGGCGGTGCGGCCAGAATCGTTGCGCCATATTTCGCCACAAATGCGTTCAAAATCTGCTGGTCGCCCATGCCTGCGGCAATGTCGGCCCTCAATTCGGTCAATTCCTGCGCAGACTCGGTGCAGCCCACATGGTTGCACTCTCCCAGAATCTGCGCGCATCCGCAGCTGCACATCAGCCGGTGGTCCAGGTCGTTCAATCGGCCGCTGGGATTGCTGGCCCCGAGCGAGAAGCAGATGACCACGGCAAGCGCACTCACTTCCACTGCTCTCGTCCAAAGAGTAAAGGTGCGTGACCGCATCAGTCGCCTCCCTTAAGCGCCGGAGCCACGGGCGCAGCCTGCGTAGCGGGAACGCGCAAAGCGGCAGTCGCCGGCGTCAGGCTGGGCACCAGCGCCACAAACGTGCCGAAGACCATCACCGCCAGCCCAAACCAGATCCAGCTCACCAGGGGATTCAGAAACGCCTTGATAATCGGCTGGCCGGTGTCGGGGTTCGTGCCCTCGTACACTACGTAGAGATCCCACTGCGGCACGGAGTGAATCGCCACCATGGTTTGCGGCTGGCCGCTGGCCAGGTAGAAGCGCTTCTCCGGCGTCATCTGGAAAAGTTTCGCGCCGCCCTTCGACACATCTAAAATTGCGTACTCTGAGTTGTAATTCAGGTTCGAGTCCTGGGTCGCGCCAACCTGCGTTAGCGTGTATGGCCCAATCTGCATCGTGCTGTTCAGCGCCATTTCGCTTTCGACGTTGCGGTTGAAGGCCGCCCCGCACAACCCAACCACAACAACCACCACCCCGATATGAATCAGGTAGCCGCCATATCTCCGTGTGTTGCGCCGCGTGAGCAGCCACGTGGCCGCAAACAGGTTGCGCCCCGTCTGCCGCGAGATCACTCCGGCTCCGCGCAGAAACTCCGCCACAATCGCCGTCAGCACCGCCGCCGAAAGCGCAAACCCCACAAGCGCGTAGAAACTTCCCTGATCGAGTGAACCGTCTTTCCACGGCCGCACTCCCGCAACCAGGCAAACAATTACCGCGACCCAAAGCGCGACGACCGGCAGCACAAAGTTGCGCTTGATCGCCTTCAGTGACGCGGCGCGCCACGGCAGCAGCGGCCCCACCCCCGTCAAAAACAGCAGAAAAAGCCCGATGGGCACGGCCACGGAATTGTAAAACGGTGCGCCCACCGTCACCTTGCTGCCTTCAACGTACTCTGAAAGGATCGGGAACAGCGTGCCCCACAGAATCACGAAGCAGGCCGTCAGCAGCACCAGGTTGTTAAACAGAAAACTCGATTCGCGGCTCACCAGCGATTCCAGATGGTGCTCGCTCTTCAGGTGGCCACGCTGGTAAACGTAGGTAAAGATGCACACCGCCAGCACAATGCATATAAACACAATGAACCACGTGCCGATCGACGACTGCGCAAAGGCGTGCACCGAGCTCACCAGTCCCGCTCGCGTCAGCAGCGTCCCCAGCAGCGTGAGCAGAAACGTGGAGAAGATCAGCCACACGTTCCAGCTCTTCATCATGCCCTTCCGCTCCTGCATCATCACGGAGTGGAGAAAGGCCGTTCCCGTCAGCCACGGCATAAAGCTCGCATTCTCAACCGGGTCCCAGCCCCAGTACCCACCCCACCCCAGCACGGCGTAGGCCCAATGCATGCCCAGGAAGATGCCGCAGGTCAAAAACAGCCACGTCACCATCGTCCAGGTCCGCGTAATCCTGATCCACTTCTCTCCGGGATAGCGCATCATCAGAGCGCCCAGGGCGAACGCGAACGGCACCGAGAAGCCCACGTAGCCCAAATAAAGCATCGGCGGATGAATCACCATTTCCGGGTACTGCAGGAGGGGATTGAGCCCGTTTCCGTCGTCGGGGATGGCGCCTTTCAGCAGCGCGAACGGCGGCGCGGCAAAGTTGATGACCGCCAGAAAAAACACCTGCACCCCGGCCAGAATCGTTCCCGCGTAGGCGTAGAGCCGTACATCCGTCTTATGCCGCAGCCGCAGCACAAATCCAAACGTTCCCAGCAGCCACGCCCACAGCAGCAGCGATCCTTCCTGGCCGCTCCATAACGCCGCAAACTTGTAGGCGATGGGCAATGCGCGATTCGAGTGCTCCACGATGTAAGTGATGGAGAAATCATTGGTAAAGACTGACCAGACCAGCGCGATAGCAGCCCCTGTGACCGCCACAAACCCTGCGATCCCGGCGCGGCGTGCCGTATCGGCCAGCCGCTCCGGCGAAATCCGTGCACTTTGTCCAGTAGCCAGCAGCCGCAACGCCAGCGCCCCTGCCAGTAAGTTGTATGCGGCCAGAGATAAAGCGATAAGAAGACAAAAACTGCCAAATGCGGCCATTAGAACTCCAATATCATTCTTGCACGCACGCGCGGGAAGCGGAGGCTTCCCCGACAAAGGTATTGTCTCTTCATGATAAGGCCTCGGCGTGTGATTTCGCTCACACCTTGGGGGAGAGGGAAGTCGGTTTTCTAGAGTGGATTAGGCAATGAAGCAGGCCCGCGCGAAAGGGCACGACTACACAGGCTGCGGAAAAACTCAAATGTTGAGTGCTGTGTAACACGGCACGAGCGGGACACCCACCCTGTGGGTGGGTCGCGTGCCGCAAGCAGCTGAAAATAAAGATAGGGGCTTTAAGTATCTGCGTGAGAATGAGTCGCAACCGCGAACTTGCGAACTTGCCACGCTGCAAAGCGGCGCGAACTTGCGGTATTTTCCTTCAAAGACCCTTCTTCACTAGGTTTCCGCACAAAGGAATCCGTTGGCCTGAGGGGCCAGTCGCTCAGGCCGCCACGTTCTTACCCTGCGAAAGCAATAGGTCCGCCAGAGCCAGCATCTTTTTCGGGGCGGCGGGGCGGAGCAGGAATGCTACACGTTCGTCATCGTAGTCGCCAAGGGTTTCCCCGGCTGAGCCCAATACCAGGACAGGCAATTGGGGTTTGCGGTCATGCAACTCGGCCACGAATGCTGGTCCGTCGATCCCCAGGTTGTGGTGGGCTGAGATGACTAAGCCAAGCTTTTCAGCGAACTCAGGCTGCTCGATCAGGCAGAGAGCCTCTGAGGCGTCGCGGGCCCGGCGTACATCGTTGAACCGCCGCCGCAGCAGAGAGAGCAGCAAAGATGCCTGCAGAGGGTCGGCTTCGACGAGGAGAATGGTTGTCATGTAACCTGGCGGGCGCGCTCAAACCCGCGTGAAGGCGCCGAATATATCTACTCCATCGTTCTGATGGCGCCCTGTCGCATCCGGTTGCCTGCGGAACGCGGATATACCGCTAACCGAAGAGAAACTCCTTGTCGCGCAGCTCCTTGATCGAGTCGCGCAGCCGCGCCGCTTTCTCGAACTCAAACTTCTTCGCCGCCTCGCGCATGTCGGCCTCAAGCTTGGCAATATACGCGTTCACCTCTTCGGCCGACTTGAACTCCGGCACGCCCTCCGTCTCTTCCTCGTCGATCTCGCCGTATTCGGCCTTCAATATCTGCGCCAGGCCCATGTCCGTCTGGCTTATGATCGACTGCGGCGTGATCCCGTTCTCCTCGTTGAAGGCGCGCTGCAGCTCGCGGCGCCGGTCCGTTTCATCCATTGCCCTGCGCATCGAGTCGGTAACCCTGTCCGCGTACAGGATCGCGCGTCCCTCGACGTGCCGAGCCGCCCGGCCCATGGTCTGGATCAGCGACCCGGCCGAGCGCAGGAAGCCCTCCTTATCCGCATCGAGAATCGCCACCAGCGAAACCTCGGGCAAATCGAGGCCCTCGCGCAGCAAATTGATCCCAATCAGCACGTCGAACTCACCCTTGCGCAGCCCGGCCAGCAGCTTTACGCGCTCCAGCGTCTCGATCTCCGAATGCATGTAGCGGCAGCGCACGCCCACTTCGGTGTAATAGCCTGCCAGGTCCTCGGCCATCCTCTTGGTCAGAGTGGTCACCAGCACGCGTTCATTCCGCTTCGCCCGGTCCCGAATCTCCCCGAGCAGATCGTCGATCTGCCCCTTCACCGGCCGGATCTCAACCTCGGGATCCACCAGCCCCGTCGGCCGGATCACCTGCTCGATCACCACGCCCGCCGCGCGCGTCAGCTCATAAGGCCCTGGCGTAGCCGAGACATACACCGTCTGGTGTACCCGTTTCTCAAACTCCTCGAACTTCAGCGGCCGATTGTCCATTGCCGACGGCAGCCGGAATCCGTAGTCCACCAGCGTTTGTTTGCGGCTGCGGTCGCCATGCCACATCCCATGCACCTGAGGAATCGTTGCGTGGCTCTCATCCACAAAGAGCAGATAATCGCGTGGAAAGTAGTCGAGCAGCGTCGGCGGCGGCTCGCCCGGCAGGCGTCCGCTGAAATGCCGCGAATAGTTCTCGATCCCGTGGCAGTAGCCCATCGACTTGATCATCTCCAGATCGAAGCGGGTCCTCTGGTGCACGCGTTGCGCCTCCACCATCCGCCCCTCGCCCTCCAGATATGTCACCCACTCGTTCAGCTCTTTAACAATCGAATCAATCGCCTCGGCCTTGCGCTCCGGCTGCACCACGTAGTGGCTCTTGGGGTAGATTGGCAGCCGCGAATATTTTTGCTTCACGGTGCCGAACAGCGGATCGATCTGCGCCAGCGACTCGATCTCGTCGCCGAACAGCTCAATCCGGTAGGCTGTCTCGTCGTACGTCGGAAAGATCTCAATCACGTCGCCGCGCACGCGGAACGTCCCGCGCCGAAAGTCCGTATCGTTTCTCTCGTAGAGAATCTCCACCAGCCGCCGCGTAATGTCTTTGCGGCTGATGTGCTGCCCCTTCTCGAGCAGCATCAGCATGCCGTAGTAAGCCTCCGGCGAACCCAGCCCATAGATGCAGCTCACCGAGCTCACAATGATCGAGTCGCGCCGCTCAAACAGGCTCCGCG
The DNA here is from genome assembly GCA_963848805.1 of uncultured Acidobacteriaceae bacterium. GTDB lineage: Bacteria > Acidobacteriota > Terriglobia > Terriglobales > Acidobacteriaceae > Telmatobacter. Next base: position 273,094 of record CAWKFD010000031.1, on the reverse strand, counting down.
TAGCCGAAAGCCGCAGCTTGTCCAGTTCCTCATTCACGGTGGCTTCCTTTTCGATATACAGGTCGCCGGCGGGAATGTAAGCCTCCGGCTGGTAGTAGTCGTAGTAGCTCACAAAGTACTCGACCGCATTCGAAGGGAAGAACTGCTTGAACTCGTGATAAAGCTGCGCTGCGAGCGTCTTGTTGTGCGCCAGAATCAGCGCCGGCCGGTTCGATTGCTCGATCACCTTGGCCATCGTGAAGGTCTTACCCGACCCGGTCACGCCCAGCAGCACCTGGTGCTTCTCGCCCGCACCCAACCCCTCCATAATCTGGTCGATCGCCCGCGGCTGATCACCCCGCGGCTTGTAGCTGGTCACAAGCTGAAAGTCCATGGAACAATTATACGGCGAGAGCGAAGATTGGGCGAAGATATGATACGCTGGCCTGGATACATTTTCAGGGGCAATGTGAGATCAATCATGAATTGCTGGATAGAGCTGATTGTTCGAATTGTGCCAATTGTGACAGCAGTTGCCACGGTTATCGTCGCCGTCTATGTAGCCAGAATCAGCAGACAACAGTGGAGGACCAACCGAGAGAAACTTGGGTTCGATCTCTATCAACGTCGCTTCGAAATCTACCTCCGGGTGCTCGATTTCCATATGGCGCTATGGCAGCAGGATGAGCCTAAGCTGGATGTGCTGCACGTGCCGTTTATGAAGGCGTTTTGGGAATCGAAGTTTCTGTTCCCAAGAGAATCGGGAGTTTACGACTTCCTTGATGAGTACAACTCGCGTACCGCTCGCGTTAGGGTCTACAGAAACCCCCTCAGCGCCGCATCTCAAGGCGACGTATCTCAGGAGGAATGAGCGCATCTGATCGAGGATCAGATATGGATCAAGGACTGCATTGGCATCCTCGACGAAAAATTGGGCCCATATCTGAATTTCCATTCCATATGAGCGCCCAGTTTGGGGAAATTCGAAGGGCCTACCGGGCGCAAGTCGCGCCGCTCCACCGGTTGCCTGCCGGGCTACTCTGGATTAGAGTTGCAATCCCGGAAAGAGTTTTGTCCCCTGTCGCCAGAGCGGAGTAGCGCCGAAGCAAAAGATCGAGGAGGGAACGGGTGGTGAACCCCGAAGACAGAAAAGGGGTAGCGGCGCGCGCAACAGCGTGTATGGCTGGTGGCCTCGATCCCGTTCCGTCTACAAACCCCGCTGAGGGTGCCCCCGGTCCCTCGCAGTTGGGGACCGGGGAACCACAGTTAGCAATCACCGGATATCGAGATTGCCCGGTCGCCGAATCACGCACTTTTAGCCAGCGTGCGCATCACAAACTGCGGGTCGGCAGCAATGAGGGTAAGAAGCGCCCGAGCGACTGCTTCCGGCTGGCGGCGGCCGGACTCCCAATGACGAACCGCATCCACGGACAATCCAAAACGATCGGCGAAACGTTCCTGGCTGAGGCGCAGGCGCTTGCGGATGGCCCGTACGCCGACGGTCTCAGGCAGCGTGACCTTGTATCCCTTGCGTTTCCCCTCCATGTACGCGCGGGCTTCCGCCGTTCCCTGGGCCATCTCTTCGAACAATTTGCTCATCGCGTCCCCCTCAAATCGGCAAAGAAACTCTTCGCCATCTTCGCCAGGGCGTTCTGTTCGGCCCTGCTCAAATTGCCCTTCTCCGACTTGGCATACCCCGTGACGAGGAAGATCGGAAAATCTTCACCGCCATAGGCTAAAGGCGCCATGCGCGTTTCGGGTCAAGGGCAGCCCAGCACTGCTCTCACGCAAGTCATTGAAAAGACGGGCAAAATATTCGCACCAACTTTGCAGATTATCTCTCCGTTCGTTCCACAATTGCCCTATGGAAAGATCCCGGCCAATAGCCTTTTTCGAGAATACGAGGCGTTTCGGCGAGGTTCAATCCTTCTGTTCCCTGAAATCAGCTACCCCCTTTGTTTTCAAATATGGAGATATACGGAGGTATATATACCTCCCATAACTCGTTTGTTTTCAAATATGGAGGTATGGCATATAGGGAAGGGGGGCCGATCGGTGTCGCTGGTACGGACCGGGCACATTCCTGACATTTCGTCCGCAGCGAAACCAAGTCATCCGAACCAGTAGGCAATCGATCTCGCCTCCACGCTCGCGCGCGGAACGGCCTCTTCGGGGGCGCTCGAGTCCCGGAACGCCGTATGCGGAACGTAGCAAGGCTGCGTGGAGTCCGTGTCGTGGCGCTTAAACACGAGCGCTTCCTCCGGCAGCATGTTCGAGTAATACAACCAACGATGCGACGGGTCATAGCGCAGCAGCAGCGCCTCTAAAGTCCATTCCTGCTGGCCGGGCGTGTCGAACACTGCATCCGCCGGCGCCAGCAGATGCGCGGCAACCGTCCGTGCATCGCACACTGCCAGGGGCACATCCTGAGGGGGGCCCGAGAACGTGCGCCAGATGTTGTGCTGTGACGAGCGCCGTACCGTGCGGCCCGCCGGCGCCATCTGTTGCGCAAAGGCCCGCGATGCAGAGTCGCTCACGTCGATATGGATGAAGCCGGCTACGGAGGAGTTGTCGTGTTTGGCGGCCTCTCTAGAACGTTCAGCGAATCTGAGCACCGCCCGGCCCATGACCACAACGTCGTCAGCGCCCGTGAGTGCGAGCATGAATCTTCGCACCTGTGGCAGATAACTCTGTGTCAGCTCCTCGGTGTCGCGCCAGTTGGCGATGGATGCTGGAAAAGGTATGATCTCGATGCCCTCGCGGGCGAGCGTAGGCTGTGCGGGCAGCGTTCGCGCATCGCAGATATCGACTTCGCGAGGATCGAGCGGCAGGAAATCACGCGAGTGATCGTTGGCGTAAAACCGCGGCCGCTCTGTCGAAGCAGCCACGTAGTTTACTTCGGCACGCACGGTTCGTGCCCCGGTTACCGACTCGGAACGGTTCATGGTCCCCCTTCGTTTAGCCAATTGTTCGACATCGGGCATAGGCGGGCCTCGGAGCTCAAACGGCGCCCCTTGAGATTTAATGTGCTCCCGCACCTGGCGGCCTGTCCAATCATTTGTTGCGCGCAATTCCGATGGCCTGGCGCCCGTAGAGCGCCGCATCCGCCCTGTACACTGTCCCCATGACGAAGCGCATCGGCGTCCACCTGGGAACGGCCGGCGGACCCTCCAATGCCGTCGAGCGCGCCCGCGAAATCGGCGCCAACACCTTTCAGATCTTCTCGTCGAGCCCGCGCATGTGGCGCGCGCCCAAGGTCGATCCCAAGCAGGCCGAGCGCATGCGCGAGCTGCGCGCCAAACTCGACGTCGGCCCGTTGGTGATCCACACCAACTACCTCGTCAACGTCTGCGGCCAATCAAGCGAGATTCGCGAGAAGAGCATCGTGTCCCTTCGCGGCGAAATTGAGCGGGCGCTGCTCCTGGGCGCCGAGTTTCTCGTCCTGCACCCCGGCTCGTGGAAGGGCCTCACGCGCGACGAAGGCCTGAAGCTCGCGGCAAACTCCATCGAGCGTGCAATCGACGGCTTGCCGTGGCAGGGAACTGCCTTTCACATCCTGATTGAAAACACCGCGGGGTCGGAGTTTTCTCTCGGTGGCAGCTTCGAGCAAGTGGCGGAACTCGTCGCGCGCCTCAAGAACCACGCACCTGTCGCCGTCTGCCTCGACACCTGCCACACCCACGTGGCCGGCTACGATCTTATAAGCGCCGAAGGCTATGCCGAAACCATGAAACAAGCCGCCGCGACCGTCACCTTCGAAGCTGTCCGCGTCTGGCACTGCAACGATGCCAAAGCCGCCCGCGGATCGAAGCTCGATCGCCACGAACACATAGGGCAGGGAACTATGGGCATTGAGCCGTTCCGCCGCCTCCTCAACGACCCGCGCTTCGCCCATTGCGCCTTCATCGCTGAAACCCCTGTAGACAAGCCCGGCGACGAGGAGCGGAACGTGCGCGCGCTCAAGAGCCTGGTTCAGTCTTCGTAAACTTCTCGCCGGTGACCAATCTTAATCACCAGGACCACGAAGCGGTCGTTCTCAATGCGGCAAATCAAGCGGTACCGGCCCACTCGATAGCGCCACAGGCCAGCGAGATTCATGCGCAAAGGCTTGCCGAACTGCCTGGGATCGGAGGACCCTGCGATGCGCTCCCGCAGGTAGCGAAGAATCTCGCGTTGAACTTTGATGCCAAGTTTACGCAATTCGCGCCGGGCGCGGTCGTCGAACTCCACGGTCCACACCGGCCCGGCTTGCTGTGAACCAGCTTTCGTCATGCTCAGCCTTGCCGGTCAAGCCCCTGTTCGAGTTCGTCAAGCGTCCAGCGCCGGGCAGGATTCTCCAGGCGGTAGAGAGCGGTATAAGTATCCTCGATTTCATCCAGTTGCGTCTCAAGCGCCATTCGGACATAAAAACTCTTTGGGCGTCCGGTTAGCTTGGCGAGCTTGTCGAGCCGGGTTTCAACGGAGGCGGGAACGCGGACAGCCAGCACAAGGCACCTCGTATACGATGTCATACAAATTATACGTACCTTTTCCGGCCGATACAACCCAAGTGCTCCGATGCCATGCCTCGGTTCTTCGCGCCCACGCCCGTTTACACTGAAAAGTGATGGCGGAAGACAACGAACTACGCTACGATCCGGCGGTAATCGAGAAAAAATGGCAGCAGCGCTGGGCCGCTGACCCCTCGCTCTACGCGGCCGAACCGGCCACCAGCAACAAGCCCAAGTACTACGTGCTGGAGATGCTGCCCTATCCCAGCGGCCAGTTGCACATGGGACACGTGCGCAACTACGCCATCGGCGATGCGCTGGCCCGGCAGATGTGGATGCGGGCCTATAACGTGCTGCACCCCATGGGATGGGACGCCTTCGGACTCCCCGCGGAAAACGCCGCGCTCAAGAACAATACCCCTCCGCGCCAGTGGACCCTCGCGAACGTGGCCGCCATGAAGCAGCAGATGCTACGCCTCGGCCTTGGCTACGACTGGGCGACCGAAGTCACCACCTGCCTGCCCGAGTACTACCGCTGGAATCAGTGGTTCTTTTTGCGCATGTTCGAGAAAGGCCTCGTCTACCGCAAAAAGAGCAAGGTGAACTGGTGCCCTGAATGCGCCACCGTGCTCGCCAACGAGCAAGTTGTTGACGGCTGCTGTTGGCGCCACGAAGACACCAAGGTGGAACAGCGCGACCTGGAGCAGTGGTTCCTGCGAATTACCGCCTACGCTCAGGAGCTGCTCGACGGGCTCGACAAGCTCGACGGCTGGCCCGAAAAAGTTCGCATCATGCAACGCAATTGGATCGGCCGCAGCGAGGGAACAGAGGTCGATTTCTTTCTTGCGCCGGATACGATTGTCGCCCGCGCAACGGCGCCAACCGTAATTTCGCCCGTGCCGAATGATTCCCCTCTCGCGCCCAATGACATTGTCGCCGGCACAACAGATGCGCCAGCCGTGTTCTCGCCCAGCCGAATACGGTGCGTATCCGCGTCTTCACCACGCGCGTCGACACAATCTTTGGCGTGACCAGCGTGCAGCTTGCGCCGCAGCACCCGCTTGTGTCGTTCTTTGCGTCGGCCGATGCGGCCTTGAAAGCGCAGGTCGACATGCTGATCGCGGAACAAGAAGAGGCGCGCGAAGCCGGCGATCTGGGCGAAATCGAAAAGCATGGCATCCCCACCGGCAAATTCGCCGTGAACCCGTACAACGGCGAGCGCGTGCCCATCTGGGTGGCAAATTACATCCTCATGGACTACGGTACCGGTGCCATCATGAGCGTGCCCGGCCACGACGAGCGAGACTTCGAATTCGCGACCAAGTACGCCATCGAAATTCGCCAGGTCATCAAGCCGATCGTAGAAAATGCGGAAACCAAAAGCCTCCCGTTCATCTCCGAAGACGGCGTGCTGGTCAACTCCGGAAAATACGATGGCCTGAGTTGCCAAGAAGCGCAGAAGCGCCTCCAGGAGGTTGCCGCACGCAGTGCTTTTGGAGAAGCAAAGGTCATCTTTCGTTTGAAGGATTGGGGCGTGAGCCGCCAGCGCTACTGGGGAACTCCGATTCCCATGCTTTACTGTCTGTCTCATTGCGAGCGCGATGGCCTTGTCCCCGTTCCCGACGACCAACTCCCCGTGATTTTGCCCGAGCAGATCGAGATCACGCAGCAGGGCGGTTCGCCGCTGGGCCGCGTGCCGGCGTTCGTGAACACCACCTGCCCCAAGTGCGGAGGCCCGGCGCGCCGCGAAACCGACACCATGGACACCTTCGTCGATTCGAGCTGGTATTTTTATCGCTACACCGACGCGAACAACTCGAGCGCTCCCTTCGACCCGGCCAGGGCGCAGTACTGGTTTCCCATCGACCAATACATCGGCGGTGTGGAGCACGCCATCCTGCACCTGATCTACTCCCGCTTCTGGACCAAGGTGATGCGCGATCTTGGGCTGGTCAAAAATGACGAGCCCGCCCGTCGCCTCTTCACTCAGGGCATGGTCATCAAAGACGGCGCCAAGATGTCCAAATCGAAGGGCAATGTGGTGTCGCCCGACGACATGGTGGCCCGCTACGGCGCCGACGCCACGCGCATGTACGCGCTCTTTGCCGCCCCCCCAGACCGCGACCTGGACTGGCAGGAAGATGGCGTGGCCGGCGTCAGCCGCTTCCTGGGCCGCGTGTGGCGGCTCGTGAATAAGTACGCACCAGTTGCGCGAGAGAAGGGTACGGCCACGGAGGGTACGGGCATGAAGGGTGCGGGCTTTAGCCCGTACACGCGCGCCGGAGAATCCACCGGGGCTTTAGCCCCTGAGGGCAAATCTTCCCATCCGTCTCTCAAGCTCCTCCGCAAGATGCACCAGACCATCGCCAGAATCACCCATGATTTCGAGGGCCGCTGGCACTTCAATACCTGCGTGGCGGCGATTATGGAGTTTGTGAACGAACTGCAGGCCGCTGACGCGCAATTTGCGGCGGGCCAAGTTCCTGCCCCGGTGGTGCGCGAACTGCTGCGTACGCTGGCTCTGCTGCTCGCGCCCTTCGCGCCATTTTTTGCAGCCGAACTCTGGGAAGAGTTGGGCGGCGAGGGTGCGATTCTACGCGCGCCCTGGCCAAAAAGCGATCCGGGGCTGGCAAGGGAAGATGAAATTGAGATTCCCGTCCAGATCAACGGGAAGTTGGTTGCTGTCGTTCGCGTCGCCGCAGGAGCCGATCCAAAGTCCCTCGAGGCTGCGGCGCTGGCCGACGAAAAAGTACGCGCTCGCATTGCGGGCAAGACCTTGGTCAAAGTCATCGTCGTGCCGGGCCGTGCCGTCAACCTGGTTATAAAGTGAGGGCCGGCGTAATGGCTGGCGTTCAAACCAAATCGCCCGTGCGCGGTACCCAGTTGCTCGTCGAGCACATGGGCGAGGTATTTCGCCATCCTTCTCTCATCGCCATCGAGATCGCCTGGCGCTGGCTCTTTGGCATTCCGTTCCTTTTCGTCTGCTTTGGTCAGATCCGGCAAATTCTCGCGGCATTTCCACTAGAGTCCTCGGGCTTCAATTCTCTCGATATGCAGAATCCCTGGGTCGCAGCAGTGCAACTTGCCAACGTGGCTTCGTATTATGAACCTCACGTACTGGCGGTGCTGCGCTGGCTCGTGCCCGCTGCCGCGCTCGGGTGGGTTGTCGTTTCCGGCATTGGCCGCAGTCTTTTGCTTCGGCGTATGCAAGCTGGACTGCCATTTCGCCCCGTCGCAATCATTGTTCTTCAAGCCGGCTGGCTGGCTCTCTTCGCTCTGACACTTTTCGGCTGGTTCGGTTCCATGCAGTGGGTGGCCGCCACGCACATTGCTGTGGCCGGCGAGCCCGACCTGATTGGCTACTTCATCTGGGCTATTTTTCTTCTTCTGGGATTCTTCACCGCATTTGCGCTCATCAGTTGGCCGCTGTCGATTGCGCCGCTCCTGGCCTTGTTGGAACGGCGGTCTGTGCTGTCCGCTCTGGGCCAGAGCCTGCGCCTCGGCAGGCCCTTCGCCGGCAAGCTTGCTGAGATCAACTTGGTCCTCGGCATCGTCAAGCTGGCGCTGCTTGTGGTTGCAATGGTCCTTTCCGCCGCGCCGCTGCCGTTCAGCGATGAGTTGGGTCCGGGCGCCATGCACTTTGTGTGGGTCGCGTCAGTTGTGTTCTTTCTGGTCGCGAATGACTTCTTCCAGGTGGTCCGGCTCAAGGCATTTGCCGAATTCTGGCGGGTTTTCCGGACCGGAAATCACAACGCCTGAGTTAGTTTGCCGCGCCCTGGAGCGCGAACCACTTCGCGTCCGCGAGACCGACTGAGGTTTCGACCTGGCGCTCGGGTATGGACCAGTAAATGCGGAGCAAGCGCTCTTTCTCTTCCCAGGCGACTTGCCCGAAACCGTGTTTCCAGTAGAAGCGGATGGCCCAAAGGGCCTCGGCCCATGTGCCGATGAGCAGGGGACAGCCGGCGCGTTCACGTAGATGTGCAAGCAGTTGCGAACCGATGCCTCGCTTCTGCGCGGCGACGCCAGCGCCGATCTCGCTGCGGAGCTCCCTTTGGTCATGTACGGTTCGTGCCAGCAGTCGGCGGGGATGATGCCTTTATAGGCTTGGGCGCCGTCGTTGACGATCTCCCAAATGATGTCGAAGTCAGCTTCGGCGGTTCGGCGGATCATGCGTCACGAGCTCCGTTAGCAGTCTGTGGTGAAAGCTACCTGGCCGAGAAAATCGTCCCTCAGGCCCTAAAGCCCTCGTTGATTGGACTGCGTTTGCGGCACGCGATCCCACCTACCGGCGGGCTCCCCGGTCGTTCTCTTTCAAAGCACGTTTTTTCTCCACAGGCCCTAGAACAGCTTCAGCCGGATAACCAGATACTTCTTGGGATCTTCGCGAATGCTCTTGATGAGCTGGTGGGCCTGATCCGCGGTCTCGTCCAGATGGTCGTAGAGTGCGCGATTCTGCATCAACTGCCCTACCGTGCCCTGGCCTGCGTTGATGCTTTTCAGAATGTTGTCGAGGTTGGTCACCGAGTCGTCCAGCTTCCGCGCGAACTCGGGGTCCTTGACCAGCATGCCCACCGAACCCTTGCCAGAGTTGATTTGAGCCACCATCTCCTTAACATTCGAGGCAACGTCATTCAGATTGTTGTAGAGCGTCTCATCCTTCAGCAGCTTGCCTGCCGTGCCTTTGCCGGCATCCAGATCGGCGGCGATCGAACTCAGCCGATCCGTAATTGAATCAATCTTCGTGTAAAGCGTATCGTCGTTGACGAGCTTACCTACCGTTCCTTTTCCTTGGGCGATCGCTGCCGTGATGGTCTCGAGATCGCTTGCAATGGCTACGACCTTCTTTGCCAGCGTTGGATCGTTGATCAGCTCGCCCACCGTTCCGCGATTGGTATTCAGTGTGTCAACCAGCACATCGATCTTCTTGATCAGGTGATTGATCTCTTGGATCGACACCTCGCTGCTGTTGATGACGGACTGAATCGTCGGCGCGCCAGACGTTCGGAGTTCGGTGTTGTTAGCCGGCTGTGGGCCGGTGGCGTGGGTGGAATTGATATCGATGTAGCTATCGCCCAGCACGCCGGCCGCCTGGATCGAGGTTACGGAATCGGTGTGCAGGTCGTTCCAGTATTTTTCTCCGACCTCCATGGTCACCTCCACGGGAGTCGGATTCCGGTCAGGGACCACGCGCATCTTGCGTCAACATTGCCGATAGTGACGCCTTCAAGCGACACTACAGCGCCCTCCTGCAGCCCGGCGGCATTCGGAAAGTACGAGCGCAGCTTGATCTTGCGCGCGAAAAGACCGCCCGAGGAGCCGGTCATGAGAAAAATGAGGATGATCAGTACGACGATGGCCGCCAGCACCAACGACCCCACCTTCAGTTGTGACCACTGAATCTCTTTACGGCTTGGCACGTCACTCCTCTTACAGACTTGAGCGGGTCGACGCCTGGAGCGGAACCAGAGTCCATAGTTTACAGAAGCAGGTCAGCCAACTGGCTCGCCGCGGCGAGCCGCCTTCCATAACATAGAGCAAGGGCACGCTTACTCCAGTTCCGCTCTAGAGAATAGCAGAATCGCCGCATTTACGGGTCGCTTTCGAGCACCACGCTGGCCGTTGCGAGTGCCGCGGTATGGGTCAGGGAAAGCGCGGAACGCACCACGCCCACGCGGCCGGCAATTTGCGCGGCCCGGCCATGAAAACAAATGCCGGGCCGCCCACTCGGCGCTCGCACCACTTCGATCTCCAGCCAGCCCACCCCGTTGACTGATGCCGGTGCCCAGCGCCTTGGCTGCGGCTTCCTTGGCGGCGAACCGGGCCGCGAAACTCTCTGCCGATTTGCGCTTGCGCAGGCAGTAGGTCTGCTCTGCGTCAAGATACACACGGTCGAGAAACCGCCTGCCGAAGCGATCCATCGCGTGTTGAATGCGCCCAATCTCCACCATGTCGATTCCCGTTCCGGCGATCATGCTACCAAACTACAACATGGGGCCTTTCCGGCGCCTGGCTCTCCGGCCTCTCGTGCCTCGCGCCACGCCGGGAGAGCGCCCAAGCGTTCAATTACCACTGCACGCGTTTCAGCACCTCCGCAAGGCCAGGTTGTTCCAAAGGTGGTCAAGCGCCGTTCGACTCCGCAACAGCCTTCATCCGGCTCCCGCCTGGCTCCGATAAACAACCCATGAGGCTGAAAGTCCCCGATCAGGATCGAAATCACGCAATAAGCATCCCGTGGGCGATGCAGATGAAGGCCGTCTCCACCGAGGAGCCGTCGCGCCTGGTTCAGTCTCTCACCGGCGCCATCCTCGGCTGTGGGGGCTGGGTGTTAAGCCGCGGAGCAAACGATACCGGCGCGGTGAACATGTTGTTCGAGTTCGAGCGCCAGGCTTGCGTCGACATCTACAGCATTCTCATTGCGGCGGGAGTCGAACTCAGCCAGAACGGGCATATTCGCTTTACCGAACTCTGCCAATGCACCCGCAGCCACCAAAAGGACTGCGGCGCGGAGATCGCCAGCATCGATCTCGAGATTCAAACCTTTCCCGTGGAATGGTTTCCGCGCCGGGCGCTTGCGGGTCAGCGTAAAACTCCGTTCGCCTGACAGCCAGAAACCGCGCGGAAAATCTCATCCCACCTCGACCAGCCCATACCGTCGCTGCCATTTCTCTTTGAGGCATGCCCGCATGGTCGCGCGCTCGGCCTCGGTCGCCTCGGCGCCCTTATTGTCTGCAAAACGCGCTGCCTCCTGCTTGGCCAACTCCAGCAGTTTCCGGTCCCGCAACAGATTCGCCACGCGAAATTCCGGCAGCCCCGCCTGCCGCGTGCCGAAAAACTCTCCCGGCCCGCGCAGCGAAAGGTCCAGCTCCGCCAGCTCGAATCCGTCCTGTGTGCGCACCATTGCGTTCAGCCGCTCTTCGCCAGGCTCGGAAACGTGCGCGCCGGTCATCAGAATGCAATAGCTCTTCGCGGCGCCGCGTCCCACGCGCCCGCGCAACTGATGCAACTGCGCCAGCCCGAACCGTTCCGCGTGCTCCACCACCATCACCGTAGCGTTGGCAACATCTACGCCCACTTCGATCACCGTGGTCGCCACCAGCACATCGATCTCGCCCCGCTGGAAGCGGCGCATGATCGTTTCCTTTTCGTCTGCGTCCAGCCGCCCGTGCAGCAGCCCTACGCGCAAACCTGCCAGCGCTCCCGACCGCAGTTTTTCGTACATCTCAACCGCCGACCGCAAGCCGGATTTGCGCATTGGGGCTCGCCTCCTGCGCCGATCCGGGGAAAAGCTCTGCTACCTTCCCCTTTTCAGCGCTCTTGCGAGGCGCTGCAGCGCGTCGCTAGAGTCTCCGGCTTCGCGCGCTTCCGTCTCGTCGCTGCGAGAAATCCAACTCCGGCTGGTCGTCCTTCGTCCCCTCGATGATCGGATAAACGATATACGCCTGCCGTCCCTGCGCCACTTGCTTCCGCACAAAACCCCAAACTTGATCCGCCTCTTCGCTGGTGACACGCTTGGTCTCGATCGGCGTCCGGCCCGGCGGCATTTCATCCAGAACGCTCAGGTCCAGATCGCCATAAAGCGAAAGCGCCAGCGTGCGCGGAATGGGCGTGGCCGTCATCACCAGTACGTCGGGCTCGGGCTGGTTCGGCTTCTTCATCAGCTTGAAGCGCTGCAAAACACCGAACCGGTGCTGCTCGTCCACCACTACCAGCCCCAGCCGCTCAAACTCCACCTTCTCCTCAATCAGCGCATGGGTTCCGATCACCAGGTTCGCCTCGCCACGGTTAATCAGTCCGCGGTTGGTCCGCTTGCGATCCTCGTCGAGCGAGCCCGTCAGCAGCACAATCCGCGGCTTGCGCGACGATTTTTCCAGTAGTTTGCGCGCCGCCAGATAATGCTGCGTGGCCAGAATCTCGGTAGGCGCCATCAGCGCTGCCTGGTAGCCGTTCTCCATGGCCACCAGCATGGCCTGGAACGCGACAATCGTCTTGCCCGAGCCCACGTCGCCCTGAAGCAGTCGCCGCATGGGGCTCGGGCTCCGCATATCGGTCACAATCTCGCCCAGTGCCCGCTTCTGCGCCTTAGTGGGATGAAAGGGAAGCACCTCGCGAATCGCTTCGCGCACCTTGTCGGTGGTGGCAAAGCCGATGCCTTTGCGCTCTTTCATGCGCCGCCGCTTCAGCTCCAGCGCCAGTTCCAAATAGAACAGCTCTTCGAAGATCAGGCGCCGGTGCGCCGGAGTCGCCGCGCTTTGCAACTCCGCAAAAGACGTTCCCTCGGGTGGAAAGTGCACTTCGCGCAGCGCCGCTTCGCGATCCGGTAAATCCAGCCGCTCAAGCATCGCCCGCGGCAGGCTTTCCTGCGCGGTCCCGCGCATCCCTTCCAGCAGATTGAAGACCGTTTTGCGCTGCCACCGCGACGCCAACCGGCTCCCGCCCAGCGACTCGTACACTGGTGTGATGCGGCCCACCTCAAGCAGCCGGGTCTCCGCATCGTCGGTCGCATCCGGCAGCACTTCAAACTGCGGCTGGATCATCTTGAAGTTGCTGGTCGACCGCGATGGCTCCACTTTGCCGTACACCGCAACCGTTTGCCCAGCCTGAAACTTGCCGCTCAAATACGGCGCGTTGAACCAGATGCATTTGAGCGCATAGCGTCCCTGTCCCACAGTCAGCTCGAACAGCGGCATCCGGCGCGTGCGCATCAGCGCCGATCCCCGCACCTCCGCGATCACGCTGGCCACTTCGCCCGGCTTCAGTTCGTCCAGGCTGCGCGGGTTCTGCCGGTCCTCATAGCGAAAGGGAAGGTGATACAGCAGGTCTTCGGCCGTCTGGATGCCTTTGGCGGCAAGCAACTCCGCTACCCGCGGTCCCACGCCGCGCACGTACATTACCGGAGTCTCGAGGGTGGGCACAATCGGAATGCTAAATGCCAGAAGCAGAAGGAAACAAACGCGGAAGGAAGCCTGGACGCCCAGGTTGCCGTACATTGTCGTTCTCGCGAAGCTCGATCGCAATTGCGATGGCGATTATTCTCCCCTTTGTCGGGCAGTGGGTCCGTTTGACCGGCGGACAGCGAGGTATTTCGCAGGTTGGCCGCCGCTTCGCGGCTTCGCAGGTGGCGAGTTAGCGCAGTATTTTTTTCTAGCAGGTTAGCGCGCCCGCTCGGCGCCGCCGATGCCTGGCTATAGCGGCTCTATTGGTGTAGAGCGGAGCCACAACCGCTAAGTGGCATCAAGAGAACGCCACATTGCACGACCTTCAAGACTTCACCTGAATTAGAGAACCGCCGTAAGAATCCCACCGCAGAAGCAGGTCCGGCTGCTGTTCCTCGTTACGGGCGCCGTCGGTCCGATCAATGACCGCGAAACCTCGTTTCTCATAGAATCGCAGGGCGCGCTCGTTTCGTTCGAAGGTCCAGAGTCTCAGAATCTGCGCTGCCTGTTTTGCCTTGTCGAGCAACAACCCTCCTATGCCCAGTCCCTGATGGCCGGGCAGGATGTACAGATGGTTAATCCAGCCGCCACCGAAAGCAATAAATCCGACACATTGCCGTTCTTCATCCAGGGCGACAAAGACTGTGTCCCTTTCAAAAACGCGATTGGCGAAGAAGTCCAGATCCTCGCTTGCCGAATGGAGGTTCGGTAGGTACGGAAGAGCCTGCTCCCGCGCGGCTCTGCTGATCCGCGCACAGTCAGCGGCTCTAGCAACTGTGGCTAGTTCAATCGTCATCGAGTTAATACCTTACATTACTGGCGGCAAATGGTTTCCACATCACGCGGACCTGTAGAAACTGGCAGCGTGCCTGCAACTGGTCAGAGAACGCTCGAAAGACCGGCGAGGCGGGCCGTCCGTCCGGCCATTGGGGACGCTCCCGATCTCAAACTGACCCACTACTCTTTGCCGAGCTTTGCACAACCTGGTGGTAGAATTTACACGGTATTTATTTGCGCCGTGTGCTCTCGGTGATCGGTGTGCCTCTCGTAAATTGAGTCGTGCGAGCCCGAGGCGATTGAGTCTTCTTCGAAGACCGAGCAGGATAACTCTTACTCGCGCCGCGGGTCTAACATGCATCGCTGCGGATAACGGAGTGGAGTGTGTCTTCGTGGGCTCCTGCGCTTGAGAAGCAGGAAATCGCGCGTCGAGCGAGTCAAACAGCAATCGCAACTGCCAGAAAGGCGCCGCACGAATTGAGCCATAAGACGTCAGACCCATCGATCGAGCGAAACCGCACCTCGCGTTCCGGGAAACCAGAACGGAAGGTCCATTCGCTTCTGCATTGGCCGGCCCGGGCGCTGGCAGTTGCCGGGCTGCCGGCTCTGTTTGCGCTCGCAGGCTGCGGCGGAATGCCGTCAGTCAGCTCATCCAACGGCACCTTCTCCATCTCGCCCGGCACGGCGGCCATCGACACCAATTGCACCGGCTGCAACACCAACTCTTCGGGCGCAACGGTCGAGCAGTTCTCGGCCACACTCACCGGCGGCGGTGCGCCGAGTGTTACCTGGTCCGTTTCCGGCGGCGATGCAAATTCCGGCCCCGGAACCATTACTGCCAGCGGCCAATACACCCCACCCCCTTACCTCACCGCCGACAGCGTCGAGGTAACCGTCACAGCCACGCTCGGTTCCGGCCCGTCCACGCAAGTCAGTGCCACCGTGACCATCACACCCGGCTTCCTGCAACCGCTCACGCCTGAGAATGCAGCGCTCGGCAGTGGCGGCGCCGTCACCATCACCGGATACATGGCCGAGGCCGGCGGCACCACCGGGATCAACTACGCGATCTCCAGCACTTCCACGGGGTCCAGTGGCGGCCAGGGCTCTGTGAGTTCTTCAAGCTGCGTGCGCAGTACCTCGGCATTCACTTATTGCACCGCCACCTACACCGCTCCGGGCACGATTTCTTCCTCTACTTCAACCTATGTGGTGGCGACCATTGGCACGTCGTCCTCGAAAGAGGCCGCCGAAGTGCTCTTGAATACCGCGGGAATCTCCAGCAATCCTCGAACGCACCAGGCGCAAATGCCCACGCCGGTCCTTCTGGGCAGCTCCGGCGGCAACAACAACGATTACGACGCCAAAGGCAATCAGATTGTGGATTGCTGTGGTGGTACGCTGGGCTCTTTGATTCAGAACGCAAGCGGAACCCAATACCTGCTCAGTTGCAACCATGTGCTGGCGCGCAGCGATCAGGCCAGCACAGGCGAAATGATTATCCAGCCGGGAGTGATCGACAACAATTGCACGCCCAACGGAGAAGGTTCCGGAACCACTCCGGTGGGCGTTTTGACCTCCTGGCTCCCGCTCAGTTCCAGCTCGACCAATGTTGACGCGGCCATCGCGCAAGTGGATTCGGGAGCGGTGAGCGCCAGCGGCGAAATTCAGGAATTGGGAGCGATGCAAGGCAACAGCGCCCTGGCTGCCGCGCCTCCTGGAATCACTTCGACCGGCGGCAAGGGTGAGAGCGGTTCCATCAATCTGGCTGTGGCCAAGAGCGGACGCACTACCGGCCTCACCTGCGCCAGCATCTCCGCGACAAACCTGGACGTCGAAGTGGACTACTACAAGAACTGCGCTGAGACCGAGGCTTACCTGACCAAGACCTATACCAATCAACTCGCGATCGAGGGCAACCAGTTCAGCGATGCGGGCGATTCCGGATCGCTGGTGGTGGATGTCGGCAATGCCGAGCCCGTTGGGCTGTTCTTTGCTGGCGGCGTTACTGTGTCTGGCGTAAGCGAGGGGATTGCAAATCCTGCGCCCACAGTGCTCTCGGAACTGGGAACGCAGGACGGAACAAGCTATACGTTCGTGGGTGCAGCGGACCATCCTGTGAGCTGCCTCAACTACGGCAACAGCACCGCCTCGGCCGCGCAGGCAAGCCAGCTCTCCGGCGCTCAGACCGCGCTTGCCCGGCAGGCGCTGGCGCAGGCGCGCCTGTTGGTGAACCCTTCGGCAGGAATCCTTGGTGCGGCCATGGGCAAAAGCAATGATCGCGCCGGTGAGGCCGCCGTCATCCTCTACGTTGATCAGAGCATGATCGTCGCCGTGCCGCAAGCCGTCGCAGGCGTTCGCACCCAGGTGATTCCCGCCACGCCGCAGGCTGTGGCAACGGGTGCGGCGCCGCAATCTTCCGTGCAATCAAACGCACTTCCGCCCCTGGCCCCCGCTGTCTTCAACCAGGCCGTCGCGGTAAAGCAGCAGGTGGCCCAGCCCCTGATGAAGCAGAACCCTGCCTTCTTTGGCGTGGGCGTGGGCCAGAGCTTCGACAATCCCCGAGAAGCTGCGCTGGTGATCTACGTCGATCGCAGCCAGGTTCCCGTCACGCTCCCGCTCACCATCAATGGCCTGCGCGCGCGTTACATCGTCATGGACCGGCTGCACGTCACGCGCTCTTACCTGTTGGGGCCGGTTCGCTCGCAGGGCCGCTGCATGTCGCACTCGGCCGCGCGCCAAGCCAACGAGACCGGTCCTTTCCGCCTTCGCAAGCTGTCGATTGTAGGGCTTAGGTAGCGCCGGTCTCCCGACCGGCTGTCGTGCGGGGCTCCAGACCCGCGCGCGCCGCTGCCGGCCGATCAGTTCGCCGCAACTCTCTCTTCGCCCGCCAGGCTGGGACCGTCAGGGAGAAAGATTTGAAGAACGGTTCCGCTGCTCTTTTGTGCGGCTACAGAGCCTGAGGCCGCGGCGCGGCTGCGCACATGCACCAAACCGTGGTGTTTCAAGATGATTTCGTGGCTCACCCAGAGTCCAAGGCCTGTTCCTGTCGTTTCCTTCGTGGTAAAGAACGCCTCGAAAATGTGCTCGCGCACCTCCGGCCCCATCCCGGCGCCGGTGTCGGCAATAGCAAACCGGACCCCTGTTTGCGACCGGTTCTTCCAGTGGCGTGAGCGGCGGGCATGCACCACCAACCGGCCGCCATAGCTGCTCGCGTCAATCGCATTGCCCACCAGGTTGGCGAAGACCTGCCGGATCTCTCCGGCAAGACAAAACAAAGTCATCTCGGCATCGTAATCCCGCTCCACGCGAATGTTGAGCGCGTTGAGGCGCGTCTGGTAGAGGCTCAGCACCGGATCCAGCAGTTCCGCTACTGCGGTGCGCATAGGCTGCGTGGGCTGACGATAAAAGCGCAGCGTTTGCTGTGTAATCTCGGCAATGCGGTGTACCTCGTACTCTGCCATGGACACGTATTGCTGCGCCGTGTCTGGCAGTTCGCTGAAGTTGCGCAACAGAAAAAGCAAATTGGTCATGGCTTCGAGGGGATTGTTGATCTCGTGGGCAATCGAAGCGGCCAGCCGCCCGGTCACTGCGAGCTTTTCGCTCCGGCGCAGCGCCTCTTCGTTCCGCTTGCGCTCGCTCGCGTCGAGCGCGATGATCCCTGCCCAGCGCACCTGGTTCGGCGTGGTCCGCACCGGGTAAGCGCTGATCAGCCAGGTCCATGGCCGGCGCGGCGCGCCGCCCTCGCCGCTAATCTCCAGATTGCGCACCGGCTCCTCTGTGGCAAACACGCGCTGCACCGCGCCTTCCATCTCCTTGGCTGCAGACTGCGGCAGCAGCTCGGGCAGGGTGCGGCCCAGATGGCGGCTGACAGCCGTTCCTGTCAGGTCCGCAAAAACCTGGTTTACGCGGACGAATCGGCAACTGCGGTCGACAAATGCCAGGCCGATCGGCGCGTTCGCCAGCATCGAATCCAGCAGTGAAAGCGTGTCGTTCAGGCCCGCCCGCTGCTCGGCCAGCGAGGCAACCATGCGGTTGAAGGTTTCAATCAGGTCGCCGATCTCGTTATGAACCACCACCGGCAGCGGGAAATGGCTGCCGTCTTCCGGCGAGGTCATCAGCGCGGCGGCGCCGCGATGCAATACCGCAATTGGCCGCGCAATGGAGCGCCCCATCAGGAGCACCAGCAACACCGAAGCCGCCACCCACAACGCGCCGAAGATAATGGTGCTGCGCAGAATTGAATCCAGCTGTTCGTGCATCCAGCGTTGGTCGAATGAGACCCATGCAAAGCCGCGAAGTGTATCCGCTGTGTAGATGGGCTGGGCGCATTCCCAGTGATTGCCGGCAAGCGTGAAGCAGTTCGGTTCATTTCGCTTTATCAGCGGGATCAGCGCTCAGTTCAGCCGGTTCCAGCACCGTCTTATCCGCTTCACCCCTGCTGATGAAGAGCACGTGACCGGCCGGATCGGTGACCTTGGCCAGGGAAACGGTGGGCGCGTCGCCCATCATCTTCACCGACAGGTCTACCCATCCGGACCGTTCCTGCTCAAACGCCTCGCCCGACTGTAAGGCAAGGGACGCAGCCTCGTACGCAAGCCGCCTGTTAGCGCGGCTCAGCGCTTTCATCTGCCTGCTGGCGCACCAGCAAAGGCGCAAACACACCGATCGGAGAGCATCTCCAGCAGCAAGAGGCCGGCCAGCATTTGCCAGCGAATCGACCGCGGCCACCAGCGCATGCGCAATGAGCTACCCTCCGGGGAACCAGCGCCTCAGTCGATCGGATCGCCTGCGGCAACCGCGTCCCGCGCCTCTTCCCCTGGCTTCATCTTCGAGACCAGCGATGCGGCAATCTGCCGTCCGTGGAAACGCCCGTTCTCAATAAAGATTTCGCTCGTGCGCGCTCCGGCCACGATCACTCCGGCCAGGTAAATGCCGGGCACGTTGCTTTCCAGCGTTTCTGGGTCGCAGACGGGCAACCGGTCCGGGCCCTCGAAACGCACACCCAGCCGCTCCAGAAAACCAAAATCGGGATGGTATCCGGTCATGGCGAAGACGAAATCGTTGGGCAGCGTCTCGCGGCCCGTGGGAGTGTCCACCACTACCGCGTCCGGCGTAATCTCCACAACCTCCGTCGAGAAGTATGCCTTGATTTCGCCGTCCTTGATGCGGTTTTCGATATCCGGCTTGATCCAGTACTTCACGTTCGGCGTAATCCCCGGTCCGCGGTAGACCAGCGTGACGCGCGCACCGCTCCGCCACAGCTCGAGAGCCGCGATGGCGGCGGAGTTCTTGCCCCCGATCACCACCACGTTCATCTCGAAGTACGGGTGCGGATCGTGGTAGTAGTGGTGCACCTTGCTCAGGGTCTCGCCGGGAATGTCCATCCAGTTGGGCAGGTCGTAGTAGCCGGTGGAGATGGCCAGTTTGCGTGCCTCGATTGCTCCCGGCCGGCCGAAACGGTCCACGGTATGCACGGTGAAGGCGCCATCGGCCCCTGTCACGCTCTCCACACGGTGGTACTGGCGCACGTTGAGCCGGTAGTAGGCTGCCACCTGGCGGTAGTACTCCAGCGCCTCGCCGCGCGTGGGCTTCGCATTCGGACTGGGAAAAGGGATTCCGCCGATCTCGAGGCGCTCCGACGTGGTGAAAAACGTCATGTGCGCGGGATAATGAAAGATCGAATTGCAGACGCAGCCCTTGTCGACCAGCACCGCGCGAAAGCCCGCCTTTTGCGCCTCGATGGCGCAAGCCAGGCCCGTAGGCCCAGCGCCCACCACCAGAAGATCGAAGGCCGAATCCTGCGTGGTATCTATCCTTTGGTCGTTCATGCTTCTAGATTACGGCAATTCAAGAGAATGAATATCAACTTACCTTCGGCACACAGCTCAAATCGAGTCGAGCACGGTCTGGTTTTGTAACAGAGCACGACTTCACAGGCTGCGGGTGCCCCCGGTCTCGATTTTGAGACCGGGGATAGCAGGAACCTCAACCGCCCGTTTCGTACAAAGTCACTCCCCGCTCGCGGCGCCGTGCCAAGCCTGCCCGAAAATCCAAGCCTCATCTGCGAGAAAAGCTCCAGCAGTAGCTGGAGCTCCTCATAGTCGCCGCTGCGCGGCTTTATACCAGTACAGCCGCCGGTTCCATCATCGCGATCGCTGGCGCTGCGGCTGGAACGGCCACCGGCGCCAGTGTCGCCGCCGGTTGAGACTGCGGATGCGCCGTGCGCGTAAGCTTGTGGACGAAGTGATAGGGCGGCCACGGACCTGAAAGCTGCATCTGGCACTCGCGCATCGCGGCGCTGGTAGTCACAAATTTGTTCTGGTACCGTTCCACGCATTTGCGGTCGATTAGATGAGCGATATCCAGCATCATCTTGCCGTTTTCCATCAGCCGGCAGCTCACTTCCTCGTCGAGAGGCAGGAACAGCCTGTGCATTTGGAAGCTAACGGCGCGGGCCCGCGTCTGGCGCTCCCGAGCCCGCGAGGCATTCTCCCGCAGATTGCTCAGATACGCGCGGCCCACTCCCTCGGCGGCCAGGTGCTTTTCAATCTCGCGCCCGCAACAGTCATCGACAGGATCTTCAGGTGCATCTCGGTCTTGCCGCGTAGCTTGTCGATATTGCCAAGAAACTGGCGCTGGTTCGAACGGATCGACTTGCGCAGCATCTCGTCGTCGTGGAATACCGTGCCGAAACGGAAGGGAAGCACCGTGGAGTGCTGGAAGCAGTCCGCGATCACGCGCGCGTGGTCCACGCCCGATCTTTGGTTGAGGGTTTCCTGGGGGTTGTGCTCGCTCACGATCACGGCGAGATCGCTCGCCGGGTAAAGAAAAACTTGATTGCCACTGACTCCAAAGACCGATTCCATGGGAACCGGCTTACGATGACGAGCTAATGCTGGAAAAGCTTGCTTCTCACTGATGCAATAGGCATACCATGCCATGACGAGACACTCCGTCCGCGTGCGCTCCAACGGTCAAGCGCCGCCGTTTGATGAAGCTCTGTGAACTTGGGAACAATTGCATGCATGGTGGAACTAAGGTAAAAGCTTGTTTCACGGCCCCATGAATCTACCCGGATAGTATTCTTCCCAAAATACGACTGGCAACACCCGAGTGGAAAAATTCCGAGTATGGGTAGAAACGATACGAAATCGTGTTTATGCTATCGAATTACAACTTTATGATATACACTTCTGTGATATGGATCACATTTTAAGACTTCCACTCGCCAAAGAGAAATACGGCGCGAACTCGCAACTTGCGATGTCGCGAAGCGACGCCAATCGCCAATTATCAAACAACTCATTTCATCCACCGGGGTCCGCGCCACCGCATCGCCGCTGATTCACTGGTAATCTCTAGTAGACTCAACGGCAGAATGTTTTTCGCCTCCCGCTTTTCTCATCGCTTCCCGCCCGCACCCGCCTTTAACGCGCTTGTAGTTGCGCTGGCGGCAGCATCAATTACGGCATCGGTTCCCGCCTTCGCCCAGGGCACCCATCTTTGGACCCAATCGCAAATGGAGGAGTTCGAAAAAGGCACTCCCGAAGGGGTTGCGATCGAGAGCGACGGTCATCTGCGCCAGAGCCCCGGACTGACCGAACTGCTCACCACCCCATCGACCTTTGTATGGTCGTTGGCTGCGGACAAAAGTGGCAGCGTCTTCGCCGGCACCGGTTCGCCTGCCACCGTGCTCCGCCTGTCCGGGCAAAAGGGCGAAAAGCCATTCACGCTCTTTGAAACCAGGGATCTGACCGTTCAGGCTTTGCGTTTCGGACCCGATGGCGCGCTCTATGCAGCCACGCTGCCCAGCGGCAAGGTCTACAAGCTCAACCCTGGCGCCACCACGAAGCTGGATGAAAAGGATGCCATGGTTGTCTTCGACGCCGCCAGGCAGGACGAGACTGCTCCCGGCCACAGCCAGGCTGACTCACCGCCCAGCACGCAATCCCACTACATTTGGGATCTGACCTTCGACCCGGCCGGACGGCTATACATCGCCACCGGCAATCCCGGCGCTGTCTACCGCGTCGACCTCTCCAAGCCTTCCGCCACGCCGGAGCTGTTTTTCAAAACCGACGAGGCGCATATCCGCACTCTCGCATGGGACGGCGAAGGGCAATCTCATCGCCGGCTCCGACGGTTCGGGACTGGTCTACCGCATCGACCCCCATGGCAAAGGCTACGTGCTCTTCGAGGCCCCGCGGCGCGAAATCACCGCCATTTCCATTGGCCCCAAGGGAACCATTTACGCGGCCTGTGTAGGAGACAAGGGACATAATCCGCTGCCTCCGCTGCCGGTGCAGGGAACGGCCACTATCACCATTACCGTGGTGCAGCCGGGATCGCTCCAGGCAGCCAACACCAGCGCTTCGGTGCCCGAGGGAACGGAAATCTACGCCCTGGCCGCAGGCCAGGCCCCGCGCAAGCTATGGTCCGGCAAAGACGAAATCGTCTACGCGCTGGCTGTCCGCCCCGACGGCCTTCTTGCGCTCAGTGGCAATCGCGGCCGCATCTTCCGCATTCAGGATGACGGCAGTTATGCCGACATTGCCCATCTCCAGGCGCAGCAGGGTCTGGCCGCCGCACAGAACCCCGACGGTCTCCTCATTGGCACGGGCAATTCCGGCAAAGTCTACCGCCTCGGCGCAACCGAAACACACCAATACGCCAGCGACGTTCTTGACACCGGAGCCTTCGCCCGCTTTGGCCGCGTCGAAATCGAACCCGGCTCCTCAGGCTACGAGATTCTTACCCGCTCCGGCAATGTCGAGCAGCCTGTCCGTGGCTGGAGCGACTGGCAGCCCCTGCAGGAAGGCTCCGTCGCCTCGCCCGCGGGGCGCTTCTTGCAGTGGAAGGCTGTGCTGCACCCGGGCGGCGTCCTCGGCAGCGTAGGCGTCAATTATCTTCCCGTGAACTCAGCGCCCGTGGTCGACGAGCTGGTCGTTGTTCCCGGCGCCCGCCTCAATCCTCAGAACATCAACCCCTCGTCCCAAACCGTAAACATCTCTTTCCCTTCGTCGAGCCAGAGTTCCACAATCACCTTTGACACCAGCGCCAGCCAGACCCTCCAGGCCAACAAAGACCGCACCGCCGTCACTGTCCGCTGGGCAGCGCACGACGACGATGGCGACGACCTCATTTACTCCCTTTACCTGCTCGGCGACGGCGAGACCGTCTGGCGCCTCCTCAAAGACCAAATCACCGACAAGGCATACAGCTTCGACGCCACCCTGATTCCCGACGGAGGCTACCGGCTGAAGGTGGTCGCCTCTGATGCGCCCTCCCACACCCCCGGCGAAGCGCTCACAGGCGATAAGGTCAGCGACCGCTTCGAGATCGACACCACGCCGCCGGCGATTACGAATCTGAAGGCGAGTGGACAAGGGATGGTTTGCGACGGCCCCAGATGTATCGTGCCGGTCGTCGTCAGCTTCGATGCTGTAGATGCAGCATCGCCCATCGCACACGCCGAGTACTCGCTCGACGCGGGGCCGTGGCAGTATGTCGATCCGGTGGGCAAACTCTCCGATGCTAAGCGCGAGCATTACGAATTTCGCTTCGATGTGGACAAGATGGCCGGCGGAAAGCTCATCGAGCATCTCCTCACCGTCCGCGCCTATGACCGCTACGACAATGTGGGCGCGGCGAAGACGGTTTTCCCTGCGCAGGAAAAGTAGGCCAGGAAAACATATATTGATGCGATTCGAATTCTATGTGGCGGCGCGGTACCTCAAAGCCAAGCGGCGGCAGGCCGTCGTCGGCGTCGTCACCGTCATCTCCATAACAGGCGTGGCCGCGGGCGTGGCCGCGCTCATCATTGCTCTCGCCATCACCAACGGCATGCGGCGCGATCTGCAGGACAAGCTTCTCGGGTCCAGCGCTCATGTGCAGTTGATGGATGTGGACGGTCGCGGCATCTCCGGCTGGCGCCCATTGCTTGAGCGCCTGCGCACCGTCCCCCATGTCACCGCCGCGTCTCCAGGCTTGTACGAGCAAGTATTGGTGGCCCGCGGCGCACGCGATGGAGGAGCCATGCTCGAAGGCATTCTGCCCGATGCGGAGCGCACGGTCAGCGACCTGCTCTCTTCGGCCACGCCTGGCTCGGTGCGCGCTCTCGAGCCGCAACCCGAATCCACCGCTCCTACGCAGTTCACAGAGTTCCCACCCATCGTCCTGGGCAGCGATCTGGCCGAAACCGTCGGTGCGTCCATTGGCGATTCCGTAATGATCATCAGCCCGCAGGGCGAGATGACGCCCCTCGGCGTGATTCCCAAGTACGTGCGCTTCCGCCTCGCCGGCACCTTTCACTCCGGCTTTTATCAGTACGACGCCCAGATGGGATTCCTGCGCCTCGCCGACGCGCAGCGCCTCTTCGATGAGCCCGATCTGCTCTCCGTCATCAGCTTCAAAGTCGACAACCTCAATCGCGCCCCTGAGATCGCCCGCGACATTGAGCAGGCGGCCGGTAAGGGCTACATGACCACAAACTGGACCGAGCAGAACCGCGAGCTCTTCCGCGCTCTCAAGCTCGAACAGGTCGTCACCTTCATCGTCATCGCGCTCATCGTGATCGTCGCCGCGCTCAATATTCTCATCGCCCTCACCATGATGGTGATGGAAAAAACCCGCGACATCGCCGTGATGATGAGCTACGGGGTCAACCCCGGCCAGGTGCGGCGCATCTTCCTGCTGCAAGGATTTCTCATCAGCATCGTCGGCACTGCGCTCGGCCTCGCGCTGGGGTACCTCGCCTCCTGGGCGGGTAGTTATTACCACATCCCGCTCTCACCCGATGTCTACTCCATCGATACATTGCCCTTCGCCCCGCGCTTGCTCGACGGCGTCATCGTCTCTGCCGTCTCCATCGGAATCTCGCTCCTCGCCACGCTCTATCCCTCGTCCTCAGCCGCCAATGTGCTTCCCGCCGAAGCGCTGCGCTACGAGTGAGACGGCCTCACTGCGGCGTAATCATCCCGCCCAGCGCGTGTCTCCGCGGCAGCACGATGCCGCGATGATCCACCTCCACCGGCGCTCGATGCGGCGCATCGGGAATCGTATTCGCCCGCTCCACCAGCGCTCCGCCGCAAGCAGGGCACCAGTCGGCCTCCGACTCCTCGGCCAGCACCGCATGGCATTGGCTGCAAATCCGTTCCATACCGAAAGATTACAGCAACAACACCACGACCCCGACCGCTGATCTCTGTTCTCTTGTCTCCCTTCTCGTACACTTGAAACCATGCACCCACCTCTCCGCCTCGTCGCGATTGACATGGACGGCACGCTGCTGCCGGCTGCCACGCAGAAAGTCAGTCAGCGAAACGCAGAGGCGCTCCGGGCCGCGCAGGCAGCGGGCGTTACCGTAGCGATTGCGACAGGCCGCCGCACGGCGTACACAATTCCTCTGCTCGAAGGCCTGGGCTTGCGAGCGGATACGCCTCTCATCACGTCCAATGGTGCAGTGCTCTCTACGCTTGACGGCCAAACCATCGACTGCTGCCATATGAATGCCCGCGTCGCGCGGGGCCTGTGTGGTGTCCTTCGCCCGTTCGGTTCGGTCGTCTTCACCTTCGACCGGCCGGGCCGTGGCGAACTGGTCCTCGAAGACCTCGAAAAGGCCGATGGCCGCTTCGCCCTGTGGGTCGAGGCCAACCGCAACGCGATTGAGGTAGTCAAGCCGCTGGAGATGGCGTTGGTCGATGGCGACGATCCCATTCAGGGTATGGCGGCCGGAAGCGTCGACCAGATGAGACAAGCCGAAAAAGCGTTCAAGGCAAGCGAGTGGCGCGAGGATTGCGACTGTGTTCGCACCGAGTATCCGGCGCGCGATTTGTCTATCCTCGATTTTTTGCCGCGCGGCATCTCCAAAGGATGGGCGCTCGAACAACTCGCCGGCCGGCTCGGTGTGGATCGCAAGGAAACCATGGCCATTGGCGATAACTGGAACGATGTGCGGATGCTGGAGTGGGCAGGGCAGGCCGTGATGATGGCCAACGCGGCCCTTGAACTTCGCGCCATGGCCAAAACGCGCGGCTGGAAGCAAGCGCCGCCCAGCGACCGCGACGGCGTTGCAGTTGTCCTGGAAGCGGCCTTGGCGAAGCTTGCAACCGCCAAAGTCGATTGATCGTGTCATCCTGAGCGACCGCAGTCCGCCGCGCCGGACGAAGGGAGTCGAAGGATCTGCGGCTGCATTGTTTTTGCTTTGTAACAGTACATGACCAACAGACTGTTGAAAAACTCGGCTCGAATGCCATTTTGAAAGGGCACGGATTTATCCGTGCCGACAATTCGAATAAACCTGCTCGGCTTTAGCCGCGGAAGAACGGTTTCTATTCGCGTCAAACCCAAATCTCGGAGTTTTTGCGCGTCCTGATAAGATGGGAGCTTTAGCCCCTGAGCGATGCAAAACCATTTTTGACACGCGCCCCCGGAACTGCGAATGCGGAAATTTTCTTTCATCACGATCATCACCATCGCAGCCCTTGCTGCACTCGACGCGCGCGCCGCCGAGCGGGTCACGCTGCGCAACGGCTTCGTCCAGTTGTGCGACCATGACGGCCAGGCCGATGGCCGCGTCCGCCTCTATCTGAGCCCCGGCGAGGACAACTACATCGAGTTTGCGCCGGATCAAATCGCCGCAATCGAGTTTGTGCCCGATCCACCCGCGCCTGCGCCGCAGCCCGCCCCGCAAGCTTCCTCAACGCCAGCAAGACTCACCCCCGCCGACCTCGGCGAGATGCTCACCCGCGCCGGCAACGAGCACAATCTTGACGTTGACCTTCTGGCCAGCGTGGTCAAGGCCGAGAGCAATGGCGATACCCGCGCCGTGAGCCCTGCCGGCGCTCAGGGCCTCATGCAGCTCATGCCCTCGACAGCTGCCGGCCTCGGCGTCCTCGACAGCTTTCAGCCCGAGCAAAATATTCGCGGCGGATCGGCCTATCTCGACTGGCTGCTCACCCGCTACCACGAAAACCTGGCTTTAGCACTGGCCGCCTATAACGCCGGCCCCGATGCGGTCGACAGGTATCACGGCATTCCGCCGTACCGCGAAACCCACGCCTACGTCGCCCGCGTCATCCACGAGTTCAACGCCCGTGTCCTGGCCCGCGAGGCGCAAGCGCACCGCACCATCCCCTCCGTATCCGCCCAGCCAGCCGCATCCCATTAAGAACAATCTGTAGCGCCGGTTTCCTGACCGGCTGTCGTGCGGGCCTCCAGGCCCGCGCTTGCCCCGGAACGATTACCAAATCACAAAGTCATATCCCTGCCGCCGTCCTGCTCCCGGAGGGAGCAAAGAGAATAGCCCAGGACAACCCTGACCCTGAGCCAAGCCGAAGGGTAAGGGGCAGTCCCGGGTACGCTGGCAAAGAACGACTCAGCCCCGTAGGGGCGGCCGATCCCAGCAAAATAATTTGCAATGAAACCATTGACTCGCGTTGGACTGCCGCGAATTTCCTTGCATATCCCTCGCGCGCCTGCGTGAGAACATACCAATAGACCTATATCGCAAACCGTGGAGTGGAGATCGCTTGAAGAAAAGCCAATGGATTCTGGGCCTCTTCGTCTTTGTGGCGTTGGCCGTCCTTTTTGTGTGGGGCCGCGCGCGGATTCATTTCGATTTCCGAGTCTTTGGCTCCCAGGTGGCGCTCGCCGATTGGCATAAGATTGTTTTCGCGGTCGCCTGCATCTACTCGGCTTATGTCTTCCGCTCAGTGCGCTGGAGCCTGCTGATGCGGCACAACAAAAGGGTCCCGCCCCTTTCGCTTCTCGGAACCCAGGTCATCGGCTTCACCGCCGTGGCGTTGATAGGCCGCTTCGCCGATCCGGTTCGGCCCTACCTCGTCGCCAGAAAAACCGGGGAGCCGTTGAGTTCGCAATTCGCCGTCTACATCGTGGAGCGGCTCTTCGATTTTGGCACCATGGCGCTCATCATCTCCTCCGTCATTCTGCTCGCTCCCGCCGGGCAGCTTCCGCACCACGAGATTCTCAGGAAGGCAGGCTATGGCGGGCTTGCCGTTACGCTCCTTGGCGGCCTCTTTCTTTTTGTCCTGCGCGTCACAGGCGGCTTGGCCGCGGCTCTTCTTGAGCGGGTCTTCGGCATTGCATCCAAAAAACTCGGCGCCGCCGTAGGAAACAAGGTGCGCGCCTTTCGCGCCGGCCTCGACACCATGCACAACTTCACCGATTTCGCTTGTACGGCGTCGCTTTCGCTCGGCATGTGGGTGGTCATCACCCTGGCCTACTGGGAATGCATGCGCGCCTTCACTGCCAGCCCTCAGTTGGCGGCAACCACGCTGGTCAATTGCATTCTTCTCCTTGCTGTCAGCGGAGGCGCCAGCGTCCTCCAGCTTCCGGTCCTTGGCTGGTTCTCCCAAATTGCCTTTGTGGCCGCGGCGCTCTCCCGTTTCTTCGGCGTAGCTCCAGAGGCAGCCACAGCCTGTTCCTCGACCATTTTGCTGGTCACTTTTCTCAGCGTCATCCCGGTGGGATTGCTCTGGGCCCACTTTGAGCACCTCAGCCTGCGCAAGGTCACGCTCGAAAGTGAGCGCGCCGAAGAAGAGTTGGTAGTCGCCGACCCAGCCGGAGGCGACACTTGATAACGTTGGGATGACACTACCCACTGCCAGGACATTACCCGATACCTGTCGAGTTGAAAGCACCTGAAGTAAGGAGAGTGAACCATGACCGATGCCGAGAAGATCAGCGCGTTAGAAAAGAAGATCGAGCAGATGGCAAATGAGATCGGGATGCTTCAAGATACCCATCAAATCCGGCGTCTGCAGCACATCTACGGCTACTACCTGGATAAGTGCCTTTACGATCAAGTGGTCGATCTGTTTTCTGAAGACATCGAAGTCCATTTCTTTGGAGGCATTTTCAAGAAGCGGGCAGGCGCCCGGAGAGTGTTTTGCGACCGTATGCGGAACTACTTCACCGGCGGACATAACGGGCCGGTGTTCGGCTTCCTGTTGGACCACCTGCAATTGCAGGATGTGATTGATGTGGAGCCGGATCGCAAGACCGCCAAGGCGCGCTTCCGGTGTTTGATGCAGGCAGGACGTCATGAGTCTGCTGGTGGGGAGTCAATCCAGTGGTGGGAGAGCGACATTTACGAGAACCAGTACGTGAAAGAAGACGGAATCTGGAAATTCAAAGTGCTTTGTCCTCGTGTGGTTTGGCAGGCCGATTACGAGACCGGCTGGGCGCATACCCCCCCGCGTTATGTCGAGTTTTTTAAAGAAACGTACCCCAAGAATCCGCTCGGACCGGATGTCCTCGAAGATCCGGCGCCGGTTCTTTGGCCGGACACGGATATCCACCCCTACCACTACGCGCATCCGGTGACGGGCAAATGGGTGGAGTGTCCCAAACCAATAAATTGGAGTAAAGGTGCATAGGGAGCATCCGAAAAGAGCTCGCCCAAACCAGATCAATTCAGCATTAACCCTCCGTCAACCGGAATGACCGCGCCGGTAACGAATTCGGCTTCCTTCGAGCAGAGCCAGAGCACTAAGTTCGACACCTCTTCCGGCTCGCCGATTCTGCCCACTGGGTGCATCGACAGCACCCTCGTTCTTCCCTCCTCGGTACTCATCAACTTGTCAGAGAGCGGCGTTCGCATTACGCCGGGGCAGACCACGTTGGCACGGATTCCCTGACGGGCATATTCAATGGCCCCGGTCTTCGTCAGTCCCACAATGGCATGCTTGGTGGCGATGTAAGCCGACCCAACCACCGTGCTGGTTTTCACCGACGCCAAGGCTCCCATGTTGACGATAGACCCCCCGCCGCGCTTCAGCATCGCGGCGATCTCGTACTTCATGCAGAGAAACATGGCTGTGAGATTCACAGCGACGACCTGATTCCAAATCTCCAACTTGTAGTCCACGATGGGGGTGTTGATGATCCCATCGATCCCGGCATTGTTGAAAGCGCAGTCCAGGCCGCCGTAGATCTTTTGGCAAGCGGAGAACAAAGCCTCAATCTCGTCGGGGTTTGACATGTCGGCTTGAACAAACGTGGCTTCGCCCCCGGCCGCTTTCGCCAATTCGACGGTTTCCTGGCCCTCATGGATTCGCCGGCCCGTAACCACCACTTTCGCGCCTTCGCGCGCGAAGGCTAAGGCTGCATCGCGGCCCAGGCCGGACGTGCCGCCGGTCACCAACGCCACCTTGGATTCAAAACGTCTGCTCATCTCTTTTGCTCCTTCGTTCCATTGTCGTAGTTAGGTTGATGTTTGGTGATTGCATCTCATTCTCTGATTTTTGTCATGCTGGCAAAGACGACTCCCATCAGCGTCACAGGAATCAAGGCATAGATACCGGCGTTCCAGCCAGCCCTTTCCACGACCGCGCCAAAAAACACCGGACCGATCATGAGCGAAGCATAGATGCCGAATGTGGCAATGGCTACGCCCATCCCTGTCATTTGGGGACTGCCCATGATTCCCGGCACGGCGGTCATGATACAAGTAGGCATAAAGCCCGTGCCCAAGGCGCCCATCACCACCATCCAGATGGGAATCGCAATTCCAGTGATATGGAACGCCATGAGGACTAGCAAACTATAAATCACAACACCGGCGGAGAAGGTAGCTTTGAGGTGGTGTCCGATTTTACTGATCAGGATTCCAGCCAGGGGTGCGGCGAAGAGAAAACCAACTGAACTCAGACTAGTTACCTGACCCGCCCTCTGCAAGGTATAACCTCGCACCTGGTTCAAATAGGTTATATAGAAACTGAACAAGGTTCCGGGGAAAAAGACGCAAAAATCGGCTGCCGCCCACAGCCAGATATTGCGGTTGGCGAACCCTTCCAGAATGCTGGGACTCTTCGCACCCCGCGCCGCCATATTTTCCGTGCTCATCCACGGAGGCATGCGCACAAAGGCAATCACCGACAGGAGTGAAATAAACGACAGCGCCGCCGTAAGCCACCAAACGGAAATCCATCCATAACGATGCGCGACCCACGGAATGCCCGCCATTGCCACCACACCACTCACGCCCATGTGGGTGGCCGCCAAACCCATCGGCAATCCCATTTTATGCGGTGGAAACCAGATACCGGCAACGGTATAGGCCACCAACGAGATCAGCATAAGGCCAATTCCTTCGAACCCGCGGCTGACAAGAAAAACCGTGTAATTGGTCGACAACGCTCCCAGTGCGCTGCCGATGACCGAACAGACCATGGCCACAATACCAATGGTCTTAATCCCGTATTTTTGAACGAAGAGGCCCGACGGCAGAAGCAGGATCAAACTGACGAAGGCAAACACCGCCATCATCAATCCCGCGCTGCCTAATCCGATCTTGAAATACCTCATCAGATCGGGCATCAGGGGTGGGACTTTCAGATAATTCAACCCACCCACGAAAGAAGCCACGTAGGCGACAAAAAGGATTACCCAGGCATACCCCGTTACGGGCGCCTTTTCTTCCTTTTCAGATGGACTGATTCGCATAGTTTGAAGGTTTTCCATAATTTTCTGGTAGTGTGCTGAGTATAAGCGCCGGAGCAAAAATCGACCACAGAGCGTCGCGAGAGCCAGGCAGGCTGGTTGCGCAGCCAGAGGATTGGAAGTGGTCGAGCTTTCGCCACCATCGGACGGGTATACGCGGAACCGTGGAAATCGAATCGGCGTGGACAGCCAGGCAAAGAGGCCGGCAACTGCCCGAGTGGATGCGCGATCCCCGGCCCGCCTCCTCAACCTCCCCGGTCCCTCCGCCGCGGCGGACGAGGGACCGGGCGCACCCTCAACTTGATAGGATTCTCCGTGAGATCGGGGCCACCCGCCGCGAACTTTGTGCTCTGGGATGGAAACCGGTTGCGCGCATGAAGGGAACCGTCGTTACGGCTCAGAGCAAGGACGAACACTATGCTTGATCGGGATAGACCAAGGCATATTTGGGACGGGCCAACGGCGTTCTTCTTTGCACTATCCGTCTGCTTTGTCAATTGGACGTTATACATTGCGGGATCATTTGGCCCAGACTTCACGATCACAATCCAGAACCTCCAGTTCTCCGTCGATACCAAGTTCATTCTTCTGATGAGCGCGCCGCTCCTTCCCGCGCTCTACTGCTTTGTTACCTATCAGGAATGTCGATCATCACTTTGGAAGGTGGGTGCGAGTTGGACAGTCTATTTGGTGGCGATCGCAACGGGGTTGAGCCTTCCATTCTTGAGCTACCCTGGCACCCACTATCTTGCTTTTCCATGGGGGCGGCCGGTAGCGATCCATCTCGCGATGGTATTTGCCAAGAATTTGTTCTTATCACCGTTATGGGAGGAGATCGTCTGGCGGGGATGTTTTCAGAAAAAGGTGAGATCGTTTTCCTCAGCATCGAGCGGAATCCTGTTTACTTCGGTCGGGTGGGCAATCTGGCATGGCGGATACATTGCATTTCTTTATAGACAAAAAATTCCTACAGAAGTGCTATTCGTTTTGCCGTTTACTTATTTTTTCATCGGGATTGTATTGGGTTCAGTGTTCGAAATGGGACACGGAAGTGTCTGGCCCTGCGTCCTGCTGCACGGTGGATTCAACGCCGCCACCGTCATTTACTATGGGGCCTATAATCGGGCGTCTGAGTTGGGTTCTTACGTTAGCGAACTCGTTTTTGTAGCAGTCGCGGCAGCGCTCTTCTTGCGGGTCGCGACGCGGGCCGGTGCTCGGGCGCCGCAGCAGTTCTCCCACGAATGACGGGTGTCCATGGTGCCTTTGGTCCCGGTTTCCCATACTTAACCACGCTGAGGGTGCCTCCGGTCCGCCGCGGCGGAGGGACCGGGGAGGGAAGCCTATCAATCAAAACTATTCCCATAGACCGCAAAATCAGCTATATATGGGGATTGCTCGTATAGTAAGGGCAGAAGGAACTCCATGATCGAATCTGACGGTGCCGACATCGGCGATCAAGACCGCGCGGAGCCGAAAGCCGCCGCGCCGCGTCCGCGCGCCGTCGGTTCGCCCCTGCCGATGGGCGTCAGCCACCGTCAGCCGTTCCCCCCGGAGCAGAGGGATGTCAGGCGTCTCGGGCAGGCGCCGCCTCCCGGCCGGGCTCTCAGCGTCGCTTCGTCCGCCGAGGAGCCTTCCTCCGGCCTGCAGCGCGCCGTCAGCGCCTTCCGCTCTTTCCTCCCGATTGTGCAACGCATTTTGCCCTTGCTCGACGGCAATGTCGCTTCCGCCGTCAGCAATCTACTTGCTCCCCGGCCGCAACCGCCGCAAGCGTCCGCGCCGCCGCCCAAGGTGGACCTCGAGCCTCTCGAGGACGGATTGGCCGCCCTTCAGACCCAGCATCGCGATTTGCGCGAACAGGTCATGGAGCAGAACACCTCCCTCAAGCGCGTTCAAGATCAGTTGGAGATGGTCCGCGAAGCCACCGACCGCAATACGTTGGAACAGCAGGAGCTGCTTGAGGAACTAAAATCCTTCGGCACCAAAGTCAAGATAGTTGTCATCATCGCTTTAGGGTTGGTGGTGATCGGCG
Source organism: uncultured Acidobacteriaceae bacterium (assembly GCA_963848805.1). GTDB lineage: Bacteria > Acidobacteriota > Terriglobia > Terriglobales > Acidobacteriaceae > Telmatobacter. The sequence goes on along the minus strand of CAWKFD010000031.1, from coordinate 239,420 downwards.
TCCTGCTGAATCTGTTTCTCTACCTTCACATCCAGCGCGTGCTGCCCTGACGCGAAGCTGCGCCCCTGTCCTTCCGACCACTGACCGCTGCATTTTCCCCTGCATTTTCCTGCGCAAAACGGGGCAAACGCGTGCGCTTCGCGATTTCGCAAGTTAGCGAGTTCGCGCGGTATTTCTTGACTCACTGCCGTTTCCCACGCGGATGTGGTATGGTGTTGGGCAATCAGCCAGGGCAAATCATTCCGGTTCTGTTTCGATTGGGCCATCAATAACATCGTCGCGAGAAATCCGTGAGCCTGGTGCGATTCGGGTTGTTGTCCGAAGAAAGGTTGGCACAACCATATGCGCATTCAGCGTGCTGTCTTTTTCTTTCTGCTTGCAGGCTCATTGATCCAGGTGAACCCGGCGTTCTCGCAACCGCCGGTCAATGCACCTCGGATTATCGACACGATCGACGAAAGCCAACTGGTTGCGCTCAAGGGCAACGTCCACCCGCTGGCCCGAGCGCAATTCGACCGTGGAGCCGCACCGGAAAACATGCGGCTTGACCGCATACACCTTGTGCTCAAGCGGAGCGCCAGCCAGGAAGGGGCGCTGCGCCAACTCATCACTCAGATGCACACGCGGGGAACGGCCAGCTACCACAAATGGCTGACGCCGGACCAGTTCGGCGAGCAGTTCGGCCCCTCCGACCAAGACATAACGACCGTTGAGAACTGGCTGACCGGGCACGGCTTCAACGTCGTCAAGGTCAACCCCGGCAAGCAGACCATCGAGTTCTCAGGCAACGTGGCCCAGTTCCGCGGGGCGTTCCACGCGCAGATCGATCGATATGAGGTGAACGGCGAAACCCACTACGCCAACTCCACCGACCCGCAGATTCCCACGGCGCTGGCGCCGGTGGTGGGCGGATTCGCTTCGCTGAACAACTTCCGCATGCAGAGCAGTGTGCGCGTGCTGGGAAATGCCTCGTACAATCTGAAAACCGACAAGGCCATACCGGAGTGGACCTGGGGCACCAGCAAGGGCGTAAACTTCGTGGTCGCGCCCGGCGACTACGCGCTCCAGTACGATCTAAATCCGCTGTATACCGCGGGCATCACCGGCACTGCCAGGCCATCGCCATCATCGACTATTCCAACATCAACGTCGACCTGGTGAATCAGTTCCGTGCCATTTTCCTGCCCACATATCCCACCAACCCACCACATGTAATCATCGACGGCAACGACCCGGGGATCGATGGAATCAACGATCCCGACGGTCCCTTTTCCGGAACCTCAATCGAGTCTTATCTCGATGTCGAGTGGGCCGGGGCCGTGGCTCCCAATGCCACCATCGATCTGGTCATCGCAGCCGACACGGCCCTGGAGAGCGGAGGCTTTCTGGCCGCAGAGCACGCGGTCTACGACAACGTCGCTCCCATTCTCAGCTCCAGCATCTACCAGTATGGCTGCGAGCAGCAGGCCGGCGCGGCGAATGCTTTCATCGAGAGCCTTTGGGAGCAGGCTGCGGCCCAGGGCATCACGGTAATTGAAGCCGCCGGCGACAGCGGCTCGGCCGGTTGCGACAGCGATTCCGAACCTTACGCGGAGAACGGACTGGGCGTAAATAACTGGGCCTCGACGCCGTTCAACGTCGCCCTGGGCGGAACGGATTTCTATTACAGCGACTACAATTCGACCCAATCCGTGCTCGACAGCCAGCTTGCAACCTACTGGAGCACCACGCCCACCCAGTTGCCCGCGGTTTCCCTGTTGCAACGCATCCCCGAGCAACCCTGGAACAACAGCCAATTCGGGCTCGATGCGCTGAATTATTACGATGTGGTGGGCACAACCACCATTGGAGCCGGGAGCGGCGGCGCCACTAACGCCGCCATCTGCGGCGGCAACGACTACGGCTTGAATGGCTATTGCTCCAGCACGGCTTCGGGTTATCCAAAGCCATCGTGGCAAACCGCGGCGGAGGGAATCGGCGTGCCGAACGACGGAGTGCGCGATCTTCCAGATGTTTCGCTCTTCGCCGCCGATGGCGCGAACTACAGTTTCCTGCCCATCTGCGCCGATGATGGCGACTGCCAGCCGCCCACGGGGAGCAACCTGGTGCAGATCACCGGCGTAGGCGGCACATCAGCCGCAGCGCCCGCGTTTGCCGGCATCATGGCGCTTGTAGACGAGAAATACAACAGCCCACAGGGGTTGGCAAACTATGTTCTGTATCCGCTGAAAGCGCAGTATCCGGCCGCATTCCAAGACGTAATCCAGGGCACTAACTCAGTACCCTGCGAGTCTGGAACGGCGAACTGCATCGCCGCTCCTGCCGGCAGTACGATTGTCCTGAATGGAGTGACGGAGGGCCAGATCGGCAACAATTCGACCGATACGCCCGATTACAACGCCGCCGCGGGCTACACTTTGGCCACCGGCCTAGGATCGGTGGACGCCGCCAATCTGGTCAACGACTGGAACAAGGTGAGCTTCGCCACCAGCGCGACCACGCTAACAGCTACCCCACCCAACGGCGTGTCCCTTGACAGCATCCCCCACGGAACTCCGATTACCATCAGCGGCACAGTCACAGGCTCGGGCACGCCGGGCGGCGACGTGGCGCTGATCGCCAGCGGCACCGAGCCGCTTCAGCAGGGACTGCCCGTCTCTCTGGCAGAGAACTACGCCTCGCAGACGTTCTTCACTTTGAGCGGCGGGTCTTATTCGGGCAGCGTAAGTTACCTGCCCGGCGGAACGTACAACATCTGGGGCCAGTACAGCGGCGATGGCACAAACGGCATGAGCAGCTCCACGCCGCCGGTTCAGATTACTGTGAACCCGGAAGCAAGCGGAATCTACTTTGCTGTGCGTCAGCCCACGACGTTCTTCACAGCCGCGAGTCTGCCTGTAACCACGTACTACGGAATGCAGCTGGATCTCAGCGCACAGGTGGCGCCCAGCGCCGATGTTGCCAATCTACAAGCCTGCCAGACAACCGCCGGCGTAGCCTGCCCGGTCTTCGGAGCTCCCACGGGCACGGTAATCTTCTCCGACAATGGATCGGCAATCAACACGGCCGTCGTCAACGCCGAGGGCGACGCCGAGTACAACGCGCCATTCGCCATTGGAGCTCACTCGGTCACCGCCAGCTATAGCGGGGATAACAGCTATAACGCATCGACAGCGACGGCAATCCCCTTTACGGTCATCAAGGATAATCCGTATATCGTGCTGCATTTCTCCGCCGAAACCACGAGCGGTTATCTGGTCAACGGACCCGATCAGCCGACAGTGGTGACGGTACAAATCGAAAACGATACCGAACTTACCTTTGGTCACCGCGTCGCGGTGGCTCCGCCCACTGGCACGGTGACGCTGAGCAGTTCGCTGGCCGGACTCTCGGGGACCGCGACGCTGAGCCCCGCGGTGGACCCACTCACAAACGCGAATGAGGGCGTAGCCACTTTTACCGTCCCTGCCGGCTCGGTCTCCGGCAACATTGATATTGATGTCACAATCCAATACAACGGAGACTCAAATTACAACGTAGTGACAGACAACACCAGCGTGGCCATCCTCTCGACGAGCGGAGACGGTGGGCTTACGTCCGCAGTTGCCGCCTCCATGAGCGGGACCATCTCGCCCACAACCAGCGTGACGATCTCGGGCACCGTGACCGGTCAAAGCGGCCACGCGGCGCCCACTGGGGTTGTCTACGCCTATTCCGCCGGCTACTATTGCGCTGACGCCAGCATTGTGCCAGGTAGTGGAGACTCCTCGACGTTCACCATCACGCTGAACAGTCAGAACCTTTTTCAAGGGTCAAACCTGATTACCCTCCAGTACTTCGGCGACAAGAACTACAACCCGTCGGCCTACACTTTGAGCACTCCAATCTCGAACCCGCTTTCCGACTTCTCGATGGTGCCGGAAAGCACAATTGTTGCCGTCGCTGCGCCCGGCGACAGCGGGATGGTTCCCATCAACATCACTTCGATGAATGGGTTCAGCGGAACAGTGGCCGTGACTGCCACGTCATCCGCGGGCGTCGGCATCCAGATTCCGGCCTCGGTCACGCTCACTTCCGGCGGCAGCCAGACCTTCAATCTTGCGCTGACCCCGGCGGTCGCGTTGGGCAGCGGAACCTTCAATGTGCTGCTTACCCGGACTAACTCCACCGGGAAGTATATACACACCCTGAGTATCGAACTTGTCGTGGGCGGCTCGGTGGCGGCCACGCCAGCCATCATGCTGTCGAACGTCGGCAACATCTCCGTAGCCCGGGGCGCGACCACCGGCAACACGTCGACGATCACCGTAACTCAACTGGCTGGATTTACCGGAACCGTGGACCTGAGCTGCTCGGTCAGCGGCCCAGTGGGCGCCACCAGTCCCGCGACTTGCGGCCTGGCCTCGTCGTCCGTCACCATCAGCAGCGGCGCGCAAACGGACTTGCTGACCGTGACGACAACTTCAACCACCACCGCCGGAGACTACACGGTGACGGTCACGGGAACCTCGGCCGGCATCACTTCGCAGACTACGACCGTGGATGTGACGGTGAATACGGCCGCAGCCGGCGCGTTCGCTCTGAGCAACAGCGGTAACATCCAGGTGACCGCCGGAGCCAATAGCGGGAACACTTCGACGATTAGTCTCACACCGTCGAATGGCTTCACAGGCACCGTGAACCTGACTTGCTCGGTCACCACGAGCATGAGCAATGCCATTGATATGCCGACCTGCTCGCTTCCGGCCTCGGTGAACATTACCGGGACCGGCGCGGCTACGGCAACTCTTACGGTGAATTCGACGGCCGCAACGACGGCCAGTCTCGAACGCCGGCCGCAACGGTTCCTGACCGGCGGAGAGAGAGCCGCGGTGGCCATCGTGTTCCTGTTCATGCTTCCCGCACTCCGGCGCATGCGGCGGTTTCTCTTTGGCGTCCTGATCATGATCGCCGTCGCCGGTGCGAGTAGCTGCAGCGGGGGCGGCGGGGGTAATGGAGGCGGCGGAGGCGGCGGGAACTCGGGAACAACTCCGGGGACTTACTCCGTCACCGTGACAGGGACCGATGCAGCAACTGGAAAGATCACAGCCCAAACAACGGTGGCACTCAGTGTGAATTGAACGCGGTCCCTTGGGTTTGCTTTATCGGCACGCGACCCGCCCACTGGGCGGGTGCCCCGGTCGTGCTCTTTCAAAACGCCATTTGTGCATTCAGCTTTTGCGCCCGTTGGCGCTGTGCAGCGTCTGCAAGGCATAGATGGTGACGCGGTGCTTCTGCATGGCGGCAATTCCCTCGGCGGCTGCTTGAGCCGCGGCAAGCGTAGTGATGGTGGGAATGCGCGCCAGGACCGCGGCGCGGCGAATGGCTTTTTCGTCAAAGATGGCGTCCTGGCCGCGCGGCGTATTCACGATGAGCTGAATGCGCTTTTCCTTGATGAGGTCCACGGCGTTGGGCCGGCCTTCTTCCACCTTGAAGACCCGCTCCACAATCATTCCCGCACCCTCGAGCACGTTGGCTGTGCCCTCAGTGGCGACAATCTTGAATCCAAGATGGACGTAGCGGCGCGCCAGGCCGATCACCGCCTGCTTGTCGTGATCGTTGACGGTGAAGAATACCGTGCCGCCGGTGGGCAATATTTGACCGGCGGAAAGTTGCGCCTTGGCAAAGGCTTCTCCGAAACTGGCCGCGACGCCCATTACTTCGCCTGTGGATTTCATTTCAGGACCGAGAACCGTATCGACGCCGGCGAACTTCGACCAGGGAAAGACCGGCGATTTCACGTAGTAGTGCGCGCCGGTACCGAGATCTTTTCCTGAAGCGACCTCTTTCGGGAGCAGCTCGCGCAGAGTGCGGCCGGTCATCAGACGCGCGGCGATCTTGGCGAGCGGCACGCTGGTAGCCTTGGAAACGTAGGGCACGGTTCGTGAGGCGCGTGGATTGACTTCAATGACGTAGACGTGGTCATTGCCTTCATCGTCGCGCTGGATGGCGAACTGCAGATTGACCAGCCCGATGACTTTGAGGGCGAGGGCCAGCTTGCGCGTGTAGGCGCGCAGAGTTTCGAGCGTTTCTTCGCGAATATCTACGGCAGGCAGCACGCAGGAGGAGTCGCCGGAGTGGATGCCAGCTTCCTCGATGTGCTGCATGATGCCTGCGATAAGAACGTCTTTGGAATCGCAGAGCGCGTCGACGTCAACTTCGATGGCGTTCTCGAGGAAGTGGTCGACGAGAACCGGGCGCTCCTGAGAGTACTCGACTGCCTGGCGCATGTAGCGCGTGACTGCATCGGCGTCGTAAGCAATCACCATTGCCCGGCCGCCGAGAACGTAGCTAGGACGCACGAGGACGGGATAGCCGATCTCGCCGGCGACAGCCAGCGCCTGCGCGACGCTGGTGGCCGTGCCGCCGCGCGGCTGTGGGATTTTCAAATTATCAAGCAGCTTGCCGAATTGCTTGCGGTCCTCGGCCAGGTCGATGGATTCGGGCGAGGTGCCGATGATGGGCACGCCGGCGGCGAGGAGGCGCTGGGCAAGATTCAAGGGGGTTTGGCCGCCGAACTGAACAATCATGCCGATCTTTGCGCCGGACTGCGCCTCGTGGTTGTAGATGGCGAGAACATCTTCAAGGACGAGCGGCTCGAAGTAGAGGCGGTCGCTGGTGTCGTAGTCGGTGGAGACGGTCTCAGGGTTGCAGTTGACCATGATGGTCTCGTAGCCGTCGTCTTTGAGCGCGAAGGCGGCGTGGCAGCAGCAGTAGTCGAATTCGATGCCCTGACCGATGCGGTTGGGGCCGGAGCCGAGAATGATGATCTTGGGTGTTGCAGTCGGCGGCGCCTCGTCCTCTTCCTCGTAGGTGGAGTAGAGATAGGGCGTCATGGACTCGAATTCGGCGGCGCAGGTGTCAACAAGCTTGAAGACGGGGCGAATTCCCTGCGCTTCTCGCAGTTCCCTCACCTGCCGGATGCCTTCGTGGCCTTCGAGCTTCCACTCCGTGGCGATGCGCTCGTCGCTGAGGCCGAGGCGCTTGAGGCGGCGCATGTGCTCCGGGCTTATATCTTTTGGAGTAGTTTGTGCAATTGCCTCCTGCGCCTGGGTGATCTCGCGCAGTTGATGGAGGAACCAGGGATCGATCTTCGTCAGGCGCGAAACCTCGCGCACGCTCATGCCGCGCTCGAAGGCGTAGCGGATATAGCCGAGCCGATCGGGGCGCGGAGTGACGAGCATCTGCGTCAGGCGGCGCGGCTCCAGAATCTCTGCGCCGGTCTTCTTGCCGGTTTCAAGCGAGCGCCAGGCCTTCATCAGCGCTTCTTTGAAGGTGCGGCCGATGGCCATGACTTCGCCCACCGACTTCATCTGGGGGCCCAGCGTGTCGTCGGCGCCGGGAAATTTTTCGAACTGCCACTTGGGAATCTTGACGACTACGTAATCGATGGTGGGCTCGAAGCAGGCCGGAGTCTTCCGTGTGATGTCGTTGGGAATCTCGTCGAGCGTGTAGCCGACGGCGAGCCGGGCGGCGATTTTGGCGATGGGAAAGCCAGTCGCTTTCGAGGCCAGCGCCGAGGAGCGCGAGACGCGGGGGTTCATCTCGATAACAATCATGCGGCCGTCGATGGGGTTGATGGCGAATTGCACATTGGACCCGCCGGTTTCGACGCCGATTTCACGCATGATGGCGATGGCTGCGTCGCGCATCTTCTGATACTCGCGGTCGGTGAGGGTTTGCGCGGGCGCGACGGTAATGGAATCGCCCGTGTGCACGCCCATGGGATCGAAGTTTTCAATGGAGCAGATAATGATGACGTTGTCGGCGAGATCGCGCATCACCTCAAGCTCATATTCCTTCCAGCCGAGTACGCTCTCCTCAAGGAGGCACTCGTGGACTGGCGAGAGATCGAGACCGCGCGCGAGAACTTCCATCAACTCTTCGCGGTTCCAGGCGATGCCGCCGCCCGTGCCGCCGAGCGTGAAGCTGGGACGAATGAGCACCGGGAAGCCGAACTTGCTGGCGTAGTCGAGGCCGTCGCGAAGATTGTTGACGAGCGCGGAGCGCGCCACATTGAGGCCGATGCGAATCATCGCGTCTTTAAAGAGCAGACGGTCTTCGGCCTTTTTAATGGCCTCGAGCTTGGCACCGATCAGCTCGACGTTGTAGCGATCGAGAACGCCGGTGTCAGCGAGGTCGACGGCGAGGTTGAGGGCAGTTTGGCCGCCGACTGTGGGCAGAAGAGCGAACTTGCCGGAGTTGGGGTTGGCGGCGAGCATCTCCGCCTCTGTGCGGATGATTTCTTCGACGTACTCGTGGGTGAGCGGCTCAATGTAGGTGCGGTCGGCGAGCTCGGGATCGGTCATAATGGTGGCCGGGTTCGAATTGACGAGCACCACCTCGTAGCCATCCTGCTTGAGGGCTTTGCAGGCCTGCGTGCCGGAGTAGTCGAATTCGGCCGACTGGCCGATGACGATGGGGCCGGAGCCGATCACGAGGATTTTCTGAATATCATTTCTGCGTGGCATTGTTCTCAGTTCTTTTTGGCCCCGATTGGGATCATCGCAACAATTCATCTGGCAGCTTTAGATCTTTCCAGGTCACCACCTCCGGGGTCCAGTCGAGGTGTCTTCTCGTCTCAGGGTCAAGTCTAGGTACAGCCGTTGGCTGTTCGCGAAGATCGATAAAGCGATGCAGGGTCGTTGCGTATTTTCCGTCCTGCCCGATCCTCCAGTGCTGCTCATATCCCCATCCTGGATTCTCCTTACCGTCCTGTTTGGTAATGGGAAGCGTCCAGTCTACAGACTCCATCGAGGAAATCCTTCCCTTGTCGAGGCAATAGAGGATCCGTGACTCGCTTGCTACATCAAGTTCCATTACCCATAACTCCACGAGCGTTCGATTCGACTTTCGCCGAACCTCGACTGTCGCGAAGAAATCGGTCTCAAGTCCGTGGATGCCTTTGGATAAATCCTTAACCGGTACCCAGGAGTTATCGGGCCTGTCAGCATACCGAGGCAAAGTCGCGTTGAGGTCCAACCCGCAGCTATTCGCAAAGCGCGCTAGAGCGGCCTCGGTCTGATTGGCCTTGACCCCAGCGAGGTATCGGATAAATGGATCCTGTTGCCCGTGCTGCGCAAATGAAAAACAACTCCCCAGCCCCGACATAAGACAAAGGACTGGGAGCACTCGCTTCATCCCTTCCACTCCTCCATCATTTTGCGGAAGTCGCGGAACAGATAATGCGAGTCGTGGGGGCCGGGGGCGGCTTCGGGGTGGTATTGGACGCTGAACAGGGGCAGCGTTTTGTGGCGCAGACCTTCGAGGGTTTGATCGTTCAGGTCGACATGCGTCAGCTCGACTTCGTTGGCGTTGATGGAGTCGGGATCGACGGCGAAGTTGTGGTTGTGGGCGGTGATCTCGACTTTGCCCGTCGTATTGTTGCGCACCGGGTGGTTGCCGCCGTGATGGCCGAACTTGAGCTTGTAGGTCTTGCCGCCGAGAGCGAGGCCGGTGAGCTGATGGCCTAAACAGATTCCAAAAACCGGCACGCGACCCATCATGTTGCGAATGGCGCGCACAGCGTAATCGACCGGCTCGGGGTCGCCGGGCCCGTTCGAGAGGAAGACGCCGTCGGGTTTGAGGGCGAGAACGTCGTCGGCTGTGGTTTCGGCCGGGACCACTGTGACCCGGCAGCCCTCGCGGGTTAACATGCGCAGAATATTCTGTTTAATGCCGAAATCATAAGCCACAACATGGAGCTTTCGCTCTTTTGCGTCTTGGACGAGAGCAGTGGAAAGGAGCGGATCCCCCATCTGGCTGCGAGGGTCGGAGGCGTCGAACTGGTAGCTGGTCTTAGTGGAGACGACGCGGGCCAGGTCGGTGCCGTCCATCTTGCGAATGCTTCTGGCCCTTTGGACGAGGGCTTCGGGATTGGTTTCGGTGGTCGAGATCACGCCGCGCATCACGCCGTGGGTGCGCAGGTGGCGGACGAGGGCGCGGGTATCGATCTCGGCCAGAACCGGGACGGTGTAGCGCTCCATGTACTCGTCGGTCACCTGTTCGGAGCGCCAGTTGGAGCTGATGGCGGAGAACTCGCGGACGATCAGGCCTTCAATGTAGGGCCGGGCAGCCTCATTATCGGCGCGATTGGTGCCGTAGTTGCCGATTTGGGGGTTAGTGAGGACAACGATCTGCCCGGCATAGGAGGGGTCGGTGGCGATTTCCTGGTAACCGGTGAGGGAAGTATTAAAAACGACCTCGCCCTGGCATTCAACCTGCGCGCCATGGCCGTGCCCGCGGAAGATGCGCCCGTCTTCGAGCGCCAAGATCGCCTGCATCGCCTCTCCGAGGAGTGGGTTCAATCGATTTTAGCAACGTGGGCCATCCTCTGTAATATCAGCCACCTGGTTCTTTCTTTGGACCATGTTTGCTGAAGATTCGCAGAGCGCTGAGTATATCGATTTCATAATTCACTATATCAGTCTTCACGCGCTATTCCGCGGTCTGTTCAAAACACGACGATGCCCTATAGAAACGATGCCGCATCCCCAAAACATTGGCACACTCATGATAGTGTGGGGCTTCTTTTCGGCTGCGCTCGATTTAACGCCATCCAGTTTTGGAGATTAAGATCAAAAAATGAAAGTGGAATTGCCTGACGACCAATCGACGCCGCCAAGGGTTGAACAGATCAGAATTGCGGTAGTTGGCGCCGGTGCAATGGGCGGATACTTCGCGGGTCGAATGGCGGAACGCGGCATCCCGGTGACGCTGATCGACGTGGATGAAGAGCGAGTTGGTGCGATAGCCGGCAGAGGATTGAGGATAGAAGACGAGTACGGCGACCGGATAATTCCGATTGCCGCATCCACAGCCCGACAACTCTCCGAGCCGGTCGATCTCATCATTATCTTTACCAAGAGCATGCACACGGCCTCGGCGGCCGAATCAGTGCGCCATCTTGTCTCAGGCAGCACATGGTTCCTTACGTTGCAAAACGGCCTGGGCAATCCTGAAAAGATTCAGTCCATCTACCCTGGAAATCGTGTTGTCATGGGAATCACGGATGTGCCTGCCGATTTGATCGATCATGCGCACGTTCGTTCGCACGGTAAGGGCACAGTGAGTATTTGGACGCTGGACGGAAGACCTTCCGATTGCGTCGAGCGGGTTCGTGCATTGCTCGAAGGAGCCGGCATCACAACTAAAGCCGATCCCAACATTCGCATCGCCATTTGGGAGAAGGTCTCGTTCAACGCGGTAATGAACCCTGTGACCGCCCTGATCAACAAGCCTGTTGGTGGCCTGGAAAATTCATCTGGCCGGGCACTGATTCAGGCAATCGTGGACGAAGCTGTGGCCACGGCCCATGCGGCTGGGGTAGCTGTCGATCGCGATCATATTTTTGCAAGAATTGACAATGCGCTTGCGCATCACAAGGAACATGAGCCGTCGATGCTTCAGGACATGCGTGCCGGCCGGCAGACCGAAATCGATGCCATCAACGGCGCGGTGGTTTCCATCGGCGAGGCCCACGGCGTTTCTGTCCCCGTGAATCGCACCATCGTAAATCTAATGCGCATGGCGCAAATGCGTCCTTAAAAAGTTAAGCGTAAGCCACCTCGCCTTTGCGAACTACCAAACCGCGGAAGGGTGTGGCGCAAGCGCCGGGACGCGAATTTCCATGTAGAGGAAGAGCGGAGACCGGAGGATTGCGTGAAACTCATCGTGGTCCGCAAGCGGTGATGAAAGCCACGCCCTCCTTGCCCTGCGGTCAATGGACGACGCCGACGTCGCGGGCGGGCCAGTAGATAAAGACGGCCTTGCCGTAGATGAGGGAGCGGTCGACGGGGCCGAAGTCGCGGCTGTCGGATGAGATGGAGCGGTGGTCGCCCATCATGTAGTAGCAGTCTGCGGGGATGGTCATCTCGGCAACTGAGCGATTGTCGCGGTACTCGGCGGGAACGTAAGGCTCGCGGAGGAGCTTGCCGTTCACGAATACGCGGCCACGGTCGATGCGGAGTTGATCGCCGGGCAGGGCGATGACGCGCTTGATGTAGCTCTTTTCCGGGTCGCGCGGGTAGTGAAAGACGACCACATCGCCGCGCTCGACCGAGGAGATGTGGTAGACAAACTTGTTGATGAAGAGCCGGTCGCGGTCTTCGAGGCGCGGCAACATGCTGGTGCCTTCCACGCGGACGGGCTGATAAAGAAACGTGATGATGAGAACGGAGGCAATGGTGGCGATGAACAGATCGCGCAGCCAAAGACCGAGACCCGTGCCATTCGTCCCCAAAGACGAAGACCTATTTCCAGGTAGCCTGTCCTTACTTCCCACGGACGAAGCCCCTTCCGCCCCCGGCTTCGCCACCCCGGCCTTGCCTGGTGCTGTGGCGGACGCAAGGTTGAGAGGCGGCTCGCTGGGAGCCACCTGCGGGCGAGTACCTGCATGAGAAGTTGGAATGTCGTCAGGACCGGTCAGCATCTGTATCTTTACCTAGATTACTCGCAACTTCACTCGCAACCAAGGCTCCCTGGCGGGCAAAGGATACGGGGACGATGATTCGTAATTGGTTTCGGCTGGTCAGCCACGGGAGTCAGGGGACGGGGGGCTCCGGGCTCGGAAATGCCGGCAAGGTTTTCATCTTCGAGCAGCAATGGACGTTGCAGGACCATTTCCACCTGAGTGCCGCGGGGAATATCGACATCGGCATTGCGCGTGAGGAGTGAAACAATGCCCACGGTGGCAAGCCCGGCGCCGAGGCCGGCCAAACCACCTTCAATAGGATGCCCGGATGCGGCTCCGCCAATGGTGCCAACGCCCGCGCCGGTCGGGAGAGCTATTTCAGCCGCCTGGCCGGCGTTGCGGCCCTTGTCGCCGTTCTGCTGGATGGTTCCTTCGCCATCGTCTTTCACGGTCTGGTTCTTTGTGCCGGGCACGGCGTCGACGACACCGGGAACTTCAACCACCGAACCGTTGGGAAAGATGATCGATGTAAAGTGCATGTCGAGTTGCGCCTGACCCTTGATGCGGCCGCCGCGCTGAACGCGGTCAACCACGCCCTGCACGTAGACGCCGGTGGGGATCATGACGTGGTTGCCGACAACCACGGGAAAGGTGGAGGAAAGATAGACGCCGTCGCCGGCCTTGGCGCTCTTGGTGTTGATGGCGCTGCGCAACTCCAACAAAATCCTGGTGCCGGCGGGGACGGTGTAGGTTTTGTGCTCGGGGGCGATACCGACCTGTACCGGCTGGTCGGGAGAAGGTGCAGTGGGTGCTGCCGGGCTCGCGGGCGGAGTTGCTGGTTGGGCTGCGGATGCTGTGGGCGAGTTCTGGTCTGGCTGCTGCGGCGCAGGGGTCTGGGCTGCACTGAGAGTTGCGCCGGCGGCCATCAGGCCGATCAAAATTGCTGTCGGTAACCAAGCCCGCTGCAGAGACATACACACTCCTTTGCCTGATGGATAGACGAAGCTTTTGCCTTTAAGGATAGCGCGATGTTTCTCTTCGGGGTACGAAAATTGCGGCGCGAGGCGGCGGACGGGCGGGTGCGCGTTACTATGCGAGAAGGCGATGAGATCGCAAGCTCATATGACCGTCCCTGGTACTGGCCATGCTCCCGGCCGCTTTGGCGCAGCTTTCCGGGTGCTTGAGGAGGCGATCGAGGCGCGGGCCTTTCCTGGGTGTGCGTTTGGTGTTCTGGCTCGCGGTCAGGTTGTGCTTGAGAGCGCGCTGGGCCGCTTCACGTATGAAGAAGACGCTCCCGCAGTGACTGCGGAGACAGTGTTTGACGTGGCCAGCCTGACCAAGGTGGTTGCGACCACAGCCGCCGCGATGCTGCTGGTGCAGCGCGGGCAGATCGACCTCAACACACCTCTCGGCGATTTATTGCCGGGTTTCGTGGCGGGACGGGCCGCAGGAGATTCAGCGCGTCACGTGAAACTGCGGCACCTGCTGGCCCATAATTCAGGTTTGCCGGGTTACGTGGAGTTTTTCCGCACCGCGACTACTCCTGAAGCGCTGTTGCACGCCTGCTTTGAGTTGCCATTGCAGGCTGAGCCGGGCTTGCGCGCGGAGTACTCCGATCCAGGTTTCATTTTGCTGGGCAAAGCGCTGGAGAAGCGGATGGGCGAGGATTCGGCCGGCTGGCTCCGTCGCGAGGTATTTGTGCCGCTCGGCATGGCGGCCACGGGGTTTTGTCCGGAGCCGGCGGCGCGGAGCCACATTCCGCCCACCGAAGAAGACAGCCACTTTCGGCACGCCCTAATTCAGGGCGTGGTGCAGGACGAGAACGCATGGGTGATGAATGGCGTGGCCGGACACGCTGGGCTTTTCTCCAACATTCCGGACCTGATGCGATTTGCCGGCGCCGTTCTCATCGCCGGAATGAACAAAACGGCCGGAACGAGCGACGCATCTCAAGAAAAGGCGCAACTGTTTCACCGGGCGACTGTGGCGGAGTTTGCGCGGCGGCAAGGACCGGAGGGGAGTTCGTGTGCTCTGGGTTGGGATACGCCATCAGAGAACTCGTCTTCCGGCAGGCACTTTAGTCCGCATACGATCGGACACCTCGGCTACAGCGGCTGCACGCTCTGGATCGACCTGGAAGCCGCGGTTGCCGTGGCGCTCCTAACCAACCGCACGTGGCCGGACCGGCAGAATCAATTGATCCGCGCGGTGCGGCCGGCTTTTCACGACGCGATCCGCAAGGCTCTATAGGCGAGGGAGTTGACGGTTTTGAAAGCGGGTTCGGCTGCGGAGGAAATCTTCGGACTTGCGCTGTTTTGCAGATACAATGAAAACTGGGAGCCGGTGCGATGTTGAGCAACACCGCGTTGCAGGAAATGGCCAGCGTCCAGACAAATGACATTATCAAGGACCATGCCGCCCTGCTTCAGCAACTGACGACGGAGAGTCACAACGAAGCCTCGCTAGGGCTCGACACTAAATCTGCGCTGGAGATCGCCCGCATTATCAGCCACGAGGACGCGAAGGTTGCAGGCGCGGTGAAGAAGGCAATTGCGGAGATTGCCGAAGTGATCGACCAGGTGGCGCGGAGCCTGCGGGATGGCGGCCGGCTGATCTATATTGGTGCCGGATCCAGCGGACGGATTGCGGCCCTGGACGCCACAGAGTGTCCACCCACTTACTCCACAGCGCCGGGACAAGTGCAGTGCATTATGGCGGGCGGACCGAAGGCGCTGGCATCGGCCGTTGAGGTAAACGAGGACTCGGAAGATCTGGGCCAGCGAGACATTGCGCGGCGGCGGCCTACGCGCAAAGATATCGTGATTGGCGTTTCCGCTTCAGGCCGGACGCCCTATGTGGTGGCGGCCGTGGCTTATGCGCGAGCCCGCGGAGCGCATACCGCAGCGGTGACCTGCAACCTGGGAACGCCGCTGGCGGCAGCGGCCGATATTGCAATCGTAGCCGAAGTCGGCCCCGAGGTGGTCTCAGGGTCTACGCGCATGAAAGCCGGCAGCGCCCAGAAGATGATCCTGAACATGATTACGACGGGCGCCATGGCGCGGCTGGGCTACGTGTACGAAAACCTGATGGTGAACGTACACATGCAGAACTCGAAGCTGGTAGAGCGCGGAATCCGCATCCTGATGTGCGCCTGCGACATTGACCGCGCTACCGCGGTTGAGACCATCAAGAGCGCCGGGCGCAGCGTGCCCGTGGCGCTGGTGATGTACAAAGCCAAGGTGGACAAGCCCGAAGCGGTGCGGCGGCTGGCAAAATCCGACGGCAATGTGCGGCTGGCAATTGAAGACAACGCGGCGGAGCTTTAACAGATCTCGCGCACAAGTTCGACCTCGAATCCAGGGTTTTTTGCCACGGGATCGTAAATCGCCGCAAATCAAGCCAGATGTTGCTCTTGGCGGTTTGCGGAACCGCCCAAATGTTCGCCCAAGTGGTTGTAGTTGCCCCGCAAACGTTCGCGGAGCAAGCGCACCTTTCCGCGCGAACATTTGGCCGGTCTGTCGCACTGCCGAAACCAACATTTTCCTTGATTTAAAAAGACTTCCCGCCCGGCGGAAAAAATTGACGAAAAGCTCACTGATCTCTGATCGCTGACCCCTGATCCCTGCTTTTCCGGTTGCGGAGCCATTTGGCGATGCCGAGAGTAAGGAGCAATCCTCCAAAGGGAAGACACATGAGCGCGACGATAAGCACGAACCAGCCCGCGTTGGTTGTGGCACCCTGGCGCGTAAAGCCGCCGAGCAATGTGAGCAGCAATAGTGTGGCCAGCAGGCCTGTGCCCACCATCGAGCCGCCCCATTGGAGGAGTTGACGCGTGCCATCGTCGGGCATCGGAGGACGCTTCGGTCCAGGAACTTGCGGGCTTGCCATTGTGCGCGCCTATCCCTGCGCCAGCCGCAACATCACGTAGGTCACGACGCCGGTGACGGAGACGTAGAGCCACAGCGGGAACGTAAAGCGCGCGATTCTGCGGTGCTGCGGGATGCGTCCCGTGAGCGAAAAGAAAAACGTGGTAAGCACCATGGGCAGCGCCACAACAGCGAGAAGAATGTGGCTGGCCAGCAGCCACAGATACGGCGTGCGAAAAGCGGCGTGAAGCGGGTACCGCACGTCGCCGTGCAGCGCGTGATGCGCGATGTAGCTGACCAGAAACAGCGTGGAGAAAACGAAGGCCGTAATCATGGCGGCGCGATGCTGCGGGATGCGATGCGCGCGAATGAAGGTGTAGCCAATGAGCAGGGCCGTGGCGGCGAGGCCGTTGAGGATGGCGTTGAGCGTGGGCAGAAACGCGAACTGCGCGCTCGTGGCCGCGGCGGGATGAATATAGATGAGCCAGAAGAGAAAGATGGTGGCTGCGGCGCTGATGGCAAGGATGGCGGCGATAGCCGAGCCCGTGCTGGAGCGGGGAGCTGAGGTTGGGATGCTGGCTGTCATTCTTTCCTAGGCCTTTGCAATGGCGCAGAGCATGAGCGTTGTGAAGAGCAGTGGCAGATAGAGCACGCTGACCTTGAGCAGATCGCGCGCCAGCATGCGGCTCTCGTCTTCAGTGCGGGCGCGGAGGATGCCGGCGAAGCGGATGGTGTAAGCGAGATAGACGAGGCCGAGGGCCGTTGCAGGGATGGCATAAATTGCGCCAGTAAGGCCGAGGCGCCACGGCGCAAGGCTGACGGGAATCATGAGCACGGCGTAGAACAGTGCCTCGACCACGGTTGACCAGCCGTCGGGCTGGACCACGGGGAGCATGCGGATGCCGGCGCGGGCGTAGTCTTCCCGATAGAGCCACGCGATCGACATGAAGTGAGGAAACTGCCAGACGAAGAGGATGGCGAACAGAGCCACGCCTGGCCACTCGATGCGGCCGCGGGCGGCTGTCCATCCCAGCATGGGGCCCATGGCGCCGGGAAAGGCGCCGATGAAGGTGGCCATGGTAGTGACGCGCTTGAGCGGCGTGTAGATGGCGACGTAGGTGAAGGCCGTGAGCAAGGCGAGCGCGACGGTAAGCGGGTTGGTGTAGAGCGCGAGCCAAACTGCGCCCAGTGCCAGCGCGCCCAGCCCGGCAAGAATCCCGGCGGCCAGCGGGAATCGGCCCGAGGCGAGAGGGCGATCGGCGGTGCGCTTCATGCGCGCGTCGGTGGTGCGTTCGAGGGCCTGGTTGAGCGCGCCAGCGCCGGCGGAAACCAGGCCGATGCCGAAGAGCACGTCGAGCAGGCCTCGCTGAAAGCTGGGGATGCCGGATCGCATCGATCCCAGATAGAAGCCGCCCCAACCGGTGACGAGCACCAGGCCGACGACTTTGACTTTGAAGAGCTCGCGCAGGTCGTGGATAAGCATGGCCGTCGCGCCGGGGATGGGGGCGTGGACATGGGGCGCGCGCAGATGAGGCGCGCGTGGGGTTGCGGTATCGGCCGGCGAGGGAACGGTCAGCGCCGGGCTCGCAAGTTCGGGGGGAGCAGCGGCCTGAGACGCAGGTGTCATGGGGACGGAAGAATACCTGAGCGGTCGCGCGAGCAATGGCGCAGCGCCTTGATTCGATGATAGCAAGGGTGGCGGGCACGGATCACGGAGCGGCGATCGGGATCACAGAACATCGATCAGTGGGTCAACGTGTTTTCTTTTGACACGATTCGCTTGCGTCATTTAGGTTCCGAACTGGCGCCCGCCCACACCAGGGCAAATCCCCGGCGCCTGAGGTCCAATATGCGGATGATCATGTTGGTAAATTTGCCTCCTGAACCGTTCAGTGCCGCGGTTCGAAACGGTACTGCTGGGCCCAAAATCAAGCAAATCCTCGATGACGCGAAGCCAGAGGCCGTGTACTTTGGCGAGCGCGGCGGCAAGCGCGGCGGCATCATCATCATCAACCTCAACAGCCCCTCAGAAATTCCCAAATTCGCCGAGCCATGGTTCCTAACCTTCAACGCCGAGGTGGAATTCAGGGTTGCCATGACGCCCGAAGATCTGGCTCAAGCGAATCTGGAGGCACTGGGCAAGAAGTGGGGCTGAGGCGGCCGCGCAGTCAAAGCTGAGAGCAGGAAAGAGCAGCGGCGCTGGCTTGGTCCAGCCCGGCTTCGAGCCTCGGTGTGCGCCTTCGGCGGACTGGCTTGCCCCGGATGAGGGATCGCGGGGGTTACGTGGCCATGTAAAATAGCGGTTAACCGGATGATGCCTTCCCCACCAGCTAATGCTGCCCATACATCCCGCACCGCGCGGGAGCTCGAGTTGCGGGCGTCCGGTCTCGAAGCAAAGCAGTCATCGGCAGTCGAGTCTCCGGTAATTCAGGTTCAGGGCCTTTCAAAAACGTACCAGACGGCGCGCGGCGCGCTGCACCTGTTTCAGGGGCTGGACCTTGAAGTCGAGGCGGGCGAACTGGTGGCGATTGTGGGGCAGTCGGGAGCGGGAAAGAGCACGCTTTTGCACATACTGGGCGCGCTTGATACGCCTACGGCGGGGACGGTATACTGCGCGTCAACCAACCTCGCGTCGCTCACGGCGCGTGAGGCGGCGGCCTTTCGCAATCGCGAGATCGGATACGTTTGGCAGTTCCATTATTTGCTGCCGGAGTTCACGGCGCAGGAGAACGTAGCCATGCCGCTTTTGGCGCGGGGAGTGCGGAAACCGGAGGCGCTGGCTGAGGCGGGAAAGTGGCTGAACGAAGTGGGGCTGGAAAATCGCGCCGGCCATCGGCCTGGAGAGCTTTCAGGAGGCGAGCAGCAGCGCGTGGCGCTTGCCCGGGCGCTGGTTTGTCATCCGCGGCTGCTGCTGGCCGACGAGCCGACAGGCGACCTGGACGGGGTTACGGCGGGCCGTATCTTCGAATTAATCGAGCGGTTGCACTTAAGTCACGGGCTGACGTCGATTTTGGTAACGCACAATTTGGATTTAGCAGCACGATGCACGAAAATCCTTCGGCTGGAGAACGGGCGGCTGAAGCAAATCGCAGAAGTCCCATCAAAACCGTCACAAGATGGGGCTTCTTCTTAGAAAAAAGCAGCCGTTTGGTTGTTTTTTGAGTCTTAATAGGCAGCAGCTTGCAAAGGGCATTTCGGTGCAGGCTGGCGAGGTCGGATGGGAGTCTGCCGGTTGAGTCAAAGCCGTCGGACGGTGGTGTAACCAGGGTCGAGGTGGACCCAGGACCATCCAAAAGAGCTGTTCGGAGCGAGGGTCATCCTTTCTAGGGGCCTCCGGCGGCGAAGGCAACAGGAAGGGCGCGCGCGGTTGGGCCGAAGCCGGTAACACCACCGGACGGCCACTCCAGCCGATAGCCTGGATTCGGGGAGAACACAATGTTCGAACGCTACACGGAGAAGGCACGGCGCGTGATCTTCTTCGCGCGGTACGAGGCCAGCCAGTTCGGTTCGCCTTATATCGAGACCGAGCACTTGCTGCTGGGCCTGCTGCGCGAAGACAAAGCATTAACCAACCGCTTCCTGCGCTCGCACGCCTCGGTGGAGTCGATCCGCAAGCAAATCGAGGCGCACACCACTATCCGCGAAAAGGTTTCAACCAGCGTGGACCTGCCGCTTTCGAACGAGTGCAAACGCGTGCTGGCGTATGCGGCCGAAGAGGCGGAACGGCTGGGACACAAGCACATCGGCACCGAACATCTGCTGCTGGGACTGCTGCGCGAGGAGAAGTGCTTCGCTTCGGAGATTTTGCAGGAGCGGGGCCTGAAGCTGGCGCAAATTCGCGACGAGCTCGCCCGCGTGACGCAGGAGAAGGCTCCGCCGCAGCAGCGGCAGCGCGAGTCGAGTCTGCTGGCCGAGTTCAGCCGCGACCTTACGCAAGCCGCAATGGATGGGCAGCTCGATCCCCTGGTTGGCCGCGAAGGCGAGTTGGAGCGGGTGGTGCAGATTTTGTGCCGGAGAACGAAGAACAATCCGGTGCTGATCGGCGAGCCCGGCGTGGGAAAGACGGCCATTGTGGAGGGCCTGGCGCAACGCATCGCCGACGGCGAGGTGCCCAGCTTCCTGGCCGACAAGCGCGTGCTGGGGTTGGATCTGTCGCTCATCGTGGCGGGCACGAAATATCGCGGCCAGTTCGAGGAACGGCTCAAGACCATCATGAAGGAGTTAATGGAGAGCCAGAACTCGATCGTGTTTATCGACGAGCTGCACACGCTGGTGGGCGCCGGATCGGCCGAGGGGTCGCTGGACGCGGCCAACATTCTCAAGCCGGCTCTGTCGCGCGGCGAAATTCAGTGCATCGGCGCAACCACCCCCGGCGAGTACCGCAAGTCGATTGAGAAAGACCGCTCCCTCGAGCGGCGCTTCCAGGCAGTGAAAGTGCCGCCGCCGAACGAGGCCGATGCGGTTAAGATCATCCACGGCATCAAGGACCGCTATGAGAAGTTCCATGCGGTGAGCTATACGGATGCCGCGGTCGAGTTCGCGGTTGCGCACTCCAATCGCTACATTCCTGACCGCTTCCTGCCCGATAAGGCTATCGACCTGATCGACGAGGCCGGCGCGCGCGTCAAGCTGCGCCAGACCTCGCTGCCCGAGGAGATCACCGAAGTGCAGAAGCGGATCAAATTCATCGTGCACCGCATGGACTCGGCCATCGCCAATCACGAATTCGAGAAGGCCCGCTTCTACAGTGACGAAGAGCGCAAGGAGCGCGAAAACCTGCGTGCCCTGCGCGACAAATACCACCTCGACGATTCGGCGGCAGGTATTGTGGGCCGCGAGGATATCGAAGATGTCGTGTCCCGCTGGACCGGCGTGCCCGTGACCAGCATCAAGGAAGAAGAGACGCAGAAACTGCTGCGCGTGGAAGAAGAGCTGCACAAGCGCGTGATCTCGCAAGACAAAGCGATCGGCGCGCTGGCCCGGGCCATTCGCCGGTCGCGCGCGGGGTTGAAGTCGCCGCACCGGCCCATCGGGAGCTTCCTGTTCCTGGGTCCCACCGGCGTAGGCAAAACCGAGATGGCGCGGACACTGGCGCAGTTCTTGTTCGGCAGCGACAAGGCGCTTATCCGCTTCGATATGTCGGAGTTCATGGAGAAGCACTCGGTTTCGAAGCTCATCGGATCCCCTCCGGGCTACGTGGGCTACGAGGAGGGCGGCCAGTTGACGGAGCGCGTGAGGCGCTCGCCTTACGCGGTTGTGCTGCTGGACGAGATTGAAAAGGCGCACCCGGATGTCTTCAACATCCTGTTGCAGGTGTTTGAGGACGGGCAGTTGACCGACGGCCTCGGCAATACGGTGGATTTCAAAAACACCATCGTCATCATGACCTCGAACATCGGCGCGCGGCACCTGCAGAAGAAGCAGGGACTCGGCTTCCAGAGCGAACGCGAAGACATCGTGAGCGAAAAGGTCGAGGAACTGGTAAAAAACGAGGTGAAGAAGACCTTCAACCCAGAGTTCCTCAATCGAATTGACGAGGTCATTCTCTTCCAGTCGCTCAACGATGCTGACCTGATGCAGATTGTCGAACTGATGGTGCAGCAGTTGAACGCCAACCTGGCGCAGAAGTCCATCACCATCTCGGTGACCGACGATGCCAAGAAGTGGATTCTGGACAAGACGCTCACCGACCGCAGTTACGGAGCGCGCCCGCTGCGCCGCGCCCTGCAGCGTTTCGTCGAAGATCCGCTTTCTGAAGCGTTGATTGCCGGACAGATTACCGACCGGCCGGCGTTCCTCGAGGTGTATCTCGACCACAACCAGCTCTATTATCGGCCGGTAAGCGCCGACGAAACCGCCGGCGAAGAAAAGGCCGCGGGCGTGGCGCTGTCGATCAACTAGCTTCCTTACGCAGTCAACAACCAAAGCCCCTGGCTAACCGGCTGGGGGTTTTTGTTTGCATGTTTACTCTTGGTACCACTCCCCACCTCTTTTGGAGCTAAGTTTTTTGTGTTCAGACGGTTAGTAGCCGAATCACTCTGACCGATTGATCTCTGAATCAAGTTCAGCGATTTCGTGGAAATAATCTCCAAGGAATAAACAGGGAGTAGAGACTAAGGGAAGAGGAGCCAGGGAGCCGCCCCTGGATGAAAATAGAATCAGCGGGTTCGGAACCAAAGGAGAAAGGGAGAATCCTGAATGACCGAGGCCGTCGCCGAAATTCGGACTGCCACGGAAAACGACGCTGCCGCACTCTCGTGTTTTGCGGCAGCAGTCTTTCCTCTCGGCGGCCGGCCTGATGCCGATCCCAGCGACGTCGCCAGATACATCGCCGCCGAGTTAACGGCGGAGCGATTTGCCGCGATGATCCAGGATCGGAATTCGGAGATATTGCTGGCGGAGAATGCCAATGGCCTGTGCGGTTATGCATTGGTAGTCGAGCCTAGTCCGCATCCTCAAATTGAAGCAACGGCTCCGACCGAATTGCGAAAGTTTTACGTCGCCCCGGCATATCACGGGGCCGGGGTGGCCGACACTTTGATGCACAAGTTAATCGCGAACCTGGAGAGTAGACGCCAGGATGTGGCATGGTTGAGCGTCTTCTCCGAGAATCCGCGCGCGGTGGCGTTCTATATGCGATGGGGCTTTCATGTCGTGGGGACACAAGACTTCCTGGTCGGTGCCGACCTGCAGCGGGACTTCGTCATGCGACGCGACCTGCAACCTGCAAGCGGTTCCAGATGACCCAGGAACAGCCAACCAAGCGAACAGGGCCGTCTGAACGAGCCCTCGGTCTGTTCCCGCCATACTCCGAAGCGCTTGGATTAGTGGGGCAGGTTCTGTTCCAGATTTATAAACCCAAGCGCTTAGGAATATACTAGAATCACTTTATGCCTATTCGCAGCAAGCTGCTTATGCCTCGCAGGAAGGTGCGCGAGTTTCAGCTCTCGCTGCCACACACGGTAAGCGCCGGGTATGATCGCCGCCGGGGGCGAATTTTCATCCGCCTCTCCAGCGGGCTCGATCTTTCCTTTTCGCCGCGCGACGCTCAAGGGCTTGAGGAGGCGACTCCAGCGCAGTTAGCCAGAATCGACATTTCGCCTTCGGGTCTGGGACTTCATTTTCCATCGATTGATGCCGATCTTTATGTCCCGGGCCTGCTGATGGGCTTTATTGGTTCTCGAAATTGGATGGCCGCGCGCTTAGGCGCTCTCGGAGGCAAGTCCAGAAGCGCGGCGAAGGTGGCTGCCGCAAAGAGAAACGGCCGACGCGGGGGCAGGCCGCGGAAAAATGCCGCGGCCGCGGGTTGATCGCATGGTTCCCCAGGGTCACAACGACACATGGCCGCCCCCATATCGTTTGAGTTTTCTCCCGAGATCTGTACCACCCGCTTTTGTTTTGGAAGGTGGTGAGTAACCTAAGCGCTTCGGCGTGTGCAAACTTATCAATGCCAAAGGCTCTTACGCCTCTTGGCGCGATCCGGCGGCAATTGCGGTGCTGCTCGATTCACAATGCTCCAACCCTGAGCCATTTACACTGGTAGATGGAGAACTCTGTGTTTTTCGATAAGATCCTAACCAAGATTTTCGGGACCGCGAACGAGCGGCTCATCAAGCGGCTGATGCCGATCGTCAATACCATCAACGCGATGGAGCCTGAGATCAAGAAGCTCTCCGACGAAGAGCTGAAGGCCAAGACGGCCGAATTCCGGGCTGCGATTGCGGTCCGGCTCCAAGGAATCACGGATAAAGAGGAGATCAAGGCGGCCGAGAAGGAAGTGCTGGACGAGATTTTGCCCTTCGCGTTTGCGGTGGTGCGCGAGGCTGGCTGGCGCGCTGTGCAGATGCGTCACTTCGATGTGCAGTTGATTGGCGGCATGGTGCTGCACTCGGGAAAAATCTCCGAAATGAAGACCGGCGAAGGCAAGACGCTGGTGGCGACGCTGGCTTGCTATCTGAATGCGCTGGCCGGACACGGCGTGCATGTGGTCACGGTCAACGACTACCTGGCCAAGCGCGACGCCGAATGGATGGGCAAGATCTACGAGTTCCTGGGCCTGACCGTCGGCGTGATCGTTCACGACCTCAGCGACGATGAGCGCCGCGCTGCCTACGGCGCCGACATTACCTACGGGACGAATAACGAGTTCGGCTTCGACTACCTGCGCGACAACATGAAGTTCGAGATCAAGGATTGCGTGCAGCGTGGGCACTACTACGCCATCGTCGACGAGGTGGACTCGATCCTGATCGACGAAGCGCGCACGCCGCTGATCATCAGCGGCCCCACCGACCAGACGACCGACAAGTACCAGCGCGTGCGCCACATTATTCCTAAACTGGTGCTAGGCGAGGAGATCGAGTACCACGACAAGAAACGCCAGGAAGAGCTGGGCATTGAACTCGGCGAAGGCCAGAAGCACTTGACCGGCGACTACATTGTAGACGAGAAGCAGCGCACCATCGGCGTAACAGACTCGGGCTGGGAGACGATTGAGAAGGCGCTGGGCATTGGCAACATTGCCGACGCCGAAAACTGGGAACTCAAGCACTACGTCGAAACCGCGATCAAGGCGCACGCGCTCTACAAGCGCGACGTCGAATACGTCGTGAAGGACGGCGAGGTGATTATCGTCGACACCTTCACCGGGCGCCTGATGCCGGGCCGCCGCTGGAGCGACGGTCTGCACCAGTCCATCGAGGCCAAGGAAGGCGTGAATATCCGCAAGGAAGACCAGACGCTGGCCACCATCACCTTCCAGAATTATTTCCGCCTTTATCAAAAGCTCAGCGGCATGACAGGCACGGCAGAGACCGAAGCGGCCGAGTTCGAAAAGATTTACAAGCTGGAGATTGTCGTCATCCCCACCAACAGGCCGCTTCTGCGCCTCGAAAATGCCGATGTGGTCTACCGCACCGAGAAGGAAAAGTACAACGCGGCGGCCGACAATATCGCGGAGCTGCACGAAAAGGGGCAGCCGGTGCTGGTGGGCACCGTGTCGATCGAGAAATCGGAGCGGCTGTCAGGGATTTTGCAGCGCAAGGGCGTGCGCCATGTGGTGCTGAACGCAAAGTTCCACGAGCGCGAGGCGGAAATTGTGGCGCAGGCCGGTCGGCTGGGAATGGTGACCATTTCCACCAACATGGCCGGCCGCGGCACGGATATTTTGCTTGGCGGCAACGCGGATTTTATGACCCGCCAGGAACTGGTGAAGAAAAGCAAGGCGCGGGCCATCAGCGTGGCCGAGGGCGCCATCAACCCCATGGCGCCCGCGGGTTTCCAGCGCTTCTACTACCAGGGCCAGGAGTTCGAGGTCGCCGATGCGGATTGGGCGGCGGCCAACGCGGTTCACGCCGCGGCCGCGCAGCAGGATCACGAAGCGGTGATCGCGGCCGGCGGGTTGTTCATTCTGGGCACGGAGCGGCACGAGTCGCGGCGCATCGACAATCAGCTCAGAGGGCGTGCCGGGCGCCAGGGCGATCCCGGCGAGTCGCGTTTCTATCTTTCGCTGGAAGACGATTTGATGCGCATCTTCGCCAAGCAGTGGGTCAGTACGCTGCTGGAGCGGCTGGGCATGGAAGAGGGCGTGCCCATTGAGTCGCGCATGATTTCCAAGCGCATCGAAGGCGCCCAGAAAGCCGTGGAAGCGCAGAACTTCGAGAGCCGCAAGCATCTGCTCGAGTACGACGACGTGATGAACAAGCAGCGCGAGGCTGTCTATGGCCTGCGCCGGCAGCTGCTCGAGGGCGTGGAGCAGCGCGAGTTGATTCTGGAGGATTACGTTGGCGGCATCTTGAGCGGATTGCTCGATGAGTTCGCCGGCGAGCGCGTTCGCCCCGATCAGTGGGACTTGAAGGGCCTGGGCGAAAAACTCGTCGACCACTTCGGATTCAATCTCTCGGCATCGGGCATCAAGCCGGGGACCATGACGCGGCATGAGCTGGGCGATGAGATTTTCGCGAAGTTGACAGAAGCCTATTCGGCGAAGGAGAAGATTCTCGGCGCCTCGACCATGCGCTACCACGAGCGGATGGTGATGTTGAGCGTAATCGATGGGCTATGGAAAGATCACCTGCTCTCGATGGACCATCTGAAAGAAGGAATTGGCCTGCGCGGCTACGCACAGCGGGACCCCCTGGTGGAGTACAAGCGCGAGTCCTTCGAAATGTTCGAGGCCATGATGCTGAAGTTCCAGGAAGATACGGTGCGGTTCCTCTTCCGCATGCAGATTCTGGGACCCGACGGACAGCCGGTGGATGCGGCGCCGCGTCAGCGTGATTCAGGTCCCGACGGGCAGGGAGTTGCGGTACCGCTGCGGCCACGTGGCCCGGTCCCTCAGGCACCCCGCGTAGCAAGCGCCGCGCAGCCGCTGGACGGGGCCGACGGCGCACCGCGGGAGATCACGATTGCCACGCGCCAGCCATCGACTACGATCGACCAGATCGAAAAGGAATTTGCGCGCAAGAAGGAGCGCGAGCTGGCCGTGGCTAGCCGCTCAGGTGGCGGAGACGGAAACCAGCAGCAGCAGCGCCGAACGGGCAAAACGCCGGGACGCAACGATCCCTGTCCCTGCGGCAGCGGCAAGAAATATAAAAAGTGCCACGGAGCGGCTGGATAGAGAATAGGGAGTAGCCGATAGGGAATAGAAAAGGGCGCGCTCCGGGTCGAGTACGCCCTCTGCCTTAATGCGGAAACTCTCGTTTTCCTACTCCCTATTCCCTTCTCCCTGCCTTCTCACCGCAGAAAGCTGAAGAAGCCCTTCTTTTCATTCTTCTCGGGGACCACGCCGGCGGCCGATTTAGCCATCTGGCGGATGGTCTGCGAAATTGCAGAGTCGACCATGACCATCGGAGTCGCGGTCTCCCGCTTTCTTCTCGCCGCGCCATAATCGTCGGGAATCTTCCACTGTGCGGGCCGGGTGAGGGCCTTGTTGATCTGTGTTTCGTCGAAGAGCAGATCGCTGGGCTTATAGCGGTTGAGTACAATCTGGAGGGTCTCGCTCCGTGTGGCGAAGAATCTGGTGACCATGCGATTGGCGGTGAGCAGTTCGCTTATACCAACCTGCGTGATGAGGTAAACGGTAGCGGCTTCTCCAAACAGAGCCGAATCCATCAGGTCTACTCTCGAACCCGCATCCACTACCACGAAATCGAAGGCCTCGCGCGCGACCTTAACGAGCTTGTCGATGTCCCCATCAGGGCGCGGTTTCTCCGGAAAGTCGCTGGGAGCCGCCAGCACCGACAGACCCGAGCTGTGCTTGACGACCAGATTGGTGAGAAAACTGGCATCCAGGCGGTCCGGATCTTGCAGAGCAGATGCGACGGAGTACTCGGTGACCATGCCCAGGTTGATGGCCACGTCGCCAAGGGGTAGGCCGAGGTCGATGAGCAGAGTTTCGCGAACGGACTCTTGCGCCAGCGCCAGCGCAAAATTCGCCGCCAGCGTGGTGACTCCACAACCCCCTTTTGTGCCCAGAAAGACGAACAGTTTGCCAGCCGCGTCTCCCGCCTCCTTTTGCGGCGCCGCATGGTGGGCCACGGCCCGCCCCAAAGCGGCAGTGATTTCAGCAGTATCGAGCGGCAGGGTGAGAAACTCGCGTATACCGGCGCGCATGAAGTGCACGGCCGACTTCATATCGGCCTGCGCCGAGTAGGCCATCACGTATATGCGACCCATGGCGCAGATGGTTTGCACCAGAGCGAACGCGTAATTCGGGTCGTAGTCTACGTCGATCATTACGACCTGGAAGTTCTCGAGCGCGTTTGGCAGATCTTCCAGCTTGGCCGGGAAAGAAGCAAATTCCTTGAACCGCACGCGATTGTACTTGGATAAAGTGCCGGCAACCATCTTACGGAGCCCTTCGTCAGGCCCGAGAAGCGCAACCGTTAATGTGCCCTCATCTCTGAATGACACGCTCCTAACTGCGGTATATGGGTGCTTCTCCCAATTGCCTATAATATTCCAAATCATTGCTGAGATGGGACTTATTATGGAAACCGGGAACGCCACGGGAGGCAAGCCCGCCCGGTGACCGCCGCTAAACTTCTGAAATTGATGGCATAAGCCTCGACGGTCGTAGTCCTCAAGGGATTAGCCCAATTTCCGGCCTCTGATACGCTGCTAATCCCTCAATTTTACATGGGCCAAAGCGAGGCGGGAACGGTCTCGCCCGGCATTGCCGCGGAACGCAATTTGCCTCCGCGGGCGAGCGATTTCGTCGCTGAGTGCATGGGGAATTTCCTGGCTGCGGAAATGCGCGGCGGCGAGAACCACTTCAAGTCGCGCATGAGAGATCGGCGCTGGCGCGACCCAGCAAATGCCCAGTGGGCGAGTATGCCTCGCCCTCTCGAGCGCGCAGCCGCGGCTGCAGACAGCTTGGAACTACTGGGTGAGCGAGAAATTGACGGCAACGGTCACAGTCGCGTCACCGTCGCCGGGCTCGAATCTCCATTGGCGCACCGCGTCTTCGGCGGCCGTCTCCAGCATGTGGTTTCCGCTCACCGGTTTCACGTCTTTCACCTTTCCCTGGGCGTCTACAATGGCTTCAAGTTTGACCTCGCCGGTCACCTTCAGGCGTTTGGCAATCTCAGGATAGACGGGTGCAACACGTGACTTTACGGCGCGCACTTCGCCGCCCCTTGCGGGTAATGCTAAGGTGACAAGCAGCGCCAGTGCAGCTGCCTGCAACAAATTCTTCGTCCACCGGCGACCTGCGCGCGGACGACTCGCAACGTGTACTTGACTCATTGGCCCTTACCCCCTGCAGATAAAAACGCTTTAATTGAACTATCGGCGCGGGTAGGGGTTTCATGAGTGGATTTTGAGGAATGGGTTCCTTCGAGTGCGGGCAAATCAGGACACTTCGCCATCGAGCAAACCATCGAGCCACCCTGACAGCACATCTGCATACTGCTTCTCAGGGTTTCCGGAAGCATTAAGCCAGACGATCGTTTTGCGCGCTGCGACTTTCCGATAGGCATCCGGTTCGTTGGACCAGCCGGTTTTGCCGGGCTGCGCGGTTCGTTCAATCCACAAGGAGGGAATGCGCAGCGCTGCGGCTGGCATATTCAGGTCATAGCGGTCGCGTACCACCAGGTGAGCGGGAACCAGCCGAGCGCGTGCGTCAGTAAAAATAGCGGCCATGGGATCTTCGAGTGGCGAATCCAAAAACACTCCGGCAAGCTCTCGGTGCGATGCTGCCACTTCCAGTGCAAGGTTTGCGCCCAACCCGCTGCCCTTGAGGACGATTGTGTGCATTTCAATATGCCGTGTTGCAGTTAAGTAGGCGAGTGCCCAATCTGCATCTTGCCGCCAGTGTTCTTCACTGGGCCGCACGAATGCGCTTTGTCCGTAGCCGCGATAATCGAATGCCAGCACATTCACGCCCACTGCGTGCAGCCGTGCGAGCGCGTCGATTGTGTCGCCGAGATTGCCATTCTGGCTATGCAGATAAAGCACGGTGTAGCGACTGAATCGAGCTTCGGGCGCGGCGGGAATCCACCATCCGCTCAGCCGCGGTACGCCTGCGTCGCCGGCGGCAAATTCTACGGAATCGAAGGCCAGCCCGGCGCTGGCCGGCGTGCGCGTAATCGCGGTCGCCGGATGATAGAGCAACTGCCAGCTCCCTTGCCAGAAAAGCAGGCACAGGGCGCACCAGCCGCACAGCGCCGCGGCCGCGACGGCCAAGGCCACTGCGCCGAGCAGCCAGCGCCCCGAGACCCGGGGCGGCTCCGTCGCTCGGCCCGATTTTCGCCGCGTGGGCCCTCCATCGCCCGCTTTCTTCACGGCCGATTCAGCTTCGTGCGAGACGATTTGTAGCCGCGTTTTCTCGCGTGGCGTGGATTCCGCTTGCCTTCGCTGCAACGTCTGACCCCTGATCCCTGACCTCTGACCCCTGTTTCATGACTGTACCTGCTCCGCCGCCATCTCTCTGGCCGCGGGAATGATGCCCATCTCCTGGTAGATGGGCCGGACCACGCGCCGCACCGCCGGCAGACGCGTGAAAAACCAGGCTGCGCCGAGCACGACAACAGCCCCGTTCAAAATCACGGTCCATTGCGCGCCGGTCAGCACCATCCCCGTCACAATCCAGATTGGCATCGTCGGGATCGCACGTGCCATGGATCCAGCCAGCAGGCTGCCGAACGGCGCCATGCCCATAAACGCCATGGTGTAGTAACTCATCACGCGGCCGCGCTTGTCTTCGCTCACCAGCGTCTGGATGATCGTGTTGCTCGCCGCCATGCCCTGCATCATGCCCATGCCCGATATAAATGCCATCAGCATCGAGAGCCAGAAAACGCGCGACAGCCCAAAGCCGATCAATCCCAATCCAAAGACGGCGGCGGCGATGGGAATCATGCGGATCAAGCCGCGCACGTTTTTGCGCGCGGCCAGCGAAAGCGCGGAGACGAGCGCGCCCACTCCCATGGCGCCCATCAGGAACCCGAGGGTATGCGGCCCGCCGTGCAACACCTGGGCCGCAAAGATGGGCATGAGCACAACGTAAGGCATGCCCATCAGGCTTACAACGGCAAAAAGCATAAGAATGGTGCGGATGGGCAGGAAACCCGAAACATAGCTCCAGCCCTCCTTCATCTCGTTGAACATTGAGGTGGCCGCGCGCCGAGCGGCCGGAACGTCCAGGCGCATCATCAGCAGCGAGGCGACGACCGCAAAATAGCTGATGCCATCGATAAGGAAACACCAGCCTTCGTTGGTAGCCGCGATTATGATGCCGGCTAACGAAGGGCCGATCAACCGGGCCAGGTTAACCATCGACGAATTGATGGCAATGGCGTTGCCCAGGTCGGCGCGGTCGCCCACCATCTGCACCATAAAGGATTGGCGTCCAGGCATGTCAAAGGCGTTGATAAGTCCCTGCATGACGCTCAGAACCAGAATCCAGTGGATGGTGATCCGCCCTGAGAACGTCAGACCCGCCAGCGCCAGCGACTGCACGATCGACAGCGTCTGCGTCCAAACCAGCACTTGCCTGCGGTTGAGCCGGTCAACCCAGACGCCGGCGAAGGGCGCCAAGAGAAATGTGGGAATCTGACCTGCGAAGCTCACCGTCCCCAGCAGCAGCGCCGAATGAGTGAGTCGGTACACCAGCCACGCCGTGGCGATGCGCGTCATCCAGGTGCCAATCAGCGAGATAGTTTGCCCGCCAAAGAAAAGGCGGAAGTTGCGATGCCGCAGCGCGCGCCACGCGTGCGACACGCCACCCCCGGCGCGCGGCTTCGCTGCGCCCGAAGATTCGCCGGTTTTGATGCGTGGCTCTTGATCGCTCACAAGTCAGGTTTACTGGTACTTCCTATAGGATGCGCGGCGGAAGGCATCGCTTCTTCTACTGTAATTTGCGCGCCCGCGCCCGATGCAAAAGGGATCGCCCACCGCTTCTGAAACAGGGTCCGGATTGAGCCGGAAACCTCGCGAATCGGTTGGGCGCGTCGCAATCCAGGGCGCTATCGAAGCGGAAAATCACGGCTGATATTTGAACGACTTGTCAGGATACGGCGGATGCTGTGGCACAGGCTGCGGGTCCGCCTTGATCTGCTGCGTGAGCAGATCGATCGCGGCCTGAAGTTGTGCATCCGAGCCTTCGAAGGTGGCGTGAGGCAAATTGTCGACCACCTTATCCGGATCGACGCCATGTCCCTCGATCAGCCAGGCTCCTTCCGGTCCATACACGCCGGTCTCCGCTGCTGTGGCCAGGCCATTGTCCGCCTGGGTGTTGCTTTCTGAGAGCCAGATCTGGCCGCCCCAGGTACGCGTGCCGATCACCGTGCCCATGTGGAAGCGCTTGAAACCTTCGGTGAACGATTCGCCGTCCGATGCTGTCGCATAATCGCAAAGAACCACGATATGGCCGCGAAATGCATACTGCATGTTCCACGAGGGATTGCCGACGCGCGGCTGCCAGTAGAACCACGCCTTGCGCAGCAAATCGTCCAGCAGCCACGAATCGATGTTGCCGCCCTGGTTATGGCGCACATCGATAATCAGCCCCTGGCGATTGAAGATCGGGAAATAATCGCGCGCCCACTGGTCGATATCGGTTGTACCCATGGCCTCGAGGTGAACGTACCCGATGGCGCCCTTGGATATCGAATCCACCTGGATGCGCCGCGTGTACTCCCACTCTGCGTAGCGCATGCGGGCGTCGTCGCTTTCGCTGATGGGCATCACCAGCACATCGCGAACTTCGCCGGAGGCCGGTTTAACGCGCAGCATCACCTGCTGGCCGGCTTTGCCGCGTAGCAGTTCGCGCTCGTCCGGGCACGTTCAGCAGGTTCTGCCCGTCGATGCTGACAATGGTTTCGCCTTCCTTCACGAGCGAATCGGCGCGCGCCAGCGGCGGAGCCAGATTGGGCAGGTCGGGATCGTACTGGTAGATGTGTTCCACCACATATCCGCCGGCCTTTTCATCGCGGCGCAGCACCGCGCCCAGCGTGGCTGTTGCAATCTCATTCGTGGGCTTGCGGTCGTCGCCGCCGCCAACGAAAGTATGCAGCGCGGAGAGCTCGCTCACCATCTGCGCAATCACGGCGTTCAATTCGTCGCGGCTGGCCACGCGATCCACCAGCGGCAAATAGCGATCGCGCATCGCCACCCAGTTCACGCCCTGCATCTTGGGGTCGTAAAAATAATCGCGCTCCAGACGCCAGGCATCCAGAAATATGCCGCGAAACTCATCATGCGGATTGGTACTGATGGTCCAGTGCGACAGATCGATGGCCGCTTTAGACAGTGCCTTGGGACTGTTGAGCGCGGCGCCCACGATGTCGGAGTCGATGACGTATAAACCATCACGCCTGGCTGCGAGCAGCTTCTTCCGGTCCAGTGAAATTTCAAAACCCTCTACGCCGGCCAGCACCGTGTCCGGCTCGTTGCCCTTATTGGCGATGTCGAGGCACTGCAGAAACTGTTCCGGCACAGCTCCGCCACTGGCGCTAAGCCAACAAAGCCGCTTGTCTGTTGCCTGCAGCGAGCCGTAATTGCCCGGAGGCACGGGAACCACATCCAGCCGCGAATCCAGGGCGGTGAAATCTATCTTCACCTCGAAATGCTTCTTCTCTCCCTTGCTGGCTCCGTTGTCCTCGCCTTTTTCGCCCTTTTTGGCTGTTGCGGTTTGGGTTGGTGTGGACGGACTCGTAGCCGCGGGCTTCTTGTCTGGGGCAGCCACCGCCGGCGCCGCTTCCTTTTCCGGCTTGCTGTCCGGCTTCTGCTCAATCGTCTTTTCCGGTGCGCCGGTATGAAGCTCGTCGGGAGGCAGGAAAGGAGAACGCAGGCCCGGCGTCAGCGCCAGTTCGAAAATCTTCATCGCGCGCACGAAGTGCGGCTGCGGCTGGCGTGGCCCCCAGGGAGAATTGACAGTGCTCTGCAGATTCCGGTCGGAAAGAAAGTAAAGCCATTTCCCATCCATGCTCCACACCGGGTTCCCGCTGTTGTAGCGGTCCGAGGTCAAGGCCTCGATCGCGCCCGATGCAACATTCAGCACCTTGATCTGATCGAATGTGTTGTCGGCCGTCTCAGTGTATGCCAGCCACTGGCTGTCGGGCGACCAGCTCAGGTCGTCGAAGTCGCCGTTCATCGATTGTGCGATGCGCTTGTCGGTTTTGGTTTTGATGTTGTAAAGCCAGAGCTGCTGGTCCTTGTCGTGATGCGCAAGCCAGTGGCCGTCGGGCGAGGGAACACCCTCCAGGCGCAGAACCTTTGCGTCGTTTGTCCATTGCTCGGGCGCGGATTCGCCGTCGGCGGCAAACCTCCAGAACTCCGTCTCGCCGGTTTTGGTTGACAGCGCTACGATGCTAAAGCCATCAGGAAGGAAACGTGCCTCGCGATAGCGAACATCCGATTCGCCGGCCACTCTCACAATGCGTCCGGTCTTGGCCGGAAAGCTGTAGATTTCGCCACGCGCCGTCAGCACTACCCTCGATCCATCTGGAGAAATGTGCGCCGCGGTCAGGTATTGGAGCGGCATAGTCACCCAGTGCTGGCGCATCTGGTCGAAGTCCGAAACCAGCGTGATGGGGATTAGAGCGTCGTGGCCGGTTTCGAGATCGAGCAGCCAGAGGTCCGCGCCCGACGCGTAAACCACGCGTCCATCGTCGAGCGATGCGAATGAGACATCGAACAAATGCTGATGGCTCTCCTGCTTCACGTCCCGGCCCTGCGCCGTCATCGAGTAGACATTCATCACCCCATCGCGGTCGGAGAGGAAATACACACGCCCCTTCCAGTACATCGGATTCGTTGACGTGCCCGCCCAGTCCGCAGTGAGGGGCACCGCCTCGTCTTTGCCGTCGAAGCGCCAAATATTTTCCGCCCAGCCGCCTTTGTAACGTTTGGTTTCGCTCGGCTGCTTAAACCAGCGTGTGAAGAAAAGTGTGGAACCGTCTGTAGAGTAAGCCCCTTCGGCCGCCTGCGCCAGAGGAGCAATCTCGCGGCCACCGTGGCTGTCGATCAGCGCCAGCTCAGTGCCGGGCAGCGTGGAATAGCGGCCGGTCGCGATCAATAGCCGGCCATCGGGAGACCAACCCTCCGGTAGAGAGTTGCCGTCCCAGGTTCGACGCTGCGGCAGCCCGCCCTCAATAGGAATGGTGTAGACTTCCGACGGCCCTTCGTAGCTGGCGAGAAACGCGACCGTCTGCCCATCGGGCGAGATCCGGGGCAGGCCCTCAGTGCCCGAGCCTGTGGTAAGTCGGCGCGCGGCGCCGCCGTGCACGCTCACTGACCATAGATCGCCCTCGGAGATGAAGACGACGATATCGCCATGCAACGCCGGTTCGGAGTAGTAGCCGCGGCGGCCCTCGGGGCTCTGGCCGGCAACGGGAAGCGGCGCGGCAAGAATGGGAAGAATCGAAACAGCAAGAATCGGCGCAAAAGAAGACGCGATACGGCGCAAGGCAAGAAAGGAAATCATCGGGAAACCTCGATCGGGGATGGAAACGCGTGGCTGTTTGCTCGGCGACAAGCTTCTGCGAGCCTGCCTCGCAGATCCGCCGGAAAACAGCCCTGAACCCAATGAGGAATTGTAAATCCTCTAGGTCAGGTACCATTCCAATGCGCGCTGGCAGGGCGGGCGCCGGAAGTGTCGTGCCCGTTCAAAACTGCAGTCAAAATTAATTTGTTTCATGATGCAATTGCTGCGATCTCGCGCGCGCTTTGCGGCGGTTCCACCATCTGCGCTCCTGTAAAGTTTAGGTAGGAACGCAAAGTCTTCTTTGGGCTTGCTCGCGGAGCGTTTTTAATTGAAGACCTCCTCAAACAATCGAGAGATGCTCGCCGGGCCACTGCAGTCCGTGTTCGGCTTTGCGCAGTTCCGCGCCAATCAGGAGGAGGTTTGCCGCGCGGTCCTCGCGGGGCGCGACCTGTTGCTGGTAATGCCCACTGGGGCAGGGAAGTCGCTCTGCTACCAGTTGCCCGCCATTGTACGCGGCGGGACGGCGCTGGTGATCTCGCCGCTGATTTCACTCATGGAAGATCAGGCATCGAAACTGGCTGCGCTCGGGTTGCACGTGGCGCGGATTCACTCCGGTCTCGAACGCGGACAGGCCCGTCAGGCGTGCGCGGATTATCTGCGAGGCAACCTGCAGTTTTTATTCGTGGCGCCGGAACGCTTGCGCGTGCCGGGATTTCCCGAGATGCTGGCCAAAGGCAAACTGGCGCTGATCGCCATTGATGAGGCGCATTGCATCTCGCAATGGGGCCACGACTTCAGGCCCGACTACCGGATGCTGGGCCAGTATCTGCCGGCTCTGCGTGGCTCTGCCGATCCCGCGCCTGTGATTGCATTGACGGCAACTGCCACGCCCACGGTACAGGCAGACATCCTGGCGCAACTGGGCATGATCGAACCCATTCAATTCATTCACGGCTTTCGGCGCGAGAATCTCTGCGTCGAAGTGGTCGAGCTCCCGGTTCCGGCGCGTGCGGGAGCGATATGCCGCCTGCTTGCCAATCCCGCGCGCCGGCCAGCCATCGTCTATGCCACTTCAAGAAAACAGTCCGAGAGCCTGGCCGCGGAACTTTCCCTCGCGATTCCGGCGGCGGCTTACCATGCTGGGCTCGACGCTCAAACACGCGACCGCGTGCAGAAGGCCTTTCAGAACGGCGAACTGGAGGCCGTGGTGGCTACCATCGCCTTCGGCATGGGGATCGACAAGGCCGATATTCGTACCGTCATTCACGCCGGTCTTCCGGCTACGCTGGAGGGTTATTACCAGGAGATTGGCCGCGCCGGCCGCGATGGCGCATTGAGCCGCACCTATCTGATGCACTCCTATTCCGACCAGCGAACGCACGACTTTTTTCTCAATCGCGACTATCCGCCCGTCGAACACCTGAACAAGGTTTTTTCGGCGCTGGGCGATGAATCGCGGCCGGTGGAAGAACTGCGAGCCGCGTCCGGCCTGAGTGAAGAGGAGTTCGACAAAGCGCTTGAGAAGCTCGAGATTCACGGTGGCGCGCGCGTAGACTTCGGGGGCGCCGTCACCCGAGGCGCGGCGGGATGGAAGAAAACTTATCTAATTCAGGCGCAGGTTCGCGCCGAGCAGTTCGAGAAGGTGCTGCGTTATACGGAATCGAGCACGTGCCGGATGGCTGCGCTGGTACGCCACTTTGGCGACGAAAAAGACGCGGGCCGGCCCTGCGGAATCTGCGACGTCTGCGACCCGGCAGGCGCAGTGCTGCGCCAGTTCCGGCAAGCCACGGCAACCGAGCGCCGCATCGCCCAGGCCATCGTGGACGAGCTGCGGCCAGTGAATTATCTGGCCGCGGGAACTCTGCAACGGAGTCTCGAACTCGTCGGCAGAATGAGCCGCGGCGAATTCGACCGGCTGCTCGATGCCATGGCGCGCGCGGGAATCGTTGCCATCGAAAATTCGGAGTTCGAAAAGAATGGCGAGGTCCTGCGCTTTCGCAAGGTGCGGCTGACCGAGGCAGGCATGGAGGTGCGATCGGCAACGGCGCTGCCGTTGCTGATCGGCGACGGAATCGCCAAGGAATTCGATGCTGGCAGCGCAATGCCGCCAAGGAGGAAAGACAGCAAAACCGCAGTGCAGCCCGCCAAGCGAAAGCCCGCCGCGATAGAAACAGACCGCGCGCCAGTGCAATTTGATCCCGCTATCGAGGCTTTGGCTGCGCAGCTCCGCGAGTGGAGAACCGCCGAGGCCAGGCGCCTGGGCGTCCCTTCTTACTTGGTGCTGCATGACCGCACGTCGCAGGCAGTGGCGCTTGAGCGCCCTGCGAACGTAGCGCAATTATTGGCCATCGATGGAATCGGTCCCGCCAAAGCCGAGCGGTTTGGCGAGGCCATCTTAAAGATCTGCGCGGCGTCGTCCATAGCGGCTCCAAAGTAGCTGGACGCAACTGTAGCGCCGATCTCCAGATCGGCTGTAGCGCAGGTCTCCAGACCCGCACTGGTTCTGGTTGATTCGAAAATCACGCGGACAGAGCACTAGTAGCGCGCAGTGCTTTTTCGCCGAGACTTTGCTTCACCGCATCGAATCTTGCCCATGGGTCGCGTCGCAGCCGTGCTCGCCATTGCCCAAGATCCGCAACGTGAAAGGCTGGCGGTCTTGCCGCATCCAATTCATTCCACCGCAAGGGCACTGCCACGGGAGTTCCTTGCCGCGCGCGCGGCGAATACGGCGCCACCGACGTGGATTCGCGGTCGTTGCGTAAGTAATCGAGATAGATGCGATTCTTCCGGGATGCCTTTGTCATCTTGGTCACGTAAAGATCCGGCTTATCCTTCTCCATATCGAGTACCAGGCGATGCGCAAAATCTTTGATCACAGGCCAATCATGTTCCGGTTCAATGGGCACAACCACGTGAAGTCCCTTTCCGCCCGTGCTCTTCAGAAAGCTTTCCAGCCCAAGCTTCTTCAGCCGCCCTTGCAAGTCACGCGCGGTTTGCCCGAGCGTTGCCCAATCGATTGCTGCATCTGGGTCGAGATCGAAAACGATGCGGTCAGGCCGCTCGAGCGAATCGTTTTTCGAACCCCACGGATGAATCTCCAACACGCCCATCTGCGCCAGGCCTACCAATCCTTGGCTCGAGTCCACCGTGAGGTAATCTTCTTTCTTGCCGCTCTTGGGGCTGCGAATAGAAACGCTGTTCACGCCGGCCGGCAGTCCGAGGCCTACGTGCTTTTGAAAAAAGCAGGGCTTGCTGTTGCCATCGGGGCAGCGGACCACGCTAAGCGGACGGTTCGAAATATGCGGGAGCAAATGTTCCGCTACCGCCGCGTAATACTCGGCAAGGTCCTGCTTCGTCATCCCGCTCTCCTGGTCCAGCACCTTGTCCGGGTGCGTAATCGCAAGTCCCATCATGGGTTTCACCTCCTTCCTGTTTCGTTTCGGGCGCCTCGTTGACCCCTGCTCGGCAGATGCGCTGCGTGCGGCCGCCGCCGGAGCGGCAGCGGTCTCGCGCACAACTTCGGTCGCGCGTTTGTCCTCGCGCAGGCCTTTGAACGCTGCCTGCCGTACCAGATGGTCTCTCGTCCACGTCGAGAAAACGATCTGCGCAACCAGTTGCGGTTTTACCCAATGCGCAGTCCGTCTCACTTCACGCGGTACGTCGGCAAAAGGCGAATCTTTCTGCTTCAACTCCTCCAGTTGGGATCGAATCGTGCGATGAATCTTCTGCGTGAACCCGGTTCCCGAACGTCCGGCGTAGCGAAGCTTTCCTCGGTCGTAATAACCGAGTAGCAATGCCCCGATTCCGGCGTCTCCCTTTGAAGGCAGAGTAAACCCGCCGATCACGAATTCTTGTTCTTGACGACATTTCACCTTGAGCCAGGAGCTTCCCCGACCGGAGGTGTATTTCGCAGTCGCGAGCTTCGACACAATGCCTTCCGCTCCAAGAGCGCAAGCTTTTTTGAACACTATTTTTCCATCCGCTTCCAGGCTTTCACTCAACCGCAGCGGCGTGCCCTCATCCCTGCCACGCAGCAGCCCGGCAAGAATCTCCCTTCGCTCCAACAATGGCAAATTGCGCAGGTTGTGCCCATCCAGGTGCAGAATGTCGAACGCGAAATAGACGATGTAACGTTGTCTCTTTTCGTGAAACGCCGCCTGCAGCGCCGCAAAATCGCTCACTCCTCTTTCGTCGAGCGCCACGGCTTCACCATCGAGAATGGCGCTGGTTACGTGCAGCCGCGCCGCCGCGTTGGCAATGTCCGGCATGCGGGAGGTCCAGTCGAGGCCTTTACGCGTGAGAAGTTTTGCTCTCGGATTTGACCTGCGATCATTGCCCGGCAAAATATGAATCTGAATCCGGTAGCCATCGAGCTTCAATTCATGCTGCCAATCGCTTCCGCTGGGCGGCGCTGCCGTCTGCTGCGCCAGTTGCGGCGTGATGAATCCGGGAAATCGTTCGCGCGGGAGTGAGCTCAGATCGGCGATCGAGCCGGCGTGCTCTTTGGGTGTTTCCGCATTGGCGGCCGTTCTTGTTGACCGCTCTTTGTCGCTCGGCTTTCGGTCTGCTCGTCCATTGCCGCGTGCTGAATTCCACACGCGTCCGTTGTCGCTGGCGATCTCCTCAATTGTCCGGCCTGTTGTTGCGCTGTCTGGGGCCTCTTCTGTGATGGGCGTATCCGAGTCCTCGCGCGCGTAGGCGTCTTTTTCCTTGATGAGGAGCCAATTGGGTTTGTCTGGCTCGCCGCCGGCCCGGCCGTGCATGCGAACCAAAGCCCAGCGCCCTTTCAGCTTTGTCCCGTGCAGTTCGAATTTCATGCGCCCGTCGTTCAGGCCGCGATCCACATCGTCAAGCGGCTCCCATGTGCCCGTGTCCCACACCATCACGGCGCCCCCGCCATACTGTCCTTTGGGAATGGTTCCCTCGAAGCTGCCGTATTCAAGTGGATGGTCCTCAACCTGCACGGCGAGCCGCTTATCCCCCGGAAAATAGCTTGGGCCTTTGGTCACCGCCCAGCTTTTCAGCACGCCATTCCATCCCAGCCGGAAATCGTAGTGCAATCGGGTTGCGGCGTGCTTTTGTACCACGAACGGCAGCGCGGTCGCCCCATCCGGCGACGGCCGCCCTCGCTTGCTTCCACGGGGCTCTGCTGTCGCCTTGAAATCCCGCATCGATTGGTAACGTGCAAGCGGGCGGGAGGGTGTAGACGGCTTTCTTCTCCGGCTGGCGGCGGCAGGCAACCTGGATTTCGTCCCCGTGGCCATGGCTTATGCGGCCTTCTGCTTGCGCTTGCCGCCGCCCACCATCACAGGGCCCTTTTTCGGGGGCAACTTTGCCGTACGCCGGGCGTCGGCCGAGGGATGTTTCGCGTGACTGACGCTTTCGCGCAGGGCGTCCATAAGATTAATTACCTTGGTTGGCTTAGGCGCTTCGTACTCGAGCGGCAATGGGGCATTCTTTTGTTTTGCATCGATCAGCTCGCGAAGCGCCGCTTCGTAGTCGTCTTTGAAATCGCCCAGATTTAGAGGGTGCGAATAGGCTTCGATCAACTGGGTTGCCATGGCGAGCTGCTTTTTGTCGATCTCCGTTTTTTTGAGGTCGGAAGCGTCGGGGACGTAATCCTCGCTTTTGCGCAGCTCTTCTTCGTATCGAAGCGTATACGCCATCAACCCCAGTTGCGTCGGGTCGGGTGGCACGGCGATTGCCACAAGATGCTCCCGGCCGGCGAAGGCTATCTCTCCCAGCGCAGCTTTGCCCGTTTGCTCCATCGCCTTGCGCACCACGGCGAACGCGTCAGCGGATTCCTTCGGCTCCGGAATGACAAAATAGGGCTTTTCAAAGAGCGCTGGAGCGAGTTCGTAGAGAGCGACGAATTGCTTCACGTCGATCACGCTCTTCGTCTCCACGCGCAGCTTTGCGATCTCGTCGGGCTCGACAATGAGATATTTTCCCTTGCTGTACTCGTATCCCTTGACGATTTCCGTATTCTCAACCGGTTCGCTTTCGTCGGTCACATTGCGATGGCGGATTCTCTGGCCGGTGGCGCGATCGATCTGATGGAACTTTATTCCACTTTGAGTATTGGTGGCCGGAAACAGTTGAATGCCAAAAGACACCAGCGAGATCTTGAGTTGCCCCGACCAAAAGGGACGTCCTGCCATCGTACCCTCCTCAAAGCCCGGATTGACACGCAAAAATGAGCCAGCAACAAGCTACAGCACGATATTCGATTCAGATGCAGCGCCGTCAGCAGTTTGCCTGGGAGCGACAGAGGGTGGGCCGAAAAACCACCCTAACTGCCCGCTTGCTTCTTGCGCCTCTTGGCCGCATTCTTTTGCTGGCTCGACAACGCCGCATGGCTCACCGTATTCTTTGGCTCTCGCTTCATCGCCTTCATGCGGGCCTTGCCTCTGGGCGTGGAACCCTCCCTGTGTGTACTCGGCGCCTCTTGGCCCTTTTCATAGTCGCGCTCTGCCTTCTTCTTGGTGGACGCACTGGTTTTGCCGCTTGCGGGCGCCTTCAAGGGGATTCCCGCCCTTCGCGCCTCGCTCAGGCCGATTGCGATTGCCTGCTGGGGAGATCGCGCTCCGTGCTTCCCCTCACGCACATGTTTGATTTCCTCGTGGACGAATTCACCCGCTGCGGTCGAGGGCGATTTGCCTTCCTTCAAATCCTGCTTGGCTTTCTCAACAGTCTCTTTATCCGGCATATGGGCCCACCTCCATGATCGCTTTCACTCCATGCGATTGCTCTCTCGTGAGTTGCCGCTCCGTTTGGGCATTTGCGTCCGCTTGACGCTGTGGGAGCGGCTCTCAAGCGCAGCGGGCCGTGCCGGTTTCATGCGGCCTTCTTCCGCCCTCGCTGGCGCGTGTCCCCAGCCTCGCGTACCCGCTCAGACAGCAACTCCTTGGCCTTTTCGAGCTTGGCCTTCCGCGAAGCACTCAGGTTCTTGCCGGCTCGATTAATGAAAAAAGTCAGCATCCTCATCCCTGAGCCAGGCCCTTTCGGCGAGACTCTCTTTGATGCCAGCGCCCGCGCAATCGTCTCGGGATCCTTAGTGAAGAGGCCTTCCGGAGGATACGTCGAAACCGTCTTTACATTGCCCGACCATTTCTTCGCCGTGTTCGCCATCGCTTCCTCCATCGCAGAAGTTCTCGCAACGTTCGAGTCCGAGGTTAAAGGCACTCAGTGCCTCTTGAAATACTGCACCTCGCGCTCGTGCTGTTTGGCTTGCTCAAGGGTTGAGAAGGTGCCAAGATTGCGGCGCTTGCCGGTTGCCGCGTCTTTCTTGCGCGAATACAAACGAAATTGTCCGGATTTTAGTTTGCGTATCATACCGCTTAGAGATGCAGACGACTGAGGGTTATGTTGCCTTCAGCGATTTGCTGCCATCACGTATTCGCGCTGTCCGAGCAGACAGAATCCCGTCACGGAGCTTGCGAAAAGCTGACGGATTGGGGTCCCGCTCCCCTCTAATGCGATGTCAAACGTCGGCGCGGCGACAAGGAGGGCGCGCCTACACATTCGCCCTCCTCGAACACCGATCCTTGCTCTTCGATTTCCGAAGTGCATACATACTAATTGCGCCCTCAAGCGGCGCGCTTCGTTTGGCGGTTAACCTGCTCTGAAATCTGGGTCAGTTTCTTATCAGCCGACTTTTCTTCCTCGAGGGTTTCCTCAAGAAGCTGCGCAACCTGCGGTTTTTCAAGGTGTTTGGCATAGGAGCGCACGGTTCCATAAGCAGCCATCTCGTAGTGCTCCACGCGCTGCCCGGCTGAAATAATCGCCATATCTCGTACATCGCCCTCTTCCGTTTCCTGGAGCATCTCAGAGCCTTCTTCAAGCACACCTTTCATGCCCTCGCAGGTTTTTGAAGTATGCCTCGTGCCAAGCATTTCGAAGACACGGTCCAGCCGCTCGATCTGTCCCTCTGTTTCTTTCAGATGTTTCTCCAGAGCATTCCGCAATTCCTGCGATTTAGCTGCCTTGATCATCTTCGGCAGCGCCTTGGTGATCTGATTCTCCGCCGAATAAAGGTCCTTCAACTCCTCGAGGAATAATTTCTCGATAGTGTTCACACTCATGATGTTTCCTCCGCT
This sequence comes from uncultured Acidobacteriaceae bacterium, assembly GCA_963848805.1. Taxonomy (GTDB): domain Bacteria; phylum Acidobacteriota; class Terriglobia; order Terriglobales; family Acidobacteriaceae; genus Telmatobacter. The sequence goes on along the minus strand of CAWKFD010000031.1, from coordinate 196,076 downwards.
AGGGATATTTGCTTGCTTGTACCTCTGATGCGCACGTTTATAAGCCTGTTGCTCTGCCTGGCAGTGCTTAGAGTTGCGCGTCGACCAGACGCTGAGGTGAGCAGAGATAGCCCGCTGTGCGATGGGATTACGCGCGGTTAGCTAATGGTGGAGATCCAAGCCAATGTGCGGGCGGCGGCGCGTTCCGGTCACTGCGATGGGAATCACAGTGCCTTCGTCGCCCCTGGAAAAGACCGGATCGAGCGGTTTGAGCAACAGCGACCTCCAGCCCGTGACCATCTGCGCGAGTCTGGCTTGAAGATGCGCCTTGCCATCGAATTGCAACTGCCCTCCGTTAAGCGTATAGACTCCGTTGAGCACAATTGCGGCGCCGGGCGCCTGAAAAGCGAGATTGTGGAGCGAAATCTTGCCCTCGCCAAAGGAGAAATCGCCGCTGATTGAGGAGGCCACGTTTGCTTCCTCAGCTGTGTCTTCGCCGCTTTTCTCCGCTTGTTTCTCCTGGTTTGCCTGCTTGGCTTCGCCCTCGCCGCGCAGGCTGAGTTGATCCACTTTGGACTGGAATCTCCGGTCCGTAAAATGCGCATCGAGCACTTCGAACGAGCCCTGCATCTGAAGCCGGTCCAAGACCCTCTCAGACCCAGGCGCCAAATTAAGACTGGTCCGCATACGCATGCCTCCAATCAGAAGAGGCTGCTCGGTTTTTGCGCCGAGAGAGAGAATGTCTTGGATTAGCGCTGGCCCGACTAACACGTCGAGTTGAATGTGATGCCCGGGACGACTGGAATCATGCACAACGTCGCCGCGCGCCACGATGTGCGAGTGAAGCAGCCATGCATCGACCGGTTGCAGATGGGTATCGCCGTTGGTTCCGTCGACGATTGCATGAAAGGTCGTGTTCAATGGAACCGGATGGTCTGCGATGTCGAGTTGAAAGTCGGGCGTGGCTGTTTCTCCATCAACGACGATGTTGTCGGGAGTACCGGCATAATTTCCCCGCGAAGACAGGGTTCCGGCGATTCCCTTCAACGTGCCTAGATCGGCATTGCGGAAGGAGTATTGGCCGCCCACGGCGGTGTCTCCGGGGCTCTCCTCCTGGAATGGGCCAAAATAGCCGCTCGTGGCGATGTTGCCGACGGGCTTGGGATTGACCAGCGTAGCCTGAAAAGTCATTGGCTGCCCGGCAGCGGCCGAGGTAAGACGAAGCCCGCTTATTTCGAATTTAAGCGGAACCTTGCCGGGCTTGCCGTTTTCGATAATTAGCGTAGCGTTGTCGCTATCGATTTCCCGCACAAATATTTTGATGTGGGCACCCGTCTTCTCATGCGGCAAGCTGACCCGCTCCGCTTTGGGAGGAAGATGGATCACGAGTCCGCTAACATGAACGCGCTCGATGTGCGTCGGGATTTCCAGTAGCTCTCTCCAGGGCGCGGAAAACCCAAATTCATCTATCGCAATCAGCGGATATTGCGATTGCTGGCCGCGTGAGTAAAGGCGAAGCCCCGCTCCAGAGACGCGCACGAGGGGAAACAGGACGACATGCAAGTGATCGAGTTGCACACCGCAGTCGAATCGTGTCGAGAGCGTCTCGACGATCGTCTCCTTAAGAATCGGCTCCGCCCGATGCGCCACAATTTCCCCTGTAATGAAGGCGAGCGCCAGCAGACACAGCATCGACCCTGCTACCCAGTACAGCATGAACCGTACTGTGCGTTTGCGGTCGGGCGAGGTTTGTTCGATGGGACCCGCCATGGATTCTACCCCCACTTCCGCTTAGATGGGGAAGCGGAGCGATTGGAAGTCTCATTGCTATCATGACGAAGTTGCTGGCCGGATGGTGCCAATGTCGGGCCCGTGTTCGTGCTCTGCCCCGGTTCCCAAATGGATTCGAAAGGCATCAATTACCTGACCGCAATCGCCCCCGAAGACTCCAGCCGCCGGGTTTGCGCCGACCCTTCCGTTCCAACGAAGCTGTCAAACCAGTTCGCGAACCTTTTCGTGCGCATTCGTAAGTACGATCTTTGCCCGGTTCGGTTCGCCACGCACCAACGCTTCGGCCAGTTTTATCGCCTATGAAGCCTTGATCCTTTGCCGGCATAGGCGGCATGAACGGATCCACGATCGCCTCGATGAGGACTGGTTCTCGCCGCGTCAGTACGCTGTCCAGTTGCGCACCACACGACGCAGGATCGCTGATCTGAATCGCGTCGATCCCCGCGTCAACCGTGCACGAGGATTGTTCAAAATAAGCGTGAACCGCCGAAGTGTGATGCATGGGGTTGCGTGCCGACCCCCTTTCTTCACCTCCTGAACCTGCAAATCCACGGGAATTGTGATGTGCACCACCCCTCTCGATAAGAGGGCTGTCCGGATTGCCAGATCGGCAACGCTCTCCATGTGGGCGCCGCTCATCACTCGTTCGTTGAGTTCGGCGACGTCGATGAAGAGCTTGTCGAGCGCCACATCCTGTTGCGTGAAGGTTCCGATCAGGTCGCTATGCTGAAGGCCGGTAATCGCCAAAACGGGCGCATGATCCATTTTCGCGTCGTAGAGACCATTCAGCAGGTGAATCCCACCGGGTCCAGACGTGGCGACGCAGACACCTAGACGGCCTATGGCTCAATGCAAAAGGTCCAGAGCACGTAGCAGCATTGAGGCAACCTCCGCCTTCCCCTTCCGCATCGTAAGTCTCAATCTGAGCGCGCCCGGATGGCGGTTACCAGATTGACCCGCGTGTTGGCCCCGCGTGCTGAAACCCATTCGCTGAGGAGGCGGTAATGACAATTCTTTTTATAATCCTGGTCCTGCTACTGATCGGTGCGATCCCGGCGTGGCCTTATAGCCGGGGATGGGGCCCCTATCCCAGCGGCGGCATTGGACTGATTCTGCTCGTTCTCGTGATCCTCGTCTTGCTTCACGTCGTCTGAAGGGCAGAAATTCTAGCGAGTTGCGGAGCATATTGCGTGCATGCCTTTCGGGCCCCCGTAACCCGACCGCCTATCCATTGAGAGGAGAACCCGATGTTGTGGACCATTTTTGTAATTCTGTTGGTGTTGTGGCTGGTGGGATTCATTGGTTTTCACGTGGTCGGCGCGTATATACATATTCTGCTCGTTATCGCGCTGGTCGTACTGTTGATTCAACTATTCGGTGGTCGACGAGCGGTATAGTATCTTTCTTGTGGGCCGCCGGCCCGGCAGCTTTTAGCGGCGCATCGGGCGGCGAGCCCGCTTGTGCACCTGCGATCGATCTTCGAGATCGAAAGCCGCATTCACGAGTGCGATATGCGAGAAGCCCTGAGGAAAGTTTCCCACCAACCGGTGGCGTTCCACGTCATACTCCTCCGACAAAAGCCCCAGATCATTCGTGAGTGCAATCAGCCGCTCAAACAGTGCTCGCGCGTCTCTCTCGCGGCCAATAGCCTTTAGACTGCTGACCATCCAGAAGCTGCAGGCCAGAAACACACCTTCTCCCGGCGGCAACCCGTCATCGGCCTTCGATGTGTCGTAACGCAGCACCAGGCCCCGGCGCATCAGTTCGCGTTCAATCGACTTTACAGTTCGCCTCACGCGCCGATCGCTGCCCGGCAGAAAGCCAACAAGCGGCATAAGCAACAACGCGGCGTCGAGCTCTTCAGAGCCGTAGGCCTGAACAAAGCATCTCCTCTTTTTGCTGTAGGCTCTAGCGCAGATCTCGCGGTGAATGATCCTCCGGATCGACTTCCATTTCCTCACCGGAGCCTCGTATCCGAGCTGCTCGGCCAACAGGATTGCGCGATCGAACGCCACCCACGCCATTACCTTTGAGAAGGTGAAGTGTTGTGGCTTTCCGCGCGTCTCCCAGATGCCCTCATCCGGCTCTTGCCACACCGTTTCAAGGTGATTAAGAAGACTATGCATTATGCGGAAATCGTCCTCGCTGTAATGGCGCATGCTGCGCCGGGCGTGAAAGAAGCAATCCAGCATCTCTCCGTAAATGTCCAGTTGCAACTGTCCCGCGGCTGCATTACCAATGCGCACGGGACGCGAATTCTCATATCCGGCCAGCCAATCGATTTCCCACTCCACCAGATGCGGCTCGCCTTTCAGGCCATACATGATTTGCACCTGATCGGGACTTCCAGCCAGCGCGCGTAACAGCCAGTCCTGCCACGACTGCGCCTCTTTTTTGTAGCCGCCGTGCGTCAAAGCCAGCAATGTGAAGGTGGTGTCGCGCAACCAGCAATAGCGGTAGTCCCAGTTGCGTACGCCGCCTAGCGCCTCGGGCAGCGAAGTGGTTATAGCAGCCACCACTCCGCCCGTGGGTCGATACGTCATGGCCTTCAGGGTTATCATCGAGCGCTCAATCATCGCGCGGTATTTCCCTTTGTACTTTAAGCGCCTGGACCAGCGGCGCCACCGGCGCTGCGTTTCATCGAGCGCCTGCATGACCTCAATCCGCGGCGGATTGCGTTTATAGGAAGGACCATAGGTCAAGGAAAAACTCACACGGTCGCCTTTGCCGACTGAGAACTCCGCTACCGTCTTAAGATCCTCTCCCTTCACAGGGACAGAAGCATGCAGAATAGCCAGGCTGGGGCCGGCGACGCCGCGCACGCCGCCTCTCACATGCGTGACCCAGGGTACCGTTCTCCCGTAATCGAAGCGCAGCGCCAGCTCCATTCGCAATCGGAGATTTCCCCGAATCCCTTCCACGATTCGAACGATGCGGGAATGAGTTTGCCGGACCGGCATGAAGTCGATAAGGCGGAATGAGCCGGCCGCATGCTCAAATGTGGTCTCCAGAATCAACGTATGCGCGCGATAATGGCGTTTCGTTGTCCATTCGCCTTCGGCCGGAGAGATCTTCCAGTAGCCGTTCTCCTCAGTGCCAAGTAGAGCCGCAAAGCACGCCTCAGAGGAGAAATCGGGCCAGCACAGCCAGTCGATGGAGCCATTCCTCGAGACCAGCGCGGCGGTTTCGCAATCGCCAATCAGGGCATAGTCTTCAATCTTCGCGCTCATCTCAGTCGTTTGTCCATGGTCATTCCGTTTCACTGCTCGCGGTCGTCCAGCATCAATCCGTAATCCACCACCAACGTCACGCCTGTCGCATAGAAAGCATCGTCCGAGGGCAAAAGCGTCGCCAGGCCCGCCACATCTTCCGCAGTGCCCCACCGGCCCGGCGGGATGTTAGCCAGCAGGGCATTTCGCCGCAAAACTGAACCTGAAGCAAACCGTCAGGGGCGCATTACGATTGAACTGATCCAAACGCCTATGCACTCCGGAGTGCCGGCCGAAGCGGTCATGGCCCAACGTCGCATGTCAAATCAGATGCCTGAAATCGAAGACATGGTTTGATTTGCACCGGCCCGGCGAATTTAACCTCCGGTTTGTGCGTGCGAGTTCTGTAGAATGCAGTAAGCACAAATTCAAGAAGTCGACCAGTCGGAGGCGAGTTTGGTTAAGAGTGTTGCGTTGCACGACATCTCCTGGCCGCACATTGCGGCGGCGGAGCGCTGGTACTACCGCAGCCACGGCCCTGAAATTGCCAGGCGTTTCGGGCCGTGGTTATTGCGCCTTGAGAGCTATTTGCCGGTTGCTCCACCCTCAGGCGGACCCGCTGTCGGATTTTTGAACTGGCGCATGACCGAGTGCTTTTGGCGCGAGATGCCCGCTCCGGGCGCGCAAGGGAACCTCTCGTTCACCATGCCGCCGACACCGGCGCGTGTGGCTGCCTGCTTTGTACCCCCCCAGCCTACTGAGGACTTCTGCGGCGGTCAATTTCAACCGGATGAGAAGAGCGTGCTTCGCTGGTGCATGCTGTTTCGCTATCCCGCCGGAACCTCTCTTGAAGAGGGCGAACGATGGTTCCTTGACGTTCATGCAAAAGAAGTGATGCGGCAGCCGGGACTCTACCGCTTCTTCAGCTATCGCGCCATCCAAACGCCCATCGAGTTGCCTGGAACGTGGCCGCCGGGCTTTCACGGCAAAAGTCTTGGCGCCGGGTGGGCCCGTTACTGTGAATTGTGGTACGAGAACTTCGACGAATGGCAGCGGTCGGTCTTCGATTCCAACCTGTCATACACTCGTCCTCCCTGGATCACTGGCGGCAACTATCCTTTCTTCGAGCCATATGTCGATTTGGTTTCGTCGTTTCTGTTGGAGCGGCCAAACGACGAATTCTTGCGCGATGCGCGGGGATACCTTTGATGCCATGTCCAGGTCAGAAACGCTGAACACGCGGCCATACGCCATGAATGGCGGGAAGGGAATTCTACATGCTAAAGGATCGTGTTGCTCTCGTCACCGGCGCCAGTCGTGGAATGGGCGCCGCCACTGCCCGGCTGCTTGCCTCTCACGGCGCCGCTGTTGCCGTCAATTACCTCAAGAATCGTGAGGCAGGGGAGAAGGTCGTTCGTGAAATTGAAGAAAAGGGCGGACGCGCTCTTCTTCTGCAAGGCGATGTGACCGTCAAGGGCGAAGCCGAGCGCGTTGTGCGCGACACCCAGCAGCAACTCGGCCCCATCGACATTCTGGTGCTCAACGCCAACATTACATTTCCGATGCATCCGTTCCCTGTCTATCCGTGGGAAGACTTCCAGCGCAAGGTCGACAGCGAACTGAAGGCCGCCTTCTATTGCAGTCAGGCCGTGGCAGCCGGAATGAAAGAGCGCAGGCGCGGCTCCATCGTCGCTTTCTCCAGTGGCGCTGCCCAGCGCCCCAAAGAAGGTTCAGTGGCCCACGCTGTCGCTAAAGGCGCAATTGAAGCATTTGTTCGCTGTCTCGCCGTCGAGCTCGGTCCAAGCAATGTCCGCGTCAATGCTGTTGCGCCGGGTTTCACCCACACCGACGCTACTGCCGGGTTTCCTGAGCATCTGAAGACCGCGATCGCCGGCGGAACGCCAATGGGGCGTATCGCGGAGCCGGAAGATGTGGCGGGAGTCGTTTTGGCGCTGGTCAGCGGCCACGCCGGTTTTGTAACAGGTACTTGTGTGCCCGTGGACGGGGGCGTCCACCTCATATGACGCGATCTGGCGCGGTGCTCGCTCGTCCGCCCGGGCCGCCTTGGGCCTGTCGTGATCGTCGCTAAACGCGAGCAGTTGGAAACAGTCGATTTTGAGGAGGAATCATGAGTTCAGCGGTGCTACCGGAATTAGCAATTCATCATGTCAGCATTTCCGTCCCCGACCTTGATGCCGCCATATCGTGGTACGGCGAGATCTTCGGGTTCGAGGTCCAGTTTCGCTTCGCGATCGAATCCATCCCGGCAAAGGCAGCATTTGTAAAAAGAGGCAATCTGCGCCTGGAACTGTGGCAGGTCGTGGGCGGTTTGCCAGTGCCGTCCGGCCGCCGCGAACCCAATTCCGATTTGCGGACAGCAGGAACTAAGCATGTTGCCTTCGCTATTCCTGACTTGCAGACTTTTCTTGAAGGACTGGTTCAGCGCGGGGTCGACATCGCAGCGGTTCAGCGCGATCCCACTCAGCCCATGCAGCCCGATGCAGATCCCCTGGCCAGGGACAAGCCGCCCGCATTCGCCGCCTTTATTCGAGATCCTGCCGGCGTTTTGATCGAGCTGATCGATGCGGCAAAAGCTGGTTAGGGCGTCGCGCGATTTCGCCCCAAGCAGCCCTCACCCGCCCTGCTGTGAGAAAATTGCTGCCGATCCAACAGAACAACAGAAAGGCATCATGAACGCCTCCGCTCAAGACTCCGGTTTCCGCTGGCTGGTTCTCATCTCGGCAATGCTTGGCTACATCACCTTGCAGGTCGTAAACCTTTCCATGGCGCCGGTGCTTCCGCAGGTTGCCGCAAGCTTGAACCTCGATCTGGGCACGGCTTCTAACCTGGTGATGACCACCTTCCTTTTCGCTGCCTGCGTGGTTCTGGTGCTGGTCGGCGGCGCGGTATGCGACAAATTCGGTGTCATCGTTTCCATGATCGCCGGCACCTTATGCGCCGCCCTGCCCATGACACTGATGCCCTGGATTGGCCATAACGCCACCGCGCTGGCCTGGGCACGGATCGTCGAAGGCTTTTCGGCCGGTTTCATGTTTCCCGCCATGGCCCCAATCATCGGCCAGTGGTTTCCCGGCCATCAGAAAGGTCTGGCTGGCGGTCTGATGAGCTCTGCCGTAGCTATCGGCAGCGCTGCGGGGGTTCTGCTCGCGCCGGCCGTCATGCCTCATGTAAGCAACTGGCAGCAAATGTGCGCCGTACTTTCCGTGATTGGATGGACAGGCTTCGTTTTCGCCGTCATTCTAGCCATTCTGCCCAAGCCGCAACTTGCCGCCGCAGGGGGCGCGCATAACGGCGGCTCCGACGCGTCCATCTTCAAGCGGGCGCTTTTCTCGCCAATCACTTTGATCGGGATTCTGATCGCTTTCATGGGCAACTGGGGAATGCAGTGCCTCTACAGCCTGACCCCAACTTTTCTGGCCGTCGACAAACCTACCGGCGCCGGCTACGGCGCCATGACCGCCGGCCAGTTGATGGTGGGCGTCACCCTGCTCGGCGGCGTGCTTGGCCCCATGCTGTGCGGCATCATGCTCGACAGGATATTCAAGGGGAACGCGAAGCTCGTCTTCATGATTGGCTTTACGCTGATGTGCGTCTTTGTCTACCTGCTCACCATTACGGCCGTCACCGCCCGCGTTCCAGTGCTTGAAACCGCCCTCATCCTCGCCGGCTTCGGAGTTCAGTTTGTCATGCCCACGGTCTTTTATTTCATACCCAGGATCTATCCGCCTCAAATGGTGGGCAAGATGTCGGGGATATGGATGGGGCTTGGCACCTTTGGCGGTGTTCTCGGCCTTTATATCGCGGGCGTCACGATCAAAACCCAAAACAGCTATCACACCACCCTTGTGCTGCAAAGCCTGGCTGCTTTGGTTGGCGTGTTGCTTGTGCTTGCATTGGAGCCGGCACAGAAAGCCAGCCGCGTACAAGCAGGCAGTTGAATCTCTCTTGACCCGTTCGGAAAGAATTTAGCCGAATCTTCGCAGCTTATGTTCGATCCGGCACCAAGTACCGCAACTCTCACCGCAAGTCGCGGCCCACGCACCAAGTGTCTACGCTGCAAAACGCCTCACCCCTTGATCCCTGACACCTGAGCCATGAAACCTGAAACCTGACCCTCCCTGCCTCTACCCCACCGCCTGTACCGCTCCCTTGCCCACCAGCTCTTCCACGCGTTCCACCCAGCCGCGGTCCGCCGCCACGCTCATTCCTTCCGGCTCCAGAATCACCGCATACTCTCCCATCTTTTCCAGATGCAACATAACCTTGCCCGGCCCCGGCGCGGCATCCGCGGCGCTCTTCAAACCGGCAAACAACTCCTCGCTGGCCCGATCCATATTGATGCGAATGCGCACCCCGCTCGGCAGCTTCACCTGCACATCTTCGAGCGCCTGCACCTGGCTTACCGCGATCTTCGGCGCGGCGTCTTCCTCGCCCATCAGCGTTCCACGCACCAGCACAGGCGTCTCGATTTTCAACTGTGCCGATAGCCGCTCGTAATCGCGCGCGAAACAGATCAGTTCGATTTTGCCTGTCGCGTCTTCGAGCGATGCCTGAGCGTAAAGCCTCTGATCGCGCCGGCTCTTCTGCACGCGCAGCCCGTGCATGATGCCTGCCGCCAGAATCTCGTCGGCCATGTCCTGCTGCGCGCCCCAGCGACGCTCTTGAGGCTTGCGCTCCAGCGCCTCAGCCACCGAAATCACGCCAGTCAAGTTCCGCAGCTTCTCCGCGTACTTGTCCAGCGGATGCCCCGACACAAAGAAACCAAGCACCTCTTTTTCATTTGCCAGCCGCACGCTCTCTTCCCAATCGGCAACGTGCGGCAGATCGTCGGCACTGCGCCCGCGCGCCGGCGTCTCGTCGAACAGCCCAAACAGTCCGCTCTGTCCCTGCACCGCATCGCGTTGTGCTCTTTGCGCCCGCTCCATAGCCTTGTCGATCGCGGCGCTAAGCTGCCCGCGCGTTCCCAGCGAATCCAGCGCCCCGGCCTTGATCAGCGATTCGATTACGCGCTTGTTCATCAAGCGCAGATCCACCTTCTCGCAGAACTCCCACAAGCTCCTGAATCGCCCGCCAGCCTCCTCGCGCGCCTTCAAGATCGACTCAATCGCATTGCCGCCAACGTTCTTTACCGCCGCCAGCCCGAATCGAATCGCTTCTCCGTGCGGTGTAAACTGCGCGCCCGAAACCTGCACATCCGGCGGCTCCACCGCAATCCCCATCTCCCGGCACTCGCCGATATACTTCACCACGCTCTCCGGCTTCGACGTCTCCGACGTCAGCAGCGCCGCCATAAACTCCACCGGGTAATGCGTCTTCAAATACGCCGTCTGATACGCAACCTGCGCATAGGCTGCGGAGTGCGATTTATTGAATCCGTAGCCGGAAAACTTCGCCATCTGCTCGAAGATCTCGCTGACCTCGGCCTTTGGGTGCCCCAGCGCCGCCGCGCCACTGATAAACCGGTCGCGCTGTTCCGCCATTGCCTCGGCATTCTTCTTTCCCATGGCGCGGCGCAGCAGATCGGCTTCGCCGAGCGAGTAGCTCGCCAGCACGTTGGCGATCCGCATCACCTGCTCCTGGTAAACAATCACGCCGTACGAATCCTTCACGATCTCCTCAAGCTCCGGTAGCATGAACTCCACCTTGCGCCGGCCCCACTTGCGCTCGATGAAGTCGTCGATCATGTCCATCGGCCCCGGCCGGTACAGAGCATTTAATGCCGTCAAATCCTCCACCGTGTCCGGCTTGTACCGCCGCAGAATGTCGCGCATTCCGCCCGATTCAAACTGGAACACGCCCGACGTGAGCGCCGGGTGAAAGATCTTTTGAAACGTGTCCGGATCGTTGGGCGGTATCGATTCCAGGTCCAGCCTTTCGCCCTTATGCTTCTCGATCAGTTTGATACTGTCGTCAATGATGGTCAGCGTGGTCAGGCCCAGGAAGTCCATCTTCAGCAGGCCCATCTTCTCCACTGACTTCATATCGTACGCGGTCACGATTTCGTCGTTCTTGGTTTTGCTCAGGGGCACCAGTTCCGTTAAAGGCCGTGGCGCAATCACCACCGCCGAGGCGTGCACGCCCGAGCCGCGCACCAGCCCCTCCAGCTTCTTCGCCGTGTCGATCAGCTCGCGAATCTGTTTGTCGGTGTCGTACACCTTGCGCAGGTCGGGCACGTCCTCCAACGCTTTGTCGATCGTCATGCCCACCGTCGCAGGCACCATCTTGGCGATGCGATCCACGTCGCCATACGGCATGTCGAGCGCGCGACCGCAATCCTTGATCGACGCCTTCGCCGCCATCGTATTGAACGTAATAATCTGCGCCACCTGCTCGCGCCCATACTTGCGCGTCACATAATCGATCACTTCGCCGCGCCGGTTCATGCAGAAGTCCACGTCGATATCCGGCATCGTCACCCGCTCCGGATTCAGAAACCGCTCGAACAGCAGCACATTCTGCATGGGATCGATATTGGTGATCTCCATCGAGTAGGCCACCAGCGATCCTGTGGCCGAGCCGCGCCCCGGACCCACCGGAATTCCATGGTCCCGTGCATACTTGATGAAATCCCACACAATCAGGAAGTACCCCGAGTACTTCATCTGCTTGATAATTCCAATTTCGTATTCCAGCCTCGCCTGATACGCATGAGCAGGCGTCCGCAGCTCGCCCCGCAACTCCAGTTGCCGCACTGCTGTCTCCAGGCGTTTCTTCAAACCCGCGCGGCAAACCTCCTCAAAGTAACTGTCAATCGTGTGGCCCTGCGGCACCGCAAACTCGGGAAAGGGATTCTCCACCTCGCGCAGCTTCAGGTTGCAGCGTTCGGCAATCTCCATCGTGCGGCTCAACACTGCCGGAGAATCCTTGAACAGACGCTCCATTTCGTCCGCGCTCTTTACAAAAAACTGGTCGCTGTCGAACTTGAGCCGGTCCGCGTCGTGAATTTTCGCGCCCGTCTGCACGCACAGCATCACGTCGTGCGCGTGCCAGTCTTCGCCGCACAGGTAGTGCGAGTCGTTCGTGGCGACGAGCGGAATCCCCAGCTCCCGCTCCAGCCGGTAAAGATCGCTCTGGATCTTTTTCTCCTCTTCCAGCCCCTGATCCTGAATCTCCAGATAGAAATTGCCCTTGCCGAAGATGTCCTGGTACTGCTCGGCGGCCCGAACAGCCTCTGCGTACGCGCCCTTTTCAAGCGCTTCGCACAGCTCTCCGCTCAGGCAGCCGGAGAGGCAAATCAGGCCTTTCGAATTCTCAGCCAGATACTTCTTGCTCACGCGAGGCCGCCGGTAGAACCCGTGCAGGCTGGCCTCCGACGTAAGCCGGATCAGGTTCTGATACCCCTCCTCATTCTCGGCCAGCACCAGCAGGTGGTTGTTGGTGTCGTTCGGCGTTTCGGCGCGATGGTCCTCCGCCTTGCACACATACAGCTCGCAGCCCAGGATTGGCTTGATCCCCTTGTGCTTCGCCGCATCGAAGAAGTGCACCGCGCCGTAAATGTTCCCGTGGTCCGTCATGGCGACGGACTTCTGACCCAGTGCCGCCACGCGATCCACAAGCTTATAAACGTCGCAAGCCCCGTCCAGCAGGGAATATTCCGTATGCAAATGCAAATGGGTGAATTCAGCCATGGTTAGGATGATTCTAGTCGGCAGACTGTTCGTGCGCTCGGATCAGAGTTTGCCACTCTGAGGAAAAACGGCATAAATTCCCGATGCCAGCAATTCCAACAATAATTAAGCCTCGGCTAAATGCTCGCCTTTTTGCTTGCACCCGTCTCCCGCCCCTGTGTAAAGTGTCATGCGGAGGGTTTTCCCGCATGAGAGCGCGTTCAATCTTTGCATCGATCCTGGCTGCCGGTCTGGTTGTCGGCGGATTCACACTTGCCCAACCCGCAAGAAACGTAAATCCCGGAAGGCATCCCAATCTGGCCGCGTCCCAGCGGTTGACCCAACAGGCGTACGACAAGATCATCGCCGCCCAGCAGGCCAATGAGTGGGATATGCAGGGCCATGCCGCCAAGGCCAAAGAACTGCTCGACCAGGCGAATAATGAATTGAAGCAGGCTGCCGAGGCGTCAAACAAGGCTCATTAAGCACCCTCTGCCTCGCGAAATTCGCATTAGATAATTCTTCGGTAACGCCGCGTGTGTCGCCAGCACAGCAACGCTTGCGCAGGTGCGGAAGTGTACACGTTGCTGCACGCCCCGTCCTTCGCCTTCTTTGCGAAGGGTCCGAAACCACGGGCCTTCTCCCGCCGGATGCCCCAGATCTGGATTTTTCAGACCCGGGAGCCCAGCTTATCCGCCGTTCGCTTCCTACGAATCCTACGAACCCGTCACGTTCCCACCGCAATCGGCGTGACCACAGCGGCAAACCAACTCGGTTCGTCCCGACTGCCCTTCGCAGTGAGCGCTGCAGAATTTGGATTTGTCGGTGGGAATACAGCTGCAGGTGGGATTGGCGCATTTCTTAGGCTTGTCCATATTTCCTCTCTTCCGATCCGCCGGAATGGCCGGCGCAGCGGGCGGCCTGCTCCCGCGAGACCCTTCAGCGGCAAAGCATAGCACGGAAAGGGCAATCTCGGCACGCCTTCTCAGGCGCTTGGCGGGTGGACAGGTCCGAAATTTCGGACTGGGCAGGGATGGACCTCAACCGGCTTGGAGCCGGGCGCCCCATCCCGCTTGGTGTTGCTAACTGGCGAAGCGATCGAGGCATGGGTGGGACGACGGGATTCTCAACCGGCTATTGGTTGATTTGGAGGTTGGGGTGATGATGATGGTGGTGATGGTGGTGGTGTACCACGACCACGACCTGCGCCTGCATCGCATAGGGTACCGCGAGGCAGAAGGTGAGTACGAGTCCAAGCAGAATTTTTTTCATGACTTGAGTATGCCGCCTGGCAATTCCATTTACAGAGCTACAATGACCACTCCGCGCAACCCCTGATCGATTTGGGAATAAACACACCAGGTTAGCCCCGCTGCGTAGGGTTGGCGAGCCGCCGGCCAGACTGTTGCCGATCGCTGTTCCATCCCTCTCTCTCTTCATGCGTTAAATCCCGGCCGTTGGTATACTCAATGATGTGACTGTATTTGTGCCCGAATCCGCTCCCCATCACAGCTCCGGTGAGTCTTCCCCCAGTCAGAAGAGGGTTTTGTTACTCAAACCGCGCGGTTTTTGCGCCGGCGTTGTGCGCGCCATCGATATCGTCAGGATCGCGCTTGAAACCTTCGGCGCTCCCATCTACGTGCGCCGCGAGATCGTCCATAACCGCTATGTTGTTAATGAATTAGCTGAAAAGGGCGCCATTTTCGTGCATGAGATCGACGATGTGCCTGACGGCCAGCGCGTCATTTATAGTGCCCACGGTGTTTCTCCTGCGGTCCGCGAGCGCAGCAAGGGGCGCAATCTGAGGGTGATCGATGCAACTTGCCCACTGGTGAGCAAGGTGCACTTCGAGGCAGTCAAATTCGCCAAGCAAGGCTACTCTCTGGTGCTCATCGGCCATCGCGATCACGACGAAATCGAAGGCACTCTCGGCGAGGCTCCGGACGTAACCCATGTGGTTTCAAATGTTGCTGAGGTCGCGGCGCTCGATATTCCCGATCCCGACCGCGTCGCCTACCTCACCCAGACCACTCTCTCGCTCGACGAGGCGCGCGACATCATCCACGCCCTCAAGCTTAAATATCCCAAAATCGTCGGTCCGCACTCCCAGGACATCTGTTACGCCACCGAGAATCGTCAGGTGGCCGTGCGCAACGTTGCCCACAAAGCCGGGTTAGTCCTTGTGGTGGGTTCCACAAACAGCTCCAACTCCCGGCGGCTGGTCGAAGTTTCACGGAACCTCGGCACCATCGGGTATCTCATCGATAACTCCCAGGCCATTGACCCCAAATGGCTTGCGGGAGTTGAAACCGTTGCCGTCACCGCCGGCGCCTCGGCCCCTGAAATCCTGGTCGAGGACGTTGTCAATTACTTGCAACAAAACGGATTCAATCACGTCGAAGAAGTTGAAGTCATGCCGGAGAATGTGCGCTTCGGTCTGCCTCCTGAGATCGTGCAAGCCATTGGCAGCGCCAATGGATCAGAGCCCGTCTCCGCACGTTGAGTGGGCCGACTGTGAACGAATCGGGCACGTGGTACTTAGGCGAGCCGTAAACAACCGGGAGCTTCAGGAGAATCCGAAAGTGCCGGAGATGAGTTGAGGCGCTTCAGACCGCATGATTCCAAAGCAGCAGAAGACACAAACCGCGGCTCCCAGCCTTGCCAGGCCTGAATTTGGCCGCACAAGATTCGGGCGCATCGACGCGGACCTCGGCGATGTCGACTCGGCGATTGCCGGCGCGCGCGATTGCCTGCTTTCGCTGCAGCATCCTGATGGCTACTGGTGCGGCGAGCTCGAAGCCGACTCCATGCTCGAAGCCGACTACATCCTTCTGCACACGTTGCTCGAATCGGGCGATCCCGGCCGGCTCAAGCGCGCCTGCACTGAGATGATGCGCTACCAGAACAGCGACGGAAGCTGGAGCATCTATCCCGGCGGGCCGGGCAACATCTCGCTCTCGGTCAAGTGTTATTTCTCCGCCAAGCTCATGGGCATTGGCGCCGGCGATCCGCGCCTGGCGAAGTGCAGCGAGTGGGTCCTGGCCCACGGCGGCGTTACTGCCTGCAATACCTTCACCAAAATGTATCTCTGCTCGCTCGGCCAGTTCGATTACGACGCGGCGCCCGCCATCCCGCCCGAAATTGTTCTCTTTCCCAAATGGTTCTACTTCAATATTTACGAGATCTCGGCGTGGTCCCGCTCCATCCTCATTCCGCTGGCCATCATCTACGCCAAAAAACCGTATAAGAAGATTTCCCCCGAGCAGGGAATCGACGAGCTCTTCGTCGGCGGCCGCGCCGGCTCCATCCTTCGGTTGCGCGTCGATCGCAAACATCTCTTGTCCTGGCACAACTTCTTTCTGGCCCTTGACCGCCTCACGCACTGGTTTGAGATGTTCCACATCCGCCCGCTCCGCCGTCTGGCGCTCAAACGTGCCGAAAACTGGATGCTCGAACGTTTCGAGATGACCGACGGCCTCGGCGCCATCTATCCCGCCATGCTCAACGCCATCATCGCGCTGCGCTGCCTCGGATACTCCGAGGATGATCCGCAGGTCATCCGCGCCCGAGACGAGTTCGAAAAGCTCGGCATCGAGCAGCCGCCCACCGCCGCCATGCCCGAACCAACTTTCCGTATGACGCCCTGCATGAGCCCGGTATGGGATACGGCGCAGGCGGTTTTTGCTCTGGGTGAGGCCGGCGTTGCACGCAACGATCCGCGCATGATTAAGGCCGTCGACTGGATGCTCGCCAAGGAAGTCCGCCACAAAGGCGATTGGGCCGTCAAAGTCCGCAACACTGAACCCGGCGGCTGGTACTTCGAGTTCAACAATGAGTTTTACCCGGATACCGATGATACAGCGCAGGTTCTGCTCGCGCTGAGTAAGGTCGACAATCCCCGTGAGCGCTACCAGATCTCCGTCGCCGAGCGCGCCATCCGCTGGGAGTTCGCCATGCAGTGCAAAAACGGCGGCTGGGGCAGCTTCGACAAAGACAACACCAAAATGATCTTCCAGTACATCCCCTTCGCGGATCACAACGCCATGCTCGATCCGCCCAGCGTGGATATCACCGGCCGCATGCTCGAGATGCTTGCAGCTTACGGCTACACGCGCGAAGACAAGCGCGTGCAGCGGGCCATCAAATTCATCTTCAACGAGCAGGAGCCCGACGGTAGCTGGTTCGGCCGCTGGGGCGTCAACTACATTTACGGCACCTTCCTGGTGCTGCGCGGACTTGACGCAATCGGCGTTGACCACCTCGAGCCGCAAATCCAGCAGGCCGCGGAATGGATTCGCATGGTGCAGAATCCCGACGGCGGATGGGGCGAAACCTGTGGCAGCTACGACGATCCCAATACACGCGGCGTCGGTCCCAGCACGCCATCGCAGACAGCCTGGGCGCTGCTGGCCCTCCTCGCTGCCGGTGACGACCGCTCCGACTCCATCGCCAAGGGCGTGCGCTGGCTGCTCCAGTGCCAGCGCGACGACGGAAGCTGGGATGAATCGATGGGCGAAGGGCCAACCCATCAGGCCATCATTACCGGAACCGGATTCCCGAAGGTTTTTTATCTGGCCTATACCATGTACCGCCAGTATTTCCCGCTGCTGGCTTTGACGACCTACAAGCGAGCCATGCAACGCGCAGTTTGACCGGCGCCCTTAATCGTTGATTTGTTCTGTAAGCCCGCGTAGCGGGCATAAGACGGTAGCCCCGGGCGTAAGCCTGGGGGATGAAGTTCAGATTTCGAGATCGCAGCCCCGTAGGGGCGTAAGAACTGGCAATCGGGGCTCCTGCCCCTGAGGGACAGAATCAATGGCAGTACCAATCTCCCAGATGTGGACGGTCGCCACCTACGTCATGAAGCAGCGGCTCAACGGCAACAGGCGTTATCCGCTGGTGCTCATGCTGGAGCCGCTCTTCCGCTGCAACCTCGCCTGCGCCGGCTGCGGCAAGGTGCAATATCCGCCCCACATCCTTAAAAAGCAGCTCACGCCCCAGGAGTGCTTTGCCGCGGTCGAAGAATGCGGCGCGCCCATGGTTTCCATCCCCGGCGGCGAGCCGCTGCTGCATTCGCAGATCGTTGAGATCGTCAACGGCCTCGTCGCGCGCAAAAAGTACATCTACCTCTGCACCAACGCGCTCGAGCTCAAAAAGCGCCTGCCGGAGTTTACGCCTTCCAAATTCCTCACCTTCTCCGTCCACCTCGATGGCCAGCGCGAGGATCACGATTTCTCTGTCTGCCGCGAGGGCGGCTACGATCTCGCCGTCGAAGGCATCAAGGAGGCCGTCCGGCGCGGCTTCCGCGTCACCACCAATGCCACCTTCTTTGACGGCGCCGATCCCAACCACGCGCGCGCCTTCTTTGATGAGGTGATGGCGATGGGCGTCGAGGGCGTCGTGCTCTCACCCGGCTACAGCTATGAGATGGCGCCCGACCAGAATCGCTTCCTGGGCCGCGCCCGTGTGCGCCGCCTCTTTCGCGCCATTCTCTCCAACCGCAAGCCAACATGGAAGTTCAACATGTCGCCCCTGTTTCTCGAATTCCTCATGGGCGACCGCACCTACGAGTGCACGCCCTGGGGCTCGCCCGCTTACAACATCTTCGGCTGGCAGCGCCCGTGTTATTTGCTCCAGGACGGTTACGCAGAGACCTTCAAAGAGCTGCTCGAAACCACAAAGTGGGAAGAGTACGGCGTGGCAAGCGGCAACCCCAAGTGCGCCAATTGCATGGTCAGTTGCGGCTACGAGCCCTCGGCCGTGATCGATGGCTTCGGCACCCTTGGTGGCTTCTGGGCGATGATTCGGGGCAGCTTTTCGCTCTATCCCGACCAGCACGCTCTTAACCTGCTCAATGAGCCCATGCCCACCGGCCCCGCGTCTCTGGTGCAAATCACGCACCCCGAGCGTGAGTTAGCCAAACTCTGAACCTATTTGCAAGGAATAGAGCAGGAGCCGTGGGTCTACCCTTGCCGCGACGCAGGCCGGCTTGCGGAATCGCACTGTTGAGCAGGCGGAGAGGGCTGTGCGAGGATTCACTGAAGTGTCTGCGAACAATTCTGCATTCTCGGGCGCGGTTGCCGGATGGGGAAAGTGTAGAGCCGATGGAACGCGGCAAGTTGCCACCGCAGACTGAAAGGATCGAGAGCATGGCAAGGAATGGATGGAAAGCGACGCTGGCTTCGCTGGCGGGGTTGCTGGCTTCGGCTGCAATCATGTGGGCTCAGGGGACTCAGGCGGCTACCGCACCAGCGCAGCCGAGTGAGCAGGATAGGCTCGCGAGAGCAATGATGCAGTTTCCAAACACCGCGCTGGGACAGAAAGCTGCATTAGAGTTTTCGCTCATGGGCAAGTGGTCCCAGGTGCCGGACCTCGAGGGCAGCGGACCTTTCCCGGCCAGCTATGCCATGGCTCCCAACGGATTGGAGTTCGTGGTTTACCAGCCAATCGACCTGGCTGGCGCCGCATCCAAGGGTAAGCTGGGAGTTTATGTCTGGGGCAATGGCGGATGTGCGGCAGATGCCGCCAGTTCGCGTTTCCACTTGACGGAAATTGCCAGCCGTGGGTACGTGGTGATCGCACCGGGCAAGATTCTCAGCGGGCCGAAGGCTCCTCCGCAGCCGGAAGGGATGAGGCCCGGCGGCATGCCGGCTCCGGGAAGCGGCGCCACGGCGGCGAAGATGACTGCCGCGGTGGACTGGATTCTTGCGGAGAGCAAGCGCGAAGGCAGTTCCTACTACGGCGCGATCGATTCCAGCCGCATTGCGATGGCGGGCTTCAGTTGCGGCGGCCTCATTGCCATCCAGGCCGCAATGGATCCGCGCGTAACTGCCCTGCTGATCGAGAGTAGCGGAATCTTGAAGGACCCGCCTCCCGGCGGGATTCCGAATATTCCGCAGATGTCAGCGGTGAAGAAGGAGGATCTGGCCAAGCTGCATACCCCGGTGATCTACATTCTGGGCGGTCCTGAGGACATTGCTGAGCCCAATGGGCTGGACGATTTCCAGCACATCCAACAGGTGCCGGTTTTTGTTGCCGATCAGCCGGGTGCCGGTCACGGTGGCCTGATCTCTGTGCCAAATGCGGAGGGAACAAAAGTTGAGATCGACTGGCTGAATTGGCAGTTCAACCACGATGAGATCGCCGGCAGCACGTTTATCGGGCCGAACTGCGAGCTTTGCCGCGATTTCAGGTGGGAGGTACACCGCAAGGGCATTCAGTAGCTCGGCCATGGGTGCCTCCTGCCTCGATTTTGAGACGTCGGAAAACCGGGTTCCCCGTCCTGGGTTTGCTAGGGCGGGGAACTGTTAACTTGCTGACTCGCTAAGGAGAATATGACCGCCGAAGTCAAGAAATACACACGCGATCAAATTGAAGCCCTCGAACTCGCTCCCGGCGCCGCGCACGAACAGCTCGAGGGCTGGGTTCCTCAGTTGGCCTCGGACGCGGACCTGCGCCAGGCCCTCGAAAAGGCCTTCGATTATCGCGGCGACGTCACGCTCACCCTCAAATCCGGCGAGAAGATCGAAGCCTACATCTTCAATCGCTCCACCGGTGCCACGCTGGCCGAGTCCTGGGTCCAGTACTTCGCACCGAACTCATCCGAAAAAAAGAAAATAACCTACGCCGAAATTGCCCGTCTCGAATTTACCGGCAAAGACCGCGCCGCCGGCAAGCATTGGGAAGACTGGGTCAAAGCCTGGAACGAAAAGAAATCCGCCGGCGAAAAGGACATCGGCCTCCATCCCGAAGCATTGGAATAAAGTTCTGCCGGCCTCTCGTTAGCAGCGATGACCTACTGGGCGGGAACGGCGATGGTGCGCAGCAAGTTCCCGCTGGCCACATCCCACAGCTTGATCGTGCCGTCCGCGTTTCCCGAGGCCAAAATGCGTCCATCGGGGCTGAAGGCGACGGAAAAGACGCCGCCTGAAGGGCCGGGGGTAAGAGTGTGCAGCGTTCCCCCGCTGGCCACGTCCCAGAGCCTGATCGTCTCATCGCCGCTTCCCGTGGCCAGGGTGCGCCCATCGGGGCTGAAAGCGACGGCCCCTACCGTGTCCAAGTCCCCGGTTAGGGTGCGCAGCACGCTCCCGCTGGCCACATTCCACAGCTTGATCGTCTTGTCCCAGCTTCCCGAGGCCAGTGTGCGGCTATCGGGGCTGAAGGCGACGGACGCGACGCCGCCCGTGTGCCCGGTGAGGGTGCGCAGCATCTTCCCGCTGGCTACGTCCCACAGCCTGATCGTCTTGTCATCGCTTCCCGAGGCCAGTGTGCGGCCGTCGGGGCTCAGAGCGACGGAGAAAACAGAGTCCGTGTGGCCTGTGAGGGTGCGCAGCAGACCCCCGCTGGCCACGTCCCACAGCTTGATCGTCTCATCGGCGCTTCCCGAGGCCAGGGTGCGGCCGTCAGGGCTGAAAGCGACGGAAAAAACAAGGCTCGTGTGACCCGTAAGAGTGCGCAGACTACTCCCGCTGCCCGCGTTCCACAGCTTGATCGTGTAGTCGTCGCCGCCCGAGGCCAGGGCGCGCCCATCAGGGCTGAAGGCGACGGAGTCGACGCCGTGCGCGTGACCGAAGAAAGTGAGCCGCAGATTTCCGCTGGCCACGTCCCACAGCGCGATCATGCTCTTGTTCGATCCCGAGGCCAAAGTGCGGCCATCGGGACTGAAGGCGACGGATTTGACCCAAGACTGACCCCGCAGAGGGCCGAGCGAAAACAGAATGAGGGCAGCCGATGCAAGCCATATTTTCATTGAATGCGCCACAATGCTCCTCGCGGAATGCGGAATACAGTTTAAGTCGCGTCCTGCCAAATTTCAATTTGGCCAAGAAAGCGGCCGGCAAGAAGAACATCGGGTTGCAGCCTGAATCGCTGGAATAAAGCCCCGCGAACCGCGCGCATTGGCTCAGCCCAGCAGCTTTGCCTTCAACCCTGCTTTTCCACCGCCGCAACTCCCTTTCTATCGAAGAGAACAAATGTCTCCCCGCCCCGCCAGCGGCCTTCGTAGTCAATCACGCCATGGGCAAAATCAGCGCCATCTTCGAGCATTGTCAATCCGGCATTGAGTTGGTCACCGCCAAAACTTCTGATTTTTCCGTGGCGTCTAGGGCAAGTTTGTATTGCTCGGGATCATCGCCCTCTTCGACTGCAACTCCGGCGATACCGCACGGCAATTTAAGATGGCTAAGAGAATCGAGACCATGAAAGTCCTCCTCACAGGCGCCACCGGTTTCGTCGGCCATCACGTAGCCAAAGCCTTGGCCGCCGAAGGTGTAGCCCTACGCCTTCTCACGCGCAAATCCAGCAACCTCGCCAACCTCGAGGGCATCCCGGGCGAAACCTTCGTCGGCGATCTCTCCGAACCTGCCAATCTCAAGTCTTCGCTGGCCGGGATCGACGCTGTCGTTCACGTCGCCGCCGACTACCGTCTCTGGATTCCCGATCCCTCCGCCATGTATCGCGCCAACGTCGACGGCACGCGCGAGCTATTGCGGTTGGCCCGCGACGCAGGCGTCAAACGTTTCGTCTACACATCCAGCGTGGCCACCATGCGCTTCCGTACCGACGGCATCGTCATCAATGAAGACACGCCGGTTTCGCTCGCCGACATGGTGGGCCATTACAAGCGGTCCAAGTTCATGGCCGAGCAGGAAGCTGTCGCCGCGGCGCAGAACGGCCAGCAGGTCATCATTCTCAATCCCACCACGCCCATCGGCCCCAACGACGCAAAGCCCACGCCCACTGGCCGCATCTTCGTTGATTTCCTGAACGGCAAATTTCCCGCCTACGTCGATACCGGCCTCAACCTCGTCGATGTCTCCGAAGTCGCCCGCGCCCACGTTCTCGCCCTCACCAAAGGTCAGCCCGGCCATCGTTATATCCTCGGCGGCGAAAACCTCACTCTCAAGCAAATCCTCGACAAGATGTCGGCCATCACCGGCATACCATCGCCCACGGTCAAAATCCCCTTCGCCGTCGCCGCCACCTACGCCTTTTTCGAAGAGTGGATCACAGGCCGCATCCGAGGCAGGGAACCCCGCGCCACGCTCGAAGAAGTCCGCATGGGCCGCAAGAAGATGTTCGCCTCAAGCGCCCACGCCGAGCAGGAGCTGGGCTTCCGCATCGTCCCCGTCTACCCCGCCATGCGCGCCGCCATCGAATGGTTCCGCTCCCACGGCTACGCGCCGTAGGATCGGAGGGAGCAGGGGCCTTCAGGCCCCTGAATGAAGCACAGTCAGCATCGGGCCTTCAGGCCCGGAACAATCCGAGGTTGCAATGTCCATGGAACTTCACCTCACCACCTTCCAGATCGGCACGCCAGCCAAACCCAACCAGGGCCTGCGCATTGGCGCCACACGCCGCCCGCCCCGCGGCGTCCCCAAGAACCGATGGGTTGCCGACGGCTACTTCGACGTCTGGTTGCCCGCGCTCGCCCCCAGCGCCGAACTTCTCGCCGAAATCAAAAACTACGACTTCGAAATCCCTGCACAGCGCAAGAAATTCTTCGATCGTTATGAGCGGGAACTGCTCGGCCACGCCGACACTCGCCAAACCGTCGAATTCGTCGCCCAGGTGGCCGCGCGCACGCCCATCGCCATCGGCTGCTTCTGCGCTGACGAATCCCGCTGTCACCGTTCGCGCCTCTTCAAAATCCTCCAGGACTACGCCCCAAAGGCATGACCCGCACCGCCATCATTGCCGCCATGCCCGGCGAGCTCAAGCCGCTCGTCAAGACTCGAGCCGGCGTCTGGCCGCACTCGCACCCGCGACGGCATCGACTTCTGGGCCAGGCGCGGCGAAAAGGAAGACTGGGAAGAAGAATGGATTGCCGCCTGTGCCGGAGCCGGTCAGGATGCCGCCACGCGTGCCTTCGCCGCCATCGAGGACGGCGGTCCGATCGATCTCGTCTTCTCCATCGGCTGGGCCGGATCCCTCCGCGAAGAAATCGCGCCAGGCACAGCCCACAACGTCGCCGGCGTCATCGACCTCCGCACCGGCGAGCGCTTTCGCTGCGATGCGGGCGCAGGCGACCTCTGGCTCCTTACCAGCCCCCAGGTTGCCAACTCCGCCGAAAAACGCCGCCTGGCCTCTGCCTACGACGCATGCTCTCGTCGATATGGAAGCCGCAGCCATCGCCCGCCTCGCCGCCATGCGCGGCATCCCGTTCTATTGCATCAAAGGCGTGAGCGACGGCTTCAACGACCACCTCCCCGATTTCAACCGCTTCCTCTCGCCCAGCGGCCAGCTTCCATCTCGCGCGATTCGTTCTTTTTGCCCTTCTCAGGCCCTGGTATTGGCCTGCGCTTATCCGAATGGGCGAAAATAGTAAGCAGGCTTCCCAAAGCATCGCGGAGTCGCTGCTCGATTTTCTCTTGTGAATGAGGTCGCATCGGAAAACGAAATGGCTACCCAGATTTCCAACCCTGAATCCCAGCTCGCACCGGCGATTCCTTCGGCCATGCGCGCCGTAGTCTATCGCGGCATCAACGATATGCGCGTTGAGACCGTGCCGGTTCCGCGCATCGGACCCGGCGAGCTGCTCATCAAAGTCGCCACCTGCGGCATTTGCGGAACGGATCTGAAGAAGATCCACATGGGCTCGCACTCGGCGCCGCGCATCTTCGGGCACGAGATGGCGGGAACCATTGTCGCCGTCGGCGAGGGCGTCACTCGCTATGCCGTAGGCGATCGGGTGATGACCTTCCACCACGTTCCCTGCGGCGAGTGCTACTACTGCCGCAAGCAGACGCCGGCGCAATGCCCGCTCTACAAGAAGACCGGCGTCACGGCCGGCTTTGAGCCCTCCGGCGGCGGTTTTGCCGAGTACATCCGCGTAATGGACTTGGATCGCTGAGAACCGCGGCGTGGTCCGGATTCCCGGCGATGTGCCCTTCGAGCAGGCGGCCTTTATCGAGCCGGTGAATACCGTTCTCAAGGGCGTAAAAATGCTCTCGCTCGCTCCCGACGACACGGTTCTGGTCATCGGCCAGGGGCCCATCGGGCTGATGCATGCCGCGCTCGCGCGCCGCACCGGCGCCCGCGTTCTCACCTCCGACTTGTTCCCTGAGCGCCACGCCATCGCCGCCCGTTTCGGCCTCACCAACCCCATCCACGCCGGCACGGAAGATGTGGTCAAGCGTGTTTTTGCCGAGACCGAAGGCCGCGGCGCAGACGCGGTGATCCTGGCCGTCGGCGGCAACGCGCTCATCCGCACGGCCATGGATGCGGTGCGTCCGGGCGGCAAGGTCATGCTCTTTGCCCAAACCCAGCACGGAGAAGCCATTTTCGATCCCGCCGCCGTTTGTGTAGACGAAAAGACCCTGCTCGGCTCATACTCTTCTTCGTTCCCGATTCTTGGACGAAGTCACAGGCCTGGTCTTTGACGGGTACCGCAACGGCTTTGACCTGACGCAGTTGATTTCGCACCGCTTCCCGCTGGAAGAGGCTGTTGCGGCCATCGAAATCGCTTCGAACCCCCAGCCCGGCTCCATGAAGATTATGATGGAGCCTGTACCCGGAGCAGGAGCGAGGTAGGAGGAGCTGGATGGCGAACACCGTCAAAGACGCGATCCTCCGGGGCCGCAAGACCGTCGAAAATGTTGTCGAAGAAGGCCGCAAAAAAGTCGAGAACGTCGTCGAAGGCGGCCTCGATACTGTCGAAACGGTCGTTGAAGTTGGCCTGAATACGGTCGAGACGGTAGTCGTCAAGGGCCGCAAGAAGGTCGAAACCGCCGTTCACCACGGCCGCAAGACCGTCGAAAGCGTTCTTTTCCACGGGCGCGGCACGATGCAGGCCGCAATCCTCCATGGCCGCCAGGATATTCGTATCGAAGAGGTCCCGGTTCCCAAAGCCGGGGTTGGCGAATTGATCGTCCGCATCGGCGCCGCCCTTACCTGTGGAACCGACCTGAAGGTCTTCCGCCGCGGCTATCACGCGCGCATGATTGTGCCTCCCGCCCTGTTCGGCCACGAGTTGGCGGGAACGGTAGTGGAATCCGGCGAGGGCGTGGAAGATTTTGCGCCTGGCGACCGCGTCGTAGCGCTCAATTCTGCGCCTTGCGGCAAGTGCTACTTCTGTTCGCGCGGCCAGGAAAATCTGTGCGACGACCTGCTCTTCAACAACGGCGCCTATGCCGAGTTCATCCGCATTCCCGCCCGCATCGTGGCCAAGAACACGCTCAAGGTGCCCGAAGACGTGCCACTCGAACACGCGGCGCTCACTGAGCCGCTGGCCTGCGCGGTGCATGGCCTTGAAGATTCGCATCCACGCAAAGGCGATATCGTCGCCGTCATCGGCGGCGGACCCCTGGGGCTGATGATTTTGCACGTGGCCGCCCTGGCCGGCTACGAAACCATCGCCATCGTGAAGCACGAAGGCCAGGTCGAAGCGGCGCAGCAGCTCGGCGCAACGCATTTGGTGCATGGCTCGTCGACTCGCGGAGCCATCCGCGACACCCGCGCCCTCACGCCCAACGACCGCGGCGTCGACATCGCCATTGAAGCCGTAGGCCAGCCCGAGGCCTGGCAGGAAGCAGTCGAACTGGTGCGCAAGGGCGGTACCGTGAACTTCTTCGGCGGCTGCGCGGCCAACACGCACGTCAACCTCGACACCAACCGCATCCATTACAGCAACATCACCATGCGCGCCACCTTCCATCACACTCCGGCCATCTGCCGAAAAGCCCTGGCTCTGATCGCAAGCGGAAAGTTCCAGGCCAGCGCCTTTATCACCGGACGCGCTCATCTTTACGAGCTAAACCGCGTCTTTGAAAAGCTGATGAATCGCTCCAGCGAAAGCGAAATCAAGACCGCCATTGTCCCCTGATCGGCGGCGATCCCGCAAACCCGCCAATTCGCGGCCAACTCGCGAGCTCGCCAACTCGTCCGCCGCGGCGGATCGCCGAGCGACGCCGACTCGCCGCCTTTATTCAAACCGCTTTTCACTCGACTCGCGGCCGGCTAACGATTTTGCGATTCTCCGATAGCGATGCGCCTTTTCAGAGGCTCCTCGCAGTGGACACGCCTATTGGACAGCCGTTGCAGCGACCCGATTGAGGCGACCTGGCTCTGTAACCGCTGATTACTGGCCGCTGTTTCACTGGCCAACTTCATAGCGCACCTGCGCCAACGCCGTTTGGTAGGAGTAGCGCGCGGTGGTGTAGTCAATTTCGGCCTGTGTCTGATTAAGCTGGGCCTGAGTAAGATCGACGATATTGCTCATGCCGATCTTATAGCGCGCCGAGGCCAGGTCGAGGGCGAAGTTTGCCTGGTTGAGCAGTTGCTGCGTAACGGCGATGCGCTGATATGCTGTTTGCGCGTTCAGCACCGCGGTGCGCACGTCGCGGGCAATAATGTCGCGAAGATTGCGCATCCTTTCCTGGTCTGCCTGAGCGCGCAGCCTGGCCTCTTTTGCATCGGCGTTGAAGAGAAAGCCGTTGAAGACAGGAATGCTGATGTTGGCTCCAGCGCCAAGGTACCAGGAGGACTGAATCACATCGCCGTCGCCGCCGCGCACGGGCGTTCCTCCTCCGGCCGCGTCTGCCGTGATGGTAGGCATCCAAAGGTCACGCTCGGCTGTCGTGTATTGCCGGGCTGCAATGTACTCATTATTCAGGGCTGACAGATCGGGGCGCGCGGTGAACGCGGCCTGCACCATCGATTCGGGATTGTCGGGCGCGGGCGGCGGATTACCATTGGTTTCATCCACCAGTGTGTACTGCTGATTCTGCTCGGAACCGAGCACGTTATTCAGAGCTGTCATGGCAATCTGCTCGTTGTTGCCGGCGTCTAACAGCAGCAACTGCGACTGCGAGAGCTGGACGTCGGCGAAGCTTTTGTCGAGGTCGGACCGAATTTTTGCCTTGGTCAGAGCGCCTATCTGGTCGGATGTAGCCTGGCGCTGAGCCACAGTCTGTTGCGCGACTTTAAGCACGGCCTGCGCGGTGAGCGCCTGATAGAAAGCCTGATCGACGGTCAGAGTGATGTCGAGCTCTGTTGCGCGCTCGCTTTCGAGTTGCGCCCTCGCCGTGGATTCAGCGCTCAGAACAAGGTTGTGCGTGTGGCCGAAGTCGGTAATCAGTTGGCGCACTGTCAATCCCGCGGCCGCCCTTCTAAACATTCTGGAACCGGTCAGGTCTCTGGAAACGTCCCCGCCGGTGAACCGGCTGTCCCGATGTGCGTCCGACGCGTCCAAATCGCCGAATGCCGTGGGCATCTCAACCGACCGCACTTCGCGTGTCACCTGCGCCTGCGCGAGCGCCAGCAACCGCGCCACGCTGATGTTCGGGTTGTTGCGGATCGCCATCTGCTCGGCCTGGGCGATGGTCAATGGAGGCCCAGCAGGCATCGAGCCCTGTGACGCAGCGGGCATCTGCGGATTTGCGGCCGCCGGCTGCGCAGGTGCCGGGGGAGGCTGCTCCTGAGCGGTGACCAGGTGCGTGGACGGCGCATCGGGCAGGGCCGGCTGTTGCGCTGGGCAGATCGCCGGCAGTGTCGATAGCCCAAGCGTGAGAAGCGCCGCGCAATTGGCCCTGAGTTGTGCAGTTCGGGATCGCTTACCCATGGTCTATGCCTCCGCGACGGCATTTGCTTCGCGCCGGCCGTGAATCAACAGATAAACGGCAGGAACCAGAAATACGGTCACCACAACGGAGAATGCCAATCCCCCGATGACGGCGCGTGCCAGCGGCGCGTATTGTTCGCTGCCGGCTTCCAGGCCCAGCGCCATGGGAATCATGCCCAATAGGGTAGCCAGCGAGGTCATGAGAATGGGCCGCAGGCGAACCCGGCACGACTCCACAGTCGCATCGAGGAGCGGTCTGCCCTGTTGGTGCAGGATAGTGGCGAACTCGACGATCAGAATGCTGTTCGAGACCACGATGCCGGCCATCATAATCACGCCCATCAGCGACATGATGTTGAGCGTGCTGCCGGTCAGCAAAAGAATCAGCACCACCCCCACCAGGCCGGGCGGAATGGCCATGAGGATGATAAACGGATCGACGAAGTCGGCGAATTGAGCCATCAGGATGAGATAAACAAGCAGGACAGCGATGATGAGCCCGAAGCCGAAGTCGTGAAATGCCTCGTTCATGTTGATCGCCGCCCCGCGCACTGAAAGCGTTGTATTGCGCTCGTGAGGCGTCTCGGCTACGAGGCGTTGAATACGCTTGCCGACCGCCTGCAACGCTTCACCTCTGGTGGCCACATAGATGTCGATCACCGGGCGAATCTGCATATGATCGACCTCGGTCGGCGTGTTGATCTGCGTAATGTCGGCCACCTCGTTCAGCGGAACGTAACCGGCTTTATGGTCGTTGCGGAAAAACTGGCTTGATGAATTCGGGTCGGCCATCTCGCCGACGTCAGTGGGACTGTAGCCGGGGGGCTCGACGCCGCGCAGCGGAATGTTCTCAAAATCCTGCATGGACATGTTATTGATCCAGCGGTTTGCGTACTGCACTGTGACCATGTAGTTGTTGCCGGTGGCTGGGTCGATCCAGTAACTGGGAGCGATCATGCCGTCGGAGGTGAGGGCCGTGATGACGTCGTCGACCACATCCTTGGCGGAGAGCCCGATGAGGCTGGCTTTTTGGCGGTCGATGTTCAGTTGCAGGCCGGGATAGTTGATGCTTTGCGGGATGTAGGTATTGGCTACGCCGGACATGGCACGGATTTTGGCAGCCATTTGCTGCGCCAGCGCATAAGCACTGTCCATATCGTTGGATCCGATCTGAATATCGATCGGAGCGGGCAGCCCCTGGTTAATCACGCCGTCAACCAAACCCCCGGCCTGGAAGTAGGTGGAGAGCTCGGGGATCTGGCGCAACAGTTCGGCCTGGACGCGGCTCATGTACTCATAACTGCCGATGCTGTGGTCTTGCTTGAGGCTGGTCTGGACGAAGGCCGTGTCCATTGAGGCATTGGTGGTATAGATTGCGGAAAGGTCGGGATAGACGCCGATGTTGGACACGATCATGTCAAGATCTTTCGGCTTGACAACGCTGCGAATGACATTCTCAACCCTGGCAATGTAATCGTTGCTCACATCGAGCCGCGACCCGCTGGGCATGTGCACATAAATGATGAATTGCCCCGGGTCGGTGCGGGGAAAATAAGCCCGGCCGAGGAAGGGAAAAGTCACTGCGAGTAGCACGATCATGCCGGCGAAGATGACCGCAGTAGTCACTCCCGGCCGCTTCATCGCCTTCCTGGCCTGCCTTTCATACCAGTCCAGCATGGCTTGGAAATGAGAATTGAAGAAGCGATCGAATCGGGCGAGGATGTTTTTCTGGGGTGTTTCGACGTGCTCATCCGCGAAATGATGTGAAGGAGAAACGAACTTTGCACAATAGAGAGGCACCAGCGTCATGGCGATAAAGTAAGAAGCAAAGATGGAAAACACCACCCCCAGCGCCAGAGGCGTAAAGATGTACTTGCTCACGCCGTTGAACGTGCTGACCGGGAAAAAGACGATGGCGGTGGTGAAGGTGGCTGCGAGGACGGCCATCGACACTTCGGTTCCGCCTTCGTCGGAGGCAACCTGCGGGGTTTTGCCCATCTCCATGTGCCGAAAGATATTCTCGAGCACGATAACGCCGTTATCGATAAGGCGCGAGAAGACCAGGGCCAGCCCGCCGAGAAGCATGGTATTGATCGAGCCGCCCATTGCGCTTGTAAACATGAGGCACACCAGCGCGGACAGTGGTACGGGCAGCAGCACAGCGAGAGTGGCGCGCGCGCTGCCGAGAAAAACCAGGACCATGATTCCCGCCAGCACCAGGCCAATGAGGGCCTCCCGCGACACATTGGAGATGGCCAGCTTGACGAAGACCGACTGATCGAAGACCACGGCGGTTTTCAGTTGCGCGGGAATATCGACCAGATGCTTGATTGAAGCCTTAATCCCGTTGACGATGGTTATGGTATTGCTGCCGCCGCCTTGCTTGAAGATAGGCACATAGACGGAGCGCTGGCCGTTGATGCGCACGATGTTGTATTGCAGTGCGCCCGAATCCTCAGCATGTCCCACGTCGGCCACCAGCACCGAAGAGTTTCCCACCGTTTTCAGAGGCATCTGGTTCATCGAATTGGCGTCGGGAAACTGGCTGTTGGCATAGATATTGAAGTCCTTGGAGCCAATGCGCACATCGCCGGCGGGCAGAATCAGGTTGGAGTTGTTGACCGCGGTGACAACGTCATTCAGGCTGAGGTTGCGCGCTTCCAGCCGCAGCGGATCGACATAGACCTGTAGCTGGCGGTAGGTGCCTCCATACGGTTGAGGCACTGAGGCGCCCTGCACATTGGAAATCTGATTGCGCACCTGAAACTGCGCGAGGTCCTTCAGGCTGGTCTCATTCAGGCCCTGCCCCTCGAGTGTGACCAGGCACACCGGCTGCGTGGAGGCGGTCATGCCGAGCACGACAGGCGGCAAAGTGCCCGGGGGCAGGCGGCGCAGATCGGCCATGGCAAGGTTGGCGATATTGCTCAAGGCGGCGTTGGCATCGGTGCCGGGCTTGAAGTAGATCTTGATGATGCTGACGCCCGTCATCGAGCGCGATTCGCTGTGATCCACGTTCGCGGCCAGAGTGAAGAAGCGCTCGAACGTGTCCGTGATGTCGGCTTCAATCTGTTGGGGCGGCATGCCGTTATAAAACGTGGCGACTGCTACTACCGGCATGTCGATGTTCGGGAAGAGGTCGACCGGCATACTGACCATGGTGACCGTGCCAATCAGCGCGATGACCAGGCAGATCATCATGATGAAGAATGGGTAGCGCAAGGCGAACTTCGGCATTATTTGCCTCCTCCGTATGCGCCGGCTTTCATATCGATCATGCCCCCCGATTCCTGCACGGTCTCAGAAGCGGGTGTCGCGGCAACAATGGGGCTGACCTCTTCGCCTTCCTGGTATTTTTCCTGACCGCCGAGCAATACCCGATCGCCAGGGCTGAGCCCGCCGGCAATCTCCGCCAGCTTCGATCCCTGCAAGCCCACCTGTACGCTGCGAATGTGCACGCGATTGCTGCTGTCGAGCACGTACACCGTCTCCTGGCGCTGCGCGTTCAGAACCAGAGCCTCGACCGGCACGGTGACTACGTTCTTCGCGCTCGCGAGATCGAGAGCCGTATTTGCGTACATGCCGGGCGCGATGGAGAGATCCTTGTTCTCCACATCCACTTCGGTCTCCATGGTGCGGGTTTCGAAGCTCACATCGCGTGTGAAGCGCACAATCTTGCCGGAAAAAGACCGGTTGATGGCGTCAACGCGGACTTCGAGCAGGTCGCCCACATGCACGTACTGGACGTCGTTTTCAGGCACTGGAACGCGGAGGCGAAGCAGGCCGCTCTGCGAGAGGCGAACGATGGGAAGGGTTGAATCGTTGGAGCTGGTGCCTCCCTGGATGAGAGCCCCCGTGTCGGCGTAGCGCCAGATGACAACCCCATCCAGCGGAGCCGTGACGTTGGTGTAGTTTTCGAGCGCCTGATAGCGTTCGTTGTCAGAGCGGGCCGCCTGGGCATGTTGCTCTGCCGCGGCCAACTCGGCCTTCTCGGAGTCCACCTGCGCCTGCGAGCTGAGATCCTTTGCCTGCGCGTCATCCAGTTCCTGTTGCGCAATCAATCCGGGGCGCGTGGCGGCCGCCTGCCGCAGGCGAACCGACTGCGCGTGCAGCGCGACGTTCAGCGCTTCGGCACTGTTTACTTCGTGCTGCGCGCGCGCGATCTCTTCCTGGCTTTGCTTGAGCTCGAAGGCCGACTGCTCCAATTGCGCCTTCAACTCCGGGACTTCAAGAACGGCCAGTGTCTCGCCCTGGTGCACAATGTCGCCGATGTCCACGTTGATGCGCTTCATGTAGCCGCTCACCTTGGGGTGCACATCGACCACTTGATAAGGCTGAAACTGCCCGGCCAGCGTAAGCGCATGAGCGATGTCTCCGCGCTGCGCCACGGCTACACGCGCCGAGGGCAAGGTGGCGGCGTTGGCATGGGAGCCGGCGTTGCCGGAGTGGCACGAAGTAATACCCAGAGCCATGCACAAGAGTGATGCAGCGGTCACGCTGAAAAAGAGTCGCTCGCGCATATCGATCGTGCTCCTGTTTGCTTATGGCCTCCAGCACCTTTCGCTATCGCGGTGCATGCAGCCGAATGGAGATTTGATCGTTGGAACACACCATCGGTAACACTTCGTTGGATGCCACACTGTCCAGACTGGTTGACAGTGGACAGGGAGCTGGAGCTGGCGTAACCCATTCGTTGGGCAACAGTTAAATGGGCACACTTGCACTCAGAGCATTTTGGCAAACGCACGAAGCGAAACCTTGTCAGACATGCAAAATCAAGGACGTTTTTAGGGCCAGCGCCATCTGTATGCAGCAAGCTCCATTACGGAAACAGGGCCGCATTCTGAAGCCGCGTGGAAAGAGAACTAAAAGGCGGGCGGAGGGCGGACGAAGACAGGAGGAGAAAAATAAGCTGCGGAGAAAACTGGAGGGTGATCGCGAAGGGCCTCGCTCGCCGCCACAAGAGTTCCGAGCAGAAGCCCAGCCGCAATTGCCACGAGGGCGGCAAACGCAATTTGAGGATGCGTGGGGTCCGGTGCGGGAACGCCCTGTTCGACCAGTTCGGGCGAATCGGCGGGCAATGCCTTCGCAGCCCGCGCATCGCTTCCTGGGCCAGCCACCGGCCCGTACCTGGCCGCCTTGGCTTCCACTGCAAAAAGGAACGCCAGCAAGCAGAGGCCAAGGGCTAGCGGAGTTCGCCGGAATGTAAGGAAAGCGGCGGACAATCCTGACATGACGGCAGTTTAACATGCGGCGGCGCGTCGACCTAAGAGACGAGAGCGAAAGCCCCGTCGAGCGTATCGAAGCCGCGACTAACTTGAGACAGCGATAGTCTCGGGCGCAACGGCAGCCACCAGGTCTCGAATGGATTCGATGACGAGGCCGGGCTCGTCGAGATGAATCCAGTGCTCGCTCTCGAGCGCAATGACCTGGTGCACACGGTCGCCAATACGCTCCAGATGCTCGTCGGAGAGAGGCGCTGCATTACGCGGCGTCAAAACAGTAACAGGAATCTCGCGAATCGGCTCTGCCTCGTGCATTTCAATGACCGTGTCGGGAATCGATTCAATATGTTTGCCCATTCCCGCATAAAATCCCGGCCGCGACCAGTGCGCCGCTACCGCGGGCCAGACCCTGCGCGGCATTTTTCTCACTTCGGTTGTTACCCGGGTAAGAACGTGGCGGCCGTTACTTCCGGCAGCGCCGGCGAGTTGACCGGAAAGTTTTCCTGCGCGGCAGAAAAGCGAAGTGACCGCCAGGCGCGCCAGGCCACAGCCTGCAATCGGTACCGCGTAGCGGATGAGCCGCTTTCCCAAGTCGAGCTGGGACTGCTTGGAGGGGTCGAGCGGCGGCCACTCTTCGCAACGCATGGGATCGACCAGCACCACGCCGGCCACATCCTCGGGATAAAGCAGCGCGTAGCGGCGCATCACCAAACCGCCAAAGGAATGGCCGACCAGAATGTAGGGTGGCTTCAATCCGGCCTGCTCCAACATTTCGTGCAGCTCCATGGCAATGTTGCCCGGAGTCCGCGCAGAGCGGCAGGGACCGCTCCAGCCTAATCCTCCGCGATCGTAGGAGACGGTGCGCGTGAACTCCGCAACCGCCTCCTGAATGAGACGCCAGTTAAGATTGGTGGCTCCGATCCCGGCCTCAAACAGGACCGTTGGCTCGCCCAGACCCTGCTCGAAGAGATAGAGGCTGGATCGCCGCCCAATGTTCACCGACCTCCCCTGGCCGGCATAGCGCCTCCGGTCGCGATGGCTGCCCAGCAGTTGATACAAAAATCCCACAGAGATCAAGGCTGCGGCTGATGAGGCAATTATGAGGACGATGTACATTGATCTCCTAGAAACGCGTGAGTTGCGCGGGGTTGAAGTCCGCGATTGTAAGCTTTGCCCTGGCGCTGCCGCGGTCGATGATGAGCAGCGTGGAACCGGCCTGGCCGCGGGTCTTCGCTTCAATCTGGTGCGCCGACCACATGCCTTCGTCGTGGCGCAGCCCGAAATAGGTGAATTCCTTCACCGCTCCAGATTCCTTTTCCGTTTTCTCAACGTAGACAGGGAAGCCGATGCTAGGGTCGATCCAGGTCTTTACTTCCGCATAGTGGGTTTTGTCTCGCTCGCCGGGTGTGCTCCTGATCACGTCGCAATTGCGTGCACCGAATTTTGCCTGGCCTTCGGAGGCTTGACCCGGCCAAAAGTATTGCTGCTCGAGAAAATCCTCGTAATTGAATCCCGGACCGAGCGGGTGAACGCCCCATTTTTCAAAGGGAACAATACGCGCAGCCGTGTCGCCAGGATCGGCAACACGAATTGAGTTCTCGCCATTCGGGTTCATCTCAAGCAGAATGTGCTCCCGCATATCCCGGTGCACTGACGGCGGCTGCCCGATCTCAACCCAAACGCGGAGCCGGCTGGGCAACCAGCGAGCTTTGATCGTGATGGGGAAGCTGAGGCGAGTGCCGGCCGCATCGATCGAAACCAGATGGCCAGTGGCGCGAAAGTCGGCGGCCTCGATCTGTTTGCGCTGCGCTGCGATCAGATCGCTGATGTTGAGATTGGCTGCCTGCGCGCACAGAAGAGGAGCGAGCGCAGCCGCCCACGCTGCCCGCAGCGCTCTCATGCCTCGATCCTTCCATCGCGGATGCGAATATGCCTTGGGGCGGATGTGGCAATCGCGTTCTCGTGCGTCACGATGACCAGCGTCATTCCCCGCTTCTTTTGAATGCCGCACAGGATATCCATGATGCGAGCCGAGTTCGCTGTGTCCAGATTGCCGGTGGGTTCATCGGCCAGCAGGATCGTGGGATCATTGGCGAGGGCTCGCGCAATGGCCACGCGCTGCCGCTCTCCCGCTGAGAGCTGGTTGGGGTAATGGCGCATGCGATCATCGAGACCCATCTCTTCAAGCAGCGCCGCGGCCCGTACGGCCCGATGGTTGGCGCCGTGATTGCGGCCAGCATCGCCACCTGCACGTTCTCGACGGCGCGCAGCGTAGGCAGCAGGTAAAACGCCTGAAAGATGAATCCCACCTGGCGTGAGCGATAGCTGTCCAGATTCACCGCCGACCCCAGCGGATCTCCCTTGAACATAACCTCGCCCTCGGTGGGCTCATCGAGGCCTCCCAGCAAATGCAGCAATGTGGATTTCCCGCTGCCGCTCGGCCCGCTGATGGCGACGTACTCGCCCGCTTCAATCCTCACTTCCACGCCGCGCAAGGCCTGGATGCGCCCGTCGTCGTAGCTCTTGACCAATCCGCGCGCTTCGAGCAGAGGGCTATTCATAGCGCAACGCCTCCACCGGCGAAAGCCGTGCGCCGCGCCAGGCGGGGTAGGCCCCGGCAAGAAGTCCGGAAGCGATGGCGATGAGCAGGGCTTCGAGCAAATGGTATGGCGAAACCGAAGCCGAAACGATGCTCGCGGTCTGCGGCAGCTTAGAAAGCAGGTGCAGAGCGCCCCACCCTAGGCAGATGCCGAGGAGGCCGCCAACCAAACCAAGAACCGTTGCCTCGGTAAGAATGAGCAGGATGACGTGCCATCCCTTCCAGCCCAGCGCGCGCAGGATGCCGATCTCGCGCGTGCGTTCGAAGACCGACATGGCCATGGTGTTGGCGATGCCCAGGATGCCGACCAGGAGCGCGATAAGCGATGTGCCCCAGGCTACGGAGTGGGCCAGATCCACAAACTGATTGTTGGCGGCTCTTTCAGCGGCGGGAACAGCGCGGATGCCGGGCAAAATGGCTTCGATCTTTGCCGCGGCCCGCTTCACGTACTGGTCCTGCGTCTCACCCGCAGGCGCCGGGCGCAGCTTCACGTGAAATGCGGTCACCTTTCCCTGCATGCCGGTGATGATTTGCATCTGGTCGAGCGGCAGAATGACCGCGCCGGCCTCCAACGCCGAGCCTCCGCGGTAAATTCCCGTAACCGTGAAGTTCTTGCCTTGGATCGGAAGGGTATCGCCCACCTTTTTATTAAGATTCTGCGCGAGCAGATCGCCCAGAAGCACCTCAGGCTGCCCATCGTGAAAGCGGTGGCCTGAGAGCAGAGTGAGGGAATCGATCTCGTAGGAGCTGGCAAGCCAGCCGTAGGCCAGCGCGTTCACGTCTGGCGTTAGATCCATCAGGTTGAAGATCATCGGCGCCACCTGGGCGACCTCGGGAACCGCGCCGATTCTGGGGCCAAGGGACTGGTCGAGCGAGCTGTTCAGCAAATTCGTCTGTACAACCGCAATGTCAATGCCGGAACTCGTATACATGCGCAGCCATGCGTGCTCGAAGGCGCGCGAGAACCCGACCAAAGCCACAAATGCGCCGATGGCCATTGTGATTCCGCCCAGCGTCAGCAAGGTTCTCAGGCGCCTGCGCCAGAGATTCCTCCAGGCGAACCCCGTGAAGGAAAGTTGGGATGGCATAATGCCGGGAAAGTTCCTTCTACGCGCAAATTTTCAGAGAGGAGCTTTGAACATCAGTTTACCGGCGCAGCAGTAGTCCTGTCCATTCCGCAGGATGAGCCCGGGTGGATTTGTGGATTGAAAGGTTTTGCCCGGGCTGTGGGATTGGCAGCGGGACACTATCAACCCGCGCGATCTGCTCGGCGTCACCAGGACACACTATCGCGTAGGCTTGTGTGACGCTAAATACCGGAGCGCAACCGGGAACCAAGACCCGCCGGCCCGGGCGCCGACTGGTGCCGCGGTTTCCGGACCGGATTGTGCGCGGCTATCTGCCGCGCCCCCTGGACCCACCGCCGCTGCTGCCCTTGCGCGCCGTGTAGCAATCCCGGCAATAGACCGGGCGGTCGCCGCGCGGCTCAAATGGCACGGTGGTTGGCTGCCCGCAACCCG
Source organism: uncultured Acidobacteriaceae bacterium (assembly GCA_963848805.1). Classification (GTDB taxonomy): domain Bacteria; phylum Acidobacteriota; class Terriglobia; order Terriglobales; family Acidobacteriaceae; genus Telmatobacter. The sequence continues at coordinate 158,569 of CAWKFD010000031.1, read as the reverse complement.
AACAAATCACAGATGTTCCCTGTGAAGGAGCCGAACGGTAGCCGGATCCCCCCTGGTCGTTCTTCTTTGCCATGCGGCAAGGCTTGCAACGCTTTGGGGTCGAGTAACCACGTTCCTGAAAGAACGTCTGATCAGCAGCGCTGAAGGTAAAATCCTGCCCGCAGTCACTGCACGTAATTTGCATATCTCCGGCCATAAGTCTCCTTGTGGGGATTGTACAACTCATTCGCGAATTTGCGGCAAGGATTCTTTTGAATCAGCAAAACTCACCGTGAATCGCGGCCTTCTCGCGTCCGCACCCCACACCCCGGCGGGCGAAATCCTGGCATGTTATCCCGATTTGCATTATTGCGTTCCTTGGGGCGGCGTCGAGCCTTGTACGGCGGTTCTCTAATTTACGTGGAGTCTCAAGTGGCATGCAATGTGACGTTCGCTGCGGCAAACGCCATTCAAGGGTTGCGGCCTTGCTCTTCGCCAATTGAAGAACCGCTATATACCGCCCGGCTGATCCTTTCATGAAATTGCCCTGGCCGTCTGTTCGCTCCGAGACCAGGGACAGAGCCGCGCGGTATCATCGATCCACTTGAAGATTTGACAAGGTATTGGCTCCATGCGCATCGTGTACGTGCTCACCTCGCTCGGCATGGGCGGAGCGGAAAAGCAGGCGCTGGCCTTAGCGGAGCGCATGGAGAAGCGCGGCCATCAAGTCGCGCTGCTCGTGCTCAGGCCGCGCGTGCCGGAAGAGTGGCCCACCGCGGTCGGAGCCTCCCGGCTGGGCATGCGCAAAACGCCGCTGAGCTTGTTGGCCGGTTTCGTGCGTGGCTATCGTTTTCTCGGTGATTTTCGGCCGGACCTGGTGCACAGCCACAGCTTTCACGCCAATATTTTTGCCCGCCTGCTCAGGCTGCAGATGCTGCACCTCGTGGTGGTCTCGACGGTTCATAACGTGTATGAGGGCGGCTGGCCGCGCATGCTGGCCTACCGGCTCACGGATGGACTGAGCCGGCGCACCATTGCGGTGAGCCAGGCTGTTGCCAATCGCTTCGTCCGTCTGAAGGCCATCGCAGAGCGCAAATGCCTCGTTCTCCCGAACGGCATCGACACAGACGAGTTCACGCCAAACGGCGAACGGCGCGCCGCCGTGCGAAATGAAATGGGCATCGGGAAATCGGCTGCGCACCGGGGCTTTGTCTGGCTGGCGGCCGGGCGCATTACGCCCGCGAAGGACTACCCAAACCTGCTGAGCGCTTTTGCCAAAGTGCGCGCACAGCATTCCGATGCGCTTTTGTGGATTGCCGGCGGGGACGCAGGCACAGAACTCACCCGGCTCAAGGGATTGAGCGCGCAGTTGGATTTAGGGGATTCCGTGGTCTGGCTAGGATTGCGCCGCGACTTGCCCGCTCTCGTCGATGCCGCCGACGGGTTTGTTTCTTCATCGGCGTGGGAGGGGACGCCGTTGTCGGTAGGCGAGGCCATGGCCATGGAAAAGCCCATTGTGGCTACGGATGTTGGCGGAGTGCGTGAACTGGTGGGGGATTCGGGCGTGCTGGTTCCAGCCGCAAATTCCGAAGCGCTGGCCGAGGCGATGAAGTTCACGATGCGGCGAAGCGGCGAAGAACGCGCTGCGCAGGGACGCACCGCGCGGGAACGGGTTCTGCGCCACTTTACCGTGGATGCGGCCGCCGATCGCATGGGAGGCGCTCTACCGGGAACTGCTGGCGCGAAAGCCTCCCGGAGATTCCAGTGAAGCTATGCGGAATCGAGGCGGAGCGTAAGAAAAACCGTCGAAGCAATGCGCCTCGGCCTCGGTCTTTTGTCGCCCAAATGGAAGTCAGAATTGGAAAGCTGCCTGGAAAAAGACCCGGCGTGCCGCCGAACTGGTGGAGAAAATTCCTCCGGCAAGGCCCGTCGATTTGCCAAACTCGGCGCCCGGTCCGTAGAGCCCGGGGGTTGACTCAGGTGTTGGCTGAATGCCGCCAGCCGGCTTGCCTAGATCGATGTCGTTGAACAGGTTCAGCGCCTGGACGTTGAAATTCAGCGAATACCTGTGGCCGGTGTTGGAGATGCCGCCGGGCGCGCCGCCGCGTGCACCGCCCGCGCCACCAAACGGACCGCCCCCGAATCCGCCGCCGAAGCCACCACCACCGCCGCGGCCACCACCGCCACCACCCCGGCCGGGACCTCCTCCTCCGGGGCCGCTGCCTGGGGTCGGCCCGCCGGACGATTCCACCTTAGGCCCAATGCCGAAGGTGCGGCCCACGCGGAGGTTCACCGCAACCCCCGGCGGGCTGTTGCCTAGCGAAATGGGAATGATCTTCTCTCCGGATTGTGGATCGACATCCAGGCGACCGAAACTGGTTTGCACCACGTCGGGATCGTTCGCGGGCAACGACGCGCTTGCGTAAGCTGGCCGGTCGTTGAAGAAGTTGTCCCCTGTCAGATCGTAGGGCGAAGTGATGTTGTAGGGGCTTCCCGCCTGGGCGATTAGGAACGGGTTGAAGGTGATAGCCCAGGGGCCGGTGTAGCTGGCCATCAGGAAGAGCCATTGTGGCCGCACAAACGAAGCGCGTCCGTAATCCTGCATCAGGTTATACGAGTTGGATGGGCTCGATCCGCCGCCCCCGTCGGAGTTGGCCCAGCTCGCGGTGTAGAAGCCCATCAGGCTGAGTTTGGGCGTGAAGCGTGCGTTCAGATTCACGATCGCCTGATTCTCGTTGAACACCGCCTCAGGGAAATACTGATCTACGATGCCCAGGTTTGGATTCGGACGCGGCGCGAGAATGGTGGGCGCCGCGCCGGGGTTGTAGATGTAGTCGCCAGGCAGATAAGCGTTCGAATCGCGCACCACCAGTTGATGGAATCCGGAGGAGTGCATATAGGTGAATGTGAGCGTGGAGGCCTTGGTCAACTGTCGTTCCAGGCTGACTGCCGGTTTGCTCCATGTAGGGCGAGCGGTAGGTGGGGGAAAGCGAGTAGATCTCCGTTGTGGCCGTCGCACCCGGATTGCAGTTGGTGTTTAACTGAGAAAGGGCATTGCTCAGGCTTGTGCCGTTGAAGCAGGTGGGATCGGTGATGACCGTCTGCGTCTGGGATTTCGGGGTGCCGTTTGGGTTCAGGGCGCCATTCTGCTCCTCGATCGTCATCAACTCCGCGGTGCTGAAGCGATCGTAGAAGAAGCCGAAGCCGCCGCGCAGAATCGTTTTCGACACGGCGCTCTTCTTGTGCCCATCGAGCGCGTACGCGAATGCGACGCGCGGGGCCCAGTCGCTGTGATCGGCAATGTGGTTCTGCGACTCCCAGCGCAACCCGCCGGAGAGCGTGAGGGTTTTATTCACCTTCCAATCGTCCTGGGCAAAAAGCGCGGCGTTAAACACGTTGCCCTGAAACGCCATCGGCCCGGTGGTGTAGGTGAGCTTGGTGGGTATGCATCCACCGGTTTGATTAGCTGGGCAGGCCGCGGCGATGTCCTGAATCGTCTCGCCATTGGCGACGCCGTTCCATGTGTCGACGAAGGCTGTGACGGAGGGAAAGTTGAAGCTGCCGTTGAAGTTTGCAGTCGGTTGTTATGGCCTCGCGGTCGTCGCGCAGCCAGGCGCCGAATTTGATGGCCTGCGTGCCCTTGGTCAACGTGGTGAAGTTCTGCAACTCGTAGTGATCCATGTGCGAGTTGGAGAACTGATTTCCGTTGCCGCCGCCGGAAAAGACGCCCGGCACGCCGAAGCCGGGCGCGGTGCTCGCCGGCGAAGACGAAGTATTCGACCGCCGGTACTCGAATCGCGTCTCGTTCACCAGCCGGTCGCTGATGATCTCGGTATCGTCCAACTGAACGGTGTGCTCGATTGTGTTGGACGAAGACGCGAGGCTGGGCAGTGAAGTTGTGCCGCCCGCAGTTCCGCCGCCCGCGCTCGTGCTGCCCAGACTGTCGCTCACGTTGTTGCGGAAGAACTGGTAGCGCAGCGTCAGCGTATTCTTCTGCCCCAGTTGCAGATCGATGCGCGGCGAGACTTGAGGCGGTTGGCGGGGCTGAACAGGCTGCCTGCAACCGAACCCGAGCTGACCGACCAGGTGGTGGGGCAGGTATTGGCGACCAGGTTGCCGTTGCAGAGCGGACCGCCCAGAATCGAATACACGTTGTCGGTTTGTGTCTCCCGGTCCTCTACGCTCAAGAAGAACGATGCCCATTTCGAGAGCGCGCCGCTGAGGGTGCCGTTGTACTGGTAGCTGTAGTAGGAGGGCAGCTCCGCCGTAAACGGATTGCCGGTGTTGAAGACGTTGTCATTACCCTGGCCGTAGAACCGCCCGTGCAGCTTGTCGGTTCCGGGCTTGGTGAGAATCTCGATGCGCCCGTAACCGATGCGGTCGAACTCCGCCGAAAACGGATTCTGGTTGATGCGGATCTCGCGGATCGCCGACTTGGGCGGCAACTGCCCGCCGGTAAATCCATCGATGTAGATCTGTCCGCCGTTCGGTCCAGCCGAGGGGCCGGCCAGGGCCGTCAACTCGTTCTGCAGTTCGTCGGGATCGTCGGAAAGAGCTTCGAGGTCTTTATCCTTCAGAACAATCGCGGTGGTATTGGCCCCGGCCTCGGTGCTGACGGCCGGGCCGCCTTCGTCGGTCACAACCACCTGCACATCGGCCGCTTCAACCGCCAATTTGATGTCGATGTTCTTGCTCTGGCCGGCGTTCAGAGGAATCGGCGCAGAAACGAAAGAGGCGAAGCCGGAATAGCTGGCCTCGATCACGTAGCTTCCCTCGGAAAGCCCGCGAATCGAGTAACCACCGGCGGCATTGGCGGTTACTGTGCCCACCTGTTTGCCGTCCGCTGTTGTTACAGTCACCTGCGCGCCGGGAATCAGCGCTCCCGTGGGGTCGAAGATATGGCCGTGGAGAACGCCGGCAGCCGACGGGCTGGCCTGGGCCGCGGGAGCCGAAGCAGGCGCCGGCGCGGCTACCGGTCCGGCCGGCGCCGTCTGCGCCCCGGCCGCTACGCCGGCCAGCGCCAGCGCCAGGGCAACAGAACAAGTCATCGAAGAATGCAGCTTTGAATGCAAGTTTCCCTCATTGCTGATGCATAAAAGATGCGGTTGCCGTTATTGGGAGCCGCTTCGGATTCGCCCTGGCTCAGGCTCCAACTGGAAAGCAGATCCTGTGCCTCCGGCGCCTCCAGCAGCGGTTCGACACCGGCGAGCAGCTTGATCGCGTTCACGCCGGAGGCGTCCTCCGTAGCCACGATCATCACCGCTTCACCCTTTTCGAGGCTAGCAAGCTGGATGGCGGGCGCGCGTTCAAGAATGTTTTCCAGATCGCCGCCCCCTCCGGCCTCGCCGAAAGCGCGTTGCGGGCCCCCGCTCCCGCCACCGGGCGGTCCGCCGCCCGGCCCCCCACCCGATGCGTTGTTCGCAGGGCGGACGCCTGAACCTGCCTGGTTGCCCTTCAGCCGCGCCGCGAGCCGGGTGGCGAGGGTGCTGTCCAACCGCCGCAACTGCGCATCGGCGGTGATGTGAACGATCACCGGTTTCTTGGTCGCCAGATCCTTTACGGTGATCGTCGAGGCGGCGGTGTCGGTTGAAAGAATTGTCCCGGGAATGCTGCGGAAGCTGCCCGAAACCACGCCATCGGCCGCGATCGCGGTCCCGTCGGCATTCTTGGTTCCGCGCGCCCACAACTGGTCGCCGGGATGAATCGCATCGATAGGCGCGGGCTGCGCCTGATCGAAGACCACCGAGCCCGGCGCGTAGCGCTTGAGCACCGTGGCCCTGGTGGTATTCACTGTGACCTCTTTGGTGACGGTTCCGGCGCGAACGTTCACCAGAATGACGCCGGACGCGGGATCGACGCTCCTGACCAGCCCGTGAACGCCCTGATTCCACGCCTGGGTCTGAACTTCGTGCATCCTGGTGACGTCCGTCTTCTTGATGGCGACAATCCTTGCCGCCTGCGGCGTCGCACCGGCCGCGTTGGGATCGAGCGTGACCAGCACGCGGTCTCCCGTGGCGATGCTGCCGTAGTCGAGCGGCGCTGCCTTGCTCAAATCCGTCTGCCCGGGTTCAATGCGCTTGAGCAGGGCAGTGGACGGAACCTGAACCTGGCGCACGTCGCCGGCGTCCGTCTTGACCGTGAGCGTGTCGCCGTTGATAGCGGCCACCGTGCCGACGTAGCGCACAGTCTGCGCTGGCATCGCGGCCGCGGCCGCCAGCAGAAACAGCACCAGCGCCGCCTGGCGAACAGCGGCCACAACCCGCATCCTCTTTCCACTTCCCATAGATCACGCTCCGCGGTTCAGATGGCGCCGGCGGAAGGCGGAAGCCGGCCCCTGATTTTCTAGACGAATCAGGCCGGCAAAAGGTTGAAGAGGTGCAGGGAACAGGGAATAAGGAAGTAGGGAGTAGGGAGTAGGGAGGAGGGAACAGGGACCGAGGGAACAAGGGAGCAAAGGAAACCGCGAACTGACAACTGATCACTGACCACTGGTCCCTGCTCATTTCCACGTTCCGAGCAGACGGCGCACCACGATCAGCTCGCCCAGATGGTAGGAGTTGTGGTCGGCCACGAGCAGCGCCTCGCGCAGAATCGTCTGGCCGTCGCCATGCGGGATTCTTGCGTAGAGGTCGGTGGAGGGATCGGCGACCAAACCGCACATCGCCTTCAGATCCCTGCGAAAGGCGCGCATGCTCTTGTCCCACGCCTTCGCGTCCGGCGGCGCAGGCGTAGCGGGCCAGTAGCCGCCCGGCCAATCCGGCGACCTGTGCGCGGGGTCGCGCGAAAACTCCAGAATGTCCCATTGCGCGATGCGCATGTGCTCCAGCACCTCCCAAGGGGAGTGCGCAGCGCCCTGGGGCCGTTTTCCGCGCTGGGCCGGAGCAATGTCGCGGATGGCGGTTTCAAAATCCGCGTGGGCATGGCCGCCCGTGAGCAGGTCAAGCAGGTGCTGACGCAGAGATGCGTCGCGATCCGTGGCGATTGCGGCTTTTTTTGTTGCCATGAAAACTCCTCCGGCTCGCCGTCGATTTCCGCGGCTCGAGCAGTTCCGATGAAGTGGATTCGATGGGGAAGCCGGCCGATGCAACAATTTTCGCGTGGTCACACGCGGTCCCGAAAAAGATCGCGGGAAATCGTCAAAGATTCCGATCGCCGCTGCTTGCTCTCTCGTTCTCTTGTTCCCCCGTTTCTTTGGCCCCCTGCGTCCCTTAGTGCCTTAGTCCCTCAGTCCCTCGTTCCCGTTCTTCACCCCAGCACCGCCCGCTGCGCGGCGAAGATCTCTTTGAGGCCAATCTCAGCCAGATCGAGCAAGGCATTCAGTCCCGCGCGAGAGAAAGAACCCTTTTCCGCCGTGGCCTGCGTCTCCACCAGTCCCCCATCGGCGGTCATCACCACGTTCATGTCCACCTCGGCCTGCGCGTCCTCTTCGTAGCAGAGATCGAGCAGCCGGGCGCCATCCACGATGCCGACCGAAGTTGCCGCCACGAGCTGCTTCAACGGCGAGCGCTTCAGCGTCCCGGCTTTGACGAGAGCGTCGAGGGCCACGGCCAGTGCCACAGCCGCGCCCGTGATGGCCGCCGTGCGCGTTCCGCCGTCGGCCTGAATCACGTCGCAGTCGAGGATCACCGTGCGTTCGCCCAAAGCCTGCATATCCACCACAGAGCGCAGGCTCCGTCCGATGAGGCGCTGAATCTCGTGCGTACGGCCGCCGATCTTGCCGCGCTCGCTTTCCCGTGGCGTCCGCGTGACGGTGGAGCGGGGCAGCATGGAATATTCCGCCGTGACCCAGCCGCGCCCTGTGTTGCGCAGCCATCCGGGCACTCCCTGTTCGATGGTGGCGCAGGCCAGCACCCGCGTGTTGCCCAGGGCCACCAGGACAGAGCCCTCCGCCGTTTGGACATAGCCGGGAGTGAGCGTCAAGGGACGAAGCTGATTCGGGCCTCTGCCGCCGGAACGAAAAGTGGCGCCGGTTGCTTCCATGGAAATTGAAGGAGCACTCATAAACGGATTGTAAGGGAACGCGGGCAGGGATGGGACGGCTGGTAGATGGCAGTTCCGGGACGGGAATCGACAAAGGCGCGAGTTCCAGATCAGGAAATCATCGTAAGTCATTGATGAACCAGGAAATTACCTCTACATCACGAGCCGCGCGCGTTCCATTTCGGGACAGTCGATGTGAGCCGCCTCCATCTCGATGTCCCTAGTTGGATAGCCATCCCTTCCCTTATCAGGAACTTAGCCAAACGGTTCTGGTTTGGCACGCCGCGTGTATTGAATCAGGACAGGATCCACCAGGCCAAATCAAAACGGGAAGCTGGGGCCGAGTGGGCTCAGGGAACTTCGGAACAGGGAACAGGGAACAGGGAACAGAAAGACAGGGGCCAAGGGATCTCTGAGAACTGCTAACTGTGAACTGACCACCGATCTCTGACCACTGACAACTGTTTCAGGAGAGGATACGGTTTATGCGGCAAGCGGAACAAGCGGTAGAAACTAACGGAGGTTTGGGGCGACCGCAAGCGGGTAGAGACGGTTGTGGAAGTGTTAGCGAAGCTCGGCAGCCGGGGCGAGAGCCTGTCTGAGGTGGCTCATGACGCCAGGAACATGGTTGCGGCGCTGGGGCTTTATTGCGATCTGCTGGAGGAGCCGGGAGTGCTCGCGACCCCCTACACGCACTATGGCAGCGAGCTGCGGCTTGTGGCTGCGGCCAGCCGCCGGCTGGTGGAAAAGCTGGTGGAGCTCGATGCCCCCGCAGCCTCGAGGGCCGCGCTGCCGGGGCTATGCGAAGCCTCATCGGGGCGGCGGGCCGGGGCGGCCGCGGCGAGCGCGGGGCTTGACCAACTCCCTGACCGAGCTCTCGACCGGGGCCTGAACCGGAACCCTTCTGGAGCCCTCGCCTCGAATCCCGGCCACAATGCGGGAATTGGCGTTGACCGGAATCGGCGCTGGGATCTGCTGCCCTCTCTGCCGGTCTCGAACCTGGCTGCCGAGCTCCTGGGCAACCGCAATCTGCTCTCGGCGCTGGCAGGGCCCTCCATCGGGCTGACCATGGATGCCGATGGCGGCGCGCAGCCGGTGCGGCTCACGGGCGAGGACCTCACCCGTGTGCTGGTAAACCTGGTCAAGAACGCGGCCGAGGCCATTCCGGCAGGCGGGCGCATCCACATTGGGCTGTCGGAGCGTCCTGCTCGGGAGGGCAGCGTTGCGTGCTTGCTCGTGAAGATCGAGGACAACGGGCCCGGTATTCCGGAGGAAGCACTGGAGAAGATCTTCACCTCGGGCTACAGCACACATGACAAAGATGAGCAGGAACGCGGCGGCTGGCCGCTCAGCCATCGCGGGCTCGGCCTGGCCATTACCCGCTCCATTGTGGAGACGGCGGGGGGGCGAATCTCCGCCAGGAACCGCGAACAGGGTGGGGCGTGCTTCGAGATCGAGCTGCCGGTGAGGGAAACAAGCCTAGCTTCAAGCTTTTAGCAAGCAATGATGAGCTGGGGATCTCGGAACGAGAAACTCAAAGCGAAAAGCTAGAAGCTAAAAGCTAAAAGCTAAAAGCTAAAAGCTAAAAGCTAACCACCGATCACTGACTACAGTGAACTATCAACTCCGAACCGAGGCGGATACAATGCTGAATACAGTCTTCAACACACGGGCGATGGAGTTCATTCCACAAATTGCCGAGCCGGCGGTGCCGCTGCACCTGTTGGTGGTGGACGCGGACGCGGCTGTGCGCTCGGCCTGCGCTGAGATCGCGGCCAGCCTGGGATACGCCGTCGAGAGCACCGGCGATTTGGGCCAGGCCAGAAGCCTGCTGCGCGGTCACGCGGCGGATATTCTGCTGGTGAACCTGCCTGCTGGGTCGAATCAGGGTCTGGAACTGGTCTCGGAGGTCAAGCTGCTCTACTCCGACACCTCGGTCATCGCCATGACCGCCACGGGATCAGTCGGTGCCGCCGTGGAGGCCATGCGTTGCGGAGCCTCGGATTACCTGATCAAGCCTTTCGCCATGGACGAGCTTTCTACGGTGTTGGATCGAGCCGCGCAAAGCCACATGACCGACACCGCCACCCGGCAACTGCGGGAGCGGCTGCGGCTCTCTGAAGGCCTGGGCGCCATGATCGGCCGCTCGCCGGAGATGGAGAAGATCTATCGTATCCTTTCCAAGGTCGCCCAGAGCACGCACCCCGTCCTGATTCTGGGCGAGAGCGGCACGGGCAAGGAGCTGGTGGCGCGCACCATCCACGCCTACGGCCCGAACTCTCAAAAGCCGTTTCTGCCTGTCGATTGCGGTTCGCTGGTGCCCACGCTCATCGAGAGCGAGCTCTTCGGCTACGTCAAGGGCGCATTCACCGGGGCCAACCGCTCCAAAGACGGATTGCTGATCTCGGCCGAAGGGGGAACCGTGTTTCTCGACGAGATCGGCGAGCTCTCTCTCGATCTGCAGGCGAAGCTCTTGCGCGCGCTGCAGGAAAAAGAGGTGCGGCCTGTGGGCGCCAACCACCGCGTGCCCATCAAAGCGCGCATCGTGGCCGCCACCAACCGCGATCTGGGCGCGATGGTCGAAAAGGGGAGTTTCCGTAAAGACCTGTTTTACCGCCTCAACGTAGTCAACTTGCGGTTGCCATCGCTACGCGACCGCCGCGAGGACATTCCGCTCCTAGCCGCGCACTTCCTCGACCGCACCAGCCGCGAGCGCAACCGCAAGTTCACCCTGAGCGATGAAGCCTTGCGCACCATGATGCGCCATGACTGGCCGGGCAACGTGAGGGAGCTCGAAAACGCCATCGAACGCGCCTGCACCATGGCTTCAGGGCCGTTGCTTGAACTGGGGGATCTACCCACGCAATTACAGCAGCAGGGCCTGGAATGCAGGCGCGCGGCCGCGGCCTGCGGGGAAGAGCCGGGAACGGCGGTCGCGCCCGAGGTCAAGACACTGGCCGAGCTCGAGCGCGAGGCGATTCTGGGCGCCATCCGCATCCTGAATGGCGACAAGCTGCAGGCGGCCAAGCTCCTGGGCATAGGCAAGACGACGCTCTACCGCAAGCTCAAGGAGTACGGCATCGCCGACCCGCTCCGCGAAGACAGTTGACAGTTGTCAGTTCTCAGTGACCGGTTCCTGCGGCGCGCGCGAATGCGATTCCACTTGAGCGCGCCGTGGGAAGCGGATGACTGACGCCTGAAACCTGACACCTGAAATCTGATAACTGACAACTAATCATTGTGAACCGGGGACTTTGAACTGATCACTGACCACAGATAACTGTGAACCGAGAACTTCGAACTGAGAACTTGGAGCTAGAAGCCAGAAGCTAGGAGCTGAACTATGAGCATTCTGATGGTGACTGGAATCGAGGGGGCGCGCAACTGCGCCGACCTGGTAGGTACCGAACTGGGCACGGACGTGGAAGTTGCCGCGGGCCGTAAGGACGCGCTCAGCGCATTGCGCCGCCGCGAATTTCTAGCCGTCGTGGTGGATGAGACCCTGGCCGAGTGCGATCCGGCCGCCGCGGAAAGGATCTGCGAGCACGCCGGCCTGGCCATTCCGCTGCAAATCAACTTTGCCGTTTCTGGAGCGGCGCGGCTGATCCGCGAGATTCGCGCCGCGTTGCACCGCCGCGAACGTGAGCAGGCGCTGGCCCGCCGCGCCGCAGCCGCGGCCATTGAGGCCGAGTTGAAGACCACCGTCGCCGGCCTGCTCCTGCACTCGCAGTTGGCGCTGAACGGCAGCGGGGTGCCGGCGCCAGTGGCTGACAGGCTGCGCGTGCTGGCGGATCTGGCCGGCAACCTGCGCCGGCAGTTGAGCGAGCCTGTCGACGTCCGCTTCGAGGCCCGCTCCAATTCCGCCTGAGCCCGCCCTGTGCCTCGGGGCTCACCGGCGGCGCAGATTTTCGCGCCCGCGATGGTTCGCGCTCCAAGCTTTTTCTCCTGCGCATCCCTCGATGCGTCTGTTGGCGATGAGGCGGCCGGTTAACTCCGGTCCTTCAGCGCTTTTGTGTGAACCGCGCATGTGTTTCTTGGCCTGAGCTCGGCCGTATCGCGCCTCGGCGAGCGAGCTGTTTTGAAGGGCCATCATGCATCGGATACCCTAGAGACAGTAAGGAGCCATTATGACTGTCATCCTGCAGGAAGATTTTATCTCGAGCGTAGCGGGCGTGTTGCAGTACATCAGCTACTACCACCCGGTGGATTTCATCGCTTCGCTCGCCAAAGCCTACGAGCGCGAGCAGTCGCCGGCGGCGCGCGACGCGATGGCGCAGATTCTCATCAACAGCCGCATGTGCGCCGAGGGGCACAGGCCCATCTGCCAGGACACAGGCATCGTCAACGCCTTCGTGCGCCTGGGCATGGACGTGCACTTTGAACCAGGCCCCGGCGAGGAGCCGATGGACCTGCAACAGATGGTCGACGAGGGCGTGCGGCGCGCCTATCTCGACCCCGACAACAAGCTGCGCGCGTCGGTTCTGGCCGATCCCGCCGGAGCGCGCAAGAACACCAAGGACAATACGCCGGCCGTTGTCACCGTCGATCTGGTGCGCGGCAATAAAGTCGAGGTCACGCTCGCGTCTAAGGGCGGTGGCTCCGAAGCCAAGTCGAAGTTCGCCATGCTGAACCCCAACGACTCCGTCGTCGAGTGGGTGCTCAAGACGGTTCCCACAATGGGCGCAGGCTGGTGCCCGCCGGGAATCCTCGGCATCGGCATCGGCGGCACTTCGGAAAAGGCCATGCGCCTGGCCAAAGAATCCCTGATGGACCCCATCGACATTCAGGAACTCATCGCGCGCGGCCCCAGGACCACGGCGGAAGAGCTCCGTATCGAACTCTATGACAAAGTGAACCGGCTGGGCATAGGCGCGCAGGGACTGGGCGGCCTGACCACCGTGCTTGACGTAAAGGTGGTGGACACGCCGTGCCACGCCGCCAACCTGCCCGTGGCCATGATTCCCAACTGCGCTGCCACGCGCCACGCGCACATCGTGCTCGATGGGTCGGGGCCGGTGTTTCTCGACCCGCCCGCGCTCGAAGACTGGCCCCAGCTCACCTATGACGTGAGTGGAGCGCGCCGCGTGAATCTCGACACCGTCACGCGCGCCGACGTTTCTTCCTGGAAACCAGGCGAAGTGCTTCTTCTCAACGGCAAGCTCCTCACCGGCCGCGATGCTGCGCACAAGCGCATCACCGACATGCTCAATCGCGGCGAGAAAATCCCCGTCGATTTTCACGGCCGGTTTATTTACTACGTGGGCCCCGTGGACCCGGTGCGCGACGAGGTTGTCGGCCCCGCCGGTCCCACCACGGCCACCCGCATGGACAAGTTCACCCGCCAGATGCTCGCCGAAACCGGCTTGCTGGGCATGGTGGGCAAATCGGAGCGCGGACCAGAAGCAATCGCGGCCATCCGCGAGTTCAGCGCGGTCTATCTGATGGCCGTGGGCGGCGCGGCGTATCTCGTGGCCAAGGCCATCAAGGGCTCGCGTCTGCTGGCTTTTGGCGACCTGGGCATGGAAGCCATCTACGAGTTCGATGTCCGGGACATGCCGGTCACCGTAGGCGTCGATGCCAAAGGAACCAGCGTCCACGAGACCGGCCCGGCCGAATGGAAGCAGAGGATCGCCGGGGTTCCCATTCTGCAGTAGCAGGGAGCAGGGAAGCTCCTCAGGGCACCGGGGTGCCCACCGCGTTGGTGCGGACGTAGGTCGTCGAGGCGTCGTTCGAGGTGGCGACGAACTGGGTGGGGCCCAGGAACCGGATGCTGCTGGTGATCTCGACGCCCATCGGCGCCGGCGGCTGGGCCGGCGTGCAGGCGCCCTCGATGCAGGTCTGTTTCGGCGAGAAATCCTGCCACTCGTAGCTCAGTGCGCCCTCGGCGGCGTTGAACTGGTAGATGCCCGCGAGCGTGAAGCTCATGCCCATGTGATTCTGAACCGTCGACTGGATGTGGCCGTTAGGCATGAAGGTAGTGGTGATCATCAGCCCGGACCGCAGTCTCCAGTTCACCGTCGTAGACCAGGTGCCGACCAGGGCCTGAGAAGGCTTGGCCTGGGGCTCCTGCGACACAAGCAGGGGCTGCGCACCGGATGGCGCCGCGGCGGGCGCTTCGGGCGAGGAGAGGGCGCAAACCGCCAGGGCCAGTGCGCCCAGCAGCGGAAGCAGGTTACGTGACATGTCGAGACCTCCGAACGGCGGGAATTTGAGACTCCAACTCTAGCAGATTTCGGCATGGCCTTTCCGCAAAAGACAGGGAACAAGGGAACGAGGGAACAACCAGAGACTTGGGACTAGGGAACAAGTTGCCGTTTGCTTCCCGATCTTCGAGCGATCCTTACTTCCGCCCGGCGGCAGCCGCCGAATATGTCGCATCGGCGCCGGTCCAAGTAACGTCGGCGGTTGGGCCGTAAGTCGAGGGCACATCCCGGTCCAAGAGCTTTAACACGACCGTAAGCTGGGTGCGATGGTGTGCCGTGTGCAGCACGCGCCGCCAGAAGATCCAGATGCGCTGCCGCTCGACGTCAAAGAACGGTACGGCCTCCATCCACCAGGAAGCTTCGCGCTGCGCGAGGAATTCAAGACGGGCAGATGCCAGCTCCACCAAACGATTCACCGCATTTTCGACGTTCATTGTGGCTGGCAGAACCTCGCCGGGAGCTGGTTCGGGCGAGCCCAGAAACTCGGCGAAGAAGCGCCGCTCCGAGAGAAGCTGATGCCGGAGAATCTCGGCCACGCTCGTGAACTTGGGGTGAATTTTGACCTCGAGGTCGGTGTCGCGAAATTCCTTCCAGACTGAGGCCGCCTTGTTCGTCTCGCTTACATAGGTGTCGAGCAGATGCTGAAATAATGGGTTCTGCGCGCGGGGGATTGCGCAATCCGGAATGGCGGTCCAGTTATAGTGCATGGCATCTGCTGTGCGTCGCGAAGATGCGAAGTCCTTTGCCGCGCGGTAAGGATACCAACTTTGTTCCCCAGGCCGTGCCCTGACACGAAACAGGTCGATGAAACACGCCCTGAGTTTTTTCGTTCCCTTGTTCCCTTGTTCCCTTGTTCCCTGTCTTTTTACTGCTTGCCGAAGCGGTAGACAATTCCGCCCGTGAACCCGAAGCTGTTTTCGAGCGTCGAGCCGAAGTCGGTGGCAAAGTATTCGGGGGCCAGCCGGAAGCCGACATTCGGTGTCAAATTGTACTCGGCCACAACACTGGCGCTGATGGCGAAGGAGTTGCTATCGTTGTAAAGGCCCAACAGGCTGGGGGTGATGCCGTTTGTGTCGCCGGAGAAGTTGCCATACGCCCAGCCGCCCATGACGCGGCCCGCGATGGAGTATTTGGGCTGCAGGTAGAAGCGATAGGTGGGGCCCAGCAGGACGGAGTACTCGCTGATTCTGGGCCGTGTGAAAGCGCCCTGGCTGTACTGATTGATGCCGACGTAGGCTGAGCCGTCGTAGCCGCGGCCGTCGAGGGTGAAGCCCAGCCGCTCGCTGTGAAAGCTGGTGAGACCGGTCTCCCAGCCGTAGAACGTTGTCCGCTGCAATGAAGGGCCGGGTTGAAAGCGCTGGTAGCCCATATCCGCGAAAGTTTCCCACCGGTGGCCGTAGGCGTCATGGATGGCCGTGGCGCGGCGCTGCTCGCGGCGCAACCGCAGGCGCTGCTGCACGCTCAATTGTCCCTGTGTCTCCCCGGTGCTTTGCTCAGCCTGGCCGGATTGCGAGCCTTGATTCTGGGAGATTTGACTCTGGGAGGTTTGATTCGGGCTCTGTGCCTGCGCTGGGTTGGAGCTGCTGGTGCTCGAGCTTTGGGCTATCGCGACGGGCATCGCTGGCAAACCGAGCGCCAGGAAAAAGGCAAAACGGCGAAAAGAGTGCATCGGGTTCGGATTTCCTCCACGGAACAACCGGTTCATCCCCGCCACCGCGCTACCATTCTTTGTGCTTTCTCTGAGGGTCGCATATCCGCGTGTTGCGGAGAAGTCCCAAAGAATGGATGCGGGCGGCCGGCAAAAACCGATTCGAGTACGGAAGCACATCCGCCACGGCGGACTCGATGTGGTGCTCCCCCTTTGTATTAAAACACCTGGGGGGAGCCCTATGCCGAGACTTGCGATGTTTGGCTCAGATTGGACGCGTGGAGGAGCCAACGGGCTCGATTGCCCTTCAAACGATGGCGTTAAGGTCTGCCTGCAATTGCGCCTGATCGAAGCCGCTAGGTGCGCCTTTGGCAGTGAGCCAGTCCTGGGCGAGCAGAGCGTGCGCCTCGTCGCAGTATTTGTTCCAGAACGCCACGGTCATGGTTTTGAGCTGGCCCCAGGTGATGCAGGTGAAGCTCTTCCCATCGTATTTGGGCACAAAGACGCAGTGGCCGCCCCAACTGCCGGGCTCGGCGTTTGCGCCGCCTCTGGGTACTACGTCCCATACGTTCTGGTTCTGGGCAGTCACAGGCAGAGACAGGCCGATGTAGACGCCGCCAAAGAGAGCAATGGACTGGCGCACCTCGGTCAAGTTGCCCGGCCTGGGATCGGCGAAGGCCACGAGCGTGTTGCCGGCAAAGCCCTGCTTCCGCCAGTCGTTCAGCACATCGAGTTCGACGCCGCCTGAGTCTGTGCTGGGGTCGTCGGGGTTATAGCCATCCCAGCTCTCGTAATACGAAAGCACGGTGGAATCGGGAACGGTGATTTCGCTGCCGGTGTTGGCGCTCCAAACCTGGATGGCGTGGCCGCAGCCGGCGATGGTGCAGTCGCTGAGGGTATCGTTGAGCATCATGCCCCACGCGGTAATGCCTTTGGTCCAATCTACTGCGGACGGCGGGGGCGGCAGGCTGGGCGTAAAGTAGCGGCCCAGCGCCAGCGTACGGCTGTCGGTTTTGATGGCCTTGCGGCCTGTTTTCATCTTCGAGTGATCTGCCATGAGGGAGGTCCTTTCTCGCGCACCCCGGCTGGCCGCCAGATAAGCGGACTTTGACCGCAAGGCGCCGGATGCGCCCAACAGGTCTGCAGTATTGCCGGGACGGGATACTGTTATTGTGGCGGAAACAATCGAAATTATCTGCAAAGCCCCGGCAGGATACGATGAGTACGACGAGAGAGAACGGAGGCGCGAAAAAAATGGGTCGGTTCGCAATTGGGATCATTATTGGCTTCGTGTTGGCGCCGGTGGCGCTGCTTGCCTGGTTTCGCCTTGGTCACCCGCCGGTGGTGGTGGCTGATCCGCCACTGCCTTTCGAGCGGTGGATCACTCAGATTCCCTTGGACGCTCGTATGAACCAGCGCACAAAGCCAGCCGTGCAGCCGGTCGAGGCGGACGAGGGGAATCTTGTGGCTGGAGCCGGAGTTTATCGTGATCAATGCTCGGCCTGCCACGGTTTTTATGGCAAGCCCTCATCGTTCGCTGCGCACATGTACCCCGATGCCCCGCAATTGTGGCAAAAGCATCGGGACAGCGATGTGATTGGCGTGAGCGATGACCCCCCGGACGAGACGGTCTGGAAGGTTGAGAACGGCATCCGCCTGACCGGCATGCCGTCGTTTAACCATGTGCTTTCCGAAACCCAGATCTGGCAGGTGAGTCTGCTGCTGGCGAATGCAAATAAGCCGCTTCCGCCGGCTGCCCTCGCCATCGTGCGAGGCGGCCAGCCGCCGGCTGCGCCGCAGAGCGCACCTGCGCCGATGCACTAGAGCGCTTGTACTTTTGTGCGCCGCCAACCGAAGGGAAGTGCAACCATGAGCGTACTTGACCTGCTGCGCAAAGGATTCGGGTTTCTGTTGCTGAGTGTGGGCGTGTCGCGCCCTGCGCCAAAGCCTGGGACAAAGCCCGCGCCCAAACCGGACCGCGGCGCCTAGGCAGCTCCCAGGAAATTTTGTGGCTCGCTGCAAGCCGCCGAACCAGCGAGTCCGCCGCCGCGCCCCTTGTCCCCTTACAATGGATGAGGAAGCGCACTCTATCCTGCCGATGGCTGACAACGAGGACAACAAGACCGACGAATCCGGCTCGCAGGAGCCGCGGCGCAAGCCCGACGACGAAGTTGCCGGCAAGATTTACGATGCGCGGCTGATGCGGCGGCTTGGCGTCTACGTGCGTCCGTATTGGCTCGAGGCCGCCATCGCCTCGCTCGCCGTCATCCTCAAGTCACTCTGCGACGTGATGGGGCCCATCTTCTTCATGGTGGCCATTGACCGCTACCTGGCCCCCAGCGCGGAAAGCCTGGATGCATCGCGGGCTCTCGCCCATTGGCTGGCCATGCGCAGCCCCCTTGGCAAAATGCTTCCGCAGGATCCGGTGCAGGGCATTACCAAGCTTGCTGCCATTTACCTGGCGGCTCTGCTCTCGGCCTATCTCTTTCAGTTCATCCAGGTTTACCTCATGCAGTGGATCGGCCAGAAGATCATGTTCGATCTGCGCCGCGAGATCTTCCGCCACATGCAGCGCATGCACGTGGGTTTCTTCGATGTTCACCCGGTCGGCCGCCTGGTCACGCGCCTGACCTCTGACGTGGACGCCATTAACGACATGTTCACCGACGGCGTTCTGGCCATCGTGAACGACGCTTTCAGCCTGACCATCATGGCCGCCGTCATGCTTGCCATCAACTGGTGGCTGGCTCTTTTGGCCTTTGCCGTCCTGCCGCTGATTCTCATCGTCACGCGCATCTTCCGCGACCATGTTCGCGAGAGCTATCGGCGCGTGCGCACCGCCATCGCTCGTATCAACAGCTTTACCCAGGAGCACATTTCGGGCATGAGCGTCGTTCAGCTCTTCAATCGCGAAGAGCGCGCCTACAAAGACTTCTCCGCTGTGAACCGGCAGCACATGGTCGCCTTCAAAGACACCATCTTCGCCTACGCGCTGTATTACCCGGCGGTCGAGCTGCTCTCCTCGGTTGCAATTGCGCTGGTGGTCTGGCGTGGTGGCTTCAGCGTGCTGGCAGGCGGCATGGTCACTATTGGCGTGCTGGCCATGTTCATTCAGTTCTCGCAGCGGTTCTGGCGCCCCATCCAGGATCTAAGCGACAAATACAACATTCTGCAGGCCGCTATGGCTGCCTGCGAGCGCATCTTCAAGCTGATGGATTCAGAGCCGGAGATCGTCAACCCGGCGCGGCCCGCCGCCGGCGACGGCTCTAACCGCATCGAGTTCCAGCACGTATGGTTCACGTACCAGAAACTCACCGAAGCGCAGCAGGCTGCTGTCGCTGCAGCCCAGAGCCATCAGATCCTCCAAACCCAACTCGTGTCAGGCCACGGCCAGAGCACCCGCCCGGTGGATGGGTCCCGTCCCGCGGACACTGCAACAAACAACGGGGCTTTAGCCTCTGAGATCACGCCCAACGCAGCCGCGCTTGCCGCCATCGACGGCATCGAATGGATTCTCAAAGACGTTTCGTTCACCATTGAGCCAGGACAGACAGTGGCCATTGTCGGCCACACGGGCGCAGGCAAGACCACCCTCACCAGCCTCATGATGCGCTTTTATGAGGTGACAGCAGGCCGCATCCTCATTGACGGCGTGGACCTGCGCAGCCACGATCTAACCGCGCTGCGGCAACACTTCGCGGTCGTCCTGCAGGATCCGTTCCTCTTTTCCGGAACCATTGGCGAGAACATTCGCCTCGGCAACAATGAGATCACCGACAGCACAATGCTCCGGGCGGCCCGTGACGTCAATGTGCTCGACTTTATTAAGAGCCTGCCGCATGGCTTCGACGAGCCGGTGCGCGAGCGCGGCAACTCGCTTTCAACAGGCCAAAAACAACTCATCAACTTTGCCCGCGCGCTGGCCTACAACCCGCGCATCCTGATTCTGGATGAAGCTACTTCGAGCGTCGATACCGACACCGAGCTGCGCATCCGAGGCGCATTGGAGCGCATGGTCGAGGGCCGCACCAGCGTGCTCATCGCGCACCGGCTCTCTACCGTGCAGCGCGCCGAGGCCATTCTTGTGATGCACAAAGGCCAGTTGCGCGAAATGGGCTCGCATCAGGAACTGCTGGCGCACAGGGGCCTCTACTGGAAGCTCTACCAGTTGCAGTACAAAGACCAGGAACTAGGCGGGCTCCCGCAGCCTTCGCGCGAAGCCTCTGCTGCGCCGGCCGTGTGAGAAGAGCAGGGAATAGGGAACAGGGGATCGCCAGTAGTTGGCGTTGCGTGCGAACGCTACTGCTCGCTCGCCTCAGCCGGAAGCGCAAAAAAAGATATGATGGAAGATAAGCAACCATCCAGCCGGTCGCCCTACTCTCACGACATTTTTGAGTTGAACGCGGGAAAAGATGACGGAGAAAGAAATCAGAAAAGTCGAGCTGTTCGACACCAGCTTGCGCGACGGTCTGCAACAGCCGGACCTGGAAATCTCCGTGCCCAACGCTGTGCGTCTCTTGGAGCGCATGGCGGCCTTTGGCGTGCGCTACGCCGAGATCGGTTTTGCCGGCGCCAACCAGTTCGTCACCGATCTGGCGAGCGCTCTTGAATCCGTCGATACAGGCGCGATGACTCTGGCGCTCTTCGGACGCACGCGCGGCCTCGGCGCTAAAGTGGAAGATTGGCCCGATGTCGAATTCATCGTGCGTCACAAGCGCCGCATTCCCGTCGCGGTGGTGGTGGTCAAATCCCGCCTGCTCGATGTCGAGCGCTCGCTGGGAACAACGCCCAAAGAAAACCTTCTCATGGCCTGGGATACCATCGAGTACCTGCACGCCAACGGTCTTGAGGTTTTTGTCGATCTTGAGCATGCCATCGACGCCAATACCGGCCGGTGCGAGAACGGCATTCCCTGCGACCCGGACTTCAGCAAGCGCTCGCTCGATCATTTCCACGAATTGGTTGAACAATGCGTGCGCCAAAGGGTGAGCCGGATCGTCGTTTGCGACACCAATGGCGGCGCCAGTCCTGAAGAAGTGACGCAAGTGTTTGAAGGCCTCGCACGGCAATATCCCCAGGCAAAATTCGGTTTTCACGGTCATACCGATCGCGGATTTGGTGTGGCCAACACACGCGCCGCAATTCTGGCCGGCGCGGTGCAGGCGCAGGGCACGCTGATTGGAACGGGAGAGCGTTGCGGCAACGTAAACCTGACGACTGTTGTGGGGTCTATGCAACTAAGGGGCGAAGCCGAGTTTGTTCCGCCCCAGTCTCTCAGCGGCCTCAGCGGCCTCGCGCACTCCGCCTACGCTGCCTTCGGGCTCGAAACGCCGCACGGCGCGCCCATCGTGGGCCCGGGCGCATTCGGCACCTGGGCCGGCATGCACGGCTCCAGCGAGCGCAAGAACCCCGGCGCGTATCTTTGGTGCGATCCCGCGCTTGTCGGCGCGGCTCCAACCATCGGCGTGAACGCGCAGTCGGGCAAGGCCAACATCATGCTGCTTTCCGAGTCCATCGGCGTACCGCTGTCGGGCGCGCAGGCGCAAGCGCTGATGGATGCCAACCTGGCCATGATCGAGGGCGGCGGATTCACTGCCAGCGAAGTTTCCTTTCGGCTCGCCTGCATGAGGACTCTGGGAACCCTTCGCAATTGGTTCACCGTCAAGAGTTGGCGCGTCTTCGACGAGTCCGACGAAGTGGGCGGCCGCTTTGTGCAGGCCTTCATGACGTTGACTCTCGGTGACTTGACCGTCGCTACAACCCGAGCCGAAGGCGCAGGCCCGGTGGACGCGCTGACCAAGGCGATGCGCCGCGAACTCGACAAATTGTATCCCGCTCTCAAGCAGATGCGCCTCGGCACCTTCACGGTTGCGGCCCTCGATATCAAAGCCCACGATTCGGCGGCCCACGTCCGCGTCACTGTGAGCTTCAATGCCGACGGTTTTGAGCCTTGGGTTACGGCCGGCGTGAGCAGCGACCTGAACCAGGCCGCATTGATGGCCATTGTGGACGGATTCCACTATTGGCTGCTCCAACAAGCCCCTGAATCGACCGCACAGCCTCCCAGGCCCGCGAAACACATTCCCACTCCAGTGGCGTGAGGCCCAACTCTCGCCTGATCTGCGGTCAGGGCAGTAATGGGCAATCAATAAATTCTGTCTGACTTCTTCATCGCCAGGCGCCGGCCTGAGCCTCGCATGCCGGGGAGCGCACAGGTTTTTGCAGCCGTGTGATTTAGCTCACAATGCTTGTACCAGTTTGAGTGACTTAGCTCACAGCGTTTCCGCGAAGACGGTCTCACACTAGGAACCAATCCAGCGAAAGAATAGGAGGGTAATAAGCCGGCGTTCTCAAGTGCCGGCGCCTTCCGGCTGATCTATTGTGATCGACCCCGTGGGTAAAGCCCCGGAGGAGGACTTCTGTGTCCACGTCAACTCTTCATGCATCGCTTGGAATAAATGCGATCGGGCCAACCTCTCTGCACGTCCTTGAAACGCGGGAAGCACTTCTTGCCTACGATACAGAAGAACTCTCCACTTTGCGCTTCTCCATTATTCTCACCGCAGAGATGGGCAGATTCCGATAGCGAAACCCCGGAGCATCGCGCCGAATTGCGCGCCGACCTCGCCCAACTCCGCAAGCATTACAGCGACAAGATCGACGAAATCGCCATGACCTTTGGCGTCGATCAGGCCATGAAAGCGACGGAACAAGTCGAACGGACAGTTGTAGTGCCGCGCGACATGGTTACATCTGAAACGCCGAGCGATGGCGAAGAAGAATTCGACGAAGGTTACAGCCTATAAAACTGATAAAGCACGTCACCAAATAACGGACTCAAAACTTATAAAGCCCTGGACCGGCCTGTTCTACGAGCCAAAAATGCGCCACTCGCCTTCGCGAGTGGCGCATTCTTGTCTTAGCTCTCAATACCGGACTTACTTGGCCGCAACCAGAGGTTGCGTGCTGAGCGTGCCGCTGGCGTACCCCTTCGCGATCTCCGTGATCGGGATGGGTTTGTAGTCGCCCGCGTGGCCGGCCTGGCCAAACTCGGTCATGCGTTCCGCAACCACTTTGGCCATCGCCTCGCGGGCAGGTTTCAAATAATCGCGCGGATCGAACTTCTCCGGCGTCTCGGCAAGTACCTTGCGGATTGCGCCGGTAATAGCCAGGCGATTGTCGGTATCGACGTTGATTTTGCGCACGCCGTTGCGGATGCCAAGCTGAATCTCCTCGACTGGTACGCCCCATGTGGGTTTCAGCTTGCCACCGTACTGGTTCACGATGTCCTGCAATTCCTTGGGAACCGAAGAACTGCCGTGCATGACCAGGTGCGTGTGCGGCAGGCGCTTGTGAATCGCGATCAGTATGTCCATCTTCAACACTGAGCCGTCGGGCTTCTTCGAGAACTTGTAAGCGCCGTGGCTGGTGCCGATGGCGATGGCCAGCGCATCCACGCCGGTGCGCTCCGCGAACTCTACCGCCTGGTCGGGATCGGTCACGTGCTCGAGGCCCGAGCCGCCCGCGCCGTGGCCGTCTTCCACGCCGCCCAGCACGCCAATCTCGCCCTCTACGGTAACGCCGCGCTCATGCGCGTAATCCACCACGCGGCGAGTCACTGCCACATTCTCTTCAAATGTGGACGGAGTCTTGCCGTCTTCCTTCAGTGAGCCGTCCATCATTACCGAGGTGTAGCCCAATTCGATGGCGCTCTTGCAGGTCTCAAAGCTGTTGCCGTGATCCTGGTGCATCGCGATAGGAATGTCGGGATTCAATTCGGCTGCAGCCTGAATCAGACGGAAGAGGTAGAGATCCTCGGCAAAGGCGCGCGCACCGCGGCTGGCCTGGGCGATGACAGGCGACTTGGTTTGCCGTGCAGCCATCATAATTGCCTGAATCTGCTCCATGTCGTTGACGTTGAATGCGCCAACGCCGTACTGGCCCTTGGCAGCCTCGTCGAGGAGCTGTCGCATAGAAACGAGAGGCATAATGATCTCCTTTTTGGTCGTTCCAGCGGCCGTTACGCTCAAATATTCGAGGGGGTTCAAATCAGCGCGACGGCGGGGAACCGCGAACACTCTTATGGTAGCAGAGGTTGGCCAGGAAACACTCGTAGTGGAGGTTAGCCAAGAGAAACTGCGGCCGCGAACGCCTGAAACGGCACAGTTCTGAAAGGGAACGACTTTGCAGGCCGGAGGCAAACTAAATTGCGGGTTGCAACAGCAACGCCGCCGGTGCCGCCGCTTTTAGGCAAACGTAACCTGTCCCAGCACAACCGCGCGCCGGGCTCCCGTCGCCGAGGGCAGATTGCCTGGCAGCCGATGCCATGTTCGCCACGCCAGCAGCGCAAAAGCCGCCGCCTCTTTGGCCTCCGCGGGCATCCCGAACTCCTCGGTGGCGGCCAGCTCGCATCCCATCGGTTTGAGCCGCGCTGCCAGCATCGCCATCAGCGCCCCATTCCGCGCTCCGCCGCCTGAAACAAGAAAGTCGATACTGCTTCCCTTCATCCTGGGCCGCACAAAACGCGCGTAGCTCCGCGCGATCGTCTCTGCTGTGAGCGCCGTCGCCGTCGCCAGCGCGTCGGTCGATTTCCTGCTGTGCTTGCGGCATGCGGCAAGAAACTTTGCCGTATATTCGCGCCCGAACTGCTCGCGTCCCGCGGTCCGCGGCGGCTTCATCCGGTAATACGGATTCTTGAGCGCTTCCTCGAGCACCGGCGCGATCACAGACCCCCGCGCTGCGAATGCTCCATTGCGATCGTATGGTTGATTGAGTAGCTTTTGCGCCAGCCAGTCAATCACCATATTTCCCGGTCCCGTGTCGAAGGCAATCACAGCATCGGGCGCAGCGCCGGCGGCAATTGCGGTCAGGTTCGCAATACCTCCGATGTTCTGCAGGACTCTCCCGCGTTTCGCATCGGCAAACAAAACGTAATCGAGCAGTGGAACCAGCGGCGCGCCCTCGCCGCCCGCCAGCATATCGGCCGGCCTGAAGTTCGAGACCACAGGAACGCGGAGCGCGGCCGCAATCGCCTGCGCCTCACCTGCCTGCCAGGTGCAGGCAAATCGCCGTCCTGCATACGCCTCCGCTCGCGGCTGGTGATAGAGCGTCTGCCCGTGGCAACCGATCAGATCGAGCTTCACCTTGTGCCGCCGCACCGTTTCTTCCAGAGCCTCCGCATACGCGAGCCCCAGCCGCCAGTTCAGCCGCGCCAACTCCGCCGTTGAAGTCGACTTCGCA
Source organism: uncultured Acidobacteriaceae bacterium (assembly GCA_963848805.1). Taxonomy (GTDB): domain Bacteria; phylum Acidobacteriota; class Terriglobia; order Terriglobales; family Acidobacteriaceae; genus Telmatobacter. The sequence continues at coordinate 133,519 of CAWKFD010000031.1, read as the reverse complement.
TTCATCGCCGCCAGCACCGCGCGCCGCAGCGCCGCAGGAAATTTAAACCCCTCATGTGCCAGCAGCGTGATCTTTGGCCGCGCTTTACTCGGCGCAATCCGCACCACAGCCACATCGATGCCATCGGCCGAGGTGCCGCTCATCACTCCCGCCACGGTCATTGTTTTCGGGCTCATATCGAACGTCCCACAAAAGCTCCGTGCCCCATCCATTCGCCTCTTTGCCGGCGAATGGGTGGGACAGCACACCCGCTCATCACTCCCGCCACGGTCATTGTTTTCGGGCTCATATCGAACGTCCCACAAAAGCTCCATGCCCCATCCATTCGCCTCTTTGCCGGCGAATGGGTGGGACAGCACACCCGCTCATCACTCCCGCCACGGTCATTGTTTTCGGGCTCATATCGAACGTCCCACAAAAGCTCCGTGCCCCATCCATTCGCCTCTTTACTGGCGAATGGGTGGGACAGCACACCCGCTCACGCAGTCTCCACCATCGTTGGCGCTTTCTGCAGCGCCTGCGTATCGCGAGGAACGATCCTCTCAATCGTGTCGTTGAATCCGAGAATCCTCGCCCGCAGCGCCTCAAACTTTGCCGTGCTCAGTGCCGGCGGCGCAGATTTCGGAAACAATGCGGTACAGAGCCGCGCCGTATGTCTGGCGCGCTCCTGCAGCAGTTTTGCAAACGCGCGTGACCGCTCGCCCTCAGACACAAGTGCTTCATAGGCGCTCAAAATCGGTTCGGGATGATGGCAAATCTCCACCAGGTCCGACCCTGTGCGAATGGCGGCAACCGCAGCCTCATCAATGGCCATGAACTTCAAGATTCCGCCCATCTCCAAATCGTCAGAGAGAATGATGCCGCGATACCCGATGCGCTTGCGCAGCACATCGCGAATCCAGAAATTCGAAACGCTCGCCGGCAGCTTCTTGCCCGGCGTCTCGGGGTATGCGGCGTGGTTCATCATCACGATCGGCAACTCCGCGCATAGCTCCCTGTAGGGCGCCAGATCCTGCTCCCACATCGCCTGCCAGCTACGCTCGATCGCCGGAGTCTCCACGTGCGTGTCCAGCGTTCCACCGCCGAGGCCCGGGAAGTGCTTGCCGCAGCCCACAATGCCGCGCGACTTCAGGCCGGCGAGAAATCCGCGCGCATAAGCCACAATATCCGCGGGCGTCGCGGCAGGGCAGCGCGTACCGAGCACTTCCGCCGAATCAGGCAGCGCCAGATCGACCATCGGAGCCAGCGAGGTATTGAAGCCGAAGGCTCCTACCGCGCGCGCCACCAATTCACCGTGTTCGCGCGCCAGCGTGGGCTTGCCCGTTCGCGACATTGCGGTAGCCACTGCCTGTGCCGATGGAAGAGGCGCGAGCGCAACGGAGAGCCGATTGACTGTACCGCCCTCGACATCGACAAATCGGGGGCTCGAACTCGCGCAATACGATGTTGCTTCGCTTAACAATGCCCGCGTCTGTTTTCGATCCGCGATATTGCGCCGGTACAGGATGACCCCCGCCGGCCGAATGAGCTTCAGCCATGCGCGTTCCATAGCTGATAGTTCCTTGTCCGCCAACCCCACCACCAGCACGCTTCCCGCCGCCCTGCGCACGTTCATCGTCATCCGCCTACTCCCTACTGCCTACTGCCTATTCCCTGTCTTTCAATTCCTGTTGCAACTCTTCCAGCAGATTCAGCGCCTGCAGCGGAGTCAGCGAATTCACGTCCGTCGCCTCGATGCGATCCACAATCTTCTGCGAGAGCGGCGTAAAAATCGTCATCTGCATCGGCTCTGGGGCCGTTTCGACCTGCACGCTCTGCCGCTCCTGCTTCTCGTGCTGGCGCAGCACGTGCTTGGCTCGCTCGATCACCACCGGAGGCAGCCCCGCCAGCCGTGCAACTTCAATGCCGTAACTCTTGCTCGCCGCGCCGGGTTCAATTGTGTACAAAAACACAATTCCGCTCGCCGTCTCCTTCACGCCCACGCGTAGGTTGCGCACGCGGGGCAGCTTTTCAGCGAGCATGGTCAGCTCATGGTAGTGCGTGGCGAAGAGCGTACGTGCGCGCACATCCGCGTGCAGGAATTCAACCGTCGCCCACGCCAGACTCAGCCCATCGAAGGTCGCCGTTCCGCGCCCCATTTCGTCGAGCAAAATCAGCGACCGCGCTGTCGCCGAATTCAGAATGGTTGCCGTCTCAATCATCTCCACCATAAAGGTGGAACGGCCCCGCGCCACATTGTCGCTGGCGCCGATGCGCGTATAAATGCGATCGACCAGACCCAGCCGCAGGCTCTCCGCCGGCACAAAGCTACCCATCTGCGCCATTACCACCAGCATCGCCGTCTGCCGCAGATAAGTGCTCTTTCCGCCCATATTCGGCCCCGTTACCAGCAGCAGGCTCGGGCCGGCAGAATCTGAATCGCCAGGGTCCGCGCTCAAGTACACGTCATTTGCAATAAAGCGTCCCTCGCGCTTCTCCTCCATCCATTGCTCAATCACCGGATGCCGCGCTCCGACCGCCTCCAGCACCGGTTCCTCCGCGAGTCGCGGACGCACGTAGCGCCGCGCCGTCGCCAGATGCGCAAAGCATGCCAGCAGATCGGCCTCGCCCACCGCAGCCGAACTTCGCCTGATCCGTCTCGCGCTATCCAGCACAAACTTTCTCAGCTCGCCAAAGATCCGCTTCTCAATCTCAATGCACCGGTCGTGCGCGGTCAGAATCTTGCGCTCGTACTCCTTCAACTCCGGCGTCGTGAATCGCTCTGCATTCACCAGTGTCTGCTTGCGCTCGTAGTCCGCGGGCGCCAGCGCCAGGTTGGTCTTCGTGATCTCGATGTAGTAGCCGAAAACCGAGTTATAGCGCACCTTGAGCGAACCGATTCCGGTGCGCTGCCGCTCACGATCTTCGATGGCCGCAATCGCCTGGCGGCCCGAGCTCGACACGGAGCACAACTCGTCCAGTTCCGCGTCCACACCCGCCGGAATCGCGCCGCCGTCGACCAGCGTTAGCGGCGGCTCGGCCACCAGCGTTTTCACAATCCGCGCCGTCACGTCGTCCAGCGTGTCCAGCCTCTCGGCCAGCTCCCGCCACTTGGGCGCATTCATTTGGTCCAGCGCCGTCTTCAACCCCGGCAGCCGCGCCAGGCTTAGCAGCCAGCGCGCGCACGTCGCGTGGCCCCGCGGAGTCAAGTGAGATACGCGCCAGCAATCGCTCCAGATCCAGAATCCCGCCGAAGGCCCGGCGCACTTCCTCGCGCTTCAGCAAATCGCCATGCGCTTCGGCCACGGCTTCATACCGCGCCTCAATTTCCTGCGCATTGTTCAGCGGCCGCAAAATCGCCGCTCGCAGCATCCGCTTGCCCATCGGCGTCTGGCACGCATCGAGAGTGCGAAAGAGCGTCACGCGATCGTCCTGGCCCTGAAAGAGCGGCTCCACGAGTTCGAGATTGCGCACCGTCACCTGGTCCAGCTCCAGCGCCGTCGAGTGCTCTTCGAATTTCAGCGAATCGATGTGCAGCGCGTCATTCTTCTGCGTGGTGCGCACGTAGTGCAGCACCGCGCCGGCCGCAACCGCGGCCGCCTCGTGTCCGTCCAGGCCAAAGCCCTCAAGCGACCGCACATTCAGTTGCCGCTCGACCAGCGGCACGGCAAACTCCGGCGTCCATATCCAGTCTTCGACGCGCGTCCGCGCCGCAATGCGCTCCAACTGTGGCGGCAGCTCCGCGCTCGCGGCCAGCAGCACCTCGCTCGGTGCGGCCATCAACACCTCTTCGACCGCCTGCACCCGTGCATCTTCGCCGCGAAACTCCGCTGTCCTGAAACTCGCCCGTCGACACATCCAGCAGCGCCACCGCGCAAATCGTCGCGCCTTTGAAGGGTACGGGCTTGAAGGGTACGGGCTTTGGCCCGTAAATGGAACCAGCCGAAGGAGAAGGGGCTTTAGCCCCTGAGGGATGCTTTTCCGCAACCCGCACTTCATGCAGCGCCGCCAAAAAGTTGTTCTGCTCCTGCCCAATCCCCGCATCCAGCGCCGTTCCCGGCGAGAGAACCCGCGTCACCTCGCGCCGCACCAGCTTCTTCGTCAGCTTCGGGTCTTCCATCTGTTCGCAGATGGCAATCCGGTATCCCTTGCGCAGTAGCCGCGTGAGATATTGCTCCACGGCATGGTACGGTACCCCGCACATGGGCATGCTGCGTTCTTTGTCGCGCGCCGTTAGCGTTAGTTGCAACTCGCGGCTGGCCACAGTCGCGTCGCCATAGAACAGCTCGTAAAAATCGCCCATCCTGAAAAACAGCAGCGCATCCGGATTCTCCCGCTTTGCCGCAGTCCACTGGCGCATAAACGGGGTCCCCACGGACGGATCTTTGTCCGTGGGGTGAATAAACGGGGTCCCCACGGACGGATCTTTGTCCGTGGGGTGGATATATGGAGTCAGCTCGGCAGAACTCTTGTCTCCGGGCAGGGAACTGAGAGCGAATCCATTCAACGGAGCATCGTTCGCCGGCGGAGGGTTGTTCTCCAGGGGAAGCGGGGGCGAAACCGCGTCAGCAGAGGGGTGGGGCAAACTTGCGGGCTGTCGATCGTCGTTCATTATGCTGGTTCTAAGAGTATCGCGGCCAGACGGAGGAGGGGTGGGCGATGAGGATAAGGTGAGAATTTCGAGAATGACGCTATACTTCACGTGTGGAGTTTACGTACGACCCAGAGAAGAACGAACGCAATCTCCGGGGGCGCGGGCTGAGTTTCGAAATGGTATCGGAGTTCGATTTCGGCTCTGCCATTTTCATCGCCGATGCGCGTAAGGACTACGGCGAAGTGCGTACTCGGGCTCTTGGGTTCATTGGAGACAAGCTTTATGCCCTGGTATTCACGGTGCGCGGCGGGGCACTCCGGGTTATCAGTCTAAGAAGGGCTAACCGCAGGGAGAGAAGGCTGTATGAAAAAGCCAGATCCTGAGTTGATTGACGAAGAAAATCCAGAATGGACTGAAGAGGACTTTGCTAAAGCGGTTCCTCTTTCCGGTCTCCCCGTAAAATTGCGGAACCAGCTTTCCGCGCCAAAGCAGGAGGGGAAAGAGTCGAGTTCCCAATCCACCCGTAAGCCCGCGGCTTGAACTCTTCCCGCCCGGCCCCTCCACCACAGCCGGCAACGCAATCCAGAAAAAAATGGGCAGCCGCGGACGCGCTCGTGTAAAATCGCTGCGGTTCCCCGGCCGCGCAGACTCCCCAAACCTGGCGCACGGCCAAATCGGCAAATCCCCAAATTTCTCCACGGAGGAAAGCCTGTATGGTACCCACTAAGCGGTATGTTATGTGGGCGCTGCTCTCGATGGCGGCGCTCTGCGTGTCCACGGTGTTGCAGGGGCAAGCCGCCTTCAACGGCACGTGGCACACTGACTTGTCGAAAACCAAGTTCGCTGAAAAGCCCTTCATTTTTTACACCAGTCAGGGGTGGTATCACTGCGTCAGCTGCACAACACCTTTTGACGTTCAGGCCGACGGGCAGGATCACTCCTCCGCCGATAAGGCCTTTGACACTGTGAGCGTGACCCTCGTAGATGCACACACCCTTCACATTGTGGGCAAAAAGGACGGCAAGGCGATTCTTGACCTTACGTTTACGGTTTCCGCAGACGGCAAAACGGCCACGGGCAAATCTACTTTTTATCCGGCAAACGGCAGTGCGCCGGTGACCTCCGAGAGCACCTACCGGCGCGACGGCAAATTGCCTGCCGGGGTGCACGCGACCTCTGGAAGGTGGATCACAACCAAGGCAAGGGGAAGCGATAACGGCACGCTCACCACCTACAAGGTGGATGGCGCCCAGATCATGATGACCGACCCCACAGGGGAGAGCTATACCGCACAACTCGACGGCAGCGATGCCCCGGTGAAAGGCTCAACGGGCTGGGACACGGTCTCAATGAAGCGTATCGACGACCATACCATCGAGGAGACGGACAAATTCGATGGCAAAGTGATCGATACCGAAAAGATGACGGTTTCAGCCAACGGCAAGACGATGACGGTGGTATATACCGAAGAACCCAGCGGCCGCGTAACGACGTACATGGCAACCAAGCAGTAGAGGTCTGCGCAACGCCGCGATGGGGCTATCGGGGGCCTTTCAGGCCCCCGATAGCCCCGGCAAAGATCTCTCCGGCCTTTAGGCCTCGAGAGGCGATTTCAAGAACTTTGGCACCACGTCCGTCTCGTAAGGCAGGAGAGTGTGCCTTCGTGTGATTTCAGTCACATCCAAGGGCGGTTCTCCAAGAGAGACTGGGAATCAAGGCGACCCGGCTCTGCCGAGGTGGCAATAGAAGTTTGAAATTACCAGCAGTCTGCATTTCGGTTGGCTCCCAAAGTCGCTGATCTGCCTGAATATTTAAACGTTTGCCTTTATGCTTGCCTTCGCATATCGTCGGCTGCGAAACGCCCTGTTGAAGGGCCAGCAACCATAACGCCTCCGGCTTTACCGGGGGATGAAACACCACCGAAATTAGAGGGCCCTTAGATGAATCACACTATACTTCTACGTAAACTTATTGCCATAGAGCGCTCCATTGGAGCGGTAAACAACAGCACAATCCGCGATCTGCTGCAGGATGCGGAAACCTACGTCCTCGAGATGCAAAAGGAGAGTGTGGAAACACTCCTGACACGCCCTGGCCACGATGACTTGCACCGGTTTCATTCACTGCGCGCAGTCTCGCGGAACCCCGAGGCCGTGCTCGTCGGCTGAGGACTTTCAGAAGTGGAAACGAGGAGCGAGGGGCAGTTTTTCCCTCGCTCCCCGGCCCACGGCGTTCAGCCGTTGCTCCGCGCCCCCTCTTTTCAATCTCCAGAACACGCTCACCCCACAAAAGAGCCTGTTGTAATGATTTGACTGCCTTTATCGGGGCAGCCTAAAGCCGCGCCCTTTCAAAAAAACAGGAGATTTTGGGCAGCCTGGGAAGCCCCATCCTGCAGTTCCGGAGCACGGAAACGCGCGCGCTGCCAATTCGACAGCTTCACGGCGTCGATTGGTGATTCGCATCACAGTATACTGGTTGGTGCGCCTTTAAGGTAAAAAGTGCCCATGTACCTTCTCTGGCTACGAGTTGCGGCGATTCTGTATGCGGCGGGATGTGTCGCCGTCTTCCCGGCCGTGTTGTATAACTCACTGCCGTGGCGCAAGACCTGCGTTCACCTCGGCGGGATGGCCTTCTTCTTCCACTTCGTCTCCGTGGTGGAGATGCTGGTGGTGGCGCATCGCTGGATGCCGGTGGGCATGCGCGAGATGGAGTCGCTGCTCGGCTTTGCGGTGGCCGGATTGTTCTTCCTCGTCTGGTCGTTCTACGACGCCGTCTCCCTTGGAATCTTTGCCTTACCGGCAACATTCTTTCTTGTTTTCATTCCCGCACTGGGGCCGGATACCTACCGCTTTCCATCGGAAGGAGTGCGGACGAGCTGGCTCGTGGCCCACATCATTGCGCTGCTGCTGGCTTACGTGGCGCTCTGCTTCAGCCTGCTGGCATCCGTGCTCTACCTGGTGCAGGAGCGGCGCATCAAAACCAAGCCCAGGCCCATGCCAAGCCGGAACTCCCGGTGGGCGCCTCTCGAGTGGTTGCCGCCCCTCGATACGCTGGAACGCATTGCGCTGGCGACGCTTGAATTCGGCTTTCCCTGCATGACCGTGGGACTGGTCATCGGCTCCGTTCTCGCGCAGGAAACGGCTCTGGGCGCGGCCTATTTTCGCGATCCCAAAGTGATCGCGTCCTTTGCCATGTGGGCGGTTTATGTTGCGCTGCTGCTGGTGCGGCGCAGCGCGGGTTTGCGCGGGCGCAGGGCAGCCTATGTCTCCGGCGCGGCGCTCGTCGTCATGATGGCCGTTTTTGCCGCTAACCTCGTCAGCCACGTTCACAGGTTCGGTCCCCAATGACGCTGACCCTCATTGGCGTGAACCATAAAACGGCGCCCATCGCGCTGCGCGAGCGCGTGGCCATCAGCCGTGACGAACTGGCCGACGCGACGCGCGCTCTTGCCGCAACGCCAGGCGTCGCCGAGTGCATGATCGTCTCGACATGCAACCGGGTGGAGATGCTGGCCATCGTTGAAGATCCTGAAGTTCAGGTTGCGGAATTTTTATCGAATTATTTCGGCATCGAGCCTTCAGTTCTCAGCCCGCACCTCTATGAGTACCGCGACAAGGAGGCGGTTAGTCACCTCTTCCGCATGGCCGCGAGCCTTGATTCGATGGTGGTGGGCGAGCCGCAGATTCTGGGCCAGGTGAAAGAGGCCTTCGCGGCGGCGCGGGCTGCGGGCACGGTCGCCGGTCATCTGGAACAATTGCTTCAAGGCGCCTTCGCCGCTGCCAAAAAGGCGCGCAGCGAAACAGGAATCGGATCGAATTCCGTATCCATCGCCTCGGTGGCCGTCGACCTGGCGCGCAAAATCTTTGGGTCGCTCGAGGGCCGTACGGTCTTCCTGGTGGGTGCCGGAAAGATGAGCGAACTCGCTGCGCGGCACCTCGTGCAGCAGGGTGCCGGCGCGATCCTGGTTAGCAATCGCACCGCCGAGCGCGCGCGCCGCCTCGCCCAGGACCTCGAGGGCCGCGTAAAGCCTCAGGTCATCGAGTTCGACCAGCTTTACGAGGCTGCCAGCCGCGCCGACATCGTCATCAGCTCCACCGGCGCCCCGCATCCCATCTTCCGGCCCGAGCACGGGCACGCGTTCCTGCACAAGCGGCGCAACCGCCCCATGTTTTTCATCGATATTGCCGTGCCCCGCGATGTGGACCCGGAGATGAACAAGCTCGACGGCATCTTCGTCTACGACATCGACGACCTGCAGCAGGTAGCCGCGGCGCACATGGAAGAGCGCAGCCGGGAGGCCGTCGATGCGGAGACCCTGATAGCGGCGGAAGTGGAGCGGTTCCACCTGCGCCGGCGCACGGTAAATGCCGCGCCGGCCATCGTGGCTCTTCAACGCAAAGCCGAAGAGATTCGCGTGGCCGAAATCGAGCGCATCCATAGCCGGCTGGGCTCGCTCACCGCCGAGCAACTGGCTGCCGTGGAAGCGTTGACGCGCGGACTTGTCAATAAATTCCTTCATCCGCCCTATGCGGGCATTCAAGCAGGCCGCGCGTGAGGGCGATTCCGCGCGCCTCGATGCGCTGTGCGATGAGTGGTCGGTGGCGCCTGCTCTGCCGGCCGAGACGCGGCGCGAGAATGAACCGAAAAATGCGCAATCGGGCAGCCCGCCCACCGCATCAGGCGAAGTCAAACGCGTAGTAAACGTCCGTGTCATTGAAAGTGGAGCGGAGGCGCGGCGATGAAGCTGCGCATTGGCAGCCGCGGATCGCAACTTGCGCTCTGGCAGGCTAATCACATCGCTGCGTTGCTGCGCGGGCAGGGCCACTTGGTCGAGATCGAGATCATCAAGACCACCGGCGACCGCCTCCAGGAAGTGACGTTTGCCCAGGTAGGTTCGAAGGGCATGTTCACCAAAGAGATCGAAGAAGCGCTTGCCGCTGCCCAGGTCGATCTCGCCGTGCATTCGCTCAAAGATCTGCCCACTGAACTGGCCGAGCCGTTTGCGCTGGGTGCCACGCCTGTGCGCGTCGATCCGCGCGACGTATTTGTTTCGGTCAAGCATACCAATGTTGCCGCCCTGCCGCGGGGCGCGCGCGTAGGCACCAGCAGCCAGCGCCGCCGCGCACAGTTGAAGGCGCTCCGGCCCGACATTGAGGCTGTGGAGTTTCGCGGCAACGTGGACACGCGTCTGCGTAAGTTGGCCGAAGGCCAGGTGGAGGCGATTCTGCTCGCTGCCGCAGGACTCGACCGGCTGGGCAGGACCGATTGGGTCCGCCAGCGGCTCGATCCTAAGGATTTTTGCCCGGCGGCCGGCCAGGGCGCTCTGGGAATCGAGACGCGCAAGGGCGATGCCGCGACCATTGAAGCCATCGCCTTTCTCGATCACGCAGACACGCGGTTCGCCGTCACCGCCGAACGCGCCGCGCTGGCTGCCTTGGGCGGCGGCTGCCAGGTGCCCATCGGCATTCATTGCCGGCCCTCCTTCGACGAAGCGGACACAGCAAGTGAATGGGCGGAGATATTTGGCGTAGTTGCCTCGCCCGAGACGGGCGCATGCGTGGCCATCCATCACCGCGTGGAGCGCGAAAACGCCGATCCGGCCGCATTGGGGCGCACGGCGGCGGACATGCTGTTCGCAGCAGGCGCCGAAAAGTTGCTGCATGCCGGAAATACGGCTGCCGGCGGTGCCGCCTGATGACAGCGCAGCCGCCTTCCGGCCCTCGCCCGCTTGCGGGTAAGCGTATCCTCGTCACGCGCGCTGTGCACCAGGCGGGCAAGCTGAGCGATGGATTGCGCGCGCTGGGCGCCGAGCCGGTCGAGGTTCCAGTGCTCGAGATTCAGCCGCCTTCAGGCTACGATGCAATCGATCTCGCGTTACGCAGACTTAATACATACGATTGGCTGGTTTTAACCAGCGCCAACACCGTGCGCGCGTTTCAAGAGCGGGCCGCGGAATTGGGCTTGCCGTTGGCGCCTCCAGCTTCGCTGAAAGTGGCCGCGATCGGCGAAGGAACGGCGAGTGCGGCGCGCAAGGCGGGGCTGCCTGTCACGGTGATTCCATCTGCATATGTTGCCGAGGCCATGGTCGAGGCATTGGCCGGCCAGGCCCGCGGGCAACGATTTTTGCTGGCCAGGGCTGAGGTTGCTCGCGATGTGATTGTTGACGCGCTGCGCGGCGTCGGAGCCAAGGTCCACGTGGTGGATGCTTACCGAAACGTGTTGCCGGAGAATGCGCCCTCAGCACTGCGCGCCGCCCTTGACAAGCACATCGATGCCGCTACCTTTACCAGCTCTTCGAGCGTGACCCATCTGGCTCAGGCGGCCCAGTTGGCCGGGATCGAGTTTCCGTTCACCGGCGTCGCCGCGGTCTCAATCGGGCCCATCACCAGCAAGACGCTGCGCGATATGGGGTGGGAGCCGGCTGCCGAAGCCAGTCCTTCGCACCTTGCAGGCCTGCTTGCCGCCGTCAAATTGGCCCTGTGCTGACAAGGCGCATTGTAAGACTCGAAATCCTGCTGCATCCTTCATGCAGCCTCACCAACTCCGCTAGCCCCGCTAACTCCGCTAGCCCCGCTGCCTTATGACTCCCACGTCTTGTCCTTCGAGCGGCAGAGTTGCTCCAGATTGCAGCGGTCGCATTTTGGGTTGCGCGCCACGCACACCTGTCGGCCGTGATGAATGATCTGGTGCGAGAAGCTGATCCAGCGGTCGCGCGGCAGAACCTGCATCAGTTCCTGTTCCACCTTCTCCACCGTCTCGCCTTTGGCCAGTTCCAGCCGCCGCGCGATGCGAAAAACGTGCGTATCGACAACCACGCCTTCGGCTTTGCCGAACGAGACACCGAGGACCACGTTGGCCGTTTTGCGCGCCGCTCCGGGAATGGTGATCAACTCGGCGAGGGTTTGCGGCACCTGCCCGCCGAATTCTTCGGTAATCTTCTTAGCCGCGCCCTGAATGGATTTCGCCTTGTTGCGAAAGAAGCCGGTCGAGCGGATGAGCTCTTCGAGTTGCGGCAGCGTTGCTTTGGCCGTCGCGGCTGGGGTAGGGAAGCGGCGGAAGAGTTCGGGCGTAACCATGTTCACGCGCGCGTCCGTGCACTGCGCCGAGAGAATTGTCGCCACCAGAAGCTCCCAGGGTGACCGGTGGTTGAGCGCGCAGACGGCGTCAGGATAGGCTTCATCGAGCGCTCTGAGAATGGCGGCAACGCGGTCGGGAGCGAGCGAGCCGCGGGCTTTGGGCCTAGTTGGAGCGTCGCGTTTGGAAGCGGTCTTCGGCATAGGTTCAGGATAGAAGCCGGGCTTGCTTGCCCTGAGACTTGAGAAGCTTGACGGCTTGCTTGTCAAAGCTGACGAACTCATCCGCCCCGAGCCATGCGCCTTCGTGGGCGATGACGCCATCGGCGAAATCGCCGCCGGAATCGAGAACCCTGAGACCGGATTGAACGGCAAGCGTATTGAAAGCGACTTTGTCGTTGTTCAATAGGGTGCGTATCGCGTCGGCTACCTCGGGGCACGATTTGCCGTAGCCCTGACGCAGTACCCAGACAAATTCGCATAGAACGCTGACCGGTATGGCGATGACGTTCGCGTTCCTGATGGCCTCTGCCGCCACTCTGGCCTGATGCGGGTCATCCAGGAGAGCATTGCACAACAGGACGTTCGTGTCGGCTACGATCTTCATCGCTTGCCAGCCCAGGCATCCTCGGTGATCTTTTTAATCTGTGCGATAGTGAGACGGGGAGTACCTGGCTTAGCCAGACATCCGATGAAGTCCTCGATGGAGCCGGTGGGCTTGGCTAACCCAAGCGCTAGCCGGCCATCCGGCAACTTCTCCACGGAGACCTTCTGGCCGGGGCTGACGTTGAGATGCCGCAGCAACTCCTGCTTTAGCGTGATCTGGCCTTTTGCGGTAACGGTAAGCGTGGCCATATGAACCCCCTCATTCCACTGTAAGGCACATCTGCCTTACTGTCCAGACTTCCTGTGAAGTCTCGATTAAATCGCCGAAGGTGATCGTTATTTCGTACGGCCCCGCTATAACTTTCCCTCCAGCCACTCCCCCAGCTTCTCCACCGGCAGCCTCACGCCAATAAAGAACTGTCCAAACAGCGCGTAGATTGCGCTCACTTCGTCGAAGCGCATCTCGTAGATGAGCTTTTTAAATGCGACGGGATCTTCGCCGAAGAGCGAGACACCCCACTCCCAATCGTCCATCCCAATCGACCCGCTAATGATTTGCTTTACCTGGTCGCCGTAGCGGCGGCCGATTTTGCCGTGCACGTCCATCATGCGCTGGCGTTCTGCAAAAGGTACCGTGTACCAGTTCACCTGCTCGTCGCGCTTGCGGTCCATGGGATAAAAGCAGAGATACTTCGCGTCGGGAATTGCCGGAAATAGCCGCGGAGCCATAGCCCCGGAGGCGCGCTGGAGAGAATCCGCGATCTCGATATTCCACTGCGTCGAGTGCGGCGCAAAGCCGAGCGCCGCCGCGGCTTCATAGGTCTTGCGGCTCGACTCGTAAAGGCCCAGCTCGACGACTGAAACATACGAGTGACGGAGATCGAGGAAATCGTAGAGTGCGGTCTGTGCCAGCGCAAGCTCGACCTGATTGAGTGCTTCGAGCGATTCGCGGAAGTGAATCAGCATCAGGTCGCCTTTGTGGCCGAGCTGCGAATAGAGGGCACTGCGCAGTGGCGCATCAGGGGCAGAGCGCTCAAGCGAACGCAACGCGGCAATTGCATCGGCAGCAATCTCCTTGCGTTCGCCGTCCGCGCAGCCGCGCCATGCCTTCCAGTCGAAGCGGAAGAATTGATGAAGCACGCTGGAGCCTTCAAGCGTAAGTGGAACGGGCGGGAAATCCGGCAATGGAACCTCCTTGCATTGTGACCACAACCACACCTCATCCTACCAAATGGAATTTGCAGACGTGTGCATTGTCATTTTCGATTCAGCCCAGCGCGGCGGACCCGCAGCCGTCGTGATGGGCCTATATACTGGATAGGCCAATGAATGAAAAGTTAATTGCATTTGTCTTTGAGTTTGTTACTCAGGTCATTAATGCTGGCGGGTACGCAGGCATCGTCGCACTCATCACATGCAATTCATCGGGCATTCCCATTCCTTCTGAAATCATCATGCCATTTTCCGGGTACCTGATTTACCTGGGGCGCTTCAATCTGTTTTTGGTGGCGGCAGCGGGCGCGGTGGGCTGCAATATCGGCTCGGGCATAGCATACTGGATTGGCGCCAGGGGCGGCAGGCCGCTGGTGGAGCGTTACGGCAGCTGGGTCCTGATGAGCCACCACGACCTGGATCGTATGACCAGGTTCTTCGAGAAATACGGATCGATCGCGATCCTGCTGGGGCGGATGATGCCGATCGTGCAGACCTTTGTCGCCTTCCCGGCCGGAATCGCCAAAATGCCGCGGCTGCGCTTTCACATTTACACTACCCTGGGCTCCTTGGTCTGGTATTTTTGCCTGGCCTGGACCGGCATGAAGCTTGGCCAGGCGTGGCATACTGACCCGCGACTCGAGCAGGCATTTCATCGCTTTCATGTTGCCGTGGAGCTTGCCGTGGTTGCGGCATTCGTATGGTTTTTGTGGTCGCACCTGAAGCGGAGAAGCAATGTGGAGGCGGCGCGCGACTAGGGAATAGGAACTAGAACTGGTTGCATAAATGGCCTTGTAACAAGCGCACGGCTTTAGCCGGGCCACGAAAGGCGCATAAACATTGGGGCTTTAGCCCCTGAGCAGGCACGCGCGAATCACATCTGGTTTTGATGTCGTTCTAAATCATGAGCAGAGAAAGGCTAGGAGAAGCAATGGCAACGAAGCAGAAAGGCCCCAAAGGCGCGGTTCCCGTAGACCTGGGGCGAGAGACCGCTGGATCGAATGTAGCTCCCGCAAAGGGAAAGCTGGGCGTGATGGTGGTTGGCATGGGCGCAGTGGCCACCACCATGATCTCGGGAGTTGAAGCGGTGCGGCGCGGGCTGGCCAAGCCTGTCGGCTCGCTGACGCAGATGGGAACCATCCGGCTGGGCAAGCGAACAGATAACAATTCGCCGCTGATCAAGGACTTTGTTCCTTTGGCGGATCTGAAAGATATTGTGTTCACCGGCTGGGATATCTTCGAGGACAACGTCTACGAGGCAGCGTCCCATGCGCAGGTGCTGAAAACCGAGACGCTCACGAAGCTGAAACCGTATCTACAAAAAATCAAGCCTATGCCCGCGGTCTTCGATAACTATTACGTGAAGCGGCTGCACGGCACGAACGTGAAAAAGGGCAAGAACAAGCTTGATCTGGCTGAGCAACTGAGGGACGATATCCGCGCCTTCAAAAAGACTGTCGATCGCGTTGTGATGATCTGGTGCGGCTCGACGGAGATTTTCATGAAGCCGAAGGCCGTTCACCAGTCGATCCAGGCCTTCGAAAAGGGCCTGGAGACGAGCGACGTCGGCATCGCGCCCTCGCAGATTTACGCGTACGCGGCGCTGATGGAGGGCGTGCCTTTTGTGAACGGCGCGCCGAATCTGACGGTCGACATTCCCGCGCTGGTCGAGCTCTCGAAGAAGAACGCGGCGCCGATCTGCGGCAAGGACTTCAAGACCGGGCAGACGTTCATGAAGACCGTGCTGGCGCCGGCCTTGAAGGCCCGCATGCTGGGCGTAAATGGATGGTTCTCGACCAACATTCTCGGCAACCGCGATGGCGAAGTGCTGGACGAGCCAATGTCGTTCAAGACCAAGGAAGAGTCGAAGCTGGGCTCGCTCGAATACATTTTTCAGCCGGAGATGTACCCCGAGCTGTACAAAGATCTCTACCACAAGATTCGCATCAACTACTATCCGCCGCGCGGCGACGAAAAAGAAGCGTGGGACAACATCGACATCTTCGGCTGGCTGGGCTATCCCATGCAGCTGAAGGTGAACTTCCTGTGCCGCGACTCGATTCTGGCTGCGCCCGTCGCCTTGGATCTGGTGCTTTTCATGGACCTGGCCAAGCGCACGCCGGAGCTGAATTCGATTGGGATTCAGGAGTGGCTGAGCTTCTATCTGAAGTCGCCGCAGACGGCAAAAGGGCTTTACCCGGAGCACGATCTGTTCATCCAATCGATGAAGCTGAAGAACACGCTGCGGCACATTATGGGCGCGGGCCTGATTACCCACCTGGGACTGGAGTACTACGACTGAGGAAGGCAGCGAGTCAGGCGAGTCTGCAAGCAGGCGGGTGGCGACGCGGCCGCCCGCCTGTGACGCTGGACGATCTTTGAGTTTGACTGACGGATCGCGTGCCGGCTTGATCCTGCCGTCAGGCTTTTTGCCGGACGTGTTCCCAGCCGTCCAGACAAATCACGTGTCCAGACGAAACCCGGCCCGAAGGTTTGGAACCTTGCTCCGTTCCCCCGCGTATTCCCTTTCAAACCGATCCGTCGCCTACAATTGCAAAGTCAGATAAATGTGTCTCGCGCAAGCGGTTTTCGCCTTCGCAGCGTCAAAATCTCTTGTCCGGCGCACCGTCCCGATCGCGCCCACCGTTTCTTGATCCGCACCACGAGGTTCATATGAAGATTCGCTGTTTCTCTCCCGTAAAGCGCTCCGCGTTGGCGATTGCCGCGCTGGCCTGCCTCATTCTTTCTTCTATCTCCCTCGCAACCGCGCAGCGCCTGCCAACCACGGTGATCCCGACGAACTACACTCTCACGCTCACGCCCGATCTCAAAGCGGCTACGTTTTCCGGCGTGGAATCGATCGACATGAACCTCAAGGAGCCTACGCGCTCGATCACCCTCAACGCGCTTGACATCGAGTTCCAGTCCGTCACCATCTATCCCAACGGTTCCCAGCAGACGGGCACGGTCAGCCTCGATCCAGAGAAGGAGCAGGCCACCTTCACCTTCCCCGCAACCGTTCCCGCAGGCAACGCTACCGTCAAGATCCATTACACGGGTATCCTGAACAACAAGCTGCGCGGCTTTTATCTTGCCAAAACCGCCCGCCGCAGCTACGCCGTCACCCAGTTCGAATCCACCGACGCCCGGCGCGCCTTCCCCTGCTTCGACGAGCCTGCTTTCAAGGCCACATTCGAGATTTCTCTGGTGATCGACGCCGCCGACACGGCCATCTCCAACAGCCCCATCGTCTCTGACACTCCGGGCCCCGGCACAAACAAGCACACGCTCGAATTCGGAGCCACGCCCAGGATGTCCACCTATCTCGTCGCGTTTCTGGTGGGCGACTTCCAGTGCCTCGGCGGACAACAGGACGGCGTGGATCTGCGCGTCTGCTCCACGCCCGATAAGGTTGCGCTCACGCCCTTCGCCCTCGACGTCGCCAAGTTCGCCTTGCATTACTACGACACGTACTTTGGCATTCACTACCCGCTGAAGAAGCTCGACCTCATCGGCATTCCGGACTTCGAGGCCGGCGCCATGGAGAACTTCGGCGCCATCACCTTCCGCGAGTCCGTCCTGCTGATCGACCCTAAAACGGCTCCCATCGTCGCCAAAAAAGATGTCACTATCGACATCACCCACGAAATGGCCCACCAGTGGTTCGGCGATCTGGTCACCATGAAGTGGTGGGATAATACCTGGCTGAATGAGGGTTTCGCCACATGGATGGAGAACAAGGCCACCGCCGCCATGCATCCCGAGTGGAACATAGACGAAACCGTCGCCGGGGATGAGAATGACACCCTCAACGTCGACGCCTTGCCCACGTCACGCGCCATTCGCGCTCAGGCCAATACCCGCGACGAGATCGAGCAGATGTTCGATAGCATCTCGTATGGCAAGGCCAGCGACGTGCTGCTGATGGTGGAAAACTATCTTGGCGATGAAACTTTCCGCCAGGGCGTTCACGCCTACCTCGCCGCGCATGAATACGGCAATGCGACGGCCGAAGATTTCTGGAATGCTCAGACGGCCGCGAGTCACAAGCCGGTCGACAAAATTATGGAGTCGCTTGTTGACCAAACCGGCGAGCCCCTGCTCACCTTCGGCGCGCCGGCCGGCGGCAAGGTCTCCGTCGACCAGACCCGCTTCTTCCTCAGTCCCAGCGTCAAGCCCGATCCCGCGCAGAAGTGGACCATTCCGGTTTGCTTCAAAAATGGCTCAGCGGCGCAGGAGTGCGAGTTACTTGAGCCCGGCACTTCGACCCTCAAGGTTCCGTCAGCCGGCCTGTTCTTCGCAAATTCGGGTGGCAAGGGCTACTATCGCAGCGCTTATGCGCCCGCGCAATACGCCCAGTTGGTCGCGCACGCTGAGTCGGAACTGACGCCGCCGGAGCGCATCAGCCTGGCAGGCGACGAGTGGGCCCAGGTGCGTGCCAACAAGGCCACAGTAGGCGACTATCTCAACCTAGTCGCTGCCCTCAAGGCCGATCCTGAAGCCGGGGTGGTTGGCGACGCCACCGGCGCCGTCAGTACCATCATTGACAAGGTTGCTGCCACGCCCGAAGAAAAAGCCACTCTTGCGGCTTGGATTCGCCGCACCTTTGCGCCCGTCTACGCCAGGCTCGGTCCACCTTCACCCGGCGACTCGCCCAACACCCGCGAGTTGCGCGCGCACCTCTTCGGCTTGCTCGGCTACTACGGCAAGGACCCCGCCATTCTGGCTGAGGCCGGTCAGATCGCCTCGAGCTACTTCGCCAATCCCGCCTCGGTCGATCCGACGCTGGGTCAGACCGCGCTCGCCGTCGCCGCGAAGAACGGCGATGCAGCGCTTTTCGATAAGCTTCAGCAGGTCTCCGAAACCTCGGCTGATCCTGAGTTGAAGGAGCACGCGCTGCGGCTGCTCGCCCAGTTTGAGGATCCGGCACTCGTTGAGCGCTCCCTCGATTACGCCCTTTCCGGCAAGGTTCAAAACCAGGACGCTGCCATTCAGATCGCCATTGCCCTCCAGATTCCTCAGACCCAGGACCAGGCCTGGAAGTACCTCGAAAGCCATTGGGACAAGGCGAGCACTTTTCTCACTCCGGAAATGGGAGCCATTCTGGTCGGTTCCTCGGGCAGTTTTTGCTCCGCCGAGGCCCGTGACAGCGTTCAGAGCTTCTTCACCACACACAAAGTCCCCGCCGCCGATACCTATCTGAAGCACGCCATCGAGCGCATCGACGGCTGCATTGAGCTGCGCCGCTTGCAGGAGCCGAATCTGAAGACCTGGCTGGCCGCTCAGCCCGGCCGCTAGCCGTCAGTTGCCCGGCGGGTGATTTTTTGAAGAATACGGCTGGTATCCACGACTCGACTGCTGCGGCCCTTCGTAGCGTTGCCCTTTCGGGGCACCCCACCCAATGGATAGGGCCGCGTGCCGATAACGCCAATTAAATCAGTGGGTTCTATAGGCCGCGGAAAAAGCCCGGCTCGAATGCCGTTTTGAAAGGGCACGGATTTATCCGTGCCGATAAGTCGAATGAACCGGCTCGGCTTTAGCCGCTGAGGGACGGTTTCTATTCGCGTCAGACCCGGTCTCGGAGTTTTTCCGCAGCCTCTTTAGCCCCCGTGGGAAGCCTTTCATCCATCCGGCCGCAAGCTCCGCATTCTTTGTTTCGTCCCCATGGGAAACTTGCAATAATCCCCTGTTTAGATTAATTTACTAACCAGTTAGTTAATTATGACGGCCCAGACCAACGACCTTCAGCCCGACCGCGCGGCAGAAACCCGGAAACGCATTTTGGATGCTGCGCTGAGCGAATTCGCAGTGCATGGCCTGGCAGGCGCGCGAACCGAGCAGATTGCCTCCTCGGCAGGCGTGAATAAGGCGCTGCTCTACTACTACTTCGAGAGCAAGGAGAAACTCTACGCCGCTGCATTGGAGATGGTGTCGGCACGGGTTCGGGACCGATCGATGGCGGTTTTTCTCCGAGATGCGACTCCAGGAGAGCGGCTGCTGCGTGCGGCGCTGGAACACTTCGACAGAATCTTGACGCAGCGCGAGTTCCAGAGCCTGATGCAGCAGGAGATGATGAGGCTGCATAAAGGGGAGACAGCAGAGCTGACGATTCTGGTGAAGCGCGTTTTCGCCCCGCTAGGCGTGATGTTTCAGTCCATGGTGCGCGAAGGCATCGAGTCGGGCGAGCTGATCGAGGTGGAGTGGCTGCAAATGGTGCTTGCGGCGCTGGGAGGGAATGTCTTTTATTTCCTGAGCGCACCGGTGTGGCGGCAGGCAATGGAGTTCGAGCCGTTTGCCCCGGACGTATTGCGGGCACGCAGAGTAGCTCTGGTGGAGTTTCTGGGCAAGGCTATTTTTCAGGACCGAAAGCACGGCGCGGCGCTCGCGGCGCGAGTGCTCGAAGATACGCCGATGCCGGAATGCGCCGAATTCAAGGGATTTGAGGTGGGTAGAGAGTGAGTGCGCGCAATCGAGTTTTCATTATTCTGGGTGTGCTGACCGTGGGATCGCTGATCTGGTATTTCGCCACCACGCGGCGCTCCGCCGACTTGCAGTTGATCGGGACCGTGGACGCCAATGAGGTGGTGGTCAGCTCGAAGATTCCAGGACGCATCCAGACGCTGACGGTCGAAGAAGGTCAGGAAGTAAATGCCGGGCAGTTGATTGCGGTGATCGAGAGCCAGGATCTGACGGCCGCGCTGAAGGCTGCCGAGGCAACCGTTGCCAGCGAGCGGTCCAAGCTGAACAGCACGGTGGAAACGGAGCAGCAGAACCGTGGCGAAACGACCAGTGCGACGGTGAGCGCACAGGCGCAGGTAAAGACCGCCGAGGCCAACCTGGAGCAGGCACAGGCGCAGTATGAGCACCAGCAGGCAGACACCAGCCGCGCCGTGGCTCTTGCCGCACAGGGAATCATGAGCCAGCAGACCCGCGATGAACAGGTCACATCGCTGCAGGCGGCCAAGGCCGCGGTGGATGCGGCGCAGCAGAATCTTGCCGCGGCGCAGGCCAATCTGCGCCAGGCGCGCGCGCATGAACTGCTTGCCGACGTCTCAGCCAAGACAGTGGACGAGACGCGCGCCGAGGCCGCCAATGCTCGCGCTCTGGCAGATGAAGCCCGCGTGGAACAAGGCTATGCCGATGTGCTTTCCCCGGTGAGCGGCAAGGTGGATGTATGGGCGGCGCGGCAAGGGGAAGTGGTGGCTGCCGGAACGCCGATCGTGACCATCATGGACCTTACCGAGACATGGGTGTATGCGCCGCTGCCTGAGACGCAGGCCGACAGCGTGCAACTAGGCGACAGTCTGCGCGTGGTGATGCCGAGCGGCGATACCGTTTATGGCAAGATCATCGCCAAATCCGCTGAAGGCGACTTCGCCACGCAACGCGACGTGAGCAGCATGAAGCGCGACATCAAGACCGTCCAGTTGAAGCTGCTCATCCCCAACCCCGGCGAAAAATTCGTACCGGGGATGACGGCTGAGGTCTTCATACCAAAGGCCAGGCTGAAGGTGCAGAAGTGAGCGCGGCCCCAAACAATGGCCTCCCGGCGAATGGCAATGGCGCGCCCCGCCCCGTCGCCATTGCGGTCGAGCACATCTGGAAGCGCTACGGCGACTTTGAAGCGGTCAAGGATGTGAACTTCAGCGTCACCGAGGGCGAGATCTTCGGTTTGCTGGGACCGAACGGCGCCGGCAAGAGCACGCTCATCCGCATGATGACCACCCTCATCCCCGTCACTGCGGGCAAAGCCATTGTCGCCGGGCACGACGTAAGCCAGGACCCGGACGACGTCCGCCGCGCCATTGGCGTGATTCCGCAAGCGATGACCAGCGACCAGGATCTGAGCGTCGAAGAGAACCTGTCGATCTACGCCAAACTTTACGGCGTGCCGCGCGGAACCCGTGAGAAAAGCATCGCTGAGGTTCTCGAGGCCGTCGACTTGACAAAGTGGCGCGATGCGCAAACCAGAACGCTTTCCGGCGGAATGCGGCGCCGGCTCGAGATTGCGCGCGGGCTGGTGCACAACCCGCGGATCTTCTTTCTCGATGAACCCACCACCGGCCTCGATCCCGTCTCGCGAATCGCGGTGTGGGAGATGCTCAACAAGCTCAAGAGCACGCGCAACCTTACCATGCTCATCACCACCCACTACATGGACGAAGCCGACAAGCTCTGCGACCGCATCGCCATCGTGGATCACGGCACGCTGGTGGCGATGGGCACGCCGGTCGAGCTCAAGAACAGCGTGGCCGGCGCCAATGTCGTTGAAGTGCACTTTGATCGCGAGGATGGCCAATGGCAGGCACGCCTGGAGAAGATGGAAGGCGTGACTAGCGTGCAGCCGGAAAGCGCCGGATTTTACCGCGTGATTACCAAATCCGGATCGAAGACCACCATGCAGATTGTGGAGCTGGCGGCCAGCCTGGGCGAGACGCTCACTTCGTTAAGCGTGCAAAACACCACGCTCGACGACGTGTTTATCCACTACACGGGCCGGCAGTTGCGCGATGAGCAGGTGAAACCGGTGTTCACGATGCCGCCGCGACCGGGAGCGCAGCCATGAATCGGATGTTGGCCATCGTCGAACGCGAGATGCGTAAGTTCTTTCGCTCGCCCACCCTGATGATCATGTCGCTCATGATGCCCATTCTGCAGTTGGTCATCATCGGCAACGCCTTCGGCGGCAAGATCGTGGGAACCCATGTGGCGGTGGTCGACCATGACCATGGTCCGCAGTCGGTCAAGGTGCGCGAGGCGTTCGCCGCCGTCGCCGCCAATATCAAAACATTCAGCACCATCGAATACGACAATGAGGTCCAGGCGCGCGAAGACGTGCGCACCGGCAAGATCGACGCGGCGGTCATCATTCCCGAGCAATACTCGCGCCGCGTATATGCGCAGGACGCGCCCAAGCTCGGTATCGTGGTAGACAACTCCGACCTCTTCACCTCGGCCGCCCTCGAGGGGGAATTGCAGTCGCTGGTTGACGCTTTGAATGCTCCCGTGGTGCAGGATCGGCTGGCGAAGACGATCGCGCTGGAGATTGTCGAGCTTTATCCATACGTGAATTATCTAAAGTACCTTCTGCCCATGACCGTAGCGCTGGCAATGTACATCTCGGTCATGATCGGCGGCGGAATGCTGTACATCGACGACAAGGCGCGCGGCGTCCACGAAGGCTACCTGGTTACGCCCATCACCAAGCTCGAGCTCGTCTTCGGCCTGAACATCGCCGGCTCCATCAAGGCCACGCTGAGTGGAATATCGATCGGTGTCATCGGGTCTCTCATCGCAGGCCTCGGCGTTGTCTTTCATCCCATGATCATGTTGCAGATGTTATGCCTTATCATCGCCGGCTCCATCGCCTTCAACGGCATGATGTTTTTGCTGATGGTGCGCGTCGACGATCCGCTGGTGCCGCGCGCCATGTTCGGCATACTGAATGTCCTCCTGTTATATCCGTCCGGCGCTATGTATCCCATCGCGTCGTTCCCCAAGTGGATGCAGGCGATCGGTATCGTCGATCCCTTCACCTACGTGATTCACGGCTTCAAGTCGATTCTGCTCAAGGACGGCGGATGGGTGGCAATCCGCTACGATCTTGCGTTTTTGACCATCTTCGGCATCGCAACGCTGCTGATTGCCACACCGCTCTTCAAGCGGACCCTCTGAGGCTGGGACCGGGACCCTAGCTCTACGGCGATTGTTCCGTCGGTGCCACGTCGACTCCCGATTGGCTGAATTGAAAATGCAGAAGCCATACGCTGGGGACGCCTTGCCCATTCGCCTGTGCCGGCTTGAACTTCCATGACATCGCCGATTGCCGGGCCAAATTTGCGAAATACCTGCTCCGTCCCTGCGACGTGATGGATGCATCGCTGACGGAGCCGCTTGTGTCAACGTTGACCTGGATGTCGACCTGAACTGCGCCTCGAATGGTAGCAATCGCCTTCGCCGGTACGTCGGGCAGCACTTGTTGGGCAACCGCGCCCTTCGCGGCAGGGCCCTGGGCGGCGGCGGGGCCCTGACCTGCCGAGGGCGGCGGATTTTCAGCCAGGGGCGAAGGGGTTTGGGTTTCAGGCGGCGGACCTTCAGCCTGCTGTGGCGCAGATGCTTCAGGCTGAGGTGCGCTTTGCTCAGGGGCCGCTGTGCTCGCGGCTGGCGGTTCATCGGCAACTGGCGGCGACGAAGCCGTCTGATGCGAATGCATCATTATCACAGCAAAGGCTGCGAGAAGAACCACTGCGCCGGCAGACAGGATCGCCGCGCGCCGCTTGCTGGTTGGCTTTCGGATGGATTTGTCGGTCCGATGAGGGATCGGAACCCCCGTCTGGAGACTGACCCTGATTTGGGTGAGTGTGCAGCGCAGCGCCGGGTCCAGTCGCAAGCATTCCTGCGCAATCTGCGCATACGGGGAGGGAACTGATGAAGGCACGGCCGGCTCCTCTGGCCCTGAGCGATTCCAGGCCGGCGGACTTTGCGTGAGCGCCTCGACGATGGTTACTCCGAGCGACCAGATGTCGGTGGCGGGGGAGACTTTGATGAACGTGCCTGCCGGGGCATCGTAGATATCCAACATCTGCGGTGGCTTGGGGATCGCGGATACGCCACGAATGTTTTCAACGGAAAGCTTCAACTGGTCATCGACAACCATGATGTTCGAAGGTTTGAGCCGGCCATGCACCAGGCCTTTTTCGTGGAGATAAGCCAGCCCGTCGATGATCGGGCCCAGCATCTCCTTAACTTCAGCGGGCGTCAGCGGGCGCTCGGGCAGAATTTCCGAGAGAACTTCGTCGGCGTATTCCGTCACCACATAATAAAATTCGATATCGTCGAACCGGTCGCGGCCGGTATGAAGCACGCGAATCAGGTGAGGATGATAGAGATCCGCTGCTGCGGCCCAATCGGCTGCGCATGATCGTGCGCCCGGCGCCATAGCAGGAAACAACTTGATGCTGGCTCTCTGTGCCCCATTTCCCTCGAGCTCGCACAAAAAGGCGCCGGACTGGCCGGAACTGCCAATCCATTCGAGAAGTCGAAACCTGGTGTCTACGACACGCCCGACCCAATCCTTGCGAATTTCGTCAGTGTTCATGGCCTGAACGATCCCTTCCAGCGCCTTTATAGGCGGAGCCAAGAAGTGCAGATCGGAGACGGCAACGCATCCATATTACGGGAACCAGCCGGGCGCAAGTTACCCAAGATCGGGTCTTAGACACCGTTGGTAATCAGCCTGAACAACCATGAGACCCCAAGGCTCTGTGGAAATGCTCTGTTTCAATCGGTATCAGGCCTAAGCCGCGCTTCTCGAAGGGCTCTCACATCGACTGCGTTGGCGGCGGGCCAGCTGCAGGCGGCGGTGCCGCGTCAGGCGGAGGGGCCGCGCCAGGTGCGGGCGCCGTGGGCTGATCGGTCTGCTTCGTGAATTGGAAACTACAGGGCCGGCCCAGGATGCCGGCGCCCTCGTCGCGCTTGCCTGTGCCAGAGGTGTCCGTGAACTTGGCCTCGATATAGTAGTCGTATTTGTTGCCTTTCATCTCGGTTACGATGCCTGCCTTTCCCGCTTGCACCGTGCCCTTGGCGTGCAACTTGGCGCTACCGTCCGGGTTGATGGGCCCGTCGACGACCAGGTAGCCGGGGCCGTGCTCCTCGCCGTGCTGTCCGTGAAAATTGCCGTCCTTGATCGTGCTTACGAATCTCCATTGATAGGCGGGCATGTGAGCACTCGCATCGCAAGCCATGGTCGTCGTCCAGGTGCCGTCGAAACGGCCTCCTGCAGCCTGTGCTCCCAGCAGCATGGGGGCGCATGCCGCCAGAAGACACACCAGTTTCCTCGTTGTCATGGGTGACCTCCCGTGGAAGCAGGATATGACGGTCAGCGGCATTTCTGACAACTACTTTGAAAAATTTTCTGTGTCTTGGGAGCTGCCGAGCACCTGCTCGTAGAAGCGAACGTATTGAGGGACGACGAGAGTGGCGCAAAATCGCTTTTGCGCTTCCTTGCGGGCGACTTCTCGCATAGCCTGGAGCCGGACCGGATCGTTGAGGAGACTCAAAGCGCCTGCGGCCATAGCGTCCACGTCGCCCACCGGGAACAGCAGACCGGTGACGCCGTCGTCGATCAGCTCCGGCACGCCGCCAACGCGGGTGGCAATGGAGGGAACTTTGCAGGCCATGGCTTCAAGGGCGGCGAGGCCGAAAGATTCAAGCTCGCTGGGCATCAGGAGAAGATCGGCCAGCGCGAGCAGTTCGCTCACGCGCTCCTGCTTGCCCAGGAAGTGAACGCGGGAGTGGATGCCGAGGTCGTGGGCGAGCCACTCGGCGGCGGAGCGGTCCGGGCCATCGCCAACCAAAACCAACTGCGCGGGGCGCTCGTGCACGATGCGGGCAAAAATCTTGACCACGTCCGTGACGCGCTTGACGGGGCGGAAGTTCGAGAGGTGGATAAGGATGGATTCATCAGGCTTGGCGTAATGGGAGCGGCAGCGGGCGCGCGCGGCGTCGTCTTTGAAGGGCGTGTATACATCGCAGTTGACGAAGTTGGTGATGGTTTCTATGGGGCGAGTGACGCCGAAGTCCACGATGGTCTTTTCTTTCAGATAGTCTGAGATGCTTGTCACGCCGTCGCTTTCCTGGATCGCGTGGCGGGTGATCGGGAGATAGGAGCGGTCGAGGCCCACGAGCGTGATGTCGGTGCCGTGCAGCGTGGTGACGTAGGGCAGTCGGCGGCCGCGAGCGGCGAGCATTTGCCGGGCCAGGAGCGCCGAAACCGAGTGCGGGATGGCGTAATGCACATGCAGCAGGTCGAGGTCGTAGAATTCGGCCACTTCGGCCATGCGCGAAGCCAGCGCCAGGTCGTATGGCGGAAATTCGAACAGCGGGTAATTGGAGACGGGAACCTCGTGATAAAAAATGCCGTCGTCGCGGCCATTCAGCCGGAAGGGCTGCGAATAAGAGATGAAATGAACCTCGTGGCCGAGAACGGAGAGCTCAATTCCCAGCTCGGTGGCGACCACCCCGGAGCCGCCGTAGGTGGGGTAACAGGTGATTCCAATGCGCATGGACCCTTCTTAAGTTGGGATTGCTGCCTCTACGATTTGGACGCGTGGAGGGTGATGGAAGACGCAGGGATTCCGCATGTCAGCGAGTCAGCAACTGCGTCGCGGGCTCGGCAATCGGGGGACTTCTTAGATCGGCGAAGGAGACGAGAGTGATGGCGGGGAATTCTTTGATCACGGCGAGGGCCTGGCGTTCGACGTCGCGCGAAGCGCGGAGCCGGGTGCGGACGCGCGCCAGGTCGGCGTCGTTATAGCCGGGGTGAGTAACCAGTTCCCACGTGCCGGCGGGCATTTGTTTGAGCAAACAACGCAGAGTAGCGGCATCGAGGCTTCCCGTGCCTGCCACGGCGATAGTCCCGTCGGTGGTGGAGAATCCCTCTTCGGCAATGATGCGGCGGCAAACCGGTTCCAGCCATCGCAGAGCGCTCACCTCGGCGAGACGCAGCCAGGGAGCGCCGCTTGGTGGCGCGCAGTGCCCAGGCCGGCTCGAACGGGTTTCGCACGGCCCGAATGCCGCATGCGCGCGCGGCGTGCAGCACAGCGCGCAGGACGGCCGGAAACATGTGCGTGTGCTTGTGCGTGTCGACGTGTGTGAGACGGAGGCCTTTCTCTTGGAGAAACTCAATCTGGGCGCGGGTTTCCGCCTCGATTTCGGCCGAGCGGATGCGCCCCGTGAACAGCCGCGGCAGGAATGCGGTGAGCGTTGAATGCAACGCGCCGGTTCGCGGATCAATGAGGGAGGGAATCTGGTCCTGCGGGAGCGCTGGCTCGCCATCGACCAGAACCACGTGGCAGCCGACGCCAAGCGTTGGACTGGCGCGGGCGATTTCGATGGCCTCGGCAGTCGCGGCAGCACGCGCCATCAGCGAGGTGCTGGCCAGAACACCGGCGGCGCGCAACTCGGCCATGGCGCGGTTGACTCCTGCTGTCAGGCCAAAATCGTCGGCGTTCACAATAAGTCGGCCCACGAGGTGAGTTTATCAACTCAGGCCACAAGGCCTTCCGCAGGTCGAACGCGCTGGTATCATGACAACAGGCCGCGACCCGCGCGCGGCAGAGTGGGCGGTTAGCTCAGTTGGTTAGAGCGCCTGCCTTACAAGCAGGAAGTCGGGGGTTCGAGTCCCTCACTGCCCACCACTTCTCTTATCCCGCTATTTTCTTCTTAGTGCTACAGTTGTAAATTTCCAATTCCGGAGGGAGCCGGGAGCTTCAGCTCCCGGAAAAAGTGCAAATGCGCGGGGCCTTCAGGTCCGGAGTTTTGCCTGAAATAGGCAAGAGCAACTGTAGCATTAGATTAAGAGCACCTTCCTCTTTCATCAACGGCGCCCCTGACGCAAATCACCAACCTGACTGCGTCCGCACGCTGTTTTCGGTGATGATAGAAGGAGCACGCGCAAGGGGCAGAGCTGATTGTGAACGATTTACAGCCTGGGCCTGAAAAAACGGTGATCGTGGTAGGCGGCGGCGTGGCCGGCATGAGCGCGGCTTGCGCGCTGGCCGAGGCCGGGCTGCGTGTCACCCTTGTGGAGCGCCGTGGGTACCTGGGCGGACGGGCGGCCTCGTACCGGCATCCCGGTGTGGATGAGGTCATCGACAACTGCCAGCATGTGCTCTTCGGTTGCTGCACCAATCTCATTGGGTTTTACCAGCGCATCGGCGTGGCCGATCGCATCCACTGGACGCGCGCCATGACCATGATCGAGCCGGGCGGCCGACGAACGCTTCTGGCATCGTCTCGCTGGTTACCCGCTCCGCTTCATGGCCTGCCCAGCATCATGATGGCCAATGCTCTCGCGCGCGAAGACAAAAGAGCGTTAATGCGCGCATTCTCGGCGATTCTTCGCGTCGATCCAAAGCGCTTCTCGACCGAGTCGCTCGGCACATGGCTCAAGCGCAACGGGCAAACGCGGGGTGCCATTGAGCGCTTCTGGCGGCTGGTAATCGCCAGCGCTTTAAACGCCGATGTGGAAGAAATCGCGCTGCCTTATGCGGCGAAAGTAATCCGCGAACTGTTCTTGAACTCGGCCCAGGCGGGCAGCATGGGTATGAGCTCAGTGCCATTGAGCGAGCTTTACGCGGGAGCGGGCCGGTATCTGCGCGAGCGTGGCGGCGATGTTGTGCTGAATGCGGGAGTGGACGCCGCGGAGTGGGATGAGGAGCCTGAACAGTGGGTGCTGGCGGCACGGGCGGGCGCGCTGATGGCGGATTTTCTGGTGCTGGCGCTGCCGTTTGAGGGCATGGCGAAATTGCTTCCGCACATGCCGCCGGCCGAGGGTGCTGAAACGCTCTCGTCGCAAATCGAGCGGCATGAGCACGGACCCATCTGCAGCGTGCATCTGTGGTTCGATCGGGAGATTACAAAGCTGGAGCACGCTGTTTTGCTCGACCGCGAGATTCACTGGATGTACAACAAGAGCCGCCTGCAGCCGGGCCGGAACGCGAAGAACAGTTATCTCGAGCTGGTGGTGAGCGCGTCGCGGGCCTTCGCGGCCCTCGAGCGCAAAGAGGCGATCGATTTGGCGCTGCGCGAGTTGGCGGAATTTTTCCCCGCGGTTGCCGGGGCGAAGGTGGAAAAAGCCGCGCTGGTGAAGGAAGTGCGTGCGACATTCACCGTGCCGCCCGGAATCGACGCCGCGCGGCCGGGATCTGTTTCGCCGTGGCCGAATTGCGCATTAGCCGGGGACTGGATTCAGACTGGCTGGCCGTCGACCATGGAGAGCGCGGCGCGCAGCGGGCATTTGGCGGCGGAAGCCATCTGTGCCGCCGCTGGCAACCCGTGCCAGCTTCTCAATCCGGACCTCAAGCCGCGCGGCCTGATGCGATTCCTGAAATCAGTGCACAGGGATTAGGGAACAGGGAGCAGGGAATAGAAAGTCGGTAGTCACCGGCTCTTCAATTTGCTCATCAAACAAGCCGAGCAGCCCGAACCACAAGGCTCGCAGGACAATCCTTAAAACGTGCTTCGCCATGTTGCCGTTAACTCACCACAGAATCCGTTGTTCCCTGATCCCTGCGTTTCAGTGTGCCAACAAATAAACGCCAACGCACACCAGCACCGCCGCAGCCCATCTCCGCCGGTCGACGTTTTCCTTGAGGAAGATTTTGCCGGCGATGGCATTCGTGACCAGCGTGAGCGACGCGGAGGCGGGAGCGACGAGGCTCAGGTTGAGGTGATTGAGGGCAAGAAGCAGCGCGAAGAAGGCTAAGGCGAGAAAAAAGACTCCTGCGAAAAATAACGGACAGGTGATGACGGCGCGAATGGCCCCCTTCAGGCCAGTGCGGGCGCGGATCACGTCGAGATCGCCGACGGACTGCATGGCCGCAGCCGTCAGCACTTCGCCGGTTGTGGAGAGAAGCACGACGGCGGCGATCATCCCGGCCGCCAGCCATGGCCCAGTTTCAAGCTGCGTTGGAAGAGTAAGCATCGTCATCGCGTTCCAATTTCCTTTGGCTCGGGCTCACTCGGCTGGGGTTCGTTGATTGGGGGCTCCTTCACATCGGGGTCTTTTTCCGGTGGCTCTTCGATGTCTGGGCGCTTTGCCGGCGGTTCTTTTACATCCGGTTTACCGGGTTCCAGTTCCTTCACTGGCGGTTCTGGGCGCTCGGTGCGCGAGGGGCCTAGGGTTACGAACCCCACGCCTACGGTGATGAGCACAATGCCCGCCCAGCGCTCGAGCGAAATGGCTTCATGCAGCCAGAAGCGCGAGAGGAAAGCGACGATCACGTTGCCGAAGGCCGTTGCCGGCAGGACGAAGGTGAGATCGGCCCAGGAGAGCGCGGTAAGGTAGCTGGCGAAGAAGCAAATGAGCAGGGCGATTCCGGCGGCGATCCAGGGAGTAAAGACAGCGGCGATCAGGGCCGCCGGGTGAGCGAGCGTGATGGCCGGCACGCGCGTCATGCCGCGCGCGAGGCAACTGTCGCCAAGCGGGGCGCAAACGGCAACGAGGCCTAGGATGAGGTATTGGCGCGGCGAAAGTGTGTGGTGAGCCATCTTGCGATCTGATCGGATGAAAAGCGCCGGCAAAGTTGTTATTTCCCGCCTTAGCACCGGCCCGCGCGGCTTAGTAGTAACTAGAACGCAACGCCGGTCTCTACAGGCTGCGGAAAAACTCGACTGCAGGTGTTTTGTAACAAGGACACGAGTTTACTCGTGCCGGATACGGCCAATTAAATGAGTTGGGCTTTAGCCCCTGCTACGTTCATTTCCACTACAAACGACCAAGTTGAGGAGTTTTTCCGCAGCCTGTCTAGACCGGGTGTCGTGCGGGCGTCCACGCCCGCACTTGCCTGACGATCACTACTGAAATTACGCCCTTGAAACAATCGCCGCAAAAAACTAAAACGCGGCGAAGTTGAGGTACGGAGCCTCAAGCCGCAAAGGCAGGCCCTGCTACGCGCCGGCGCCGACCGGGGCGGGCGGCTCCGCCTGCTGAGAGCGCGCGGCTTTTACCATTTTGTTGCGCTGCGCGCGCAGCTTGAGAAACGATTTGGCCTCGACGTAGAGCCGGGGCAGGTCGCGATTGACGATGGCCTTCCAGATCACGCGGGCCGCAGCCTTGGGACGGAAGTAGTACTCGTCGTAGAAGCGGTGCACCATCTCGAGCACATAGTCGGCGGGCAGGCCGGGGTATTCGATGTGCGCCATCTGATGCCCTCCGCCATCCTGCATCGAGTTATTGGTGATGTATCCGTTTTTGGCTGCGTACTCGTAGAGCTCGGTGCCGGGGTAGGCGTGCGCGATGGAAACCTGAATGGTTTCGCTGTCCAGGCTCTTGGCAAAGTTGATGGTGTTACGAATGGACTGCTTGGTTTCTCCGGGCAGGCCGAGGATGAAATCCCCGTGAATCGTCAGGCCCAAGGAGTGGCAATCGCGTGCGAAGTCCCGTGCGCGCTCTACGGTAGCGCCCTTCTTGATGTTCTTCAGAATCTGCGGGTCGCCGGATTCGAAGCCGACAATGAGCAGCCGGCATCCCGCTTCGCGCATGGCCTTCAACGTCTCGCGGTCGGTAGTGACGCGAGAGGTGCAGCTCCAGGTGAGGCCGAGGGGCTTCAGTTTTTCGCACAGCTCGATGGTGCGCGCTTTCTGAATGTTAAAGGTGTCGTCGTCGAAGAAGAACTCCTTGACTTCAGGAAAATTCTCCTTGGCCCACTTCATCTCGGCGGCGACGTCGTCCGTGGAGCGTTTGCGCCAGGCGTGCCCGCTGAGCGTTTGCGGCCACAGGCAGAAGGTGCACTGCGCCGGGCAGCCGCGCGTCGTGTAAAGCGAAATAAACGGGTTGAGCAGGAAGGGCACGTTATAGCGCGTGACGTCGAGATCGCGCTTGTAGACCTTCGTCGCCCAGGGCATTTGGTCGAGATCTTCTACCTGCGGGCGGTCGGGATTGTGAACGATCGCGCCGTCTTTTTTATAGCTGATGCCGAGGATCTCGTTCAGCGGCTTGCCCTGCGCATATTCAACGATCGAGTAGTCGAACTCGCGCCGGCAGATGAAGTCGAGAGCGGAGCACTCGTTGAGAGCGCGGTCGGGATCGGTGGTCACTGGCGGACCGACAAAGGCGATGCGCATCGACGGATTGGCCGCTTTGATCGCTTCGGCAAGTCGTTGGTCGCCCTCCCATGCCACGGTGGATGTGAACAGCACCAGGAACTCGTAGCCCTTCGCGATTTCGATGGTTTCCTCGGCGGAGATGTGATGCGGAGGCGCATCCAGCAGGCGCGAACCCTCGAGCAGGCCTGCTGGATAGGTGAGCCAGACCGGGTACCAATAGGACTCGATCTCGCGCGTCGCGGGCCAGCGCGACCCCGCGCCGCCGTCGAAGTTTTCAAAAGAGGGAGGGTTCAGCAGCAGTGTTTTCAGGGGCATAAGCATCCCTTCCATTCTAGCATTCGCTTTGTTCTTTAGACGGTTTTGCGGGGAAGACGGTGCAGCCGAATTACGCGAGCCGGCCGGTGAGACCGATGCATAAGTCCAGCAGAATCAACCTCAGATTCCCCCGCGTGAGCGCAGCAACGGCGATAGGGTTTTGTACTCAGGTTCCTCAGCTGGTCTATTTACTGTGCAGCTCGTTTAACCAGTCCTGCATATGGCCAAGGGCGCGGAGCAGGCTCAGGCGCGCTTTGCTCAGGTCAAATCCGGCGTCGAGAGCGTCCTCGTATTTCTCACGCTCATCGATGCGTGCCTGCTGCTCTGCCGTGGGAGAAAGCTGGGGTGGCGCGCCGGGCGCGTTGCCGGCGCCATTGCCCGATTCCATCTGCACCAGAACGCTCTTCAACTGTTCGCTTGCGATCTGCTGCTTCAGGCTGGCAACCTCGGCCTGCGCATCCAGTTCGCGCAGGCTCGCGGTCAGTTCGGTCACCTGAATATCGTTCTGGTGCTGTGCCTGTTCAGCCTCGACCCTGGCGCGCAGCGCTTCGGCTGCGGATTGTTTGGCTTTGGCGTGCAGACCGGCGTCAAAGACCGGCACGCGGATCGAGAATCCGGTGCTGAAGTCGTTGGCGGGAAGAGGTTCTTTGTAGTAGTTGTTGATGCTGTTAAGCAACGTGGTGTTGCGGTT
This sequence comes from uncultured Acidobacteriaceae bacterium, assembly GCA_963848805.1. Taxonomy (GTDB): domain Bacteria; phylum Acidobacteriota; class Terriglobia; order Terriglobales; family Acidobacteriaceae; genus Telmatobacter. The sequence goes on along the minus strand of CAWKFD010000031.1, from coordinate 100,440 downwards.
ATAGAGAGCTCCGAAGGCAACCTCGGGCAGCAGCCACGTGTGCTCTCGATCGCCCTTGGCCGCGAGTTCTCTCGATCGCGCCAGCGCCTGAGCCGCATCGATTGCTGACAGCGAAAGCGCGTGCAGGTCCGCGGTGACGGCCGGTATCTCGGGAATGCTGGCGTGATCGGGCGTAATGGAACCCACGGGCAGCCCCGTAAGCACCGCAAGCTGTTTTGATAGCGTGGCCGCGCGTGCTTCCAGGTGCATGCGCTTCAGCTTCAATTGCGCAGCGGTCAACTGCGCCTGCAGCATCTCGCTCAACGGGTCCACGCCGGCCTCGGTCCGTTGCTGCTCAATCTCCACCAGACGCGCTGCATCCTGTTCCTGCTGGCGTGTGGCATCCAGTTCCAGGTTGACCGTGTCGAGCTCAATGTAGGCCGAGGAGGCGTCGAGCGCCACTTGCTCGCGTGCGTCCTTGAGCGAAAGCTGCGCCGCCTGCAAGGCCGCTCTTGCCGCTTGGATATAGCGGAATTGCGGCATGCTGAAGACCATCGATTGCACAGTGCTGTCCCAAATGGAGGGCAGGGAGCCGGTAAAGCCGACTTCGGGGAATGCCGGCAGGCCCGACCCAAACGAAATCGCAGGGATGAATGCATCGCGGCTCTCGCCCAATTCTGCGGCGGCTTTTTCTACGTCGGCCTGGCTCAGCCGCACAGCGTCACTGTTCTTCTGGGCCAGCTCCACCACTGAGGTGAGCGAGACCTGCGCTGCGGTCACGGCAGACGTGGCAGCAAGCGCCAGGCCGGCCAAAGCTGGCAGTAGGAGCCTGCGCGATTTCTGCCTGACCTGCGTTGCTGGTTTCATATTCATGGTCTTAATGCGCAGGGTCCTGCGACGGGCTGAATTCGTGCGCCAAACTGGTTGCGGCTGCAAAATCCTGCTGGGCTGCGGCGGCGTCGCCAAGCTGCTGTTCCAGGCGCGCCAGCCGGATGCGCGCGACGAATGCCGGCGCTTGCTCCGACGGCGATGAACTTGAAAGGTAGTCTTTGAGCATCTTCTCGGCGAGTTGCGGATTGCGCTTGGCCGCGATCAACACGCCGGCGCCATCGTAAAGCGCAAACGCTGAGTTCTTGTCCTTTGCTGCCGCGGCGATGCAATTTTGAATCGCCGCGTCCAGGTCGGTCCATTGCTGGCGCTGACGGTAAAAGTTGGCCAGCACCGTCCACTCGTCGGCGGGTGTGGGGCCGACAGTGGCGGCTTGACGGTATTGCTGTTCGGCAGTCGTGTAGTCCTTTTGGGCCACGGCGATGTCGCCCCGCAATTGAGCCGCCCTTGCAGCGTCCACCTTGTCCAACTGCGCGGCCACCTGCTGCGCCTTCGGCGTTCCTCCGCCGGCGATGCCGGGAGCCTGGGCGTAGTAGTCGCCGAGGTCCGACAAAGCCGGGCCGTTTTGGGGATTCAATTGAACAGCCGTTTGCATTTCAGAGAGCGAGTGTTTGGCGTCACCGTAGGCGGAAAAGATGTTTGTGTGGCTGGCCTGCTGGCCCAAAACGCGCGCCAGCCACATGTGATAATCCGATTCGTTGTGGTTCAGATTGATTGCCTGCTGGCAGGCTGCGGCGGCCTGGCTCCACTCCTGCAGCGTGAATTCCACCCGGCAAAGAAGGTTCTGCGCCACGTCTGCGCCATTGCCCGGTCTTTGGCAGCGGCGAAAGCAGGGCGATGGCTTTGTCTGCCTCACCTGCCTGCAGATCCGCGTTGGCCTCAGCCAGTGTCGCGGCCGGAATCTGCGCGCATGCCAGATGCCCCTATGGCCGTCGCGAGCCATGCGGCCGAAAGCATACGGACTGGGGGTCCGCAGTCTTATCACCGTTCTTCCTTGATCGGTATGCCCTCCTGCAAGGGCTGCCCGTTGGTTGTGCCCGTGGCCACCGCGTCGCCGTCCTCGAGCCCGGAGAGAACTGAAACCTCGGTCGTATTGGCCGATCCGATCGTCACCGGGACGCGCTTCAACTGGTTGTGAACGACCTTGTAGACAAAGTATTTTCCGTTCTGTTCGTGCAGCGCCTCGCGCGGCATGGTCAGAGCATTGGGCTGGCTGGAAATAGTCACTGTGACCGTGACATTGGTGTCCGGCAGCAAGCCATCATCGGCATCGTCGATATCGACCAGGACCTCACCTACGTTGCGCGTGGTGTAGGTGACCACTGCGACGGGAAGCCGTGCGATGTGGCCGTGCCACTCGCGATCCGGTTTCGCGTCCCAATGGATCAAAACCTTCTGGTCTAAAGCCAGGCGCCCGATATCGGGCTCGTCGAAATAGGCGCGCACGCGTTCATGATGCAGGTCGGCCATCTGCAGCAGCAATTTGCCTGGCTCGCAATATTCCGCGGGGTCGGCCTCCATGGTGTAGATGGTTCCGGCGATGGGCGCGTAGATCGCGGTTTCTGACTCGATGTGCCGCGCGGCCGCCAATGCAGCTTCAGCATCTGCCAGAGCGGCCTGCGCGCGCGCTACCTCGTCAGACGAGTAACGATGTTGCGAATTTTGTTCCGCCGCGTTCAGGCTTGCCTGCGCCGTCTCGAGCTGCTCGCGTGCCGTGGCCACCTCACCTTGCGAGGCCGCGCCGGTAGCGGCTAATTTGCTGAGCGCGTCGAGATTGTGTTGCGCCTGGTTCAGCGCCAGCCGGTCCTGTTCGACCTCCGCGGCAGCGGCCTGCTGCTCCGCCTGGGTTCCGTTGTGCAAGGCCGCATCCAGAGCGGCCTGCGCTGCTTTCACACCGCTCTCGGCAGTGGCCACGCGCGACCGCGCGTCCACGTCGTCAAGCGTTACGAGCAGCTTGCCGGGCCGGACCACATCGCCTTCTCTGCGCATACACCGCTTTGACTGTGGTTGCGAGGGGGCTGTAAAACGGGTAGTTCACCACCGGCTCCACGCGCCCGTTGGTGCTCACCGTGTCTTGCAGCATTTCGTGCCCCACACGCGCCAGGTGCACCGGCAACTCGTCTCGCAGAAGATAGCGAGCCGTGAAAAATACAATTACCACGACGACGGCCAAGCTCCTCCAGAACCAGAGCCGGATCGTTTCCTTGCGCTCTTGAATCATGCGGCTAACCAAGGCCAGTATATAGGACTTATAAACAGAATCTGAAGGGTACGGGCTTCAGCCCGTACATAAATGGCGTCGAAATCAACGGGGCTTTAGCCCCCTGAGGGACGGGCTCTCTCAAATTGATGAACTGCCTGGCTGCCTGATCCGGAACCCCCTCATTTCGGTTCGCCGCCCGTACAATACGGCTATGGCCCCGCGACCGCGCTACACCGACGAACACGCCAAAGCCGGCCTCGACTTCGCCTTTCCCGCGATCGAGACCTGGCAAAATCAGTTTCCCGGCTACGAGATCCAGATCGACGATCCGGAGCTGACCTCGGTTTGCCCCAAGACCGGTCTGCCGGACTTCGGTGTGCTGACCATCCGCTACATGCCGCGGGATCGCTGCCTGGAGTTGAAGTCGCTGAAAGAGTATCTCTTCAGTTATCGCAACCTGGGCATCTTTCAGGAAAACATCGTGAACCAGGTCTTAGAAGACGTAGTAAAGGCCTGCAATCCCGTGTGGGCCGTGGTGAAAGGCGAATTCCGGCCACGTGGCGGCATCGGCACCACGGTGGAGGCGCGCTGGCCGCGGCCATCTCCTTCCTAGTCCAGGCGCCCGAGCGTAATTCTCGCGAGCGTAATCCTTGAATGATCGTGTCATCCTGACCAGCCCGACTCGCTCAGGCGAGTCGCGTGTGGAATGAACTGGGCAGGCTGCGGAAGAACTCAACTGCGGAGTGCTTTGTAACAGGGCACGAGTTTACTCGTGCCGATAAGGCCAATAAAACGAATTGGGCTTTAGCCCCTGAGGGCTGCTTTTCGGCCGCCTCGGAGGGTTTATGCAACCAGTTCAGCGCGCGAAATCGGCCCCGTAGGGGCCACACGAGGATAGCCCATGTATGACAGCGTCGGCTTAGTCAAGGCATTTTTTATGGCCCTTGGCCGTAAAAAATGCCTAGGGAAGCGTCGGCGTGGGGAGGCCGGTGTCAAGGGCGCGTACTTTGGGTTCATCTTGACCCTTGACACCGGTCTCCCCACACCCACAATTGGATTGGGTCGAATCTCTGGTTCTTTCTGAGATTCGACCCATAATTGGAAAACCGTCCTGCTTTTCGATCAACGACCAAAGCTCGTCACGTTGAATCAATCATTTTTCGATGGCAACCCCCTGGGGTCGCCCGAGTTCTTGCCCGTGATTTTCGCGCCGAGCGATGTCTCTTTCAAACCGACCCACCAGCGGCAGCGGTTTCAGCCGAACCCCGTCTATACTTGAAGAGCGATGTATCCCTTTCTGCATATTGGGTCGTTCACCCTGCCTACTTACGGGCTCATGCTTTGGGTTGCCATCGTCACCGCCATGTTTGTGGTCGACCGTGCTTGCAAGCGGGCGCATCTGAAGGCCGATGCCGTTGAGATGGTCGCCGTTGCCGCGGTGGCTGGCATAGCGGGCTCCAAGATCTGGTACCTCGTCCTCGACTCGCCAGCCGACTTCCGGGCCATGGGCTGGAGCGCTTTGTTCCAGAACTCCGGGTTTTCCTGGTTTGGCGCAGTGGTCTGCGGCATGTTGGCCCTGGTGCTGCAAGGCAGACGGGCGAAAATCGGGGGTCTGCGCATGCTGGATTTGGCCGCCCCCGCCTCCGCCATCGGCCATGGCCTGGGCCGAATCGGGTGTTTTCTTTCCGGCGACGGTTGCTACGGCATTGCCATCCAGCCTGTGCATCTTCTCGGCTTCACCTTTCACCCCTGGGGAATGGCATTTCCAAATGGGACCGTGCCTGTCTTCGTTCCCGTCTACCCCACGCCGCTCTATGAGCTGGCAGCGGAGCTCGCGATCGGCTTGTGGCTGTGGTGGCGCCTCGGCAAACCGCACTCCGCAGGCGCCATCATGGGTCAGTACCTGCTCCTTGCGGGAATAGCTCGCTTTCTGGTTGAATTTATCCGCCGCAACCACAAGGTTCTTTGGGGCTTATCGAATCAGCAATTGGCCAGCGCCGGGGCCGTCATGGTAGGCGTCGCGCTCATCTGCTGGGCGGCCGCGCGCCCCGCACTCCGCCCTGAAAAAGCAATTGCGCCGGTCGAAAAGCCGGCGTAGAGAAGTAGGCTTAGAGAGCTTTTGAGGCGGAATCTTTCCTCGCCGTTCCCATCAACCCATGCATTTGCGCGAGCATTCTGCCCTATGCGTTTGCGCGAGCATTTGCCCGGCCCCGGCCCCCTTCGGGCCGCAGTGCGGCGGTGGGTCAATTTGAAAGCCGGCTTAGGCCGAAATTTCCCCATTGCCGACCAACCGGCGAATGTTGTATGCACTGCGGGAATTTCGCAGGAAGTCTGTGCCGGTTTCTGCGCTTTCGCAAAAGAGATGACCTAAGTGCGAAACCCTATCGCATGCACCGAGTCAGGTGGAGGCGTAAACTTGTTCGAAGCTTTCCATCGGGTTCAGTTGTTCGCTGCGCTAGAGGTCCTCGGGTTCCGGTGATGAGTGGAATTAGGTCCAGATTCTTGTCTCAGCGCGCAGTTCTCTCTTGGCTTTTCGCCATCGGGATCGGAACTGCGCTTCTCGGCGGCTGCGCCCAAGGCGGCAGCGGTTCGCAATCTACTTCTCAACCGCCCCAGGCTGTCGCCATCTCGGTCCAGCCATCGAGCCAAACGGTTCCGATCGGCCGAACGGCAACCTTCACCGTCGTTGCCAGCGGTACCGCTCCGCTCCAATACCAATGGAGTGAGAATGGCGTGCCTATTTCAGGGGCGAAAAGCGCCTCATATAGCACCCCGTCCGTCGCTCTCAGCGACACCGGGGAAACATTCCAGGTGACAGTAAGCAACGCCGTCAACTCTGTTGCCAGCGCTGCGGCTACACTTACGGCAGGCCCGCGCGGGCCTGCGCTCGGGGATCTTCGCTATCTCCTTTTTGAGCAGGTAACCGCAGCGGGCTTCCTCCAGGACGGCGGCGAAGTTTTCAATCTTGCCGGGTCGAGCAGTTTTTCAGTGAGTAACGCGCTCGGCACTCCCCTGAAAATAGGTACATACTGGGCATGCTATCCTGGAGTGCCATATGACTGTGGGTATGGCTTCGAAGTGTACGATCTACCCCCTGGCCAGACAGGTCTCTCCATGAACTATGAGAGCCATGACTATCCGTCGTTCTCCTCCGACATTCAATCGATCATTGCTCCAGATGTCGTGATAGATTCCCTGGATTTCGAGACTTCCAACGATAACAATGACTACGCCATTTCTTATGTGAAAACAGCCCAGCCGGGAGGATTCGATTACAGGCTGGAGGTCGTACCGCCGGACCAGCTTCAGGCCACCGTCGCCAACGATGGTGCGGAGAGCAGAGTCGCCACGGCCGTCTCGTTTGACGCGAATAATCAAGCCAATGTGATTTCCTACGGCTGGACGGGAGACACGACCACCGTTTACGAGGCGCAAACTGTCATCGCTCAGTCCGCAAGTGAGATCGTAAGCCAAGCTGAGACGCTGGCCACCAACGGATACTTCATCAGCGCATTTGGCGGCAACGATACAGACGGCTACATGCTGATCGGAATGCGAGTTCAGGGCGACACGATGGCCCGTCCGATTTATGTGACCACTGCAAACCCGTCCGGTTCCAACTCGGCCAACACCCTCCCGCAGCAAAACCCACCGTACGCCTCCGAAGTCATAGCCGGCGGGTTCTTCGGCAGCTTAACCACCGCTTCAAGCCAGGCTTACATTTGGGAAGAATAAGCCAGCGTCAAAGTGCAACCATTTATCCCCCCGCGGCGGAGATGTGTAGCGCTGCGTCGAATCCGTGTTGCGCCCGGTTAACAAGGCGGCGCGAGCGTTGGGAGACGCCTTGCCAAGACAGTTGTTGCGGGCGGTTAACCGCCAATCGTCACCTGTGACGATCTTTCGCCCCGTTTGCCCCATCTTCATTTTGCCGAGGTATCCGAATCCGCGAGCATTCTGCGCAGTAAGAGTGATTTCAGTCGATGGAGTCTTCGCGACAGGGCGGCTCGCCGCCTTTGCGATTCAGGATGCGCCGGAAAGCCTTGCGATCTGCGCGATTCTTCCGCTCCTCAAAAAACCGCTCTGTTTCCAATGCGGCGATCTTCTCAGCTGCTGCGATCACCAGGAACTGGTTCATGCTGGTTCCGTCGCGCTCGCTGATCCTCTTGAGGGCCGTCCTCATCGATACCGGCAGACGCAGGGGAAATGTGAAAACTCGCGTCGTCATCTCTCAATCCTCCTCAGAGCTTCGGCGGGGCGAATGACTTCAATTCCGAAACTCTTGCGCGCTTCGCGCAGGTGGCTGGGCCGGTGCGGGTCAGGCCGCTTGCCGCAAACTCATCATAATGAACGGAGCTTCAGTCCATGAGGGACGCATTCTTCCAAACTCACCCAAAACCCGGCAGAACGCTTGGGCCGGGCACGCGTCTATACTTGAAGAGAGATGCTTCCCTACCTGTTCCACATTGGACCCTTCCAAATGCCCACCTTCGGGCTGACGCTCTTTCTAGCCGCCGTGGCGGCGGCGTTTACGGTGGATCGAGGGTTTAAGCGCGCGCGCATCACTGCGGATGCGCCCGGAATGGTGGCGATTGCCGTGGTCGCAGGCATCGTAGGCGCCAAGCTGTGGCACGTTCTGGACTCACCGGACGAATTTCAGATGATCGGCTGGCGCGTTTTGTGGGATTCGGCCGGTTTCGCATGGTACGGCGGGCTCGTCTTTGGCATCTCGGCCCTGGTTTTCCAGGGGATACGCGCAAAAATCGGTGCGCTGCGCACGCTGGATTTGACCGCCCCGGCGGCCGCCCTCGGTTATGGCATCGGGCGCATCGGGTGCTTCCTCTCCGGCGACGGCTGCTACGGGATTCCCATCGGGCCGGTTCATCTTTTCGGTTTCACCTTTCGCCCCTGGGGAATGGCCTTCCCCCATGGACTTGATCCAGTCTTCGTTCCTGTCTATCCCACGCCGCTTTATGAGCTGGGCGCGGGACTGCTTATCTGCTGGTGGCTGTGGTGGCGCCTCGGCAAGCCCCACGCCACAGGCCTGATCCTGGGCCACTATTTGATACTCACCGGCATAGCTCGCTTTCTGGTTGAATTTATCCGCCGCAACCCAAAGGTTCTTTGGGGTTTATCGAATGCGCAACTGGCCAGTGCCGGTGCCGCGCTGGCGGGTATCGCGCTCACTTTGTGGGTATCCGCGCGGCCTGCCACAGTGACGAAAAAGGCTTCGGTGACCGTCGCAAAACCGGCGTAGCTCGCCCAGCCCTCCAGTCCCATAGCGAGCTACAGCGACTCGACCCCCCGCAATCCCTGGGCCGAGAAACCTCGACCTCAAAAGCGGGCATCTAACGTTTTGGAAGTGGCCGAGAACGCTGCGGGCGCCAGTGAGCCCAGCGCTCCGAAGGGCCAGATTGAAGCACCAGCCTCTTCGACCAATCCCCGAGGGACTGCCTGTTTTTCTTTGCGCGCGACATGAGGCCATGACGCTGCGAAAGGAACCCGGCAGTGCAGCGCCGCGATTCAAACCGGTACCTGAGACTTGCTTTTCGCTCCCTGATTCACTGCGTCGAGCGCCTCTGGCAGCCGAGCATCCCAGAGGTAGCGAAGTCCCCTTTTTCATCTTCCTTTGCAACGATTCACGCTTGCCTGAGCGAAAGCTGCTGCCTGTTTGACAGCGTCCGCCGTCGACAGCGGCGCATAAGTTATTTTCTGCGCTCTGTCCTGGGCGCTTCACGTGCAGGCTCTCGCCATGATCGGAGCCCTCCACCGCTGACATTTCTCGATCGGTCGAGCAACTGCGCTGAATTGAATTTCAAGAGTGGAGGAAATGTATGAGTATTAATGGAAAAGTAGTTGCCATTTCGACAGTGGGATACATGTGTCTGGCTGTGGCGGGCTGGATGATCTCGATGACGTTCGCCGCCTGGTTCCCCGGGCAGTACGCGTTCGCGCTGTTGGATCCTCTGGTCCTCGTTCTGGGAGTGATGGGGATCCTGGCGTTTGTCGAAAGCCAGACATTGGATGCCATCGTGTTTCTTGGGGGCGCCGCAATGCTTGGCTCGGCAGAGCACGGCTATATCGCCAGCGTCGATGTGACTAGAATGACGGGTCCCCACAGTTACCTCGGATGGTTCGCCGTCCTGTGGGCGGTTTTCTTTGCCTACGTCTGGGTGGGTTCGTTAAAGAGCGGGATGAGCCGGATGCTGTTCCTGCTTGGCCTGTGGCTTTCGATGCTTTCACTGGCCCTTGGCGGCTGGTCGGGCATGCAGGGCTGGGTCATGCTGGGCGGATACCTCGGATTGATTACCTCGATCCTGGCGGGCGTTACTTCCGCCGCCGAGATTATTCGCTTTGGAAACATTGGCAATCCCAACTTGCCCAATATGGAAAGGCCGCGGGCGATTGCGGCCGATTGATCGCGGCGTTCGGTGGCGTGGAAGGGACGGGTCCGTCCGCGGTTGCTTGCCGGCGAAGCACGCCAGGAAGTAACCCCGGGGGCCCGTTGCCATCGGTGGCTCCGATCCGGAAGAGATTCCTTCCCTCGCATTCATCAATGACATGTGAGGGAAATCACACCACCCCCACGCCCGCGTCAACCAAATGTGAGCTGCAACACATGTGATGGCGCGCACAGCCACCTATATTTTGTTCTGCGTAACGTCGATCACATTAACCCGCGAATCCTCTGGGTTGCTCATCGCCTCCCGCGCTCCGAGCAGCAGAGGATTACGGTGAATGGGCGGCGCTCGTCCCTACCGCGCGCCGCGTAATTCCGCTTTTTTAGGGGGTGGTTATGGGAATCCTGTTACAACCGGTTTTTCTCCTGTTAGGGATTGCGGTCGTTCTTACCGGTACGCTTGTCCTCGCGATCTCTCACCGGAAACCCCGCTGATTATCGACAAACTGCCGTCTCAATGGATCTCTCGCCGGATCGCGCGGGGCCGCGCGCCAGAGCCGCGCAAGTTGCTGTGCACCAGTAATCCCGGGCAAAGCTCAAATCGGCCGCAGCCAGCGCTTGATGCAGGCTACCGCCCACACCTCCTGCTGGGTAGCTCACCCCTCTTGCTGCCGCTACTTGCATTCTGGACCGTTTTAGTCTAGTATTCATTGCATGGACCTTATGACCTGTTGTCGCTGCTGTTTCACGCCTCGCGCGCACAGGTGACCTGGGTCTAAGTTTTTCATCGAAATCCTCGGCTTCCCCGATGCCCGCGACACGATGGTTGTCGCGGGCGTTTTATTTTTGCCCACGGTTTTAGTCCAGATTGTCACCGGTTTTCGACCTCGGCCAATAGAGGAAAAAATGAGCGAGATTCCACAAAAAGAAACCAAAGCCCAGCGCGCGGAGCGCCTCAAGCGCGAAAAAAACCCCTGGGCCGTCTTCGACGAGGTGCGCGCCTTCGCTCGCGAGGGCCGCTCCAGCGTCGTGCCCGAGTGGGCCGCTTTTTACTTCAAATGGTGGGGCATCTACACCCAGGGCGACGGCGTTGGCGCTACCGGCGGCAAGGGCGGCGAGGGCCTGGCGACCGATTGGTTCATGATGCGCATCGGCGTTCCCAATGGCATCGTTTCTTCAGGCCAGCTTCGCGCCATCGGCGGCCTCACCCGCAAATACGCCCGCAACCTTGCCGACATTACCGTCCGCCAGAACATTCAGCTCCACTGGCTCTCCATTGAGTCGCTGCCCGAAGTCGTCGACGCGCTCGATGCCATCGGCCTCTCGCCCAAGGGCGCTTGCGGCGACGTGGTGCGCAACGTCACCGGCTGCCCGCTGGCCGGTGTCGCTGCCGACGAGTTGATTGACGCCTCGCCCATTGCGCTCGCCATTTCGCACGAGCTTTCGGCCAACCCCGACTTCTACAACTTGCCGCGCAAGTTCAAAATCTCCGCCACCGGCTGCCCCTCGTGGTGCACCTACCCTGAGATCAACGACATTGCGCTTACGCCGGCCGTACGCAACGGAGAAGTCGGCTACTCGCTGCGTGTCGGCGGCGGCCTCTCCAACGAGCCGCATCTCGCGGTTCGGCTTGACGCCTTCGTCCGTCCCGATCAGGCGGTTCGCGCCGCTCGTGGCGTCACCGAGATCTTTCGCGATCAGCAGGTCCTGCGTGAAAGCCGCGATCGTGCGCGTCTCAAATACCTTTTCATGCGCGAAGGCTGGACGGCGGAGCGCTTTCTCGATGAACTGCATGCGCGGCTCGGCTTCAAGCTCGACCCCGGCGTGCCGGAGCAGGTGCCCGACGACACCCTTCGCGACCATGCCGGAATTCATCCGCAGCGCGCACCGGGACTGGCGTATGTTGGCGCGTCCGTTTTGCGCGGCCGCATGACCGGCGAGCAGCTTGAAGCCGTCGCGGACCTTGCCGAGCGCTTCGGCAGTGGCTCGCTGCGCGCCACCGTCTCGCAAAACCTGGTCATCGTCGATGTGCCTTACCCCAAAACCGCCGAACTGGCGCGCGAACTCGGCCAGATCGGCCTCCAAGTCGACGGCTCGCCGTTCTGGCGTGGTGCCATTGCCTGCACCGGCACCGAGTTCTGCAAGCTGGCGATTACTGAGACCAAGGGCTTCACGCGCTGGCTCGTCGACGAGCTCGAAGAGCGGCTGCCCCAGTTCGATCAGCAGCTCAAGCTGCACGTTACCGGGTGCCCCAACGGCTGTGGCCAGCATTGGATCGCCGACATTGGCCTCGAGGGCAAGAAGATCAAGTACGAGGGCCAGTTGACCGACGCCTTCTACTTCTGCCTCGGCGGATCGGTGGGCCAGCATGCCGGCGTGGCGCGCCCGGTAGGCTACCGCTGCCCCGCGCCGCTCGTGCCTGAGGCCATTGAGCGTCTGCTGCGCGGCTACTTGGCGCACCGCGAACCGGAGGAAAATCTTCGCTCCTGGTTTGCTCGCCACACCAACGACCAACTGCGCGCGCAACTTGCCGGCGAAGCCCTCGAGCCGGTCGAGCGCGACCTGCCCGCAGGCCGCGTGCCCCATGCGGTTGCAGAGTGAGAAGAGCAGGGAATAGGGACTGCAATCTCAGAACTGACCACTGATCACTGACCACTGAGAACTGTGAACTGTGAACTCCGAAATGAACCTGCTGCCCATCTTCCTCAAACTCCACGGCCGCCAGTGCCTGCTGGTTGGCGCCGGAACGGTTGCGCTCGACAAGATCGCCTCCCTGCTCAAGACTGGCCTGCGCCTGCGTGTCATCGCGCCCGAGGCACGGGCCGAAGTGCGCGCGCTGGCCGCCGACGGCAAGCTCGATTGGATCCAGCGCCCGTTCGCCCCCTCCGATCTCGATGGCAACTTCATCGTAATCGCCGCGACGGACTCACCCGCGGTCAACGCCGAAGTCTATCGCGGCGCGGTCGCGCGCGGCATTCCCGCCAACAGCGTGGACGACATTCCCAACTGCGACTTCTTCTTCGGCTCCGTGGTCAGCCGCGGCGATCTGCAGATTGCCATCTCAACCGCCGGCCAAAGCCCGGCCCTGGCGCAGCGGCTGCGGCGCGAGATCGACGAACAACTGCCACAGGATCTTGGGCCCTGGCTTGCGCAACTGGGCGAACTGCGGCGCGAAGTGCTCGCCACGCATCCCCGCGGCGAAGAGCGCCGTCTGCTGCTGCACAAGTTGGCCGAGCGCCAAATCTGCGACTCGCCATTGTGCGCGACAAAACAATTGGCGCGAGCGGGAAGGGAACCGGCGCGCGCCCGAAAATCCCCCGTCATCCCGAGCGACCAGAGCGCAGCGCAGGGGGTCGAAGGACCTGCATTTCGAACCTCCGCCGCACAAGGCGCCGTTTATCTCGTCGGCGCGGGTCCGGGCGATCCCGAGTTGCTCACTGTCAAGGCGCTACGCCTCATCGAATCCGCTGATGTCATCCTGCACGACGATCTTGTTCCTGCGGCAATACTCGGCTTGGCCCCGCCCGGCGCAGTGGTCGTCAACGTGGGCAAGCGCTGCGGCGTAAAGACCATCACCCAGGAAGAAATTAACGCGCTGATGATTGTCCACGCGCGCGCCGGCCGTAGCGTCCTTCGGCTCAAGAGCGGAGATCCTCTGCTCTTTGGCCGCGCCTCCGAAGAGATTGCTGCTCTCTCCCAGGCCGGTGTGCCGTATGAAATCGTTCCCGGCGTCTCTGCCGCCTTTGCCGCTGCCGCGGCCATCGGCCGTTCGCTCACCGATCGCGACTGGGCCTCGCACGTCGTTTTATCCACCGGACATCACGCCGGCTCGCACAACCGCGCGGCGCTGCCCGCGCTTGAGGCCGCAACCCGCGTCGTCTACATGCCGGGCCGCAACCTCGCTTTGCTCGCGGCCGAATGGCTGGCGGAAGGTCTGCCGCAGGAACTGCCCTGCGCCCTCGTCTCCCGCGCCGCGCAACCCGGCCAGCAGGTGCTGCACACCACGCTCGGTGCCTTGGGCCAAGCCGCACTCGCCGCCGCGCCCAGCCTGCTCATCGCCGGATGGGCCGTGCGGCAGCAACTCAGCGAATCAGCCGAGCTAGCCGAGTTAGCGGAGCTAGTGTGGTGCGACGCTGATTTCGACGGTTTTCGCTGGGCTAAGCACAAAGCCCGCGAAGCGGGCAAAAGACGGTAGCCCCAGGAGTGACAGGCTGTTACGAGACTCTGCTGGAACTGGGTTTTGTAACAAGGGCACGGCTTCAGCCGGGCCGTAAGCGGCGCAAAATGAGCGAGGGCTTTAATTTAGCCCCTGCTGCTTCAAAGCGCCAAAAAATGATTACGTTCGGCGAGTTTCGTAACAGGCTGGTGAGCCTGGGGAAAAGACCGCAAACCAGACAATAACCCGCGCAGCGGGCGTAATAACAGCCCGTCCGAACCAAGACAAAATCCTCAAGATCAACGACGAACTACACAAGCCTGACGTCCCGCAAGCGATTTTGCTCTGCCGGAATTCTCCACATATTGTTTCGCCCACCGTGCGCCCGGCAGTTTAGAATCGCGCAACTGGGGAACTGCAGCTCGAACCCCGGCGAAACGTGAGGTCGAACGATGTTAGGAGACAAAATCGGTGAAGTCAAAGGCAAGAGACTTGTAAGGCGCGTGATTTCCGTCGAACCCCCCACTGCGGAAGTCTCGTTTGAAGACAGCGGCGAGGTGCTCGGTGTGCACACCTCCGGCTTGGGCAGCTACACCTCGGTCGTGCGTGCCGATGGCTCCCTCTTTGGGAATGGCCAGGGAATGATCACGGCTGCGGATGGCGAGTTGGCCACCTGGACCGGAACGGGGCTGGGACATTTCGGTCCGGGCGGCACACTGAGTGCCCCATTCTTGCGAAACTGAGGTTGCCCCATCCTCGCGAAACTGAGGTTGGTTGCCCCATCCTCGCGAAACTGAGGTTGCCCCATCCTTGCGCCTTTTTTCTGGCGCAAGGGTGGGAAGCCACGAAAGCAAAGACTAGAGCTGGTTGCATAAATGGCGCTTTGAAGGGGCACGACTTTATAGTCGTGCCGAAAAGGCCAGCAAAATCGCGGGCTTTAGCCCCTGAGGGCTGCTTTTCGGCCGCCTCGGAGAGTTTATGCAACCAGTTCTAGGCGCCTGCCCTTCGACTGCGCATTGAACGCGAGACCTTCGCCTCAACCGGCGTTGAAGGCAAAGCGGTCCTGGACTAACGTGATGGCCAGCAGCGATATGAGACAGGGCGCGGCGAAGGCCAGGTAGCTCACCAGCTGCGTGGCGTGGAAGTTGAGCAGAAAGCCTCCAACCAGCGTGCCGAGCAGCCCGCCAAAGCGGCCGACCGAGAGCCCCCAGCCCATCATGGTCGATTTAACCGCCGGGGGATAGTACTGCGCAACGTAGGCGTGCGTCACGTTCTGCGCGCCCTGTGTGCAAATACCCACCATGGCCACAGTAAGGATGCTCAGGGGCAGATTCATGGGCGCTGCGAGAAGCAGGATAAAAGCGAATCCGCCGAGATAGGAGAATATGCAAATCTTCTTTGACCCCAGCCGGTCGGCCAGATGGCCAAGTACCGGACTGGCCACGAGCGCGCCGACAAACAGAGCAAGATAGATGGTGAGGCTGTCTTGAATGCTGTGGCCCGCGTTCATCATCAGCTTGGGAATCCATGTGTTGGTGCCGTAGATGGCAAGGATATTCATGAAGTAAACGGTCCAGAAGAGAACCGTGCTCAGCGCCCTTCCCTCGGCAAACACCTCGGCCAGCGTCGGCTTCTCCTGGGCCTTGGGGTAAACGAACTCCGCATCGGCCGCCACTGACTGGGGCCCAGCTCGGGCCGTAGCTCGGCCAGCACCTTACGCAGCTTGCTCCACCGGTGGTTAAGAACCAGCATCCACGGCGCCTCGGGCAGGTAGAGGATCAAAACCGGAACCAGCAGGATGGGCAGCGAGCCGAAGTAGTAGGCCGACGCCCAGCCATAGCGCTCGACCAGCGCGATGGCCACCAGCGCCGAGAGGATGCCGCCCAACTGCATTCCGGTAGTCACTCCGGCCACCGCGGTCTGCCGGAATCTGGCGGGGAAGTACTCTGACACCAGGCCCACCGCGTTTTGCAGTGTCATGCCCATTCCTATGCCGGCCACCACGCGGAAGCAGGCAAACCAGAGCGGCGCGCCGGCCAGTGCGCAGGCGAATGAACCCAAGGAATAGATGACGACCGAGGCGACAAGGGTCCGCTTGCGGCCCCACATGTCGCCCATCGAGCCGCCCGCGATCGCGCCCACGATCGCCGACGCGAAGCCGGAACTGGCGATCACGCCGGCATAGGCCGCAGTCATGTGCCACTCGCGCATCAGCAGCGGCAGAGTCGCGCCGTAGACCACCAGGTCGTAGCCCTCGAAAGTGAGCGAGACCAGGCAGCAGAGAAAAATACGCGCATGAATTCGCCCGAGCGAGCCATCGTCGATGAGGAGTTTTACGTTGAGCGGGTGCATCTTTTCCGGGCTGTTGATTTGGATTTTCAGTTAAGTTCAGCCTACACCCCGTGGCCCGGAAGTCACGGCGCACCGCGTCGCGAACCCCATTTTGATCGCCGGCCGGATTTTGCGATTCGGCAAAAAGTGTTGCATACTGCCTGCAAGGCGTTTTCGCGCGTCTAACAATTGTTCGCGAATGCTTCCCCTCCCAGAGCCATTCCCGAGCAGCTTTTGTTTGCCTGATCCAGAGCCGGACACTCACACCATGTCGCCCGCGGCGAATACGGCGGCGGGTTTTTGACGGCTGATTTCCCGCCGCTGGTACAGGGCCGCCATAGAACCGGTAACCAGGAGGTCTTTCGATGCCTGCAGCTCATCCGCTTCCCCAAACACTGGGCGAACTGCGCGCCAGCACACAATTCAACGAAGCCCGGCTGATGGCCCGCACCGTAAAGGACGAGATGAGGGATAACCTCATTTGCCGCCTCAAAACCCGTGAACCCGTATTTCCCGGCATCGTGGGCTACGAGGACACGGTGATCCCGCAAATTGTGAATGCCGTTCTGTCGAAGCAGAATTTCATTCTGCTGGGGTTGCGCGGGCAGGCCAAGAGCCGCATTCTGCGCGCGCTCACGGCACTGCTCGACGAGCGGATGCCGTATGTGGCCGGGTGCGAAATTCGCGACAATCCCTACCGGCCGCTCTGCCGGGGCTGCCGCCTCCTCACGGCCGAGCGCGGCGACCAAACGCCCATTGCCTGGATCAACCGCGACGAGCGTTACGTTGAGAAGCTGGCCACGCCCGACGTCACCGTCGCCGACCTCATCGGCGATCTCGATCCCATCAAGGCGGCGCGCGGCGGCGAGGACCTTGCGAGCGAGCTCACCATGCACTACGGCTTGCTGCCCCGCGCCAACCGCGGACTTTTCGCCATCAACGAACTGCCCGACCTTGCCGGCAAGATTCAGGTGGCGCTGTTCAACATCATGCAGGAGGGCGACGTTCAGATCAAAGGCTATCCGGTGCGCCTCGCCCTGGATGTGGCGCTGGTGTTCAGCGCCAATCCTGAGGACTACACGGCGCGCGGCAAAATCATCACGCCCCTCAAGGACCGCATCGGCTCTGAAATTCGCACCCACTATCCTGAGACGCTCGAAGAGGGCATCGCCATCACCGCGCAGGAGGCCTGGGCTGCGCGCGGAGAGGCCCCGGTCGAAATTCCCCAGTACTTGCGCGAAGTGATCGAGCAGGTGGCCTTCTCGGCCCGCGAAGACAAAAAGGTAGACAAGCGCAGCGGCGTCAGCCAGCGCCTGCCCATCTCTACGCTCGAGCTTGTGCTGTCCAATGCCGAGCGGCGCGCGCTCTCCACCGGCGACGCGGCTGCGCTGCCCCGCGTCGGCGACATCTATGCCGCCATGCCGGGCATCACCGGCAAACTCGAGCTCGAGTACGAAGGCGAGATGCGCGGCGCCGATACCGTGGTGCGCGAACTCATCCGCACTGCCGTTGGCAAGATATTCAATCGCTACTTTGATGGCGTCGACACGCGCGAGGTCGAGCAGTGGTTCAATTTGGGCGGTACGGTCAAGCTCGACGAAAATCAACCGGCCGCCGCGGCGCTCAAGGAGCTCAAGGCCATTCAGGGACTGCTGGAGAAGCTGTCGCCGCTGGGCGTGAAATCTTCCGATGCCGCGCCCAGGGTGGTTGCGGCCGCCGAATTCCTGTTGGAGGGACTGGTAGCGCATCGCAAGCTGAGCCGCAATGAGCAGCACGGCTTTGCCGCCAAAGAGGGCGCGCCGCTGCGCCCGCGCGAGGCGAGCATGCGCGAGGAAATGAGCCAGGAGCGCAAGGAATTGGAGATGGAGTTCGATGACTGGGAGCGCGCGCGCCGCAAGCGCAAGGGCGGTGGATTGAATTAACCACCGTCACGGATCGCCGGTCTGCTGACCGGCTGTAGCGGGGGCCTCCACAGGCTGTTACGAAACTCTGCTGGAACTGGGTTTTGTAACAAGGGCACGGCTTCAGCCGGGCCGTAAGCGGCACCAATGTTGGGTGCCCCAGGTCTCGATTTTGAGACCTGGGAAAGCACAAATTTACACGGTCACGATACCAGACACTAAGGACCACAATGAAGCGCGTTCATTACACCAAATACACCGGCGATCTGGCCTCGGAAATCGATCTCGAGGGGCTGCTGCAGGCGCTCTCTGACTATTTCCTCAACTCCGGCTTCTACGATCCCTCTGCAAACTTTCAGGATCTTGACCAAACGCTCGACGATCTGCGCGAGGCGCTGCGGCGCATTCTCGAGTCCGGCGAGATGTTCGACGGCTCCATGCGCGAGCAACTGCAACAACTGGCCGAGCAAGGCAAGCTCGACGAGTTGATCGATAAGCTGATCGAGCGCATGGAGCGCGAGAACTACATTTCTTCGTCCCCGCAGCAAGGTCCTGCGCGCATCGACCAGGCCAACGGCCAGGTGGGCAACGCGCAAGGCCCGGATCGTTTGAACGCCCGTTTTGAAGTCACCGACAAGAGCCTCGACTTTCTCGGCTTCAAGACCCTGCGCGATTTGCTCGGCTCGCTCGGAAAATCCAGCTTTGGCCGCCACGACACGCGCCATTCGGCCACCGGCATTGAGACCAGCGGCGCCTCGCGGCGCTATGAATTTGGCGACGTGCTCAATCTTGATGCCACGGCCACGCTCAGTTCGGCCATTGCGCGCGAGGGCCTGGGGCTGCCCCTGAACCTCGAATACGATGACCTGCAGGTGCACCAGTGCGACTACCAGAGCTCCTGCGCCACGGTCATGATGCTCGATTGCTCCCACTCCATGATTCTCTACGGCGAGGACCGCTTTACCCCGGCCAAGCGCGTGGCCATGGCGCTCTCGCACCTCATCCGCACCCAATACCCCGGTGATTCGCTGTCGCTGGTGCTGTTTCACGATTCGGCCGAAGAAATGCCCGTCGCGCATCTGGCGCGGGTAAAGGTGGGTCCGTGGCACACCAACACGCGCGAAGGACTGCGCGTGGCCCAGCGCGTACTGGCCCGCCAGCACAAGGATATGAAGCAGATTGTCATGATCACCGATGGCAAGCCCTCGGCGCTCACCTTGCCCGACGGAAGGATTTACAAAAACGCTTACGGTCTTGACCCGCTGGTAGTCAGCGAGACCCTCGAAGAGGTTGCGCGCTGCAAGCGCTCCAACGTCATGATCAATACCTTCATGCTCGCCTCCGACTATAGCCTGGTGCAGTTCGTGCATAAGGTGTCGGAGATGTGCCGCGGCAAGGCCTACTTCACCACTCCCGCCACGCTCGGCCAGTATCTGCTCATGGATTACATGCAGCGCAAGTCAAAGACCATCCACTAAGCCCCAGAACCGGTTGCATAAATAGCGCCTTGAAGGGGCACGGATTTATCCGTCCCGATAAGGCCGAATGAACCGGCCCGGCTTTACAGGATGAGGAAAAACTCGCTGTTTTGAAGGGGCACGACTTTACAGCTTGCTGAAAAAGTGCAAATGAGCGGCGAAGATAGAGGGGCGAACGCGGCAGGGGCTGAAGCCCACACTCATTTTGCGACATTTGCGGCCCGGCTGAAGCCGTGCCCTTGTTACAAAGCCGCCTCCGATTGAGTTTTTCAGCAAGCTGTTTAGCCGTGCCGATAAGTCGAGTGAACCGTCTCGGCTTTAGCCGCGGAGGGACGGTTTCTATTCGCGTCAGACCCAGATCTTGGAGTTTTTCCGCAGCCTCTTTAGCCGCGCTCCGAAACGCAAACGCGCCCACAAGCCGGGTGCCCCACATCTCGCTTTTGAGATGTGGGAACGCACAAACCTCAACCCTCCGCATTCCCGGCGCAACTTGCGTCAACTCCGTCCCTCCCGCTTCCACGCGCGCATCCGCACCCCTCCCGGGGGGAGGGAACGAAAATAGCCTGGAGATGGTTGAATAAATGACGCTTTGAAGGGGCACGACCGGGGTGCCGGGGCGCCCTCTGGGCCGGGTCGCGTGCCGAAAAGGCCAGCAAAATCGCGGGCTTTAGCCCCTGAGGGCTGCTTTTCAGCCGCCTCGGAGGGTTTATGCAACCAGTTCTATGGCGAAATCCTGGGAACCGGACCGATTTTTACCAAAAACAACGTACGCGGCGCAGCCGCGTTCAATCCCGTGATTCGAAGCATTCAGGACCAGAAACAGCATCACCGGCGCATCTCATTTCAGAAGAAATTTCTGAAGCTGCTCAGAAACCACGGCGTGGAATTCGACGAGCGGTATATGGGCCAATAGTTCCTACGCCCGCTCAAGCGGGCTCGCGGCGCGCGGCCGCTCCGAAATCCCCAGCCTTACAACTGGGGCTAGCGTATCTCGCCCGCGCTGCGGCGTGGGGGCAGCGCCTCCCCGGGTCCAAAAATCGGGATCCGGGGAACCCAATTTCGGAGTGAGTTTGCCTGCTGAGAGCCGGGCCACCCGGCACCAATGCACGACGGCTGGGGTCGTGCTCATTGCGGGGGGGCCTCGGCTCGAAAGACAGGCCCCAACACCTCGCTCAACACCCGCGCCCGCTCTTTCCTGCTCCCTAGGTCAGAGGCGGCACGCTCGACGTTGCGAACATACTCCACTACTTCTGGCCGTACAGGCGAGAAAATGGCCCCTTCTGCCGATATGTATTCGTCCACATCGTGAGCGAATTCGGTCAGAAGCCCTTGCGCCAGACCACGCTTCTCAGC
This sequence comes from uncultured Acidobacteriaceae bacterium, assembly GCA_963848805.1. Classification (GTDB taxonomy): domain Bacteria; phylum Acidobacteriota; class Terriglobia; order Terriglobales; family Acidobacteriaceae; genus Telmatobacter. The sequence continues at coordinate 79,754 of CAWKFD010000031.1, read as the reverse complement.
GGTGAGCGGGAGATTTCGTGCGTGCTCGGCGAACTCTAGGAACAGAGTGTAGAAATCTGATTTTTTCTTCCACCGAAGTTTTGCGAGGTCGGGAAGTATTTGATCTATCTCCCCCAATACACTGAGGAACGTGCTCTTGACTTTTTCGGCATCATCGAATGACGTTTCATACTGCTGATAGAACTCTTCCAGATTTTTCTTCTTGTTTTGCAACCCGTTCAGGAATGCTACGGCCAACTCACTTATGAACTCGACGTCTAACATTCTCCGTCGGTCGTTTGCAGAGAATATTCCTGACTGGCTCCATGAATCAAGGTCCGAAAGTTCTTCCATCAACTTTATGAATGGTCCCCAATAGGTCGCGTGCCGGAGCTCTTGCGCATTTAGTGCGATAACGTTTCGGTTAATCCGCTGAAATATGTCACGGATCTCTGGATCTGGCATTTCAGGAAGGATTCGGACGAGAAAGTCGTACTCATAAATCTTTCTTCGATCCTGAGGAGCAAGATCCTCGAAAGCTAGGCCTGCCCACCGCGCATTCACATCATCTAGCTCGAATTCTCCAGCGAGGAATTCGATGACACTTCTGATCCTCTGCTGCCCATCGACGAGGATGTGCTTCTGTCGCCCCTCGCTGTCGGTAACTTGTTGCATATAGAGTTCTGGGATCGGATATTCGAGAAGGATCGTCTCGATCAGTGAAGCCTTTTGTCGATCAGACCAAACCGGATTTCGCTGAAACGAGGTGGCTATCTCGAGCTCGTTGCGATCAAAGACCTCTTTGAACCACACGACTGATCTGAGGGTATTCTGCTGGTATTTATGCATTGATCTCCTGAGACACAATCTGTTGCTGCAAACTTGTGAGTGAGCGGAGCTGGTACGAACGCAGCGCTTCAAAGTCCGTATAAACGCGGAATTTGACGTCTCTCTCAAGTGTCGGTGGAACCGCCATCATAGCCGTTCTGGCTGCCTGCCAAGGGGCACCAAAAGGCAAGATGCCAAGGAGTTTGTCAGTGGCAATAGCACCGAAATAGATGTAATTCGTCACATGCTCATCCCATGCGTTCCGGGTACGATTATCGAGGCTTAGGCGCTTTGCCGGATTCGAACGCATGAACCGCCATCCGACCGTGAAATGGTACGCCGAGATCACCGCGACATCAATGTCTGAACGCCGATCAAACTCCTTGAAATTCTTGGCTGGGTTTAGACTCCATCCCACTGCGGCGCTTCCCACGATCAAAATGCAAGCGGGATCAACCTCAATTTTCCCCGCGAGGATTCTCCTCCAGGCGATATAGGCTTTTCGGTCTTGTCCGAAGACAAAAGGCACACAGTCGTATATATGCTGCTCGAGGAATTCTGACGGCTTCGCAGCCTTAAGTTCGGCAATCAAGCTGGTTCGAGTATTGAAAGACATGAACAGGGCTCCCGTCCAGTCTACGCTGCCGCACATTCAGTCTGCGGGACCCCAGAAAGCGGGGACGACCGTGCAGGAGAAGAGGCTCCGCCGTGGCCTTATAAATCCTTGGCTTACGGGCGGCAGGCGGGTGGCCTCGGTCCGTTCAGATTGCCAAACCGCAGATGCGGGTACCCCCGGTCCCTCGTCCGCCGCGGCGGAGGGACCGGGGAGACTCCTGACATCAATCGGCAGGAAGAAGCCCACGGTCTAACCGGACCGGTCCTAGCAAACGCCGGGGTCACTTTTACACAGCCGCCGTCCGCCGTCGCCTTCCACTCAGGAGATAAATGGCCGCGCGCAGCTCAAGCAGCGGATCGGCGGACGGCTCAATTCCGTCCACACGCGGTATCGGATCGAAGATGATGTGCTTCTGCTCGACGAGAGTATCCGGCACAACCTGGGTCAACTCGACCGTACCCAATTCCACCTTCTCCCGGCTTTCCGGCCAGTGGACTGTGGAGTTGTCAATCGTATCTGCTGCGTCGGCAAGCTGCACCAGAATCCGGAACTGGATCGGCCCCTTCGCGACGCGCTCGGCAATCTCGTCGTAATGGTAGTTTTCTGAGAGCCGGGACACCTGCTCATCGGTGAGATAGTCGTTGCCCAACTCAGGGACGATGCGATAGCGCCCGAACCTGGTTTGCTCGGCGGCATTGGTAAAGGTAAATGCTGTCACTCCGAAGTAGGTCTCGCGCGCCAGACTCGAGGGAAATGGTTTTGGAGCCTGCACAAAGGCCAGCGCCGCTGGGTGAGAACCCAAAAACTGCTCGATCGGTTTGGGCGAAGGGACGTCAGGTCCGCTGGCGGTCGCTGCGCGGAGGAACTCTAAAAATTCGCTGCCGTCGCGAGTCGGGAATCCGTCGGTGGAATGACTCACGATATCGGTGTGTACATGCTCCGCAAGGTTGAATCGAATCGCCAGACCTCGCGGATTGGCGTCGGGGACATTGTCCGGCATCTGCGGAAGCCCAGTTGAGTTTGAGAAGCGGGCTGTTACCGGGGTCGACGCACGCGACACATGAGGGGCCCTGGTGAGCGATTGCGCCTGGGCTGCCGGCTTGAAGGCGCCGGTGAGCATCAGGCCTTTCGCGTGCGCCGGCCGAAAGCCGGGATGCAGACCAAACATCTGGTCAAACTGTTGCAACAAATCGGCGGCGAGCGTAACGATGCGTTCGTCCTGGGGCAATGGCATCTCGAATTTCCTCCTGTCTTCAAGAAGACTACGGTAGCAGATGACCATTAGCGCGCTGTCGTCAAATTTCGTCACGCCGGCGCTGGTCCAGCGAGAGGCGAGCGAGGCAGGTGGGCAGCGCGAGTGCGCTCGCCCAGACAGCAATAACACGCAAAAACATGCGAAAAATGTCGCAAAAATGCGCATTTTCGGGCCGCAAAGCCCTTGCGGTGAACCCCTAAGTTGAGACAGTTTGCATTGAGCGCACTCGCCGTTTGCTGTTTTTGGCTATGCCAAGCGCCCGGTTTTGATCCACCATGGCGTTGGCCGGTGAAGCGGAGCCGGGCGCTGCTGGAGAGCAACCCGGCAAGGAATAGCCGGCTGGTGACTCATCCGTACCGATGAGTGCCGGGAGCGGGGACCCACCCTGCTCCCGGTTTTTTGAACCGACATCGGGTGGATAGATTTCCCCATGCCTTGGAAAACTCATGCAGGCCGCTGCCCCACCGCTGGCCTGCGGCTGGGCAACGGCAGCTATCTGCTCGAACTCCTCCGGCGGCCGATAGCCCAGAGCCGAGTGCAGCCGGCAACGATTGTAATACCGTTCGATGAACTCTTCGATGTGATCGCGCAGCTCTTCCATGCTGCGGTAGGACCGGGCATCGATTTCTTCCCGTTTCAGAGTGCGCATGAAGCTTTCGCAAAAGGCGTTGTCGTAGGGGTTGGCGGGCCGGCTCATGCTGGGCACGATCCGATGCAGGCGCAGCACCCTGACGTATTCTTCACTGGCATACTGCAGGCCGCGATCGGAGTGGTGAACCAGGCCTGGCGGCGGTTGCCGATCGCCGATGGCTTGTTCCAGCGCCGCCAGCGTCAGCCGCGCTGTCAGGGTCCGCTGCAGCGCCCAGCCCACCACCTTGCGCGAGAACGCATCCAGCACCACGGCCAGATACACGAACTCGCCCAGGAGCCGGATATAGGTGATGTCGGCCACCCACAACTGGTTGATTCCAGTCAGCTTCATACGCGCCGCCAGATTCATGTAAACCTCCAACTCATGGCCCGAGTTGGTGGTTGAGGTAAAGGCCCGCGACGGGACGGCGAGCAGATTATCTTCGCGCATCAGCCGCGCCACACGTTTATGGTTGACGATCATTCCCCGGCGCCGCAACTGCTGGCTTACCCGCCGGTAACCATAGCGCCGCCGGTGCTCCAGCACTACAGCCTGGATCGCCGACCGCACCTCCATCTCCGCCTCCACCGGCAACTCGGGCTCCAGCCAGCGATAGAAACTGGCCCTGCTCACTGCCCCCACCCGGCACATCCGTTCCACACTCAGGGCGCCTGGCATCGGCATCATTGCCCGGATCCGGGCGTAGATGCCCTCGCGCCAGACGCGGTGTTCTGCCGGCGTCGAGCCGCGATGTGCTGCAAGGCACCCTGTAAAAAATCCACTTCCAGAACCTTCTCCGCCAAGGCACGCTTCAGCCGGCGGTTCTCCTCCTCCAGCGTCTCGCCGGCGCGCTCGGCCAGCACCGGCTCGGCCTCATGACGCGCCGCAAACTGCTTGCGCCACTTGCGAAGAGTACTCGGGCTCACTCCCAGTTTTTCGCACAGCCGGCCTACGTGCATGCACGTCCGCAATCGCTCCACCGCCATCGCCCGGAACGATTCTGGTCGCCATCCTGCTTCTCGTTTCGCCACTCGCAGTCCCCCCTTCGCTGCAAAATGCGCATATTTTAGCTGTCTCACTTTTGGGGGTCAGTCCACCCTTTTTAGACGCGCTTTTGGGAAATTACTCGGTGCCACTCGCTCTTATTCGCAACCTTTCTCGGTTCTAAATGCGAATTGTTCGCAACTATTCTCGGTATTTGTCTCGAAGAATCGCACCCTCCCGAGCGAACATTTGCGGGGCAACCGCAACCACTTAGGCGAACATTTGGCCGGTCCGGCGCACCGCCAAAACCAACATTCGGCTTGATTTGAAGCTCAGTTCTTGTTTGTCATCGAGATACGGTAATCTGAGGCAATGAAAGACAACTCAATCCATACGCGCGCTCGCGGCCCGGCGCTGCTGCTGCGCGGGCTGCGCAAGGCCTTCGGCGATGTGCGCGCGGTCGATGGGATCGACCTCCAAGTTGCTGCAGGCGAGTGCTTTGGCCTGCTCGGGCCCAACGGGGCGGGGAAGACGACGACCATTGAGATCTGCGAGGGAATGACCGCGAAGGATGATGGGACGGTGGAGTTGCTGGGCCTGAACTGGCAGCGCGACGCCAAAGAGCTGCGGCAGAGGATAGGAATTCAACTCCAGGAAACACAGTTTCCGGAAAAACTGACAGTGGAGGAAACCCTGCGGTTGTTCAGGAGCTTTTACCGGCGCGGGATTTCGGTCGATGAATCGATTCGCACCGCGCAGCTTGAGGAGAAGCGGCGGGCGCGCGTGGGCGGGCTGAGCGGCGGTCAGAAGCAACGGCTGGCGATGGCGACGGCGCTGGTGGGCGACCCGGAGTTGCTTTTTCTGGATGAGCCGACAACGGGGCTCGATCCTCAGGCGCGGCGGCACGTGTGGGATGTTGTCGAGGGGCTGAAGCAGGCCGGGCGCACGATTATTTTGACAACGCATTACATGGAAGAGGCAGAGCGACTGTGCGACCGCGTGGCGATTATGGATCATGGACACGTGATTGCGTTGGGCACGCCGAAGGAGTTGATTGCAACGGTGGGCGGCGAGGACATTGTGGAGTTTGCGGTGGGCGCGCAGGATGGCGCGAACCGACCCGCAAGTGAAGGCGTGGGTTCGTGGTCTCCCGCCCTTGCGACAGAAGAAAATCGCAGGGACCGGGCTCGGAGCAGTGTGGATATAGAGCGGCTGAAGGCCATTCCGGGGGTGCAGTCGCATCGCGTGGACGCGGCCCTGCATCAGCTTTCGGTGCACGAGTTGCATACGGCGGTGCCGCAGATTTTTGCGGCTCTGGAAGATCAGGGTCTGCACTTGAGTGAGTTCAGGACGCACTCGGCGACGCTAGAAGATGTGTTTGTGCGGTTGACGGGGAGGAACCTGCGCGATGAATAGATTGGAGCAAAACAGCCTGTATCAGTTGACGTTGACGCGGATGAAGCTGACGCTGCGTGAGCCGGAGGCGATCTTCTGGATCTTTGTTTTTCCGATTCTGCTGGCGGTGGGTCTGGGGATTGCGTTCAGGAACCGCCCGCCAGACGTGCTGCCGGTGGGCGCGACGACTCCGCAGCTGGTGCAGGCGCTCACTGCGGACAAGGGCCTGAAAGCGACAGAGATGGATGAGGGCGCGGGAGAGCACGGGCTGGCGACGGGCGCTATTGTGCTGCTCGCGGAGCAGGGCCCAGAGGGCGTGATCTACCGCTACGACAATACCAATCCCGATGGGCGGACGGCACGGATGCTTGCAGACCGGGCGATACAGATTGCGGCGGGACGGCAAGACGCCGTGGAGTCGCGAAACGATCTGGTGCACGAGATCGGCTCGCGCTACATCGACTTTGTGGTGCCGGGACTGTTGGGGATGAATGTGATGGGCTCGGCAATGTGGGGATTGGGATTCTCCATCGTCGACGCGCGGCAAAAAAAACTGCTGAAGCGGATGGTGGCTTCGCCCATGCCGCGCTGGCAGTACCTGGCTGGGTATATGTTGTCCCGAATGGGTATGCTGGCGCTTGAGGCGGCCGTGTTTTTGGGCTTTGCGCGGATCACGTTTGGTGTGCCGTTTCGGGGGCCTCTCTGGCAGCTTGCGCTGGTGTGTGTGCTGACGCTGCTGACGTTCTCGGCATTGGGCCTGCTGGTGGCTTCGCGCGCGAAGACGATGGAAGCAGTATCGGGACTGATGAATCTGGTTATGTTTCCCATGTGGATTTGCTCGGGAATCTTTTTTTCGGCGTCGCGCTTCCCGGCCTTGATTCAGCCGTTTGTGCGGGCGCTGCCGCTGACCGCGGCCATCGACGCAATGCGCGGGAACATGCTGCAAGGGATCGGACTGGGACAGATGATGGCGCCGGTGGGGATTTTGCTGGCGTGGTTTGTCCTGCCGTTTGGGTTGTCGCTGAGGATTTTCAGATGGAAATGATAGAGGCAGGGACTAAGGGACGCAGGGACTAACAAAGTTCTGCGATTCGAATCATTGTCCGGAAATGGCGACAGGGTTCGAGTAGTAGCCGGTGCGCGTACGGGCAACGAGTCCAGGCTTGTCCAGCTTGATCTCGATGTGGTGATACTCGTTGGGCTTGTCGGCGGGCAGCGGATCGAAGGCAATCTCGTACCAGGATTGGACATCGTTCAAACATCTCTTGATGTTGCCGGTAACGTCGCTGTCCCCCTCAATAGCGAGGCCTCCGCTCTGGGTTGCGAGCACCTGAACGCCGAGGCTGCCTGGCTGCACTTTGTTTGGCCCGGTTGCGCCCTTGAGAAAAGCCTCATAATAGTCTGCGCGCATCACCGATTCCTGAACACCGACAGGATTGATGTTGTATACGGTGACATTTTCCTGGCGCATTTCGGTGGAAAAGGACACGATAGTCGAGAAGGTCCGCTGCTCCTGCTTGGCGGTGAGGAAGATCTCGGGCCCGGAGACCAGGGGCCAGCCCGGCGAGATCCAGAGGACGACCTTGCGGCCGGGGAGAGCTGAGGCGAAGGTCAGCAATTGATGGAACGCATTTATGCAAATCTGCTGGCGCTCAAGCCAGCCCCATTCTGAGCTGCGGTTGAGTTGACGCAGGCCGATCATGTGGTGTGCGAGCGAGTCGCTTAAGGCGTTGCCATCAGTGGAGAAGCCGTTGTCGATTTGCACTCCCTGGTCGGTCAAGACCGCGATTGCGGTGGGATGAGCCAGTTGGCCTTCATTCGCCTGCAAGAATTTCGAGACGCTTTGACGGATGTATGAAACCATCTCGAAGGGCGTGTTGACGGCGTCGATAAAGAGAATCACCTCGACGGGTTCTTGGACAGGCGTCATGACTTGGAAGGAAGTTATGGGCCGCTGGGATTTGTTGTCGAGGATGGTGAAGTCCTGTTGGGCGAGGTTAGCGACCGGCTGGCCGGTTTTGGTGGCAACCACTACGGTGAGTTTGATGGAGCCGGAGGGTGAGGGAACGGTGGGCTGCGGTTGTTGGGCTGGAGCGGTGGAGAAGCTGCAAAGGAACGTGGCGATAAAGGTGAAGACGCGCCTGGCAAATCTCAGGAAACTGGTGGTCATTGAATGCTCCTGGTGGGACTGTTGTCTGATTTGACGGTAGATTCGCGAAATAGGTTGTCAGCATCCCTCGTACGATGTGGCGCTTGCACAGGAAGCAGGAGAGAGAGCGAAGCGCTTTGGTCCGTTAAAATGGAAGGAATATGATAATGACCAACGACGACGGTGCCCCGGGCGAAACGATCCGCGACACAATCCTGGATGGAACGCGGTTTGTACGCGCATGCTTGCGCCGGCCCGTAGACCGCACGCCGGTGTGGTTTCTGCGGCAGGCCGGGCGGTACATGCAGGAGTACCGCGAAGTGCGCAAGTTCCACACGCTGGTGGAGATTTGCAAGCAGCCTGAGCTGGCGGCCGAGGTGACGATTACCGCGGCGGAAAAGCTGGGCGTGGACGCGGCGATTATTTTTGCCGACTTGCTGCTGCCGCTGGAGCCGATGGGGCTGGACTTCGAGTTCCAGGCGGGCGAAGGGCCGGTGGTGCACCAGCCTGTGCGGAGCGCCGATGATGTGCGCGCGCTGCGCACGGACCGCGCAGGCGATCTGGCGTACGTGGCGCGTGCGATTGAGAAGGTGGCTGCGCACTTTCGCGACAGGCTGGGAATTATCGGGTTTTGCGGGGCGCCGTACACGCTGGCGAGTTACATGATCGAGGGCGGTGGCTCGAGGAACTACATCCACACCAAACAAATCATGTACCGCGATCCCATTGCGTGGGGCGGACTTTTAGACAAGCTGGTCAGCGTTCTGACAGAGTACTGCCAGCTCCAGGTGCAGGCGGGCGCGGACACGATTCAGATTTTCGATAGTTGGGTGGGATCGCTTGCACTGAGTGACTACCGCGCATACGCATTTGAGGCGTCGAAGCAGTTGGTACGGGCGGTGCAGGCGATGGGCGTACCGGTGATTTACTTTGGCGTGGAAACGGCTGGGTTGCTGGGGCAGATGGCGGAGACTGGAGCCGACGTGATTGGACTGGACTGGCGACAGCCGCTAAATGAGGGCTGGCGCGCGGTGGGGCACGGGCACGCGGTGCAGGGGAATCTGGATCCGATTACTCTGTTTGCGCCGGTTGAGGTGCTGGAATTGCGAGTGAAAGAGATTCTGCAATCCGCGAACGGACGGCCGGGTCACATCTTCAATCTGGGGCATGGGATTGTGCCAGGAACGCCAGTGGAAAACGTGCAGGCCGTGGTGAGGATGGTCAAGGAGTTCCGGATAGAGCAGGGACCAGGGAATAGGGAAAAGGTAAATGGCTAAGCAGGCGGTTCTGCTGTTGGCGCATGGGACTCCGGAGACAGCGGAGCAGATTCCCGAGTATCTGCGCAACGTGGTGAGCGGCCGGCCGCTGCCGCAAACCGTAGTGGAGGAGATTCAGCATCGGTATGCGCTGATCGGGCGCAGTCCGCTAACGGAGATTACGTTTGAGCAGGCGCGGCTGGTAGAAGCGGAGCTGGCAGGAACCGGCGCTGCAGTTCCAGTGTATGTGGGAATGAGGAACTGGCGACCATACATCGCGGAGGTGGTGCGCCAGATGCGCGCCGACGGGATCGAGGAGGCTGCGGTGATCTGTATGGCGCCGCACAACTCGCGTACGAGTGTGGGGCTTTACCGGCGTGCTGTAGAAGCAGAGGCGGGAGAGCTGCGGATCGACTTTACTTCAGGGTGGGCGCAGCATCCGCTGCTCGCGGAGGCATTCGCAGAACGGTTGCGGCCGGCGTTGGCTAAGCTCAGCGCCGAGGCTGGCAAGCCGGTGCCGGTGCTGTTTACCGCGCACAGCGTTCCGGCGCGGACGGTGGAGCAACCAGGAATCCAGCAAGTCGGTGAGTCAGCGAATCAGCAAGTGGGCGATTTACCCCACACAAGCGGCAAAAACGGAGTTGCGCCGAGGGCAGAACACCCGGTTTGGCCGGGGCAGGGCGCAGATCCTTATGCTGAGGAGGCGCGGCATACGGCGGAGTTGGTGGCCGAACGGGTTCCGGAGATTGCTCGATGGTGGTTCGCTTTTCAGAGCCAGGGCGCGAGCGGCGGCCCGTGGCTGGGGCCGAGCGTGGAGCAGACCCTGGAGCAGATTGCGGACCGGGGCGTGAAGGCGGTTATCCTTCAGCCGATAGGGTTTCTCTGCGATCACGTGGAGATTTTGTTTGACGTGGATCAGCTTTTTCGCCAATATGCCGATAAACTCAAGATGCGGCTTGAGCGCCCGGAGTCGCTGAATGCCTCGCCAACGCTGGCAAAGGCAGTTGCCGATTTGGCCGGCCAGGGACTGAGACGGCTTAAAAGCTAGGGCCCTTTCAATCGACGATTTGGCTCGCAGGGGCTTGTCAATTGCAGAAGCGGTTACTTCTTTGAACCTACTACTATGTGGTACTTTGAGAAGAATTCACGGGCTAAGATCGAGGGCGGAGTTAATCGCCGTCTCCATGATTTCTGGACTTCCGCCACAGCGGCGGGCCCGATTTGCCTGCGTTGATTCTGGATTTGAGTGACCAAACTCGCAGTTTTGGTTGCCAGGGATTGACCGGCTTTCTGAGGGAGATTCAAGTGCACGAAACGAGCATGCGTACGGCCTCGGCGGAACACCACTTCGAAAGCGGCACCGTCAAGCACAGGGTTCATTGCCAGGAGTGCGGCAGCGATCGGGTCTACCGGATCGAGCGGAAAGGGTTCATGCAGAAAACGGTTTATCCGCTCTTCGGGTTTTATCCATGGCGGTGCATGGCTTGCAGGCATCACGTAATGCTCCGCAAGCGCAATCGGCCCCGGACCAGGGATAAGAAATTCGTCGGATAGGGCCGCCCTTACTACGAACGGAAGAAGTTTTTGGCCAGGAAAAGGACGTTGGCCGGCCGTTCAGCAAGGCGGCGCATAAAGTACGGATACCATTCTGTTCCAAAGGGAACGTAGACGCGCACTTTGTAGCCTTGTTGCACCAACTTGCGCTGCAGATCGCGGCGCACTCCATATAGCATTTGAAACTCGAAATGGCCGGGGTCGATTCCGTGTGCGCTGGCGTGTGTTTTGACTGCTTCGACGAGGGACTCGTCGTGGGTAGCCAGCGCGTGATAGACGGGGCTCGTGAGAAGCATCTTAGCGAGCGTGAAGAAGTTGGCGTCGACTTCCGCCTTGCGCGGAAAGGCCACTTCGGGCGGTTCGTTATAGGCGCCTTTGCAAAGCCGGACGCGAATGCCGTCGGCGAGCAGTTGCTCGATGTCGGCCTGGGAGCGGTAGAGGTAGGACTGGATGACGACGCCGACCGCGCCGCGCATTCCGGAGCGCGCATGGACACGGCGGACAATGTCAAGAGTGACTTGGGTCAGGCGCGAGTCCTCCATGTCGACACGGACGAAGCTTCCCGTGGCGCGGGCGTGTTGAACGAGGTTTCCGGCGATGGACTCGGCTAGCTCTGGCGACTGCTCGAGGCCCATCTGGGTGAGCTTGAGGCTGACGTTGGCGTCGAGATGGCGTTCAGCAATGGAGTCGAGGAGCTTGTGGTAGACGTCGGCGGCGCGATGCGCCTCGATCTCAGAGGTAACGCTTTCGCCAAGCGAGTCGAGGGTAACGGCAATGCCTTGACGGTTGACCTCCTCGGCTACGCGCAGTGCATCATCTGACTGCATGCCGGCGATGAAGCGGGAGTTGAGCCGGGCTCCCAGACTGGAGTGCTCGCAAAAGCGGCGTAATGGACGGTTGTGCGAGAGTGCGATGAAGGCGGAACGAAGAACTGACATTACGTGTCTCTGCCAATGAGTGCGTTTATTCGAACTCGATTTATGGACAGATTAGTTTCGCACACCGGGGCAGGGAGGTGGGTGGAGCTACCGAGCCGGCGAGCTAGTAAGCTTGCGTGATCGGGCGGGGTTGAAGGACGCAGGATTCATTGCGAGGAAAACTTTTTTAGTGGGAGGCTCGGTTATCCTACACGGAGTTTGCCTCGTGATTGATCCAACAATAAAGGAGTTGCGATGAGTGCGATCCTGAGGGCCGGAAGAATACGCTTCTGCGTGTGTATCGGTGTTTCGATGGGGTGCTTTGCGGGGCTCAGCGTGAAGGCTCTGGGGCAGGCTGCGGCAGGGCAGGGAAAACCAGGCGCGCAGACGGTTGAGGTTCTTTTTGTGAGCGACATTCATTTCGAGCCGTTCTGGGATCCGGGAAAGTCAGCGCAACTTGCAGCCGCGCCAGTGTCTGAGTGGAAGGCAATTCTCGGGTCGCCTGCCACTGCCGATCGCGAGCAGCAGTTCGCGGAGCTAGAACAGAACTGCCACGCCAGAGGTGTCGATACCAGCTACACGCTGTACGAGTCGAGCTTGCGGGCTATGCGCGCCGGTGCGGCTGAGGCAAAGTTCGCCTTGTTGAGTGGCGACTTGATCTCGCACGGCTTTTCGTGCAAATTCGCGATGGTATTTCCCAAAGCAGGGCCTGGCGGTTACCCGGCATTTGTCGAGAAGACAATCGCCTATGTGGAGGCCCAGTTGCGTGCTGCGCTTCCTCATGTGCCGGTCTACGCGGCGCTGGGAAACAACGACTCGGACTGCGGCGATTACCGGCTCGACGCGAACAGTGAATTTCTGGAAGCGACCGGAAGGGATTTGACTGCAGATCTTCCCGCGACGGAGCGGACGGAGGCGCAGCGCACGTTTGCGGCCGCTGGGTATTACAGCGTAACGCTGCCAGCGCCAATGCAGCATACGAAGATGCTGGTGCTGGACGATCTGTTTATGGCAAAGAAGTACGCGACGTGCGGCGGCAAGGCGGACGCGGCGCCTGCCGCCGAGCAGATCGCCTGGATGAAGGGGCAACTGGATGCGGCGCGAAGCAAGCACGAGAAGATCTGGGTGATGTCGCACATCCCGCCGGGTGTGGATCCCTACTCGACGGCGATGAAGGGAAAGGATGTTTGCAAGGGAGGCACGCCAATGATGTTTTTGTCGTCGGAGGCGCTGGCTGAGACGGTGGCGAAGTATGGCGACGTGGTGCGGCTAGCGGTGTTCGGACACACACACATGGATGAGGTGCGGCTGCTGGAATCGAAAGGGGAAGGAATGGCAGAGCGGGGCATCCCCGTCAAGCTGGTGGGATCGATTTCGCCGATAAACGGAAACGCGCCTTCGTTTACGGTGGCGAGCATCGATGCGGGAACAGGGGTGATGAGAGACTACCGGGTCATCGTGGCGTCGAACGCGACGGGCGTGGACACAAAATGGACCGAGGAGTATGACTTCGCGAAGACGTATAAACAGGTTTCATTTACCGCGACGACCGTGAGGAACGTGATTGCAGGATTCGGGGCCGATCCCAGCGCGCGGGAGAAAGCGAGCCAGAGCTATATCCGTAATTACGGCTCAGGGACGGGGGAGGGGACGCTAAGCCAGTTCTGGAAGCCTTACGTGTGCTCGCTGGCGAATGACGGGGCGGCGGATGCGTTCAGGGCGTGCGTGTGCGGCGCGGAACAATGAGCGGCTGTGCTTTCCCATCCATCGCACGACAATGTTGCGCCATGGATACTGAAACTCGGGCAAAAGCACTCAGTGCACCATGCTCTTGAAGAGCGGAGACTGCAGCAGGCTGCTGAACTCCGAGTCAGAACTGGCAAAGTGAATTGTTAGATTTCCTGAGCTCGATCCGATGTCTGTCGAACTCAGCGCCTGCTTCTCCGCATCTGAGGCGCTCATCTTGCGCAACATCACCGCCGCGGTCAACAGGGATGAAACCGTGGCTGCCGCGAAAGAGTCGCCGGTCTCAATGGTCAGATTGAACACTACACCGTGTTGAAAGTCCATCGCGTACCACGACGCTTCCAGGCGTTTTCGCACGGTCTCGAAATCCGTCACCGATCCGGCCTCGCCCAAAAGCTGCCGCATCATGGTCTGCGTGCCCTTGTCGTCCAGAATGCTCCAAAGCGGATTCGAGTCCACGCTCTGCATCGCGTTCATCATCGGTCCGTTGCTTAATAAACTGGGCGCCAAGCCGTCGCGCGCATCCAGCGCCCTGGTTACCGCCTGCTTGTCGCCGAAGATCATGGTCGAAGGGTCGACGAAGCAAAGCATCATTCCCGCCTTGGTCATCGGGTAAATGCTGTTGGTCCGTACCTTCGTGGCCTTCAACTTTTGCTTGCGGAAGTTGGCCAGAATCCCCTGCATGTCAAACTGGCCTTGCGCGATGCCCACCGTTTGCAGCGCATCGCTGTCCGGCGATGGCCGGAATAGGGCAAAGGCAAGCTCGTCTACGTCGTGGTTGTCGTTCAATCCCGACTTGGTCAAAGCTTCGTCGAACTGCTTCAACTCCGGCGGCATCACGCGATTGCGCAAATCCATCGCCGCTGTTGAATTCTGCATCGCTCGGTAGTCGATCACCACCAGTTGCTGCACATCGTGCGGAACGGCGCCTCGGGCGTCAGTCGACAACTGCGCCGCAGGAACCGGCGCAGCCGCTGCCAGCGCCATCGCTACAATCAAAAACTCAACCAGCCTTTTCAACACTTCCAACCCCCGAATTTCGAACTTTCCCTGAATCGAACGCTCAGCGATACTCTGTCGTGAACGCCAATTTCGCCTTTGCCGATCGGAAAGAAATGTGGCGGATCGCTGTTCTTATTGTACCCGCCGGCATCTCGCTCGAACGCGCATCAGCCTCTGGGCCACGCCAGCGGATGCTCCAAGCGCCGCTCCAGGGTCTTGGTTTGTTCATCGAACCCATCTAATTGACGCATCCATTCGCTTTCCCGCTCACAGGCGGCTTCAGGAATCAGCCCAACCACCTCTCCCTCGGCAACCGCAACTTTATGCTTGCCAGCCAAGCTTGACACTTTCTTATGCACCTGGAGATCGGAGTCGCCTCAAAGTCGGTGATATTCATCGAGAGTTGCGCCCGGCCATGCGCCAAAACCCCCATCGCCTTCACGCCCTTCAACCACCCGGTTGCGGCTCGAACCTCCCGGGCAATGGCCCGCGCCGTGGCCACATCGGCGGAGTCGAAGTATATGTTGTACGCGACAAGGAATTTACGCGCCCCTACGGCGCAGGCGCCCGCTGTCGGATGCAGCTCCGGTCCGCCAAGGTCGGGCCGCCGCGAAGGCTCTTTCTCCACCGCGTCCCTCAGCCCCTCGAACTGGCCCCGGCGCACATCCTCCAGGTTCACGCGGTCCGGCCGCGCTGCCGCCGCCTCGTAGAAGTAGACGGGAACCCCGAATCGCCGCCAGATCTCAAGGCCCGCCTGCCTCGCAAGCAGTACGCACTGCTCCAGCTTGATCCCCTTCACCGGCACAAACGGAATCACGTCTGCCGCGCCGATGCGCGGATGGACCCCTTGCTGGCGCGTCAGGTCGATCAGTTCCGCCGCTTTACCTGCAGCCGCGCACGGCCGCCTCAACCACCGCAGCCGGTTCACCGGCAATCGTTACCACCGAGCGGTTGTGGTCAGCATCCATCGACCAGTCCAGCAGGTGCACCCCATCGGCCCGCATGGCGGCCACAATCGCCTCCACGCGCCCGGCGTCCACGCCCTCGGAAAAGTTAGGAACACACTCGATGATCGCTCCGCTCATCCGTCCTTCAGTCTGTAGTCGTTGTTCCCTTGTTCCCTGTCTCTCTCACTTCCACAATGTGTAACCTACCTGCACCTGGATGCTGGCGTTCACGCCGGGGTTGCGGTCGCCGAGGGAGGCTGACGAGATGTGCACCCCGTTCACGCCCAAATCTATCGACCGCCCCGGTTTAAAGAAGTAGTGAATCCCTCCTCCGCCCTGCGGGGAAAAATTCCAAACAGATGTTCCACCGTCAATTCCTTCAGTGGGGTTGCTCAAAATATTCGGCGGAAATTTGTGCGTGGTATAGATCAGGCCGCCCGCTGCCTGGAACCATGGTTGAAATCTCCGCGAACTGGTCAGAAAATTCCAGCGAAAGATCACAGGAGTAAGGCCCACCCCGTAAAAGGTGCCGCCGCCAAATGGAAGGGTGCAACTGACGGTTTGCCCGCCTGTGGTCACACACGTGGTCTGCTGCGGATGCGGCTCCGGCGTGTACGCCTGCCACAACGGCATGATGTTTCCCCCGTACTGAAACTGACCGCTGAAAATTCCTGCGTGCACTACCGGCGTCAACACCTTGCCCAACTCGAATCCGCCCCAAAGAAACTTGTAATCGGACCGGTTGCCTACGCCGGAGCCCCAATTCACGAATGGGCCATACTCCCAGCTTTTCTGGCTCCTTACCTGCGCCACAGGGTCAGCCGCGCCGCGATCATCGCTGGCGACCGCGCCTTGCGGAGTCTGCGCCGCCGCCATTGTCCCCGCCACCAATGCAACCAGCAAAAATTTCAGCGTTCGCGTCAAAAGCTTTCCTTTCCCTCTGCGCTGTCAATCTTTGTCCCTAGAACCTCGGTCCCCGCCTTCTCGTTTCCTTGTTCCCTGTCTTTCCCAAAAAAAGACCGCCACATTCGGGCGGCCTTTTGGTGCCTGCCTCAGGCCTCTTCAACCTGCCGCGTGTTCCATCTGCTCCGCATCTATGTCGAAGTTCGAATGCACGTTTTGCACGTCGTCCAGCTCTTCCAGGGCCTCGAGCAGGCGCACCATCTGGCTCGCCGCGTTGCCTTCGAGCTTGGTATAAGTCGACGCGATCATCGCTACTTCGCTCATTACCGTGGGAATCCCCGCAGCCTTCACGGCGCTCGCTACCGCTTCATACGCGCTCGGCTCGGTAAGGATCTCCCACGTGTCCCCTTCGTCGCGCAGGTCTTCGCCTCCGTGCTCCAGCACAATGTCCATCAACTGCTCTTCCGTGGCCGCCGGTTTCGCCACTGCGATCAGACCCTTCTTGGCAAACATGAACTTCACCGAGCCGGACTCGGCCATGTTCCCGCCATTCTTCGCGAAGGTGTGCCGGATCTCGCTCACCGCCCGGTTGCGGTTGTCGGTCAGCACGTCCACGAGAATGGCCACGCCGCCGGGGCCGTACCCCTCAAAGGTGGCTTCCTCGTAGTTGACTCCTTCCAGTTCTCCTGTGCCGCGCTGAATCGCCCGCTTGATGTTGTCCTGCGGCATGTTCTCCGCTTTGGCAGCTAAAATCGCAGTGCGCAGCCGCGCATTGCTGTCAGGGTTGCCGCCGCCCTTGGCCGCTACCGCAATTTCCCTCAGCAGGCGAGTGAAAATCTTGCCGCGCTTGGCGTCCAGCGCGCCCTTCTTGTGCTTGATTGTGGCCCACTTTGAATGGCCGGACATAGGGAACCTCAACAGGAGTGGAAATAAAGGCGCTTGGGATGCACACCCGACAAGTGAGTATATCATCGGCGGCGAGGCGGCAGGCACGTGTTTAGCCCGCCAGATTGCGGTTTTTGGCGCCGGGCCTCGAAATCCTCGCAAATCAAGGGAAATGTTGGTTTTGGCGGTGCGCCGGACCGGCCAAATGTTCGTTCAAGTGGTTGCGCTTGCCCCGCAAACGGTCGCTTGAGAGGGTACGATTCTTCGAGACAAATACCGAGAATAGTTGCAAACAATTAGCGGTTAGAACCGAGAAAGGTTGCGAATAAGAGCGAGTCGCACCAAGTAATTTCCCAAAAGTGCGTCTAAACAGGCTTTGCGGCCCTAAAATGGCCGCTTTTGACCCGGTTTTTGCATGTTTTTGCGCGTTCTTGAGCACTGTGATACAGTTCGCGGGGTCTGAGGGACCTGCCACATGGGCCGTTCCTTACGACTACGCGAAAACCTCTGCCTCGCGCAGCCGTGCGCCTCTCCGGTCTTTCTCCGAAACGATTGCATCAGCCGCGAGAATCGGCCAGGGAATCGCTAACTCCGGATCGTTCCACACAATCGTTCGCTCGCCTGCGGGGGAGTAATAATCCGTTACCTTGTAGGCAAAGCCCGCCACATCGCTCAGAACCAGGAATGCGTGCCCGAACCCGGGCGGAATCCACAGCATCGCACCGTTCTCTCCGCTCAGTTCGACGGCCACATGCTGTCCGAACCTGGGCGAGCTGCGGCGCAGATCTGTAGCCACATCCAGCACCGCTCCATGCGTCACGCGAACGAGCTTTCCCTGCGGCTGGTCAATTTGATAATGGATGCCGCGCAGGACATTCCTTTTTGAAAGGGAAAAATTGTCCTGAACCCAGTTCGACGGCAGTCCCGCCTCCGCCATCTGGCGCAAATTGAAGGTCTCCATAAAGGCGCCCCGGTCGTCGCGGTAGATCGCCGGGGTCAGCACGAGCACGCCGGGCAAGGTTGTCGCTTCAATCTTCATGGTTATTCGGCCTTGGCAGCAAAATACGGCTCGCGGAGCAGCGCCATCAAATACTGGCCGTAGCCGCTCTTGGCGACCGGCACCGCGAGCTTCTCCAGTTGTTCGGCGTCGATAAACCCCTGCCGGTAGGCGATCTCCTCCGGGCAGGCAATGTCCAATCCCTGGCGGCGCTCTATGGTGTGAACGAACAGCGAGGCCTCGAGCAGCGATTCATGCGTTCCCGTGTCCAGCCATGCCATACCGCGGCTCATGATCTCCACCTTCAGCTTCCCGGCTTCGAGATACTTCCGGTTCAAATCGGTAATCTCCAGTTCGCCGCGCGCCGAGGGTTTCAGCGATGCGGCGATCTTCACCACGTCAGAATCATAGAAATACAGCCCGGTGACCGCATAGCGCGACTTTGGCTTCGCAGGCTTTTCTTCCAGGCTTACGGCGCGGCCCGCAGCGTCGAACTCGACAACTCCGTAGCGTTGCGGATCTTCGACAGGGTAAGCAAACACGGTCGCGCCCTCCTTGAGCTGCGCTGCCGATTGCAACTGCTTTGAGAAGCCCTGCCCGTAGAAAATATTGTCGCCCAGAACCAGCGCGCTTGGGTTCCCGCCGATAAAATCGCGCCCGATCAGGAAGGCCTGCGCCAAACCATCGGGGCTTGGCTGCACGGCATAGCTGATCTCCAGACCCCAGCGCTTGCCATCACCGAGCAGTTCCTTAAAGCGCCCCGTGTCCTGCGGCGTGGAGATGATGAGGATCTCCCGCAGCCCGGCCAGCATGAGCGTGCTGAGCGGGTAATAAATCATCGGCTTGTTGTACACGGGCAAGAGCTGCTTCGATACGACGTGGGTCACGGGATAGAGCCGCGTCCCCGATCCGCCGGCGAGAATGATGCCTTTCATTTGTCGATCCTTTTAGTGTTCGGAGTTCATGATTTCATAAGTGCCGTACCGCTCGTTCCTCCGGGGTGAAGCCGCAAGGGCTAATGCCCCAATGACTCGGTTGGCTTTATCGGTACGAAGAAATTCGTGCCCTGTTACAAAGCACTCCGCCGTTGAGTTTTTTCGCAGCATGTGAAGCCCCCATTCGTTTCTGGCATCTTTCGGCACGCGATCCGGCCCGGCCCAGAGGGCACCCCGGTACCCCGGTCGTGCGCTGTTAGAAGGCAAAAACAAGTGCAACCGCAGATCCTTCGACTCCCTTCGTCCGCCGCGGCGGACTCCGGTCGCTCAGGATGACAGGTGATGCCCTAGCCCTATGGCGGCGGACGAAGGTCGCTCAGGATGACAGGTGAGACACCAGCCCTATATTTGCTGCCGCTCCGCGTAGTTCTTCGCAATCCAGTCGCGATACGCCCCCGTACGCACGCTGTTTACCCACTCGCTCTGCTCAAGATACCAGCGCACTGTCTTGCGCAGGCCGGTTTCGAACTCCTCGGCCGGCTTCCAGCGCAGTTCGCGCGATATCTTCCTCGCGTCGATGGCGTAGCGCCGGTCGTGCCCCGGCCGGTCTTGCACGTACGTGATCAGCCGGCGGCGCGACTCTGCTCCCGGCCGCATCTCGTCCACCAGGTCGCAAATCGCCGTAACCACGTCAATGTTGGCCCGCTCGCTGTTTCCGCCAATGTTGTACGTCTCGCCCGGCCGGCCTCTTTCCAGCACCGCCCGGATGGCCGCACAGTGATCCTCGACAAAGAGCCAGTCGCGCACGTTCTTTCCGTCTCCGTATACCGGCAGCGGCTTGCCTTCGAGCGCGTTCAGGATCATCAGTGGAATCAATTTTTCAGGGAATTGAAACGGCCCGTAGTTGTTGGAGCAGTTCGTGGTCAGGACCGGCAGCCCGAAGGTGTGAAAGTATGCCCGCGCCAAATGGTCTGAGCCGGCCTTCGAGGCGGCATAAGGGCTGTTCGGCGCATACGCCGTCGTCTCGCTGAATGCCGGATCGTTGGCCGCGAGCGTTCCGTAGACCTCGTCTGTCGACACGTGGAGGAACCGGAACGCCTCGCGCTCGTCCCCAGTCAATCCTGACCAATAGACCCGCGCCTGCTCCAGCACCACAAACGTGCCGTTCACATTGGTCCGGATGAACGCTTCAGGAGAAACGATGGAGCGGTCTACGTGGCTCTCCGCCGCAAAGTGCACGACAGCCTTCGGCCGATGCTTATCGAGCAGCGACCGCACCAGCTCCGCATCGCAGATGTCTCCGCGCACAAAGGTGTAGCGCGGGTCGCCCTCGAGCGGCGCCAGATTGGCGGCATTTCCCGCATAGGTCAGCAGGTCGAGGTTCACCACGCCGGGCTGAGCGGCGTTCATCCAGCTCAGAACAAAATTCGAGCCGATAAACCCGGCCCCGCCGGTCACAAGGATCGTTTCGTTCGCTTGTCTCATTCGAACCGAGTATACGACACAATAAAAGTGGAGAAGCCCAGCCTGCATCTTCTCAGCTATTGAAATCGGAGCAACCCTCGGAACGACTCACGAGTTTGCGCGAAGCATTGTGCGATCGGGCCGTGGATTATTTTCTGGCTGGGGTTGGATCCACAGTTGGGGCCGGTGGAAAATGGGTGCGTGCCGTCGTGTTGCACATGTGCGGGCGTGGACGCCCGCACGACAGCCGGCCTGGAGGCCGGCGTTACTGCTGCTGCGACCACCGTTCAGGATGATAACTTGCTGTTTTTAGATTCAAGAGCTTAGCTTACCGCTGACTATCAATTCGCCCCAGTGCCGTCCCCCATTCTGGAAGGAAATCCTGCAATCAATGAAGAATTTTCGTTATATTAAAAGAAAGCGCAGTTCCCAGGATGCGGCCGGACTGCTTACGTAACCCACTCGATCGATCTTTAGGGCGATTTTCATGCGTGAAATCGCAGAGTGGATTGTGTACTCCGGAACTGGAACGCACTTCCGCACGGAAAAATTTACTCGTAAAGGCTGCCATGGAACCCTCAAATCGCCGTCACAGCGCACCCCAACCGCAAGGCCTCTATCATCCACGGGATGAGCACGATGCCTGCGGCATGGGGCTGGTCGCGAACATCAAGGGCGAAAAGAGCCACGAGATCATCCGCAAGGGCCTCGAGGTGCTGATCAACCTCACCCATCGCGGCGCCGCGGGCTGCGATCCGGAGACCGGCGACGGCGCCGGGATCCTCATTCAGGTTCCCCATGCCTTTTTTGCGCGCGAATGCGCTGAATTGGGCATGAGCCTGCCAGAGCCTGGCGCATACGGCGTGGCCATGTGCTTCCTGCCAGTTGAGAAGCATGATCGTTTGCAATGCGAGGGTATCTTCGAGCGCATAGCCCAGGAGGAGGGCCTCACCGTTTTGGGCTGGCGCGACACCCCAGTCAATGGCGACGCCGTGGGCCGCGAAGCCCGCCGCTCACAGCCCTACATCGAGCAACTGTTTCTGGGGCGTCCGGAGGGTTTGGACGAGGACGCGTTCGAGCGGCTGCTCTACCGCGTCCGGCGCCGCACGGAAAACGAGATCGCAGCTTCGGACATAGAGGACAAGGAAACTTTCTATGTGCCTTCGTGCTCCTGTCGCACCATCATTTACAAGGGACTGATGCTGGCCCCGCAGATTGAGAAATTCTATTTCGAGCTGGCCAATCCGCTCGTGACCAGCGCCCTGATAGTAATTCACCAGCGCTTTTCCACCAACACCTTCCCGAGTTGGAAGCTGGCCCATCCCTACCGTTACATCGCGCACAATGGCGAGATCAACACCATCCGCGGCAACGTGAGCTGGATGAACGCGCGCCAGTCCGTGCTGCGCAGCCCGCTGTTCAACGACAAGATCGACCAACTTTATCCGGTCATCGTGCCTGGCGGCAGCGACTCGGCGTCAATCGACAACGCCGTGGAATTCCTTTATCAGTCCGGCCGCTCGCTGCCTCACGTGATGGCCATGCTGATTCCCGAGGCCTGGTCCGGGAATCCCGATATGGACGAGGACAAGCGCGCCTTTTACGAGTACCACGCCTCGCTCATGGAGCCATGGGACGGTCCCGCCGCTATCGCATTCACAGACGGCAAGGTGATTGGCGCCACTCTGGACCGCAACGGCCTGCGCCCCGGCCGCTACATTGTGACCAAGGACGATTTAGTCGTCCTAGCCTCAGAGGCCGGAGTGCTTGAAGTCCCCGCCGAGGACATTTTGAAGAAGGGCCGCCTGCAACCCGGCCGCATGTTCCTTGTCGACACCGTGCAGCAGCGCATTATCTCCGACGGCGAGATCAAGAAGCAGCTGGCTGCGCGCCAGCCCTACGGCGACTGGCTCAAGCAGCAACAGGTGACCATCGACTCGCTGCCCGAGCCCCCGCGCGTCATCGCCTCGAATTCCGAGACCCTGCTGCGCCGCCAGCGCGCCTGCGGCTACAGCGAAGAAGACCTGCGCATACTGCTGGCGCCGATGGCTGCTACAGGGGCAGAGCCGGTGGGCGCCATGGGCACCGATGTGCCTCTCGCATGTCTCTCCGATCGCCCGCAGCAGCTGTTCAGCTACTTCAAGCAACTCTTCGCCCAGGTCACCAATCCGCCGATCGACCCGATCCGGGAAGAGCTGGTCATGTCGCTGATCAGCTACATCGGCACAGAGCGCAACATCCTGGATGAAGCGCCGGAAAACTGCCACACGCTCAGGCTGCCCCATCCCATCCTGACCAACCGCGATTTGGAGAAGCTGCGCCGCGTGTCTTCAGGAGATTTGCTGGCTACCACGCTGCCCGCGCTCTTCCGCGCCGAGGACGGGGAAAAGGGCCTGCGCCACGCACTTGACGATTTAAGCAATCGCGCCTCGCACGCCGTCGACTCCGGCTATACACTCCTGATCCTCTCCGATCGCGGCGTCGATGCGACATACGCGCCTGTCCCCAGCCTGCTGGCCATGGCCGCGGTCCACAATCGCCTGGTCCAGGAAGAGAAACGCACCCAGGTCGCGCTCATCATCGAAAGCGGCGAGCCGCGCGAGGTGATGCACTTCGCGCTGCTGATCGGATACGGCGCCAGCGCCATCAATCCCTACCTCGCCATCGAGAGCGTGCACAGCCTCAAGACGCGCGGCCTGTTGCCGGACAACGTTACCGCCGAGCAGGCCGAGAAGAACTTTATCAAGGCCATCGAGAAGGGACTGCTCAAGACCTTCTCGAAGATGGGCATCTCGACGCTGCAAAGCTATCGCGGAGCGCAGGTTTTTGAGGCCGTTGGGCTCAATAAATGGCTCATCAATACCTATTTCCCCGGCACCGCATCGCGTATCGAAGGCGTGGGCCTCGGCGTGCTCGCACGCGAGGCGCAGATCAAGCACGGCTACGCGTTCCAGCCCCTCACCGACTCTGAAACCGAGCTTGTGGTCGGCGGTCAATATCAGTACCGCGTAGGCGGCGAATATCACCTCATCAATCCGCTCACCATCAGCAAGGTGCAGCACGCCGTCAACGAGAACAACTTCGCCACCTTCCAGGAATACACCGACCTGATCGACGATCAGAATCGCAACCTGTGCACTCTGCGCGGCCTGCTCAAGCTGAAGTATGTTGAGAAGCCCCTCCCCATCGAGGAGGTAGAGCCGGCCAAGGAGATCGTCAAGCGCTTTACCACCGGGGGCATGAGCTTTGGATCGATTTCCAAAGAGGCTCATGAAACCCTGGCCATCGCCATGAACCGCCTGGGCGGCATGTCGAACACCGGCGAGGGCGGCGAAGACGAAGCTCGATT
Source organism: uncultured Acidobacteriaceae bacterium (assembly GCA_963848805.1). Classification (GTDB taxonomy): domain Bacteria; phylum Acidobacteriota; class Terriglobia; order Terriglobales; family Acidobacteriaceae; genus Telmatobacter. Next base: position 55,962 of record CAWKFD010000031.1, on the reverse strand, counting down.
TACGCCCGACCCCAATGGCGATTCCCGACGTTCGGCTGTGAAGCAGGTCGCCAGCGGACGGTTCGGCGTAACCACCAATTACCTGGTCAACGCCGACGAACTCCAGATCAAGATGGCCCAGGGCGCCAAGCCCGGCGAGGGCGGCCAACTGCCCGGCCACAAGGTGGACGAGATTATCGCCAGAACGCGCCACTCCATTCCCGGCGTCGGCCTCATCTCGCCCCCACCGCACCACGACATTTATTCCATCGAAGATTTGGCGCAGCTGATCTACGACCTGAAGAACGTCAATCCCAAGGCGCGCATTGCGGTCAAGCTGGTTTCTGAAGTCGGCGTGGGCACAGTCGCCGCCGGCGTATCAAAGGCGCATGCGGACGTTGTGCTCATCTCCGGCGATAGCGGCGGCACCGGCGCTTCACCACTCAGCTCGATCAAGCACGCCGGCCTGCCATGGGAGCTTGGGTTGGCAGAGACGCAACAAGTCCTGCTGCTCAACGATCTGCGCAGCCGCATCCGCGTGCAAACTGACGGCAAGCTGCAGACCGGCCGCGATGTCGTGATCGCTGCTCTGCTCGGCGCCGAGGAGTTCGGCTTCGGGACAATGCCTTTGATTGCAATTGGTTGCATTATGATGCGCAAGTGTCACTTGAATACATGCGCGGTTGGGATTGCCACCCAGGACCCGGTTCTTCGTTCGCGCTTTACCGGCACGCCCGAGCACGTGATCAACTTCTTCTTCTTTATCGCTGAGCAGATGCGCCAGCACATGGCAAAGCTCGGCTTCCGCACTGTGGATGAGATGGTGGGCCACGTGGAGAAGATCGACGTCTCCCTCGCCGATTCGCATTGGAAGGCGAAAGGCATCGATCTCTCGTCCATCCTGTACATGCCCACGCTGCCATCGCGCGTGGCGCGCCGCCGCACCACTTCGCAGGATCACGGTCTTGGGCCGGCACTGGACCACGCCCTGATCGCCAAGGCCAAGCCCGCGCTCGAATCCAAAACGCCGGTCACTGGCTCGTTCGCCATTCGCAACGTGCACCGTACCGTCGGCGCGATGCTGGGCGGGGAGATTGCCCGGCGTTACGGCTCCGCCGGATTGCCTGACGGCACGATTCACTTCCGATTCCACGGCTCAGCGGGGCAGAGCTTCGGCGCTTTTGTTCCCAACGGCGTCACGCTTGAACTGGAGGGCGACAGCAACGACTACATGGGCAAAGGGCTTTCCGGGGGGCGCCTCATCGCCTATCCGCCCAAGACATCCAGCTTCCTGCCCGAGGAGAGCATCCTGGTCGGGAATGTCGTGCTCTACGGGGCGACCAGCGGCGAAGCCTTCATCAACGGCATCGCCGGCGAGCGCTTCGCGGTGCGCAACTCCGGCGCAACGGCCGTTGTTGAGGGGGTGGGCGACCACGGCTGCGAGTACATGACCAACGGCTTCGTGGTTGTCCTGGGTTCCACGGGCCGCAACTTCGCTGCCGGCATGAGCGGCGGCTACGCCCTGGTGTACGACGACACGGGAGACTTCGCCACGCGCCGCTGCAACACGGCCAGCGTCGACCTGGAGCCGCTCGCCGCCGAGGACGATATTGACCGCGTGCGCCAGTTGCTCGCGCGCCACCGCGACCTCACCGGCAGCCCTCGCGCCGCGTGGGTTCTGGAACACTGGGCCGATGCGCAGCCCAAATTCATCAAGGTCTTCCCGCACGAGTACAAGCGGGTTCTCGGCGTGGCGCGCACGACGACACTTTATGCGCCCCCATCGATCTCGCCGCCTCTGGTGACGGCCACAGCAGAGGTGCAACATGGGTAAGGTTACAGGCTTTCTTGAGCATGAACGGGAACAACCGGCGCGGCGCAAGGCCGATGAGCGCATTCGCGACTGGTTCGAAATCTACGAGCCATTTCCTGAAGAAAAGCAGCGCGAGCAGGGCGCTCGCTGCATGGACTGCGGCGTGCCCTTTTGCCACACCGGCTGCCCGGTCAACAATCTCATCCCCGACTGGAACGATCTGGTCTACAACAATCGCTGGGAAGCCGCCATTCGCCGCCTCCACTCGACGAACAACTTCCCTGAGTTCACCGGCCGTATCTGTCCCGCTCCCTGCGAAGCGGCCTGCGTGCTGGGCATCAACCAGCCGCCTGTATCGATTAAGCTGATCGAGCGGTCGATTGTTGAAAGAGCGTGGGACGAGGGCTGGATTCATCCCGAGCCGCCCGAGCAGGGAACAGGCAAGCGCGTTGCCGTGGTCGGCAGCGGGCCCGCCGGCCTTGCCGCGGCGCAGCAGCTTCGCCGCGCCGGCCACTCCGTAACGGTCTTCGAGAAAGCCGACCGCATCGGCGGCCTTCTTCGCTACGGCATTCCCAACTTCAAGCTTGAAAAGCACATCATCGACCGCCGCATCGAGCAGATGAAAGCCGAAGGCGTCGTCTTCAAGACCAACGCGCACGTCGGAGTCAATGTCCCGGTGGAATCGCTCAGCGAAGGCTTTGACGCTATTGTCCTTTGCGGCGGCGCAGAGCAGCCGCGCGACCTCAAAATTCCCGGCCGCGAGCTAAAGGGCATTCACTTTGCCATGGAGTTCCTGCCGCAGCAGAATCGCCGCAACGAAGGCGATCAAGAGGAAGCAATTCTCGAATCGATGCAGGCGTCTGGCTCGATCTTCGCCACCGGCAAGCGCGTTCTCATCATCGGCGGCGGCGACACGGGCGCAGACTGCCTCGGCACCAGCCATCGCCAGGGCGCCAAGAGCGTCCACCAGATTGAAATCATGCCCAAGCCGCCTGCCGAGCGTGCACCTCAAACGCCCTGGCCGCTCTGGCCCCTGCAACTGCGCGTTGAAAGCTCTCACGAAGAGGGCGGCATTCGCGATTGGGCCATCAACAGCGTGAAATTCACCGGCGACGCCGACGGCAACGTCAAGCAGGTTCACGCCGTCCGCGTCGGCCCTCCGCCCAAGTTCGAGGCCATCGCCGGCACCGAATTCACCCTTGACGTCGATCTGGTCCTGCTCGCCATGGGCTTCCTCGGTCCCGTCCGCAACGGCATGATCGAGCAGCTCGGTCTTGCCCTCGACAATCGCGGCAACATCGCCACCACCGACTATATGTCCTCGCGCGAAGGCGTCTTCGCCGCCGGGGACATACGCCGCGGCCAATCCCTCGTCGTGTGGGCCATCGCCGAGGGCCGCAAAGCCGCGGCCGCCGTCGACAAATACTTGTCAGCAAAAGAGGAATCCGTGCCCCGCGCACGCCAATCGGCAGTGGTCAAAGCGCGGTAACTGGCCCTACAATCCCGTCCCACGTTGTCATCCTGCCTGCCCACTCATCGCGATAGAGCCGCGATGAATGGGGCACAGACGTAGCTGATTGCTGCCTGCCCACTCATCGCGATAAGGCTGCGATGAATGGGGCACAGACGTGGCTGGTTGCTGCCTGCCCACTCATCGCGATGAAGCTGCGATGAATGGGGCACAGACGTGGCTGGTTGCTGCCTGCCCACTCATCGCGATAAGGCCGCGATGAATGGGGCACAGTAGCTGGTTGCACAGACGTGGCTGGTTGCTGCCTGCCCACTCATCGCGATGAAGCCGCGATGAATGGGGCACAGATGTGGCACAGACATACTTGATTGCGAAGCTCAGGTGGGTGGCTGTACCGGTGAGCGGGAGGCCTGCCGGGCGCGCGCGAGTTACGATAGCACCATGCCATCCGGCCTGAAGCGGTTCCAGAAAGCCGAAGCGCTTCATTTCATTACGTTCAGTTGCTACCACCGTCTTCCATTCCTTGAAGCGCCGGCAACCAAGGAAACGTTTGAATTCGTTCTCGAACAGACTCGGTCACGTCACCGGGCCAGGGTCTACGCTTACGTCCTGATGCCTGAACATATCCATTTGCTGATGAACGAGCCGCCACTGATCCTTGTGGCTCAGTTTCTAAAGGCGGTCAAGCAGATCACTTCACGCAAACTGCGAGGCGATCGCCGGCAGTTCTGGCGGGACCGTTATTTTGACTCCAACATCCATGGCGAAGCAGCCCGGTCCGAAGTGATCCGATATATCCACCGAAACCCTGTAAAGAGGGGACTGGTCGCATCGCCCGAGCAGTACCGATGGAGCAGCTTCAACCACTACGCCACTGGAATTCGAGGAGTCGTTGAAATCGAGTCGGAGTGGACGGCAAGAACTCGCGGCCCACTCATCGCGATGAAGCCGCGATGAATGGGGCACAGTAGCTGGTTGCACAGACGTGGCTGGTTGCTGCCTGCCCACTCATCGCGATGAAGCCGCGATGAATGGGGCACAGTAGCTGGTTGCACAGACGTGGCTGATTGCTGCCTGCCCACTCATCGCGATGAAGCCGCGATGAATGGGGCACAGTAGCTGGTTGCACAGACGTGGCTGATTGCTGCCTGCCCACTCATCGCGATAGAGCCGCGATGAATGGGGCACAGTAGCTGGTTGCACAGACGTGGCTGGTTGCTGCCTGCCCACTCATCGCGATGAAGCCGCGATGAATGGGGCACAGTAGCTGGTTGCACAGACGTGGCTGGTTGCTGCCTGCCCACTCATCGCGATAGAGCCGCGATGAATGGGGCACAGACGTGGCACAGACGTAGCACAGACGTAGCTGAGCTCTTCATTTCGCCCTGAGGAGGAGAACGGGGACGCTGACACCGTGCTGTACTCTACTGGCTGTTTTGCCGAGAAACATGTCGCCTAGTAAGCGGTGCCCATGGGTACCCATGGCAATCAGGTCGCAAGGATTCTGCCGAACCCATTTCAGAATTTCTTCGTACGGGACGCCGTAAGTCAGCTCGATCTCAGTGGGGATGCCCAGGGATTGAAACTCCTTTTTGACTTTTTCCAGATACGCGGTGTCTTCGGTGATTTCCGGACTGACCGCATCTGGACCATAGGTTCTGGCGGCCCATCCGTCAGCCACGTGGAGCAGCACTAGACGGCTCCGCGCGAGCTTCGCAAGTTGCTTGACGTGCTCGATAATCGCCCGATCCGTGTTCGTGCCATCCAATGTCAGCAAAATGGTGTTGTACATGGTTGTTCTGTTTCCGTGGTCCTTTTGGCCAGGCGTCATCCGCCGGTGATAACTTGCCAGGCAGTTTTCAGAGAGTCCGGGAGCCCATAAAGGTCCAGAACGGTGATCAGGATAGCACTGCCCCAGCCGGCTATCAGCAGAAACCAACCGTTCTTCCATCCCCCCATTCGTCTGCGGGAACTTGTGAATTGCAAAAGTGGAATCATGGCGAAGGGCAACTGCAGCGCCAGCACGACCTGACTGAGGGTGAGCAGATCGGTAACGCTGCTGTCGCCTCGAAGGCCGATGATCAAGACAGCCGGCAGGATGGCCAACGTGCGGGTAATGAGCCGTCGCACCCACGGCAAGATTCGCCAATGCATGAAGCCTTCCATCACGACTTGCCCGGCGAGCGTGCCGGTGATGGTGCTGCTCTGGCCGCTTGCCAACAGCGCCACCGCAAACAGCGTGCTGGCAACAGTGGCCCCCAACAACGGCGCCAGCGTCAAGTAGGCAACCCGAATCCAATCACTGTCGGCACTGAACGTGACCACCAGTCCGCCCGGTGCGGTAACGCTCTGTTTTCCGAAGAACACCATCGCCGCCAGTACCAGGATCGCGGCATTGACGAAGAACGCAATGGTGAGAGCCACGACGGAGTCGACAGTGTTGAAGCGAAGCGCGCTGCGAAGTGACGGCTCGTCCTTCTGGAACTTGCGGGTTTGCACCAGGGCCGAATGCAGATACAGGTTGTGGGGCATTACAGTTGCGCCGATGATGCCGATGGCGAGATATAAGAGACCGGCTTGACGAAGGCGGGGCGAAACCAAGGCCCGCCCCATTTCAAGAAAACTGGGCTGAGTCTGAGGGAGAATGAAAATCTCAATGAAATAACACACGCTGATGGTCGCCACGAGAACCAGGACAAGAGCTTCGATGGTGCGCATCCCAAACCGCTGCAGGCCCAGGAGCAGCAGCACATCCAGGCCGGTGAGGATGACCGCCCATAGCAGGGGGATATGGAACAGCAAGTTGAGCGCCACGGCACTTCCAAGCACCTCTGCCAGGTCGCAGGCGGCAATGGCGACTTCGCTCATCAACCAGTTGGGCCAACGGGTCCAACTGGGATACCAGTCGCGACAGCATTGGGCGAGATCCTTGCCGGTCACCACGCCCAATCGGGCGGAGATGACTTGCATAAAGATCGCCATCAGACTAGCCAGCCCGACTACCCATAAGAGGCCGTACTTGAACTGAGCTCCACTTTGCAGGTCAGTCCCCCAGTTGCCAGGGTCCATGTAGCCCACACTGACCAGAATCGCAGGACCAACAAAAGCCCGCCACTTCTTCCAGAAGCCCGCTTGAGAATGCGGCACCTCGACAGAACTGTGCACGTTCTCCAAAGACACCTGGGTGCATGTCGAGGATGCGGTGTCGCCGGTTTGAGGTGCGATTGCTGTCTCCGCTTGTGTATCTTCTCTGCCCATCTCAAAGTTCCTGGAGAATTCGATAAGTGGTCGCCCGAATCGGTATGTTAATTATTTCAAATGTCACCCGTGCAGCGCTCTTTCAATTGGGTCTACGCCAACAACGAAAAAAAGGGAGAGGATGGCGAGGAGGGGAGGAATAAAAGCTGAGACCTGCTTTCGGGCGCCTCATCCTCACGCGGCCCTGTGCGGTGGTACCATCGTTTTCAGCGTTGAACTGGAGGATTGGAATGTCACAGCTACCGGAGAATTTTGTCGGATTCAAGAGCCGCCACGAGCGCGTCTGCAACGCGTTCGAGCAGCTCGCGCAGGCTTGTCACGAAAGTGGTCCCCTGGACGAAAAAACACGCCGGCTCATAAAGATCGCCCTGGCCATTGGAGCGGGGCTGGAGGGCGCCACGCACTCCGCGGTGCGGCACGCGAAAGAAAGCGGCGCCTCTCAGGCTGAGCTTGACCAGGTTGCCATTTTGGCGATTACGACGCTGGGTTTCCCTTCGGCCATGCGGGGCTGGATGTGGCTGGAAGACGGCGGCGGCCGCTCCTAGCATCCTGTCTCAGAAGTTTGCTTAGTGATGTGGTGTCCCTGAAGTTCGCCCCAAAGGTGTGGTGATCAAATGCAGGTCCTTCGACTCCGTTTGGCCAAGAAACCGGCCAAACGTCGCTCAGGATGACAGCCTATTCAATAGCGGACCGTGGGATGCTGCGCCTTTCCCTGGGGATACTCACCAGATTTTCCTGACAGAAGGATCAGACAGGTTTGACCGCGGCGGGGCTGTCACACTCCTCGACGACCGCGCCGGCGGCAGTTGTGGAATGGTGGCTGCAGGCGCGGTTGCGGCCAGACCGCTTGGCTTGATAGAGGGCCTTGTCGGCGCGGTCGATGAGGCACGCGGTCTGTTCTCCTAACTGCGGAGTGAGCGTGGCGCAACCAACCGAGACGGTTACGATCCCGAGAGGATTGGAGCTGTGCGGCAACTGGCGATTGCGCATGACTGCGCAGATGTCATGGGCGATCTGGAGGGCTCCGCTCTTGCCGGTGTTGGGCAGGATGGCGGCAAACTCCTCGCCCCCAAAGCGGGCCACAAGGTCGCCGGGACGGGAGACGACGTCCTGCGCGGCTTCAGCGATTTGTTTGAGGCAACTGTCGCCGCGCAGATGACCATAGGTGTCGTTGTAGGTCTTGAAGAGGTCGACGTCGATGAGCAGGAGGGAAAGAGGCTTGCGGTCGCGGGTGGCGCGGCGCCATTCGGTGGCAAGGCACTGATCGAAAGAGCGGCGGTTGGCCAGGCCGGTGAGCGCGTCGGTGACGGCGAGCGTCTCGAGGGTGCTGTAGGCATCCGCAAGCTGCTGTTCGGCGAGCTTACGCTCGGTGATCTCGCGCACGTTATTAATGATCCCGGTGGGGATGCCCGTGATGGGATCGCGAATGGTACGCAGGCTGGACTCGGTCCAAAAGAAGCTTCCGTCGCGATTTCTTACGCGGCACTCGATCAACGCGTCGGCGGCGCCTGCACGCAATTGTTTCAGAACCCGTGCCATTTTGGCCCTGTCCTCGGGAAAAATGAATTCCAGGGGCTTCGACTTTAATAAATCCTCGTGTGTATATTCACCCGAATTAAGACCAGCCGAGGTGATGTAGCTGGGGTTTCCCTCGAAATCCGAAATGATGATCATGTCGCGGGAGTTCTCGGTGACGAGTTTGTGGAGGGCGGCGATCTGCTGCAGGCGGCGTTCGGTGGCGCGCAGGTCTTCGAGGACGACGGAGACGCTGTAAAGGATGATCATGGCGGCGGCAATGAAGAGTTGCACGGCGATAGCCGATTCGAAATGCGCATGGGGAACGGCCGCGGCAAACGGACCCTGACCGCGAACCGTGAAGGAGTGGCGACGCCGGCAACGAAGAGCGTGGCCAAGGCGGCCCATCCCAGGCCGAGGCGGAGGAGGACGATGACGAGGAGCGGATAGAGGAGAAAGGCCAAAGGCACCCGGGCGTGCTGGAACATGGCGAAGGCCACCGCTGCGACGGGAAGCAGATGCGCCCAATGTTTGAGGGAGAAGAGGGAGTCTCGAAAGCGAGTGCGAAAGATTGCAACACAGGCCGGGGTGGCAACGCAGGCTCCGAGAGCGTCGGCAGCTACCCACTGCAAGAACTCGGAACCGGGAGAAGTGGCGTGCGAGAGGGGAGAGCCGACGTGCCAAAGAGGAGATACCAGCGCGTTGACAGCACCTGTGGCGATGGGGCCGGCAAATACGCCGAAGGCGAGAAATCGGGCGACATAGGCAGGGGCGGTGAAGTCAGGTAGATCGGAGGACCGGCGGCGCAAGAGCAAAGCGCTGATCAGGGATTCAGCGACATTGAGGAGCGTCAAGAACAGTCCGCTAACGATTCCATGATGTCCGGCGAGAAGACCGCCAATGAGCTGTGCGACATAAGCGGTGCAGAGATAGGCGGGCCAACGCTTGCGCGGAGCCAGAAGCAAATAAGCAAGCAGAACGCCATTTGCGACCCAGATGAAATTGGCCTCGGGGGCAAGACCGACGAATACCGAGGCCAAAACGACGGAGAAGAAGCATCCTGCCAGGCGCAAGGCGAAACCGTTCCTTCGCAACCGGCGACAGATGAAGCGCGTGGCTTTGCTTGCAATCTCGCTGCGCAACGCAGGTCTCCCAAGAAATTCATCGGATGGATTTCGCAGGAGATGAATTTCGAGAGGCTGATTCTGCGTAAATTCCTATGACTTTGGGATGCAGAGCGGGCAGGTGGCGATTAGGGGCGGGATTCAGGGGTTTGGGGTGAGTTGAGGATGGAATTCGGCCTTGCCGCCGGGCGAGAGGACGATTTCGAGCTGCCCCTGCTGACCCTCGGTGAGGGCAGGACCGGTGAGCTGAACCTGTTTCTCATTGGCGGGTGTGTAGGAGAGCTTGAGCGGGCCGCTGCCCCGGACCTGAAAGCGATAGTGGAAGACCACGCCGGCGGCGAGTGAGTCAACGCCGAAGCTGGCGCTGGGGTAATCGACTTCGATGAGCTGGACAGGAGCGCCGGTGCGATTCTCGATGGTCGCGTCGATGTGGTAGGAGTGGCAGGCGCTGAGGAGGACGACGGGCACCACCGCGACCGCGAGAAGCAATCGAAGCAGAGTGCTGAAGCGGTGGTGGTTCAACTTCAGCAAGGCAGGCCCTCAGGGGCTAAAGCCCTTTCGCTCTCACGGTGGTTCATGTACGGGCTGAAGCGCGTACCTTTCGGGGCGGTCATTCCTTGCTCCGATCGTCTTGTGACGAAGTTTCCTGCTGAGATTGGGCAGGGAGCTGTTTCGCCACATCTTTTTCGAGGCGGTCGAGGCGCTTGAGCAGTTCGGGAAGGCGCTGAAAGATAGTGACGGCGCGCAGCCAGAGGCGGTTGTCGAAGCCGGGCGAGCCGGAGATCATTTTGCCGGGCGGGACATCGTGAGAGACCGCGGATTGGGCAGTTAGAATGACGCCGTCGCCGACGGTGCAATGGCCGGCGATGCCGACCTGGCCGGCGAGGATGACGTTGTTGCCGATGACCGAGGAGCCGGCGAGGCCGGTTTGCGCGCAAAGGAGCGTATCGTTGCCGACGCGGGAGCCGTGGCCGATCTGGACAAGGTTGTCGACTTTGGTGCCGTCGCCGATTTCCGTTGCGCCGACGGTGGCGCGATCGATGGTGGCGTTGGCCTGGACGTCGACACGGCTGCCGATGCGGACAGGGCCGGACTGGGGGATTTTTTCCCAATGGCCGGATTCATTTTTAGAAAAACCGAAACCGTCGGCGCCGATGACGACGCCGTTTTCGAGGGTCACGTGGTCGCCGAGGACGCAGTTCTCGCGGACCACGGCGTGGGCATGCGCGAAGAAATGGCTGCCGGCCTGGACGCCGGGATAGAGCACGACATGAGGAAGGATTGTGGCGTGAGGACCGATGCGGACGTCAGGGCCGACGACGGCGTAAGCGCCGATGTGCGCGCCGGGGCCGATTTCAGCCGTGGGGTCGATGACGGCCGAGGGATGGATGCCGGGAGGGTATGCGGGCGGCTGGTAAAAGAGGCCGAGGGCGCGCGAGAAGGCGTGATAGGGGTTCTTGATGCGGAGAGTTGCCGCGGAAATCTCCTGAAAATCCGGCTCGACGACGACGGCGGCGGCGCGGGTGGCGCGGGCGAGCGCGGTGTATTTGGGATTGGCGACGAAGGTAATCTCGGTGGGGCCGGCTTCTTCGATGCCTTTGACGCCGGTAATTTCCAAGTCTGGATTGCCGCGGAGCTCCGCGCCTAAACGGCTTGCCAATTCACCTAGCTTCATTGAGGAGATTGTAAAGGAACGGCAGGGATGGGCGCCTTACCAAACTGGTAATCTCCGGAAAGGCGGTTAACCGTCCCAAGGAGACATCGGGGATCGATTCGGCAATTCCTCGTCAGCGTGATCAAACAATCTGGCTACCTTAGCACCGCCGCCATTGCAATCATTCGCCAGGTTCCAACACTCGTGGACCACATTCTAGACCTGTTTCGCCCAGCGCAAACCAGGGAAGACACGCAGGCAGGGGATTGTGAGTGTAAGGTCGGCAATGCCGACATTACCGAAATTCTGCTTTACCCAACCAGCCCCAAAAAGCAGCCGCAGATCCTTCCGCTTCGCGTCCGGATGACAGTGCGTGGAGGAGCGGGATTGCCTGGCCATTTGGCCGCTTCGGCACCACGGGACTATACTGCGCCGGAGGAAGAGGTTACGGAGGCGCGCGATACTCAATGACTCACGAAATCGCTTTTGAAATGTCCGGGGCCAGCGTGCGGTACGGCGCCGGTGTTACGCGCGAGGCCGGTATGGATCTCGCGGACCTTGGAATCCGCCACGCGCTGGTGATCACCGATCCGCTCCTGAGGCGCTTGCGTCCCGTCCAGACAGTGCTCGAATCGCTAGAAGCGAATCGCATCGCATACACACTTTATGACCGCGTGCGGGTCGAGCCTAACGACGAATCATTTCTGGATGCGATCGCATTTGCCCGGCAGTGCGACTACGGCGCGATTGTCGCAGTCGGCGGCGGGTCCACGATTGACACGGCCAAGGCGGTGAATCTTTACACCACCTATCCGCCCGAAGATTTTCTGGACTACGTGAATCCGCCCATCGGCAAGGGCCTGCCAGTGCCGGGCCCTCTGAAGCCCTTGATTGCAATCCCCACCACCGCGGGTACCGGCAGCGAGACTACCGGCGTATCGATATTTGACTTGACCAGGATGCGCGCCAAGACAGGCATCGCCAGCCGCCGAATCAAGCCCACCCTAGGATTGCTCGATCCCGAGAACACGCGGACCATGCCTGCGCAAGTGGCCGCCGCGACAGGTCTTGACGTTCTGAGCCACGCAATCGAGTCCTACACGGCATTGCCTTACACGGGTCGCCCCCTGCCGGATCGCCCTCTGGCACGGCCCGCGTATCAAGGATCGAATCCCATCAGCGACGTGTGGTCGCTCGAAGCCTTGCGCATGGTCGCGCGATACCTGGTGCGCGCCGTAGAAGATCCTTCCGATGACGAGGCCCGCGCCAATATGATGCTGGCTTCCACTTACGCCGGAATCGGATTTGGCAACTCCGGCGTGCATTTGCCGCACGGAATGTCGTACCCCGTGTCGGGAATGGTGGAAGGCTATTTCGCGTCTGGATATCCCAGCGATCACGCCATGGTGCCGCACGGATATTCCGTGGTGCTGAACGCCCCAGCGGTATTTCGATTCACGGCCACCGCGAATCCCCATCGGCACCTGGAGGCCGCAGAGGCGCTCGGCGCCAACGTATCGGGCGTGCTTGCCGGCGACGCGGGAAAGGTACTCGCAGACCGCATTACCTGGTTTATCGAGCGCCTGAAACTACCCAACGGACTGCGTGCGCTGGGCTATACGTCATCCGAGATCTCCGCATTGGTCGAAGGTACACTGCCGCAACACCGTGTTACCAAGCTCTCGCCTCGCCTGGCCGGACCTGAGGAGCTTGCTCGTCTGTTCGAAGACGCTCTCGTGGCATTTTGATAATTCGCGTTTGGATGTGAACGCCACAATCGCGATTCGTCTCTCCCGGATGCTATCTCAGGGGTATTGGGGCCGGAGGTTTTTGGATAAACAATCCAGTGTAGTAACTAATGCGCAGTAGTGAATGCATCGGATTTTAGAATCTTGCCGCCTTCCTGGATCACGTACAAGCGGTTCACGTCCAGGTCCGTCAGTGTATCGACCTTTCCGGAAGGCCAGCGAATCTCCACCAGGCGAACCTTTTTTGCGTTGCCGAGGCCGAAATGGATGCGCAGGTCGCTGGCCGAAAAGTATCCGTTGGAGGAGCGAACCTCGTCAATCTGGACGAGCGCGGACCCTGGTTTGGCCTCCAAAACGGGCGTACCGGTTTCGGCCACGACCTTCAGGCGCGCACCGATGCCGGAACGATTGCTTTTGGTTCCCACGGTGCGAATCTTGATCCAATTGCGATTCAATGCCGAGTCGCACCGCAGCAGTTGCGGAAGGGCATTCACGCAGTTCACCACCGCATCGAGGTCGCCGTCGTTGTCATAGTCGCCGACGGCAAAGCCACGCGCTTTGGCCGGCATGGTGATGCCGCTGCCGCCGATGAGACTGACGTCTTCAAACTGGCCGTTGCGCAGGTTGCGGTAGAGATACTTCCGCTCAGCGTAGGACGCGTCCACTTGCGTTCCGTCCACCTCGGGGTAGACATGGCCGTTGGCCACCAGGATATCGAGCCAACCATCGTTATCGATGTCCACGAAGCTGACGCCCCAACCCAGCAGGCGGGTATTTATCCCGAGGCCGGCCTGGTAGGTGCGATCGTCAAAGGAGCCGTCGCCTAAGTTGAGATAGAGCGAGTCGGTGTCGCCGGCGAAGTTGGTTTTAACGATGTCCGGAAGACCGTCGCGATTGTAATCGCCCACTGAGACGCCCATGCCCGCCTGGGGCTTGCCATCGGGCGAGTAAGCCACACCGGCTTCAACAGCCTGATCTTTGAATGTGCCGTCCATTTGATTCACGTAATAGGTCGCGGCAGTCGAGTCGTTGGCCACGTAAATGTTGGGCCAGCCAGTCGAGTCAAGGTCGGCTGCGACCGCGCTCAGGGCGTATGTGCCTAGCGCCGTGCCCATCCCGCTCTTCTCGCTCACATCGGTAAATGTGCCGTCGCCGTTGTTGTGGTAGAGCAGGTTCTTGCCGCCCTGGAGGCCGGGCGGTCCACAGGCAACCTGAATGCCCTTGTAGGTGCAGTTTGCATCCTCCGGCAGAGGCGCTGTCTTGAGATCGAGGTCGATGTAATTGCCCACGAAGAGATCGAGATTGCCGTCCCGATCGTAGTCGAGGAAGGAGCATCCGGAGTTCCACCGCAGCCTGTCCTGCAGGAGCCCCGCTTCTTTTGTTACCTCGGTAAATGTGCCATTGCCATTGTTCCGGAAGAGGGCGTTCTGGCCGTAATAGCTGACGAACAGATCGTTCCAGCCGTCGTTGTTATAGTCGCCCACGCAGCACGCCTGGCCCCAGCCGGAGCGTGCGAGGCCGGCCGTCAGGGTGACATCGGTAAAGGTCCCATCGCGGTTGTTTTTGAACAAGTGGCACACCGGCTCATGACCTTTTGGAAAACCCTCAAGCCGCCAGCCGTTCACCAGGAAGATGTCTACCCAGTCGTCCTGGTCGTAATCGAAGAAAGCAGCGCCACAGCCAGTGGTTTCGAGGAGATATTTGTTGCGGTGTTCGCCGCCGAAAATGGTTTCGGCATTGAGTCCGGCTTGTTGAGCCACATCGACGAACTGGACTCCCAGAGGCGTGCCGGTGACCGGGGACGGCTCGCCCCTGGGCGCGGGCCGGGCCGGGGCCGAATACGTTTCACGCGCCGTGGCGGCGGGTTTTTGGGAAGGCGCAGCCTGCTGACTGCCGAACGCAAGCGCCGGACGGGCCAATCGCAAAACATCTTGGAGCGGCAAAACCAGCGCGGTCCTCGATAGCGACTGCAAAAAACCACGACGGGTAAAGGGCAAATGAGAAACCTCCCTGGGAATGTTGTTTGTCTCGACGTTTCGGACCTGCCTCCGCGCCGAAGGACCTCATTGATCGGGCGCAAGATCCTTTGCTTTGGCGCGCTCGGCGGCCGCATCGCCGGTACGTCCCTGGCGCTCATAGGCAATGGCAAGCTGGATGTGCGGCTCAGCGTAGGCCGGATCGGCGGCGATGGACTCCTGGTAGCGGGTGATGGCATCGGCAATCTGGCCGCGCAGCATGAGCTGGTTTCCGGCATTGAGGGCAAAGTCCGCGCGCTGCCGGCTGACCGCGGCGCGGCTCAAATCGGCGGCCTGGCGGCGGTATTCGGCGGCCTGGCTGCGCAGATCCTTCATTCGGCTCCGCAACTGCGCGGCCCTTTCCTGGTCACCAGCGGCATCGGCCGCATCGGCCTGCTGCGCGAGCGCCGCGGCTTGCTCGGCCAGCACGCCTGCCAGCGTGACCCGCGGGCCGGGCTGACCTGGCAGCAAAGGAATTGCCTTCTCAAGTGCGTCCGCAGCTTCGTCGAGCCGGGAATCCTGCTTGAGCGTGCTCCCCAGGATAGCCCAGGTATCGCCGCTCGAAGGCCGCAACGCGACGGCCTTTTTCAACTGCACGACGGCTTCGTCAAGCTTTCCTGTTTGCATATATAAAATGCCCAGCGTGTAGGGCGGATCGGGCAAAGCCGGATCTAATTGGCCGGCGCGGCTTAACTCCGCGATGGCGCTGTCGAAGCGGTCAAGGAACTTGTCGGTCACGCCAAGGTCGTAGTGGAGTTCGGCGTCGTTTGGGTCCAGCGCCAACGCTTTTTGAAAGTCGCCGGTGGCTTTGTCGAATTCAGATAGCTGAATATGCGCGACGCCCATATTCTTATAGGTGCCTTCGTTGTTGGGGTCCTCGGCCAGCGCCCGCTGAAACACATCCAGCGCATCTTTGGCTTTGCCGGTGAGAGTGAGCGCAAGCCCGAGATTGTCGAGGGCGCTGGTGTTGCGGGGATCGCGGTCGATGGCTTGCTGAAACCAGGGAATCGCTTCCTGTTGCCGCCCGAGCCGCTGCAGCGCCATCGCCAAATCCAACTGTGCGCCGGGCAGCTCAGGGTTGGCCTTGACTGCCTCGGAAAGTTTCGCTGCCGCATCGCCGTCATTGCCCGCCGCAGCCAGTGTGCGGCCATATTCCAACAGAACCTCGGCATTGGACGGCTCCAGCTTAAACGCGTTTTCCAGTTCCGCAAGCGAACCCTCGATGTCGTTTTGCTGGCGCAACAAAACGCCCAGGTGAATCCGCGCCTGAACGTATGCGCCATCGAATGCGATGGCGGCGGCGAACCGGCTTTGCGCCTGGCTCCACTCGCCCATCTGCGCGTAGAGGGAGCCAATGTCGTCGTCCAGCTCGGCGCTTGGTCCGGTGAGTGCTTCCGCTGCCGCAAACTCGTCGGCGGCCTGCGCCAGCTCACCGAGCGCAGCCAAGGCGCGGGCGTAGGACTCGTAGAAAGCGGCATTGACGGGCGTCTGCCCCGGCTCTTTTGATCGATGAAGCACCGCCTCGAAGTGCGGAATGGCGATTGCCGCTTGTCCTGACTGCGCCAAGGCCAGGGCCAGGCCGGTCTCGATGCCTTGCATCGCCCGGCTTGAGCTTTTGGGCGGCCTGGAATTCCGGAACCGCCTCATCGGGCTTGCCCAGTTCCACCAGAACACGGTGCCCAAGGCTTCGTGCCCCTCTGGAATTTGCGGCGCAAGCCGCGCCGCCTTGGCAAACTGCGCCCGCGCCAGTTCGAGGTTGCCCGCCTGCTGAGCGGAATATCCGGCGTGAAATGCGGCATTCGCCTCTGCGATAGCTTCAGGGTTTCGCCTTCGCCTGCGCCGCAAGCCGCAGGGGCACAAGCAGCGCCACACAGCATACGAGTGCGCGAAGAATCGTGCAGCCACGGCGCATTGGCTATTTCTCCGGGACCGCGGGGGATTTGTTGTCCTGCAGATTCACCACTAACTTGAATTCGCGGTTGGCCTCAGCCAATTGTCCGGTGGCTTTGTAGGCCTGGCCCAGCAGATTGTGCGTAATGTAATTGGATGGATCCATCTGGGCGGCGCGCGTGAGGTAGTGGAGCGCCTCGATGGGCTCGTTGAGCTTGAGAAACGTCTCGCCCAGCAGAATATAAGGCCCCGTGGAATTCGGCTCAAGCAGCACGGCGCGGTTCAGGGCTTGTTGGGCATCGGTATATTGCGCGCTACGGAAATAGGCATCGCCCAGGCGGTCATACAGATCGGGGTCTAATGGATCGATCTTGCGCTCGGCCTCGAATTCGCGAATGGCGGCGGGCAGGTCGCCCCTGGCGAGCGCGACCTCGCCCAGCAACTCATGGGCGAGGGGCAACCTGGGATTCAATTCGAGCGCCTTCGCCGCCTGCACTTGAGCTTCGTCGCGTAGCTCGCGGCGCAGAAACATCCGGCCTGCCAAAAGATAGGCCTCCGCGGAGTCCGGAGCAAATCCGTATTGTGCGGCAAAGGCGCGGCGCGAGTCATCGTAGCGTTCGACGTCGGCATAGCAGAGCGCCAAAACGTAATCGGGGTCGATGTTCGCGCGCTCCACAGAGGCGCGCGCTTTCTCAAGGTATGGGAGAGCTTCGGGCGCGCGGCCCATGCGGAAGAGGCTGACGCCGTGCATCTCGATCGACTCGCGGTCGCCGGGGTCCTGGGTTGCGGCCATTGAAAAGGCTTCGACGGCCTCTTGAAACCGATTCTCCTGATAAAGAATGATGCCGCGGAGACGCTCCACGCCCGAGGGTTCCGGCGATTGGCCAGCGAGTTGATTGAGTTGCGCCAAAGCCTGGTCGAGACGGCCCCTCGCGGCAAGGTTCTGGGCCGACTCGAAGGTTGGCGCCGCGGCGTCGCTGATTTGCTGCGCCTGCCCGCGCGCGGCAAAAGCCAGAAGGATAAAAAACACGGCAGGAGCGAATCTGTGCGGCATCATACGGCTCTGGCATCTAGTCTAAAGCCGGCCGCGGAGATCGCGCTTTTGAATGGACACCATTTAAATGCGTAAAGAGGCACTTTAGATTTGAGGTATCCCAGGTCTCAAAATCGAGACCTGGGGTACCCAGTATCGGTACAAATTCACGCGGTTCGATAACCGGTTAGCGCATCAGAACTGCAGGCGCAGTGAAAATTCCAGCTGGCGCGGGCCGAAGTCCTGGCTCTGGCCGTAACCCTCGCCGGCCGACGAGATGGTGCCGCCACTCGCCGTATCGACCGTCTGGGTGCAGCCGCCGCTGCCGCACGGTAAGCCCGCAGTAATGTGGTTAAAGACGTTGAAGGCATCGAAACGGAATGAGCCTGCAACCGATTCCCAAATGGCAAACTGCTTGGCCAACGCCATATCTGTTCCGAAGAACCTGGGTCCGAAGGCTGTGTTCTGACCCACGTTGCCGAAGTTGTCCAGTCCCGGGTTGTAAAAGACCCCGCCGATCGCACCTGGGATGTTCTCGCCGGGCAATTCGTAGGCCGGCAAGTAGGTGCGCGTGCCGACTCCGCCCGAACCGGGCTGAAAGCCGCCGAGATGCATTCGGACATGCTCCCCTTGGACCTTGCTCGGGTCGCATGGTCCATTCGGAACGCTGGCGCTGCATCCCGAGTAAGTGAGCGTGAACGGCAAACCGCTCGCCCAGTTCACGACCGTGCTGAATTGCCAGCCGCCGACGATCTCATCGGTGGTGCGATTGGCGCCAGACAAAAACTGTCTGTTGTGGCCGAAAGGCAGATCGTAGCTGCCGTAGCTGATGAGTTGCTGCCGGCGAACGGCGCTGTCCCTCATGTGAGAGATCGAGTGGCTCCAGGTGTAATAGTTGGAGTTCTCGTCGAACGCGCTGGCCCACACGTAATTGGTGTTGAAGTTAAGGCCGTGGTGGTATGCCTGGGCGAGAGTGACCTGGAAGGCGTCGTACTCGGTGTTCTGGTTGTCGCCGTTGTTTTGGATGCTCTGTGTCCAGCCGCACATGCCGGGCTTGAGGCTGGGGTCGGCGTCGACTTGCGCGATGGTCGTATCTCCTGTTGGAAAACCGGCGGCATAGTTTGGATCGCTACAGGCCGCCAGCGAACCGCCGTAGTAGCGCTCGAGGTATTTAGAGTTCGAGGTCTGGTTGTTCGGGAAGGGTGGCGCGGAGGGAGCAGCCGGATTATAGGTCAAAGTTTGCCCGGTCACGCTGAATTGCCCGGGCAGGGCGGTCGTCGCCTCGTTGGGGTTGGTATTGTTGCCATCGCCATCGGCCAGCGTGTGCGTTCCCTTGTTGCCGACGTAGGCAACCGTCAGGGCAAGGGTGGGAGTGAGAGAACGTTGTACGCTCAGGTTCCACGCATCGAGGGTGGGGAACTGAAGCGGATTGGGACGGGTTTTGGTGTCGACGCTGTAGCCGGGGTTGGGCAGCAGACCGTTCGAAGGAACCGTGGGGAAGACGTAGGCCGAAGGTCCGATGTCCAGATCGAACGCGGGCGTGGTGCGACTGGATGCGACGACCGTCTGGTTGGCCAGAACCGGAATGTTCTGTGTCACCGTGTGGCCGAAGATGGAGCCAAAGACGCCCATGTCGAAACTGCGTCCGTAGCCGGCGCGGATGACCGTCTTGGGGTCGGACTGGTAGGCAATGCCAAGCCGAGGCGCGAACTGCTTCAGCGTCCTGATCGTCCAACCCATGTCGGAAGGAATGCCTCCAACGCCGGCGACGCGTATATAGCCGTCCTGCAGGTTCATCAATGCGCCGTTCCCCGCGGCATTGACGCTCTCTGGCCAGAAGAGATCCAGGCGTCCGCCCAGGTTCAGGGTCAGCTTGTGCGTGGCGCGCCAGCTATCCTCCAAATAGAAGAACGTGCGCTTCTGAAACTCCTTTGCGTTGAAAGAGGTGGAGACGTAGCGGGCGAAGGCGTTGCCGTTCTGGGCGTTGTTGTTGGAACTATTTGTGCTGGCCCCAGAGACCTCACCCAGCATAAAGGTGGCCCATCCCAAGCCGCCTGGGATGGCAGCAGATGGATCTTCGGTCGGGCCCCCATAAAAGTACAGCAGGCCGTCGCGGTCGCTGTCGGAGGGCACGCGCAGGTTGCGGCCGTAGCGCAGGTCAACGCCCAGCTTGACGGTGTGGTTGCGGACAACCTTGGTCCAGTTGTTGACGATTTGGAACTGGTCCTCGCGCTCAATCAGCGGGCAGTTGCAGCGGTCCACGTTCAGCCCGTCGCCAAAGACCGGCTGGTTTTGCGTTCCTCCCGCCCCGCCGGGCACGTTCTGAATAAAGAATCCCGGTGAACCGCTGAGGATGGAGGCGCCGGTGTTGATACCCGGGATGCCCAGCATGGTGGCAAAGTCCGTGCCCGCATCATGCTTGACGTCGATGATGTTGTAGCGCAAATAGCCCAGCCGAATGTCGGTGAGCAACGTGGGATTGATCGCCATGTCCATGCCTGCCGCATCGCTGTCATTGGCGCCCGTCGAGTTGCCGCCATAGTTGCCGATGCCGAAGCCGGGACCGCCGGCAGGGCCGAACATCACTGCTCCGGAAAGGGTGTCGGTGAATCGGGAGAAGCGTTCAAAGATGTGGGTCTTTTGACTCAGCGTGTAGTCGACACGCTCCGTCCACTGGTTGCTGTTGAACAGGCCTGTGCCGGAGCCATGGTAATTGGAATCGAGCCCGCCCTCCGACGGCCCGCCAGGCGTGTAAGTGATGTTAGTGGCGAGGACATAGGGCTCGAGATACTTCAGCAAGGCGAGCGCAGGGGCGGCGCTGGCGCCCAGTTCATCCCTGGGAATGATGTTGTAGGGATAGGCGGCGCCGGTGCCGAGGCTGGTGTTGTCGTAAATCGTGTTCGCAGGGGATTGCGCCAGGTATTGGCTAAAGTCGCAGCCGTTGCCCCCCTGCGAATCCGGTGTGAGAGTTTTCGCCGCCGCGCCGAGGCAGCTCTCGGTGGTCAGCACGGTGGGCAGAGTATCGGTGGCCGCGGTGCCGACTTTTTGGCGCTGTAATTCAACATTCGCGAAGAAGAACAACTTGTCCTTCAGGATCGGGCCGCCGATGGAGCCGCCCATGCGGTTCTTGAGGCCGGCGGGAATGGAAGCAGGCACTCCGTTGGCCTGCGTGTAAGACAGCGGAGCCTGGTCGTATGGATCGCGCGCCAGGTTGGCATTGCCGGTGCGAAAGTCGTAGATGTCTCCGTGGAAATGATTGGTGCCGGATTGAGTCTGCGCGGTCATGACCGCAGCGACGGCCTTGCCTTCTTCGGCGTCGTAGTCCTGGGTGGTGACCTTGACGTCGCTCACCGCGTCGGTGGAGGGATTGACAACGATGATGCCCAGAATCGGGTCTTCGTTGTCGGCGCCGTCCAGCTCGTAGGCCACGCCGCCGAAGGCCTGACCGTCAATCTGGATCTGCTTTGAGGCCTGGGGGTTCTCATCGGCAGCATGGGACCAGCCCAGAATCTGGGCTCCGGGCAGCAGCAGTTGCAGATTGGCAAAATTCTGGTCGCCCACTGGCAGGCTTGCGACCTGTTGCTGGTCGAAGACGGTCGCGACATCGGCGCGGTCGGTCTTTAGCTCCGGCTCGGTGTCTGCGTTAACCGTGACGGTTTGCGTGGCAGAGCCAATTTGGAGCATAGGGTCGATGCGGGGAGCGGTATCGGCCAGGACGCTAATGCCCGTGGTCACGAAGTCCTGGAAGCCCTTGGCGCTGACTTTGAGATCGTAAACGTCCGGGATGAGGTGCTCAACGGCGTAATCGCCGGTGGCGTTCGAGGTGACAACCACGCTGGTGCCCTTGGACTCGTCCGTCACCGTGATTGTGGCATTGGGGATTGCCAGTCCCTTCGGATCCGAGACCGTTCCGAAGATCGACCCGTACACTGCTTGCGCGTGTGCCTGCGGAAGGAGAAGAAACGCACCTGCAAACAGGGCGCACACAGCCAGACTGCCACGAGCTTTGCTCATGTGAGTGACCTCCTGAAAGCTGCTTGCTTCTCTTGCTTTGGCCCAACGGCTCATGTGCACCGGCGGATCACACATCGTGGAAGCAGAGTGTGACTCCCGCAACGGCGCCTTTGCTTCAAAAACCCGGGAGTTCCGCTCTCCAGAAGCGCGCTGGACTTAACGGGGAAAAGGCGCGCCGAGAACGTAACGGGGAAACACCCCGGCATATCGAAAGGGACAATATCTCAGAGAGAGTTCTATTGTCAACCCTAAAATTTAGAAAAAAGTAAATCTAACGATGGATGGCCTGCCAGGGACAGGTAAATCGTTTCCGGTATATCGGTGTTCCGATTGCGCGCGGGCGAAATCGGCCGGCGGCAGGGGAGGCGCTCGACCGGCATTAGTGCTGCATGCCCATAGCGTCTTTGGTCATGGGAATGGTGTCGAAGGCAAATTGCTTCGAGCTCAGGGGTTCGAGTTTCGATGCACCCTCCTTCACGTGGAAACTTCGCCCGACTGCGACATTCGCAAAGACTTGTGTGGTATTTGAGACAGGCCAGAAGATCTCTATTTTCGCGATCGATTCAGCCTTTCCGACACCGATGTGTTGCCCGAGAGGATTACCGCCAAAGCTGGAACCGTAACCGACTGTCCGATACACGCGCCGCAAAACTCCCTGATCTTGAAAGGAAAGGGCGATGCGCGCGCCGAATGCGGCCCGATTGGTCTTTACGCCCTCGAGCAGAAGCGTAATCCAGTGATTGCCGTGCCCGGGATTCCGGAAAAGAACGCTTTGGTAGGTGTCGCCGGGAAGATGGCCGCCGATGACTTCAAACACATCCTCGTTGCCGTTGTTCTCGATGTCGCCGAAAGCAATGCCGTGCCCTTTCTGCAAATGGCCGAAGCCGCCGGATGTAGTTACATCCTGGAAAGTTTTGCCTTCATGGTTGCGAAACATTCGATTCGGCAAGAGACACTGGTAGGATGGGTCCCCGGTTCCAAAATAGATATCGAGCCATCCATCGTTATCCAGATCGCCGAAGTTTGCGCCCATGGGCAGAATTACGCGATCGAGATGAACCGCTTGGCTCACTTCGGTAAATGTTCCGTCGCGGTTGTTTCTGTAGAGCCGGGGCAACTCGGCGCGAAAGGGTTTGCCCATCTCGAAATCGGCCATGTCTTTCATGGAATCAACCCAATATCCCGCGGCAAAAATATCGGGCCATCCATCGTTGTCGAAATCGAAGAACCAGGTAGCAAAGCTTTTGAGCGGCTCCGACACTCCCGCTTGTGCGGTCACATCGGTAAATTTCCACTGATCGGCCCGCGGATTCCACGGGTCGCGCGGTCCATCGTTGCGAAAAAGACGGTTGGGCCCATCCATCACGGAGACATAGAGATCTGGCCGCCCATCGTTATTGAAATCGCCCCAGGCCACACCTTTGACGAATCCAAGCTCGGCCAATCCATTCGGCTGCGCAACCTCAGTGAATGTTCCGTCGCCGCGGTTGTGAAAGAGTTGCGAAACGTGCGGGTTATCGGGAGTAGATTCGACGCCGACAAATAGATCGAGCCAGCCATCGTTGTCGTAGTCGGCCCACGCCGCGGTTTGGGTGGGATGCATCGAGAGCAGCCCTGCCTCTTCGGTCACATCTTCAAATGTGCCGTCGCCGTTGTTCCTCAGCAGCGACATGGGGTACTCACCGAATTTATGCAGCCATCCCCCGCGCAGCACCAACACATCGGGATGGCCGTCGTTGTTGTAGTCGTTAAGCACGATATTCAGGCCACCCACTTCACCCAGGAGCCCTGCCTCGGCGGTGCGGTCGCTGAACGTGCCGTCTCCGTTGTTGTGAAGGAAGCGTATCTGATCCATGGGTCCGGAAGACGAGATCATGAGATCGAGAAATCCGTCGCCATCGAAATCCTCGAGAATGACGCCACCGGCGTGACCGACCGAATCAACTCCTGCCAATGGCGCAACGTCAAGGAAATCGCCGATGTTGTATTCGGACTTGAAGAGGCTCTCCGGGATCAACCATTTTTGCGGGACGCTCTGGGGGTAATCGCCAAGCTGCATATGGGCAATGTTGAGCAGCCAGCGCGACGCGTCGTCGTGTGGATTCTCCTCCAGGATGACGGTGAACGCTTTCACCGCTCCCTCGGCGCCGCGCTTCAAGGAGTGTACGCCTGACCCATGAATGGGAAAGATGCAGGATTTCTGCCCGTGCATGCTGGAACAGTTCTCCTGTTCTCCGATGCGAAGATAGGAGAGCGCGATGAACAGATGCAGTTGCTGCTTCAAGTCGTCCGGCAAGAGGAATCCGCGGTCCTGACAGCTTTTCGCCAGATTTTCAAGCGTATCCAGTGCTTCTTCGCTGTTTCCCGTGCGCAATAATTCCTTACCCATTTCAAGCCAGACAGTCACCTCCTGCATGGGCGCTAACTGTGCGGGCGCTAATTGCGCGGGTGCTAACGGATTGTGCAGAAGAGAGCGGTAATATGCGGCGCGCTGAGCGGTCTTATCGGGATCGGCCTTCCAGTCGCTCTGCTGGTAGATGCGGCGCAGCAGCGCGGCCATTTTCTTTGTTCCTGGCGGCAGATAGACGCTGCCGAGCTTCGCCGCTTGCGGCCAGGCGGTAGATGCGAGCATCGCCGCCGCGGCCACGGAGCTGGCCTTCAGGAATTCGCGGCGGCTTTTCCTGTAGGGGGAAAATGGCTGCCTCTGGCTCATGGAGACCTCGTTGCCTGCCTGTGGGCTCAAAAGAGATTTCCGGCTACTTGTTCCGCGAACTGCTCGGCCAGAAGGTCGTCATCGATCGCTATGCTTGCTCTCATAAGGACCCCTTCTGAGCACCAATTATGGCACCGATACGGTGCG
Organism: uncultured Acidobacteriaceae bacterium; assembly: GCA_963848805.1. Lineage (GTDB taxonomy): Bacteria > Acidobacteriota > Terriglobia > Terriglobales > Acidobacteriaceae > Telmatobacter. The sequence goes on along the minus strand of CAWKFD010000031.1, from coordinate 31,588 downwards.
TGTCGTGGTGCGTACCGAGGGTTTGAGTCTGCCCCCGTCGACCTATGCAGGGGAAACCGATTGCGATGCGCCTTGCGCCCGCTGTGGCGGGCTGTTTGCTCACTGAGTTCCGCAGCGTTGCGCACCCGCCGCGAGCGCCAGAGACATATTGCGCGCAGCATCGTCGTCCGGGGAAAACTCGAGCACACGCTCCAAGGTTTGCGCAGCCGCGTCCGCTTTACCCAGGCGGCACTGGGCGACGGCGAGATCGATTCCCGCGGCGGTTGCTCCAGGGTCGTGTTTGAATACTGTCTCCCAAAGGGGCAAAGCGGCAGCGTAATCGCCCTGTTGCGCTTCGAGAACCGCGAGATCGGCGGCCGCGGTTTCGTTGAGGGGATCGGCCCGCAGTGCATCCTGGTATTCGCGCATCGCCCGGTCGAGATTTCCATTAACCTGTTCGAGGAAGCCGAGTTCCATGTGCAGTTCCGCATCGGATGCCTGGGCCGGATCGGAGTTTTCGGCCTGAATCAGCAGGCTCATTGCGCGCTCGCCGGCGGCTCGGTCGCCACGCGAAGCAAGTTGAGCCCATGCGACTCCTTCGTCGCGTGGAGCGGGGCGAATGCCGCCGATGGGAACCAACTCTTCGCGAGCGAACGGACTCGTAAATGGCTTTGAGGCGATCTGGATACGGTGATCCGTTACCTGCTCGTGCGCGATATCCGAAGTCTCCTCGCGGGGCATGTGACAGGACGTGCAGTCGGAGTTTTCGTCGTGATGGCGCGACGCCAGGCTAGCGTGACAAGCAAGGCAGCGGCTGCGGTAGAAGCCGACGCGATCCTGCGCTGATACTGAAGAGTGGGGGTCGTGACAGGTGGTGCAGGTGAGGCGATCGCCGCTCGATCGCTTGCACGCGCTTTGCAGCAGCGATTCCCACTGGCTGGTGGCGCGGCCGCCGGGACCGGCCTTGCGGCCGTCTTCAAAGTAAACCGCGTCATCGAAGAGGTTGTCGCCCGGTTGGAATGCGCTCACCGTGCGCCCCGGCTTCACCACCGCAACTTCGCCCTCCAGATGACATTCCAGGCAGATGGAATCGCGGCGGACAGATTCAAGCTTCGCGGGGTTCAGGATGGGCCCTTTTCCGCCTTGCGCGAGATGTTGGGAGGGATCGCCATGACACGATTCGCAGGTAATCCCCCCGCGCGGAAAAGGAGGGCCGGAAAAGTGATTCCTGGCGTCGGGCAGCGACGGCTGTACGTTGCTTGCGTGGCAATGCAGGCAGCCGGGATCGACGCGCAAGGTGAGCGGCATCTCGCGGGCAGTGATGAACCCTGGAGTCATATCCCAGATTTGCTTTTTTTGATACCAGTTGATGGGGATTTCGTACCAGTATCCCTCGCGCTGGAAGAGCCAGGTACGGCCGCGCCGGCCCGATCCAAGATAGAAGAGCAGTAACTGCTTGCCTTGAAGCGCCCGGTTCCTGGGAGCATTGGGCCGGTCGTAGGAAAGCCACACCTGCCCCTCATCGAGATAAATGCGGTAGTGCACCCCGGAGGGCGCATGAGTGAAGTCAGCTGGGATGAAGCCTTCAGCCGCGGGTCCGCTGGCGTGCGCCATGGGCGTGCGAGCCCAGGAAGCGAAGATCCGGCGGTGGCATGTGGCGCAGACGGCGTCGGGATTCTGCGACTGTACCGGCAATTTGGCGTCAGGGGTCTCGGCTCCAGCGGCGCCCAGGGCGGAGGCGGCCACGCAGTTGGCCACCAGCAGGGCCGTAGACAGCGTTACGAGTGCGATGCGACAAAGGTGGCTCGGAAAATCCGGGCGATTCATCGGGGAAAGATTACCACAGGGAATCTCGGTTTATCGGGGCGCTTGGTCCGGCGGGGTTTCGCAGGGCTTGCCGCCGCACAGCGCGCCGGTAATGCCTTTGCCTTCCGTGATGGTATAGATTTGGCCCACCGCGGGCAGTTTGATCGTCTCTTTTGCGCCCGACGGCCAATGAATTTCAAGGGAGCCCGCGTCGGTGGCATCGCCCAGGCCAAAGTGCAGCCGCCGGTCGTTGGCTGAGATGTAGCTTCCGCTGGCGAGCACGTCCTGCCGCTGCCGTATGCCGTTGGCGGTTAGATAGGCAGTAGCGCAGGTTGCGTCGCGGGGGCTCCTCCTGCCGGTCGCAGAGTTAACCCCGCCAATCAGCTTGATCTCAACCCAGTGATGATGGTCAGGATTTACGTTGCGCAAAAGCACCGGCGGACCATCGACGGGATTGATGACCACATCGATCTTGCCGTCGTTGAACAAATCGCCGAAGGCTGCACCGCGCGCGGGAATTACATCGGCGAGCCCCGTGCCCGCGAGGGGCGGAATGTAATCGAACTTGCGCCCTTTGCCGGATGGATCGGGCACGTTGTGGAAGAGCAGCGGCCGCTCGGCGAATGTGGTGCCCCAGTCGTGCTGGTCCACCTGGGGATAAACGTGGCCGTTGACCATGAACAGATCGAGCCAGCCATCGTTGTCATAGTCGATAAAACCGTCGCCCCAGCCGACGAAGGGAATCGTGGTCTGCGCGACTCCGGCCTTGTAACTCACGTCGGAAAAACTGGCGTCGCCGTCGTTATGGTAGAGCACTTTGTAGTCGTCGCCGAAGTCGGTGACGAAGAAGTCGATCAGTCCGTTGTTTTCGTAGTCGCCGGCCGCAACGCCCATGGAAGCGATTTCGCGCCCGTCCTCGTTCAGAGCGAAGCCCGACAGGTAGCTCGAGTCCTCAAAGGTTCCGTCGCCCTTGTTGATATAGAGAAAGTTGGGCTCGGAGTCGTTGCCCACCACCAGGTCGGGCCTGCCGTTGCCCCTGAGTGAAATGAAGATTGCGGTGAGCCCGTAGTAGCGGTCCTTGTCTTCAACGCCGGCCTTCACGGTGGCATCGGTAAAAGTTCCGTCGCCGTTGTTATGAAAGAGATGGTCCGGCTCACCCTGGAGGCCGCGCGGGCCGCAGTTCACCGCCGTTCCTCGATACTGGCAGTTGGCGTAGCCCAGAGACTTGCTTCCACTAATGGGCAGGTTGTTGCGGTCAAAGTGCACATATCCGGAGACGTACAAATCCAGCAACCCGTCGCCGTCGTAGTCTCCCCAGGCGGAGCCGGTGGACCAGTTGCCGAGCTCGACGCCGGCCTTTTCGCCCACGTCGGTAAATGTGCCGTCGTGGTTGTTGTGGTAAAGGCGGTTCTTGCCGTAGTTGCCTACAAAGATGTCGGGCCAGCCGTCGTTGTCGTAGTCGGCCACCGAACAGCCATATCCCCAGCGGTCGTTGGTCACGCCGGCCTGCGCGGAGACGTCGGTGAAAGTGCCATCGTGGTTGTTATGGAAGAGCGCCGCATGGGGCGGCTCTTCTTTTCCGTCCAGAGCATTGAAGGTCGAGCCGTTTACCAGGTAAATGTCGAGCCAGCCGTCGTTGTCATAGTCGAGCAGACAGACACCCGAGCCGTTGGTCTCGACAATGAAGTTCTTCTCCGGTGTGCCCATGGTGTGGCGCCAGCCGGAGAGCCCGGCCTGCTTCGTGATGTCCTCGAATATCACCGGACCTTTATCGACGAATCCGCCCGCGGTGATGGGCCGCTTCTCGGCGTCGTAGACCGGCGCCGCAGCCACTCCCGTGGCAACGCCGCCCTGCTGCGCGCTGCACAGGCCTGGAAGAAGGAGCGCGATGTTCAGTAGGCAAAGCAGCAGACCGCGAGGACGCAGCAAATTTGCCCTCCACAACTGGTAGTTTATAGTTCATCCCCCGAGCGCTGAGGCCGCGCACTCGATCGCCATCCTTCGGGGAAGGATAAGTTCAAGCGCCGGATAGCGGCGGCGGCGGATTGGATGCGGGAGTCTCATCGAGACACACACACGGCCCGCATCTTCGTGATGGTCGAGCGTACTATTCTGTGCGAGAATTGGATTCCGTTTGAAGGAGCATGAATCCGCTTCGGTGACTCAAATGCACGCCAGGGCGAAGAGTGACACGGAAAGTAACTTGCGAAGCGGGCCTACGCGGCGCGTGCGATCGCCTGGTTTTGGGGCACGGGCCGCGTTCACCGCGCAGGCGGGTGCTCGACTGGCCTGCGCCGCAGCGCTACTGCTGAGCGCTATGCCCTCGGCCCTGGCAATCGAGCCTTCTACGCCGCTGGCTAACTATGGCCGGCAGACCTGGGTTATGGAGAACGGCCTGCCGCAGAATACCGTTCAGGCGTTGCTCGAGACGAAGGATGGATTTCTCTGGCTGGGCACCGAGGCAGGTCTGGTGCGCTTTGACGGCGTGGCGTTTCAAATCTACGACCGTACCTCGAATCCGGCGCTGCCGGGGAACGATGTTCGCTGTTTGATCGAGAGCCGAGACGGGGCGCTGTGGATTGGGACCAATGCGGGGCTGGCGCGCTGGAAGGACGGGGCGGTAACGGTGTTCACCACGCGTGACGGACTGCCGGGAAATGGCGTTCTCACTTTGCATCAAGGAGAAGACGGCAAGCTTTATGTCTGGACAGAACAGGGGCTGGCAGAGCAGGCGGGGGACCGATTCCTGCCGGGGACGAGCGTGGGCGCGTTTCCTCGCACAGCGCTCCCGTTGCCGGGCGAATCTCCCGGAGCGACCGTTTTCAAAGAGAAGATGCCGGACGGCGTTGTTGTTTCAGGCGGAAGGCGCGCCTTGGATCTCGTCCCGCCCAGAAAGCTCCCAGGAGTCTCGTTCCACCTTGCGGCGGGAAAGGAACTTCCCGGCAGCCGGATTCAGACTGTATTTGCCGACCGGGAGGGCGCGCTCTGGATCGGCACCAATACCGGGCTGGCGCGCTGGGTAAGAGGCAAGGTCGAGCGCTTTCCCGTCACCGATGCGATGGCCACGGCGTCGATTCTGGCGCTCATGGAAGACCGCGAGGGCAATCTGTGGGTGGGAACTGAAACCGGCGGGCTGGACATCCTGCGCGATCAACGCTTCCGCACTTTCGACGCGCGGGAAGGACTGTCGTCCGGGAGAGTTACCACGGTTGTGGAAGATGCTACCGGCACTCTGTGGGCGGGGACACAGGATGGCGGCTTGAACGCCCTGCGCCGCGACGCGAACGGGGCCGGCTGGCGCGTCGTGCGCAGCTTTTCGGTGGCCAATGGGTTGGCCAGCAACGTGATTCTGTCGCTGGCCGCTGCGCCCAACGGCGATCTGTGGGTGGGCACTCCGGATGGACTGAATCGGATTCACGCAAATGGGATCGACACGTTCACCTCGGCAGATGGACTGCCCGACGATTTTATCCGTTCGCTGCTGATTGACCGCGATGGGTCGCTGTGGATCGGCTCGAGGCGCGGGTTGACACATTGGGCGCCAGGAAAGAGCGGGCTGAGTAAGATGCGTTCCCCCGCGAGGATGGAAACCTATACGCAGGCGAACGGGCTGGGCAGCGACCTTGTCGGCGCCATGGCGCGAGACACGAAGGGCGACTTGTGGGTGGCGACACTGGCCGGGCTATCGCGGTTGCATGGCGGCGCAATATCCAACTTCACCACCAAGGTTGGACTTTCGAGCGACGTGGCGACGGCGCTGCTGCCGCGCGCGGACGGGACACTGCTGATCGGGACCGAAGACCACGGTTGGGACGTGTGGGATGGGCGCAAATTCTCCCGAGCTATACAGAACCCCATTCAGCAAGCCACGATTTATGCATTCCTGGACGATGGCAGAGGGCACGTTTGGTTTGCGACGGGCGATGGAATTGCGCGCTGCGACTGGAATGCGAGGGGCGGGACCGGCTCCACTTCGGGATCGTCACAGGGATGTTCGAACTGGGTCGAATTCGGCACTGCCGACGGATTGCACAGCCGGGAAACGGCAGCCAATAGCCACCCTTCGGCCTGGCAGTCAAGCGACGGGCTTTTGTGGTTTGCCACTCCCAAGGGCCTGGTGGAGGTGGACCCGGCACATTTCCCCGTGAACACGCTTCCGCCTCCGATCGCGCTGGAGCGGTTCCAGGTTGACGATGTGGTTCAACCATTGCATGGTGCAGACTCCTGGTTAAGAGTAGCTGCAGGACATGCGCATTTCGAGTTCGACTACGCGGGATTGAGTTTTGTGGCGCCGCAAAAGGTGCGCTACCGGTATATGCTCGAGGGCTTCGATCACGGCTGGACCGAAGCCGCTACGCGCAGGGCCGCTTACTACACCAACATTCCACCGGGGCGGTACACTTTCCGCGTGCAGGCGGCCAACAACGATGGCCTTTGGAACACTGGAGGCGCGGCGCTGAGCTTCGAGTTGCGGCCGCATTTTTATCAGACCATTTGGTTTTATGTGCTGCTGCTTGCGGCAGTGGCGGGAGCGGTTGTATTGCTGTTGAGACAGCGGCTGCGGCGGGCGGCGCGGGAGTTCGCGGTGGTGCTGGGCGAGCGCAACCGGATAGCGCGCGAGATTCATGATACGCTGGCCCAGGGTTATGTGGGCGTGTCGGTCCAGTTGGAGGTTTTGGCGGAGTTACTGCGCCAGCGCAAAATGGAAGATGCGGCGCATCAGTTGGACAAGACGCGCGATTATGTCCGCCATGGATTGGCCGACGCGCGACAGTCCATCTGGGCTCTGCGCACGCAGGATGCAGGCGAAACCACGCTGCCCGTGAAGCTGCGGCGCATGGCGGAAGCAGCCGGCAACAGCGGGTTGGCATCGCGGTTCAATCTCTTTGGCGCTTATCGCCCATTGCCCGAGGAAAGCGAGCGTGAGTTGCTTCGCGTGGCGCAGGAAGCCATTCAGAATGTGAAGAAGCACGCCGGGGCCAGTCAACTCTGGGTTCAGTTGGAGTACGGGCCGGAGACGATAGCGCTTGAGGTCAGGGACGATGGACGCGGAGGCGCACTGAATGGGAGTTCGGGGTCGTCACCGGGACACTTCGGGCTGACCGGAATGAGAGAACGGGCGGCAGCCATCGGCGGCACGCTGGAAGTAGCGAGCGCGCCGGGCGAGGGAACCACGATACGGTTGCGCGCACCGGCACGGGGAGAGGTGGACCAGAAAACGGTGCGCAAGGAAACGGCGGTTGAACGATGACGACAGAGGCGGCGGGATTGATCCGCGTGTTGATTGTGGAAGACCACAATGTCGTTCGCCAGGGACTGGTGGCGCTGCTGAAGGTGGCAGGCGGGCTCGATGTGGTGGGCGAGGCAGCAGATGGCGCAGAAGCCGTAGCGCAGTTTCGCAAGCTCAAGCCGGATGTCACGCTGATCGACCTGCGGCTGCCGCGGCTGAGCGGCGTGGAGGTCATCGATCGCATCCGTCAGGAGACGCCGCAGGCGCGATTCATTGTGCTGACGACCTACGACGGCGACGAGGACATCTACCGCGCGCTGAAGGCGGGCGCACGGGCGTACCTGCTGAAGGGAATGACCAGCGAGGACCTCATCACCACCATTCGTGCGGTCCATGCGGGCAAGTCGCATATTCCGCCGGCCATCGCCGAGAAACTGGCCGAGCGCATGGGCGAGGAAAATCTGACTCCAAGGGAGTTCGATGTGCTGGAGCAGATCGTGCACGGCAAGAGCAACAAGGAAATTGGGGCCGAACTCGATGTTTCAGAGGCGACCGTGAAGACCCACATCAACAGTTTGCTGGGCAAACTGGGCGTCACGGACCGGACGCAGGCGGCCACAACGGCAATTCAGCGAGGCATCGTTCCACTGGAATCATTGAGGAACCGCAAATCATGAAGGCAAGCGCGATTTTTTGTTTTCTATCGGTGCTGGCGCTCCATGCGGGGGCGCAAAAAGCAACGTGGCGGCAGGCTACGCAGGCCGAGTTGGCTTCAGTGCTGCCGGCGAGGGCGCCAGTCGAAAACGAACACATCGAGACGGAGATGCGAACCGCGTCGGGAATCGTGGATGAGCACGGACGATTCATTGCCGGAGTGGTGCTGATCACGGCCGGCTATTCGGCGGAAGGCAAGTACTCGCACTACCTCGTCGTGCAGGCGCCGGTCGAGATCGGAGGCATCGCACTGAAGCCCGGTGAGTATGCCTTCGGATGGACCCGGGACGACGCGGGAGACACGCTGAAAGTTCACTTCAACCAGGCGGCGACCGGAGTGCTTATGGGAACTACGGTCGCGCACAGGATCGCGGGCTCGACGCGGGTGGAGAGCCTGCGCATCTGGCCTCCGGGCGAAAAGGCGATGATTCAGATCGGGCGCTTCGAGATTCCATACAAGCTCGGCAGCGAATGAAGCCCGTTCTCTGGGCCTGAAGTGTCTGCGTGAGAACAGATTCTTTGTGTGGAAACGCAGTGAGGAAGAGTGTTTTTCAAGAAAATACCGCAAGTTCGCGCCGCTTTGCGGCGTGGCAAGTTCGCAAGTTCGCGGTGGGAACGAGTTCTCACGCAGATACTTAGGGCCCAAGTGCCTGGCTCACCGCTTCGTGGGGCTCCAAGCCCCACGCTTCCTCCGGCTTTTCGAGCGATTGCCGCCGTTCTCCACCTTTCGGTTGATACTGCCTTCGACCCCTCCCCGTATACTTTCTGCCATGTTTGAGCCTGTGCGCACGGCCACCTTTGCGGGCCTGCTGACAGCAGCGATTTCCGCTTCCCTTTTCGCACAAACCGCCGGGTCTGGAACTCCTGCTTCCGAGCAGTTGCCCGGCATGTCCGGGCCTCAGTCGGCGAGCGCGCCGCAGTCGGCCGGGGGCGTCGATACCGGGCCTCCGCAGCCGGCCCAGTTTGATGAGCAGCACAGGCCGATCACCGCCGGTGGTTTCGTTCGCAATGGCACTGTCATCTTTGAAGACATCTCAGAGAAGGCCGGACTGACGCATTGGACTCACAAGATGGGGACGAAGGAGAAGAAATACATTATCGAGACCAACGGCTCCGGCGTTTGTTTGCTCGATTACGACAACGACGGATGGCTCGATATTTATGTGGTCAACGGTTCGACCTTCGATGCGTTGGACGGGAAGGAAACTCCGCCCCACGCGGCGCTGTTCCATAACAACCACGACGGAACGTTTACCGAAGTGGCGGCCAAAGCCGGCGTGACCAACGACCGCTGGGGCATTGGGTGCGCCGTGGCCGATTACGATAACGATGGCTGGCCGGATATCTATGTAAGCAATTGGGGCAAAAACCGCCTCTACCACAACAACCACGACGGCACGTTTACCGACGTGGGCGAGAAGGCCGGCGTGACGCTGGGCAACTGGTCCACCGGGGCCACGTGGGGCGACTACGACGGAGACGGGCTGCTGGATTTGTTTGTGCCCGGCTACGTCCATTTCGACCGCAACAATCTGCCCTCGGGCGGCCAAAACGGCGTGCCGGATACCTTCTGCACGTTCCGCGGCGTGCCGGTGAACTGCGGGCCAAGAGGGCTCAAGGGCGAGCCGGACCATCTCTTTCACAACAACGGCGACGGAACGTTTACCGACGTGAGCGAGAAAGCGGGCGTGGCCGACAATCCCGGTTACTACGGGCTGAGTTCTCTGTTCGTGGACATCAACAACGATGGCAAGGTCGATTTGCTGGTGGCCGACGACTCAACGCCCAACTATCTTTACCTGAACAAGGGCGATGGGACGTTTGAGGACTTGAGCTACGCGTCGGGCTACGCGCTGAACGAGGCCGGACGGGAAACCGCGTCGATGGGCATTGCGGCAGGCGACTACGAAAACAACGGCATGGTGGACATTTTCAACACCACCTTCTCCGACGATTACAAGCCTTTCTACCGCAACGAGGGCGACGGCAACCTGACCGACGTCAGCTACCAACTGGGCATTGCGGAGATTACGGTGCCGTTTCTCGGCTGGGGCGACGCCTTCCTCGACTACGACAATGACGGCTGGAAAGACCTGATCATGGCTGACGGACACGTCTATCCGCAGGTGGACCAGCATCCGTGGGGCACGAGCTTTGCCGAGCGGCCGATGCTATTCCACAACATCGGAGGCAAGAAGTTCGAACCTGTGCCGGCTCAAGAGGGTTCAGGGCTGGCCGATGTCATCGCCGGCCGCGGCCTGGCTGTGGGCGATCTGTTCAACGACGGCAAACCGGACGTTGTGATCAATGTGATCGACGGACACCCGGTGCTGTTGCGCAATGTTTCGCCGGACAAGAACCACTGGCTGGAAATGAAGCTGGTGGGTGGGCCCAAAAGCCCGCGCGACGCGGTGGGCGCGACAGTGTACTTGACCGCGAGCGGCATGAAGCAGCGTGGAGACGTGCTGAGCGGGGGCAGTTACGCATCGAGCAGCGATCCAAGGCCGCACTTCGGGCTGGGCCAGGCGACGAAGGTCGACGACATCGAGGTGCACTGGCCGAGCGGCAAGGTGGAGCATTTCACCGTGCCGGGCGTGGATCGAATTGTGACGATCACCGAGGCGACGGGCAAGTAGCGATTTGCGCGCGTGACGGAGCGTAGTATCTCACCCTCTCGCCAAAGGAGGCGAAAGGATGGGCCACCGAGCCTTGCTTATGAATGCCATCCTGCACAAAAAGAGAGGCTGCTTGCCCAAGAAATGGCGGCGAGCGCCCGGTTTCCGTTTGCCAAACTTCCCAATTGCCAACCACACACCCAGAATTGAGCGGTTCTCCGCGAGGAAGACGTTTTGCGCTAGAATCATCCGCAAAGTGACAACACATGCAAACCACACGTAGGACGCTTAACATAATTCCCTACCCGAAGCCTGTGGAGAAGACATCATGAGAGCGTGGGCCCTGCGGATCATCGGTCTGTCGAATATTCTCTTCGCCATCTTCGCCTTGTTGTTCGAAGCTGTAGCTCTATCCATCGGTGGAAAATTTCCAACCAAAGTGCCGCCGACGCCGATGGATTGGGTCATCTTCACTTTTCTCCTTGCACTCTCAAATTATCTTGTCGTTCATCCTGCACTCTATGGCATCAGATTGATCAGAAAGGACGAGTCCGCACTCCTGCCCTGCGCGTTCTTATTTGCTGCTCAGACGCTCCTGTTCGCGCTCGGCGTATACACCCTGCTTTTCTGGCGGTCGATCCTCGAAATTGTAACTGGCTTTTGGGAGTTCGCAGTATTGCCGATTCAATTTTCAGTTGTGTTTGGCTATTCCACCATCGGATTAGTAGTGACAATCGCGCTGCTGACCCTTTCACGGAGAGCCGCTAGAGAGAGGGCAGAGAAAGACGCTACCACGATTCAGAGCACCTTGTGAGCGAGCGACCGGCGATGCTTCCCTTTGCCGAAGGTTCGCCCATTCATTCCGGCGCGGAATCTGCCCACTTGAGTTAGTCTGCCCGGAAAACTACCGACTTGCCTGGAGAATCCCTTGGAACTAGCTGTTTTTAGACAAAGCCCGGGCCACCGGGCCTTGGGCACAGCTACGCTCTAAAACAATAGTCGCGTGGTCACGGCGATCTCGTGGTTGTAGCTGTGGTATTTGCTGGTCGCGATCTGCTCTCCGGCGCCCACGCACAAGCCGAGCCGGCTGCGGGTCTCATGCGGCCGAAGCTTCCTGACAACCAGCATTCCGGGAGTGGCGAAGGTCTGGTTCCTGCCGTCGTTAGGCCCGCCTTTGAAGTACGTTGCGTTGAACTCGACCTCCGGCCAGAAGTACCTGGCAAATTGCGCTTGGATCGCCGTGTTCCATAGAATCGTCCGCCCCAGCCTGGCGGTGTCTTCGACGGGCAGGCTGGCGCCGAACGTGCTCTGCACGTCGAAGCGCCCGATGCCCTTGCCTACGCCCACATTTGGAGAGACGGTTGCATCGGTGCTTCCGTTCTTGTGGCTGCCAGTGGGGATGGTGGACGAGAAGAATGTGTTCAGCACATAATTCCCGTGCTCGGCGCCTCCGGCAAGGTAGCGATACTTCAACAGGAACGACATATCGCCCGCGCCGTTGGCGACAGTGGGAGCGCTGTGCTCATAGTAAGGCGGCAGATTGACGGCCATCTCTGTATCCGCAAACGGGATCACGTACAGGCCCTTGCCGCCATCCAGATTCCAGGTCTCGGTAAGGTTTGGAGCCGTCTGACGGATGAAGTCGGCTCGCGCCACCTGGATGAGGCCGACATAGGTGGTAATGAGAGGCGGCGGCCAGGCGGGCTGTTTGGCCTGCGTGGCGCTGGCACGCTGCTCCCAGCGCCCGGCGAAACTCTCCTGGGCAAAGAGAGATGTGGACGATGCAAGAGAAGCAAGGAGAACCATTGTTCTGCGCTGCATTTTTTGACCTCGAAGACCGGGAGCGGGGAAAGGGAAGAAAAAACCATTGCAGCATGACAGGCGGCTGCAGCCGGTGACAACCAACTTTCGGTGGAGATTGCTCCCCATCTAAAGCGGGATGCCAATCCCGCCACCAATCCATAGAATCATGGGCGCGACGATGCTTCCCCAACGCTTCGCCAATCGAAATTTGCGCATTCTCAGCAGCGTTCTGCTGACGGCCGCTCTCGCCTGTGCCTTGACGGCGTGGCGAACCCGTGCGGCCTTTGCGGTCGACGACCCAATTGTGGAGAGGGCGATCTACTCCCAGAGCGTCGCCGGGCAATATCACTGGACCTTTGGCGCGGATCGGCCGTTTCTGCCTTCGAATGCCACGACCGATACGGGCGAGTTTATCGATTCCAAGAGCTTTCCCACCGCGAAATATTGTGGGCATTGCCACCAGCAGGCCTACGCGGAGTGGCGCCAGACTGTACACGCCAATTCATTCCGCAATCCGTGGTACGTGAAGAACGTGAATCTTCTGACCAGCGAACGCGGCATCGAATACACGCGCCACTGTGAAGGCTGTCACAATCCCATCGCGCTGGTTTCCGGCGCACTCACCAAGGGCTCGCCCATCGATCGCCACTTCGATCAGGACGCTATCACCTGTTCGGTGTGCCATTCCATCCAGAAGGTTGACGAGCGCGGAACAGGCAGCTACGTCATGGGCGTTCCCGCTGTAATGGTGGATGCCGATGGTAAGCCGGTCTACGGCGAGGTGTCAGACAAGGAGATCCTGGCCCATCTCGATCGTCACTCCCAGGCGGTAATGAAGGACTTCTACCGGACCAGCGAGTTCTGCGGAGTGTGCCACAAGGCTGCGTTGCCGAAGATGTTGAATCACTACAAGTGGCAGCGCGCGATTTTTCTTTACGACGAATGGCAACAGGCGTCGTTTTCGAAACAGAACCCCCTACCGTTCTATGTAAAGGACAAGGTCTCGACGTGCCAGACCTGCCACATGCCGCAGGAAAATATCACGCTGCAGGATTACGGCGCCGAGGACGGAAAGATGGCCTCGCACCGCTGGCTGGGCGCCAACACTCTGCTCTACAAGTACTACGGCTACGACGAGCAACTGAAAAAGACGATTGAATTTCTGCAAAAGGGACCCCAGAACATCGGGGTGCTGAATGTGGATTTGTTTGCGATCGAGCGCAATGGCGGCAAGCTGATCGCTCCGCTCGGCAACGAGCCGTTTGGCATTGCGCCGGGCGACGATCTCACCGTTTCCGTGGTGATCCAGAACAAAGGAATCGGGCATAATCTCGTTCCCGAGCAGCGCGACTTCTACGAGTGCTGGGTAGAGTTCCAGGCGGCAGACTCCGCCGGGCACACCATTATGGATTCCGGCGTTCTCGAGCCCGACGGCGAGCTCGATCCCACCGCGCACAGCTTTACCAATCGGCTGATCAACGATCGAGGCATTTTGAACGATCGGCATCAGGTTTGGGACACGCGGGTGATCGCCTACAACAACACCATCGTCTCGGGCCGCTCACAGATCGTCCGCTATGAGTTCAAAGTGCCGCAGGACGCAACCGGTCCGATTACTATCACCGCCAAGGTCAACTATCGCCGCTTCAATCAACATTTCATCAATTGGGTAATGGGCAAGCACTATGACATGCCGGTGGTGGAGATTGCGTTGCGCACGCGAACGTTGGCGATAGGCGCAAATCCGGCCGCGCCGCCGGATCCCGCAGACAATCCGGAGTGGATGCGATGGAACAACTACGGTATCGGATTGCTCGACGCGCAGCAGTACGCGGATAGCGCCCGCGCTTTTGAGCGGGTGTCTCAGTTGCGCCCCGATTATGCCGATGCGTACACCAACATCGCCATCGCCGACTTCTCGTGGCAGCGCTACGACGGTTCGCGCATCAATCTGGAAAAGGCGCTCAAGCTTGCTCCGCACAACGCCCGCGCGCTTTATTATCTTGCTCTGGTCGATCGCATTCAGGGCCATCCCGATGCCGCCATCGCCGACCTGCTGGAAGTGATCACGCAATTTCCCCGCTCGCGCGATGCGCACCGGGAGCTGGGTTTCTCGTTTTATCAGCAACACAAATACGATGAGGCGCGAGCCGAGTACGAGACGGTGCAATCGATCGATCCCGACGATTTGGCGGCGCATTACATCCTCTCCATCGTCTATCGCCGGCTGGGCATGAAGGCGGAAGCGGCGCGCGAAGCTGCGATTTTTGCGGACCAGAAGGACGACCCAACCGCCAATACGTATGCGCTGGAGTTTCTGCGCAAGCATCCCGAGGTGACTGAGGAGAGCGTGCCCTGGCATATTCACGGCAATGTCGCGGCCGATAGCTCGGGGCACGGCGGAGGAGCCGGCCAGTGAGGTTGCTGGCCCTTATTGCCGCTCTCCTTGTGGCTTTTTCATCCTTCGCGCAGGCATCTTCGCGGCAACGGTTGCGCGGCGCCGCGGTGTTTAGCGTGAGCGGGTGCCAGCACTGCCACACCATGAACCATGTTGGCGGCCACAAGGGGCCCGATCTCTCCGGCGTGGGGCGGAGGAAATCGAAGGCCGCGATGCGGCAGCAGATTGTTTACGGCAGCAAGGTGATGCCGGCCTTTGGAGATGTTCTTGCGCCGGATGAGCTCAAAGACCTGATCGCCTACCTGCGATCGTGCCGCGCGAAGCCGGCACAAACCGTGACCGCGGCCGATTCCAAATAGAAATTGGCGGGTTCATCCCGTTCTTCACGCTGTGCGGGCGATCGCCGCGCACAGCGCATCCGCTACCCGCTGCTGCTGGTCTGCCGTGATGCGGTTGAAGAATGGCAACGCCAGCGCGCGCTGCGCGATGGATTCAGTGAGCCCCAGGGGCCCGGCGTTCGAGCCAAAGCGTGCGCGCCAGGCAGGCTGCAAGTGGATTGGCGCGAAGTAGCGGCCAGTGGCGATGCCCTGGCGGGCAAGTGCGGCCCGAACTCGATCGCGGTCAGTAGCCTCAGGCAGACGCACCACATAGACAAACCAACTGATCTCGCGGCGCGGGAGCGAGAGCGGCGGACATTCAAGTCCGGGGATGCGCGAGAGCAGTGCATCGTAGCGGTCGGCGGCCTCGCGGCGCAGCGCGAGAATCTCTTCAAGGCGACCGAACTGCGCGCGGCCCAGAGCGCAGGCCAACTCCGAAAGACGGTGGTTATAGCCCGGCTCAATCCAGTCGAGCCAGTCGGCATTTGGATCGCGGCCTTGATTTCTGAGCCGGCGCAGGCGCGCTGCGTGCGCCGGATCGCGCGCCAGCACCGCGCCGCCCTCGCCCATCGTTATCTGCTTGTTGGGATAGAAGCCGAGGACGGCAAGATCGCCGAAGCTGCCGGCGCGGCGCAAATCGAAGCGCGCGCCAATGGCCTCGCAGGCATCTTCAATCAGCACGAGACGGCGCCGGCGCGCAAGAATCCCGAGCGCATCGATCTCAGCGGGAACGCCGAAGGTGTGAATGGCCAGGATGGCGCGAGTGCGCGGAGTGATTGAGCGCTCCACGGCGGTGGGGTCGAGATTGAGCGTTAGCGGGCTTATTTCTGCGAATACGGGCGTCGCGCGCGCCTGAAGTACCGCGTTGGCCACACCCACAAAGGCAAAAGACGGAAGAATAACTTCATCGCCCTCGCCGACTCCCAGCGTGAGTAGCGCCAGATGCAGGCCGGCAGTGCCGGAGCTGACGGCCACTGCGTGATCCACGCTATGATACGCGGCCAGCTCCGCTTCAAAGGCCGCAAGTTCCGGGCCCTGGCTGAGCTGGGGCGTGCGCAGGACGGCAGTTACGGCCGCGATCTCCGCCTCGGTGATGTCGGGCGCGGCAAGGGGAATATGCGCGGTCACATGCGCTCCGGTTGCAACTCGCCGGCAGGCTGTGGCACGGGCACAGGCTGCTTGATGAGCAAGCGGTCGAGGGGGACGGTCGACAGCACGCGAACGATGGTTTCGGCCGCGGTTCCGTCGCCGTAGGGATTCGTCATGCCGGCGAGGCTTTCGCGAAATGCAGGGCTGAGGGCGCGCTCGAGCGCAGCGCAGATTGCGGCGGCATCGGCGGGCGCGTCGATCACGTTTGGCGCGCGTTCGCGGCCTTGCTGGCGCAGGCCCACGTTCACGACGGGGAGCGCGAAGGATGCCGCTTCCATGATGCCGCTCGAAGAGTTGCCGGCGACAGCATCGGCCTGGCTGAGCAAGCTCCAGTAGGTGACTGTGTCGAGATTGACGAAGACCCGAGTGTGCGCGCGCGTTGCCGCCAGCGCCCTGGCGCGTTCGATGAGCGCGAAGCTGCCGGCATCGGCATTGGGATATACGAAAACAATTTGGCCCGGCGTATGAGAGAGCGCGGCAAAAAAGGCATCGGCCTCGGCGTTGGTGTCGCGCAGAATGGTGACAGGATGCCAGGCTGCGACGAGCGTAGGCGGCGTGAGCTTGAGGCCCAGCCGGGCTTCCAGCGCCGCGCGCCCGAGCAGCGTGGAGCGGCGCAGATGGTCGAGCGAAGGCGCGCCGGCGCGATGCACACGCCATGGCTCCTCGCCCATGCAAATGACGCGCAGGCGGGCTGTTTCAGTGGACGTAAAGTGAACGTGCGCCAGCTTGGTGAGAGCGTTGCGCACGGCGTCGTCGATGGCGCCCTGGCTCACCTCGCCGCCTTCGATGTGGGCGATGGGGATGCGCATGGCCAGCGCAGTCGAGGCCGGGGCCAGCATCTCGTAGCGGTCGGCGATGAGCAGCAGCAGATCCGGCCGCCACCGAGTGAGCGCGTCGGCCAGGCCAAGAATAGCCACGCCGATGGTCTTGGCCATGCCGGTGTCGGTGTCGGAGTTGAGCAGGCACTCGATGCGCGCCTGGATGGGAAAGCCGTCGCGCTCAATCTCCTGAAGCGTGTTGCCGAACTGCGGCGCGAGATGCGGCCCGAGAGCGAAGACGCCCAGTTCGATTTCAGGATGGCTGGCAAGTTCGCGCAGAGGCCAGTAGAGATGACTGTAGTCGGCGCGGGAGGTGGTGACGACGCCGATGCGGCGCCGTGCGGGTGAGGCCGCAGGGCTCATGCGCACACTCGCGGCGGCAGCGCCAGAAAATCACGCCCGTCAATATTTTTCACAGGAGAAGTATAAATTGCAGAGGGTGCGGCCGCGGCGGAGGAATTGCGCCTGCAGTTTCTGTAAGGCTGCCGAAGGCTCGCGTACACTGAATGGTTCCGCGACGATGGGAGAAAGGCGACGATGAGAGGCAGGACAATGCAAGGGATCGCGGCATGGCCGTTGGTGTTGATGGCAGCCACGGCTGCGTTGGCAACGGCGCAGGCGCGCTATGATGCCGAAGCGATCCGGCTCAACAATCGCGGCGTGGCGCAGATGGGGCAGCAATTTACTGAACGCGCCGCCGGCACTTTTGCCGAGGCTCTCAAGAAGGATCCAAAGCTGGTCCAGGCGGAGATCAACGAGGGTATCGCGCTGCTGACTTTGCAAAAGCTGGACGAAGCGAAGAAGGCGCTCCGGGAGGCCCTGGATCTGGACCCAACCAGCGCACAGGCCTGGTACAACCTGGGCCTGGCGCAACGCGCGGGCAACGAATTGGATCAGGCGCTGACCAGTTTCGAGCAGGCGGTGAAGTTCGACCCCAGGGATGCGGACTCCTTGTATTTCGAGGGCGCTTGCTACCTGGAAATGCGGCAATTCGATCAAGCCATCGCGACCTTCGAAAAGGCCCTGGCGGTGAACCCGCTGCACGCGTCGGCGGAGTTCGCCCTGGCGCGCTCGCTGCAGCGCACAGGTCACACTGCGGAGGCGAGGCAGCACTTCGCGCGATTTCAACATTTGACGAGCACCAGGATTTCATCGGCGCTGGGACTCGCTTACGGAGAGCAGGGACACTACTCGACGGCGACGGCGGTGGAAGAGCCCGAAACAATCGAGCACGCGATGATTCCGGTGCGGCTGGTGGCGCAGCCGTTGGTTTCGGCGACTTCAGCGTCAGCATTCACCACCACGGGCGGCGCGTGCATGATGGATGTTACGGGCGCGGGGAACATGGATCTGGTGCTGATGCAATCGGGCGCGCAGGCCATTCGCGTACTGCACAATCGTGGCGCCGGGAGCTTCGAGGAATGGGATGCAGCGGTCGCGGGGCTCAAGGCCGACGGCCACGCAGTGGCATGTGCTGTCGGCGATTACGATGGCGATGGGCTGAACGATCTTGCTGTGGCTCTGGACGACCGCGTGCTGTTGTTTCGCAACCTCGGTCACGGTAAATTCGAAAACGTGACGGCACAGGCGGGCCTCGTGCCACGCAATCGGCCGACGGGGATTACATTTGTCGATTACGACCACGATGGCGATCTGGATCTGCTGCTGACCGGCGCGCCGCTTCAGCCGGGTGGCGAGTCCAACGTGTTATGGCGCAACAACGGCAACAGAACTTTTACCGAGCAGACCGAGCAGACCGGGTTGGGTGGAAGCGGCAAGACCGCGGCAGCGATTCTGACCGATTTCAATAACGATCGCGCCGTGGACCTGGCGGTGACCGGCGATGAGCCTTCGCCTGTGATTTATGTGAATCCGCGGGAAGGGAAGTATCCGACGCAACTGCTGTATGGAGACGTCAAGCTGCCGCCTACCGTTGGGATTGCGGTGCTCGACTACAACAAGGACGGATGGATGGACATTGCGGTGACTCACGCGGGCGCGCCGGGGCTCACGTTGTGGCGCAATGTGGAGGGCCCGGATCATGTGAGCCGGCGCTTTGAACGCGTTCCGCTGCCACTCGACGATGCGCTGCGCGGATGGGGAGTGACGGCGATCGACATCGACAATGACGGTTGGATCGATCTGGCTGCGGTCGTGGAGACAAAGGCCGGGCCGCAAGTGCGCGTATTTCGCAACCGCGGCGACGGCAGTTTCGAAGATGTGAGCCATGCGCTGGGCGTGGACAGCGTTCGGCTTACTCGGCCGCGCGGATTGATCGCTGCCGATGTGGATGGCGATGGCGCCCCGGATCTGGTCGTGATTCAGGAGAACGCCGCTCCAGTGCTGTTGCGCAACGTGGGGGCGAACAAGAATCACTTTGTGCGCCTCGACCTGACCGGCCTCGCGGACAACAAGACCGCGTTGGGTGTGAAGGTGGAAGTGTTTGCCAACGGACTGTGGCAGAAGTGGGAACTGGCGGGCGCGTCGGGCTACCAGACGCAGGCGCCGCCGCAGATTCTCATGGGCCTGGGCCAGGCGCCAGGCGTGGATTTGCTGAGAATACTGTGGCCCACGGGGGTGTTGCAGGATGAGATCGATTTGCCTCGAAAACAGGTGATCGCAATGAAGGAAGCGGATCGGCGCGGCAGCTCATGCCCTGTGCTGTTCGCGTGGGATGGGCACAAATACAAATTCGTGACCGACGTGATCGGCGCGGCAGTTGTGGGACACTGGTTTACGCCGACGCGGCGCAACATACCGAATCCCGGCGAGTGGGTGAAGATCGACGGCGCGAATGTCGCGCCAGTCAAGGGCAAGATCAGCGTGCGCTTTATGGAGCCGATGGAAGAGGTGAACTATATCGACCAGTTGCGTATGGTCGCGGTGGATCATCCGGAGAGGGTGGAGGTGAATCCCGATGAGCGATTCCTCGACGATCCGCCATTTGCCTCGGGGCGCGTGGTGGCGAGTGAGGGCACGCGGTTGCCTGTGGGCGCGTGGGACGGCGAAGGGCGCGACGTGCTCGATCAACTGAGCCGCCGCGATCACGTGTTTGCGAGTGGATTCAAGGCGCTGCCGTACGATGGGTTTGCCAACCTGCATGCGCTCACGCTGGACCTGGGCGAGACGAAGCCAAACGCACCGCTGCGGCTGTTGATGACCGGCTACGTGAACTACTTTAGCGCGACGTCGCTCTATGCCGCGTGGCAGGCGGGGTTGAAGGAGATTCCGCCATACGTCGAGGCGGAACTGCCCGACGGCACATGGCGGCGGATCGAAGACGACGCGGGATTTCCCGCCGGCCTGGAGCGCACGATTGTGGTGGACTTATCGGGCAAGCTGCCGGCGGGCACGCGGCGCATCCGGCTGATGACGAATTTGCAGATTTACTGGGACCAGGTGTTGATCGATCAGAATGAAGATGCCGAGGCGCGGACAACGGAGGTTCCACTGGCCGCGGCCACGCTCGATTTTCGCGGCTATCCGAAGCAGATCGAAGGCGCTAGCGAGGGCGACCTGGACTACGACTACAACCTGGTAAGCTTGAGCGGGCCTTTTCAACGCGAGCGCGGCAATTACACGCATTTCGGAGATGTAACTCCGCTGCTGACCAACATTGACGATCGTTTCGTGATTTTCGGGAGCGGGGAAGAGATTGCGGCGGAGTTCGACGCGAGCACGTTGCCTGCGCTGCCCGCGCACTGGAAGCGCGACTACTTTTTCTACGCCAATGGGTTCGTGAAGGATATGGACTGGTGGGATGGGTCGCCATTCACCGTGGCGCAGATGCCGTATCACGGAATGACCGCCTATCCTTATTCAGAAACAGAGAAGTATCCCGACGATGCGGGCGCGCTCGACTACCAGTTGAACTGGAACGACCGGTTCGATTCGGGCGAGCCGGTGCGCTCTTACCGGTTCGACTATCAGCTCCTCCCCGCGGCGCCGCCGGAGGCTGAAGCACCGCAATCGGCCCCTGGATCGCGGCCATGAACGATCTTGTGCTGGCGCCGGCGACGAGGCAGCTTGAGTTGGTGCGCACGGGTCAGACCTCGGTGGCCGAGCTGGCCGAGGCGCACATCCGGCGGATTAAGCGGCTGAATCCGGAACTCAACGCATTCGCCGACTTCGACGCGGAGCGCGTGCGCGCGCAGGCACGGCTGCTCGACGCGGCGCACGAACCGCGTGGGGCGTTGCATGGCCTGCCGGTTACCGTTAAATCTTCGATTGCAACCACAGGTTACCGCACGGAAATCGGGAGCCTGCTGCGCAAGGGCGAGATTGCGGCTGAAGATGCTGTCGTGGTGGCGCGGCTGCGCGCGGCGGGGGCACTGATTCTGGGCACGACAAATTGTCCGGAGTTCCTGATGGCGTACGAAACTGCGAATCTGCTCCATGGACGCTCGCGGAACCCTTGGGATCTTGATCGCTCGCCGGGCGGATCGAGCGGAGGCGAGTCAGCCGCTATTGCGGCAGGGATGTCCGCAGGGGGATTAGGCAGCGATAGTGGAGGGTCGGTGCGAGTTCCCGCGCACTTCACAGGCATCTGTGCGCTGAAGCCAACTCCGGGGAGAATCCCGGGGCGCGGGCATCTGCCTCCGTGCGTGGGACCATTTTCGATTTTGGGCGCAATCGGACCCATGGCGCGAACGATCGGCGATGTTTCGCTGTTGTTTCGGGCGCTTGCGGGACAGGACCCTCGCGATCTGGTCAGTCCGCCGGTTGCGCTCCGCGAGCCTAGCCTCAGCGAGTTGCGGATGAATACCATAGGATTTTTCGAGGACGATGGATTGGTCCCTGTGACGCCGGAGACGCGCGGCGCGGTGAGGTTTGCAGCGCAGGCGCTCAGCGAGGCAGGCTTTCGCGTCGAGCCCTTCCGGCCCAGCACTCTGGAGCCACTGCGCAAACTATGGTGGAAGTTCTTTGTGCAGTGCGGAGCTATGTTTTACGAGCCTGAAATTCGCGGCGAGCATGAGCGGTTGAGCCCCATCTTCAAGGAGTTCCTCTCCATCGCGGAGGCGGCGGGACCAATCACCGCGACAGAATTGCTGAACGCCTGGGCCGAGCTGGACGTGCTGCGCGCGAAGACCCTCGCCCAGATGAGCGAGTTTCCGGTTTTGCTTTGTCCGACGGCGAGCATTCCCGCATTTCGCCACGGTGAGCGCGCATGGATAATTGACGGCAAGACTGTCGCTTATCTTGACGCAATGCGATACACGCAGTGGTTCAACGCGTTCGCCTGCCCGGCGGCGGTGATTCCCGTAGGCCGTTCGCCCGAGGGATTACCGATTGGCGTTCAGATTGCGGCGCGGCCCTTCGAGGATGAAGCCGCCCTGGGTGTCGCGGCGGTCGTGGATGCCGCATTCGGCTTTCGTCCGCCGCCGCTGGCGGGGACGTAAGTCAGGCCAGGCTCGCCATATTCATCGAAGAGGGCGCGTTCGATTGCCACAATGAGTCGGCTCGGTGAAACAGGGATTTCCGTAGTGGGTTAGTTTGGCGATTTTGCCCCTCAGGGGCTAAAGTGTCTGCGTGAAAACGCTTAAGCCCGATGTTTTCTGATGAGTTGGTAGTCGGCATTGCAATTTGTTTTCGGTTCAGGCTGCCTTGATAGCGTGCAGCCGGGTGATATTGAAGGCCAGTGTGGCCAGGGTGAATTCGTTTCCTACATTGTTCAATCCACGGGTGCGAAATTGTCTCATTCCACGTTGTTGTTTCAGGACTCCGAATACCGGTTCGACGATGGCCTTGCGGCGGGCGTAGGCGGCCTGCCCGGCCGGGCTTCGCAGCTTGGCCCGCATGCGGCGATGGGCCGGCGCACAGGCCCGGGTGCGGCAGCGCGCGCCCAGATTCAGAGCCCGCGCCATGTTGGAGTCCGGTACGTAAGCATCGATATTGCGTTGTTCCATCCGGTTGAGGTTATCGATGGAGAAGAAGCCGCTGTCGGCCAGAGCCTGCGCCCGGCGGCGCGCCGCAGCGCTGTTCGGTCTGGTCCAGCATGGGCTCGAGCGAGGCGTTGTCGGTCGCGTTCTGCGTCACCCGCTGGGCCACGATCAGATGATCGTCCGAGACGGCGATTTCGGCCGAGTAGCCGAGCACGAACTTGTCTCCGCGCTGGCGCAGAAAGCGCGCATCTTCGTCGCTTCGCGAGAGCTTCTTCAGATCCGCTCTTCTTCAGCCGCTCCATGCGCCGCGGCATCTCGTCGAGTGCCTTGTTCAACTCCTCGATGGCCACGTCCAGTCCGCCTGGCTCGGCATCGTCGCGGTCGGCCGCCTTCTGCCAGGCGCGCACCTGGCGGCGCAGCCGCGCCCGCGTATCGCGCAGTGCTTGCTCAGAGTCCACGCGGTCTTTACTGGCGTTGGCCGCGATGCGCGTCGAATCGATCGCCGCACGGCCCAGCTTCACCATGCCTTGCCGCTGAGCCCACTCCAGCACCTGCGTGAAGGCGTCGTTCAGGGCCCGCCCGTGACGGCGCCGGAACGCGCTCAGCGCCCAGTTGTCCAACCGTTCGCCGGCCGCCAGATAGCGGAATGCCAGATCTTCGACCACGCGCCGCTCCACCTGCCGCGCGCTGGTGATGCCCAACGCGTAAGCGTAAAGCCACACGCCCAGCATCAATTGGGGCGCATAAAGCTCGCCGCCCTGGGCGCTGTAGCTCAATTCAAAAACGCTCATATCCAACCGTTCAATCAACTCGCGAACGAAGAAACACAAGTGCTTCTCGCCCAACTCATCCCGCACGCTCGGCGGCAGCAAATACGCCTGATCCGGGCTATAAACCTTGAATCGCGACATATTTCTCTTGTCGCCCAACTGCACTGTGAATTACAAGTACCTCGTGGAGTTCTCACGCAGACACTAAAGCCCGCGTTGAAATGAAGAGGTTGGAATGATGTACGGGCTGAAGTGTGGACCCTTCAAACTGACCCGCTACCTAAAATTGGACTATGCCTGGGAAAAGAAGCATAATGTCGTGGTCAAGAAAGCAGAGCAGGGCGATCCACAACGCAGTGAGAACGCCGCCTCTGGTATGTCGCTCGTCCCCTGAAAGATCGTTTTTCAAACTCCGCATTGAGATCGGGGCTTCTCGCTTCCGATTTGGCGGCACATTGAAGGTGTCATGCGGGAAGAATCGAGCCGGGCGGCAAAATTCGCGCGGCAAAGAGAATCTGGCGTGGAGGGAGTGGATATGGACTACAAGCTCAAGCACATTTCGACAAGCGGAATACCCGAGGCCATCGCAAAGGCGGAACTGTATCGCTCGCTCAACGAACCAGAGGAAGCCGAATCGATCTGCCACGACATCCTGGCTGTCGAGCCGCGGCATCAGATGGCATTGCGTTTGCTCGGGCTCGCCCTTACCGACGAATTCGCCGGGGGATCCGACCGGTTCAGGGAGGCGGAGAAGATCTTCCAACTGCTGACAGATCCGTACGAGCGTCACTACTACACCGGGATTCTGTATGAACGGCGCGCTAAGGCGCAGCTCAAAACGGGACAGCCGCCTGCCGCAGTGTTGACGCTTTTCGAGCTGGCTCTTCGTTCTTTCGCGGAGGCGGAAAAGATCCGTCCAGCGGGAAACGACGATGCCATCCTGCGCTGGAATCGTTGCGTGCGCCTGCTGCAGAACCCAGCCTTCGAATGCGAAGAATTGGAGCCGGAAGGGCTTGTGTTCGAAGCCCATGACAGCCCGCCGAGATGAACAATTTCCCGCTCAGGGAGACGGGGCTTGGGATCAGAGGATGCGGAAGAGGCTCTTGAGGGGGTCAAAGTAGCGATCAACCACGCGCTCTTTAAGAGGAATGATGGCGTTCTCGGTGATCGTAATTCCCTCTGGGCAGACTTGCCGGCAACACGTAGTGATGTTGCAGTAGCCGATGCTGTGCCTGTGCCTCAAATCGCTAATCCGGTCTTCGGTATCCAGCGGATGCATTTCGAGCGCGGCGGCGTAAACGAGCAAACGCGGGCCGACAAACTCATCCTGCTTGTGGTGTTCCCGCAATACATGGCATACGTCCTGGCAGAGGAAACACTCGATACACTTGCGAAACTCCTGCACACGCTCGACGTCAACCTGCTGCATGCGCCAGGTGCCGTCGGGCGCGTCGGGCAGACGGGGCTTGAACGGCTTGATGGTCTTCTTGGCACGGAAGTTCCAGGAGACGTCGGTGACCAGATCGCGAATGACGGGAAACGCGCGCATCGGCTCCAGGGTGACCGGCGCACTCAGGTCGATGCCGCTGAGCCGCGTCATGCACATGAGCCTGGGCATGCCGTTGATTTCGGCGGAACACGATCCACACTTGCCGGCCTTGCAGTTCCATCGCACTGCCAGGTCGGGCGCCTGCTGCGCCTGAATACGGTGCACCGCGTCCAGAACCACCATCCCCTCTTCGATGGGCGTAGTGAAATCCTGGAAGGCGCCGCCGTCGAGATTTCCGCGCCAGATGCGAAATTTCGCTGCTATGGCCATCTGTTTTGCCTCCGGCTATTTCATCTCTTCGATCACTTTCTTCAAATCGTCCGGCATTGGCGGAAGCGCGTGTTTCTCCACGAGCATCGCGCCATCTGCGCCCCGCTTGATAACGATGTTGTACTTTCCCCACTCGGGGTCTTTGCCGGGGAAGTCTTCGCGGAACTGCGCTCCGCGGCTCTCCTTGCGCAGCAGCGCCGCGCGGGTAACGGCCTCCGACACGACCAGCATATTCCCGACGTCGATCGCCGTGTGCCAACCATTGTTGTACTCACGATGGCCGGCTACGCCTGCTCGCTCTGCCCGGGCGCGTAATTGCGCGATCACTTCGAGCGCCTGCCGCATTTCACTTTCTGTGCGCACGATCCCGACCAGGTCCTGCATGGCCTCCTGCAGATCGTATTGAATCTGGTATGGGTTCTCGCCCAATGAGCCGTGGCCGAAAGGAACGAGGGCCTGCGCCGCCGCGGCCTGAAGCTCTGTTTCGTCGACCGCTGCCGGACCATTGGCCTTTGCGAAGGCCGCGGCGTAGCGTCCGGCCCGGCGGCCGAATACAAGGAGATCAGAGAGAGAGTTGCCGCCCAGCCGATTGGCGCCGTGCAGGCCCGCGGCAACCTCTCCCGCAGCGAAGAGCCCTGGAACCGTTGACATTTGCGAATCGCCATCTACGCGGATTCCGCCCATCATGTAGTGAGTCGTAGGACCCACCTCCATTGGCTCTTTGGTGATGTCGAGATCGGCAAGCTGCTTGAACTGGTGATACATGCTGGGGAGTTTGCGCTTGATATGCTCGGCCGATTTCGGGAGACGGCCGCTGATCCAGGAAATGTCAAGGAAGACGCCGCCGTGCGGAGAGCCCCGGCCTGCTTTTACCTCGCGATTGATGCACCGCGCCACATGATCCCGGGTGAGCAGTTCCGGCGGACGGCGCGCGTTCTTGTCGCCTTGCGTATACCGCCAGCCTTCTTCCTCGGTGTCCGCAGTCTGCTCCTTGTAGAGATCGGGGATGTCGTCGAACATGAAGCGGCGGCCTTCACTGTTGCGCAGAACGCCGCCTTCGCCGCGCACGCCTTCGGTGACCAGGATGCCGCGCACACTAATCGGCCACACCATGCCGGTGGGATGAAACTGAACGAACTCCATGTCCTGAAGTTCGGCTCCAGCGCGGTACGCGAGGGCGAGGCCGTCGCCCGTATATTCCCAACTGTTGCTGGTGATCTTGAAGGCGCGCCCGATGCCGCCGGTGGCCAGCACCACCGCTTTCGCCTGCCAGAGATAGAACCGGCCCTCTCGCGATCGTAGCCGCAAGCTCCGGCAATGCGGTTCCCATCGAGCAGCAGGCTGAGCACCGTACATTCCATGTGGACTTCCATCCCCCCATGAATGCCGTGATCCTGGAGCGCGCGTATCATCTCCAGGCCGGTGCGGTCGCCAACGTGCGCCAGGCGCGGATACTTGTGTCCGCCGAAGTTTCGCTGCAGAATCCTGCCATCCGGAGTGCGATCGAAAAGCGCGCCCCATGCCTCCAGTTCGCGCACGCATTCCGGCGCTTCCCTGGCGTGCAGTTCGGCCATGCGCCAGTTGTTGAGGTATTGGCCGCCGCGCATGGTGTCGGCGAAATGGACCCGCCAGCTATCGCGATCGTCAACGTTGGCCAGCGCCGCCGCAATTCCGCCTTCGGCCATAACGGTGTGCGCTTTACCGAGCAGAGACTTGCAGACTACTCCCACGGTTGCGCCGTTGGCTCCGGCCTCGATGGCCGCGCGCAGCCCTGCCCCGCCCGCGCCAATCACCAACACATCGTAGGAGAACCGCTGGAACTCCGGCATCTAGAGAATTCTCCAATCATGCCAGATACCCATCGAACAGAGGCGGACGTAGATATCGGAAAACGCGACCCAAAGGAGGCTCGCCCACGCCCACTTCTTATGGGCCGCATTCAAGCAGCTTACGCAATCGTAGAGTTTATGACTGACGGGGTGATCGGAGATCTGGTCGAAGCAGCCTCCGACCATGTGCCGGAATGCATGACACCCGAAGATATATCCGGCCAGGAGCACGACGTTCACGACCAGAACAAGGCTCCCGACCCCGATTCCAAATCCGTTGGGGAAGAAGAACGACTTGACCGCGTCGTAGACGAGAAAGCCCCAGATATGTAGGAGAGGCGCAGAAATAGCGGTGAAAATTCTGCAGAATCAGCGGAAAGCTTCGTTCTCCCAGGTAGCTCTTTCGCGGCTCGCTCACTGCGCAGGCCGGAGGATCGGCCCAGAATGACTTGTAATACGCGCCGCGGTAGTAGTAGCAGGTGACGCGGAACAGGCCCGGGATCCAGAGAATGAGCAGAGCCGGAGAAAATGGCAAAAAGTTCGGGTACCACGCCGGTTTGGGGCCAAACAAAGCGTGTGGGGAACTGCCAAACAGCTCAGGAGAGTAAAACGGCGAGATATATGGCCCGTAGGTGTAATGGCTGTTCTGGAAAGCTGCCCAGTTCGCATAGACCAGAAATGCGCCCAGACCAAGAAAAACGGCAGTGGGAGAAAGCCACCAGGCATCGCGCCGTGACGTTTGGGCAAACTTGCCGTTTTTCAAGATTACGTCGGGAGCTGACACAAGCCCCTCCACGGCAGGGGGATTTGAAGACGATACGGCGACCGCCGATGGAATCGGATTTTATAGCAAGAACTCCGCCGCAGGCCACTGGTCGAAAAAAATGACAGGGGCTAAGTGGCTCTGATTGATTACCTCGTCCTTTTCTACCTGGAGTTGCGTGTTCACAAGGTGCAAGGCAAACCGCCTGCCGCCGGATCAACAAGAATGAAGATTGTGGGAGCTTTTCCGCCGCCGGCGCCCGGCTCCGCTCTCTACCGAATCTGCTCGTCCTTCTCTTTTTGGAGCGAGCGCTCAACAGGAGCATTGATCGGCAATCCACCAACGGCCGGGGCGGCTTGGCGCACAAGGTCTTCAAAACCGCTTACAGTGTCGGCGTCGTTCCACACTCCGTCGCCCACAACGACGCGATCGTCGTACCGCTGGCGCGCTTGCCCAGGATAATAACCGACGGCCCTTGCCCAGAGGAAACCGAGCGATTGCAGTTTTTGGCCGAGCGCCTGCGCTTCGGCCTGCGTGGCCGCACCCTCGTACCCGCACCGCGTCGTTGCCGAAAGCCACGCTGCCCACGGAAGAGGTCTTTTCGACGGTCTTGGTGTTGTTCATCAGCCGCACGTTCAGAGGAAGCCCGCCCACCGACGAAGCCACCTCGCGCGTAAGCTCGTCAAAGTTTGCACCGCACACCCTCTCTCGGTTCCAGAAGCCGTCCTTCACCAGCATAGGAGATGGCGGTACTGCTCGGCTCCCTTGTCCAACAGCACGCTCGCCCCCTGATCCTGGAAGTATCCATCAGCCTTCAGTGCGTTCCCGAGCGCCTGGCCCGGCCTCGGTGGCCGTGCCAGAAGAGGACCACCTGGTCCTTGTTTGTTATCATCACCATGCCGTGATTCTGATTTTTGTAAACGGTAACGCAAATTACGCCGGCCACAACCGCCAGACACGCGATGCCGATGAAAAGGGCATTCGATTTGGAGCCTTGCGGTTGGCCGGGGTATGCCTGGTACATTACCGGCGTCATGCCAGGAGGCGGATAAGGCGGCGGGGCCTGCGGATAGGGTGTTGTCACTGGTGGAGGCGGGAACTGCGATGAAGTTCGCGCCTGCGGATACGGTATCGGTGCTGGCGATGGCGGGTACTG
This sequence comes from uncultured Acidobacteriaceae bacterium, assembly GCA_963848805.1. Lineage (GTDB taxonomy): Bacteria > Acidobacteriota > Terriglobia > Terriglobales > Acidobacteriaceae > Telmatobacter. Next base: position 2,480 of record CAWKFD010000031.1, on the reverse strand, counting down.
CGCCTGAGGTTGTGCTGACAGCGGAACGGCTTGGACGAGTGGGTGGACAGCGACCGGAGAGAGGCTTTCGCCGTTGCCCAGACTCTCTAGGCAGCTCCGCAACCTTTGCAAAATCTCTGAACCCGGCTGGGACTCTGGCCACCTCTGGAACAAAACATGGGGATTCTCCTGTTGTGAAAAAGGGGCCGGGGAGGGCTTCTCCGGAAGGAGTCACCTCCGCATCGGCGAAGTAAAGCCATCCGCGAGGGGAAAGATGGGGACAAGGCGCCCCACCAAGGTCATTCGTGATTGGACGCCTCGCTATCGGGTGAGCCAGTTGCGGTTCCGGCCTGGAAGTTCTGGAATTTATCTCATGGTTGGGGGATTTCGCGGCCCACGTCGCCTTGATCTGATCTGATTCTGGCGGCTGGCATGTTCAACCAAACAATCGCTCCTTATCTTCGATAGTTCCAGTTTCCGCCGTTCATCCGTTACCAGTTCCGCTCTTGCCGTCAGCGCAATCGCGCGGCCAGGCACCAGCCTGTAGCTCGTAGCTGGTTTGTGCTCGGTAAGATTGCGTGATTCACCGGAAGCCGTCAGTGATTCGCGGTCCTGTGCTAAAGGCTGGTAGCTTTCCCCGGGACGCGGAACCCCCCTGCCCCCGGATTGCGCAACCGAGCGAATCCACTTACAATATTGACAGAGAACATGTGTAGGAAAGGTTTGGCATTTAGATGCCCAAGGAAAAGATTCATCCCAATTACGCCGCGGTGCGGGTGATTTGCGCCTGCGGAAACAATTTTGAGACACGATCGACCCACAAAGGCGACATCCACGTGGAAATCTGCTCGGTTTGCCACCCGTTCTTTACCGGCAAGCAGCGGCTGGTAGACACGGCGGGACGCGTGGAGCGGTTCCGGCGGAAGTACGCCAAGAGCGACAAGGCGATTGCAGCAGCGGCAGCCACAAGTAACCGGGGGACCGACTTGAAGAGTGGGCCTCCGCCGCGGCGGGGGCCTAAGTTTGTTGGGAGAACGATTGGAGGCACGGGATTAAATGGGTCGCGAATTAAGTCCATCCACGCGTATGTGGCCGCGCAGCCCGAAGACGGAGGAATACGCTCTTAGCGGTCTGCAGCACGAACCGCAAGGCTGCGCCCAAAGCCGAGCAGAGATTTCATATGGAATCCCGACATGGAAGCGACAAGGGGAGCGACGCGCTACTTTCCCGGTAGAAGAAACACTAATCGATCAATGCGGCAAAAAGACGCCGCTCGATGCGTTCAAGGGCGACTTAGGCAATATTGAAGTGTGAAGAGCACGCTCAGTTTTCGTTCGCAGAGCCGATGCCCGGGGATTGTTGTCGGATCACGGAGTTCCGCGCGAAAGAAGTCGCGGATAGGAGCCGGCGCTACCAACGAAGTGGCAGATAATGGCAGGACGCGGATTCACCGTGATAAGAATTGGGACAATCCGGTGGAGCACGCGATGCCCGCGGAGGCGCGGGTTCCGGCGGAGGTGCGCCTGGGCGCGGTTGCGGTGCGGCCGGCGACGGTGCTGGCGCCAATGGCCGGAGTCACGGACACGGTGTTTCGGAGGTTTATTCGGCATGCGAGTCTGTTCACCAGGGATCAGGGTTCAGGGACAGGGGTCAGGAAACGGAAGCGCGCAGATCGAGGCTGCGGTGTCAAATGCGCAGTCGGGATGCGGGCTGCTGATGACGGAGTTCACTTCGGCCGATGGGCTGGCGCGGATGCGGGAGACGAAGCGGCGCCGCTATCTGACGTTCTACGACGACGAGCATCCCATCGGGGCGCAGCTTTTCGGATCGAATCCCGAGACGCTGGCCGAAGCGGCGCGGATTGTGGAGGAGACGGGCTTCGACTCGGTGGACCTGAACCTGGGCTGCCCGGCCAAGCGCGTCGTGGGATGCAACGGGGGGTCGGGCCTGCTGCGCGATTTGCCGAAGATCGGCGAGATTTTTGAGCGGTACGGCAGGGCGGTGACAATTCCCTTCACCGTGAAGTTCCGCATGGGCTGGAACGAGAGCAGATTGTGTGCGTGGAGCTGGCGCGGATGGCCGAGGCCGAGGGGCTGAACGGCGTGGCGCTGCATGCGCGCACGCGCGAACAGGGCTACAGCGGCCAGGCGCACTGGGAATGGATTGGCGCGGTGAAGCAGGCGGTGGGGATTCCGGTGATCGGGAACGGAGACATCCGCACGCCGGAGGACGCCGTGGCGATGGTGGCCGAGACGGGCTGCGACGCAGTGATGATCGGGCGAGCGGCGCCGGCGAATCCGTGGATCTTCAGCCAAATCGCCCAGTACACGGCGACGGGCAGCTACGAGCGGCCGAGAGTCGAAGATCGCTACCCATGATTCGCGCGTACTTTGAGATGCTGCTGGACAGAAGCGAGGCGACCAGGGATTTGCCTCGCGACGGGCGCATGGGCTAGCTGGTGGGAAAGATGAAGCAGTTTGCCACGTGGTTTACACATGGCG